>NZ_NQOG01000031.1 GCF_002270485.1 Anaerostipes hominis (ex Lee et al. 2021) | reverse complement strand
CAAGGGCAGCGACGAGTCAAGGGCGTTAAGGCTTGAACAAAGTGAAAGCCAGCGTCTTTAGGCGCTGGCCGGTAACAGAGGCTTATAGCCTCAGAACAAGCCGCCCGTTTTACGGGCGGTCATGACTCCAGGAGGAGAGTTTCATAAAAGAAACTCTATTATATTCTATCATGTAGCTGGCTGCATTTACGATAAAAGGAGGAAGAAACAAATGGATAATAAAGTATTTGAATCATATCCGGTGCCAAAGGCAGTGGCCACGCTGGCCCTGCCCACAGTGCTGAGTATGTTGGTAACTATTTTTTATAATATGGCCGATACCTTTTTTGTGGGACAGACCGGAGACCCGAACCAGGTTGCGGCAGTGTCTCTGACGACACCGGTGTTTATGCTGCTCATGGCGGTAGGAAACATTTTTGGCATCGGGGGATGTTCCTATATCTCCAGGATGCTTGGAGAGGGAGAGATGGAAAAGGTAAAGAAGATCAGCAGTTTTTGTTTTTACGGAAGTATTATAGCCGGTGTCATTATGATGATCGTCTTTCTGGGAGGGATGCCGGTCATTCTGAAACTTATCGGATGCAGCCCCAACACAGAAGAATATGCACGGAGCTATCTGACCTATATCGGTCTGGGAGCTGTATTTGTCGTAATCTCCATGGCCTTTAACAATGTGGTCAGAGGAGAGGGAGCTGCGAAGGTTTCAATGATCGGAATGATGATCGGTACTATCGTTAATATCGTGCTGGACCCGGTGATGATACTCGGCATGAACATGGGAGTCGCGGGAGCGGCCATCGCAACCATCATCGGAAATATTTGTACCGTGGTGTTTTATCTGTTCTTTTTTGCGAAGATGAAGACAGGGCTTTCAATCTCACCGAAGCACTTTACGGCAAAAGAAAAAATCCTGTCCGGTGTATTTGCCATCGGGATTCCCGCATCAATCAATAATATCCTGATGAGCACTGCAAATATTATTTTGAATAATTTTCTGGCATCCTACGGCGATATTCCGGTGGCGGCCATGGGTGTGGCCATGAAGGCAAATATGCTGGTTATCCTGGTGCAGATTGGACTGGGTTCCGGTGTTGCGCCTCTGATCGGATACTGCTACGGAGCAGGCAATCTGGAGAAAATGAAAAAGACCATGAAGTTTTCCATGGCATGCAATGTGATCATGGGAACGGTTCTGTCGCTGCTCTATCTGTTGTTTACGGAGCCGATCATCCAGGCATTTATCAATGACGGATCGGTGGTAGCCCATGGTGTGAGGATGCTGAGAGTCTTAATGATCTCCGGCCCGGTCATCGGCATTATGTTCGTCTTTATGTTTGGGTTCCAGGCGATGGGAAAAGCAATACCGTCCCTGATCCTGTCGCTGAGCCGGCAGGGGCTTGTATTCTTCCCGGTCCTGCTGGTCACAAATTATTTGTTTGGACTTGAGGGGATCATATTTGCCCAGCCTGTGGCGGATTTGGCGTCACTGGGTGTTTCATTTCTGCTGTTTATAAAGATAGCAAAAGAATTAAAGGAAAGAGAAAAAGAACTGGAATTACAAAAGGCGGAAGCATAAAAAGATCCACGGAATTGGTATTAAAACCATTCCGTGGATTACTTTTTTATTCAATTTCTTCTGTCTCGATCATAAATTTGACACTGCCTTTTGTGCCTTTTGCTTTTTTGGTGAAAGTCTGGTATTTATCTCCCTGTTTTACCGTGTCATTGATCCGGTCCAGAGTATTTTGGACGTCATGGTCCATGATGTTTACCAGACGCTGGATGCCGTCCTGGTTAAACTGAATCAGGCCCGTATTGAGCGTGTCGGCACCTGTGTACAATGCGTCTGTGCCGGAGGAAAGTTTGCTGCCGCCGGATGCCAGCGTGCCGGTCGCAGAGCTTAACTTTTTGCCGCCGGATGCTGCAGTGTGGATTCCCTGTCCGAGCTGGTTTGTTCCGGATACCAGATCACTCTGTCCGGATGAGAGATCTCCGGCGCCTTTATTCAGTTTCACTGCCGCCGAACGGAGGCTGGATGCAGCAGTGGTCAGTTCTCTGGTGTCCAGGCTGTTTAATTTTTTAAAGGATGCCTGAGTGGACGGATCGCTCAGTTTCTGGATCAATGCCTTTGCGGGAGCTAAGGAAGAGGATAAAGCCTTGCTCTGCTGGTCGATGGTATCATTCTCATCCTTCATTTTGCCCTGGATGGCCTGCATGGTTCCAATTGCTGTTCTAATATCACCAACATCAGCGGAATCAGAAACTGTTCCTCTGCCGAGCATAGCGGTGAGGCTGTCGATCTGTCCCTGAAGTGCCTGGCTGTACTGGATGTTGGCGCTTTTGATAGTTTCAAAAGAGGAAGTAATGGAGTCCAGTCCGGAAGCAAGCTCCTGAAGTTTTTGCCGGCTCGGAAGGCTGCCGGTCAGAGACTTTATGTTTTCCAGTCCGGAGGCGAGCTCCTTCATCATAGATGGAAGAGACTTTGTTTTCTTCTCCAGTTCGCTGGTCCCTGCCTTTAGATCCTTGGTGCCTTTGCTGAGCTTTTTGGCACCGGAAATAAGATCATCCTTTTTATCATCCAGAGTATTTAAGCCTTTGGACAGTTCTTTGGTTTTCTTGTTGAGGACTGCGGTGCCGTTTTTCAGAGTTTTGGAAGCATCCCTCAGCTCCTTAACTCCTGAGAGCAGTTCCCCGGAACCGTTTACCAGTTTCTCTGAGGCATTGGAGAGGGTGGTCAGAGAATCATTCAGTTCATCAATCGTATCAACTTTATCCAGGCCGAACTCTGAGAGAGTGTCGGCAGAAGCCACGGTTGCGGTCACTGTCATCTGGAAGTCCTTCACATCCGCGGTGAATTCAAAGGAATCCGGAATATCAAATTTTTGGCCGATGGCACTGTCTTTTAGCTTCAGGCTGTCAGACAGTCCGGGGAAGGCTACGCCCATGAGAATGTGTTTGCTGCCGTCGGAAATATCCCTGGCGTTTTCCATTTTTACGTTTGAGAAATGCTCTGTGGGCAGAATAACAGCGGTGATCATGGTAAACGGCGTATAGATCCCGTTATGTACATCATGGTTTGTAAACTCATAGCGTACCCGAACTTTTCCGCTCTTTCCTACCAAATCCTTCGGGCTGATTTCTTTGCCGTCCAGGTAATAAGTCACCTGCATGGAGACCGGAAGTTCTTTGTCAGTCTTTCCCTGATAATAGATGTCATTGCCGTTGGCGTCCCAGGTGATGCTGTGTTTGCTGCCCTTCTGAAAAGTCTCGTCGCCTTTCACATTTTCAATGTCATTTAAATCGGTAGCATCTTTGATTTTTGCCGATTTCTTTTTGTTTTTCAGCCAGTCGCTGACAATGACCGTCTGTGTATTGCCTTCAGCGTCTGCTTTTACATAGACAGTTTCCTCTTTTTCCTGGGAATCAGCCGCATATACTGGAGCTGCGGCCATTGAAGCGCACAAAACCAGTGAAGCTGCCATAGCCAAAGCCTTGCTCAATGTCTTTTTCCTCATGTTTAGTCCTCCTTTATTTCCTGAATATGGCCCATGCCAAATGTTGTCCTGCAAATCAATTTATCAAATATCATAAACATCGCCGGAAGGATGCACACAACGCTGACCGTACTGATGACGGCTCCTCTGGCGAGCAGAGTGCAGATAGAACTGATCATATCGATCTTGGAGTAAAGCGCTACTCCGAACGTTGCTGCAAAAAAGCTGAGTCCGCTTGTAATAATAGAAAGCATGGATGTCTCATGGGCGATGCGGATGGATTTTCGTTTGGTATTCCCACGGATGCGTTCTTTCTGATAGCGGCTGGTCATAAGGATCGCATAATCGACGGTTGCACCCAGCTGAATGGTGCCTATGACAATGCTTGCCACGAAGGGCAGTTCCTCTCCCGTATAATATGGGATCGCCATATTGACACAGATGGCAAATTCAATGACGGCTACCAGAATAACCGGAAGAGATGCCGATTTAAATACGATCATAATAATGATAAAAATGGCTGCGATCGATGCGATGTTGACATTGCGGAGATCCACATTTGTCACATCGGCAAGATCTTTTGTAAGGGGAGCTTCCCCGATCACCATAGATTCTTTGCTGTAACTTTTTACGATGGTATTGATCCTGGCGATCTGCCGGTTGACCTGATCGGTTGCTGTTTTGTAGTCAGAACAGATGAACTCCATCTCATAATGGGGGCTGATCAGATTCTCACTCACTGTGCCCGGGATCATATCGGTCGGGACTGCGGAACCTACCACGGAATCCATGCCCAGGACCCATTTGACTCCGTCTACCTGTTCGATCTTTTTCTGCATCTGAGACTTTTCCTTTGCAGACATGCCGGATTTTAGCATGACCATATGGATATTGCTCATATGAAAATCGTCGCTCAGTTTCTTATTTGCAACGTTGCTCGGAAGAGACTGGGGCAGTGATTTATCAATGTTATAGTAGATCTGTGTGTTGTTATTTCCGTAAACGGCAGGAAACAAAAGGATCAGAAAGATCAAAACCGCTGCTTTGTAATGCTTCGTGATAAAGTGGGAGGCATTGGACAGGTCCGGGATGATGGACTTGTGTGTCGTCTTGTCAATCCATTTATCAAAGATCAGGATCAGGGACGGCAGAAGCGTTACACAGCAGACAACACCGATGACCACACCTTTGGCCATGACAATACCGATGTTCATGCCGAGGGCAAAGGTCATAAAACAAAGTGCGGCAAAACCTGCAATCGTCGTAACGGAACTGCCCGCAACTGACTTAAAGGTGTTGGAAACCGCATGAGCCATGGCTCTTTGCTTATCATTGTCAAACCGTACCTTGTTATCTTCATAGCTGTGGAGCAGGAAGATGGAATAATCCATCGTCACCCCCAGCTGAAGGATCGCCGTCAGTGCTTTCGTTATGTATGAGATCTCCCCGAGGAAGATGTTGCTTCCAAGGTTATATAAGATCGCGATGCCGATGCTTGCCAGAAACAGAACCGGCGTCAGCAGGGATTCCATCGTGAGGCACAGCACGAGCAGAGACATCGCCGCAGCGATTACCACATAGATTGGCATCTCTTCCAGTGCCAGGTTTTTAATATCCGTGACAATTCCGGACATGCCGCTGATAAAACACTGTTTGCCTACTACGTGGCGCATCTGGCTGACCGCTTCCATCGTTTCGTCGGATGACGTGGTGTTGTCAAACAGGGCGATCATCATCGTCGCATTCTTGTTAAAGAAAACATTCCGGATTTTTTCCGGCAGCATTTCCTTTGGAAAAGTGGTGTCTGCCAGGTCGTCGTACCAGAGAACCTTTTTTACATGGTCTACTTTTTCAATTTTGTGTTTGATCTTCTGGACGTCTTTTACCTTGGCGTCTTCCACGACGACCATGGAGAAAGCCCCGGTTCCAAATTCATCTACCATGATGTCCTGACCCTTGACTGTCTCCAGTGAATTGGGGAGATAGCTCAGGATGTCATAGTTGATCCTGGTTTTGGAAATGCCGATCAGTGATGGGATCAACAGCAGAACGGAAAGCAGAACGATCAATTTCCGATGCTTTGCGATCCATTTTCCAAATTTAATCATAATCAGTCCTCCTAAATGAATGACCAAAAGTCATTTTTCTTATTAATGGTATACTATAGAAATGACTAAAAGTCAATAATTATCCAGAATAATCTTTCGGTTTTTGAAAAATATTGACTTATAGTCAGTTTAAAGTATAATTATGTTATAAGAAGGCATAAGCAAAAGGGGGATACAAGCCAATGAGTAAAGTAGAAGAAAATAAAAAGAGAAAGAAAACAGCGCTTCTTGACACGGCATATCACCTTTTTACACAAAATGGTTATCAGAAGACATCGATCTCGGATATCGTGAGTCAGGCAGGGGTCGCCAAGGGGACATTTTATCTTTATTTTAAGGATAAGACCGATATCCGGTATAAGCTGATCGCACACCGGGCCGGACTGATTTTTAAAAAGGCTTACAGGGATCTGGAGAGAGCAAAGATCCGGCTGTTTGAAGACAAGATCGTGTTTTTGGCAGATAATATTATTGATCAGCTGTACCGGAATCCCACGCTCCTGAAACTGATCTCCAAACATCTGGGATGGGGCATCTTTAAAAATGCGATCAATGAACCAATGGACGGAGACTATGAAAATATATATGAAGCTTATATGAATCTGATGAAGGAATCCGGAAGGGAATTTGAGGAGCCGGAAACAATGATCTACCTGATCGTGGAATTGATTTCCGGAAGCTGTTACAATGCGATTCTGTTCGGACAGCCCGTTACATTGGAGCAATTAAAGCCGTTTTTGTATAAAACGATCCGCAGTATTATAAAAAATCATCAAAAATAGTACGATGTACGTTATTTTAAGCAAACAACCACAGGAAATCATGATATAATGAGGGATACGAAAACTGTTAATCAGATGATGAAACCCTCATCAGTAGTTATAAGGAGTAATGAATGAAATCTTGTGGTATTTTGCTGCCTATCTTCAGCCTGCCGTCTTCGTACGGCATCGGGTGCTTTTCTAAAGAAGCCTACCAGTTTGTAGACTTTCTGAAATCAACAGGCCAGTCTTACTGGCAGATCCTGCCTTTGGGTACGATCGGGGAAGGGAATTCTCCATATTTATCCTATTCAAGCTTTGCGGGAAGCGTCTTATATATTGACTTAAAGCAGCTCCAGGCAGAAGGCCTCCTGACTCCTGAGGAATGTGACAGCTGGGACTTTGCCGACGGCGAGGACAAAGTAGACTACGACAGAGTCTTTATGTCCAGGGAGATCCTGCTTTGGATCGCATACAGCCGGTTCCGGGGAGGAAAAGACTACGAAGATTTCAAACATGTCCATAAAGAGTGGCTGGATGATTTCTGCAGATATATGGATTTAAAACAGCCGGGAAAAGGGAGAGAGTATTTTTGCTTTGTCCAGTACAAATTTTTGAGCCAGTGGCTGAAGCTGAAACAGTACGCCAATGCAAACGGCATCAGTATCATTGGCGACCTGCCGTTCTATGTGGCAAAGGAAGGTGCCGATTTTCAGGCACATCCGCAAATGTTTCAGCTGGACGAACAGGGAGAGCCGAGAGTCCAGGGAGGATGCCCGCCGGATGCCTTTGCAGAAAACGGCCAGCTCTGGTCAAATCCTGTCTATGACTGGGACTATCACAGAAGTACAGGATTTGACTGGTGGCTGAAGCGGTTAAGCCACAATTTCCTATTGTATGATGTGCTGAGACTGGACCATTTCCGGGGCTTTGACGAATACTTTGTCATTCCGGCAGATGCCGAGACAGCAGCAGGCGGCAACTGGGAAAAAGGGCCGGGCCTAGATTTTTTCAAGACATTGAAAGAGAGGCTTGGGGATGTGAAGATCATTGCGGAGGATCTCGGTTTTCTCACAGATTCTGTGAGAGAGCTGCAAAAGGAGATCGGCTATCCGGGAATGAAGATACTGGAATTTGCCTTTGGGGCATGGGATGACAGTGCGTATCTGCCGCATAAATATGAAGAAAACTGTGTGGTTTATACAGGCACCCATGACAACGATACGGTCCTTGGGTGGTATGGAGACATGCCGGAGGCAGATAAGAATTTCCTGCATCACTATTTAGACCACAGCACGATCGTGCGCACCGGAGAGGTGAACCTGGATCTGATTTCTCTGGCTCTTGAGAGCAGGGGAAATACGGTGATCATTCCGCTTCAGGATTACCTGGGACTCGGGAGCCGGGCCAGAATCAATACGCCTTCCACTGTGGGGGACAACTGGGAATGGAGAGTCACAAAAGAACAGCTGAACAGTGAACTGAGGAAAACGATCCTCACGCTGCATGACCGATACCGGTCAGAAGAAACTATCGGAGGAAACTCATAAGGAGCAGAAACCTATGGCGAAAGTATCCAAAAGAGTAACAAAGGAACGAGTGAGAAAAATCTGTGATATTCTGAACGAGACTTATACGACAGAATACAAATGTTATTTAAACCATGAAAATGCATGGCAGCTTCTGATCGCGACGATGCTCAGCGCACAGTGTACAGATGCCAGAGTCAATATCGTAACAGAAAAGCTGTTTAAAAAATATACGAGTTTGGAGGCATTTGCCCGGGCAGATATCAAAGAACTGGAGAGAGATATTTATTCCACAGGATTTTATAAAAATAAAGCAAAAAACATCATCGGAGCCGCAGGTCAGATCATAGAGCGGCACGGAGGAGAAGTGCCGGAGAGCATTGAGGAACTGACGGCTCTGGACGGAGTGGGAAGAAAGACCGCCAATGTGATCCGGGGAAATATCTTTCATGAGCCGAGCATCGTGGTGGATACCCATGTAAAAAGGATCTCCAAAAAATTATATCTGACGAAGAACGATGATCCGGTGAAGATTGAGTATGATTTGATGAAGGTGCTGCCGAAAGAGCAGTGGATTCTCTACAATATCCAGATCATTACCCACGGAAGAAACATCTGTATCGCCAGACGGCCGAAATGCGGAGAATGTACCCTTAAGAGTGTCTGCCCGTCATGTGAGGTATAGCCTATGAAAGAGTACGTTGCCTTTGATTTGGAAACCACAGGACTTTCCGTGGAGGAAGATCAGGTGATCGAGATCGGTGCGGTGAAGGTCAAAAATGGTAAGATTGCCGGAAAATACAACTGCATTATCTATCCGGAACGGGAAGTGTCGGATTTTATTATCCGGCTGACAGGGATTACCAGGAAGATGCTGGACGGCGGAATCCCCATGCGCGAAGGCGTGGAGGGCTTCCTCGCATTCAGCGAGGGTTATCCGGTGCTGGGACATAATCTGATGTTTGACTACCGGTTCATGAAGACTGCGGCAAAGAGATTCCATTATGCTTTTGAAAAAGAAGGGGTTGATACCCTCAGGGCCGCCCGACTGCTGCTTCGCGGTCTGGAGAGCAAAAAGCTTTCGAGCCTCTGTGAGCATTATCACTATGTCAATCAGGCGGCTCACAGGGCCTATGACGATGCACTGGCAACAGCAGTCGTATTTGAGTCCATGAAGAGAGAATTCGGAGAGGACCAGAAGGTCTTTGTTCCGGAACCGCTTCAGTACCGTCCCAAAAAACTCCAGATGATCACGGCAAAGCAAAAACGGTACTTGAATGAACTGAGGAAATATCATAAAATAGAGGATAACGGCAGCATAGACGGACTGACAATGAGTGAAGCTTCCAAGACAATAGACGAGATTATTTCAAAATATGGGGTGATGCGATGAAAAAGAAAAGAATGATCGCCGGGATCATAGCAATCCTTTTGGTGATTGTAATGGTCGGCACGACAGTGGCCGGTTATTTAATGGTATAATAAGGACAACAATTTTGCAGACGCGAACATTTTAGGAAGGATAGGTATGTCAAAAAGAATGAAAGCCGGCATTGCTGCCGGGATTTTAGCCGTAATCTGCATTGGTGTATTTGTATATATCAGTCAGACGGTAAAAGGGGCTACCAAAGATAATAAAATAGTCCGGGGGGTTATATTTGAAGGAAAATCCCTTGGAGGAATGACGAAAGAAGAAGCAAAAAAAGAGATTGAAGATTATATACAGAAGGAACAGGCAAAAGATATTACATTTTATGTGGACGGCAAGAAAGCAGTGACGAAACTTTCGAAGACAGGCGTTACATGGGATGTGGAGGAAACAGTAAAAGATGCCTATGACGTGGGACGTTCGGGAAGCATTATAAACCGTTATTCCCAGGTAAAGAAGGACAGGACAGTCGTAAAGACCGAGCGCAGATACGACCAGAAGACATTTGACAAGGAACTGGATTCTGCCGCGAAAAAGATTCTCTCAGAGCCTAAAAATGCATCTTTAAAGAGAAAGAATGGAAAGTTTGTCATCATTAAAGAAAAGACAGGGTATGCGCTGGACAAAAAGAGTACGTTTAAGGCATACAAAAAGCAGGTTGAGGCGGAAAGCTTCAAAGTACCTCTGAAAGTCACAAGAAAAAAGGCGGAGTATACCAGCGAAGACATGGCGAAAGTCAAAGATAAGCTGGGGACAAAGACGACCTATTACGGATCTTCGGCACCGGGAAGAAAAGGAAACGTTGCCAACGGCGCAAAGATGATCAATGGAACGGTCGTGTATCCGGGAGAGACTTTTTCCGTGTACAAAGCGGTTTCTCCGTTTACGAGTGAGAATGGTTATTATCTGGCAGGCTCTTATGAGAACGGTCAGACAGTCCAGACTTATGGAGGAGGGATCTGCCAGGTATCTACGACACTTTACAATGCGGTGATCCGGGCAGAGTTAAAGATCAAAGAACGCCATCCTCACTCTATGACGGTATCCTATGTGCCGAGATCTGCCGATGCAGCCATCGCGGGAACCTATAAGGATTTGAAGTTTGAGAACCAGTATGATTTCCCTGTATATATAGAAGGAATTGCCGATGGTTCTAATATCACTTTCAGCGTCTACGGACAGAAAACCAATCCGGACCGACACGTGGAGTTTGTCTCTGAGACGACTTCTGTGAGAAACAGTTCCGGGGAGAAAGTGATCAAGGACCCGACACTGGAAGAGGGTAAACGGATCGTAGAACAGGTCGGACACACCGGCTACACTGCCAAGCTTTGGAAGATCGTCAAGGAAAAGGGCAAGAAGACACAGAAGATTCTGTTTAATACGTCCAGCTATATGGCGACTCCGAACACGGTGAGAGTAGGAACCAAAAAGAAGGATAAGGACAAAGACAAGAAGAAAAAAGACGCGGATAAGAAAAAGAAAGACAGCAAATCGACTGAAAAATCAACGGAGAAATCTACAGCAAAGAAAAAGACTCCTGCGAAGAAATCAACAGAGAAGAAGAGTACTCAGGCAACTCAAACATCCAAAGAGAATTGATCAGGGGAAAATCATGAAGATAGGAAAAATTCCGGAAGCCACATTAAAAAAAGTTATATTAGAACAGCTGGGAACGAAGCGGGACGAAGTCCTGATCGGTCCCGGCATTGGAGAAGACTGTGCGGCATTGAAGCTTGAAGAAGGAGAGGTATTCGTACTCTCCACTGACCCGATCACAGGAGCGGCCAAAGAAGCGGGCAGGCTGGCAGTGCATATCACCGCCAATGACCTGATTTCTTCGGGAGCCGAACCGGTGGGACTCATGCTCACAGTCCTGCTCCCTCCGGAGACGAAGGAAAAAGAACTCAGGCAGCTGTCGGCCGAGGTACAGGAAGAGTGCGTAAAGCTTGGCATTGCAGTGATCGGGGGGCACACAGAGGTGACCGATGCGGTCAGGCAGCCCCTTATTTCTGTCACCGGAGTCGGCAAGGTGAAAGAGGAAGAACTTGTGTCCACCAGTGGCGCCGCGCCGGGGCAGGATATCGTGGTGACCAAATACATCGGCCTGGAAGGAACCGGTATCATAGCCAGGGAACGGGAGGAACTGTTAAAAGAACGTTTTCCGGAAGAGTTCCTTGACGAGGCGAAGGCCTGTCTTGAACAGGTTACGGTTGTCCCTGAGGGGAAGATTGCGCGGAAGTATGCCTCCTCTATGCACGATATTACAGAGGGCGGAATTTACGGTGCTCTCTGGGAAGTGGCCCAGGCCTCGGGCGTGGGACTGGAAGTTTCTATCGAGGATATTCCGGTCAGGCAGCATACGATCGAGCTGTGTGAGTTTTTTGATCTGAACCCGTACCAGCTGATCTCCAGCGGTTCCATGCTGATCGTTACGGATCACGGGAATGCTCTTGTGAGAGAACTGGAACAGGAAGGAATCAAGGCCTCGGTGATCGGCCGTACCACAGATTCTAATGATAAGATCATTTACAGACAGGGTAAGGCGGCAAGCCTGGAAGCTCCGAAACAAGACGAATTGTATAAGATAGGAGAGAGATCATGGATCAAGAGCTGAGAGAATCAATATTAAAATTAATAGAAAAGAACAGCCGTCTGGACTTAAAAGAGCTGGCGGTTCTTCTTGATTCTACGGAAGTAGACATAGCCAATGAAATTGCCGAGATGGAAAAGGAACACATCATCTGCGGTTATCACACGCTGATCAACTGGGACCACACGAGCCGGGAACAGCTGACTGCCATGATCGAGGTAAAAGTGACACCTCAGAGGGGAGAAGGCTTTGACAAGATCGCAGAGCGAATCTACAATTTCCCGGAAGTAAAAGCGCTGTATCTGATGTCGGGGGCCTATGATTTCATGGTCATGCTGGAAGGAAAGACAATGAAGGAGATCTCTATGTTTACTTCATCAAAGCTGGCTCCTCTGGAGGCGGTATTAAGTACGGCCACTCACTTTGTCCTTAAAAAATATAAGGACCACGGAACGGTGCTGGAGGCAAAAAAAGCAGATAAAAGACAGGCGGTGACTCCATAATGAAAGATATGCTGTCTAAAAAGGCCGTGATGCTGGAACCCTCCGGCATCCGGAAATTTTTTGATATTGTGAGCGAGATGCCGGAAGCGATTTCACTGGGTGTTGGAGAGCCGGATTTTGACACTCCGTGGCGGATCAGGGAAGAAGGTATTTATTCTCTTGAGAAGGGCAGGACATTTTATACATCCAATGCCGGACTTGTTGAACTCAGAGATGAGATCTGCAGATATTTAAAAAGAAAATATCACATGCGCTACCGCAATGACGAAGTGATTGTTTCAGTGGGCGGAAGCGAAGGGATCGATGTGGCTCTGAGGGCAATTTTAAACCCGGGTGATGAGGTGATTGTGCCTCAGCCATCATTTGTCTGCTATGTGCCGTGTGTCATTATGTCCGACGGGATCCCGGTCACTGTGGAGCTTAAAGAGGAAGATAAGTTCAAGCTGACGAGAAAACAGCTTGAGGAGGTGGTGACAGATAAGACAAAAGCCATTATCATGTCGTTTCCGAATAATCCTACAGGCGCTATTATGACGAAAAGAGATCTGGAGCCTATCGCCGATTTTGCGAAAGAACATGATCTGCTGGTGATTTCCGATGAGATCTATTCCGAGCTTACATACGGGCACAGGCATGTCAGCATCGGTGCGCTTCCGGATATGAAGGAAAGGACCATCGTCATCAACGGTTTCTCCAAAGCATTTGCCATGACCGGATGGAGGCTGGGCTATGCTGCAGCTCCGAAAGTCATCATGGAGCAGATGGTGAAGATTCATCAGTACGGTATCATGGCGGCGCCGACTACGAGCCAGTACGCAGCGGTGGAGGCACTCCGAGCCTGTGATGATGAGGTGGAGGAGATGAAAAATTCCTATAACCAGAGGAGACGCTATCTGCTTCACCGATTCCGGGAACTGGGACTCGATTGTTTTGAGCCGGAAGGGGCATTCTATGCATTTCCGTGCATCAAGGAATTTGGCATGAGCTCGGAGAAGTTTGCGGAAGAACTTTTGAAAGAACAGAAGGTTGCCATCGTCCCGGGAACAGCTTTCGGCGCCTGCGGAGAAGGATATTTGAGAGTATCCTATGCGTATTCCATCGACGAGCTGAAAGAAGCCCTGAACAGGCTTGGCACATTTATTGAGAAACTAAGGAGATAATCATGCTGCATATTGTTCTGCATGAGCCGGAGATGCCGGCCAATACCGGAAATATCGGAAGGACATGCGTTGCCTGCGGCGCGGTCCTGCATCTGATCGAACCGCTGGGATTTAAACTGAATGAAAAGATGATCAAAAGGGCAGGGCTGGACTACTGGGAGCACCTGGATGTGAGGACCTATGTGAATTTTGAAGATTTTCTTGAGAGAAATCATTATCCTAAAATTTATATGGCAACTACGAAATCCAGGCAGACCTATGCAGATGTTACTTATGGGGAGGCGGATGAAGACGTCTATCTGATGTTCGGCAAGGAGAGCGCCGGTATACCCGAAGAAATCCTGCTGGACTACAAGGAGACTGCAGTCAGGATTCCAATGCTTCCTGAAATCCGTTCTCTGAATTTGTCCAACTCTGTGGCAATCGTTGCCTATGAGGTGCTGAGACAGCAGGGATTCGGTCATTTCCAGAGAGAAGGACAGCTGCACCGCTACGAGTGGTAGGAAAGAATGAAATTCAGGGATATTTGGGAATTAGCGAAGACAAGGGCGAAAGACAGCCTCTACACTTTGGTTATAATTGAAGTCATTATTATAATGATCGTCATGGGTCTTCAAACATGGAAAATAGGCTTAGTAATGTTGTTCCCTTTTCTGGCGCCTGCATTGCTGATACAAATTTCAAAACAGCTGCTGATGTTCATTTTTTGGACAGGAAATATTTTTGCCTGTATGATGACAGCGATGGGTGTGGAAGCGAACGTAGAATATATCTTTTATGTATTTCAGAATAAGTCAAAAGGAATCTTATGGCTGCTTCTGAGAAAAGTTTTAATGATGCATGGTAATTACTTGAGATTAATCACGTTTTGGCTGTTTTTTATCCCGCGGCTGTTTATCGGTCTGCTGTTCCTGGGAGTGGGCGTTCTGGTGGTCGCTCCATGGGTTCAGGTTTCTCTGGCCACTTTTTATATGGAATTAAAGCAGCAGGAAAAGATAAGAATACGCAGTAAGACGGAAGATGACATCAGACAGGGCAGTACATGAGAAATAAAAAGATATTTTAAATAAATTAGGAGATAAGAAGGAGATCAATCACATGGCAAAAGAAAAGAAGCTGGTAGAAGCCATCACTGCAATGGATGAAGACTTTGCACAGTGGTATACCGACGTTGTTAAAAAGGCAGAATTAATTGAATATTCCAGTGTAAAAGGATGCATGATCCTTCGCCCCAACGGATATGCCATTTGGGAAAATATTCAGAAAGTAATGGATGCTAAATTTAAAGAGACAGGTGTGGAAAATGTGGCAATGCCGATGTTTATTCCGGAAAGCCTTTTGGAGAGAGAAAAGGACCACGTGGAAGGCTTTGCGCCGGAAGTTGCGTGGGTGACTCACGGAGGGAATAAGAAGCTCGAGGAGCGTCTCTGTGTAAGGCCGACTTCTGAAACTCTGTTCTGTGATTTTTACTCTAATATCATCCAGTCTTACAGGGACCTTCCGAAATTATATAATCAGTGGGTGTCCGTAGTACGCTGGGAAAAGAGCACGAGACCGTTCCTGCGCACCTCTGAATTTTACTGGCAGGAAGGACACACGGCCCATGCGACGGCGGACGAGGCTGAGGAGCGCACAGTCCAAATGCTAAATATGTACGCAGATTTCTGTGAAAAATATCTGGCAATTCCGGTTGTCAAAGGACAGAAGACGGAGAAAGAAAAGTTCGCAGGAGCCAATGCGACTTATACGATCGAAGCACTGATGCATGACGGAAAGGCTCTTCAGTCAGGGACAAGCCATAACTTCGGAGACGGATTTGCCAAGGCATTCGACATCCAGTATACCGATAAGAACAACAAACTCCAGTATGTCCATCAGACATCATGGGGGATGTCCACGCGTATCATCGGGGCTATTATTATGGTCCATGGTGATGATTCAGGGCTTGTACTGCCTCCGAAAATCGCGCCGGTTCAGACGATGATCGTGCCGATCATGCAGAAGAAGGAAGGAGTTCTTGAAAAAGCAGAAGAGATCAGAGAACGTCTTTCTAAAAACTATAAAGTAAAAGTAGACGATTCCGACAAGAGTCCGGGATGGAAGTTCAGTGAACAGGAAGTTCAGGGAATCCCGACCAGGATTGAGATCGGACCGAAAGATATCGAAAAGAACCAGGCAGTGATTGTGCGTCGCGATACGAGAGAAAAAGTCTTTGTTTCCCTTGACGAGATCGAAACAAAGCTTTCAGAGGTGCTTGACCAGATGCAGAAAGACATGCTGGAACGGGCTAAAAAGCATTTAGAGGAGAATACTCACGAGGCAGGAAACTGGAATGAGTTTACGGAGATCATTGAAAAGCAGCAGGGCTTTGTTAAAGCAATGTGGTGCGGGGAAACCGAGTGTGAAGAAGCCATCAAGGACGAGACAGGAGCTACAACCAGATGTATGCCATTTGTACAGGAACATCTCGGGGACGTGTGTGTGCACTGCGGAAAACCGGCTAAGAAGATGGTTCTTTTCGGAAAAGCATATTGAAGGAATTTTATGTTTAAGATTGTGATACCTGAAAAAGCAAAACAGATCATAAATCAGCTGGAACAGGCCGGCTACGAAGCATATGTCGTAGGCGGCCCGGTCCGGGACTGCATTTTGGGGAAATGTCCTACGGACTGGGACATTACCACATCCGCATCTCCTTACCAAGTAAAGGAGATTTTTTCATATACGATCGATACGGGAATTGCTCACGGTACGGTGACAGTCATGATGGGAAAAGAACCATTTGAAGTGACCACTTACCGGGTGGATGGAGAATACAAAGACCACAGAAGGCCGGAGGAAGTCTGTTTTACTAAATCCCTGAAAGAAGATCTGCTGAGAAGAGATTTCACCATCAATGCCATGGCATACAATGACAGGGACGGACTGATCGATTATTACGGCGGAGCGGAGGATCTCAAAAAGAAGACCATCCGCTGTGTGGGGGATGCCCGCAGACGTTTTGATGAGGATGCGCTCAGGATTTTGAGAGCACTGCGTTTTCAGGCACAGCTTGGATTTGTGATAGAAGAAGAGACAAAGCAGGCCATACAAAAGCAGGCGAAGTTCTTAAAAGATATCAGTGCAGAGAGGATTCAGACGGAGCTCACAAAGCTTCTCCTGTCCGATCACCCGGAAACGATCCTTGACGCATATGATCTGGGAGTTACAAAAGTGGTGCTCCCGGAATTTGACCGGATGATGGAGACACCTCAGAACAACCCCCATCACTGCTATAACGTAGGAGTTCATACGGTGGAGGCTTTAAAAAATACTGAGCCTGACCATATTCTGCGGTGGACTATGCTGCTCCACGATGTGGGAAAGCCTGAAGCCAGAGTCGAGGGAAAGGTAAAAGACAGCTTTCAGGGGCATAATATCATCGGAGAAGAGATGTCCAGGAAGATTTTGAGAAGGCTGAAATTTGACAACCAAACGATAAAGCAGGTGACCAGACTTGTATACTGGCATGATGTACGGTTCGCTTCTTTGGGTGAAGTCAATAAAAAGACTGTGAGACGCTGGGCCAGCAGGATTTCTGTGCCGCTGTTTGAAAAGCTTGTAAAAATCCAGCAGGCAGATATATCAGCCCAGAGCACTTTTATGCAGGAAGAAAAGCAGCGGATCCTTGACAGTACGAGACTGCTGTTTGAGGAAATCAAAGAGGAAAAGGACTGTCTTCAGGTGAAGGATCTGGCCCTTGACGGAAAGGATCTGATCAGTCTGGGAATGAAACCCGGCAAAGAAATAGGAGAAATGCTGACAGGACTCTTAGAACTTGTGCTGGAAGATCCGGCCCAAAATAAAAGAGAAGTATTGGAGCAGGCTGTCAGGGAGAAAAGAGGAGAGCTATGATCATACTTGTGATTCCGTTTTGTATTTTTCTTTACCTGTATATGATCTATCCGGGGAAGCCGAGAAAGCATCCGGTGCTGGAAACAAAATGCTTTGCACACCGGGGACTCCACGGTTTTGACGGGATACCGGAAAACTCCATGGCGGCTTTCAGGAATGCGGTCATTTACGGATACGGGATTGAACTGGATGTACAGCTTACCAAAGATGATGTGATGGTGGTCCATCATGATTACGATTTGAAAAGAACCTGCGGCGTCAATAAAAAGATCCGTGATCTGACTTATCGGGAGCTTAAGAGATATTCTCTGATGGAGACAAAAGAACGGATTCCACGGTTTGCGGATGTGCTGGCTTTGGTAGACGGAAAGGTGCCGCTCCTGGTGGAACTGAAAATGGAGCACTGCGACCGGAAACTCTGCCGGCTGGCGGCGGAAGCACTGGATCAGTACCGGGGACTTTACTGTATGGAGTCCTTTCATCCGTTTGCACTGTTCTGGTTCAGACTAAACCGTCCGGAAGTCATACGCGGGCAGCTGTCCATGAATTTCAGAAAAGATCGTCATAGGGGGAATCAGCTTGCCTTCTGGGCAGAGCAGAATCTTTTGACGAATTTTGCGGCCAAACCGGATTTTATTGCATACAAATATATTTACTGGGAGGAGCCGTCCCTGAGGCTGTGTCGGAAGATTTCCGGTATTCCGGTCTATGGATGGACTTTCCGAAGCAGAGAGGAATATGAAAAGTACCGCAGAAAGTTTTATGGATTTATTTTTGAAAAGTTTATGATATAATGTACGCGGAGCGTGAATATGATAACATTGCGCACTCGGAAGGAGATGTAAGTCAGATATGAAGAAAAATATCGCTGTGATCTTCGGGGGAAGATCCTCCGAACATGAAGTATCCTGTGTTTCGGCTGCCACAGTCATACGAAGCCTGGATGAAGAAAAGTATAATGTGATTTTAGTGGGGATAACAAAAGACGGCCGCTGGCTGCTTGTGGATAAATTAAAAGATATTGAGGACGGAAGCTGGAGAGAATCCAGGGTGAATGCGATCATCTCTCCGGATACGGAAGACAGGGCATTGGTACTCCTCGCAGAGGGTACATACCGGCTGCAGCCTGTGGATGTAATTTTCCCGGTGCTTCACGGTTTAAACGGAGAGGACGGAACGATCCAGGGACTGTTTGAGATGGCCCGGATTCCCTATGTGGGATGCGGAGTATTGGCTTCTGCAGTATCGATGGATAAGGTTTATACAAAGATTATCGTGGAGGATCTTGGAATCCGGCAGGCCCGGTTTGTCCATATCCGCAGGAGCGATCTGGACCAGATGGAGGATGCTCTTGACAGGGCGGAGGCAAAGCTTTCTTATCCGATGTTTGTGAAACCTTCCCGTGCAGGGTCTTCCGTGGGAGTTTCCAAGGCTGAGGACAGGGAAGGGCTTTCAAAGGCACTGTTAAAGGCCGCTGAACATGACCGCAATATTTTAGTGGAAGAGACTATCGTGGGAAGGGAAGTGGAATGTGCAGTCCTCGGAGGAAAAGAGATAAAGGCTTCCGGTGTGGGAGAAATTCTGGCCGCTGCCGATTTCTATGATTATGATGCTAAATATAACAACGAAGAATCAAAGACCCTGATCGATCCTCCGATGTCGGAAGAAACGAGAGAGGAGATCCGGAAATCCGCAGCTGATATTTTTAAGGCGGTGGACGGATACGGGCTTTCCCGTGTGGACTTCTTTATTGCAGAGGACGGGGAAGTAGTATTTAATGAAATCAATACCCTTCCAGGCTTTACGTCCATCAGCATGTATCCGATGCTCTGGGCGGCACAGGGAATCACAACTCCGGCCCTTGCAGACGAACTGATCCGTCTTGCGGAAGAAAGGTTTGAATAAAAATGAGCAATGTACATGACAATGCACCCATCGGAGTGTTTGACTCAGGGGTCGGGGGGCTTACCGTAGCCCGGGAGATCATGAGACAGCTCCCCGATGAGAGCCTGATCTATTTCGGCGATACGGCCAGGGTGCCCTATGGTACGAAGTCGAAAGATACGGTCATCCGTTATTCCAGGCAGATCGTGAATTTCTTGCTGAGCAAAAATGTAAAGGCTATCGTGATAGCCTGCAATACGGCCAGCGCCCTTGCCATGCACAAGCTCCAGCAGGAATATATCGTTCCCATGATCGGCATGGTGCGTCCGGGGGCCGTTGCGGCTGCCAGGGCCACGAAGAATCACCATATCGGCATCATTGGGACCAATGCCACTGTAAAGAGCGGCCAATATGGGAAGTATTTAAGGGAACTGAATCCGGATGTAACAGTGGTGACAAAAGCCTGTCCTCTGTTCGTGCCTCTCGTGGAAGAGGGACTGATCGACGACAGGATCACAGAAGATATGGTATCCAGATATTTGAGGGAGTTTGACCAGTATCAGATCGATTCCCTGATCCTTGGATGTACTCACTATCCTCTGCTTCAAAATCCTATCAAAAATTTTGTGGGCGACGATGTGACTTTGATTAATCCTGCCTACGAGACGGCAAAATCCCTGAAGGAACTGCTGAGAGAAAGGGAGATGGAAGCGGAAAGCGGCCATACAGCTGAGTATCATTATTATGTCAGCGATATGGAAGACCAGTTTTTGAGTTTTGCGGACCGGGTTCTGCCCTGTCATGTGGAAAAAGTACACCCTATAGATATTGAAAGGTATTAGAGGAGACAAATGAACAAAGAAGTGATTATCAATATTTCCGGTCTTCAGCTGGATGCCGGCACGGAAGAACCCATCGAATTGATGACGACAGGGGATTATTATCTGAAAAATGGAAAGCACTATGTCATATATGATGAGCTGACCGATGATTCCCAGGTCGTAAAAAACCGTCTCAAGATCAGCCCGAAAATCGTGGAAGTAACAAAAAAGGGAGCCAGCAGCTCCCATATGGTATTTGAGCGGGGAAAAGAAAACCTCACTTATTATGACACTCCTTTCGGAAGTCTTCTGCTTGGGATTAACACAAGCAAGATCGACTTTGAGGAGAAAGAGGACAGTATGGCGCTGCACATCGACTACGGACTGTCCATCAACTCAGATCATGTTTCAGACTGCTCCATCGACGTGTCCATTGCGTCCAAACAGCCGGAAAACAGAGACTGCACAGACAGTGCCCAGTAGGATTCCGCCGAGGACATCGGTTGGAAAATGTACATACAGATAGAGCCTGCTGAACGCGATCAGTGCTGCCAGGACAAAAGCTGGGATTCCCAGCTTTTTGTTGTATAAAAACAAGTATACGGCGGCACAGAAAGAAGAAGCCGTGTGACCGGACGGGAAAGAATACTGGCCCGGAGGCGGGATCAGCAGTTCGATATCCCGGTGAGTAAAAGGTCTCGCCCGGCCTGCGAGAGGTTTGATGATATGATCTCCCAGTATGTAAGTGACCAGCATGGCAATGAGCATGCCGACACCCGCTTTTCTGTATTTTTTTGTGAACAAAAGGATAACCGCGATCAGAATCCATATCGTGCCCGCGTCGCCTAAATGTGTGATCCTGGAGAAGAAATCATCCAGGAACGGGGCTCTTAAATGTGTTTGTATAAAGTTGAGTATTTCAAAATCCATAAAGTCTCCTCACTTTTTTACTAAATTATATCACAAAACCCGGCTTCGTGTTATAATATCAAAATGAATTACAACAGATAGAAGGAATGAAGATGATTACACTAGTTGCAAATAACATCGGAGTGGATACCTACCTTTGGCTCCGGGAAGCTGTAGGCTTTAAAAAGCTCTCAAGAACTCAGGCCGTGAAGGCGCTGAAAAACAGTCTTTATGTGGTGGCGGCCTATGCGGATGACAGGATCGTCGGCATGGGAAGGATCGTAGGGGACGGAGCGGTCATCTGCTATATTCAGGATCTCATGATACACCCGGACTACCAAAAGGCCGGAGTGGGGAGCAAACTGATTGAGAATCTGGTTGCTTTCGTGGAGAGTATCAGGGAGGATAATACGGAGATGATGCTGGATCTGATGTGTGCAAAGGGAAGAGAAGCCTTTTATGAGGCCCATGGTTTTATTTCCAGACCCAACGAGAGTCTGGGACCCGGCATGATAAGATACCTAAATGAAAGGAGAGCATAAAATATATGGAAGAGAAGAGATATGACCCTTATACGGGAGAAGAGATCAAACAGCCGGCGGAGGAAGAGTGCATTCAGGAAGAGACTGAGGCCGGGAGTGCAGCCGAAGCGGAGCAGAACCAGAATCAGACTGCTTCATCCGATACGATTGTAGTCGGTGAGAGCGGATACTATTATCAGGAGAACCGGCAGGCTGATTACCGATATCAGGGAGGCCAGACCGGCGGACCCGCATATCAGAGTCAGGAAGAGCCGCCTCAAAACAACTATGCAACGGTCTCTCTTGTACTTGGAGTCTTGGCGATAGCCCTGGCCTGCTGCTGTTTCCCGGTGTCATTTGTCCTCGGCATCGTTGCGATCGTATTATTTTGTATTTCCCCGAAATACATGGGAAAGAAGGACGGCAAGGCTGTGGCAGGTCTGATCTGCGGCATCTGTGGGCTGGTCCTCTCCATCATGATCACTGTCTTTGTGGCTGTAAATCTTGCAAGCGACGATTACGAAAGCTACATCAACAAGTATGATACCCATGACACCAATTCTGACGATGATGATATCTGGGATGATACGGACGATGTAGATACAAGCGACAACTGGGACGAAGAAATCTAAATGATGCAGAAGATCTGGAGATTCATCCCAACATTCCCATGCATATTTAAACTGGCCACCAACCTTTACTGCCCCGCCTGCGGAGGGACCAGGGCAGCACTGGCTTTTTTAAGACTTGATTTTTTGACATCGCTGAAATGCAATCCAACGTTTACCTATCTTGTCTTAATTGCAGGGTGGCTTGCCGTCGGGGCAGCGGTCAGGAAAACCGGAAAGGGAACCGGAGAGATTTTTCGGTTCCGTATGTGGATGCTGTATGTGGGACTGGCGATATTTTTTGGATTTGGAATACTCAGAGATATCGGACTGTATTTTTATCATTATGATTATTTGGGAGATTTTTATTAATTAAACTTGTGGTATATAGAAAGCAGTGCGGATACGAAAAAGATTCCGGCACTGCTTTTTTTATTTGTTTATGAATGATGTATACTTAGAAAATAGACAAGAGACGGCAAAATCATCAATTTTATATTCTAAAAGACAAAAATGAAGTGGTCAAGTTAAAATTTCCAGAAAGTTTAATTATGAAATAAAACTTAGAAGTTTTATCTAAATTACAGAAATATAAAAAATTGAATATAAATTATATATGTCTTTTTCCTTATCTTTTCAAATCTTCTCAAATGTCCGAATAGCCCCATTTTATCAGCTGTTCGGGCATTTTGCTTTTGTGGTAAACCTCACATATCTAGGTCTATCTTCTTATATTTTCCCTGTCAATCGTGGTTAAAATCGTGGTAAATACTTCTTATGCAATTAGACGCTGAACCTCTGATTTTGCGGTATCTATGGACGCATGAGCATACCAGTTCATAGTGATACTGATATTTGAATGCCCCATGATATACTGTAAATCCTTTGGGTTCATGTTCTTGCTTGCCAACCTTGTGCAGAACGTATGGCGTAGTGTATGCGGTGTGATATGTGGCAAGGGGTTATCCTTATGGTGCTTGTTGTATTTCTTTACCATACGGATAAATAGCGTTGTGTAATCAATCGCCACCTTTGGCTTGCCTTTGGAATTGACAAATAGGAAGTTGCTCCGTCCGTCTATCACAAATGGTTCTGCCTTTGGGCGTTTCTTAATCACTCTGTGAAATGCTTGTATCGTTTCTTTGCTTAATGGCACTTTCCTTGTTCCGCTCTTTGTCTTAGGCGTTTCAATGTAATAGCCCTGTTCCTTGCTTTTTAATAACTGGTGGTCGATAACCACAACCTCATGGATAAAATCAACGTCCATGACTGTCAGTCCACACAATTCCGAGATACGAAGTCCAGTCTTTAACAGTATCAGCACATCATCATAATACTTGTGATACACATTGTCTGTCTTGATGAATGACAGTAAGGCTTGTTCCTGTTCCTCTGTCAATGCGACTTTCTCTTTTGTATCGTTTTCTATGACTTCACTTAACTTGAAATCAAAGGGATTTTTCCTCACGCAATCGTCTTGTATGGCAATATAGAATGACGCTTTTAACGAGCGTTTATGGTTGTTAATGGTATTGTAGGAAAAGCCTTTGTCTTTCATGCGTAACGCCCATTCCTTAGCGTCAGAGGGTTTGATTGTGTCAATGCTCCTAGCACCTAACTTGTCCTCTTTCAATAACCGCATGAGCTGTTCCCGTTGTTTCTGTGTGCTTTTCTTCACGTTTGCCCTTTGTGCATTCTGTTTGGCGTAGAGCTGGCAAAGGGTCATTTTCTTGCCTGTGCTGTCGATACCGTCCTCTATATCCCGTCTTATCTGCTGTTCCAGTTCCCGAAGTGAGGGCTTTTCCCGTTTTCCCTTTGGTGTCGGGTCTGTGGGTGTCAATCTCCAAGCATACACATATTTTGTGTTTCCAAATGCGTCTACATATTTATATAAGTATTTTCCGTCTGTTCGTTGGCTCTCTCCAGTATGCAGGATACGTCCTTTGTTATCCCGTCTTATTTCTTTCATGGTGTCTGCTCCTTTCCTTGTTGGAAAGAGCCTTGATATGACTTGTTTTCATCATAACACATACAAGGCTTATTTGCATTAGATTGCGTCCAATTTATCAATGACCTGTTCAAACTGTCGGCGTTTAATCTGTATGCGGTTACCATTCATAATGAGCCAGCCAGCGTCCTTGTTTTCCTCTGCCAATCGTCTTAACTTGTTTTCTCCGATACGAAAATATTTTGACGCTTCTTCAATGGTAAGGGTGTATTTTTCCCATACGGGAATGTCCTGTGCATTACTCATAAAACACCCCCTCACTTTCAATGGGTAGTGTCAAGTTTTACTACCTGTCTTATTGTTTTAACCTTGATTTTATGGGAGTTTGCAATAAAAAGAGCAATGACCTCCCTTTTTGAAGTATAATGTAGTTACCACAACCAAACATAATACGAAAGGAGTTCATTGCTCATGGACATTATACTTTATTTACTTCAACTTATTCAATACCAACATAAACAACTTTGCTGGCTTATTAACTTTATCTGTAGATACATCCCACTTAAGCAGTGGGCTTTCGATGATTCCCATTCTCCGAAATATCAAAAATTTAAAATTGATCAGCTCCCCAAATTCATTTCCTATAAACAGGAATGGAACTGGAAGGATCTCATCTCTTACTATCAGCGGCGTTACCATAAATCCATTAAGCCTGTGTTCAGACGCGTGGAATGTGATATCCCCAAATCCTGTCACTGTCCTGTTTGCGGTGCGCCGGTTGACTATCTCACGTGGAACGATGGGAAACGAAAATCCCAAGTGCTGTGCAAGGTCTGCCAGACACATTTTTCTCCAACCAAAGATAACCGTTTTTCCAAAACTACCGTGTTAAAGTGTCCTCACTGCAACCGCAATCTTGAACACAAGAAAGACCGTAAACACTTTATTATTCATAAATGCGTAAATCCTAAGTGTCCTTACTATCTGCACAACCTGAAAAAAGTTGATAAAAAGCATCTGAATGAGGATTACGGTAAAAATAAATATAAGCTTCACTACATCTACCGTGAATTCACGATAGATTTCTTTCGGATGGATTTAAACTCTCTCCCAAAGAATGCCTCTTCTCTCAAATTCACCAAGTTTGATTCCCACACCATGTCTCTATGTCTGACTATGCATGTGAATCTTGGACTTTCTCTCAGGAAAACTAAGCAGGCGCTCCATGACCTTTACGGTATCACTATCTCTCATCAGAGCATTGCCAACTACTGTAAATCCGCAGCTCTTTGCATCAAACCCTTTGTCGATCATTA
>NZ_NQOG01000030.1 GCF_002270485.1 Anaerostipes hominis (ex Lee et al. 2021) | reverse complement strand
CCTACGTTCTCTTTCTGTCAGGTTAAATGTGCTGTCAGTCAACGACATTTGTTGACTATTATTTGATACAAAAGCCATGCGAATCACCTCGATATTTGATATTTATATTTTACCAAATGTTCGGATGAATTGATATATCGTGTTAAATTTTCAAGGTACAAATTTATATCAAAGGTCAATGACCTTTTGACACCCTAATCCTATGAAATAAAAACCGATTCTAAAGCTATGCCTTAAAATCGGTTTCTAAATACAAATATTCTATTTTAAAATCCGTGCGGCCTGCGTTGAACTCTCTCCACAGACGTTACCTTCACAGTTAACTCAGCCCAGGCACCCTTACGGCACATGAAAGGTTCTACTTAGTGCTGCTTCGTTCCCGACCTGACACGGTTCATAGATTCTCATTGCGTAAGACCCAAACATCAACGCCACTTATGAAGGGCAGCTCCACAGAGAAAAGCCCGAAACAGGCCATCACCTCTGCTTTAGCGGATTGCAGATACAGGGCACCGCTGCCTCCCCGGCTGCACGGAAGCTTTTTGACGTATTAAAATTATATTATGTGTGCAGATTTGATTATACTAAATATTCTTCACATTCGTCAACTTTTATTTTATTTTCTATTGTATTTTTCCCTTTCAGTACTATAATTGATAGGATAAAGGAAGGTGAGACTATGAATTATCCAATGCAGGACGGCACTACAAAGCTGCTTACAACTGAAGAATATTTTAAAATGTACTCGGATCTGTGCCCTTATCAGCCATTCCTTGACACAGTCAGGAGTCATGGCATCAACAGCTGTAAGGCCGATGTTTTTTCCTCTTTCCCTGATTATCAGGTGGTACGGAATGAATTTCAGAAATATGCCGGGACTTCATTATCCTTATCGGCAATACTTATCCCTTCTTTCTCAGCTGACGGAAAAAATCACTCATCATCCGGCTGCATTCTTCTCCGAGGACTCCCGATTCAATCTCCGCCTGATGGTTGAATTCCTCCCTTTGAAGGATATTCAGGACAGAGCCTGCACATCCCGCTTTAGGATTCATTGCCCCGATAACGACCTTTGGTATTCTCGCCTGGACTATAGCCCCCGCGCACATCTGGCACGGCTCCAGAGTGATATACATCGTACATTCTTCAAGCCGCCAGTCTCCTGTCTTTTTGCTGGCTTTCTCAATCGCTAATAACTCGGCATGGGCCAGAGTTGTTTTTCTCTTATTTCTTTGATTGTAAGCCCTGGCTATGATCTTTCCGTCCGATACTATGACACAGCCGATGGGCACGTCCCCTATAGCCGCCGCTTTCTTTGCCTGCTTTATGGCTTCTTTCATAAATTTTTCATTTTCATTCATTCTGTCTTCCTCCGGTCATATTTTTTAATCCCTCCTCATAGAATAAATCAAAAAGAGAGTATCACATTGGCTGAATATCAACGAATCGTTTCATATCTATACGAATACAGCAATGGCATGAAAGGCGAAAATGTAGGATTCGCCAAAATTGAGAAGCGTCAAAAACAGCTTCGCTTATACTTCCATGTCAAAACAAATGACGAGGCCTTAACGTACAAAATCTATTTTTACAGGTTCCGTCACGGAACCATGGAAGGCATCTTATTAGATTCCTTCCAGCGCAATGACACCATCATTGAGTTTAAGAATACTTACCCTCTGGTTGTAGATCTGGACCAGGTGGACGGCTTTTTGATCTATCACTCCAACAGCCATTTTTTTGGATCAGAGTGGGATGACAAACCGATCACTATACGAAATTTCCTGCCGACAGAAGACATGGCAGAGAAGCCGGAGGCTGTCCAGGCAGAAGAAAACATAGAACCTGAGGCTCCTGTTCTGGAAACCCAGGAACCGCCGGAACCTGCTCAGGGAGAAAGTCTTCCCGGCCCCACTCCAGCGGTTACAGAACCGCCGGAACCTGCCCCGGAAGAAAGTATACCTGAGTCCGGCCCTGTACAGAATCCTGCTCCATCAGACAAAGAAGTTCCAGAGGAAGATGAAGAAGAACCGCCGTCCAGCGCTCCTGAGCCTCCTCCGATAGAAGATCCTTTTGATGAACTTCCGCAGGAAATTCCGATTCCTGCCGGGACCCCTGAAACGGAATCCACGGTGCCCGAACCGGCGCCCGAACCGGCAGGTCAGCCTCCCCGTGTCTATGTAGAACCGGAAGTTCCGGAAACTGAACCTGTGAGCGCAGAATCATTGAATGAAGAGGAACCGTCAAAAGAAGAAACTGCCGGACAGCAGGAAGAACGTACTGCTGATCCTGATTCAAAACTGGCAGAATATATTGAAGCCCTTCAACTAGAAAAGAAAGCCAAAGAACAGGGAATGCCGAACACACCCAGTCTCTTTGACTGGAAGGAGTATCCCACCTTGCCCTTACCTCCTTCTTATAAGCTGGATCCTAGCATCAAAATCAAAGTAGATGACCTTCAGAATATTCCTCATGTGCCGGAAAATATGAAGACCAACGGATTCCTTTTGCTGAACTACGGAAATTACGGACATCTGATGTTATGTCAGCACAGACAGACAAACAGGATCTATCTGGGCGTTCCAGGCGTTTTTGACAATGAAAAAAATTTCATCGCAAAACTTTTTGGATTCAGAGATTTCTTAACCGTGCCGGAATCCTGCCAAAAGACAGGAAACTTCGGCTACTGGATTCTGGCTCTCTAGCCCTCCAGCAGGTCACTGAGCCTTGCAAACTGTTCAAGGCTCAGTGCCTCACCACGAATCGTCGGAGAAAGTTCCATTTCCCCAAGAGCTTCCACCACCTGTTCCTTAGAAAAATGAAGTGCGCTGCTGTTGTTAATTCCGTTCTGCAGTGTTTTTCTTCTCTGGTTAAAAGAAGCCCTGATAATGGAAAACATCAGCTTTTCATTTTTTACCTTTATCGGCATATCTTTATATCTTGTCAGGCGGATGACTGCGGAGCCCACTTTGGGCCGGGGCATAAAGCAGTTGGGCGGCACATTGGCTACGATATATGGTTCGGCATAAAACTGGACAGCCAGTGACAGCGCACCGTAATCTTTCGTGCCCGGCACTGCCTGCATCCTCTGTGCCACTTCCTTCTGTACCATGACCGTAAGGCTGTCCATAGGAACATTCTTTTCAAACAGTCCCATGATGATCGGCGTTGTTATATAGTACGGCAGATTTGCCACGACTTTGATCGGTCTTCCCTGATTTTTCTCCTCTGCGATCTTCCCGATGTCTACCTTCAGAATATCTTCATTCAAGACTTCCACATTGTCATATCCGGCCAGAGTTTCTTTGAGGATCGGGATCAGATTGTGATCGATCTCCACAGCCATGACCTCCCTGGCATGTTCTGAGAGATACTGGGTCATCGTGCCGATACCCGGTCCTATCTCCAGCACAAAATCGTCCTTGGTTATGTGTGCTGCGTCTATGATCTTCTGAAGCACATGACTGTCAATCAGGAAATTCTGTCCGAACTTCTTCTGAAAATCAAAGTTATATTTTTGAATGATCTCTATTGTTTTTTTTGGGCTGCTTAACTTCTCCATCTAAACCTCTTTCATCCGGTACATCATTCTGGCATTCTGATCTGTGACCTCAATAACTTCTTTCGTGCTGATCCCTTTGAGCACGGCAATCTGTTCCGCCACATAGGGCAGGTTTAATGAGGAATTTCTCTTTCCCCGGTTCGGTTCCGGTGCAAGATAAGGGCTGTCCGTCTCCAGCAAAATTCTGTCCAGCGGCACATAGGAGACAACCTCTTTTAATGTTTTGCTGTTCTTAAATGTCACAACTCCTCCAATTCCAAGATAAAATCCCATATCTAAAAACTTCTTTGCCATTTCTTTGGGGTAAGAAAAGCAGTGGACCACTCCCCCAATCTCTTCTGCGTGGGCTGCCCGCATCATATCCTCCGTATCTTTCGCGGCATCCCGGCTGTGGATTACCATCGGAAGCTTCGTTTCCCTGGCAAGCTCCATCTGTGCCTCGAACCATTTTCTCTGTACAGGACGTTCGGGTTCGTCCCAGTAATAATCCAGTCCAATCTCCCCAATGGCAAGAATTTTGGGATTTGACGCATATCCTTTAAGCTCGTCCAGATCCTCTGTCTTCATCTCACCGGTTTCCGACGGATGAACCCCCACCGCGCCATAAAGAAACGGATACTTTTCTGCGGCTTTTACCGTCCACCTTGATGTTTCCATATTAGAACCAACGTTTACGATCGTACCAATTCCATTCTTCTCCATAGAATCCAGCAGTTCTTCGCGGTCTTTGTCAAACTGCTCATCGTCGTAATGAGCATGAGTTTCAAAAATCATATTCTTTCCTCCAAAAATTGTTTTGACTCTGATACAATTTCTCATTCATATGGTATAATAAGAATAATTTTTATTTCATTGCAAGGCTGTATCTGTGAGCAAAAAATCTTTTGACCCCAAATTTATAACATAAGACAATATTTTTTATTATAACACGAATCGGAGGTTTTTTATGAGTATTTTTAAATGCAGTATCTGCGGCTACGTCTACGACGAAGAAGCCGAATCAATTCCCTTTACTTTGCTGGGAGCTGACTATACATGTCCGGTCTGCAAGGCATCAAAAGATAAATTTGAGCCCACGGAATTCAAAAGAACTCCTGCTCCCGCAAAGGACAATCCCCTGGCTTACCCCGATGCCTTTGCAAAGTCCGGTTCAAATGAATTTCCTCAGATGGATGCCATACATCAGATGGCTCTTACGGGTTCGTCTGTAGTTGATGCCATGGGCACCTTAAAGCCCATTATATCCTGGGATGATATTTTGATTATGGGCGCCCAGCTGAACCCGGCACCATTAAATGCGGGCGATCCTGTAGACACCAAAACAGTTATCGGTAAGAAGGCTAAAAAGCCAATGGAACTATATCACCCCATCTATGTATCCCATATGTCTTTCGGAGCCTTGTCCAAAGAGTTAAAAACCGCACTTGCCAAGGGCAGCGCTATGTCCAAGACCGCCATGTGCAGCGGCGAAGGAGGAATCCTTCCCGAAGAACGTCAGGCAGCCTACAAGTACATATTTGAATATGTTCCGAACCTGTACAGTGTCACAGAAGAAAACCTCCGCAGCGCAGACGCCATAGAGATTAAGATCGGACAGGGAACCAAGCCCGGCATGGGCGGGCACCTGCCCGGAGACAAAGTTACCCCGGAGATTGCAAAGATCAGAAATAAGCCTTTAGGCCAGGACGTGATCAGCCCCTCCAAATTTCCGAATCTTAATTCCAAAGAGGATTTAAAAACAATGGTGGAATGGCTGAAAGATGTCTCCGGAGGAAGGCCTGTGGGCGTAAAGATCGCAGCCGGGCATATAGAACAGGACCTTGAATGGATCGCATATGCCGATGCCGACTTTGTCACCATAGACGGGCGGGGCGGGGCCACAGGTGCCAGTCCCCGGACATTAAAAGACAACACTTCCATCCCTACGATCTTTGCGCTGTCCAGGGCCAGAAAATATCTGGACCGCCATCACCTTTCCATGGATCTGGTTATCACCGGAGGACTCAGGCTTCCGGGGGATTTTACAAAAGCACTCGCCATGGGTGCAGATGCCGTAGCGATCGCTTCTGCTGCTCTTGTAGCCGCTGCCTGCCAGCAGTACCGGATCTGCAATACAGGACAATGTCCGGTCGGTGTTGCCACCCAGGATAAAGAATTGAGAAAACGCCTTCATGTTGACCATTCGGCCAAACGTCTCTGTAATTATCTGAATGTGTGCAGGTCTGAGCTGGAAATGTTCGGACGCATTACCGGTCATGCAAATATCCATGATCTGAGTGTTTCAGATCTCAGGACAACCAACAGGGAGATATCAGAGTATACGGACATTGAACATGTATAAGTTTTTGACATTTTCTTAGATAAAAATGTATACCCACAGGGAACACCGTTCTTTCTGTGGGTATATTTTATTTAAATCTCTTTCTGAGTCTGTATGTCCACCTGACACATCTTCATTGCATTCAGGGCATTGTCATGGCTTTCTTTTGTCACTCCTGCGCAAAGGTCCGCGTGGACGATCAATTTTGCTTCCGGAAGGGCTGCCTTTACCATGAGTGCATTGGAGATCACACAGATATCGGTGCACAGGCCGATGAATTGGATTTCTGCGTCCTTTCCCTCATATCTCTGTTTCAGCAGTTCGCACAGTTCAATGGAACCAAACGTATCTTTCCGACAGAAGTCCATCACTTCTGCCTCTGTCTCAGAGATGGCATCCATGATATCAGGATGCAGTGCCCATCCTTCTTCTCCCAGGATGCAATGGGGAACGGGCAGATTTTTACCTTCCTGTGTGCTGAGATAATCTTTGGAGTGGGTATCTAATGTTCCGTATATACTGCCTTTAAACTCTCTTATCTTCTCTGCTGCTGCCTCAACGATCTCCCTGGCCTCTTTGGTCCCCAGGGCGCCGTCTATGAAGTCATTCTGCATATCAACGACCACTAAAATATGTTCCATACAGCCTCCTATCCAATCCTTGCAGCCACAAGCTGATTGACCAGTTTGCCATCGGCTTTTCCCTTCACTTTCGGCATAAGGCTTTTCATGATCTTACCCTTGTCTTTTGCACCTGGAGCCTCGATCCCGAGTTCTGTGAGCACCACATCAATCTCAGCATTGATCTGTTCCTCACTCATCTCTTCGGGAGCAAATTCTTTAATGACCGCAAGGCGTATATTACATTCCTCAATAATGTCTGTGCGCTCTGCCGGACAGGATTCCAGAGTTTCTTTCGTCTGCTTCATCTCTTTTGCAATAATTGTATTTTCTTCCGCCTCCGTGAGTTCTTCTCTTTTATCAATCTGTGCATTTTTTAATGCGCTTAACACCATGGACAAAGCTTCTTTTCTTGCTTTATCCTTATTTTTCATGGCTGCTACCATTTCTTTTCTGATTTCTTCAATCTTGCTCATAATGTCCTCCTGATTTTTTGTTTTTATTCTATCATATAATCCAGGAGAAATCACTTCCTTCTACCGTTTCTTCCTCTGTACAGATAAGCCAACAGTCTCCGTACCTTCGCATTTCCTTGTATGGTTTCTCAAGTTTCGGAAATCCTTTGCTTAAAAATGCATGTACATACAGCGGTTCTTTTTCTTTTTTTTCAACGACCGTGTCTGCCGTTATATAAACGGTTCCCGTATCCAGTTTATTGCCCTTACGTCCCATAACCTTCATCTGTTCATATACATCGATACCCTCTGTCATAAACAAAAACAGTTTGAGTGGATGGACCCAGATACAGGTGTCGGATTCCACAACCATGTCACAGGGAATATTTCTTCCCTCTATATAATCCCTCAGTCTGTGCAGATCTTTGATCTCTTCTTTTGTTTCTCCTTTAATGATTCCCATTCCTCCGAGCTCCGTCATGTCCGCGATGCTTTTCTCTTCCATGATCATCACAGATTTGCCCTGCTCTTTTTGAAAATGAGCCTCCACTGCATTCTGAAGGGATGCCTCCAGATACAATATATCGACTTGCTTATCTGTTTTCAAAATCGGGTAATATGGAAACTCTATTTTTTCCTGCCATAAGGAATGCATCAAACCACCTCTTTTTTTATAGCATATGTATTTTGGCTTATTCTATACAAAAAAATGGAAGCACTGAACCACTTCCATTTTTCTGACAAATAAGTATACATAACATTTTTAAAACTCACATTTCCCCGCAGTCCTCGGAAACGGTATCACATCTCGGATATTTGCCATTCCCGTCACGTACATGACCATCCGCTCGAATCCAAGCCCGAAACCTGAGTGTCTGGCAGAACCGTATTTTCTTAAATCCAAATAAAAATCATAGTCAGATAGATTCATTTTAAGTTCTTCCATTCTCATTCGCAGTTTATCCAGATCATCTTCTCTCTGGCTGCCCCCGATGATCTCCCCGATCCCCGGCACCAAAAGATCCACTGCCGCCACCGTCTTTCCATCCGGATTCTGTTTCATATAAAATGCCTTAATCTCCTTCGGATAGTCTGTCACAAATACAGGCTTCTTAAATACTTTCTCCGTCAGATACCGCTCATGCTCTGTCTGTAAATCTGTTCCCCAGGATACCGGATATTGAAACTTATCATTGTGCTCCTTCAAAATATCAATGGCCTCTGTATAGGTAACCCTTGCAAATTCTGACTCCGCCACATGACGCAGGCGATCCAGCAGACCTTTGTCCACAAATTTATTGAAAAACTCCATTTCTTCCGGAGCTTGTTCCAGTACATATTTAATAATATATTTGATCATTTTTTCCGCCAACAGCATATTGTCTTTCAGATCCGCAAAGGCCATTTCCGGTTCGATCATCCAAAATTCCGCCGCATGCCTTGTAGTATTGGATTCCTCCGCCCGAAATGTCGGTCCAAAAGTATAGATATTTCGGAAAGCCTGGGCAAAGACTTCTCCATTTAGCTGTCCGCTGACTGTGAGACTGGTTTCTCTCTCAAAAAAATCCTCCCTGTAATCCAGCTTTTTGCCCTGGGAAAGTTCCTCCAGGTCAAGCGTTGTCACCTGAAACATTTCCCCGGCACCCTCACAGTCCTGTCCTGAAATTATCGGTGTGTGCACATAAACAAAATCTCTCTCCATAAAAAACTTATGGATGGCGTAGGCGATCAGAGAACGGACTCTGTACACCGCCTGAAATGTGTTGGCCCTCGGCCTTAAATGGGCGATCGTTCTCAGATATTCAAACGAATGCCGTTTCTTCTGAAGCGGATAATCAGACGGAGATTCACCCTCCACTTCTACGGACTCTGCCTGTATCTCAAACGGCTGTCTGGCATCCGGTGTCTCTGTGAGAATCCCCTTCACGATCACCGCAGTCCCGACAGACAGCTTCTTCACCTCGGTAAAATTCGAAAGTTCTTTGCCGTACACGATCTGGATCGGTTCAAAAAAAGTCCCGTCATTGATCACGAGAAACCCAAAGTCCCTGGAGTCCCGGTTGCTTCTGACCCATCCGCACAGACTCAGTTTCTCCTGACTGTACTCTTTATACTGTTTATAAACCTGTCTCCCTGTTAATATTTGCAATTTTCTGCTTCTCCTCTTAAAATTTGAATAAATTCAATCCAATCTCACCGCTGTATTCCCGGTCCACAGTTCCTTCTATCTCTGTAAGCACCAATTCTCCGGTAGCGCTGATACAGGCTTCTGTGAGATGTCCTCCACGGACTTCTCCTGCTTCATTGGCGACACTGATATGGAAGTGTAAATAGGTTTCCCCATTCATGCAGGAAACATTACCGCTAAGTGAAACAATCTCCATATCTTCCTCATAAGTCTTACTTACATACTTCTTTTCTTTTGTCTTAAATAAACCTGCGGTTACTTTATTTACAGCCCCGATACCTGACAGAGAGCCCAGCTTTACATTTTCTTTTTCACATAAATCTTTGATTGATGATACAACCTCTTCTCCTTTTTCCAGCCTTATGACATATTGCTTTCCAAACTTACGGTATTCCATATGAATCCCTCCTCATATTCATGGTTTCAACGAGCAGTGTCTTTCATTATTATAGAACCAGTACAGCGATCTTTCAAGTAATGGTATATTCCGAAAATTTTCTGATCAGAGAAACCTGGAATGCAGCTGAAGGCCGGCGGCACCGCAGTGGCTTGCAAAATACTCACATACCGTATTTGCCTGAATATCCCATAACTCCTTATCAACACCGCCGCACAGCGGGACAAAAGTCACATGTTCCAAAGGAATCGAGGATGTGAATTTCATTGCTGTTTCTCTTGCCATTCGTCCGCCGGAAACTGCCGCATATTTCACATTGGGCAGCCTTCGTGCAAGATACTTTCCTGCCTGGAGTGCTGTACATTCTTCCTCTGTGCTTCCCATAACCTGTTCCTTTCACTGAGCCTTACACATATTCAATATTAAAAGTTTTATTCGATATCTGCAGACACTTCAAATCTTCATATTCGGTTGCTCCGTGAGCCGTCACATATCCTTCCGGATACCAGACAAAAGTTCCCGGTCCATAAAGCTCATCTCCGGTCTGTAACTGTCCCTCCAGAACAAAAAAGCCATGGCCTGCCGTATGTCTGTGATTTATAGTCGTAAATCCCGCGGGATAATTCATATAATTAATCTGCATACCTGTCTCATTATCCAATAATAAAGCCTTTTTTCCAAATATTTTCCCTGTGGTTGTCGTCTGCCGGTAAAACCACGGCATCCGGTTTACATCTGTCACCTTTTTCTCAAGGGAATTTTGACTCTGTTCTCCCTCCTCAAGATATTCGATGGAAAATGCTTTGTTGGAGATCAGCAGACACTTCAGATCTTCATATTCTGTCGCTCCATGTGCAGCTGCGATTCCTTCCGGATACCATACAAAGGTCCCGGGCCCATAAAGTTCACCGTCCGTCTCCAGCTGCCCCTCCAGCACATAGATTCCATGAGAAGTTGGATGTCTGTGAAGCACCGTTGTAAATCCTTTCGGATAATGCATATAATCAATTACCATTTCTGTCTCTTCATCCAGATGCAGACTCTTTTTCCCAAAAACCTTCCCTGTTCTGCTGTTGGCCCGGTAAAACCACGCCATTCTCCCCAAATCCTTCACCGTTGTTTTCAACTCCATAACAAACTCCTTTCCAATGAGTTTTCCTGCTGCTGTCTTTACAGTAACTTGATTTTACCGTTTCGTCAATTATGTTATGCCTCTTGTGTCATTTGACACACTTGGAAGTGTTTTATTCTTATATAGCTGTAGCAAAAAGGGCAAAGCCGTAAAAATGGCTTTGCCCCTTAATAAATAAGATTGTTTTTATTCTTTAATCATCGTAAAGTCTTCCCAAGGAATATTGACCTCAGCACTTTCATTGATGATAGAATCAACATGCATCAGAAGTGGGAACTCATCCAGTGAAACGATTCCGCGTTCCGCAAGTTTTCTTACGGCACGTGCAGTTCTCGTTGCAATGACGATGGATTCCAGAGTCACACCCTGTAATTCTTCCATAGCATCATCGAAGCTTAATCCGCGTCCGAGAAGTGTTCCGATCTTCCTTGTTCTTCCGCCGAAAACCGTCACATACAGATCCCCTGCGCCGTGAATAATATTTTCCGGGCCTCCGCCGATCAGTTCTAAGAGTCTTGTCATTTCTTTTACGCTCTGTCCGAACAATGCAGCCTGGGAATTGTAGTGCTGGATACCGATCTTTCCTTCCATTTTTTCAGAAAGCCCGACAGCCAGAGTAACACCAAGTGCATATGCATTCTTCATGGCCACGGCACACTCCACACCTACTACGTCCTTAGAAAGAGTGATGTGATAGTAGTCTGTTGCCAGAAGCTCTTTGAACATTTTGAGAGTTTCCATGTTCTTTCCACAGAAAGCCACATGGCTGTGGTCGTGGTCTGCCAATTCATAGCTGGTACACGGACCGCCGATGGCATTGAGGTCAAGATGCTTTCCTTCCGGCTGGCGTTCCTCAAAGATCATCGGATATGGAACCAGGGTTCCGTCATCCAGATCCACCATGCCTTTTGTCACAGAGAGGAGCGGTACATTATCAGGAATCACCGGAAGAATCTCATCACAGAACCAGTCTAAGCCAAAGCTGCTGACACCGCAGAGCGCTGCGTCTGCTCCGTCCAGAGCCTCTTCTAATTCTTCAATCTGATAATATTTGATCCCGTCGTGCAGGGTCCTTTTTAAAGTGATATGGAAATTGTCTTTCTTTAATCCGTCAATAATGTCCCGATCCAGCGGGGAACCAACCAAGCGGACCTCGTGTCCGTTTTCCATCGCCGGAAATGTAATTGCTGATGCCATCTGTCCTGCACAAATAAATGTAATAACGCTCATGTTTTCCTCCTATAATGCTTATGCTGTTACTTTCTTTGTTGCCACAATATCTACTCCCAGTCCAAGAACATCTTTAATGATCACATCGCCCACATTCACCGGGGCCTTGGCTGTCACTTTGGTCAGCTCATCCATGATATCATAAATCTTCCCTTTCGGAATGTCTCCGTTTGTTTTCACAGGGACTCTTCTCGCTGTCTCTGCCTCAACCCTTACGGTAGACGTGATGACTCTGGTAGGATTGACTAATTCTTTTTCCCCGTATACGGCGCCTCTCGGACATCCGTTCCCGGTTACTTTATATCCGTTTTCTTCATCGACTTTTAAGTGACATCCTTTCGGACAAACAATACAAATTAAATCTGTCATGTTAAGCACCTACCTTTTCTACAGACACAGTGATCTCGCCGTTTTTCACCTTATCTAAAAACGCCTTTGGTATCACGATTTTTTCCATCTCCCCCGGAGCCATATGTTCCCGTTTAAAGGAAGCCAGCTCTTCTCCGCCGGAAGTCACCTTGATCGCCACATCGCGGTATACGTTGCGCACACGGAACATCACTTCCACCATCTTATCCACATTGGCAGGACGTATCTTCTGCGGCACCGTATATCCTACACAGTCTCCGTTTTTCAGCTCAATATATGTCTGGTCTTCAGCCTCTCCGTTCTTTACATACTCTGCTGCACTTCTTCCCGCCTTCTGGCTCTCCGCAGTTACAAAGTCTACCAGATCATGGACATGCACAACATTGCCGCTTGCAAAGATGCCTTCTGCGGATGTCTCCATGTTTTCAAATACGACCGGTCCGTTTGTTCTCGGGTCCATAGTGATTCCTGCTGCCCTTGTCAGTTCATTTTCAGGGATCAGGCCTACGGATAAAAGAACGGTGTCTACGTCAAATATGATCTCTGTTCCCGGAATCGGCTGGTTCTTCTCATCCACTTTCTGTACGGTAACCTGCTCCACTCTCTTATCCCCTTTGATATCCGTGATCGTGTGGGATAAATACAGAGGAATATCGTAATCTTCCAGACACTGCACGATGTTTCTTGTAAGTCCGTTGGAATATGGACAGAGTTCAACGCATCCCACAACCTTTGCGCCCTCTAAACTCATACGCCTTGCCATGATCAGACCGATATCTCCGGACCCTAAGATCAGGACTTTTTTTCCTACCATGTAGCCTTCAATGTTGACATATCTCTGAGCCGCACCCGCAGTGAAGACTCCGGCTGGACGGTCTCCCGGGATTGCAATGGCTCCCCTGGTCCTCTCCCGGCAGCCCATGTTTAAGATCAGAGCTTTTCCTTCCAGTACCATATAGCCGTTTTTCTTGTTCATGGCATGAACGCATTTTTTCTCTTCATCCACATCCAAAACCATGGTGTCCAGCATCACTTCAATATTTGTCTTGGCTAACATTTCAATAAATTTATTTGCATACTCCGGTCCGGTCAATTCTTCTTTGAAATAATGAAGCCCGAATCCATTGTGAATACACTGATTTAAGATTCCGCCTAATTCCTGGTCACGTTCTACCACTAAGATTTTATCGGCACCATTTTTGCTCGCTTCCACTGCTGCCGCAAGGCCTGCTGGTCCTCCTCCGACTACGATCACATCATATTTCATTATCTGGCACCTCCTGTTTTTGTTTCTCCTGTAATAATGTTCATTCCCACACGGTCCTGCGGAACGTCTTCCAGTGGAATGTTTAATTCTCTTGAGATGATCTCCTGCACTCTCGGGCCGCAGAAACCACCCTGGCATCTTCCCATGCCTGCGTTGCATCTTCTCTTGACTGCATCAATGGATGTGGCAGGGATCGGGCGGTGGATCGCGTCCACAATCTCCCCTTCCGTCACTGTCTCACAGCGGCAGATAATTTTTCCGTACAATGGATTTTCTTTAATCAGCGCAGCTCTCTCTTCATCACTCAGCTTCTTAAAACGATTTACTTTTCTCTCGTCCTTGATTTCTTTTTTTGCTTCCAGACAAAGTCCTGACTCTTCCATCATCTTTAACAGGTCAACTGCGATTGCCGGTGCGGAAGAAAGTCCCGGAGAAGCCATTCCTGAAATATTAAAGAAGCCTTTGTTTTCTTCATCTTCAAAAATGAAGAAGTCATCCTCTTTTGTTCTTGCACGGACTCCCGCGAAATTTCTGATGGATTCTCTGAAGTTAATTCCAGGCACGGATTTTAAGGCAGTATTTCTTACAAAGCTTAATCCGTCTGTTGAGGTTGACACATCGTCTCCGTCCGTTGGCTGTGAATTCGGCCCGACAATCAGATTTCCGTGTACGGTAGGCGATACGAGCACACCTTTTCCGTATTTATTCGGGCACTGGAAGATCACATGGTTTACAAGTTCTCCCTGGCTTTTATCCAATAAGTAATACTCACCTTTATTTGGCTTGATGGTAAAGGATTTTTTATTCGTATATTCGTTTACTTTGTCGGCGTTGACTCCTGCCGCATTGCAGATATATTTTGCCTCAACGGTTCCGTTGTTGGTTTTAATTTCATAAGAATCATTGTTCTTTTTAATGTCCGTGACCTCGGTGTTCAGCTTAAATTCAACACCATTTAAGGCAGCCATCTCTCCGAGAGCGATTGCCAGTTCCCACGGACTGATGATTCCTACATTCGGGGAAAATAAAGCTTTGATAGCTTTCTCAGAAATATTCGGTTCTTCTTTTCTTAAGGTTTCCTGATCCCATATCTCCATATCCGGAACACCATTTTTCTCTCCACGCTGTTTTAACTCTTCTAATGTTTTTTCCTCCTTTTCTTCAAAGGCAACAATCAGGGCTCCGATCTGCTTAAATGGAACGTCCAGCTTTTTACACAGCTCTTTTATGTACTGATTTCCTCTGATATTATATTTTGCCATCAGAGATCCCGGTATCGGGTCATATCCTCCATGGATGATGGCACTGTTTGCTTTTGTTGTGCCGACAGCCACATCGTTTTCTTTTTCAATGACCACTGCATTTACATTATACTTTCCTAATTCATATGCGATGGAACATCCTGTAATCCCCGCACCTATAATTGCTACATCATACACTGTTCTTATCCTCCTTCGACTGAGTCCCTGTTTGTCTTACTGCCCTTATCTAATCATAATAATTTGGCCCTGTCAAACGTATGAAACCGCCATTTTATGCGGCTTTCACCTACTTTTGATTAATCATAAAACATTGATTAACAGGCCTTTTCTCCTTTTATTTTTTTCAGATCAGATACTTTCCCCTGTTTTCCTTGTGTTTGTTATTAATCATTAGTATAATATTAATAATCAATAAAAAGTTTCAATTAGTAATTTTTATTAATCAAAATAAATCGAAGATATTTCTACTTGACAGGAGGCTCATTATGGGAAAGAGAAATAAAGTCACAACAAGGGATATTGCTGAGTACACAGGACTCTCCCAGTCCAGTGTTTCTATGATTTTAAGCAGCAAGCCTCACGTTTCTTTTTCAAAGGAGACGGTGGATAAGGTAAAAGCCGCAGCCAAAGAACTGGGCTATAAGAAACCGGAGAAAAATGCGTTAAAAAAAGCATCCGCACTCTCTAAAACAATCATCGTTATCTGCCCTATTCTCTCTAATGGCTACTACTCCATGCTGATCCATTCCATCACAGAACGCGCCAGGGAATATGACTACACCGTATTTTCCGTATCCACGATCCGGGATGTGTCTCAGGAGGAGTATTACATAAAGATGCTTTCAAACTTTGACCTGAGCGGCATCATTTTTTTGTATCCTCCGTCTTCTAAGATTTCAGAGATCAATGCTCTGTCCAAGTCGGTGCCTATGGTCTCCATCGGTGACAAACCTGAGGGCTCCCGATTTGATTCGGTTGAACTGGACAGCAAAAAGCCCGGGTTCATACTCGGTGAATATCTGATCTCTCTCGGTCACACCCATGTATCTTTTGTTTCGGCACCAATCAAACAAAAAGAAATCGGAAGGCTTCACAGATTGGAAGGGTTGAAAAACAGTTTTAAGGCATACAACCTTGATTTGAATAATATCGAGGTTCTTTCCTCTAAGTTCTCTACTTATTCCAGATATACACCGGACAATTCCGAATACTTAAATGGTTATGATCTGGTTTCAAAGGCCTTGGAGAATCACACGAAATCCACTGCTTTTGTTGGGAACAACGATATGACTGCGTTCGGGATCATGTCTGCCATCACTGATCACGGCTATAAAATACCGGGAGACTTTTCAGTCTGCGGATTTGATAACATTCCCCTTTCCGGGATGCCTCAGATCTCTCTTACAACCATTGAGCACGCAGCCGCTTTTAAAGGGAAGGAAGCCGTAGATATTATTTATAAGAAGAATACACAAAAAGACGGGATTTCAAAGCATCATTATATTATGAGGCTGGAATATGAACCGGAACTGATTGTCCGAAATTCCACGGGAAAGGCAAAAAACAGGGAATGCTTTTGACACATTCCCTGTTTTTTTATCATCTCTAATAATTCTTACTTTTTTAAATTCTGAATAATTTTTACGATTGCCACTATTGTTACTAATACAAGAAGGCAAGAAAGAATCATTGCCGGCATAATTGAAATACCCAATTTGTGTCCCTCCTTTAGAATTATATAATATCCAATTGCTTAAGAATGTTTATAGTATTTTTTTACTGTTCCATTCTGATTACACATTTTTAATTCTTGGTGACTGGTCTAATATTTTAATAAATGGTTATGTTTTTTCTTTTACTTTACATTTTTATTCTATAAAAAACAGTTTAGGTAAATTTTAAAAAATATATTTTTTGATATTATACCCTCTTCAACATCTTTTTACAAGTCACTCTTCGTATACTGTATTCTTAGCAACGCAAACAATGTTTTCTTCTGTCATCGTTTCAAAACAAAATTATGTCACAACCTCCGATGAAAAAGATAGCATTAGTCTGTATTTACATCCATACAAATCATAAGCTATGATAAATACAGATAAACGTTTACAGCAAACAGCAGCCGCCCGGGAACTGGCTGCTGTCCAACAAAGGAGAGGTGAGCATGGCCGGCAAACTTCTTGATGATGAATTCTTAAACAACATTGCATGGGGACTTCCAAGTACAGCAAAGAAAGATGCGATCCGCATTGCAGGCAGACTTCTTGTATCCAACCGATATGTGAATCCCGGATATGAAGACAGCATGCTCGAACGTGAACTTGAGCATAATACATATTTAGGGTTCGGCGTTGCCATACCTCATGGGTATGAAACTTCTCTGGATCAGGTATTAAAATCCGGAATCTGCATTGCACACTTTCCTGACACCATTGATTACAACGGAGAAAGTGTAACCTATGTGATAGGAATTGCATGTAAAGAAGAAGACACCATACAGGAACTTATGCAGATTACTGATATCCTCTGCAAACCGGAGGAATGTGAAAAACTATTATCTGCCGCATCAAAAGAAGAATTCATCAGGATTATCAATGAGAATTATCTAAAAGAAGGAGAGTTATAGTATGGAACATGAAAAAACAACATTCTCCCAGAAGCTTCAAAAATTCGGAGCATTTCTGGCCGGAATGGTTATCCCAAATATCGGCGCATTCATTGGATTCGGTTTGATCACCGCATTCTTCCTTGAAACAGGCTGGACACCAAATGCAAAGCTTGCAAATTTAATCAGCCCGATCCTTAATTCACTGCTTCCTATCCTGATCGGTCACACCGGAGGTAAGATGGTCGGAGGAGACCGCGGAGGAGTCATTGGTGCATTGGTAACTGTCGGTGCCATCGTAGCAGTGCCGGGAACCCCGATGTTCCTCGCAGCCATGATCTTAGGACCTGCATCCGGATGGTGCATTAAAAAGTTTGATGCTGCCGTAGACGGAAAAATCCCCGGCGGTTTTGAAATGATCGTCAACAACTTCTCTTTAGGTATCATCGGCGGTATTCTCTGCTGTGTAGCTTACCTTGTATTCGGCCCTGTCATGGATACCGTGACTCAGGTACTCACAAACGGAGTAAACTGGATTGTAACTCACAATGTACTTCCTTTGTCTGCAATTTTTGTAGAACCTGCAAAAGTACTATTCTTAAATAACGCTTTAGACCACGGTATTTTTGGACCGATCGGTTACGAGCAGGTTAAAACTTTAGGACATTCAGCACTGTTTTTATTAGTTCCTAACCCGGGAACCGGACTCGGACTCCTGCTTGCTTACTGGTTCTTCGGAAAAGGCGAGATGAAAGAAGCCGCTCCCGGAATGATTCTTATTCATTTCTTCGGCGGTATCCATGAAGTTTATTTCCCATATGTATTAGCCAATCCTCTCACAATCATCGGTATGATCGCCGGCGGTATCGCAGGTACCGGTACATTTACGCTTATGAATGTGGGAACCGTTGCAACACCTTCTCCGGGCAGTATCTTCTCAGTCCTTGCACTGTCGCCCAAGAGTTCTATGATCGGTGTCATCGCAGGTGTGGCAATCTCCTGTGCGGTATCTTTTGTGATCAACGCCTTCTTTGTAAAACGAATGGTGGCAAAAGGAAAGGGAGAAGCTTCTTTAGGTCCTTCTGTCATTCCAAAAGAAGCCATGGGCTCCAGTACTTCCAATACATCTGATGCCGTGACAAACGATTCTTCTCTCGGTGTTGCAGGCTTAGATCTTACAAATGTAAATAAGATTGTCGTTGCCTGTGATGCGGGTATGGGCTCCAGTGCAATGTCTGCTGCAGCATTAAAGAAAAAAGTAAAAGCGGCTGACCTCCCTGTTGAAGTCATCAACACTGCGATCTCCAAGATTCCGGATGACACAGATTTAGTGATCACACACAAAGAGCTGACAGGTACTGCAAAAGCAGCTCAGCCTAAAAAGCAGCACTTATCCATTACCAACTATCTTCAGGCTCCGGAATACGATGAACTTGTAGAACGTTTAAAAAACCGTTAAACTGAGTACTCTTGGTACAATCCGAATAATAAGCATAGCAATTGGAACGGGCGTTTCCTTCTGGGGAATGCCCTGTTCCGGTATTTTGGGAGGGAATTCAAATGAAAGCAGTTATGTATGGGGCAGGCAATATCGGACGGGGATTTATCGGTGCCCTGCTCTCACAGACCGGCTATGAAGTCGTATTTGTCGATGTAAATGACGACGTTATAAATGCCATTAACAGAGATAAAACCTATCCCCAGGAGATTGTGGGAAAAAACGGGAAAACTGTCTGGATTCAAAACATACGGGCCGTTGACGGAAAAGATGCTTCCGCTGTCAGTGATGAAATAGCATCTGCAAACCTTCTGGCTACTTCCGTGGGTGTCACTGTCCTCGAAAAAATCATTCCGGTCATCTGTGAGGGACTCACCAGACGCTGGGACAAAGATCCCGCCAACACACTGGATCTTCTGATCTGCGAAAATTTAATGGATGCCGATGAATTTTTATATGAAAAAATCAAAGACATGCTGCCCGCCAGACATAAAAAAACCTTGGATGAAAGCCTTGGACTTGTAGAAACTTCCATTGGCCGCATGGTGCCTGTGATGACAGAAGCTATGAAAAAAGGTGATCCGCTCCGGATCTGTGTGGAAGATTATGATTATCTTCCGGTTGACCGGGCTGCCTTTAAAGGGCCAATTCCTGACTATAAAAAAATAGTGCCTTTCAGCCCGTTTTCTTTTTATCTGGAACGAAAGCTGTACATCCATAACATGGCCCATGCTGTTACTGCATTTCTTGGAAAAATAAAAGGATATACATATATTGACGAAAGTATTGGTGATATCTATATACGAAAGCTGGTGGAAGGTGCTATGATAGAAAGTGCCATGATGATCTCAAAAAGGTATCATGTAGAATTTTCTGAGCTGAAAGCTCATATAGACAATCTGCTGTTCCGCTTCCAAAACCCTTATCTCCACGATACCGTGGAACGTGTAGGAAGGGAACCGATCAGAAAGTTAAAGCCGAAGGACCGTTTGGTAGGAGCACTGCGCGGCTGCGAACAGGAAGGCGTTCTCCCTGTTTATCTGTCTTTTTCCACAGCAGCTGCCCTATATAGTATAGCGGATGCTTCCGCTCACGAGCTTTTAAACGAGACATGCCAAATATCATCCGATGAACCCTGCGGCAACTATATTATGGCATTTTATGAACAGTTGAAAAATTCACCCAAAGATTTTGCATCCATTTTAAAAATGATTGACAGACAATACAATGAAATCAGAGGGCTCGTTGTTTAAATTCAATGATCGATTTTATCAGAGAGGAAGATAGGTGAAGATATGGTTATTTCTGACCGCGCAAAAGAAATTATCGAATATCTGCTGGATGCAACCGGTTATGTGAGGGTTTCAGAGATTGCAAAGGAACTGGGCGTCACAGAACGTACCGTTTACCGCGAAATGCCCGAAATAAATGACATCATGGAATCCTGTGATTTAAAGCTGGAATCTCAGTCCGGCAGGGGAATGCAGATCTATGGTTCCCTGTATAATATGAAACGGCTGGAGTATCTCTTTGAGGAGTCCAAGGTGGAACAGACTTATACCGCAAAAGAACGGAATGATCTGATACTTCTCATCCTTCTCCACGAGAATGATTATGTAAAGACTCAGTCACTGGCCATCGATCTGAAAACGTCTACGCAGACGATCAGAAACAGTCTGCACCAGCTGCAGAATTTCCTTGAAAATGATGATATTACCTTGATTACAAAACGAAGTGAAGGTGTTATACTAGAAGGGAAAGAAATATCAAAACGTCACCTGTTGATCAGCATAATTCTGAGAAATATTCCTCTGGATAATTTCTTTGACTGGATGAAAAACAAAAAATACAAAAGCTGTGCATTCATCAATCTCCTGATTCAATGGGATTATGAAGACACATTATCTGTCATCTATGATTTTCTGAATCCACTTATTTCAAAAAAGAGACTCAATGTATCCGATAAAGAATTCCAGGAGTTTTTGTTCCTCCTGTGTATTTTTATCAAAAGGCATTCTCTTGTAGATGAAAAGGAGGACGAGTTAAGGCTCTCCGTGGATATACCAAATCCTGAGCTGGAACTTTACAAAAGTATCAAACACCTGCTGGAACATAAGTTTCATATTAAGCTCTATGATACAGAGCTTAACTACTTCAACTGGATGATCAACCTATATACAGGACGCACTCACTACCATGTTGCAAATGATTCCAGCATTTTAAAACAGCTGGATCTGGTCACCCAGCTGATCGCCAGAGTAGAGGAACGGTTTGGTTTCCCATACAGCGAAGATGAGAACCTTGCCGAGAATCTTATGCTTCACATCAATATGGCCCTGGAACGGATCAGAAGCGGCATGAATGTATCCAATCCTCTCAATGACGATATTTATCAGTCCCATCCAAAGCTTTATGATATTGTGAGGCAGAGTTTTATAGAAGTTTTTAAACACACCTCCGTACCGGTGCCGGATGATGAAATAGGGTATATCGTCATCTACTTTATTGCATCGATGGAGTATCTGACCAAACAGTCCATTGAAGTCCTGGTCGTCTGTGCCTCAGGCATGGGTTCATCCAAGATGTTAAGAAGCCGTCTGGAGCGGGAATTTGCAGAGATCGACGTAGAGAAGATTATTTCTCTCCATAAACTCTCCGATGAAGACCTGTCTCGCTATGACCTGATTATTTCCACAGTACCGCTGGATTTAGGCGACGATAAGTACATCTGTGTATCCCCGCTGCTCAACGACAGGGACAAGGAAGAAACCAGAAAACGCATCAAACACCTCAATAAAAAAGGAGAACATCATGAATAAGATTTTCAACGCAGACAACATTGTTTTAAACAAACGCCTCCGGAATAAGGAAGACGCTATTGACGTGGCGGGTAAAGTTCTGGTGGAACAGGGCTATGTGGATCCAAAATATGTAGAATGTATGCACAAGAGAGAAGAAGTCATCTCTACCTACATCGGCAATAACGTAGCCATCCCTCATGGTATCGACGGTTCCGAAAAATACATAAAAGAATCCGGTATATCCTTTATTCAGGTACCGGAAGGGGTGAAATACGGCGATGACACCGTATATATCGTTATGGGTGTTGCAGGCAAAGACGGAACCCACCTGGATATCCTTATGAAGCTCTCTGAAGTAATCTGTGAAGAAGAAAATATCAAAAATTTAAAAGAAGCACAGACAAAAGAAGAAATCCTGGACATCATCGGAGACTTGACCGTTTAATTCAATCATTTAAGCCAGCTATAAATTACAAAAAGGAGATATATTATGTTAATTTTAATTGACGACGCAGACTTAACAAAAATCGAGGAACTCTATGCAATATATCCTTATGATGGAGTCACTACCAATCCCACGATCTTGGGCAAGACCGGAAATCCTGATCCTATGGACCAGTTAAAGAAGATCCGTGCTCTGATCCCGGAAGAAGCGATGCTTCATGCACAGGTGCTTTCAACAGAGACCGATGATATGGTAAAAGAAGCAAAACATATGGTTGATGCCATCGGCGGCAACATGTACATTAAAGTACCCGTAACTGCAAACGGATTAAAAGCGATTTCTATCCTGAGCAAAGAGGGAATTAACGTAACCGCAACCGCTATTTACGGTGTAATGCCTGCATTCATGGCTGCGAAAGCAGGAGCTAAGTTCCTCGCCCCTTATGTAAACCGCCTGGATAACTTAGGATACAATGGTGTGCAGATTTCAAAAGATATTCATACCATGGTCAGGGCTGCAGGATATGATGCGGAAGTCCTCGGTGCATCTTTCAAAAACTCTCAGCAGGTTCTTGAAATGGGCAAATTCGGTATCGGATCTGTCACAGTCAATCCGGATACCTTGAAAACCCTCGCATTCAACCAGGTTGCTGAAGGTGCCGTAAAAGACTTCATCCGCGACTTTGAAAACTGCTGCGGTGAAGGAAAGACTATGCTTGATTTCTAAAAAACGTTACAAAAAAACTCCGGAGTTCATGTTTTGCTCCGGAGTTTTTTTATTTATCTTATTATAATAATTCTTTGCGCAGTTCTTCTCCTGTTTTCGCACTGAGGTATGCAGGCGCAATATCAAATACAGTTTTGCATCCTGTCTGTCCTTCTTTGGCAAGTCTGTAAGCGGCCCTTGCATATGCCGCAATAACACTGGATGTAAACTCAGGATTAGAATCCAGCTTCAAACTATATTCAATCAGATGCTTATTTTCGTTTTCCCATCCGGTCTTTCCGCTTCTCAAAACGAATCCTCCGTGAGGAATGCTGCTGTGATCTCTTTTTAATTCTTCTTCACTTATAAAATGCACGGTTGTATCGTAGTCTGCAAAATAATTCGGCATATTTTTGATCTCTGACTCTATCATTGACGCATCTGCCCCTTCTTCCAGCACGACAAAACATTCTCTCGTATGTTTCTCACGGGTTGTAAGTTCAGGGTCCTCTCCGTTTCTTACTGCTTCCAGTGCTGTATCTACGGGAATTGTATACTGCTTTCCGTCTTTTACTCCATCTATCCGGCGGATTGCATCCGAATGGCCCTGACTTACTCCTCTGCCCCAAAATGTATAGTCCTTTCCGTCTGGAAGGATCGCATTAGCATACATTCTGTTTAAAGAAAACATTCCTGGGTCCCATCCCACGGAAATAATGCCTACGTTTCCTCCTTCTTTCGCAGCTTTATCAACATTAGCGAAATGCTCCGGAATTCTTGCATGTGTATCAAAACTGTCCACAACATTGAATATAGAGGCATATTCCGGCGTCTGTACAGGAAGGTCTGTGGCGCTTCCGCCGCACAGGATCATTACATCTATTTTATCCTTCCAGTCTGCCGCATCCGCCACATTGCACACTACCGCCGACTCTGTAAGAATCGTTACATCTTGTGGGTTCCTTCTTGTAAAAACTGCAGCAAGTTCCATATCCGGATTCTGACGGACTGCACATTCCACTCCGCGTCCGAGATTTCCATAACCTAAAATACCTATACGTATACTCATATTTTTTCTCCTGTCTGTTTTTTTTCTTTTTTGATTATACTTGCTTGAATGGAATTCTGCAAGAATAAAACGTTCTGTAATTCATATTTTTTCCTGCTCTACACAGGGTCATTCGAAAATTCTACCGGATATCTTCTATATAAACAGATACTTATGAATACAGTTATCGTTTCCGCAGCTAAAAAAGACCACCAGATTCCTTTCATACCAATAAAATATGAAAGAATCCACATAAATGGCAGCAGAAGTATCAGCTGCCTCAGTATATTAATGATCAGACTGAATCCAACTCTCCTGGTTGACTGCATAAACGATGCAGCCATTGTGGCCGCCGCGGCAAATACATAACTTGTACACATAATTTTTAATGCGGGCACTCCAAATGTCATCATTTCATCGGATGCATTGAAAATCCTTAAAATCTGTTCCGGAAATGTCCAAAACAGAATAATGCTGATGCCTGTAAGGCCAATTCCTATTCCTGTTCCATATTTAAATGCCTGACGAAGCCTTGGCATATTTTTTGCACCATAGTTATAACTCATAATCGGAATACATCCTTGTACAAGACCATTTAAAGTCATAATGACAACTTGCTGCAATTTAAAATATGCCCCGAAAAATGCTACCCCAGTCGTGGAATATACAACAAGAAATATATTTGTAAAGTAAATCATAAATGCTCCCAGGGCATTCATGATAAAGGATGGAAATCCGATCACAAAAATTTCTTTTATCATCTGGAAATCAATATGAAAACCTCTTATTTTTAGCCTGACCTTTTGCTTTCGGAAAATAAGTACAATAAAGGCTAAAATCATGGAAAGCGTATACCCGCATACAGTTGACACAGCGGCCCCTTCGATGCCCATTTTAGGAAAATTGAAATAGCCAAATATAAGAATCGGGTCAAGTATAAAGTTCAGGACAACTCCCGCGATCTGAAACCACATGGGACCGATCATATTCCCTGTTCCCTGAAGAATCTTTTGAATACAAATATGTACCATACTGGATACTTCCAAAAAAGCACAGATTCTCATGTAGCGGACAGCTAAATGATATATTTCCGGATCGTCTGTAAAAGATGAAAAAAAAGGTTTTGTTATCACAAGCACAGCACCGGTAACGATGATTCCCATAACAGCTGAAAGCAATATACCATTTGTGACAACACTATTTGCCCTGTCCTGATTCTTTTGCCCAAGATTATCTGCGATTAGTACATTAACGCCGACACCGATCCATATGGACATCGCAATCATCAGGGTTGTGATTGGAAATGCCAGAGACACGGCAGTCAGTTCCTTTTCTCCAATCCATGAGACAAACATACAGTCTACAAAATTATATGTATACTGCATAAACATGGATATGAGCGGAGGTACTGCCATGGATACGATCAACGGAAACATCGGTCGGGTCTCCATCTTGTTCTTATGATTCATAATCCCTCCTTTAAATAAAGTACAAAGTTAGAAAGCCCACCTCTTCTCCCCAACCCCTCACTTTTTGAAATGCTTGACAACTTTTCGTGCCCAGATGCCTTAAAATATAAAAAAGCCGGATATCTTTCGATATCCAGACTGTCTTAGAGTTGCGGGGGCCGGATTTGAACCAACGACCTTCGGGTTATGAGCCCGACGAGCTACCAGACTGCTCCACCCCGCGTTATTAAAGTAAAAAGGCGCCAACCAGATTTGAACTGGTGATCAGGGAGTTGCAGTCCCATGCCTTACCACTTGGCTATGGCGCCATATAATATAGTATATGCAAACGTATCTAATTTATGATACGAAAAAATGACTCCAACGGGATTTGAACCCGTGTTACCGCCGTGAAAGGGCGGTGTCTTAACCACTTGACCATGGAGCCTTGTTTCTTTGACCGCTTCACGGTCTTTTTGACCTCCCCGAGCTGGGCTCGAACCAGCGACAACACGGTTAACAGCCGTGCGCTCTACCAACTGAGCTATCGAGGATCATTTCTTTTTATTCTTTCTCTTTTTTCCTTCGATTATTCCTCTGATGTACCTTCAAAACTACATACAGAACCTTTCATCAAACATCTTCCTTACCTTCTTTGGTTAAAGCCTCGACCGATTAGTAACAGTCAGCTCCATACGTTGCCGTACTTCCACCTCTGCCCTATCTACCTCGTCGTCTTCAAGGGGTCTTACTAGATTACTCTATGGGAAATCTTATCTTTAGGGGGGCTTCACGCTTAGATGCCTTCAGCGTTTATCCCTTCCAGACTTGG
>NZ_NQOG01000003.1 GCF_002270485.1 Anaerostipes hominis (ex Lee et al. 2021) | reverse complement strand
CAAGGGCAGCGACGAGTCAAGGGCGTTAAGGCTTGAACAAAGTGAAAGCCAGCGTCTTTAGGCGCTGGCCGGTAACAGAGGCTTATAGCCTCAGAACAAGCCGCCCGTTTTACGGGCGGTCATGACTTGACGTTATTGCAGAATTTAACTTTTTGAAAAAGCCTTTTGAGGCGGAATGCCCGTTTTCTGTCTCCAGAGGATGCGTATAAGGTACAGGAAAAATAAGACTCCCCATGAGCCTGCTTCCGCATAGGCGATGATCATGTTTCCACAAAGTCCCGCAAAAGCATATGAAAATATAATACGGGAGACCAGTGCGGCAATCCCCGATATACTGGAGAAGAGAACGTCTCCGATTCCTTCTGTATAACCCCGGATGGACATGGCGATGCCGTAAACCACATAAAACGCCGCAATTCTTTGGAAGAAATTTTTTCCGATCTCCGCCGATTCCGGACTTATTCCAAACATGGAAATTAAATATCCCCCGGTTCCCAGTACAACATTCACGACAGACGAACAGAGGACAGAACCAAAAGAAGCGCGGCTGTTTCCAATGCCGCGGAGTGCTGAAGTGTAGACGTTATATACGGCAAGAAACGGTATGCCGATCAATATAATCTGAAGATAATTTTTTGCCATATGAATGGTTTCCGGTGTCGTATTCATCGTGCGAAGCAATGGATAGGCGCCCGGAATGCCCGCTGCCGGGACAAGCAAAAAAGCACAGCCCAGAACAACAGTGAATACGGATAGAGTTTTTGAGATTTGATCCTTTTTTCCGGCGCCGAATTTCTGGGCAAATAAAATGGAAAGGCCGAGAGTAAACCCTGTTATGGCAGTGAGGAACAGGTTAATGATTGTAGTTGTAGAGCCGATGGCGGCCAGAGCATTTTCTCCGGCCACATTTCCGACAATAAATGCATCCGCCCAGTTGTAGAGCTGCTGAAGGATACTGCTTAAAATAAGTGGTATACAGAATTTGATCAATCTAATTGCAGTTTTTTCTGTTCATTTCTCCATAAAATAAAAAACGTATGCAAGAATCAGCCTTGCATACGGTAGGTGCTCACCCGGTAACAATATATAATATACTAAATAAATGAATCTTTTTCAAGACAGGTGAAATCTTATTTTGTTGAAAAAAGTATTGACATAAAAAAGGTATTGCATATAATTAAAACATACTAAACGCGTAGGAAATATAGGAATATAAAAAGGAGAAAAAGTATGGCAGGAATCTATCAAAATGTGACAGAGTTAATTGGAAATACCCCGTTGGTCCGTTTGAACCGTCTGGAAAAGGAATATGGAGCAGATGCAGAGATCATTGCGAAACTGGAATATTTTAATCCGGCAGGAAGCGTCAAAGACCGTGTGGCGGCACAGATGATCGAAGACGCGGAGGCAGCAGGGAAGCTGAAAGAAGGGTCCGTCATCATTGAGCCTACATCCGGGAATACAGGAATCGGACTGGCGGCGATCGCGGCATCCAGAGGGTACCGCATCATTCTTACGATGCCGGAGACTATGAGCGTAGAACGCCGGAATCTGCTGAAGGCGTACGGAGCGGAAGTCGTACTGACAGACGGTACGAAAGGAATGAACGGCGCCATTGCCAAGGCCGAAGAGCTGGCAAAAGAATTAAAAGACAGCTTTATTCCCGGACAGTTTGTCAATACATCCAATCCAAAGCGCCATAAGAAGACCACCGGACCTGAGATCTGGAATGATACGGAAGGAAAAGTCGATATTTTTGTATCAGGGATTGGAACCGGAGGTACGATAACCGGAACCGGAGAATATCTGAAAGAAAAAAATCCGGATATTAAGATCGTGGCAGTGGAGCCGAGCAGTTCTCCTGTACTTTCAAAAGGGCAGAGCGGTCCTCATAAGATTCAGGGAATCGGGGCAGGCTTTGTTCCGGATGTACTGAACACAAAGATCTATGACGAGATCATTGCTGTTGATGATGCGGATGCCTTCGAGCTTGGAAGAGCCATCGCCAGAAAAGAAGGGATTTTAGTGGGGATTTCTTCAGGGGCCGCCCTCTGGGCTGCCATTCAGCTTGCAAAACGTCCGGGGAATAAGGGTAAGAAGATTGTTGCCCTGCTTCCGGACACAGGAGACAGATACCTTTCAACACCGATGTTTTCATAATAAACTTACGGATGGGCCTGATATGTGCTTTTATAAGTACATATCAGGTTTTTTCTATGAGTATGCGCGGCGGAAGCGGGGAAATAATATAGAAGGAGAAAAGAAGCTAACATGAAGTGGACTAGACTATTTTCTTTGTGTTACAATGATGATAATTGTTTAAAAAAGGAGAATGTCCATTATGGAAAAAAAATTAATGCTGATCGACGGCCACAGCATCTTAAACCGGGCTTTTTATGCGCTTCCGGATATGACCAACAGTAAGGGTCTGCATACCAATGCGATCCTTGGATTTTTAAATATCATGTTTAAATTTTTGGATGAGGAGAAGCCGACCCATTTTGCGGTGGCTTTCGACCTGAGTGCGCCTACCTTCCGCCATGAAATGTTCAAGGAGTATAAAGGCACCAGAAAACCTATGCCCGAAGAATTAAGAGAACAGGTACCCGTGATTAAAGAAGTTTTAAAAGCCATGGATATACCGCTGATGATGGAAGAAGGCTATGAGGCGGATGACCTTCTCGGGACGATGTCTGTGATCGGGGAACAAGAGGGCTATCAGGTGCGGATCATTTCCGGAGACAGGGATCTTCTGCAGCTGGCCACAGAAAATGTGCAGATCCGCATTCCAAAGACTAAGGGCGGGGGAAATGTAGTAGAAGACTACTTTGCCGAGGACGTCATGGAAACTTACGGAGTGACGCCGAAAGAATTCATCGACATGAAGGCCCTGATGGGAGATGCATCCGACAATATTCCCGGAATTCCCGGAATCGGAGAAAAGACTGCGGCTAAGATCATCAAGGAGTTTAAGAGTATAGAAAATGCCTATGAGCACATTGAGGAAGTGATGCCGAAGCGGGCTAAAAATAAGCTGGAGGAATTTTATGACCAGGGAGTGCTCAGCAAAGAACTGGCTGCCATTAAGCTGGACTGCCCGATCGAACTTTCTTTTGACGATGCCAAGTTAAATGATATTTTTACAGGAGAGGCTTATCAGCTTTTAAAACAGCTGGAATTTAAGTCAGTCTTAAAGCGGTTTGACGGAGAACACGGGGAAGAATTTTCCGTGAACCTCAAAAAGGTTTCTGAGTTGGATGAGGCCGATCGGATTTTTTCTAAAGCGAAAAAATGTAAGGCGGCAGGGCTGGCAGTCTATCATGAACAGGAATATACTTCCCTTGGGCTGTGTATAGAAGGGACGGATACATTCCTGTTTCAGACAGAGGGCTTTCTGACCAGAGATTATCTGATAGGACAGGCCGGAGAGCTTTACCGCACTGTTCCAAGAGTCAGCATGATGAATGTAAAGGAATTCCTGGATGAATTGTCTTTGAGCGAAGATGACAAGAGCATCTTTGACGCGGCTCTGGCGGCTTATCTCTTAAATCCGTTAAAGAGCACCTATGAATACGATGATATTTCCAGAGACTATCTGGGTATTATGCTGCCTTCCAAAAAAGAACTGCTGGACAAGAAGAAAAGTATTTTTGAAGAGGGAAAACTGCTGCCGGAAGGAGAGCAGATCATCGGCTATGAGGCCTATGTGGCATGCGCGTGCATCGGGCCTTTAAGAAAAAAACTTATGGAAACCGGGATGCTTTCTCTGTATGAGGAGATAGAGATCCCGACTATGGTGGCCCTCCACGATATGGAAGTCAGGGGCATCCATGTGGACCGGAAAGCATTAAAGGAATATGGGGATCAGCTGATCGGGCGCATTGAGGAGCTTAGGGAACTGATCTATAAAGAGGCCGGGGAGGAATTCAATATCAATTCTCCGAAACAGCTGGGTGTCGTCCTGTTTGAGCATATGAAGCTGGAGGGCGGAAAGAAGACAAAGACAGGCTATTCCACCAGTGTGGATGTGCTGGAAAAGATCGAGCACTTATATCCGATTATTTCCTACATTCTTGAGTACAGACAGCTCACCAAGCTGAAATCTACGTATGCGGACGGGCTGGCCAACTATATCAGCGATGACGAAAGAATCCACGGAAAATTCAACCAGACGATCACAGCCACCGGAAGGATCAGCAGCACGGAGCCCAACCTGCAGAATATTCCTGCCAGAGTAGAACTTGGACGGGCCATCCGGAAGGTGTTTCTGCCGGAGGAAGGATATACGTTCGTGGACGCAGATTATTCCCAGATCGAATTGAGGGTGCTGGCCCATCTTTCCGGAGATAAAAATCTGATCCACGCCTATGAGCTGGAACAGGATATCCATGCCAGGACTGCTTCCGAAGTGTTCGGCGTGCCGATCGGCCAGGTGAGCAGCATTCAGAGGCGGGATGCCAAGGCGGTAAACTTCGGGATTGTCTATGGACTCAGCGCTTTTGGCCTGAGTCAGGATTTAAAGATCACGAGGAAGCAGGCGCAGGAATATATCGACAAATATTTTGAGACTTACCCAAAGGTTAAAGAATACCTGAACAGGGAAGTGGAAAAAGGAAAAAAAGAAGGTTTTGTGACCACAATGTTTCAGAGAATCCGGCCTATACCGGAGTTAAAGTCCAGCAACTTTATGCAGAGAAACTTCGGAGAAAGGGTTGCCATGAACTCGCCGATCCAGGGATCTGCGGCTGATATTATAAAGATCGCAATGATCCGGGTCAATATGGAACTGAAGAAAAGAAAATTAAAATCCAGGCTGATCCTGCAGATCCACGATGAACTGCTCATCGAAGCCCATGACAGCGAAGTGGAAGAAGTTAAAGAAATACTCACCAGAGAAATGATGAGCGCTGCAAAGCTTTCTGTGCCGCTGAGCATTGACATTCACACTGGAAACAGCTGGTATGAGGCAAAATAAATGAAGAAAGTCATTGGAATCACCGGAGGTGTAGGGTCCGGAAAGAGTGAGGTATTGAATATTTTAAGGAAAGAATACGGGGCCGGTCTCATCGAGGCGGACCGGGTGGCACATGAACTCATGGAGCCGGGGGCGGAAAGTTATGAGGCTGTTGTGAAGGAATTCGGAAATAGTATTTTAACTGACGAGGGAACGATCGACCGTGCCGCTTTGGGTGCCATCGTGTTCAAGGACAAAGAAAAACTCGGAGTTCTGAACAGCCTTACCCATCCAAATGTGGAGAGAGAGATCCTGCACCGGATGGACAGCATGGAGAGTGATCCGGATATCCGGCTGATCGTCTACGAGGCAGCCCTGCTCACAGGGGCAGAATTTGAACAGAGATTTGATCAGCTCTGGTATGTGTTTGCCAGAGAAGATCTGAGGTTTCAGAGACTGAAAAAGGGAAGGGGCTACTCAGATGAGAAAACGGCCTCCATGATAAAGAGCCAGCCGGGAGAGGAGAGCTTCCGCAAGGCAGCGACGCATATCATTGACAATTCCGGAAGCCTTAATGAGACAAAACGGCAGATCGCAGAGATATTGGGAGCAGAAATTTAAAAGTTCTGCTGTATGAATTTTTCAAATCATGCGTTCTCGGCAGGGATATATTCGATAAATACTTTTCCGCACACATTAAGCTTTCTGAACACCAGCCCGTCCGGAAAACGTTCCTGCATCCAGGCCTTTTTGGAAGATACACAGGTTTCACCTTTCTTGTCAGTGATAGCACAGCAGATATGTTCCTGGCCGATATTGTTTTCGTCTACAGCGATTATTTTTAATTCATCCATAATAAAACTTCTTTCCGGATATTTCTATTATAATAGAAAAAACCTGACAGCACTGTGTCAGGTTTTTTGTTATTTATCGTAAGATGGAAGAAAGCAGCTTCTTTGAAATTGTAAATTCAGGGGCACCCATATATCCCGGAGCAACCTCATATTTGTCAAATACGATCACCAGATCTCCGGATGACGTCAGGTAAAAATTCTGTGAGGCAGAAATTTTTTTGAATTCGTCCACCGGGACATCAGTTTTTTTCGAAACAGGCTGCCAAGTTTCATGATCTTACCTGCCTTTTTATTGATGTTATAAATGCGGCTGTAGGAATGAGAGCTTGCTTCTGAAGTCTCGGTTCGGATCCGGATGGAAAGGAAGGAATCATTGTTCAGAAGAACTTCATAATCTGTTGTGATAAATCCAGGTTTTCAGATACCGGGGCTTTACCGTCTGACATTTGGTGATAGCTTTATATGCGCTTTCCTGAACGATATCCATGGCATCACTTTCATTATGGACATAAGTATAAGCCATACGGTACAGGCTTTCATATTCATCGAGAATGATACCGGCTGTCAGATCTTCCATCTCCTGCATCTTTGTCATGAATGAAACATCCTTGTTTTGTAGCTACAAAAGTTAGACGCGGCAGGGAGAAAAATAGTTTCAAATCCATTATAACGCAAAGAGTGATAAAAAATTTTTGCAGGATGTTGACTTGAAAATGCTATACATTTTTTATTACCTTATGATATAATGGCAGATAGATTCGCCGCACGTGTTTATGCGGACGAAGATGAATTGAGGTAGAAGAATGGAATTAACAAGTATTGCAAGCAGCAGTGAAGGCAACTCTATATTCGTAGGTTCAAAGGAAACCAAGCTTCTGGTAGACTGCGGCATCAGTGCCAAGAGGATTGAAAAGTCTCTGGACGAACTGGATACCAAGGCGTCTGAGCTTTCCGGGATACTGATCACCCACGAGCACTCCGACCACATCAAAGGGCTGGGAGTGATGCTGAGAAGATATGGACTTCCGGTCTTCGCCACGGCAAAGACCATTGATGCGGTTTTGGACAGCAGGTACATCGGAAAGGTAGACAAGGACTTGTTTCATCCGATCGAGGCGGATCACCCGTTTCAGCTTGACGATATAACAGTGGAGGCATCACATGTCTGGCACGATGCGGCAGACCCGGTATGCTATTCCTTCTATTCAGAAGGGTTCAAGGCAAGCATTGCCACGGACCTTGGAGACTACGATGAATATCTGGTGGAAAAGATCAGAGATTCCCATATCCTGTTTGTAGAGGCAAACCACGATGTGAATATGCTCCAGGTGGGAAGTTATCCGTATTATCTGAAAAGGCGTATACTGGGGGATCACGGACATCTGTCCAATGAGCGGTGTGCCCAGCTTATAGAAGATACTGTGACGGAGAAGACAAAGAAGGTTTATCTGGGACATTTAAGCAAGGAGAACAACTTTGCAGAGCTGGCCTATGAGACCGTAAAGGTGGCGCTTACAAAGCCGGATTTCCTGATGGAGGTGGCAAAGAGAGACAGCATTTCATCCATCACAAAAGTCAGTTAAGATACATATTTTTAGGAGGATTTAAAATGGATAAGACAGTAATTACAGTGGTAGGGAAAGACAATGTTGGAATTATCGCAAAGGTCTGCACCTATCTGGCCAACAATCATGTGAATATTCTGGATATCTCCCAGACCATCACAGGGGGATTTTTCAACATGATGATGGTTGTGGATTCTTCCGAGGCGACAAAAGATATCACAATATTCTCAGAAGAACTCAAACAGATCGGAGAAGAGTTAGGCGTTGTCATTCAGGCACAGAACGAAAAGATTTTTAATGTAATGCACAGGATTTAACGGGGGTCTGAAATGATAAATATTAATGAAGTAATCGAAACAAATAAGATGATCTCAGAGATGAATCTGGACGTCAGAACCATCACCATCGGGATCAGCCTGCTGGACTGTGTCGGTTCCACGCTCTCTGAGGTAAAAGAAAATATTTATGCGAAAATTACCACGGTGGCGAAAGATCTTGTGAAAACCGGGAAGGATATTGAAAAGGAGTTTGGAATTCCAATCGTAAACAAAAGGATTTCCATCACTCCGATCGCATTGGTGGCGGGGAATGTCTGTAAAACTTCGGATGATTTCGTAGAGCTTGCAAAGGTGCTTGACAAGGCGGCAAAGCAGGTGGGAGTCAATTTCCTCGGAGGATATTCCGCACTGGTGAGCAAAGGCATGACGAAAGCGGATGAACTGCTGATCCGTTCTATACCGAAAGCCATGGCGGAAACAGATTTTGTCTGCTCTTCTGTCAATGTTGGAAGTACAAAGACAGGCATCAACATGGACGCCGTAAAGCTCATCGGGGAGATGATCAAAGAGACTGCCGAACTGACAAAAGACAATGACTGTTTAGGATGCGGAAAGTTTGTCGTATTCTGCAACGCTCCGGATGACAATCCCTTTATGGCAGGCGCCTTCCACGGCGTGACCGAGACAGATTCTGTCATCAATGTGGGAGTCAGCGGACCCGGTGTTGTGAAACGTGCCATCGAACTGGTACACGGGGAGAATTTTGAAGTTCTCTGTGAGACCATCAAGAAGACTGCGTTTAAGATCACACGTGTGGGACAGCTGGTTGCCAAGGAAGCATCCAAACGCCTTGGAATCCCGTTCGGCATCATCGACCTTTCCCTCGCGCCGACCCCGGCAGTGGGCGACAGCGTTGGAGAGATCTTAGAGGAGATCGGCCTTGAGTACACAGGTGCACCGGGAACCACGGCGGCTCTTGCCATGCTGAATGACCAGGTAAAGAAGGGCGGCGTCATGGCATCTTCTTACGTGGGAGGTTTAAGCGGAGCATTTATTCCGGTCAGCGAGGACCAGAGGATGATCGATGCGGTCAACGCAGGCGCCCTGACTCTGGAAAAATTAGAGGCTATGACCTGTGTCTGCTCCGTGGGTCTTGACATGATCGCAATCCCAGGAAAGACAAAGGCGGCGACAATCGCGGGACTCATCGCCGATGAGATGGCTCTCGGAATGATCAACCAGAAGACTACCGCAGTCCGGATTATCCCGGCCATCGGAAAAGATGTGGGAGACCAGGTGGAATTCGGAGGTCTTTTGGGATACGCTCCGGTCATGCCAGTCAATGAATTTTCATGTGATGATTTTATTAACCGCGGCGGAAGAATTCCTGCGCCAATCCACAGTTTTAAAAATTAGAGGTGAAGACTTTTGGGGTATTAGATCATTTAGAACCAAAAAAAGTATTTGAATATTTTGAGATCCTGACAACGATTCCTCATGGCTCTTACAACTGTAAGGCCGTGAGTGATTTCTGCGTGGACTTTGCCAAAAAGAGAGGCCTTTTTGTGATACAGGACGACCACTATAATGTGATCATCAAAAAGGAGGCCTCTCCTTCTTGTGCCCATAAGCCGGTCCTGATCCTTCAGGGGCATCTGGATATGGTGTGCCAGAAGGACCCTGACAGTCCGGTGGATTTTGCAAAAGACGCGCTTGAACTTCAGACCGACGGAGATTTTGTCTCTGCAAAAGGAACGACGCTGGGAGGAGATGACGGTATTGCGGTGGCTTACTGCCTGGCGCTCCTGGACGATGATTCAATGAAACATCCACCTCTGGAAGTGGTGTTCACTACAGAAGAAGAGGTGGGCATGGAGGGAGCCACGGCCCTTGACACCTCGGTTCTTGAAGGCAGGTATCTTCTGAATATCGATTCGGAGGAAGAAGGAATTCTGCTTGCGGGATGTGCAGGGGGAACGACAGTCAAGGTCTCCCTTCCTCTTAAATATGAGCAGATAACGGGCAGAATGTGCACGGTTTCCATAACCGGCCTCCTGGGAGGACACTCGGGAACCGAGATCGATAAAAACCGGGGGAATGCCCATATCCTGATGGGACGGCTGCTCTGCTGCGTAAAGGGGATTCATATAAGCCGAATCTATGGGGCTTCGGAGCAGAAAGACAATGCCATTCCCAACGAGTGTTATGCGGAATTGATCTGTGAGGACAGAGAAGCGATAGAAGAGGCGGCGGCAAAGCTGCTTCAGAGTTTTAAAGAGCAGTTTCAGGGTACAGATGACGGCATGGCAGTGAGACTGGAATTTTCTGAAATGGAAAAAAGGGACTGCCTGACTCAGGATGCGCAGGATGCAGTGCTTTATTTCCTTAACCATACGCCAAACGGCATTTACACGATGAGCCGGGATATCGAGGGTCTGGTGGAAAGTTCATTAAACCTGGGGATTCTTAAGATGGACGGAGAAGAAATCTCATTTTCTTTCGGTGTGCGCAGTTCGGCGCCTTTTTATAAAGAGGAGCTGGCAGGCCGCCTTGAGTCTCTGGCCCGGAAGCTTAACGGCAGTTATGAGCGGGTCAACGATTACCCTGCATGGGAATATAAGAAGGATTCGGTTTTAAGAGACGTATTTTTGAAGGCTTACCGGCAGATGTACGGAAAGGAAATGAAAGTGGAGATGATCCACGCAGGACTGGAGTGCGGCATTTTTGCATCCAGAATCGAGGGACTGGATATCGTGTCTTTCGGACCGGATATCTTTGATATTCACACGACCGGTGAGAGGCTTTCTGTTCCTTCCGTTAAAAGGACATGGGAACTGCTGTTAAAGATCATCGAAGAGTTTCCGTAAAAGCCAGAATCTATTACACGGCTGAAATTGAAAATGAACAATTTAGATAAAGGAGTAGACCAATGAGTGAAAATGTATACGATATTTTGCAGGAAAGAGGCTTTATCGCTCAGACGACCCACGAGGAGCTGCGCGATCTGCTTGGAAAGGAAAAGGTAACGTTCTATATCGGGTTTGACGCTACCGCAGACAGCCTTACCGCAGGGCATTTCCTTACGGTCATGGCCATGATGCATATGCAGAGAGCAGGGCACAGACCGATTGCCCTTTTAGGGGGCGGCACGACTATGATCGGTGACCCTTCCGGCAAGTCTGACATGCGAAATATCATGACAAAAGAAACCATTGAACACAATGCCATGCGATTTAAGGAGCAGCTGTCCCGGTTTATCTCGTTTGACAACGACAAGGCAATCCTTGAAAATAATGCAGACTGGCTTTTGGACTTAAACTATGTAGATTTTTTAAGAGAGATCGGAGTACATTTTTCTGTCAACAAAATGCTGACTGCCGAGTGCTATAAACAGCGTATGGAGAAAGGACTTACATTTTTTGAATTCAACTATATGCTCATGCAGGCATATGATTTCCTGGAGCTGAACCGCAGATATGGATGTACCCTGGAAATGGGTGGAAATGACCAGTGGAGCAATATTCTTGCGGGCGCGGATCTGATCCGCCGCAAGGAGCAGAAAAATGCGTTTGGGCTGACGCTTACCCTGCTTACCAGAAGCGACGGTGTGAAGATGGGCAAAACGATGGCGGGAGCCGTCTGGCTGGACCCTGAAAAGACTTCTCCGTATGAATTTTATCAGTACTGGAGAAACATCGAAGATGTGAAAGTAGAAGAGTGTCTCGGACTCTTAACCTTCCTTCCGATGGAAGAGGTGAGAAGGCTGGGAGCGCTTCAGGATGCCGAGATCAATAAAGCAAAAGAAGTGCTGGCATATGAAGTGACGAAGATCGTCCACGGCGAGGAAGAGGCGAAGAAGGCACAGGCCGGAGCAAAAGCCTTGTTTGTGCAGGGTGCGGCCAGTGAGGATGCGCCGGTGCATGAGTATTCCAAGGCACGGCTTGAAGAAGGACTCGATATACTGACTCTGCTGGTAGATACGAAACTTTGCTCTACAAGATCTGATGCCAGAAGGACCGTGATCCAGGGCGGCGTATCCGTCAACGGGGAGAAAGTGACGGACTTTAAACAGGTGTTTACTTCGGCAGATTTTGATGACAAAGAACGTCTGCTCCTGAAAAAGGGAAAGAAAAAGTTCTGTCAGGTTAAAGAAGGAAAATAACAGGAAGATTTGGAACAGGACATGCAGCTGTCCTGTTCCTTTTGCTATTCTAAGTATGATGACAGGAGGTGAAGATATGGCTTCAAGTGTTGAATTTGTAGAATATGTATGCGGTCAGGCAGAGGGTGCCGGAGATGTCTCTTACAGAAAAATGTTCGGAGAATACGGTATTTATCTGGACGGGAAATTTATAGGTGTCATCTGTGATAATCAATTTTTTGTCAAGATCACGAAAGCCGGGGAAGAGATTCTGCCTGAGTGTCCGAAAGAACCGCCCTATGACGGGGCAAAACCTTATTTTCTCATCGAAGATCCGGAAGATCGGGATTTGCTTCACCGTTTTCTTCGGGCTTCATTTGAGGAACTTCCGGAGCCCAAACCAAAGAAAAAATAATCTGCAAACAGCCGCTTCCAACGAATAAGAGGAAGCGGCTGTTTGAGGGTTAATGGAAATTTTTTTGGATTTCATTGAGAGCTTTTTGGGTATAAGGGTCTCTCTGGTCGATGTGCTGAATGACGGACCTGATTTTCTGGGCATCTCTGGAACCGGCTGTTTTAGAAAGGGAGAGGACAAACAGCAGCAGAATGATAGAAAAAATCATGCGCAGCTTCAGAAAAGACCAGTAGCTGGCGCTCTCTTCCGGTTCTGTGTGAAACGGATCGGAATGGGAGGCGTATTTTTGATTTAATTTCAGTTTTTCCTGCTCCATGCGAAGCCTTGTTAAATCTGTCATCTCATCATCTCCTTTCTTCATTATATGAGGCATGTATTTTTCTATGACACAAAAAGTTCAGATATTTTATAGTTTCTTTATGTTTTCCGGCAAATGAAAATGCTATAATGTTACCTATGACATTTTCCAGTGTTTCATGATTATATTTGAACGTAAAGAAAGGTGAGTTGATGAGAGATAAGATTCAGAGTTTTTTAAGAGGGCGTTACGGTACAGATTCTCTTTCGAAATTTTTGCTGATCGTGGCTTTGGCGGGGATGTTTCTTCCTATATTTATAAAGAAAGCGTTTCTTTTATATTATTTAGGGGTTGTTTTGCTGATTTATTCCTATTTCCGGATTTTTTCCAGGAACATTGCCAAAAGATCGGCTGAAAATGCGGCATTTCTCAGGAGGACCAGCAAGATTACCGGTTTTTTCAGGAGGAAGAAACTTCATTTTGAACAGCGCAAAACGCACAAGTTTTTCCGGTGTCCGGGCTGCGGTCAGGATATCAGGGTACCGAAGGGCAAGGGGAATATCGTGATCACCTGTCCGAAATGCCGGAAAGAATTCCAGGCGAGATCGTAAAAGGAGGCTTGCATGTTTGGATATTTGACTGTCAATAAGCCTGAGATGAAGATCAAAGATTATGAGCGGTACCGTGCTTATTACTGCGGGCTGTGCCGGCGGCTTTACAAGCATTACGGAAAAAAAGGTCAGCTGACGCTGAGCTTTGACATGACGTTTCTTGCCATTTTATTAAACGGGCTTTATGAGCCGAAGCTTCACTCCGGTAAGCACTTCTGCGGACTCCACCCAACGAAAAGGCAGAAGGTTATGTGCAATCAGTTGAGCGACTATGCGGCGGATATGGGAATGCTTCTTACTTATTATAATCTGCTGGATGACTGGCAGGACGATAAGAAGCTTAAAAGCCTTCTGCTGGCAGATGGCATCAGGAAACCATGTATGGAGATCGCCCGGAGATATCCGAGACAGAGCCGGGCTGTCAGAGATTATATAAAGAAGCTTTCTGTCTGTGAAGGGGAGAACACGGATCAGCTGGATCGTGTGGCAGGCCTCACGGGAAAGATGCTCGGAGAGATTTTTGTCTTCAGGGAGGATGAGTGGTCTGATGATCTGAGAACGATGGGATTCTTTCTTGGAAAGTTCATCTATCTGATGGATGCCTACGAAGATTTATCCGATGATCTGAAGAACGAACGGTACAATCCATGGAGTTTTTATGCGAAAAGCGAAGAGTTTGATCAGAGAGCAGAGACGGTCCTGACCATGATGATGACGGAGTGTGCCGCTGTGTTTGAACGCCTGCCGATCTTAAAGGATATTGAAATTCTCAGGAATATCATTTATTCTGGAGCATGGACGAAATTTGAGATCGCAAAGAACAAAAGAAAAGGCAGTGAGGAAGAGTGAGATGGATGAAGCATATACAATCTTAGGCGTATCCCAGGATGCGACTGATGAGGAAATAAAAAAAGCATACCGGAGGCTGAGCAAGAAATATCATCCGGATGCTAACTTAAACCAGCCGGAATATGCAGAGCGGAAGTTTAAAGAAGTCCAGGAGGCCTACAAAAAGGTTATGGACTTTAGAAAGTACGGCGCATCCGGCGGAAACCCATATGGAAATCCATATCAGGGAGAGCAGTCCTCCTATGGGGGATACGGCAATGCCGGAACCGGTTCGGCAGAAATGACGGCCGCCTATAATTACCTGCGGGCAGGACATTACCGGGAGGCGCTTCAGGTGCTCGGAGGTATCTCAGAGAGAAATGCACAGTGGTTTTATTTCAGTGCTGTGGCAAACATGGGCATCGGCAACAATGTAACCGCGCTGGAGCATGCGCAGACGGCCGTACAGATGGACCCTTCCAACATGGAATACCGGATGCTCCTCCAGCAGATGCAGCAGAGCGGAAACTGGTATCAGAATATGGGGTCCGGGTACGGAAGAAGCAGTATGGGAAGCAGCTGCTGCATGCAGCTTTGTATGCTGAATATGCTCATCAACTGCTGCTGCAGGCCTTATTAACAATGGAACATAAACAGGAGGACTTATGGGTAAGATCATAGGGATTGATTTAGGGACGACCAACAGCTGTATTGCCGTGATGGAAGGCGGAAAAGCCGTTGTCATACATAATGCGGAAGGTTCAAGGACAACGCCGTCGGTCATGGCCATGACCAAAAATGGGGAGAGACTGATTGGAGATGCGGCCAAAAGGCAGTCTGCGGCAAACCCGGAGCGGACAGTGTCATCCATTAAACGGCATATGGGAACGGATTACAGGGTAAAAGTCGACGGAAAGAATTATCTCCCACAGGAGATTTCCGCCCAGATCCTGATGAAATTAAAGGAAGATGCCAAGAGCTATCTGGGAACGGAAGTGACAGAGGCAGTGATCACCGTGCCTGCATATTTTAATGACGCCCAGAGACAGGCCACCAAGGATGCGGGAAGGATCGCAGGTCTTGATGTAAAGCGTATCATAAACGAACCTACTGCAGCAGCACTGGCCTATGGGCTGGACAACGGAACGGAGCAAAAAATCATAGTCTATGACCTGGGAGGCGGTACTTTCGATGTATCTGTCATTCAGATCGAAGACGGTGTGATTGAGGTGCTGGCAACTTCAGGAAACAACCACCTGGGAGGTGATGATTTTGACGAGGCAGTGGCAGCGTATCTGGTTGAAACTTTTAAAAAGACAGATGGAATTGATTTGAAAAAAGATGTCCAGGCAATGCAGCGGATCAGGGAAGCGGCAGAGAAAGCCAAGATCGAACTTTCCAGCATGTCTGAGACAAATATCAACCTGCCGTTCATCGTCGTGGAACGGGGTGAGACACACCACATGGATATCCAGCTTACGAGGACAAAGTTTGATGAGCTGACTTACAGCCTTGTATCAAAAACCGAAGAACCGGTGAGAAACGCGCTGAAGGATGCGGGACTGTCTGCAGGAGAGATCGACAGGGTGCTGATGGTCGGAGGGTCTACGAGGATCCCGGCGGTACAGCGGAAGGTGGCAGAGATCACCGGAAAGCGTCCGGACCAGTCCTTAAATCCCGACGAGTGTGTCGCACTGGGAGCTGCCATCCAGGGAGGGAAACTTGCAGGAGAGGCCGGAACCAATGAAGTGCTGCTCATGGATGTAACACCGCTTTCCTTATCCATCGAGACGATGGGAGGCATGGCTACCAGGATCATAGAGCGCAATTCGACAATTCCTACCCGTCACAGCCAGATTTTTACTACAGGCGCCAATTTCCAGACAGCCGTGGATATCAAGGTTCTCCAGGGAGAACGTATGATGGCCAATGAAAACAAGGTCATCGGCAATTTCCGGCTCAAGGGGATCAAACGGGCTGTGAGAGGGGTGCCTCAGATCGAAGTGACCTTCGATATTGATGTCAACGGTATCTTAAAGGTATCGGCAAAAGACCTGGGGACCGGAAAGGAACAGAGCGTTGTAATCACTTCAAGTTCCAATATGTCCGAGGAAGAAATCAAACAGGCGATCCGTAATGCAAAGGAAAATGCAGCGTTCGATAAGGAACACAAAGAAGCGGTTCAGTCCTACCATGAGGCGGAAGAGACGCTTGTCAGAGCGGAGCAGTATCTTGCAGAGCACAAGAAAGAGATCGAAAAAGAAAAGAAGAAAGCCATCAAAGATGCAGCAGCAAATTTAAAGAAAGCACTCAAACATGTGAAGCTTGAAAAGATTACGAGGGAACAGGCCGGTGAACTGAATGCAGCGAAAGAAGAACTTTTTTCGGTTTTGCCGTAAGATTAAAATAATATGATAAAGATTGGATATAGTAGGAACAATGTTCAGAAAAACAGGTTCCTACTATTTTTTTAACGAAAAAATATAATAGGAGGGGTTGACAATGATTTTTAAAAGTGATAACTTATGTTATAGATATTAGCACTCGTTTGAGTTGAGTGCTAATAATGAAAGGAAAGATACCATGGATTTAAATGATCGTAAAAGACTAATACTAAAAGCGATTATAGCAAATTATCTGGAGACCGGGGAACCCGTTGGTTCCAGGACGATTTCCAAGATGGAGGGACTGAACTTAAGTTCCGCTACGATCCGCAATGAGATGGCGGATCTTGAGGATCTGGGTTTCATTCTGCAGCCGCACACGTCGGCCGGGCGGATACCTTCGGATCTGGGATATCGTTTTTATGTGGACCAGCTGATGCAGGACAGAGAGTCGGACGAAGAAGAACGGCTGGAGCTTGTCAAGAAAGTTGACAAGATGGAAGTGATGCTGAAGCAGGTTGCCAATGTCCTGGCATCCAGTACGAATTATGCGACGATGGTATCTGCCCCTCAGTACAAAAATACAAAGCTCAAGTTTGTGCAGCTTTCCCAGGTGGATGAGTACAGTCTGCTGGCGGTCATCGTGGCAGACGGCAATGTCGTAAAGAACCAGATCATCGACGTGGAAAAACCACTGGCAAATGACGAAGTCCTGAAACTGAACGTATTATTAAACTCCTTTCTCCAGGGGCTGACCCTGAAGGAAATCAACCTGGAGCTGATCCAGACGATGAAGGATCAGGCCGGAATCCACAGCCAGATCCTGGAAAGGATTCTGGAGGAGATCGCAGTCGTTATCCACAACGCGGATCAGCTGGAGATCTATACGGGAGGTGCTTCCAATATCTTGAAGTATCCTGAGCTTGGCTCGCCGGAGACAGCTACTGAGCTGTTGGATGCTTTAGTGGAAAAGAAGGCGCTGAACAAGCTGGTGGGCGACACATTGGAAAGTGATGACCACCACGGAATCCAGGTTTATATCGGAGATGAAGCTCCGGTCAAGAACATGAGCGACTGCAGCATCGTGACAGCCACTTATGAACTGGAGGAAGGCGGAACCGGAACGATCGGGATCATTGGTCCGAAACGGATGGATTACAAGAGGGTTGTGAAGACACTCCAGAATCTGACGGATGAGATCAACGATCTGTTCAAGAAAAAAACATAGGAGGGAAGGTGCATTATGGAAGAAGAGAAAAAAGTTCAGGAAGAGGAAATGAAAGAAAATACAGTGACAGAAGAGAAAGAAACAGAAAAAGCAAAAGATACAAAGAAGGCAGACAAGAAAGCATCGAAAAAGCAGAAGGCAGACGATCTGGTAAAAGAGAAAGACCAGCAGATCGAAGAGCTGACCGATAAGTATCAGCGCCTTATGGCAGAGTTTGAAAATGTCAGAAAGAGGACGGCCAAAGAGTTTGTTCAGAGATATGACATGGGAGCCATGGGAGTTTTAGAAAAACTTCTTCCGGTCGTTGATAATTTTGAGCGGGGGCTTTCAGCCGTGGCGGAAGAAGAAAAAGATTCTCCGTTTGTTCAGGGCATCGAACAGATTTATAAGCAGCTTATGGGAACTCTCGATGAATTGGGAGTGAAGGCCATGGATGCCGAGGGAAAAGAGTTTGACGCCAATCTCCACAATGCGGTGATGCACGTGGAAGACGAAGAAGCCGGAGAAAATGTTGTGGTCGAAGAGCTTCAAAAAGGATATATGTATAAAGAAAGCGTACTTCGGCACAGTATGGTAAAAGTAGCGAACTAAATGTAAGACACTTGAGGAAATCAAGCGAAAGCATTGGAAATATAGAAAGATTTATTTTAGGAGGAAATTTATCATGGGTAAAATTATTGGTATTGACTTAGGAACAACAAACAGCTGTGTAGCAGTTATGGAAGGCGGAAAACCAACCGTTATCACAAATGCAGAAGGTGTGAGGACAACACCGTCTGTCGTGGCATTCACAAAGACAGATGAGCGTATCGTCGGAGAACCTGCAAAACGCCAGGCAGTGACAAACGCAGAGAAGACAATTTCTTCTATCAAACGCCACATGGGAACAGATTACAAAGTAAAGATTGATGACAAGAACTATACACCGCAGGAAATTTCAGCAATGGTACTTCAGAAGCTGAAAGCGGATGCAGAAAACTATCTTGGAGAAAAAGTAACAGAAGCTGTCATCACAGTACCGGCTTACTTTAACGATGCTCAGAGACAGGCAACAAAAGATGCAGGTAAGATTGCAGGACTCGATGTAAAACGTATCATTAACGAGCCTACCGCAGCGGCTTTATCTTATGGACTGGACAATGAAAATGAACAGAAGATCATGGTTTATGACCTCGGAGGAGGTACCTTCGATGTATCCATCATTGAGATCGGAGACGGCGTCATCGAAGTTCTCTCAACAGCCGGTGACAATAAACTGGGGGGAGATGATTTCGACAATGTGATCACAAACTACATGTTAGACGAGTTCAAAAAACAGGAAGGTGTTGACTTATCCGGAGATAAGATGGCAATGCAGAGACTGAAAGAAGCTGCCGAGAAAGCGAAAAAAGAACTTTCTTCTGCAACAACCACAAACATCAATCTTCCGTTTATCACAGCGACAAACGAAGGACCGAAACATTTTGATATGAATCTTACAAGAGCGAAGTTTGATGAGCTGACATTGTCCCTCGTAGAGAGAACAGCAACTCCTGTCAACACAGCATTAAAAGACGCAGGAATCGCAGCTTCCGAACTGAGCAAGGTTCTCCTTGTAGGAGGTTCCACAAGAATCCCTGCTGTACAGGATAAAGTAAAACAGCTCACAGGCAAAGAGCCGTTTAAGGGAATCAACCCGGATGAATGTGTTGCCATCGGTGCTTCTATTCAGGGAGGTAAATTAGCCGGAGACGCAGGTGCAGGCGACATCCTTCTTCTGGACGTAACACCATTGTCTTTATCTATCGAGACTATGGGAGGCGTGGCAACCAGATTGATCGAGAGAAATACAACGATCCCGACAAAGAAGAGCCAGATCTTCTCTACAGCAGAAGATAATCAGACAGCCGTAGACATCAACGTCGTACAGGGTGAGCGCCAGTTTGCAAAAGATAACAAATCCCTGGGAAGATTCCGTCTGGACGGCATCGCACCTGCGAGAAGAGGTGTGCCTCAGATCGAAGTAACCTTTGATATCGATGCCAACGGTATCGTAAAAGTATCCGCAAAAGACCTCGGAACCGGTGCAGAACAGCACATCACCATCACAGGCGGATCCAATATGTCTGATGAAGATATCGAAAAGGCAGTAAAAGAAGCAGCAGAATTTGAAAACCAGGATAAGAAGAGAAAAGAAGCGATCGATACTAGAAACGAAGCTGATTCTATGGTATTCCAGACAGAAAAAGCCCTGGAAGAAGCAGGTGACAAAGTAGATGCAACAGAGAAAGTCAAAGTTGAGGAAGACCTGAAAGCATTGAAAGACTTGTTAGAGCAGACAAAAGACGCTGAACTTACAGAAGCTCAGGTAGAAGATATTAAGAATAAAAAAGATCAGCTCATGAACAGTGCACAGGGATTATTCACCAAGATGTATGAAGCTGCTGCAGCCAATGCCCAGGGAGCTCAGGATACTGCAGGAGACACTGCCGGAGCAGCAGGTGCAGCAGACGATGTCGTAGATGGAGATTACAAAGAAGTATAAGAGAAAAAGAAGGTAGACGATTATGGCAGATAAACGAGATTACTATGAGGTGCTGGGGGTATCCCGCAGTGCTTCAGAATCAGAAATAAAGAAAGCCTACCGTAAACTTGCGAAACAGTATCATCCAGATACGAACCCGGGAGATAAAGTAGCCGAGGCAAAGTTTAAAGAAGCTTCCGAGGCCTATGAAGTTTTAAGTGATCCTGAAAAGAAAGCGCAGTATGACCAGTTTGGTCATGCTGCCTTTGAGCAGGGCGGACCCGGAGGATTCAACGGAGGAGGGTTTGGCGGTTTTGATTTCGGCGGGGATATGGGAGATATTTTCGGAGATATCTTCGGCGGTATGTTCGGCGGCGGAGGCAGAAGCCAGCGTGCGGCCAATACTCCGACTCAGGGTGCCCATGTGCGTGCAAGGATTCATGTAACCTTTGAGGAGGCAGTTTTTGGAACAACGAAGAAGCTGGAAATTTCTCTGAAAGAGGAGTGTGCTTCCTGTCATGGAAGCGGTGCCAAAGCCGGCACCCATCCGGAGACATGTCCGAAGTGCGGCGGTAAAGGCCAGGTAGTATATACCCAGCAGTCTATGTTCGGCACGGTGAGAAATGTCCAGACATGTCCGGACTGTCACGGAACCGGCCAGGTCATCAAGGAAAAATGTCCGGATTGCCACGGAAGCGGCTATGTGAGCCAGAGAAAGACGATCGAGGTCACAGTGCCGGCCGGCATCAACAACGGACAGAGCATCAGAATCCGCGGAAAAGGGGAGCCCGGAACAAACGGAGGACCGAGGGGAGATCTCCTCGTGGTTGTTTCCGTGGACCGGCATCCGAAATTCCAGAGACAGGAATACGATATTATTTCCACGGAGCCGATTTCCTTTACCCAGGCAGCTCTGGGCGCAACCATCAAGATCAATACGGTAGACGGTCCTTATGACTATACGATCAAGGCAGGAACCCAGACGGACACCCGTGTGCGTCTGAAAGGAAAAGGTGTTCCGACTCTCCGGAACAAGAATGTCCGGGGCGACCACTATGTGACCCTTGTTGTACAGGTGCCGGAACATCTGAACGAAGAGCAGAAGAATGCCCTTAAAAAGTTCCAGGAATCCATGGGGGAAGTGCCGAAGAAAGAAGAACATAAAGGATTTTTCGGGAAACATAAAAAATAAAAAACAGGATTATGATGTTCTTATATTCATCATAATCCTGTTTTATCATGCCCATAATCAGCAGACAGTGGATAAAGGCAGAAGGAGTATTAGCAGCCACCAGCAGTTAAAAGACGTTCCAGACTATGTGCAATTCCATCTTCGTTATTTGTCAGAGTCACCTCATCAGCGGCCTCTTTCAGAGCATCGCAGGCATTTCCCATGGCAACGCCCCGGCCGGAAAATTTGATCATCTCCAGGTCGTTTTCTGCATCCCCAAAGGAGATGACTTCCTCAGGGGAGATATGAAGCAGTTCACATGTCCGGCGCAGTCCCTCAGCCTTATTGAGTCCCTTTGGCATGGCTTCTATGTAAAAAGGCGCAGTTCTTACGAAGACCAGAGCATCTTCAAAGGGCTTGCTGACCTGTGGAAGCATATCCCAAAGTTCTTCGGGCCGTACAGACATTAAAATTTTCACCAGGTCAAAATTGAGACAGTCTGTCAATGATGGGACTTCTGTACATTCCATTTGATTGTTTCGGCATTCGTGCCGGACCATATATCCGTTCTCATCGGTTACATAAAAACGTTCTCCGTCGTCTATGATCGGGGTGACCGGATAATGTTCCAAATGTTTTAAAATTTCTATGGCCAGACCGCGGGGAAAAATCTGCTGGTGAAGAATCTCTTTATCCTCGGCCCGCAGTATTTTACCGCCGTTATAGGCGATCAGTATTCCATGGTGTTTTTCCAGCTCCAGTGTTTTCATATCTTTATAAAGTCCCGGAACCGGGCGTGCGGAGCAGAGAGCTATGATAAGTCCCTGCTGCTGTGCTTTAAGGAGGGCATCCCGGGTTTTCGGGGTGATTGTCTTATCATCGGTGTTTAAGGTACCGTCTAAATCCAGGGCAATTAATTTATATTTCATCTGATGCAGAATCCTTTCTGTATATAAAAAGTTATCAAATGTACATGTTGATACCAAGGTCAAAAGGTCATGCGTTTCATGCTTGCATGAAAAAGCAGGACTTTGGGACCCGCAAAACATGAGAAAGTAGCCCGATTAGGGCGGATTTCGAATGTTTCTAGGATTGTGGAAGCACAAAATGCGAAACAATCCGTAGGTATCCAGGGGTCAAAATATATTTTGACCCTAACATCACATGTTTAGTATAGCATTAAGAAAGTATGTCTGCATATATAAATAATAAATTATTATCATATGATGATAAACTACAATTATTCATAATTACAGTGCGGCAGTATAATGAGAGTAATGAAACCTGAAAATTTATAGACAGAGCACCGGAATAAGAAATGGAGGGACAAGAAGATGGAATATTCACTTGACAATGTCTTACACGGATATCATATGCTATGATGAGGTGAAAAAAATTTGAAGAGATTGCCTGGAAAGAAAAATCCGACTATTGAGTATAAACCGGGCAGAAATCCGGCAAAAGTTTACGGGCAAACATCTGGTGGTCATCTCCTCCGATGATGAGATTTACAGGGCTGGAGCTGTTAAACTGCGGTGCGGACCCGGAGAAATTGTGGATGAGTTTTGAGAGAAAGATGTCCTGTGCCATCGGAAAGTGCGGCCACTGCCGCATCGATGAAGTGTATGTCTGTCTTGACGGACCGGTATTCCCTTACATGACAGCCAGAGATCTGGTGGATTAAGGAAGGAGTGTGCAGCAATGAATCATGATACCAATGTGGGCAAAGTACGGCTGAATTGTTTCAGCCAGTCCAAAGAACCTGGGGCGACGACAACTTCCATTTCGGAACACGCCAGACCTTTGATATTCCGGGCATTAAATATGAAAATATCCCGGCAGTCAATGCCTGCTTGGAGCGGTATATCAAAGAGGTGAACGGAACTCTCTGCGGGGCCAGCATGGATACGGTGGCCCATGAGCCGGAGCCGTGGGAGCCAAAGGCAGGCTATCCGACCATCGGAGCCAGGAAGATCGAACCGATCATTTTTCCGAGCCATTACCATATCAAGATCAATGATAACCGACGAAGTTTTACCGGGTGATCCTGGGAGGAAGAACAGGACGCCAGATTCCGAGAGCCGGAAAGATGTTTCTTAACTGGGCCACGGAAGAAGTGATTTTGGGAGTCCTGGGCAACTGGCAGAAATTTTCTGCCTGGGTCATGGACTATAAGCCGGAGTACCTGCACGGAGGCCATCTGATCGACCGGGCCGGTTATAAGAAGTTTAAGGAAATCATGCTGGAAGGCGTAGAACTGAATCCGGAATGTCTGGTGGCTGAGGATATTTTCTGGAGTGAGACGGAATAGCCGGGTGTTGTTTAACTTCTCATGTTCACATGTTATGATATAACAAAAAGACTGAGGAGGGACTGCCATGAAGCTGAAACAAATCATATCGATTTTTATCATATTGTTCTGTATTTTTCTTATGGGAGGATGCGCCGGAAAGACAGAGGTGCCAGATAAAAGACAGGAAAAAGCGGCAGAGAAAACAGGGAAAGATACAGTAATCTATGTGGTCAGGCACGGGAAGACTATGCTGAATGAAGCAAAGCGCGCCCAGGGATGGGCTGATGCTCCGCTAACTGACGAAGGAATAAAGGTGACAAAAAAGTTGGCCTGTGGTTTTAAAAAGAGAGGGATCAAGTTTGACTATACTTATTCCAGCGACCTGGGAAGAAACCGGCAGACCGCAGGAATTATTCTGAAGGGACTGGGCCAACCTGAACTTTCCCTGAGGGAACAACAAGGTCTCAGAGAAGTCTGCTTCGGAACCTATGAAGGTGAGAAATTTTCAAAAATGATGGAGGATGTCTCAAGGAATCTGGGATGTTAAGACCCGGATGCAAAAGGCGCTCAGAAACATTGCAAAGGATACGGAGAAAAAGGGCGGGGGAAACGTCCTGGTTGTCTCCCATGGAATGGCGATCATTACTATGCTCTCTGATATGACAGAGCAAAAAGTACCCGGACATCTTGAAAATTCCAGCGTCACTAAAATTATATATAAGGATGGGAGATTTAATGTTCAAAGTATTGGGGATACAACCTATTTGGAACAGTAAATTCAGATAGGCAAAAATAGTCGAGAGTTTTTCTTTTGATCCATCTATAATGACAGGTATAAAGGAGGTGAAAGATATGAGGGAACAGATTTTGGCAGTCCAGCGCATGCAGGAATTCATAGAAGAACATTTGGCGGAAAATATTACTCTGGCCGACTTGGCGAGAGTGTCGCTGTATTCTCCATGGCATTCCTATCGGCTGTTTACACGGTATGCGGGAACTACACCAGCTGATTATATCCGGCGGCTCCGTCTGTCTAAATCAGCCTTAAAGCTGAGAGACAGTACCTGTAAAATAGCGGACGTGGCTTTTGAGATGGGATTTGACAGTGTGGATGGGTATCAGCGTGCGTTTCAGCGTGAATTCGGATGCAATCCCCGTGAATATGCCATGAATCCTGTACCGTTATATCTTTTTACCCCGTACGGCGTGAAATTCAGGGAGATTGAAAGGAGACCAATCATGGAAAATTTGAGAAATGTATTCATTCAAGTGATGGAGAAGCCGGAACGAAAGGTGATCATCAAGAGAGGAAAAGAAGCCTCAGACTATTTTGCATACTGTGAGGAAGTAGGATGTGACGTATGGGGACTTTTATTAAGTATCAAATCTATCAGGGGAGAACCTGTCTGCCTCTGGCTGCCGCCTGCCTACCGGGAGCCGGATACATCAGAATATGTCCAGGGTGTGGAGGTATCCAAAGATTATGACGGTGAGGTACCGGAAGGATTTGATGTGATAGAACTGCCGGCTGCCAGGTATTTAATGTTCCAGAGCGAACCATTTGAAGAAGAAAACTACTGTCAGGCCATTGAAGAAGTGTGGAATGCGATGAAGAAATACGATCCGTCTGTCATTGGATGCCAGTGGGATGAGAGTAACCCGAGGATTCAGCTGGAACCGATTGGGACAAGAGGCTATATAGAACTGGCTGCAATTAAATAAGGAATCATATAATAAGCCCTGGCAGTTGACCAGGGCTTTAAAATGTCTATATAGATTGATGGAAAGATACTTGAATTAAAATTTGATATTTCATCGCTGATAAAGGAGGAAAATACTTTCTTTATAACATCTTCCCATGCCTCATGTTCTTGATGTACATTAAAGATAAGTCTTTGGTATAGTCTCCCAATGGAGGTGACAGAGGGAAGTTTATATTTACAGTGGGTAATTGTGTCAAAGTATCCAGCAGAAATTTGATAAGCCTCAATGACTTCCATTGTTACTTGTTCAAGTGGAAGGCTATGATTGACATCCGCATATTTTAGATGATGCTTTAAACCTTCTGTTCCGAGTTTTTCCACAACTGTTTTACGGAGGGTATTCCACAAACTGGGAACATGCGAGACCCGCTGCCGGGAGAGCGGCAGTACTTTCTACTTTGGGTGTTGGCATTGGCGCGGCAGTGGGGATTGCCGGACCAAAGATTATCCGGAAGTTTAAGTTTTGTACCGATGGATTTGATGCGGTTTTTGTACTGGCAGTGGCTCTGACCTCGTATGCTCTGGCTGGAATCCTTGGAGGAAATGGATTTCTGTCGGTTTATCTGACAGGCATCCTTATGGGAAATGCAAAGACGAAAAACAAGGCCAATGTCGTCCGCTTTTTCGATAATGTAACCATTCTTGCTCAGATAGCAACATTCTTTCTCATAGGACTGCTGTCCTATCCGTCTCAGATAGCTTCATCACTTCCGGCAACTCTTGTGATCATTCTGTTTCTCACACTGGCAGCAAGGCCGGCGATGGTTTTTATATTGACGGAAAGATATCTGAAATTCCGTGAAAAGATATTTGTCTCATTTGCAGGATTAAGAGGAGCGTCGTCCATCGTTTTTGCAATCTTTGCCTCAGCCGGCGGAGTGTATATGCAGAGCAATGTGTTTCATATTGTTTTTGGTCTGTCACTGATGCAGCTTCATATCTCATCCGGACACCACTGGGAGAATCAGAAGCTTAAGGATGTCACCCTGCCGGAGGGCTCTCTGGCTATGGTAATCCGGCGGGAGGACGACATCATCATTCCAAAGGGAGATACAGTGATGATGGCCGGCGATGATATCGCGGTGAATGTTCCGTCATTTGAAGCCGCAAATGAGATTTCTCTCAGGGAAATCACGATTGAGGAAGATCATCCATGGAGAGACAAAAAAATTCGAAGATTTACAAAGACGACATACTGGTGATTTAAGACGAATAGGAGATAGAAAATGGAGACATATGAAGGTGTAATTTTTGACTTTAACGGGACACTGTTTTTTGATGATGATAAGCATGTGCTGGCATGGGGAGAGATTTCCAGACTACTGCGGGGAAGAGATATCACGGATGAAGAGCTGCACACAAAGCTGAACGGAACTCCGAACATAGTAAACATTCAATATATGATGGATGGAAAAGCAAGTGAGGAGGAACTGACCAGATATTCCCGCATGAAGGAAGAATATTACCGGAAATTCTGCAGAGAGGATAAAGAGCATTTTCATCTGGTGCCAGGAGCAGAGACATATTTCGATTATTTGAAGGCGCAAAAGATTCCTTTTACCATTGCCAGTGCCTCCATCAAAGAAAATATAGATTTTTTTATCGAATCTTTCCGGCTGGAGCGCTGGTTTGAGCCGTCTGAGATCGTCTACGATGACGGGACTTATAAAAATAAAATCGCCATGTTTAAAAAGGCGGCGGATCTTATTGGAGTGGATATGGCACGTATCCGCATTTATGAAGATTCCCTGTCAGGGATCAGAAGTGCCTATGAAGCGGGGTGCAGGGATATCGCAGTGATTTGTCCAAAGGAAAAGGAGGAAGAATTAAGAAAGTACCCCGGAGTTACAAAAACCATGCGCGACTTCTTGTTCTGAGCCTGTTTCTGTGATACACTAATTAACTGGTATAGTGAAACGGATAAGAAGTTTAAAGGAGCAGATTTCATGGGATGGAACAGGATTACGATCAGCACCGTGACAGGAGCGGAGGATATGCTGAGTTATGAACTAACAGAACTTGGGGCGTGCGGCGTGGAAGTGGAGGACCGGGTGCCTCTGACGGAAGAAGAGATTCGGGAGATGTTCATCGAGGTATTGCCGGACCACCAGGAACCGGATGACGGCAGGGCCCTGCTCCACTGTTACTTTGATGAATCCGAAAATCTGGAAGACGTGACCATCAGAATTGAGGAGATGCTCAACAGGGTAAAGAGTTTCATGGACATCGGAGACGGCACGATCGAATATGGCTTTACGAAGGAAGAAGACTGGATTAACAACTGGAAACAGTTTTTCAAGCCGCTGAGACTGGATGATACGATCATTATCAAGCCTACCTGGGAGGAGCTTCCTGATCAAAGAGAGGGAGATGTGGTGATAGAAATAGATCCCGGCACTGCCTTTGGTACAGGTTCCCATGAAACGACCAGACTTTGCATAGCAGGGCTGAAAGAGGAAATCCGTCCGGATACCGTTATGCTGGATGTGGGCTGCGGAAGCGGCATCCTTTCTGTCATTGCCCTGAAATTGGGAGCCGGGAAAACGGTCATGACAGATATTGATCCGAGAGCCGTAACAGCGGCAGAAGAAAATATGGAAGTGAACCATATTGACAGGGACCAGTATGAAGTATACGGCGGGAATGTACTGGATGATATGGACTTTGCACGGTCTTTGGGAGAGCACCGGTATGATCTGGTAGCCGCCAATATACTGGCAGATGTGATACTTCCGCTGATTGAGATCGCAGATTTGTTCCTGAAGGAAGACGGTGCATTCGTAATCTCCGGTATTATCGATACGAAGGAACAGGAAGTGCTCGATAAGCTGGAGAGATATGGTTTTGAGGCGGTAAAAACAAGAAAGCTCAAAGAGTGGGTCTCAGTCACAGCGAAGAAAAGGAAAGAATAATGTATCGTTTTTTTATAGAAGAAAGCCAGGTGGACGGAAACCTGATCAGGATTGCAGGGGAAGACGTCAATCATATAAAAAATGTGCTCAGGATGAAAAAGGGAGAGCATGTGCTGCTCTCCAACCGCCGGGGACTGGAATATGAGTGTGAGCTGGAAGATCTGGAAGGAAACCGCGGGATTTCGGCCAGAATCCTTGATATCCACGGGGTGGAGTCGGAACTTTGTGAAAGAATCATCCTATTTCAGGGCCTGCCCAAAGGGGACAAGATGGAGCTGGTCATTCAAAAGGCGGTAGAACTTGGAGCCAGTGAGATCGTGCCGGTAAAAATGAAGCGCTGCGTTGTGAAGCTGGATGACAAAAAGGCGAAAAAGAAGCTGGAACGGTGGAATGCCATAGCACTTGGTGCGGCAAAACAGTCAAAGAGAGGCGTGATCCCGGAAGTCAGCCGGGTGCTCACGTTTGAGGAAGCCGTAAAAAGAGCGGAAGGTTTATCTGTGCTCCTCGTGCCGTATGAAGCGGCTGAGGGCATGGAATACTCAAGAAAGCTGATCAGGAAGACAAAAGGCAAGGATTCGATCGGTATTTTTATCGGACCGGAGGGAGGATTTGAACCTTCGGAGATCGAACGCCTGAAGGAAGCGGGAGGCAGGGTTTTAAGCCTCGGCAGAAGAATTTTAAGAACGGAAACCGCCGGCATGGCCATGCTGTCGGTTTTAATGTTTGAGTTGGAGGAATAACATGGTGGTATATTTAGATAATGCGGCAACGACAAAAGTATTTCCGGAAGTTCTGAAGGTCATGAATGAGGCGATGGAAGTATCCTATGGAAATCCCTCTGCCAAGCATACAAAAGGGATCGAGGCGGAAAATATTGTGAAAAAGGCCCGGCAGATCATCGCAGGGACGCTGAAGGCAAAGGAAAAAGAGATCATTTTTACATCCGGAGGCACGGAGTCCAATAATTTTGCGATCCTTGGAACAGCGATGGCCAACAAAAGGCGGGGAAAACACATCATCACCACGAAGATTGAACATGCCTCTGTGTATGAACCGATGTTCTTTTTAGAAAATGAAGGATTTGAAGTCACCTATCTGAACGTGGATGAAAAAGGGATTGTCGATTTAAAACAGCTTGAAGACAGTATCAGAGAGGATACGATCCTTGTCTCCTGTATGCTGATCAACAATGAGATCGGCGCGGTGGAACCCATAGAAGAGATTGGAAGCATCATAGAGAAGAAAAATCCGGAGACAGTCTTCCACGTAGACGCAATCCAGGGATACGGAAAAGTTCCGGTGATACCGAAAAAGGCAGGAATTGATCTGATGTCCATGAGCGGCCACAAAATCCATGGTCCAAAAGGTGTCGGCTTTTTGTATGTGAAAGAGAAGACAAAAATACAGCCGATGATCTTAGGCGGAGGACAGCAGAAAGGAATGCGTTCGGGTACCGAAAATGTTCCAGGGATTGCGGGACTTTCAGAGGCCTGCGGGATCATGGCAGGGCATCTGAAAGAAAATGCGCAGAAGATCGGAGAAGTCAGAGAGTATTTCAGAAGCCGGATCACGGAGATTCCCGAGATTAAAGACAATTCCGGTGATGCGCCCCACGTGGCAAGCATCAGTTTTAAAAACATCAGAAGTGAGGTGCTGCTGCACGCACTTGAAGACCGGGAAATCTATGTTTCTTCCGGATCGGCATGTTCTTCCAACCGCCCGCATGTAAGCGGTACTCTGTCAGCCATCGGACTCAGCCCTGAGTACCGGGACGGGACACTAAGGTTCAGCTTTTCTGTCTATAACACAAAGGAAGAAGTGGATCAGGTCATAGCGGCGCTGGAGGAATTAGTTCCGATGCTGAGGAAATTCGTAAGAAGATAAGAAGGAGAAAAGATGAAAGTACAAGCTTTTTTAATAAAATATGCCGAGATCGGCATTAAAGGAAAAAACCGCTACATGTTTGAGGATGCACTGGTCAGACAGATCAAGTATGCCATGAAGCCGGTGGGAGAATTTAAAGTGAGAAAAGAGTCCGGGCGCGTCTTTGTGGAAGGACAGGAGGATTTTGACTATGAGGAAGCCGTGGAAGCGTTAAAGACTGTCTTCGGGATCACGGGCATTTGTCCGATGGTGATCGAGCATACAAAGGATGTGGAACATCTGACGGATGCTGCAGTACGTTACATCGACAGCCAGTATGGAAAGAAAGATTTCACCTTTAAGGTCAATGCAAGACGGGGAGATAAGGAATTTCCGATGAATTCTATGGACATCAACTGTCTGGTGGGAGAAAAGCTTTTGGATGCGTGGCCGGACTTAAAGGTAGATGTGCACTGTCCGGACGTACTCGTAAACATTGAGGTTAGACAGCAGATCTATATTTATTCTGTGGAGATCCCCGGACCGGGAGGCATGCCGGTGGGAACAAACGGAAAAGCCATGCTGCTTTTATCAGGGGGGATCGACAGTCCTGTGGCAGGATACATGATTGCCAAAAGAGGGGTGCGCATTGATGCGACTTACTTCCATGCACCTCCGTATACGAGCGAGCGGGCAAAACAGAAGGTCGTGGATTTGGCAAAGATCGTTTCAAAGTATGCAGGGCCGATCCATCTTCATGTGGTAAACTTTACGGATATCCAGCTTGCTATCTACGAGAAATGTCCGCATGACCAGCTTACGATTATCATGCGCCGTTATATGATGAAGATCGCAGAACACTTTGCAAAGGAAAATGACGCACTGGCGCTGATCACCGGCGAGAGTATCGGTCAGGTTGCCAGCCAGACAATCCATAACCTGGCGATCACAAACGACGTGTGTCATATGCCTGTGTTCCGTCCGCTGATCGGAATGGACAAACAGGAAATCGTAAATATCGCAGAGAGGATTGACACCTTTGAGACTTCAATCCAGCCGTTTGAGGACTGCTGTACGATCTTTGTGGCAAAACATCCTGTGACCAAAGGAAACTTAAAGAAAATTGAGAAATCAGAAGAAAATCTTTCTGATGTCATAGATGAACTGATGGAAAAAGCGATCGAAACTACAGAAGTGATCGTTGTAAAATAAAGAATGGGTTACTGAGGGGAAGAACAGAGAAAGGGTTCCAGCCTTTGAAGAATCTCATCCCTTTTTTCGGGAATCTGAAAGGCCAGAAGAATTGGTTCATTTAAGTTTAGGCTGAACAGGTCCATGACACTTGCGGCGTCCAAAAGGTAGGAACCCAAGATTATGTAAAAGCCGCCGTCATATTCTTTGATAATATTGATAAAGTCGTTGACCTTTTTTATGGAATTCAGCATTAATTGTACTTCGCACATGATTCATCCTCCAATGACGATAGTGTACAAGCTAACATTTGAATTGTCAATAACAACGAAAGGAAAAGAAACACTCCATGAGTTTAAATAATGTGAAAGCCGCAGTCGTGACTTTGGGATGCAAGGTCAATCAATATGAATCCGATGCTATGTTTGACATGCTCACGGATGCAGGGGCTGAGATCGTCAGCCCCAAAGAGGGTGCGGATATTTATATCGTCAATACATGTTCTGTGACGAATATAGCAGAGCGGAAGTCCAGGCAGATGCTGCACCGGGCAAAGAAGCTGAATCCGGATACCGTGGTGGCCGCCGTGGGATGCTATGCCCAGGTGGGGAAGGATGAATTGAAAAAAGATCCGCTGATCGATCTGATTATTGGGAATAATAAAAAGAAAGATTTGATCCCGATCCTCGAAAATTACCTGGAAGGCCACCGCCGGGACGCTGAGGTTTTGGATTTGTCCTCGGGAAGCGAATACGAAGCGCTGCATGTGAGACATTTAAATGAACACACGAGAGCGTATATCAAGGTTCAGGACGGATGCAACCAGTTCTGCTCTTACTGTATTATTCCCTATGCCAGAGGAAGAGTCCGGAGCCGGGATACGAAAGATGTCCTCTCTGAGATCAGAGGCCTTGCAGAAAATGGATGCAGGGAATTTGTCATCACAGGGATTCATGTGTGTTCCTACGGGACGGATCTTGACGGGGACAAAGGACTGATTGATCTGCTCGAAGAAATAGGAAAGATCGAGGGAGTGGATCGAATCCGTTTAGGTTCTCTGGAACCGGGGATCATCACAGAAGATTTTGTAAAAAGGCTTAAAAATATAGAGCAGTTCTGTCCACATTTTCATCTGTCCCTTCAGAGCGGATGCGATGCTACCCTGAAACGGATGAACCGGAAATATACGACGGACGAGATAAGAGAAAAAGCAGAGATCCTGAGAAAAGCTTACGAAGATCCCGCACTGACAACGGATATCATCGTAGGATTTCCGGGGGAGACCGAAGAAGAATTCGAGGCAACGAGAAAGTTTCTGGAAGAAATCGACCTGTATGAAATGCATGTTTTCAAATATTCAAAAAGAGCAGGCACCAGGGCCGCCGTCATGGAACACCAGGTAAATGATCAGGAAAAAGCCAGAAGGAGCGCAGTCCTGATCGCCATGAACGAGGAACATAAAAATGCGTTTGAACGCAGGCAGATCGGGACACGAAGAAAAGTTCTGATCGAAGAAAAATTAAGAAACAGCTCCGGAAATTTCTATGTGGGACACACAAAAGAATACGTCAAAGTGGCGGTGGAAAGTGAAGAACCTCTGGAAAATCAGATTGTGGAAGTTGAACTCACCGGTATCAGCGGTGATGGATATGTGGCAGGAAATGTGTAGAAAATCCATTGCTATTTTTTCGGATATATATTAGAATAAAAAAAAGATACGAAAAAGGACGTGAGAATATGGATAAGAATCAGACACAGCATTTTTCCGTGGTGAAAGATGAACTGGACGTGCACAGAATATTAGAGCATGTCTATGAAGCACTGGAGGAAAAAGGATATAACCCGGTGAACCAGATGGTAGGCTACATTATGTCAGGGGATCCCACCTACATTACCAGCCATAAGAATGCACGAAGCATGATCAATAAAGTAGAGAGGGACGAGATTATCGAGGCCCTGTTTGTAAATTATATTGATACAAGGCTGAAGTAGGGATTATGAGAATACTTGGGCTTGATTATGGGACAAAGACAGTGGGCGTTGCCCTGAGCGATGAGCTGGGGATCACAGCGCAGCCGTTTGAAACCATTACGAGAAAAGATGAAAATAAGTTAAGAAAGACTTATGCAAGGATCGAGGAGATCGCGGCCGAATATAAGGTTGAAAAGATCGTCCTCGGATATCCGAAGAATATGAATAATACGATCGGAGAACGCGGAATGGCAACGGAAGCTTTCCGCGATAGTTTAGTGCGCAGAACCGGACTGGATGTGATTTTATGGGACGAGCGCCTTTCTACTGTTGCGTCCAATAAAGTATTGATGGAAAGCGGCGTCCGGAGGGAAAATCGGAAAAAGGTCATTGATCAGGTTGCTGCATCGATGATTTTACAGGGGTATCTGGATTCTCTGTAAAGAAAGGATTGATAAAATGAAAGACAAAGAGAGCAGAATTCTCTTTTTAGATGACCAGGGCCGGGAGATTGAATTTATGGTGCTGGAACAGACGACACTGGCAGGGACAAACTACCTGCTCGTTGCGGATTCCGTGGATAAAGACGGGACAGTTTTGATTATGAAAGAAATCTCACTGGAGGATGACTATGTCTCCTACGAGATCGTAGAAGATGAAGAAGAGCTTGAGATCATATCCAAGATATTCAATGAATTAATCGAGGATTTTGATTTGACAGTATAAATGCAGCAGGATTTTGAGGTGGTTTGATGGGCTATAACGAAGAATCTTTTATAAAAATTTTAAAGAGCAAGGGTTTAAAAGTGACGAATCAGAGAAAAACTGTATTAAAGGCACTTTCATCAAAACCGGACCAGCACCTGACCGCGGAAGAAATCTATGAATTGGTTAGAGTAGACATTCCCGAAATCGGGATTGCGACAATTTATCGTACCATACAGTTACTTTGTGAATTAGGATTAATTGATAAATTGAATTTAGATGATGGATATGTTCGCTATGAAATCGGAAAAGAAGATAAAAATGAGCACCACCATCATCATTTGATATGCGTGAATTGCGGAAAAGTTTTAAAGTTCGACGATGATTTATTAGATGAATTGGAAAAACAGGTCGGGAAAACGACCGGATTCATCGTCCATGATCATGAATTAAAGATGTACGGATATTGTCGTGATTGTCAAAATAACCGGAAGTAATAAAATGGAGGAATTATTTTGAAATCAGACAACACAAGTGTAGGTAACAAGACAGAAGGACAGCAGCAAAAGAAGCAGTCAAAAAACTTTTGGCCGAAAAAGTACAGTCAGCCGAAAACTCCGGCAGTGATACCGAATGAGTCGAAGGAACTCGCGGTCAGGGCAAAGCCGCAAAAGAAAGAGACGGCACCGAAGAAGACGGCACCTGCGAAAGCGAAAGCAGCGCCGAAGAAGACTCAGACGAAGACACAGACAGCCGCATCAAAAGCACAGGGACGTCCGAGAACGGCTCAGAGAAGGAATACGGGAACGGTAAAGATCATTCCTCTCGGCGGCCTCGGTCAGATCGGTATGAATATAACAGCCTTTGAATATAACAACAACATTTTGATCGTTGACTGCGGTGTGGCTTTCCCGGATGACGAGATGCTCGGAATTGATTTAGTCATCCCGGATGTGACCTATTTAAAGGAAAATGCAAAGAAAATCAAGGGACTGGTCATTACCCACGGACATGAGGACCATATCGGAGCGATCCCTTATATTGAAAAACAGCTCAACATTCCGGTCTATGCAACAAAACTTACGATGGGACTGATCGATAATAAGTTAAAAGAGCATGGACTGTTAAAGCAGGTGAAAAAGACAGTCGTAAAACACGGCGACGTGATAAAACTGGGAGTCTTTACGGTAGAATTTATTAAGACCAACCACAGTATCGCGGATGCGGCAGCTCTTGCCATCCACACTCCGGCAGGGCTGATCATCCATACCGGTGACTTTAAGATTGATCATACTCCGCTTTTCGGAGAGGCGATCGACCTGGCAAGATTTGCAGAACTCGGAAGAGAGGGTGTCCTTGCGCTTATGGCGGACAGTACAAATGCAGAGCGCCCAGGCTACACACAGTCTGAAAAGAATGTAGGCAAGACACTGGACAGCTTATTTGCGGCTCATCCAAACGGAAGGATTATCGTAGCCACATTTGCTTCCAACGTTGACCGTGTGCAGCAGATCATTAATTCCGCTCACAAACATGGAAGGAAGGTAGCGGTAGAAGGCCGGAGCATGGTAAATATCATTGCGACTGCTTCAGAGCTGGGATATATCAAAATCCCTAAGAATACTCTGATTGAGACAGATCAGATGAGAAATGTACCGGACGATCAGATCGTTATGATCACCACGGGAAGCCAGGGCGAGACTATGGCAGCCTTGTCAAGGATGGCAAACAATACGCACCGTAAGGTTTCTATCAAACCTACAGATACGATCGTATTCAGCTCCAGTCCGATTCCGGGAAATGAAAAAAATGTCTCCAATATTATGAACGAACTGGCGATGAAAGGCGCTAAAGTCGTATTCCAGGATACCCATGTATCCGGTCATGCGTGCAGAGAAGAACTCCGCCTGATCTATGCACTGACGAAGCCGCAGTATGCAATACCGGTGCATGGAGAATACCGTCATCTGGTGCGGCACAGTGAGTTGGCTTTGGAGATGGGGATTCCGAAAGAAAATGTTTTTGTTATGGAAGAAGGAGATGTCCTGGAGATAAACAAAAAATCCGGGAAAGTTACCGGTAAAGTCCCTGCCCAGGGAATCCTTGTAGATGGACTGGGCATCGGAGACGTAGGAAATATTGTACTGAACGACAGAAGACAGCTGTCACAAAATGGCCTGATCATTGTTACTGTGACTTTGGAAAAACACGGAAACAGCATTTTGGCAGGTCCGGATATCGTATCCCGTGGTTTTGTCTACGTGAGAGAATCTGAAAGCCTCATGGAAGGAGCCAGACAGGTTGTGGAAGATGCGGTGGAAAGCTGTCTCACAAAAAACATTACCGATTGGGGCAAGTTAAAGTCCTGTATCCGGGACACGCTGAGCAATTATATCTGGAAGAAGACGAAGAGGGATCCGATGATCCTTCCGATCATTACAGAAGTATAAAGCTTTACGCGGGGAAGGAAAGTGCAAAGACAGATGATGACAAAGGATGAAGAGAGAAAAAACAATAGAGATGACCTGTTCCGGCTTTTTTGGAAGGTGATCCATCAGATACTGATCATAGGTCTGATCGTTGGATTATTTTTCGGCATGTATTCTTTTGCCTATCATGCTTTCTCAAACGAGGCATACGATGCTTCCAGCACCAGAAAGATTCAGGTGGTAATCTCCAAAGGAGACGGGACCGGAAAGGTGGCCGATCAACTTTATGAGAAGCATCTGATCATCGGTAAAAACAGATTTAAAGTAAGAAAATTTTTCTCAAAATATAAAGAAACGGAGTTTGTTCCCGGCAAGTACAGTCTGTCACAGTCTCAGGGTATTGATGAGATCATGGCAGTGCTGTGCGGGGATATCCGTGAAAAGGAGAAAAAATGATTGTAGATGAAAATGTAACAGATTATCTCCGTTCATTGATCAGGGAGGAGGACGCTTTTCTTGAAAGGATTGAGCGTGAAGCCAAAAAGAATCATGTGCCGATCGTGAAGCCTGAGACAAAAGAGTTTCTGAAATTATTAGTGCTGATGAAGCAACCGATGAAAATTTTGGAGGTCGGAACGGCTGTGGGATTTTCATCTCTTTATATGCACAAGTTTCAACCGGAGGGCGGGACTGTTGTAACCATTGAACGGAATGAAGGAAGGATACTGAAAGCCGAGGCAAACTTTGCCGAAGCGGGGGTACAGGACGCAGTGACTCTCTTGAAAGGGGATGCTGTCCAGATCCTCAAAGAGCTATCCGGAACCTTTGATTTTATCTTTATGGATGCGGCTAAAGGCCAGTACATCCGTTTTTTTGAACATATTTTACGGCTGCTTCCTGAGGGAGGCATTTTGGTTTCCGACAATGTGCTCCAGGATGGGGATATCGTAAGATCCAGGTATGCGGTTGAGCGCAGGGACCGGACTATTCACAAGCGGATGAGGGAGTACCTATATACACTGAAAAACCACCCTCTGCTGGAGACATCCGTGCTTCCTGTGGGAGACGGGGTGGCAGTGAGTATGAAAACAGGAGAGTAACATGAGAAAAACAGAACTGCTTATACCAGCAAGTAATTTGGAAGTACTGAAAGTAGCTGTACTCTATGGAGCGGATGCGGTTTATATCGGAGGAGAAATGTACGGGCTGAGAGCAAAAGCCAAAAATTTCTCTATGGACGATGTAAAGGAAGGAATCCGTTTTGCCCATGAGCACGGAGTCAGAGTTTATATAACAGCCAACATTGTGGCTCATAACGGAGACCTCGGCGGTATCCGGGAATACTTCAGGGAGCTGAAAAGCACAAAGCCGGACGGACTGATCATTTCCGATCCCGGTGTTTTCATGATCGCCAGGGAGGAATGTCCGGAGATTGAACGCCACATCAGCACCCAGGCCAACAGCACCAACTATGCCACTTATAAATTTTGGCATGAACAGGGCGCATCCCGTGTGGTGGCTGCCAGAGAGCTGTCTCTTCGGGAAATCAAAGAGATCAGGGAGCACATCCCGGATGATCTTGAGATTGAGGCATTTGTCCACGGGGCTATGTGTATATCCCACTCGGGGCGCTGTCTTTTAAGCAATTATTTTACCGGACAGAATGCCAACAAAGGGGCGTGTACCCATCCGTGCAGATGGAAGTATTCTGTGGTGGAGGAGACCAGGCCGGGCGAATATCTGCCGGTGTATGAAAATGAACGGGGGACTTATATTTTTAATTCCAAGGACCTCTGCATGATTGAACACATGGATGACCTGATCGGCGCAGGAATCGACAGCCTGAAGATTGAGGGAAGGATGAAGACTGCCCTCTATGTGGCGGCGGTTGCGAGAACTTACCGAAAGGCTATTGACGATTACAAGGAGTCACCGGAGAAATATTTTGCCAATATGGATTATTACAGGCAGGAGATTTCCAAGTGCACTTACCGGCAGTTTACAACGGGATTTTATTATGGGAAGACAGATGAACATTCTCAGATTTATGACAGTAATACTTATGTGAAGGAATATACCTATATCGGCATCGTGCAGGGACACAATGAAAGAGGGTATGCACTGCTGGAACAGAAAAACAAGTTTCTCGTAGGTGAGACCATTGAGGTAATGATACCGGGAGGAGAAAACCTCCAGGTGACCGTAAAAGCGATCGAGGATGAGGACGGCGTTTCCATGGAGAGTGCCCCGCATCCAAGGCAGATGATCTATGTGGATTTCGGGGAAGAAATTCCGGAAGGATATCTGCTCAGACGAAAAGAAGAATAAAGTTAAGTTTCAAAACATCGGCAATATTTTTATGCCGATGTTTTTTTAACATGACATGGGATGACAAGTTCAGAGTGGTATCATTTATTGTAGGAAGGGAGATGAAATTTCTTATGAAATATGAATGGAGAAAACAGGAGAAGGAGATTTACAGCGCAAAACAGGAGCCGTCTCTGATCGAGATACCCGGACAGAGCTATATTATGATCTGCGGGGAAGGTGATCCTAACAAAGAAGATTTTTCAGAGAGAGTCGGTGTTTTATATTCACTTGCATTTCAAATCAAGAATGGATATAAAAAAGCCTGCTCAGAAGGTTGCGTTAAGAAGATCGACAGTCAGTATGAGGACTATGCAGTCTATCCGCTGGAAGGAATCTGGACGACCTCTGATCCGGAGCATCCTTTGGATAAAGACCGCTTTGTTTACCGGATTATGCTGAAGCAGCCGGACGTGATCACAGAGGAGATGTTTAAAGAAGCATATGATGCAGTAGCCCGAAAGAAGCCTCATCAGCTGCTCAAAGAGGTGGAGTTTTTCTCTCAGGGGGAAGGGTTGTGTGTCCAGATGATGCATAAGGGGCCATTTGACGATGAACCAAAATCCTTTGCGAAGATGGATAAGTTTGTCAAAGAGAAGGGATATGAAAGGCGGAATCACTGGCACCGGGAAATTTATGTGGCAGGAGCCAGGCAGGCCGATTCAAAGAATAAGAAGACGATCCTCAGATATGCTTTGAAAGATAAAGCCTACCCACCGGGCACACCGCATTTTCAGGGTTTTGGGCGAAATAAAATACGGTACAGCAAGTATACAATCATCAGCCCGGATAGAACAAATCCAATAAAGCTGATCCAGGGGATACCAAAAATTAATGGTTTCATCTCCGTCATACAGAGAAGACTTGCTCCAACAAAGAGAGAGGAAGAGATGATCCCAAGTACAAGATAACCGGCGGAACGGTGAAACATTTTCACCAGGTCATCTGCATCTGTGAGCTCTAAATTTAATTTTGTCTGCCCGTTTTTTGCGATATTTAACAGGTCGGAAAGCTGGGACGGGATCTCCATGGATTTATCAAGAGACGCATAGGCTGTCCGACCCCGGCGGATCAGTTCTTTTTTCCAGTCAAGGTCATCATAGATTATGGATGACATATGCACAGAAAGGATCGAGAGCATATTGACTTCGGGGGAGCAGGCGGCCAATGTGCCTTCCATGGTAATCATGCTCCTGCCGAGGAGCGTGATATCCGGGCTGATGGCGATTTTATGCTTTTTTACAAGATCCAGAAGCTTCTCAATCAAATCTCCCAGGCGCATCTCGCCGAAGTCCAAAGTCATATAACGGCTGACGATATCATCCACGTCCGTATAGAGCCTGGCATGATTAATGCGGTCTTTTGGCTCTCCCAGGGTGAGGAGGACATTTTTCAGCGTATAGATGTCGTGCATTAACAGGGCTGAGATGGCTTTTCTGAGGAGCTGTTTATAGTGTTCAGACAGATGTCCTGTCATGCCAAGATCCAGCCAGGCAATCTTCCCTCCCGCAATCCACAGATTTCCCGGATGCGGGTCGGCGTGGAAAAAACCATCCTCCAGGATCTGTTTACAGTAGTTTTCTGCAGCTTTCTCGCCGATCTCCGTCATGTCATATCCGGCCTTGCGGAGTGCATGGATATGATCGATCTGGATACCATCGATATAGGTCATAGTAAGCAGACGGGGTGTGGTAAACTCAGTGAGCACCTGCGGGCAGGTGACATAGGCAATGTCTTTTTGGTTTTCATAAAACCGCACCAGATTGTCCGCTTCTCTTATAAAATCCATCTCTTCCTGAGAGGTTTTCCAAAGTTCATCCAGTATCGTATTAAAATCGATCAGGTCACCGGTTCCCATGGCAATTTTCATGATTTTGGCGGCTTTTTTTAGAAAATGAATATCATTTTCCATGGTTTCCCGGATATGAGGCCGCTGGACTTTGATGACAACTCGTCCGCCGCCTGCGAGCACCGCTAAGTGAACCTGTGCGATGGAAGCAGAACCTAGCGGAGCCGGACGGATCTCAGAAAATGCAGATTCCAGGGGACGGCAGAGTTCCTGTTCGGCCACCTGTTTCACCAGAGAAAAGTCCAGCGGTTTTACTTCGGTCCTGAGTTTTTTTAATTCTGTACAGTATGCTTCAGGAAGCACATCAGAGCGCATGGACATAATCTGGCCCAGCTTGACATACGTAGGCCCCAGATCTTCCAGAATCTCTTTCAGCTTTTGAGGGGTCATCCCCCTTGAGAGATGATGCCTTTTTAACACCGTGAGAATATCTAAAAGCCGCCGGTTAGAGACATCACTGCTCATCTTCTTTTGATTCCTCTGGGGCATCCTCCCGAATCTCGGCATCTGCCTGCTTTTTCAAATTGATCTTTTCCATTAAACGGTCCAAATCTTCTGCGGACATATCATCCACGGCATCGATCAAGTCTCCATAGTCTTTTACAATATTTACAGTCACATGATCTTTCAGTTTTTCTTTTGTTTTATGTTTAAGCTCTTCATTTACAACCTTGCCCTGTTCTACAGTGAGTTCACCTTTTTTTACAAGGTCCTCGACGATATCTTTGGCAGAGTCCGCCGTGGCAGCCATAGCACCGATGCCGGCCAGCAGGATCTTCTTCATACCTTCTCCAATATCCATAAAAACCATCCTTTCTACAATAAAACAATAAACACACTCCAAACTATATAATAAGTATACCTTATCGCGCGGAGCGCGTCCACCCGAAGGGTATAAAATACGGTGTGCCCTGTGGGTATACCTTATCGCGCGGAGCGCGTCCACCCGAAGGGTATAAAATACGGTGTGCCCTGTGGGTATACCTTATCGCGCGGAGCGCGTCCACCCGAGCGACATTTTCCGCATGATTTCCGTTCGGCTCTTAGAATGCCTCACTCCAATCATGTAGAAAATGGACGTAATACCTGCCGGACAAGTGTTACTTGAACAAAAGAAGCTATTTTGGGAGAGTTCTTTTGTCTAATGGGTACTTTTCTTTGGTACATGGATGTATACCATTGATTTTCCGACATATATGTCGTATAGTTTATTTATAGACATATATGTCGGAAAGGAGGCGTTCCGTGAATAAAAGAGGTGAAGCGACGAGGAGATTGATCAGGGAGAAAGCCTGTCTTTTGTTTGCAGAGAAGGGTTTTAAAGAAGTTACAATGAAAGATATCTGTGAGATCACGGGGTTAAGCCGGGGAGGCTTGTATGGACACTATGAGAGCACAAAACAGATTTTTAAAGAAATCGTGGATGAAATGATGGACTCTCAGAATGAGGAGTTTCATTCGAAAATGAAGCTGGGACTTTCTGCGGTTCACATTCTGGACGATATTTTAAAACGCTATCAGGAGGAAATGATCGACAGTGAAGGCTCTTTGAGCACTGCGATTTATGAATATTTCAGCATGAAGGAAAATGCCGCCGGGGAGAATGCCTTGTACCGTCAGTATTTAACTTCCTGTCATACATGGAAGAGCTTTCTTCAATATGGCATTGACCGGAAGGAATTCTATCCTGTCGATATATCTGCGGTGTTTGACCTGATCATTTTTTCCTATCAGGGAGTGAGAATGTACAGCAGACTTATGCCGGTTAACAGAGAAGTGCCGGAAAGAATGATGAAGGAAATCCGAAATTTATTAGTGAGAAAGGAATAAAAAGATATGGCGACTATATTTGACCGCTGCGACAATACAAAAACGGCGTTGATAAATCCCAGGGATGTTATAAAAGAAAAAACGGATTTTCCGGAGGTATGCATCACCACTTTTTCAGCGGACATGATCGACCGGCTGGCTGAGTTAAATGACGGACAGAAGATTGCAGAATTGTGCAGCGCAAACGGGAATCTCCCAGTCTATGAAATGCATTATGCCGGGAAGAGCATCGCGTTTTTTTTATCCAGAGTAGGTGCACCTGCCTGTGCGGCCGGTTTAGAAGAAATCATAGCACTGGGAGCGAAAAAAATAGTAATGTTCGGATGCTGCGGGGTCCTGAACCAGTCCGCTGTCCAGGATAAAATAATTGTCCCTGTTTCTGCGGTAAGAGATGAGGGAACCAGCTATCACTATATGCCGGCCAGTGAGGAAATCCATGCGGAGACATCGTCTGTAAATATATTAAAGAATAGTTTAAAGAAATGCGGAATGTCTTATGTGACCGGCAAGACATGGACCACGGATGCGATTTACAGGGAAACAAGGAGTACAGTGAAAGAGCGCAGAGAACAGGGATGCCTTGCGGTTGAGATGGAATGTTCTGCGGCTTTGGCAGTCACGCAGTTTCGTAAGATTCCGTTTGTCCAGTTTTTATATGGTGCGGATAATCTCGATGCAGACAGATGGGAACAAAGAGATCTGGCGGAGTACGGTATCAAAAGTTTTAATAAATACATGGAACTTGCGTTTGAATGTGCCGCCTCCCTGTAATATAAAGGCTTTCCCGGGGACAGCATATCCGATATAATATATATATAAACAGACAGAACAAAAAGATGCATCGTTAGAAAAGGAGCATTCGGCATGAAAAAAATTAGTGAAGTCAGCAGACTGACAGATAATCCACATCTGAATCTGTATCATTTAAAAGGAACAAACCGGGTTGGAAAAACGTTGAATTACTATATCGCTTCCAGGGTTAAAAATATGGAACGGCTGAAATTAAAGACAAAGCGCAATGATCCGGACGGCATTATTGTATACAGCCTCTACGGTGAAAAACGAGACAGGGTCGTGCTGGTCAGGCAGTATCGATATTCGATCGATGATTATATCTACGAATTTCCGGCAGGTCTGGTGGAAGAAGGAGAAGACTACCGGGAGGCAGGAATCAGGGAATTAAAGGAGGAAACAGGGCTTTCCCTGGAATTAATCGACGCCGATTTGATGTTTGAAAAGCCGGGCTTTATGTCTGTCGGCATGACGGATGAGTCCTGTGCAACGATTTATGGGTATGCAAGCGGCACACCGAGCAAAAAAGGGCAGGAGGACTCTGAAGAGATTGAAATTGTGCTTGCAGACAGGGAAGAAGTGAAAAGGATACTGAAGGAGGAACATGTGGCCATCATGTGTGCCTATATGCTCATGCACTTTTTACAGGATAAGGAGCCGTTTGATTTTCTGAATTTATAATGGACATTTGCAGTCGAGGATACAAAAAGGATACAAGGATCTGTTATATTTTTCAACATATAAATGGAAAGCTGAGGAGAGGAATATGAACCGTATTTTAATCGTCGAGGATGAGCCGGCCATATCAAATTTAATCCAGATGAATCTTGCAGCAGCGGGATACTGCTGTGTCTGTGCTTTTGACGGGGCAAAGGCGGCCGACCGGCTGGAACTGGAGAGATTTGATCTGATTCTTCTGGATATCATGCTGCCGGAGATAGACGGCTATGAGCTGATGGACTACATCAGGCCTCTTGAGATCCCGGTCATATTTCTTACGGCCAAGGCCAATACAGAAGATAAAGTAAAGGGACTGAAGGCAGGGGCAGACGATTATCTGACCAAGCCATTTGAGATTGCAGAACTGCTGGCAAGGGTAGAGACAGTTCTCAGGCGCTGTCAGAAGACAGAAAGCCGTCTGAAGGCAGGAGATCTGGAGATTGATATGTCAGCCAGGATCGTAAAAAAACAGGGGCAGCCCGTAAATTTGACAGTCAAAGAATACGAGCTGCTCCTGCTTTTGATACAGAATAAAAACATTGCCCTATTCAGGGACTTTATTTATGAGAAGATTTGGGGCAGCGGATACATGGGAGACAGCAGGACAGTCGATCTGCACGTGCAGCGTCTGAGAAAAAAAATCGGATGGGAACAGAAAATAAAAACGGTCTATAAGGTGGGCTACCGCCTGGAGGATTAGCAATGAAGTTTTCCTGGAAAGTATTTTTAAGCATTATTTCACTTACTATGCTCACATTCAGCGTTGGCGGGTATTTTTTGATCCAGTCTTCTTTTCAGTCTTCTCTGCGCCAGACCGTAGGGATGTCATATCAGGAAAATAATATTTTCCGGGCAACTTTGGGGGCTTCCATTGCCGTATCTCCTCCGGACAGCGGTTCACCGAGAAACACGGTTAAAAAGCTGGCCGGATCTATCAGTCTCTCATCTCCGGGAAAGGAAAGAAAATTTCGGATTTGTGACAGTTCCTTCCGGGAGCTGTTTTCTGATCTGAGTTTTCGTGTACCGGATCAGGTAATGAAGGCTCTGGACGAAAAACATACCGGATACTCCATTCTCAAACAGGACGGCAGGTATTATCTGCAGTCGGCCTGCCGCTTCACCGTGGATGAAGAAGTATTTTACCTGGAAAATGTAAGAGATATTACCTCGATTTATGAATTAAAAGAAAATCAGATGAAGCTGTATCAGAAGATATCCATTATTCTGGTCGTAACTTTGGGAATTGCTGTTTTTTGTCTGTCCAGATGGCTGACCCGGCCTTTGAGAATACTTTCCCGGGCGGTCAGAAACTTCGCTGCGGGCGATTTAAAGATCCGCTCGGAAGTGGTGTCCGAGGATGAGATAGGTTTTCTCGCCGGAGATTTTAATACAATGGCAGAGCAGCTGGAACAAAAGATCTATGAACTTGAAGACTCCGCACTGCGCCAGGAGATGTTTATGGGAAGCTTTGCACATGAATTGAAAACGCCTATGACTTCTATCATAGGATACGCAGATACCCTGCGGTCCAGAGGACTCAGTGAGGAGCAGAGGTTTCAGGCGGCAAATTATATTTTTGAGGAGGGAAAGCGTCTGGAAGCTTTATCTTTAAAGCTGATGGATCTGATCGTTCTTGACAAGCAGAAGATTTCCATGAGACCAGTCTCGGCAGCAGAGCTGTCTGAAAAAGTCATTCATCTTACAGGGCCTCTTTTGGAAACATCAGGTATTCAGCTTGAAACTTCTTTTGAGGAGGGGATCATATGGGGAGAACCGGATCTGCTTCAGAGTCTCTGTGTGAATCTTATGGATAATGCCAGGAAGGCAGTGGATGCGGACGGACTGATTCGCTTTGAAGGGAGATCAGATGAAAACGGTTATATTCTGGCGATAAAAGACAACGGAAGAGGAATGGCAAAAGAAGATGTTAACAGGATAACGGAAGCATTCTATATGGCAGATAAGTCCAGAGCCAGAAAAGAAGGCGGAGCGGGTCTTGGACTTTCTCTTTGCCGCCGGATCGTGGAACTGCACGGCGGAACGATGAAATTTGAGAGCCGGCTGGAAAGAGGAACGGCAGTCACAGTTCGGCTCAGAAAGGAGAGGTTCGATGAAATTTAAGAATGTTTTGATCTGCCTTTTCTCAGCGGCCTTGGCAGTCTCCTGTATTTTATGGCCGTCCCTGATATCGGGATATCAGGATAAGAAAATGAGGGGCCGGGTGGAACTGGACAAGGTGGAAGATGCATCGGAAATCCGGACAGATACCTTAACCATAGCCGAAAAATTAGCACTCATTGTGGAAGCCGATAACTCAATGGAGGAAATTGCCGTGACGAACCAGTCTTATGAGTGGGGATCGGCAGAGGTAGAAGAACTCAAAAAGGTTTGTATCAATGAATTAAAAAAATTGAAAGAGATGGGAATGTTTCCAAAGCTTGACCTGAATAAAAATACAATGATGTTTTATGAAACTACCACGACTTATCTGGATACAAAAAATTATGCAAGACGTCTCAGAGTCCAAACTGTATCTATACAGTCAGCGGATCAAAGTTTGTCACTGGTCATTGATGATTCTTCACATAAAATCTTAAGCCTCGACAGTGTAAAAGGAACTGGAATCAAGGCTGTGGATGCTGAAAAGATCATAGGGATTTGGGACCGGTACCTTGGATTGAGAGAAACAAACAAAATTGCAGTAATAAAAACCAGTCATTTTGTAAGATACAAGTCAGGCAGTGAAAATGTGTGCTATTCATTTATATTCTTCAGCAAAAAATTTGCGGAAGAAGGGGAATTTTATATTCACCCTGAAGTAAATTATGGAGATGAAAATAGTGTCAGCAGATGATACAACTTCGATGGAATTTTGAATGAATTGTGATACAAGGTCCGGGTATGATAATACCAGAGATAATATTCTCTGGAAAGAAGGGTGACGGACCAATGAGAAAGAAACAATATATACAGAGGAGACATAAGTATTTTGTCCTGCTTGTATTAGAGATCATAGGCGCTTGGATCCTGACGGTTCTTGTGATACAGTACTGTACGTCTACGCAGCAGCCGGTAAAAAATACAATACCAATCAGCAGATTTGTAAGGCCAAGACAAAAAGAACAGACAGTTAATATTCCCTGGAACTTAATATTAATAAATCATGAAAATTATGTGCCGGATGGTTTTCGGCCTGACCTGACTACATTAAACAACGGATGTCAGGTGGACCGGAGGATACTGCCGGATTTGCAGAGAATGATGGATGCGGCCAGAAAAAGAGGACTTTATCCCTCCGTCTGTTCTGCATACCGGACAGAAGAGCGCCAGACGTATCTTCTGGAGCGTGATATCAATAAGTATTTGAATCAGGGATGTACGGAGGCTGAGGCCAGGGAGAAGGCATCCAGATGGGTTGCGCTTCCGGGTCGGAGTGAGCATCAGACAGGACTGGCTGTGGATATCGTGGCAGTTGATTATCCGGTGCTTGATGAGACTCAGGAAAAGAGGAAAGAACAGCAGTGGCTTATGGAAAACAGCTGGAAATACGGATTTACTCTCAGATATCCAAAGAATAAAACAAATATTACAAAAATCGGATATGAACCGTGGCATTACCGGTATGTGGGAAAGAAAGCCGCAAGGGAAATGAAAAAGAAAAATATGTGTTTGGAAGAATATATAAAATATATTTCTGGAGGAATGTAAAAAATATCTTGGAAGAAGACAGATTAAAAATTCCCATGTGAAGTTTATAAAGAGCAATTTCATATGCTCCCATCTTTTCTGAGACGGCATCCTGAAGTTCACAGACAGCAGGACCGCTTGCCACAAGATCGATCTGGTTATGCATGGATTCCTGATCAAGATATTGGATCATATTTTGTATATTCCCCAAAACCATTTCCCATTTTGAATTCTCATCAATATGATATAAATCGTTCATAGCAGACCTCCTAAATAAAACAATTTATATTGTAAGTTTAACACATTTGAGAGAACCCTTACAGCCGGTGAAATATCTTTTAGAGGGAAAAGCACTATTGGACAGAGGAAGGCATACAATGTTAAAAAGGCTTGGAGGTTGCTTTACTTGCAGGCATTTTTAGAACCGCTGTCACAGGAAGAGGAACAATATTACTTGAAGAAAAGCCGCCTGGGGGACATGGAGGCCAGGAATATATTAGTAGAACACAATCTCCGTCTGGTTGCACATATTGTTAAAAAATATAATAACTTTGACAGGGATAAGGACGATCTGATATCCGTGGGAACGATTGGGCTGATTAAAGCGATCAATACCTATAACTTGGAGAAAGGGCACCGGCTGGTGACCTATGCTTCCCGATGCATTGAAAATGAACTGCTCATGATGCTGAGGCAGGAGAGAAAGAGTGCAAAGGACACTTCGTTATATGAGCCAATTGGGATTGACAAAGAGGGGAATGAAATTAATCTTTTGGATGTACTGGGGGCGGATGAAAACGATATCGTAGATGAACTGGACCTGAAGGAAAAAATCAGAGATTTGTATAAAATGGTGGATGAGATGGAACCGTCCAGGGAGAAAACAACTCTGATCATGAGATACGGATTATATGGCAAAAAACCCATGACTCAGAAAGAGGTGGCAAAAGAACTTCATATATCGAGATCTTATGTGAGCCGTATTGAAAAAAAAGCTGTTGAGAAGATAAAAAGAAGATTAAAACTATAATCAGGATATCTGCCGGAATTGTAAATTAGATCCCGGCAGTTTCTATTTTCTGTAAGTAAACTTCGGTTGATAGAAGCCGGAGAAACAAATATAATTGAAAAAAACAGAATCAATAAACAGGACCGGCCAAAGCCGGGGAGGAAATAAATGAGGATAGAAATTGCAAAACTGCATCGTTCAAGGCTTCAGGAGGCGATGGATCTTATGTGGGAAACCTTTGCTTCCAGGTTCCAGCCAAAAGATTTATTTGAACTTGTGCGTAAGGAAGATATTGAAGAGACAATAAGAAAGGGAACCAATGATGATGGTTCCCTTTCTTTCTATTAAGGAATATGTTATGAAAAGAGTTTGGGGAATATTATTTATAAGTATTCCATGTCGGAAAGTACTCTTAAAATGTTATGTCCTTCCTGAACACCGTCGATGATACGTCTTGCACGGACGCTGTCACCGATATTGATAATTTCTACGTTGGTATCCGCATATACCTCACGGATCTCCTCTAGGATCGGAGCGTTGGCACGCATTCCGAGACAGACGAATCCATAGTCAAATGGCAGGTCTTTTTCTTCACCGTCTGCTTTTACGAGGAAGGAATCGGCCTTGACTTCGCAGAGAGCAGTGTTCGGCATCTGGTTGACCTTATACTTTTTCATCAGTGCATTAACACCGGATTTAGAAACAGGGTCTAAATCTTTACCGATGGCAGGCATCATCTCTACGATGCTCACCTCTGCGCCTTTTGGTGCAAAATATTCTACAACATCCAGTCCCACGGCACCGCCTCCGATGACAGCGACCTTCTTGCCTGTGCAGTCTTCCGGATAGTCAGCCAGATGATTGATCATGCCGGAAATAGAGGCAACCTTGGAGCCTTCCTTGTCGATATGGTCGTGAAGACCTTTGATCGGCGGAAGCAGAGGATTGGATCCTGTGGCATTGACGATGATATTCGGGTGCAGAGCCTTGATCATCGGCAGTGTGGCTTCCTGTCCTTTAAAGATAAACAAGTTGTTTAACCTGGATGCCCTTACTTGAAGATAGTGAGGGAAATCAGCGAGACGTTTCTTGTCAGGAATCTTGGAGATTTCCACGGAAAGTCCTCCCAGATGATCTTCCTTTTCTAATAAGAATGTCGTGCAGCCAACTTCCGCAGCCGTACATGCAGCTTCCAGGCCGGCAGTACCGCCTCCGATAACGACAACGTTGCATGGTTTATTGATCTTGTGCTTTTTATAATCAGCACCGTCGTTTACCGTAGGATTAATCGTACAGCGGATCGGGCGGTTGACACCGATTCGGTTTCCTGCGCATCCGATGTTGCAGGAAATGCATTTCCTTAATTCATCTTCGTGCCCTGTGGCAACCTTTTTCACCCAGCATGGATCTGCGATGAGACCGCGTCCCATACCGATGATATCAGCGTCTCCGCGGGCAAGAATATCGTCAGCAACACGTGGATCACGAATATTACCCATAGTCACACATGGTTTTCCGTATTTTTCCCTGACAGCCTTTGCCATATAAGATCTCCAGCCGTCTTCTAAGTAGTTGGCGTCGATCTGGTACTGGATGGAACCGTTTAATCCGGCAGACACGTCGAAAACATCGACTTCTTCCTGGAAATACTGGAGGTAGTTCAAAGTATCATCCAGGGTATTTCCATGTTCCATAAACTCGTCGGCACTTAGACGGACGAAGATTGGGAACATCGGTCCAACCTGTTTTCTGACTTCTTCTAATACCAGCCTTGCAAATCTGGCTCTGTTTTCCGGAGAACCTCCAAATTCATCAGTTCTGACGTTAGTCGTAGGAGATAAGAACTGACTGATCAGGTAGGAGTGTCCCGCATGGATCTCAATGCAGTCAAATCCTGAAGCCTGTGCGCGCGCAGCTGCCTCTCCATATTTTTTAACAATTGCATAAATCTCATCTTTTGTAAGCGGACGGGGAATTTCTCCGCCTTCTTTGGATGGAATATTTGATGCGGATACCGGCTGTATATTAGTACGTTTAGACTGAGCGGACGCACCTGCATGATTTAACTGAAGTCCGATACATGCACCGTGGGAATGGACAGTCTCACAGAGTTTAAAGAAACGCGGCATGTAATTGTCGTGGTCGATCCTGATCTGAGTTGTACCGTTTGAACCGAGAGGGGAATCTACGCTGGCATTTTCCACCATAATAAGACCGACACCGCCTTTTGCCCTCTGTTCGTAATAATTGATATGGAGAAAACTCATCTCTCCGGTCTGTTCTCCATAGTTGGTTCCCATCGGTGTCATCATGATGCGGTTTTTCATCGTCATGTTTTTGATTGTCAACGGACTGAAAATATTTTTATAATTGCACTTCATTGTGTACCCTCCAAAAGATTATCGATTTCTAATTAGGGTTGTTATCATTGCATTTGGGTGATCTGTAATGATAAGTTCATTATAAAGCAAAGATAATTATTTAACAAATTGATATTTTTTTTGAAATCAATAGTTTTTGTCTATCGTTTTTTTTACGAAGACAATAAATTTCTCTACAGCAGGGATCATAATGTTGTTCTTCAGGTACGCCATGTAGACAGTGTGATAAGGTTTCACGTTGCTTAAGTGAAGGATCTCCACGTCATATTCCCTCAGAGATTCCACATGGGCCACGAAGCCGATGCCGAAGTTCTCGGCTACGAGAGCGGCAATGGCATTTTCATCGGAGGTTTCAAATGCGATCTCAGGTTCCATCCGGTTTTGCCGGTAGATGGAAGTTGTAAACTGGCCCAGGCCGGAAGTGCGGTCATATCCTATGACTGGGTAGGACAGAAGATCTTCCAGCAGAACTTCTTTTTTATGCTTCAAGGGGTGCTCCAGCGGCGTGATGACAACCATCTCCTGATTGATGACCGGGACGAATTCGATCTCAGGCTCATTGGATACGTAAGAGCCGAAGATGACGTCATATTTTTCAGACTTCAGATCACGGAGCATTTTGTTAGTGATTTCCTGCGTCATGGAAAAGGTGATATTGCTGGAACCTTCCGAATTTAAGAAACTGCGCACGAGGTGGGGAATATACGATTTGGCAAGTGGAAACACGTAGGCCAGGTCGATGTGGCCTCCCTTGGAGTTGGCCAGAGCCTTCATTTTATCCTCAGCAATCTTCACTTCTTCGAGTATTTTATTGACATGCTCTAAAAATATCTTTCCGTACTTAGTCAGCTCGATATTTCTTCCATTTTTCCGGAAGAGAGGAAGCCCCAGTTCCTCTTCTAAATTGGCGATGGAGCGGCTTAGACTGGGCTGGGATACATTCAATTCTCTGGCTGCCTGATGATAATGCTGCAGGGTTGCGATTTTTTGAAAATAAGAAAGCTGGTTTAAATTCATAGAGAGTACCTCGTTTCTTGGGAAAGTGCAATGGCTATTTATATAAGGAAGCATAACATAAATGATAGCAAAAATCTATTAAAAAGTATTAAAAGATGTATTAGAAGTATCAATAAGATCCGTGTATAATAGTTTTTGTAAGGTTGTTAAAAAATTAACTTTTGGGTGAAGAAACAACAGGGTAAGTAGAAAAGGAGAATGACACATGGCAGAGAGAATCACAGGACATACAGAATTGATCGGGCTGATGGCATATCCGATCAGACATTCCAGTTCACCGGCAATGCACAATGAAGCATTTGCCACATTAGGACTTGATTATGCATACTTGGCGTTTGAAGTTGACAATGACACATTAGAGGATGCGGTAAAAGGACTGCGTGCCCTGAAACTGAAGGGTTCCAACGTGTCTATGCCGAACAAGACAGTTGTAGGCAAGTACTTAGATAAGCTTTCACCGGCAGCAGAGATGGCAGGAGCAGTCAACACGATCGTCAATGAAGACGGAGTTTTGACAGGACATATTACCGACGGAATCGGCTACATGCAGTCACTGAAAGACAATGACATCGATGTGATCGGCAAAAAAATGACAATCACAGGAGCAGGCGGAGCTGCAACGGCGATCGAAATTCAGGCGGCACTGGACGGTGTCAAAGAAATGTCAATCTTCAATATCAAAGATAAATTCTGGGAGAATGCAGAGAAAACCGTTGAGAAGATCCGTGCAAACACAGACTGTATCGTAAATCTTTATGATCTTGATGATAAAGATAAATTAAAAGAAGAGATTGCAGACAGCTATCTGTTTGCACAGGCAACCGGTGTTGGAATGAAGCCTCTTGAAGGCCAGTCAGTGATACCTGACGCGTCATTCCTGCGTCCGGACCTGATCGTCACCGACACTATATATGCACCGAGAGAGACTGCACTTTTAAAGATGGCAAAAGAAGCCGGCTGCAAGACAATGAACGGTCTTGGTATGATGCTGTTCCAGGGAGACGCGGCATTCCACCTGTGGACCGGAAAACATATGCCGATCGACCACATGAAAGAAGTGTTGGATATTAAATACGACTAAATCTAGAGAGGAAATTTGAGAGGAATCAATTATGAACAAAAAATATTATCCCAGTGCGTTTATTTTATACTTAAATTATTTCATCCATGGTATCGGATGTTCTGTATTAGGCCAGGTAGCAGTAAAAGAAACTTTGGTAAAGCAGTGGGGAGCTTCTGACATCGGGCTGGTAACAATGGTAGCGGCAGCGCTGGGGCTTGGACGTTTGATCGCCCTTCCATTTGCAGGACCTCTTTCTGATAAGCTGGGAAGAAAAGTGGCATCCATCATCGGCGCAGGCTCCTATGCGATCTTTTTCTTAGGCCTTGCTATGTCACCAAATATGACGGTTGCATACATAGCAGCTGTATTAGGAGGAATCGCAAACTCATTCCTGGATACCGGTGTGATCCCGGCTTGTGTTGAAATTCTGGCTCCAAGATCCAGTATGGCAACGATGCTCACCAAGTTTTCAATCTCCTGTTCACAGCTGTTAATGCCGTTTATGATCGGTGCCATCGTTGGAGCAAACCTTTCCTTAAATGTATTATTATACGTATGCGGTGTTGCCATTGCCATCATCGGCGTGCTTGTTTTATTCGCACCTCTTCCGAAGATGGAGACAGCAGGCGGGGCAAAATCTTCTCTGATCCAGGATATCAAACATGCAAACTTCTCATTGGAGAGTATTGCGCTGATTATCATCGGATTTACAGGAACAGCAACATTCCAGCTCTGGCTGAACTGTGCTCAGGATTTCGCGAAGGAATATGCAAAGATTGGTGATCCTTCTGTGATGCAGACATACTACAGTACGGGATCTCTCGTAGCTATCGTTGTTACAACTGTTTTAGTTAATAAGATAAAAGGGGTAAGATTCTTATTCGTATATCCTCTGATCGCAGCGATTATGATTGCGCTTGTTTATCTGCTGAGAACTCCTTCTATCTGCTACATCGGATCAGCAGTTGTCGGATATTCCGCAGGAGCCGTTGTACTTCAGCTTGTGACAGCGACAGCGAACGATCTGTTTCCGAAAATCAAAGGAACTATCACGAGTATAGTTATGATTGCGTCCAGCTTATCTAACTATACAATCCTCTCTCTGGCTGGTACAATGGATAAAGCAGACATTTTATTAATGAACATTGGAATCACTGTTGTCGGAGTATTATTGGCTCTGTTTGTCAATGTGAGATACAAGGCAATGGAAGAGAAAGCTTAATAAGGAGTAGAAAATGAATCCAGTAAAAGTTAAAAATGTAGAGATTGGAACAGGTGTTCCTAAGATTTGTGTGCCGATTGTGGGCGTGACAAAGGAAGAGATCATCGCCGAGGCAAAGTCTTTCCGGGAGATCCCGGTAGATGTTGTGGAATGGCGCGTAGACTGGTTTGAGGGAGTCTTCGATTTTGCCAAAGTAGAAGATGTGTTAAAAGATTTGAGAGAAGCTCTTTCAGATACACCGATTCTCTTTACCTTCCGTACATCCAAAGAGGGCGGAGAAAAAGCCATTGAGCCAGGTCCGTATGCAGAACTGAATAAAAATGCAGCGAGAAGCGGATATGTAGATCTTGTAGATGTGGAGGTATTTACGGGAGATGATATCGTAAAAGATATCGTGGCGGCTGCGCATGAATGCGGCGTAAAGGTTGTGGCTTCCAACCATGATTTTGACAAAACTCCTTCAAAAGAAGAAATTGTCAGCAGACTCGTGAAAATGCAGGAATTAGGAGCTGATATTCCTAAAATCGCTGTCATGCCGACCTGCAGGAGAGATGTACTTACACTCCTTGCAGCGACGGAGGAAATGTATACAGATCATGCAGACCGTCCGATTATCACTATGTCTATGGCAGGAACGGGACTGATCAGCCGTCTCTGCGGAGAAGTGTTCGGTTCGGCGCTTACATTCGGCGCAGCGAAAAAAGCGTCTGCTCCGGGTCAGGCAGCAGTCAATGAATTAAATGATATGCTTCAGTTCCTCCACGCAAATCAGGGACTGTAGAATTATAAAATCAAAATGACAGTAAGATAAAAGCAGATAATCTGACCCCAGGTTATCTGCTTTTTACTTCTGCGGACCATAGATGATTTGAGGCGGCAGGATCATTGAACTCTGAGAAAATTTGCAATATTGATAGATAAAAATTATTAATTCTATTTGAAAAATCTATTTGTGGAATGAATTATTACCATGTATAATATAGTGGATTGGTTGTTAAAAAATTAACTTTTGGATGCTGTAATAATTACAGCGGGGAATCATGTTCAAATAGATAGAATCATGCTGGGGACAGCAGATCTCCGCTTACAAAAGAGAGGTATTAATATGCTAAAGTGGTTAGATGAAAATTTAGAAGAGTTTTTAATGGGAGTTTTCCTGATGGGGATGGTCCTGATCATGGGCATACAGGTTTTGGCGCGTTATGTTCTGGGAGCATCCCTTTCCTGGTCGGAGGAGATCACAAGATACCTGTTTATCTGGTCAGGCTTTATCAGTGTCAGCTACTGCACAAAAAAGTGTATCTCCATTAAAATTGAGCAGTTTGTGGCAATGTTTCCTAAAAGGGGAAGGGCCATCTTTAAAGTGGTGAACCATACCATTGAACTTGCATTGTTCCTGTATCTGATCCCATACTCTATCCTGTATTTAAAAAGTGCATTTGAAAGCGGACAAGTTAGCCCTGCATGCCATATACCAATGTACTACATACAGGCAGCACCGCTGGTAAGTTTTCTGCTGGTGACAATTCGTATTTTACAGAGATGGCTGATTGAGTTTAAAATCGCAGTTGGAAAGGATCAGGAGGTGTAGGTATGTCAGCGTTATCAGTATTTATTATTTTCTTTTTGTGTTTGATCATTGCGATACCGATTTCCATTGGACTCGGTATTGTGTCGGTACTTCCGGGAATCTTTGACTCTTCTTTTACGGCAAGCGGCCAGTTTGTCATCCGTTCCATGCTGGGAGGAATCGACAGTTTTCCGCTGCTGGCGGTGCCGATGTTTGTTTTATCAGGCATGGTGATGGCAAAGGGCGGAATTTCAAAAAAGATTTTTGATGTATTTGTATATTTTATTGGAAAATTTACAGCGGGAATGCCATGTGCAGTTATCGTTACGTGTCTTTTTTATGGAGCAATTTCAGGTTCAGCACCGGCGACGGTGGCAGCAGTGGGCAGTATGACGATCCCGATTTTAATTAAGCTCGGTTATGATAAAAAATTTGCGACAGCAATCGTTGCGGTTTCAGGAGGATTGGGTGTCATTATCCCTCCAAGTATCCCTTTTATTATGTACGGAATGGCATCCGGACAGTCTGTCAGTGATCTGTTTATCGCCGGGATTCTTCCCGGGATTTCTATCGGTCTGCTGCTGATGGTATATGCTGTTTTTTACTGCAGGAAACATGGTGAGGATAAAGAAAAGATCCGGAAAGAAGTACAGGCACTTCGTGACAAAGGCCTGCTTACTGTGCTGAAAGACAGTTTTTTTGCACTGCTCAGTCCGGTCATTATCCTTGGCTGTATTTATACTGGTGTGGCTTCCCCTACAGAAGCAGCGGTGATTTCTGTTTTTTATTCTGTATTCGTAAGCTTATTTGTCTACAAGAGTATCCATGTAAAAGACTTATGGGGAGTTATGATCGAGGGAATCCATACCTATGCGCCTATTTTATTTATACTGGCAGCATCCGTGGCATTTTCAAGAGTCCTGACGCTGATGCAGGTTCCTCAGACAGTCAGCGAGTGGATTCTTGGAACATTCCACAATGGAATTGTCATTCTGCTGGTAATCAACGTCTTCTTACTGCTTGTGGGTATGGTTATGGATACGACACCGGCTATTTTGATTCTGACACCGATTCTGATGCCGATTGCAGTGGGCGTTGGAATGAATCCAATTCATTTTGGTGTGATGATGGTAGTCAACCTGGCGATTGGTTTTGTAACTCCGCCCATCGGAGTCAATTTGTTTGTGGCTTCATCCCTGACTCAGATCCCGGTAGTGGATATCGCAAAGAAGGCAATGCCGCTGATCCTTTGTTTCCTTGTGGCTTTGTTACTTATTACATTTATACCGCAGATCAGCCTGGCGCTGTTATAGGAGGGGGATACAGATGAAAAGATTGATAAGATTTGGTATTGCGGCTTTATGTGTCGTCTCTGTCTTGGCTCTTAGCGGATGCAAGAAGAAAAGTGATGACGGTGTGCAGCGGTATGCGTGGCCTCTTGGAACTTCCAGCCCGGAAGATACCGTGACGCAGCTATATTCTCAGAAGTTTGCAGATGAAGTAAGCAGATTGAGTAAAGGGAAAATGAAGATTGAGGTATATCCAAACAGTACGCTGGGGGGAGACAGGGAACTGCTGGAGAGCTGTTCTGACGGTGATATTCCTTTTGTTGTGCAAAATACGGCACCTCAGGTTACTTTTATGCCGGATACCGCTGTCTTTGATTTGCCAAGTGCCTTCACTACGATTGAAGAGGCAAGAGCTGCCGTAGACAATCCTGTATTTTATAAGAAGATGGAAAAGGTTTATGAAAAAGGTGGATTTAAGCTGCTTGGTTATGCGGACCAGGGATTTCGTGTCATGTCTACCAACAAAGAGGTGAAGTCGATTGATGACTTTAAAGGACAGAAAATCCGTACCATGGAAAACAGCTACCATATGGATTTCTGGAAGGCACTGAAAGCCAATCCGACGCCGATGACGTTCAGTGAGGTATACATCGGCCTGCAGCAGAAGACCATAGACGCACAGGAAAACCCATATGAGGTCATTGTGTCAAGCAAACTTTATGAACAGCAGGATTACGTGGTAGAAACAAATCATCTGCCCCATTATATTTCTCTGATTGTAAGTGATGAATTTTATAAAGACCTTCCGAAAGATCAGCAGAAGATTATTGAGGAGGCGGCAGAGACGGCAAAGGAATATGCAAGGAAAGCTTCGGATGAACGGATCGAGGACCGGATGAAGGTCATAAAAGATAGTGGTACAAAGATTGTTGCGCTGGATAAGAAAACTCAGGAGGACGTAAGGAAAGCGGCTTCCGACATATATAAAAGCATTAAGGAAAATGTATCAAAAGATATTTTTAATGCATATTTGAATCAGAAGTAAGATCAGCAGGCTCTTTTATTGGAAAGCAATAAAAGAGCCTGTTCTTTATTTTACAGGAAAGGTTCTGAGTGATACACAATATTTGGATGAACTTTCACCCGCAGTTGAACTTTGCACCGCAGCCGAGAGTAAAGACAGAAAGCGGAGAAAAAATAAAAGGTTTTGTGGGAGTTTCCAAGGCATCTAAATTTGCAGTGAAAGGAATTGCACTGATTGTTATCGGTCGCACCTGTACAGCCACATTCCAGATCTTTCTCGCTGTAATGTTCGTTATGGAATATTACCTTCTGGTAGCTGTAGAATTAATAGATGACGGAGATACTCTGGCAGTTTGCGGAGCCGGAGGAGGCATTGTAGATCCGTTACTATTGATCGAAGCTCTGAAAGACAGATATCTGGAGACAAAGGAGCCAAAAAATTTGACGCTGTGGCATTTCAGCGGACTGGGAGACCGTGGGGACCGCGGAATGCCACCTGAAAGAGAAGCGCTTTAAGGCAATAAACTTGCACCTGCTGGAGTTATACTATATAATAAAAGAAAATATTGTCAGCAAGATCATTGGCAAATACTGGTGAGGGGGAATATATACCAGATTATGAATAAAAAGTGCGGAGCGACTGTATTACTTCTGCTGTGTGTCTTGTTTCTGGCCTCGTGCAGGGGAAACCATGACAAGGACAAAAAACAGATAAAAGAAGAGTCATATACAGTGATAAAAGATTCCACCGGGCGAAAAGTAGAGATAAAAAAAGAACCGGAAAAAGTAGTAGCGTTATCGGCTTCCCTGTCGGATGTATGGCTGCTCTCCGGAGGAGAATTATGCGGAGCTACTGCAGATGTGCTGGAAGAAGAGGTAGTTCACGAAAATCTTAACAAAAAAAAGATTAAAAATGTTGGTTCTGTCAAATATCCGGATCTGGATGCTGTTCTTTCCCTGAAGCCGGATTTGGTTCTGATTTCAGGAAACATTGAGGAGCAGATGGATACAGCTGAGACTCTAAAGAAAGAAAAAATTCCATATTATATTGTCAGGATGAATACTCTGGACGATTACCTGAACGTTTTAAAACAAATGACGGAAGTAACCGGAGAAGAGGATAATTATGAGGAGTATGGAGAGAAAGCAAGGGAGGAAGCGGATTACCTGCTGAAGCAAGTACCAAAAGGCAGGAAAACGACTGCACTGGTGCTCAGAGCTTATTCTGCAGACATCAAGGTAAAGACAGAGGAAAATGTAGTCTGCAATATCCTGCAGGACATCGGAGTAGAGAATGCAGCTGCGAACAATAAAAATCTTGCGGAAAATAAGACTCCTTCACTGGAGGCGATATCAAAGAGCGATCCTGATTATATTTTTGTCACAACCATGGGAGACAGAAAGCTTGCCCTGAAGAAGCTTCATAATACTTTGGAAACGGAATCCGGATGGGAGGATTTGAAGGCTGTGAAGCAGAAGCACCTTGTTATTCTTCCGAAAGAACTGTATCAGTATAAGCCAAACAGCCGGTGGAGCGAAGCCTATGAGTATATTCTGTCGATTGTATATCCTGATACTTTTCATTCGGCAGTGGAAGAGAGCAAATAAATAATTATAAGGGAATACAATTAAGAGAAGATAAAAATAAAAAAGCACCCCATTGGAAAATGTTAAAAACATTGATGCCAATGGGGTGTTTTTTTATTTTGTATATTTTTGGATGATAGCTTTTAGAACATCTGGATTTTCTTTTATCCAGTCGGAATATAATTTGTGTTCTTTCTGTACTGCCTGTCCAATTTCTATTAAGAAGTCCGGAATATCTGTTTCCAGAATGGTTCCGGCGTCCTCCCCGAACTGTGCATTGCCCTGTGTTTCCTCTCCGCCGATATACAGTTGGAAGGCTGCAAGAGGTTTTTTATCAATAACCTTTGTGGCTCCGCGGAAGCCAAGTGTCCCAATCTGGTGAGTTCCACAGGAGGATGGACAGCCGGAAATATGGATCTGCGGGAGCACACCGTTCGAAAAATCTAAGGGGCGGATCTTATCCATGACAGCTTTATAGAGCTTTTGAGAGTCTCTGAGACCTATCTGACAGATCCCGCTGCCAATACAGGCGACAGATGTCTCAAACAGGTTGGATGCACTGTCTTTGGTAAGTTCCAGGAGTTCCAGGGCTTCCTCTTTGTTACAGTTGATGAAATAAAGGCTTTCGTCTGGGGAGATTCTCAGGACCACCTGGTCCATCTTCTGTACAGCTTCATTGATCGGTGCGATCAGCTCCGGCGGGATATTCCCTCCAAACGGATGATATAAAACACTGTAAAGACCGTCCTGTTTCTGTGCGGTAATCCGGAAGTTTTCCTCAAGGAAGCCGCAGCCTTCTTTTGTCACAGGAACTTCCTGTACATTGAGGTCAAGAGAATCTTCAGCCATTGCCTTGCTGAGGTTTTCAAGAAAAGCAGCCCGGTAGCCTTCCTGGCCCAAAGTATCCTGCATATACCGTGTTCTGGCTTTCCCGCGGTTTTCATAGTTGCCGTGCTGTATAAATGTCAGAATCATAGCTTTAATATAGTACAGTACTTTTGATGGGTCTGTCCCTTCGTCTACGAGTATGCCCATTTTAGGATTGTTGCCAAGGCCGCCGGCGCTGTAAACGTCGAAGGTGTGATCCTTGCGGGCAACAAATCCAAGATCACGGAAAGTGGCGTGTGTTATATTCTTTGGAGAATTAGAGAAACAGACTTTCAGCTTTCTGGGCATTTTCACCCGTTTGATGAAAGTCAGAAGATAATCGGCGGCCTCTCTGGCATATGGAAGCACGTCAAAGTATTCTTCTTTTTCTACTCCGGAGAGAGGAGAAACCATGACATTTCTGGGAAAATCACCGCCGCCGCCTCTGGTGATAATATCATGCTCAAACGCTTCCTCGATGAGGGAAGATACGGTAACATCATTTAGATTGTGTACCTGTACGGTTTGACAGGTGGTCAGATGGAGTTTGTCTATCTTATATTTTTCAACACTGTCCGCAATAAACTGGAGTTTATCTTTCGTAATTTCTCCCCCGGTAAACCGAAGTCTCAGCATACTGGAACCGCCGCCCCTCTGTGCGTAGCTTCCAAATCCTCCTGAAAAACCTTTATATTCTTTAACGCTGATTTCTTTTTGATAAAACTTTCTGGTCATTAAATGAAATTCGGCCAGGTCAGCCTGAAATTCTTTTTTTAATTCCTGATCCATGTTATTCTCCTTTGCCATATTTAACAGTTTTCTTATTTTATTATAGCATTTCTTAAAATGCACGTCCACATTCAGGGAAGTTTGGCTTTTTTTCAGTTATATGCTAGAATAGGACAAAAGAAAAATAAAGGATGGATACACAGAAGATGTTTGAGAAATTTTACCCGAATGAATATATGGACAGTACTTATTCCATTGACTTTAAAGCATATTATGACAGAGGATACCGGGGGATTTTATTTGATGTAGATAATACCCTGGTGCCTCACAATGCACCCGCAGATGACCGGGCAGTCCGTTTTTTCAGGGAACTGAAAGACATCGGCTTTGATTTTTGTTTTATGTCCAATAACAAGGAACCCAGAGTGAAAAAGTTCTGCGAAGCAGTGGAAGGAACCTACTATATTTATAAAGCGAACAAGCCTATGGTGGGAAGTTATGAGAAGGGCATGAAGCTGATGGGAACAGACCGGTCTAATACACTGTTTGTGGGAGACCAGCTGTTTACGGATGTCTACGGGGCCAATAGGGCCAATGTTTACAGTATCCTTGTAAAGCCCATGAATCCAAAAGAGGAGATACAAATCGTATTGAAACGGTATCTTGAGAGGATCGTTCTGCATTTTTATAAGAAAAGTTGAGTAAAAATTATTACATGATTTTTATCGAGGATAGTATGCTGATTGTAGTGGAATCAGCATACTATTTTTTGTTTTTGTAATAAAGAAAATGTTTATATCAAGCAAATATTAAAATTATATTAGGAATTAATAACATTATGGTATAAGTAGTCATAACTGTTGACATAGATGGTTCTACGGATTATTATTTAGTATATAACTATCAGATTAGTAAAGAAGGAGGAAGAGGTATGAAAAAATAATAAGCATATGTTGTATAGTTTTAGGCTTTATTCTATTTGCTTTGCAGAATACATTTGCCAATGAATTTGTTGAAAAAGAATCAACTGATAATGTTCAAATTAAAAAAGTCTTGAATAATTTTTTTATGGATAAGAATAAAGCTTTAGCCCATTTAAAGATGGATTCCAAATTAAAATCATATTTTAATTCTGATGAAAATTTAGAGTATTTTGATTTAGATACTTTAATAAAGTATCGTAAGGTTCAGAATTCAGATCTGTGTTTTGAAAAATTTAATTCTGAACTTACTTATAATAAGATTTTAATTAATGAAAGCAAGGCAAAAGTATCATTAACTGAAGATATTAAAATCCATTATAATTGTTCAAAGGACACAGAATCAGAGGAACTACATGAACATTTGATTTATTTAGAAAAAATAAATGGAGAGTGGTTTATACAGAATGATAATGTAGAAGGAGACTTTAAACAAGCACTCAAAACGATGAAAGATAAGCAAACCGATAAAGCCGCTCTAGAGAAAAAGCAAAAAGATATAATTAAGGTTGCCAAATCTTATGTTAATAAATTAGAGCAGGAACAATCTAATAACATTCAAAGTTATGAAATGACTGATACTAGTGCAGCAAAGAAAAAATATAAATTTAGTAGTTATGATAGAAATAAGGCTAAAGCATATGCATTAAAGTACGCTTTAAAGCCTAATCCAAATTATCCATTTTATTCTGGGGATGGAGACTGTACAAATTTCACTTCTCAATGCCTAAAAGCTGGCGGAATTACTGAAGATAAAGAAGGTAAAGAAGCATCTAAAAAATGGTATAGATACAATTCATCATGGAAAGGTGCACAGATGTTTCACAACTACTGGCGAGAAAATAAGGGATCATCATCAGTAAAGGGCTTGAAAGCATCTAAGACTAATATGAAAGGATGCAGATTAGGTGATATTGTTCAGAAAGTACCATGGAATAGTAAGGTAGGACAGTATACAGCTACACACAGTGTAATCATTTCTGGTTATGTCCCTAATCCTACTACTCCAGGTGATCCATGGAACAGAAAAAAGGATGTTTTTATTTGTCAACATTCAAGCAATAAGAAAAAAGACATGTTGCGAAACGTCCCACTGAGTTCTCGAGGATGGATGACACAAGCGAAATATGTTCATATAAGTGGTTCATATAAATGACAGAAAGGTAGGATTATGAGAAAAAAAATACTTCAATTACTTATTTCCGTATTTATCATTGTTTTTGGAACAGCGTGTCAGGCTACGGGCATTAAAGAGCAGAAAAAATATCCTGAGACAAAAAAAGTAAAAACAGAAGATATGAAAACGTTGACCAAGCAACAATTTTATAAAGTAAATAAAAAAAAATCAGCCCCAGGTGATGGATGGGAGCTGATATATTACAACAAAGACAAAATATTAATCTCAAATGTTACATCTCTTGTAATTCTGAGAAAAGCAGATAGTAGATTTCAAATTGATAAAATATTAGATTTGAAAAAGTATGATTTGAATCATTCACAGTCGGAAGAGACTACAGAGTTACTTCCCAGTAACAATGGGGAACAAATCTTGCTCTATAACTCATATAATTCTGACAGTAAATTATTGGCGGAGGAAAATGACAGTCTAATCAGCTGGGTTGCAAATTTTACAACAGTAACAATGAAAGAGTATAGAGGAAATGATCTCGAAAAAATTGCAGATTTAGAACAAGGAAGTTTTTTTAACTGTCTGTATACATGTAAAATGATTCAAAACCCAAGAAAAATAAAGGGGGTTGACGAAAAAAATAAAGAAATCAAAGTATTTACAACAGCTTATGATGACACCCAGATTCTAGTGAGCACTGATATTAACGAAAACAACATGTTATCCTTAAAAATCAGTAGTTATAATACCTCAACAAAAAGAATAATAAATCTTTTTCGGTTTACCTAATAAATAAAAAGGGTCTTTGGAAAAAGCATGACAATAGCTTTTCCCAAAGACCTTTAAAATATCATTAATGAAATTTATAAGAAGTGATGTCTCTCCAGTGCGATCAGGATATCACGTCCCTCTTTGACACCTTCGATCATACGCCTTGTCTTTGCACTGTCACCAATGTTGAGAACTTCAATGCCCTCATCCACAAAATGATCGTACAGAGCCTGCAGCGCCGGTGTGGCAGACTGCATTCCGAGACAGATAAATCCGTAGTCAAAATCTAATTCCAGATCCTTATAGTCATGACGGACAATGAAAGAATTCTCTTTCACTTTCAAAAGGTTGGCATTCGGATACTGAGTGACTTTATATTTCTCCAAAAGCTCATTGGCACCGGTTCTTGTGATCAGATCCAGGTCTTCTCCAAAATGAGGCTTTTTCTCTACAATGGTCACGTCTGCTTTTCTAGGAGCAAAGAATTCAACCACATCCAAACCGACATTTCCTCCGCCTATGACAACGACTTTTTTGCCGGAAAGATCTGTTTTTTCAAATGTGTCTACCTTGTCAACCAGGTCAAAGATTGTAGAGACATTTCCTTTCTCAAGGTTTTCCTTAAGGCCTGGAATATTCGGAAGCAGTGGGTTGGAGCCGGTTGCGTTGACAACGATGTCCGGTTTGAATCCGTCTACAAATTCCGCGGTAGCTTCTACATTCTTGCAGATAAACAGGTTTTTAAGGGCCATGGCTCTTTTTTCCTGATAAGCAGGGAAGTAACCAAGACGTTTTTTATTCGGCATGTTGCCCACACGTCTGGCCAGTCCGCCAAGCTGGTTGGTCTTTTCGATCAGAACAGTGGAACATCCCACCTCTGCTGCAGTACATGCGGCTTCAAGGCCTGCGGTACCGCCTCCGATAACAACCACGTTGCAAGGCTTCTTGATATGCTCTTTTTTATAATTTTCTCCGCTTACTACAAATGGATTGACAGTACAGCGCATCGGTTTGTTGCTGAGCGTTGCAGTACATCCATTGTTGCAGGAGATACATTTGTTGATATCATCGGTGTTTCCGAACTGTACTTTGTTGACCCACTCAGGATCTGCGATCAGTCCTCGGCCGATACCGATCAGGTCAGACTGGCCGCTCTTTAAAATCTCATTGGCGATCTCAGGTTCACGGATATTTCCTTCAGCGGTACATGGCTTTCCTGTTTTCTTCTTAACAGCCTTGGACATATAAGATTTCCATCCGTCCGGAAGGTAATCTGCGTCATGCTGATACTGGATTGTACAGGTAAGACCTGCGGATACTGCAAATACGTCTACATAATCTTCAAAATATTCAACGATCTCCAATGTGTCATTCAGTGAGTTTCCGCCTTCAGTGAGCTCATCTGCACTGATTCTCAAAAAGATCGGGATATTCTCGCCTACAACTTCGCGGACTGCTTTTAAGACGAGCGTTGTAAAGCGTGCACGATTTTCTTTGGAACCGCCAAACTCATCTGTCCTGTCATTGGTCAGCGGGGATAAGAACTGGTTCAGCAGATAGCCGTGTCCTGCCTGAATCTCAACAGCATCAAAGCCGGCTGTGACTGCGCGCTTAGCAGCGTCTGCAAACTTCTGGACAATACCGTGGATCTCTTCTATCGTAAGAGGTCTCGGGATGTCTCCTCCAGCTTTTGATGGAATATCAGAAGCAGATACCGGCTGGATATTTGTCACAGAACCGTCCGAGTCGGCACCGCCGTGATTGAGCAGAATGGAAGCGTTGGATCCGTATTCATGGATCGCTTCACAGAGCTTGTACAGCCCGTGGATGTAGTTGTCATGGTCAATTCTCAACTGGTTCGTGCTTAAAGATCCCTGAGGGGATGCGACACTGGCACCTTCCACTGTGATGAGGCCTATGCCTCCTTTTGCATGTTGTTTATAATATGCAATCAGTTTATCACTGACTTCTCCTGTTCGCTCAGCAAAATTTGTTCCAATCGGCGTCATGACAATACGGTTTTTTAATGTCATTGATTTTACTGTAAATGGTTCAAATAGATTGCGGAAATTCTTTGCAGCCATAGTTAGTTCCTCCATTTTTCTTTCTATTTCACTGCAATAATTATATCAAACTGTGTATACAAATGCAATGAAGAATATACCCACAGGGCACACCGTATTGTAAATCCTCGGATGGGAGTGCTTCGCACGATAAGGTATACCCACAGGGCATACCGTAACTCATACCCTTCGGGTGGACGTGCTCCGCACGATAAGGTATACTCATAACTAAGAAAACCAATTCCGGAGGGATCATATGAATCTGAATCATCTATATTATTTGAGAACACTGGCGAAAGAGCAGCACTACACCAGGGCTGCCCACATTTTAAATATCACCCAGCCCAGTCTGAGCCATGCCATCAATGCTCTTGAAAAGGAGTTAAATGTCAAATTGTTTGAAAAAGTTGGAAGAAATGCCAGGCTTACCAAAGAGGGTGAGCTTTTTTGCCGATATGTGATACAGTCACTGGACATGCTGGATGAAGGAAGGCGTGTGGTGGGTGAAGTATCCGGAATGGCCGGCGGATATATCGACATCGGATATATTTATACTCTGGGAAGTCATTTTATCCCACAAAATATGAGTGATTACATGAAAGAGAATGAGGGTAAGAATATCCGTTTTTCTTTTGGACAGGGAACCACAGAGCAGATGATCGGGGAATTGAAAAAGGGTACCTATGATCTCGTATTTTCATCCTATAAAGAGGGTGAAGACCGGTTGAATTTCACTCCTGTTGTGGAAGAAGAGCTTGTGCTGATCACGCCCAAAGGACATCCTCTGGCAGGGGAAGAGGCCGTTGACCTGGCAAAGACAACGAATTATCCTTACATTATGTTTTCGCGCAAAAGCGGTCTGAGGCCGTTTATCAATAAACTTTTTACTGAGGTAAAAGCGCAGCCTTTCATCGCATATGAAGGGGAGGAGGATTCCTCTGTTGCAGGCCTTGTGGCCGCCGGGCTCGGGATTTCTATTGTGCCGAGAATTCCTATTCTGGAAACCATGGAGGTGGAGGCAATCCCCATTAAAAGGCCTGAGATCAAGAGATATATCTATCTCGTTACACAGAAGGATAAATATCTCTCACCGATCGTTGAAGACTTTATAGGGTTTATTAAATCCCGGCACCAGATATAAAACGATGAGGTACGGCTGAGCACAATATTGAAAGAAATGCCGGATTATGGTATACTGAACCACATTAGACTACGATTGAAGAAAAGTGAGGAACACAATGGGAAGGTTAGAAGAGATCAGAGAAAGACTGGAAGTCTGCGACAAACAGATCGTGTCGGTTCTGGAAGACCGGATGGACATTATCAAAGAGATCATGGAATACAAAAAGGAGAACGGACTTCCGATTCTGCAGCCGGAACAGGAAAAGCGGCAGCGCAAAATGCTGAAAGAGCATGTAAAAGAGAATACATATAAGGAAGAGATCCTTGATATTTTTACGTATATTGTGGAAAACAGCAGGAAAATCCAGGCAAGGACTTTGTTTACACACAATATCTTTCTGATTGGATTTATGGGTGTCGGAAAGAGTACAGTATCTGACTATTTAAGCAAGATCCTTGCGTCACCGCAGGTAGAGATGGATCAGGTAATCGTTAATAAAGAACACATGTCGATTAACAAGATCTTTGAGGAGTACGGCGAAGAATATTTCAGAAACTGCGAGACCAACCTTCTGATCGAGCTCCAGAAAAAGAATAACCAGATCGTCTCCTGCGGAGGCGGAGTGGCGATGAGAGAGATTAATGTCCGGGAGATGAAGAAGAACGGCAGGGTTGTTCTCCTGACTGCTTCACCGGAGACGATCCTGGAGCGTGTCAAAGACAGTGACGAACGTCCCCTGCTCAGAGGGCGCAAGAATACGGAGTACATCTCGGAACTGATGGAGATTCGGAGACCGAAGTATCGCGCGGCGGCAGATATCATTGTAGATACAGATCATAAAAATGTCGAAGAGATTGCGGAAGAGATCGTTGGAAAATTAACCCATCTATAAAACAGGAGGAATGAAGATGCAGGCATTTACCCATTACACACCGACAGAGATTGTTTTTGGAAAAGCTTCAGAGGACAGGGTGGCAGAGCTGGCGAAGAAATATCACGGCTCCAGAGTGTTCGTTGTCTATGGAGGAGGAAGTGTCGTAAAGAGCGGGCTGCTTGGAAGAGTGACCGGGACACTGGAAGCGGCAGGGCTCAAGGTGGAGACCATCGGCGGAGTAAAACCGAATCCAAGACTTGATTTTGCCAGAGAAGCTGTTCAGAAGGCCGTTGAATTCCAGGCAGATCTGATTCTTGCCGTGGGAGGCGGAAGTGTGATCGATACTGCGAAGGCAGTTTCGCACGGAGCTGCAAATCCGGATACGGACATATGGGAGTTTTGGTCCCGGAAAAAGAAAGTGGAAAAAACACTGCCGGTAGGTGTCATCCTGACTCTCGCAGCCGCTGGAAGTGAGACCAGTGATTCAGCCGTCCTCACCAATACGGAGATCCAGGTAAAAAGAGGTCTCAGTACGGATCTGAATCGCCCTGAGTTTGCCATCATGAATCCGGAACTTACCTATACGCTTCCCAAGTATCAGGTGGGCTGCGGCATTGTCGACATTATGATGCATACATTGGACCGTTACTTTACGAAGACAAAGGGCAATCAGCTGACCGACGAGATCGCCGAAGGGCTTCTTCGGACCGTGATCGCCAACGGAAGAATCGCGATCCAGGACTCTCATAATTATGAGAGCATGAGCGAGATCATGTGGTGCGGAAGTATTTCACACAACGGACTGACCGGTCTTGGCGCTGAGAAAGATTTTGCTCCTCACCAGCTGGGACATGAACTGAGCGCCAAGTTTGATATCGCCCACGGAGCCAGCCTTTCCGCCGTTTGGGGAGCATGGGCAGAGTATTCCTACATGGAAGATGTAGACCGGTTTGTGCGCTTTGCCGATAAGGTGTGGGGAATTTCCGGGGACAATAAAGAAGAAGTGGCGAGAAAAGCGATCAACGCTACCGTAAATTACTTTAAGTTACTGGATATGCCGACCTGTTTTTCAGAAGCCAAAGAAATCGGCCTTAAGACAGAGGACGAACTGTGGACGATGGCCGACGGATGTTCCTACAAAGATACGAGGACCATTGGGGCTTTTCGTGTCTTAAATAAAGAAGATATCTTTAATGTATATAAATTGGCAAATAAATAGTTGATAAGAAGTACCATTTATTATAGAATGTTATAGAACAAAATGATTAAGGAGGAAATTACGATATGGTATCCGCAGGAGATTTTAAGAATGGGCTGACCATCGAATACGAAGGCAATATTTATCAGATTATTGAGTTTCAGCATGTGAAGCCTGGAAAGGGAGCAGCCTTCGTGCGCGCGAAGTTAAAAAATATCAAGAGTGGGGGTGCGATTGAAAAGTCTTTCCGTCCATCTGAGAAGTTTGAGAATGCTCACATCGAACGAAAAGAAATGCAGTATTTATATACAGACGGTGAATTATTCCATTTCATGGATCCGGAGACTTTCGACCAGATCGCTCTGGACCCGGACACCATTGGGGAGTCACTGAAGTTTGTAAAAGAAAATATGAACGTTACTCTGGTTTCACACAACGGAACAGTTTTCCAGGTAGAGGCTCCTCTGCATGTAGAACTGCTCGTGACGGAATGTGAACCGGGAGAAAAAGGAAACACAGCTCAGGGCGCTACAAAGCCTTGTACGGTAGAGACGGGTGCAAATGTCAATGTCCCTCTGTTTGTCAACCAGGGTGATACATTGAAGATTGATACAAGAACCGGGGAATATTTATCCAGGGTATAAGCTTGTCAAAAAACCAGAAGATTCGGGGGATCGTCTGCATCATCCTGTCGGCGTTCTGCTTTGCATGGATGAATGCATTTGTAAAGCTTTCCGGAGATCTTCCGTCGATTGAAAAGAGCTTTTTCAGGAATCTGGTAGCCCTGATCTTTGCATTTGTGATGATCAAAAGAAGCGGCGCCGGATTCCATTTTCAGATCAAGAATTTACACTGGTTTATCCTAAGGTCCTTAGCAGGGACCTTAGGTATTTTTTGTAATTTTTATGCGGTGGATCATCTGGTGCTTTCGGATGCGTCTACGCTGAACAAATTGTCACCTTTTTTTGTCATTGTATTTTCTTATCTGATCCTGAGAGAAAAAATTTCCGTATTCCAGTTGACTTGTATCACATCCGCATTTATCGGCAGTATGTTCATTGTAAAACCAAGTTTTGCATCGGTCTTGGTTCTTCCGGCATTCATCGGATTTTTAGGAGGGATGTTCGCAGGATGTGCCTATGCCTGTGTAAGAAAGCTTGGAACCAGAGGAGAGAGAGGACCGTTCATCGTGTTTTTCTTCTCTACATTTTCCTGTATAAGCTGCATTCCGTTTATGATTGGAACTTTTCGTCCAATTTCAGGGATACAGCTTGTGTATCTGCTCCTGGCCGGACTTGCCGCAGCTGGCGGGCAGTTTTCCATCACGGCGGCTTATACGTATGCGCCCGGAAAAGAAATATCCATCTATGACTATACTCAGATTATCTTTTCGACACTTCTCGGATTCTTTTTGTTCGGGCAGGTGCCGGATGGATTCAGCATCCTTGGGTATTTCATTATCATAGCGGCAGCGGTCGTTATGTTTTTTTACAATAACCGCAGAGAAAAAGAAGAGTAATTTCCTGTACCGGAAATATCCTTGATTTAATATTGGTGTTGCCCAGTGTGAACTGGGCAACTTTTTTTATTTTCCGATATCATATTTTTTCTGTGCATCGTAATGCAGCAATTCCTGCTGCCTCTCATACATCCGAAAGATATCTTCCAGCTGTTCTATGTATTTACGATCCGAGTGTACATCAAAATTATCAGGGTCGATCTCAATTCCGGATTCAGCCATCCTGCGCATACTCCATACATAAAGTATATCAAGGGCCGGTATCAGATCTTCGCCGCTTTGGGTCAGGACATATTCAACCTTCAGGGGGATTGTATTGTACTGGATCCTGCGGATCAATCTATCATGCATTAATTCTTTTAACTGCTGGCTTAATACCTTCTCACTGATAGGAAAATGGTTTAGGGTCTGGTTGAAACGGATCTTTCCATGGTAGTGAATGTGATGGAGTAATGTCATTTTCCATTTTCCTTTAATACAATTTAAGGCAAAATGATAGGGGTTTGTACCTTTTTGCTCCATAGAATTCCTCCTTGTAATGTTTTTGTCTAATTATAAGGTTATGTGTATTGTATAACACTGAGAATAATTTTGTAAATGATTTTGATAAAAAAAATAACGGAAGTGCTGGGGCAAATAACCGGAAAAGTAAGAGAATATGCGGTGAAAAGGTAGTTACTTTATGGTTGGCAGGTAACCAAATGGTTACTGAGTGACAGAATTGTAAGTATTGTACGCATAAAAATACAATGCTATCATCATAGATGTCGAAGGAAAACAGAAAAGATGCATCTACTTCGGGTTGATTTGTGAAAAAAGTATCAAAATTTAGAAAGGAGATTTGAATGATCAAAAGAACATTAGAAGAATTAAAAACCTATGAAGCACCGGGACATTATGGGATGACTGCCATGCGTATTCACGGAAAAGAGGAAACAGGGGCAGAGAAATTCTGGGTCGGATTGTCAACATTCCTTCCGGGCGGAGGAGCAGAGTATGCCTATGAAGATAATCCACTGGAAAAAGTATACTATGTGCTGGAAGGTGAGATGTCTGTCCGGGATTCGGACAATCATGAATATATCATCCATGCAGGAGAGTCTATTTCATTCCCTCCGAATGAGGGGCGCTATTTAGAGAACAGAACAAATAACGCAGCAAAAATGCTGGTAATCATCAATTACCCGGAAGCATAGAAGAAGCGGAGGAGCATCATGGTAAATAAAGAGTTCGTAAACAATATGTTTGATGTAAAAGGGAAGGTTGCAATCATCACAGGTGCCACAGGGGCTTTGGGAAAAGCGGTCTGCTTTGGATATGGACATGCCGGAATGAAGGTCATGGTAACCGGAAGAAAAGAAGAAACATGCAGAGCCTTATGTGATGAACTGGAAGCAGAAGGGATAGAATGCGGATATTCCTGCGGAGATCCGGCGGTTGAGGAAGATGTCATCAAGGTCGTAGATGATACGGTAAAAAAATTCGGAGAAATCAATGTACTGGTAACATCTGCGGGATACAATCATCCTCAGCCGATCATTGAACAGGATTTGTCCATGTGGAAAAAGATCATGGATTCAGATGTACAGGGGACATGGCTGTTCTGTAAGTATGTGGGCAAAGAAATGATAAAACAGGGTAAAGGCGGAAAAGTTATTTTAGTATCTTCTGCCAGATCCAAGATGGGTATGGCAAATTATACGGGCTACTGTACAGCAAAAGGAGGGATTGACCTGATGGCACAGTCTCTTGCCTGTGAGTGGACAGCAAAATATAAAATCAATGTCAATACGATTAATCCGACAGTGTTCCGCTCAGATCTTACAGAGTGGATGTTTGACCCGGACAGTGAAGTCTATAAAAATTTCCTGAAACGTCTTCCGATTGGACGGCTCGGGGAACCGGAGGATTTCGTAGGGCCATGTATTTTCCTCGCTTCATCTGCCAGTGATTTTATGACCGGTGCAAATGTGGCCACAGAAGGCGGATACTGGGCTAATTAGAATTGGAGGCAGTAAAGATGATGATCAGAAAAGTCGCAGTAGTCGGTGCCGGAATGATGGGAAAAGGGATTGCTCAGGTCTGCACCAACATAGAAGGCGTAAAAGTCTGTTTATATGATGTGAAGGACGTAGATATTTACCAGGATATCCAGAAGGATTTTGGGATGCTGGGAGAAAAAGGCATCTTTACGAAGGAAGAGATGGAAGAACGAGTTAAAAGGATTCATTTTTCAACTGATTTGGAAGATGCAGCTTCAAATGCCGATCTTGTATTTGAATGTGTATTTGAAAATCTGGAATTGAAACAGGATATTTTCAGACAGTTGGAGGAAATCTGCAGAGAGGACACAATCTTTGCTACCAATACCTCGGTCATGAGTCCTACCTTAATATCAAAGAAATTACAAAAGAAAGCTCGTTTTGTAGGAACCCATTTCTGGAACCCGGCGTATCTGATCCCGCTGGTGGAAGTTGTGATCGCAGAGGGGACTGATTTTGAAACTGCGCAGGATGTGATCAGGTTTCTGAACGAGGCTGGGAAAAAAGCTGTTTTATGCAGGAAGGATGTTCCCGGATTCATTGCAAACCGTATGCAGCATGCGCTTTGGAGAGAAGCAATCTCCATTGTGGAACAGGGAATAGCAGATGCTGAAACAGTGGATGAAGCTGTGAAGTACAGTTTTGGTCTGAGACTTCCGCAGTTAGGGCCCATCGAAAATGCGGATATGGTCGGTGTCGATCTGACATGGAATATCCACGACTATGTACTGGAATATTTAGAAGATTCCAAAGAACCCTCTCCATTATTGAAAAATCTAAAAGAACATGGCGATCTGGGATTTAAGACAGGAAAAGGTTTCAGGGAATACACACAGGAAGAGATTAATGCTTCTAAAAATGGTTTAAATGATTATCTTATCAAAATGATTTATGGAAAATAGTTTCGGAGGAAAAAATTATGGGAAAAAAAGTATTTATTGATTTAACACATCCATTCAGCGCAGAGATTCCAAGATGGCCTTATTTTGATAAGCCGGTGATTGACAGCAAACATACCATGGCAAAAGGAGGTGTTCTGACACAGTATATCGGATGTACGATGCACACAGGCACACATTGTGACGCTCCCCGTCATGTTATGGAAGTTGAGTTTGATGGCAAAAGGGCACGCTATACCCATGAAATGCCGGTGGATGCCTATACAGGAGATGCAGTCTGCCTTGAAATTAATGTAGATCGCTGGGGACTGATTATGCCGGAACATCTGGAGGATGCATGTAAGCGTGCAGATATCAGGCCAGAGGAATTAGAGGGAATGGTGGTCTGCTTAAATACAGGAATGCACCGTCAGTTTGATGATTCCAAAGAATATTATCATTATTCCTGCGGTACAGGGATTGATGCGGGGAAATGGTTCGTGGAACACAAAGTGAAATGTGTAGCCATGGATATGCAGGCACTGGATCATCCGCTCCATACGGCAATGGGCAATAACGGTATGACCCGCATGAACTTATTAGGTGCTTCAGGAAAACCGATTACAGAAGAATACAAGGAGCAGTTCGGAGAAGAAGCCTATGCTGAGTTTGACAAAGAAGAATACATAAGGATTCATGGACAGGAAGCCTACGATGAAAAATTTGGGGAGCTGGAAGCCATCGGATGCTGGGGTACATGGGAACCTTGCCATAAAATGCTGTTAGGTCATGGAATTGTCGGTGTAGAAAACCTTGGCGGGGATCTGGACAAAGTATCCGGAAAACGGTTCAGATTTAATTGTTTTCCAATCCGGTGGTACATGGGTGACGGCTCCATGGCACGCTGTGTTGCGGAGATTGATGAAGATGATCTAAATGATGTACCGGACAGAACTTATCTGTATGGTGGAACAGGATGCATGAACAGATAATAAACAGCAATGAGTGAAAGCCGCCAAAGCAGCGGCTTTCATTGGGAAAAGAAAGGGATTTTATGGATAAAAAAAACTCTGTTATAAACTTTGGAGTGGCTGGCTGGGGAACGATTCTTTATTGTCTGTTTATGTTCTTCTTTTATGTAGGTATGATCAATGACGGAACGAACGTACTGGCCCCTGCGGCAGCCCAGAATATAGGAGTGAGCCCGGGAACGGTCATCCAGGCAAATGGATATGCAGGAATGATCGCTGTCATAGGTTTTATTATCGTAGGGCAGATCAATAAAAAGATTGGCGCCCGTGCAACTTCATCAATTTTTACGATCATAGCAGGAATCGCATATATCATCTGCGGAAGTGCCACAACGCTTCCTGTGTATACGGCGGCAATGATTTTATGTGCAACGGGGATGATGTCAGCGGGCTACATAGCAGGCGGTACTCTGGTAGCCAACTGGTTTCCAAAGAAAAAGGGTATCGTGATGGGATACACGACCATGGGACATAACTTTGCATCAGCCTTTTATGTAGCAATTTTAACCGGGCTGGTGGCAGTCTGCGGAGGGATCGCCAAAGGATGCATCCCTATTGGGATTGCAGCAGTTATCTTAGGAGTAATAGGTGCTGTTTTCATCAGGGATACACCTAAGGAACGGGGATTGAATCCAGATAATGTGCCGGATGAGGTTTACAAAAAAGAATATTTCACTTCAAAAGAAGATTCTGAATGGACTACATCAAAACTGCTAAAAACCAAAGAGCTTTGGTTAGCAGCTATTTTTACTGGAATGTTCCAGATTTGTTCAGTAGGCGTTATGCAACAGCTGGTCACCAGAAACATCAGGGATTTTGGGATGAGCCAGGCCAACGCCTTATCCTTGATGACGGTAGTTGCACTATTAGGTGTGTTCGGTTCCTGGCTGATCGGGATCATTGATGACCGGATTGGAACAAAAAAAACAATGCAGGGCTTCGGAGTCTGGTATGCAGCGGCTTTGGTCATCAATGTAATTTCTGATGGGACTACAGGGATTCTTTTCTATATTTCAATCTTTATGATCGGATTTGGAATCGGCGGTAGTGCCAATTTCACAACTTCATTTCCTACATCTATTTTTGGAAGACATGGGTTTGATAAGGTGAATTCCGTCATATTTCCGATACAGGGCTTTGTAACAGCATGGTGCTTCCTGATCAATGGGATTGTAACAAATGTCATTGGCAACCTGAACTATGCGTACCTGATTTTTGCAGGTGCAGCATTGATCGTTTCTATTGCAGTATCATTTGTCAATGAATATAAATTCAACAAGGATCACATAGTACAGGAATCAGTAAAAGAGCTTTAGGAGGATAGGATGAGTAAAACAATGATCACGGTCGCAACCACAGGGGCGTGGCCAACGAAAAAAGATAATCCGAATATTCCCATGACACCAAGGGAAATCGCAGATGATGTTTATGAGTGCTATAAAGCAGGGGCAGCCATCTGCCATCTTCATATGAGAGATGATGAAGGTAAGGGAACAATGGATACTGCCAGGTTTGAAGAAACCGTGGGATATATCCGTGAACAGTGCGATATTTTGATAAACTGCACTACATCCGGTGATTTGAATGCAACAGATGAAACAAGACAGGCACATCTTAAGGTCTGTAAGCCGGATCTGGCTTCGTACGACTGCGGTTCCATGAACTGGATGCACAACAGTCTGTTTCTTAACCATCCCAGGTTTTTAGAGGAATTAGGAATGACGATGCAAGAATGTGGTGTAAAGCCTGAAATCGAGATTTTTGATGCCGGGATGATTTACAATTCCATACATTATTTAAAGAAAGGTGTATTAAAGGCTCCGGCTCACTATCAATTTGTATTGGGAGCAGCAGGGGGCAGCGCCGCAACCGTAGAAAATCTTGTGTATTTGAAAAATCTGATTCCCAAAGGTTGCACATGGGGTGCACTTGGAATTGGAAAACAACATGTCCCGATCATGCTGGCTGCGGTTGCCATGGGAGGACATCTCAGAGTTGGAATGGAAGATAATGTATACTATGGACCGGGGGAATTAGCCAGATCAAATGCCCAGTTAGTGGAGCGTGCTGCGAAAATCATTAAAACAGCTGGGAATCAGGTGGCGACACCGGAGGATGCAAAAAATATATTGAGTTTAAATTAAGTTCAGGGGAGATTGCCATGAAAAAAAGAATCACTGCAGACAAAGCAATGGAATTCATTCATGATGGATCGGTCCTGATGATCGGAGGATTTTTGTCAAATGGAACTCCCGAAAGACTGATGGATGCAATCGTGAAGAAAGGATATAAAAATCTGACGGTCATTTCTAATGATTCCGGTTTGAATGAGAAAACAGGGATCGGGAAACTGATCAGTGCAGGACTTGTGAAAAAAATTATAACATCTCATATTGGAACCAATCCTGAAACGGGAAGACAAATGTCAGAGGGAACGCTGGAAGTCACACTGGTGCCCCAGGGAACGCTGGCAGAGCGGATCCGGGCAGGCGGTAGCGGCTTGGGCGGGGTGCTGACGCCAACCGGAGTCGGGACGGAAGTGGCCGAAGGAAAAGAAACGGTCAATATCCATGGAGAAGAATATTTGTTGGAGCTGCCATTAAAGGCAGATGTAGCTTTGATCAGAGGATCTGTCGTAGATGAAGATGGAAATATCTACTATGATGGAACCACAAAGAATTTCAATCCGCTTATGGCACAGGCAGCAGAGGTTGTGATTGCAGGTGCAGAAAAAATAGTATCCGCAGGAGAGATTAACCCCAATCATGTCATGACACCTAAAATTTTGGTTGATTATATTGTACAGGAACCACAAAAATGCGGAGGTGTAGAATGAATCCAAAAGAAATCATTGCCCGCAGAGCTGCACAGGAATTAAACTATGGTGATGTGGTAAATTTAGGGATCGGGCTGCCAACCATGATTTCTGATTATATTACAGATGATCTGGAGGTTACGCTGCAGAGCGAAAATGGAATTCTGGGCATGGGAGGCGCAGCACCGAAAGGAAGAAAAGATAAAGATGTTATCAATGCAGGGGGACAGAATGTTTCTGTGAAATCAGGTGCTTCCTTCTTTGACAGCAGTACATCCTTCGGGATTATCCGAGGAGGACATGTGGATATAACGATTCTTGGAGCCTTGCAGGTGGATAAAGAAGGAACACTGGCAAGCCATATCGTACCGGGTAAAATGGTTTCCGGTATGGGCGGAGCGATGGATCTGGTGGTAGGAGCAAAAAAAGTGATCATTGCCATGACCCACACGGCAAAAGGGACGCCAAAGCTGCTGGATAAAGTGACGCTGCCGCCGACTGCGGTCAAAAAGGTCCGCAGAATCATTACAGAATTAGCTGTCATTGATGTGGAGGAAGACGGATTTAAGCTGGTTGAAATCTCTCCGGAAACAACGATAGAAGAGGTAAAGAAACTGACCGGTGCATATTTGAAAATAGACAGCCATTTGAAAATCATGAAAGTATTATGACGGGTTTGTCAACTATTTTATGAAAGTTTATTGTTTTTTCCGGGAAGGGAGATTCTCCTTCCCGGAATTTTTGTATTACGGTCAAGTATCAAGCTCTAAAAGGCTTAGAACGATATATAGAAATATGGCGAGAAAACGACACAGGTCATCCTCCCCGCGATGACACCGCTTCAACTACTTTCTTTTTTAGCTAAAGGCTATATTTTGCCATAATAAGACCGACCTCCAATCGTTAGATTTTTGGTCTGACTTTTGGGGGTCGGTTCAATTTTTAATCTTGGTGCTTTTTTGCGCTTCTAAATACCTTGTGCGGTACATATATTAGGGTTATACAGCTTTACGAAGAAGGGGGAGTCCTATGGAAAACACAAGTGAGATCTACCACATACTCCCGAAGTCTGTCCGGGGGCTGATGCAGAAAAGCGGTCTCAAGCCGAGAGAACTTCAGGAAATCCGGCTGCGTATCCATCAGCCTGTGATCGTCCGCTATGAAAATAAAGAATATTTTTTGTCCACTGCAGGGAAGCTTACGACCAGCCATCATTTTGTACATGTTCTCACGAGAGAAGAGCTAAAACAGATGATGGAATACATCAGCAATTATTCTCTTTATGCCTATGAAGACCAGTTAAGACAGGGGTTTCTGACCGTGAAAGGGGGACACCGGGTAGGGATCGCAGGAAAAGTGTCTATTGAGGACGGCGAGATCAAGACGATGAAGCACATCACTTTTTTGAATATCCGTGTGGCCCATGAGGTCATTGGCTGTGCGGAGGGGATATTTGAACACTGCACGAAAGATGGACAGCTTCTCCCGGTGCTGATCATTTCGCCTCCGGGGCGAGGGAAAACAACGCTTTTAAGGGATATGATCCGCATGGCTTCCGACGGCGGCGAGACTGTGGGTGTGGTGGATGAGCGCAGTGAGATTGCGGCTTCTTATATGGGAGTACCGCAGAACAAAGTGGGCATCCGCACAGATGTGATGGACGGATGTCCGAAGTCGGAAGGAATAATGATGCTTGTACGCTCTATGGCTCCAAATGTGATAGCAGTAGATGAAATTGGAAAAAAAGAGGACGTGGACGCTATGCTGTACAGTGCTTACTGCGGCTGTACTTTGATGGCGACGATCCACGGCAAAGATATGGAGGAATTGAAAAAAGTGCCGTATGTTGGGGAAATGATCGAAAGAAAAGTTTTTAAACGCTATGTTGTCCTGAGTGAACAGGGGAAGGCGGGAACCGTCAAGGAGATTTTGGACGAGGAGGGGGTGAGGCTTTATGGTTAAACTGCTGGGTGCGGCTATAGTCATTATTTCCGGCGGTATCCTTGGATTTTACCGGGCGTCGAGGGAAAGAAAGAGACTGGAGCAGGGGATTGAATTAAAAAGGCTTTTATATCTTCTGCAGGGCGAGATCCGCTATGGACTGACGCCTCTTCCCGATGCCATCGGCACCATAGCCGGGAAGATGAATGCCGAGTTTTCTGTTTTTCTCTCTGACGTATCAAAAAAACTCTCTTCTTACCAGGAAGAAACATTTTCTCAAGTGTGGAAGAGTTCTGTCGAGAAGGATCTCATACCGTATGTCCTGGAGAAAAAGATGCTGGAGCCATTGATCACCATGGGAGATACGATTGGCTATCTGGACAAGGACATGCAGGTGAAGACCATTGATTTTACGATTGAGCAGATCGAGGAGAGAATGTATCAGATCAAAGACCAGGTGATCAAGAACTGTAAATTATATCAGAGCCTTGGATTGTCCTTTGGACTTCTCGTTGTGATTATTTTATTGTAAGGAGGATCTTATGAGCGTAAACATTATCTTTCGGATTGCGGCTGTGGGAATTCTGGTCACGATCCTGGTGCAAGTACTGAAACACTCGGGCAGGGACGAACAGGCATTTCTGATCACCCTTGCGGGGCTGATCCTTGTACTGTCATGGGTAATCCCTTATATCTATGATCTTTTCGAGAGTGTACAGACACTGTTCACCATATCTTAGGAGGCGGGCCTATGGTTAAGATCGCACTTTTTGGCATCATAGCCAGTATACTTACGTTGAAAATTAAATCCATCAGGCCGGAGTACAGCCTGGTGATCGGCCTTGTATCCAGCCTGTTTCTGGCAATCTATGCATTGGACGAGATGGGGAAGATCATAGACTTATTTGGCGCCATTGAGTCTTATTCAGGAATTCCGGGAACTTACATACAAATTCTTTTAAAGCTGGTCGGGATTTCTTTTCTGTGTGAGTTTGCCTCAAATATATGCAAAGATGCGGGACAGGCAACCATGGCAAAACAGGTGGAGATGGCGGGAAAGCTGTCTATACTGGTTGTCAGCCTGCCGATCCTGGAATCTCTGCTGACGACATTAGAAAGGCTGATGGGATGAGACAACGGATCATTTTGCTGGCATTTATCTTTGTGCTGATCTTCACAGCAAAGGTGTCAGCAAACGAAGAGGAAGATTTGAGCGAATATTCGTTTGAACAGGTGGAGAAGACATTGGAGAAATCAAACATCAGTTTCTCTTATGAGGAACTGGTGAAAAAGCTGATAACTGGAAATATAAAAGGCGCTTTTTCCATGGTCAGGCAAAGTGTCGGGGACCAGCTGTTTTTGATTTTGTCCGAAAATAAGAATTTTATGAAACAGCTGATCGTAGTGGCGATCATCGCAGCAGTGTTTAAAAATTTTTCCGATGCATTCTTTCAGGGAAATACAGGAGATACAGCCTTTTATGTCACTTACATGATTTTGATCGGTCTGATGGCGAATTCTTTTTTCTTTTTAAATTCTATCACGGATCAGGTGATCTCTACGCTCATTGATTTCATGAAAGGACTGATCACGGCTTACTCTATCGCAGTGGTGGCAACCACGGGAGTATCCACATCGGTGGCTCTGTATGAGATGTATCTGTTTGTGATCTATATCATTTCTCTTCTGGTCCAGAGTGTGATCTTTCCGGCGGTAAAAATCCTGTTTGTGTTAAAGATCGTGAATCACATTTCGCTGGAGGAGAAGCTTTCCAGGCTCTGCGATACACTGGAATGGGCAGTGAGAGCCCTGTTAAAGGCACTGCTGGCTGTGGTTCTGGGAATCCAGATGATCCAGGCCATGCTCCTGCCGGCAGTAGATTCCGTAAAAGACGGTATTTTAAAAAAAGGTGTGTCCATGATTCCTGGGGTGGGACAGGGCGTCAGCACGGTGACAACGACTCTGATCGGGTCAGCTGTCGTGATCAAAAACAGCATCGGAGTGGCGGGTATTTTTGTTCTCTGTGTCATTATTCTGGTTCCGCTGATGCAGATCGGCGGAATTCTTCTCTCTTATATTGGGACAGGAATTCTGCTTCAGCCGGTCTCAGACAAACGGATCACAGGGTCTCTGGATGCGGTGATCAAGAGCGGAAAACTGCTGCTCAGGACAGTGTTTACTCTGAGTATTTTGTTTATTCTGTCCATCGCCATCGTAGCCTTTTCCACAAATATTAATTACTATACGGGGTGACGGCATATGCAGTATATTAAAGCGATTGTTTTTTTTCTGATTCTTATGACACTGGTAGGCCAGCTTTGCCAGGGGGATAAATACAAGCCCTACATCCGACTGGTGACCGGTTTTATGCTTCTGGCCCTGATGATGAGACCGATTGCCTATGTTATGAATATAGGACCGGAAGACCTGGCGGTATTTTCCAATGTGAATGCTGACAGCACAGAAGCTTCTTTCAGGAGCCAGGCTCTTGAGACTTATAAAAGCCGCGAAGAGAAGAAAATAAAAAAAATCCTTCAATCCTATAAGATCCAGGCAAAAGAAGTGGAAGTAGATACGGATAATACAAAGGATGATCCGGAGATCGATGAGATTTCCGTGAAGGTTGGAGATGAAGAATCCGAAGCAAAGAAAGTAAAAACAATACTTTTGAACTTCTATAATGTAGATGAGAGTCATATCAATATAAGTGAGTAGGAAATGTATGATGGACAAAAATGAACTGATCCAAAAAATTGAATCTCTGGGCACAAAGAAAATTGTTTTGATCTTTGTTCTTGGTATTGCCTTGATCGTATTTTCTTTTCCTTCATCAGGGAAGAAAACGGCCAAAAGCACCAAAGACTCAGAAAGCAATGAGGGCGTGTCATCCACGGATGCCTATGTCAAAAAGCAGGAACAAAGGCTTGTAGCAGCGTTGAAAAATGTGGAAGGCGTGGGAAAAGTAAAAGTGATGATCACTCTGAAATCTTCAAAGGAGTCGGTCGTCAACAAGGATACACCTTATGAAGAGAGCACAAAAAAGGACGAAAAAACGGTGAAGGAAGATGAGGAGACCGTTTTGATTGATAAAAACGGGGAGAAGGTCCCTTACATAGTGAAGGAAGTAGAACCTGAAGTGGAAGGAGTTGTAGTGGTCGCACAAGGCGGAGGAAGCGATATTGTCAACCAGAATATCGTCGATGCGGTGAGTGTGTTGTTTCACATTTCATCTTATAAAATAAAGGTGTTAAAAATGGAGGACTAGGAAATGAAGAAAATCGTGAAAAAAAATCAGTTAATCATCACAACTCTGGCTGTTATTATAGCGGTCGCGGGCTATGTAAATTATACGGGTCAGTACATTACTACAACAAAGGACAAAGCAAAGACTGTAAGCAACACGGCAAAAAATGCCTCCCAGAGTCAGGCAAAAGATGACATCACGGATGTGGGGGAAGCAGTGCTCACTAACGCCCAGGTGGGAAATTACGTGGCAAAGGCGAAGCTTGAGAGAGAACAGACCCACAGCAAGGCAAAGGACACTTTGGAAGAAATCATCAAAGACAAGACAGTCAAGGACAGTGTCAAACAGGATGCGGTGGATAAGCTTGCTACCCTGGCAGAACAGATGGAGATGGAGACGGCTACCGAAAACCTTCTGGGCGCCAAGGGATTTTTAAATTCCATCGTGACCATTCAAAACGGAAACGTGGATGTCCTGGTGAACCTGAAAGATGTCTCCAAAGTGGAGAGAAGCCAGATTGAAGATATCGTTACGAGAAAGACGGGATGCAAGCTGGAAAATGTCGTGATCACATCGATAAAAACAGAAGATTAAAGGCTTTGTGTGTAAATTCCGGGGACAGGGATTTGCACACTTTCTTTTTTCTTGCATAACATCGATAAGTTTTGGTATAATTAACATACTGTATATGAAGAATTATAAAACAGAAGAAAAAGTTTTTAGAAGCAATCAGCAGGAGGCTTTTTATGGAGAATAAAAGTAGTGGTTACAAGATTCAGGAAAAAGGGCTGCTCGGAGAAGTGAAGATCGCGGACGAAGTGATCGCGATCATCGCGGGTCTTGCGGCGACAGAAGTCAAAGGCGTGGCAGGCATGTGCGGCAATATCACCAACGAGCTTGTGAGCAAGCTGGGCATGAAGAAGCTTTCCAAAGGTGTCCGCGTCAACGTGGAGGGAAGCCATGTCAGTGTCGATCTGGCCATCGAACTGGATTATGGGGTCAGCATTGCACAGATTTCAAAGAAAGTGCAGGAGAAGGTCAAGACAGCCATAGAAAATATGACAGGCCTGACCATCGACGAAGTCAACGTAAGAATTGCCGGCGTAGCGCTGGAAGAAGAATAATCAAAAGATGCGGAGCTGTGAAAAGCAGTTCCGTTCTTACTGTGTAGAGAAAGGACCGTATGATGACAAGGAGTAAATTAAGAGAGCAGATGTTCCGTCTGTGCTTTTCCATCGATTTTCACACAAGCGAGGAGTTTGAAGCGCAGGCGGACCTGTATTTCGCAAATAATGATTTTTTCAGGAACAAAGAGAAAGACTACATAAAGACAAGGACTCTCGATATGCTTTCCCGTCTTGAAGAAATCGACCAAAGGATCAATGAAAACAGCAAAGGCTGGGATATCAGGAGACTTGGAAAAGCCGAGCTTACGATTTTGAGAATTGCAGTTTATGAAATAATGTTTGATGAGGATATTCCGGATAAAGTGGCGATCAACGAGGCAGTGGAACTTTCCAAGACCTACTGCAACGAAAAGGCCGCCTCATTTATCAATGGGGTTCTTGGAAAGATTGGTTAGATGAATAAAGTATTTTCAGTAGCGCAGATCAATGCGTATATCAAAAGAATCTTTCAGAGCGATTATGCCCTGAACCGGATTTATATCAAGGGAGAAGTCTCAAACTGCAAATACCATTCTTCCGGGCACATCTACTTTTCACTGAAGGATGATAAAAGTCAGATTTCCTGTGTGATGTTTGCCAACCAGAGGATAAACGGGCTGGATTTTGAGATGGAAAACGGTCAGACGGTCATTGTTTCGGGAAGCATCAGTGTGTTTGAGAGAAACGGCACATATCAGCTTTATGCCAACGAGATTTCTCTGGACGGGATCGGACGGCTCTATGTGGAGTTTGAGAAGCTGAAAGATAAGCTTTACAAGGAAGGCTTATTTGATCACGAAAAGAAAAAGCCCATTCCCCAAAATCCTAAAACCATCGGCATCGTGACGGCGAAGACAGGAGCCGCCATCCACGATATCATGAGTGTTGCAAAGCGGAGGAATCCATATATACAACTCGTGCTGTATCCGGCACAGGTCCAGGGCGACGGAGCAGCAGATACGATCGTGAGAGGAATTCAGACTCTGGACCGTTATGGGGTTGATACGATCATCATCGGCCGCGGAGGCGGATCGATCGAGGATCTTTGGGCATTCAACGAAGAGATGGTCGCCAGGGCCATTTATGCGGCCAAAACGCCAATTATCTCTGGGACAGGCCATGAAGTGGATACCACCATCGCAGATTATGCTGCAGATCTAAGGGCAGCCACACCCACGGCGGCGTGTGAACTTGCAGTTCCGGATTTAAGGGAGACGCTGGATGCGATTGACGCAAGGAAAAGAAGTCTTTCTGTACAGATCCGCCATATTCTGAGAAATTATGAACTCCGTCTGGAACAGTACAGCGGAAAACTGCGCAGTTTTGATCCGAAGCTTCAATTGCAGGAGCAGAGGATGACGCTTGCAGAATTAGAAGACCGCCTGACAAAGAGGATGGATTTTTTGCGGAACCGTTATCAGCATCGCCTTGAACTATATGCACAGCGGCTTCACGGCCTTTCCCCTACGGCAAAACTGATCGGCGGATATGGATATTTGTCAGATCAATCCGGGCGTCCGGTTGTATCGGCGACTCAGATATCCAAAGGTGATGAAGTACAGATTACCATCTCCGACGGATCTATAAAAACAAAAGTAACACAAGTTATACCGAGAGAAAAATAAAGAACAAAAGTGTGCTTTACACACCTCGTGAACCAATTTTTTCTATGCACAGCTTTTGTTCCGCGCGCGAAGCTGTGCATCCTGCCCGTAGGGCTTGCCCACTTTGTCTTTCACAAATGCTTAGTTTTCCCAACCTCAAGAACTCAAAAAACGTCAAAGAACCGCTTAAAATGGGAGTCAGAAGGAGATTTTAAAGGTGATTTAGCAATTTATACAATCGGTTGGGAAAAAATCAAAGAAACGTTGATTTCATCAGGAAAACTGACTATAATAAAAACAAGAAACGGCATAAAAACGTTAGATAAACAGTAACAAGAGTTGTATTGAAATAGAAAATTGCACAGCTTATGGGAGACACAGAGGCGGATAAACAGTAACAAGAGTTGTATTGAAATGCTGAGATAGCTGACGCATAAAAACTCCCCAAAATACGATAAACAGTAACAAGAGTTGTATTGAAATGATTTGGCTTCACTGGCGATAAGATCAAGGCTCCAGATAAACAGTAACAAGAGTTGTATTGAAATGAAATTCTATACGCTGTATTATTTCCAATTGTAATGATAAACAGTAACAAGAGTTGTAAAGTTTTTCTGTCTTACAGATTGTATTATGAAACAGGAAAGCAGTAAATTTTTATTAAAATATATAAGATGAGAAGACGGGGAGATTTATCCTGTCTTTTCTTTTGTTCCCTGATCAACAGGACAGATTCCGAATGATTCCCATTCAGTACGTAGAATACCTCACTCCAGTCATGAAGATGTCGGACGTAATATCTACTGGATAAGGAATGCTTCAAACAGGAGGCGCCATTGTGCAATAGTTTTTCTTCACTATCGGAAGAAAGCATTTCAAAAGCTGACTGAAGATAGTGAAGAAAAACTCATGGGTTTCAATTCAAATCAAATATGATATAATTAAGAAGATATTTTTGGAAAGGAAATCAGGTTGTCACTTATGGAAAAAAAGAAGTTTAATATTGATGAAGGATTCAGCCAGTTAGACGATATATTAAAGAATTTAGAGCAGGAGGACGTAAAGCTTGCCGACGCGGTAGAACTTTATACAAAAGGGGTTTCGACTTTAAAAGAATGTAAGGATTCTCTGGACCAGGTGGAAAAAGAGCTGATTATTTTAGAACAAAACGGAGAGAACAATGAATGAGTTTGATCAGGAGCTTAAAAAGCGTATAAGTCATATTGAAGGAATACTGGATTATTATCTTCCGAAACCGGAAGGCTTTCAGAAAACAGTGCTCAAGGCGATGAACACAACGGTGAAAGCCGGAGGGAAACGGCTGAGACCAATGCTGATGGAAGAAACCTTCAAGATGTTCGGGGGAAAGGGAAAAGTTATTGAACCCTTTATGGCTGCGATTGAGATGATCCATACCTATTCCCTGATCCATGACGATCTTCCTGCTCTGGATAACGACGACTACAGAAGGGGACAGAAAACCTGTCATATCGTCTACGGAGAGGATATGGCGATCCTTGCGGGAGATGCCCTGCTCAACTATGCATTTGAGACTGTTTCGGCTGCGTTTGTTTTAGAGGATGCAGACCTTCCAAAAGTGGCAGAGGCCATCCGGATTCTTGCCCGGAAACCGGGTATCTACGGCATGATCGGAGGACAGGTGGCAGACGTGGAACTGGAGGGTACTGCGCTTACGATGGAGCAGATCATGTTTATTCACCACAACAAAACGTCTGCCTTGATTGAAGCGTGCATGATGATCGGGGCGGTGCTTGCCGGTGCATCACAGGAAGATGTAAAAGCCATGGAACAATGCGGACGGAAGATCGGTCTTGCCTTTCAGATCCAGGATGACATCCTTGATATCACAGGACAGCAGGAAGTCATCGGCAAACCGGTGGGAAGCGATGAGAAAAATCAGAAGACCACATATGTCTCGATCAAAGGATTGGAACAGGCCGGGAAGGATGTAGAGAGGATCTCGCTGGAGGCAGTGGAGATTCTGAGAACCTATGATACATCTGACGGTTATCTCACAGGTCTGGCAGAATACTTGATTCACAGAACCTACTAGATTTCAAGAAGTATGTATAAAAAGGACTGCCAAAGGAGTAGACATGTTAGAACAGATCAATCATCCCAATGATATTAAAAAAATAGACAGAAAAGATTACCGGATTTTAGCCAAAGAGATCCGGAAATTCCTGCTGATGAATGTCAGCAGAACAGGAGGCCATCTGGCTTCTAATCTGGGGGCAGTGGAGCTTACAATGGCACTTCACACGGTTCTGGATTTTCCGAAAGATCAGCTGGTATTTGATGTAGGGCATCAGTCGTATATCCACAAGATCCTGACGGGCAGAAAAGACGGCTTTGCTTCGCTGAGGCAGTTCCACGGCATGAGCGGCTTTCCAAAACCCACAGAAAGTGACTGCGATGCGTTCCACAGCGGACACAGTTCAACCTCCATCGGCGTTGCCCTGGGACTGGCGCAGGCCAGGGATTTAAAAGGCACAGATGAAACAATCGTGGCAGTGCTTGGCGACGGAGCGCTTTCGGGAGGCATGGCCTATGAAGCGCTGAACAACATGGCAAGGCTTCGGGAAGAAAAGAGAAAATTAATCGTCATCCTTAATGACAACAAGATGTCTATCTCCGAAAATGTAGGCGGTATGTCCGGCTACCTGAATAAAGTGCGGTCCAAAAAAGAATATGTAGATTTTAAGGGAAACGTAGAAAAATCATTGATGCAGATCCCGGTAGTCGGAGAGCCGATTGCCAAAGGTCTGAAACGTTCCAAAGACTCCATTAAGCAGCTGTTCGTTCCGGGGATGATGTTTGAGGATATGGGGATCACTTATATCGGCCCTATCGACGGACATAATACACCTCTCCTGATCGATACCTTTGAGAGGGCAAAACAGCTGGATGAGCCGATTATTATTCATGTTGTCACAAAGAAGGGAAAGGGCTACCGCTTTGCGGAAAAGGAACCGGCCAGATTTCACGGAGTCGGGCCTTTCTCTGTGCGTACCGGAAAGAATCTGTCCGCACAGTCTTCCGGAGGGCCTTCCTACACGGATATTTTTGCAGATACTGTGACGGAACTTGCAAAAAAGGATGAAACAATCACGGCTGTCACGGCTGCGATGCCGGAGGGAACCGGGCTTGAACGATTCAAGGAACAGTTTCCGGAACGGTTCTTTGACGTGGGTATCGCAGAACAGCATGCCATTGCGTTCTGTGCGGGAATGGCGGCCAGAGGTCTGAAACCGGCAGCAGCTGTTTATTCCACATTTCTTCAGAGAGCTTATGACCAGATTCTTCATGATGCGGCGATCGGAAGACTGACGATGCTGATCGGAGTAGACCGTTCCGGGCTCGTAGGAGCCGACGGAGAGACACATCAGGGTATTTTTGATGTCTCCTATCTGTCGTCGATCCCGAATGTCACCGTTATGGCACCGGTCAACGGCAGAGAGTTAAAAGAAATGGTGACCTATGCCCTTACAAAGGGAGAAGGTCCCATGGCGGTAAAATACGCGAGAGGAACTGCTTCCACACTGTTTGAAGAGGAATTTACGCCGATCATGAGGGGAAAGGGAAGTATTCTCAGACAAGGCAGTGAGATCGCGCTACTCCCGCTGGGCAATCTGATGGAAGAAGGAGCAATTGTCTATGAAAAACTCGTAAAAGAAGGATATAAGCCGACACTCGTGAATCCAAGGTTTGTGAAGCCTCTGGATGAAGAACTGATCTGTTCTCTCATAAAGGAACACCGCCTGATCGTTACAATGGAAGAGGGCGTGTTAAACGGCGGATTCGGACAGCAGGTAACACAGATTCTGGCAAATCATGATTACAAGGGCAGGGTCCGGAATATCGGAATTGACGACCGATTTGTGGAGCATGGTTCTGTAACTCAGCTCAGGAAAATGCTTGGCATCGACAGTGATACGATGACAGAAAAAATCAAAGGTTGGATTGGAGATAAAGCATGAAAGAACGATTAGATGTTCTGCTGGTGAAAAAGGGGCTGGCGGCATCCAGGGAAAAAGCAAAGGCGATCATCATGTCGGGTGTAGTTTTTGTAGACGGACAGAGGGAAGACAAGGCCGGCACTATGGTCAAAGAAGAACTTCCCATCGAAATAAAAGGAAAGACCTTAAAGTATGTCAGCCGAGGAGGACTGAAGCTCGAAAAGGCAATGAAACAGTTCGATATTCAGCTTACGGACAGGGTATGCATGGATGTTGGAGCGTCTACTGGAGGTTTTACTCACTGCATGCTCTTAAACGGTGCCAAAAAGGTATATTCCGTAGACGTGGGGCATGGACAGCTGGACTGGGGCCTGAGAAATGACGAGAGGGTCGTGTGCATGGAGAGAACAAACATGCGCTATGTGACACCGGAAGACATAGAGGAGCCAGCGGGTTTTGTCTCCATCGACGTGTCCTTTATCTCCCTGACCAAAATTCTTCCCGCCGTCTATGGAATTTTGGAAAACGGAGGGGAAGTAACCGCTCTGATCAAACCACAGTTTGAAGCAGGCAGAGAAAAAGTCGGGAAAAAAGGCGTTGTGAGAGATCCGGCCGTCCACGAGGAAGTCATAGAAAAAATCACGGATTTTGCCAGCAGCAATGGATTTGAACTGTTACATCTTGATTACTCTCCGATCAAAGGTCCGGAGGGAAACATCGAATATCTTCTTCATATGAAGAAGACCGAAGAAAAGCAGCACGAGAACAACCTGAGAGACGAGATACCGAAAGTGGTAGCGGCATCTCACGGTGATCTGGAGAGGGCAAAATAGCAGAAGAAGGAAGACGATGAAGAATTTTTTGATTATGACCAATGAAGTGAAAGACCCGGGATTTTCCATATCCAACAAGATAAGGGAGTACATTGAGTCAAAAGGCGGAGCCGCTTTTTTGAGAAAAGATTTTACGGAAGATACCCAGTCCTATTCCAATATTCCCGGGGAAGTGGAATGTGTCATTGTACTCGGCGGAGACGGGACGATGCTGCATGCATCCCGCCTCATAGCACCTCATGACCTCCCGGTGGTGGGAGTGAATCTGGGCACCCTGGGATTTTTAACGGAGATTGAAATGTCTCATCTGTCGGAGGGGATCGATGATCTGCTCAATGACCATTTTCATATCGAGGAGAGGATGATGCTGGAGGGATGTATTTACCACCGGGACATCTCATGCTATCGGCTGTCTGCCCTCAACGACATCGTCATTACGAGAAGCGGTTTTTCACGGATCATTTCATTTAAGATCATTGTCAACGGAGATTTATTAGATGTGTATGCGGCAGACGGAGTCATCATCTCAACCCCTACCGGGTCCACGGGATATAATCTCTCGGCAGGAGGCCCGATTGTCAATCCGGAGGCAAATGTCATTCTGATCACACCGGTCTGTCCCCATTCTCTCCAGGCAAAGAGCATTGTCCTCGGCGAGTGGGATACCATTGAGATCCATATCCAGAAGGTCAGAAAAACTCAGCTTGAGGAAGCGCTTGTAACTTTCGACGGCCAGGTGGCGGAGCGCCTGAATCCGGGAGATATCATAAAGATTCATAAGTCCCGGAAAGTTGCTAAGGTTGTCAAGGTGCAGGAAAATAGTTTTTATCATACGCTTCGGGTGAAAGTTGGTGGGAAAGCATGAAAAAAAAGAGACAGCAGGCGATCATCGAACTGATCGCAAAGCAGCCGGTCGAGACACAGGAAGAACTGACCAGCCTGCTGAATGGCCAGGGATTCAGTACGACCCAGGCGACGGTTTCCAGGGATATCAGGGAACTGGAGCTTACGAAGATTCCTCTGCCGGACGGAAGGCAGGCATACGGGCTTTTGAGTGCCAGGGAAAAAGAAGTGGCAAAGTCCTATCAGAGAATTTTAAATGACGCTATTGTTTCCATGGAGACATCCGGCAATCTGCTGGTCATCAAGACGGCTTCAGGCATGGCAATGGCCTGTGCCGCAGCGCTTGATGATCTGGATCTTCCCGGACTCATGGGGTCCATCGCCGGAGACGACACGATTTTTTGTGCCGTAAGAGAGCAGGAAAAGGGCGATGACGTCATCAGGGAGATCCGTCTGATGATGGAGAGCACAAGTGATAAGTAGGTGAATTATGTTACAGAGTCTGCATGTAAAAAATTTAGCTTTGATTGATGAGATCGAGATCCATTTTGACGAGCACTTAAACATACTGACCGGTGAGACGGGGGCGGGAAAGTCGATCATTATCGGCTCTATTGAAAGTGCCCTGGGGAAAAAGGTTTCGAGGGATATGATCAGGCCGGGGAGCAATGAGGCACTGATTGAACTTTTATTTTACACGGAAGATGAAGAAATTTTAAACGATTTGAAACAAAGGGACCTTCCCGCAGAGGACGGCATGATCCTGGTCAGGAGGGTGATATCGGAGAAGCGGAATGTAAACCGCATCAATGACTGTACGGTGACGTTAAAGACCCTTCAGGAGGTTTCAGATAGGCTCATGAACCTTCATGGGCAGCAGGAACACCAGTCCCTTTTAAATGAAAAAAATCACAAATCAATTTTAGACCATTTTTTAAGCCAAAATGGGAAACAATATAGGAAAGACACAAAGAGAACATTTGAGGCACTGCAGAAACTTCTGAACCGAAGAGGAGATTTTGAAACAGATGAAGCCCAGAGACTCCGGGAGATAAGCTTTTTAAAACACGAGATCCAGGAAATAGAGGAAGCACATCTCGTAAAAAATGAAGATGAACTTCTGGAAGAAGCTTATCAAAAAATGATCCACAGCCAGGAGATTATGGAGGGCGTAAAAAAGGCTTATGAATGTACCGGAAACGAAGCCGAGGTTTCCGTAGGAACTCTGCTTTCAAGTGCCTTAAAAGAGCTTCAGGGGATCGTGAACCTGGATTCCGGGCTGACAGATTCCTACGAGCAGCTTCTTCAGGCAGAAGATATTATTAATGGGTTTAACCAGCAGGTCTCAGAATATATATCGTCAATGGAATATGACCCTCAGGAGTTCTCGAAGACAGAAGACAGATTAAACCTCATTAACGGACTGAAAGACAAGTATGGAAGGACCATTCAGGATGTCTTAAACTACCGGCAGCAGGCTGAGGAGAAACTTATAACTTATGAACACTATGAGGAAGAAAAAGAATGTCTCATGGAGAACATAGCCAAAGCCGAAAAGGCATTTTATCAGGCGGCCCAAAAGCTTTCAAAAGAGCGGAAAAAAGCCGCAAAAATATTGGAACAGCAGATTTTTAAGGCGCTCTCGGAGCTTAATTTTCTCTCTGTCCGCTTTCAGATTCAGGTATCGGGGGCCGAAGGAGTTCATGCCGATGGGATCGATAAGGTATCCTTCATGATTTCCACAAATCCGGGACTTCCGGTGAGGCCTATCGCGGATGTGGCATCCGGCGGAGAACTTTCCAGGATCATGCTTGCCGTGAAATCTGTCCTCGCGGATGTGGACCGTGTAGGAACGTTGATTTTTGACGAAATCGACACGGGAATCAGCGGTGAGACAGCCAACAAGGTTGCCAGGAAAATGGCTGTCATCGCAAAAGACCATCAGGTACTGGCGATCACTCATCTTCCCCAGATTGCGGCCATGGCAGATTCACACTACTATATTGAAAAACGTGCAGATAAAAAGAAGACGACAACGACCATACAAAAGCTCACAGAGGCGGATTCTCTCAGGGAATTAAGCCGTATGATCAACGGCGACGATATTACGGAGGCCGTCTTAAAAAATTCAGAAGAAATGAAAAGTTTAGCAAATGACGCAAAATTATACTGAGTGCTTTTCTTAGGTTTCAGACATAATAAAAAGGATGTATCGCATAAAAGCGTACGTCCTTTTTTAAATCATTTATGATTTAATCTGTTTAGGAGGAAACCATGAGAAAATACTACTACCGCAAACTTCTCATTGCTCTGTTTGTCATAAACATCGTAGGAATCTGTGCCGTATATTTCAAATACTGCAGAAATGTACTGCCCAATTCTATTGAGCTGACCATGGGAGAAAAAGCCTGTTTAAAGTATGACGTGCCGGCCGTCGGGACTGTCAAGGATCAGAAGATCAAACTGAACCGGCCGTTCGTGCTAACCAAAGATTCGGTGGGGCAGGATGAGATCAAAGCAAAGCTGTTCGGCGCCATACCTTTAAAGGACATTAAGGTGAATGTCGTCAAACAAAAAACACTGGTGCCCAGCGGAAAGATTGTCGGCATCTATGTAGAGACCAATGGGATCCTTGTGCTGGAAACAGATATGATCACCGGAGTGGACGGAGGAAACCATTCCCCAAGCTCCAATAAACTATATCAGGGTGACTATATTCTGTCAGTGAATGGTTCAAAGGTTGAAACGAAGGTTGATTTTATGAAAAAGATCAACGAATGCAACGGAAAGGAAGTCACCCTGGAAGTGATCCGGAACCATAAAAAAACAAAGATTAAAGTCAAGCCTGTTCAGTCTGTCACAGACAGCCAGTACAAGATCGGCGCCTGGGTCAGGGATAATACACAGGGCATTGGAACTATGACTTATGTGGCCGGAAACGAATTCGGAGGATTAGGACACGGTATCTGTGATATGGATACCGGAAAGCTGATGGACATCAAGGGCGGATACCTGCTGTCTCCGCAGATTGACACAATTCAGAAGGGGAAATCTGGATCTCCTGGAGAAATAGTCGGAAGCATTTTTTACAAGGAGGCAAATCTTCTGGGAACCATCCGCAAGAATACCAAATACGGTATTTACGGTACGACTCAGTCGGATAAGAAAGACAAGGCTTACCGAATCGGCTATAAACAATCAGTGAAGAAAGGTAAAGCGCAGATCATAAGCTGCATCAGCGGCAGGAGAGAGACCTATGACATTGAGATCAAAAGTGTGGATCAATCCAACCATGATGTGTTGAAAGGGATGGAGATTGAGATTACAGATCCAAAACTGTTAAGGCTGACGAATGGTATCGTTCAGGGAATGAGCGGGACTCCTATCATTCAGAATAACCACATTATAGGTGCGGTAACCCATGTGTTTGTGGATGATTCGACAAAAGGGTACGCAACCTTCATTGAAAACATGCTGAATTCCTCTAAATAAGATGATTTTGCTGTTATTTACAAAAAACTTGCGAAGGATAAGGGGTGTTTGTAAAGTTTGCAAAAATATATAATTATATTGTAAATAAAAACAGAATCGGAGGACTTAACATGAGCAAAATTAATGTGGCAATCGCGGATGATAATCAGAAAATGGTCAGTATGATGACTCAGCTTTTAAACTTAGATCAGGAGATCGAGGTCATCGGAAGTGCCGGCAACGGGGAAGCTGCCGTGGAGATTATCAAAGAGAAAAAGCCGGACGTTGTTCTTTTGGATATTATCATGCCGAAGCTTGATGGAATCGGGGTGTTGGAAAAGCTTCGCGATGAGAGACTAGAAAAACAGCCGACGGTGATTATGGTGACTGCCATGGGTCAGGAAAGTGTTGCCGAAGAAGCGATGGAGCTGGGTGCATCTTACTTTATCCTCAAACCATTTGATTCGGAAATGGTAATCCGAAAAATAAAACAAGCAAAATTAGACAAAAAAGTACAGAAGCCTTTTGTCGCATTAAAGGAGCAGGAAGGTCTGAATAAGAACCAGCTGGAGATCATTATCACAAACATTATCCATGAAATAGGTGTGCCGGCTCACATTAAGGGCTATCAATATTTGAGAGATTCAATCATGCTGGCCATCTACGACATGGATATTCTGAACTCCATAACGAAACAACTATATCCAACAATTGCCAAACAGTTTGGTACTACATCTAGTAGAGTGGAACGGGCGATCCGCCATGCCATCGAGGTAGCCTGGGGACGCGGAAAAATGGATACGATCGATGCTCTGTTCGGATATACAGTCCATGCAGGGAAAGGCAAACCGACAAATTCAGAATTTATTGCACTGATTGCAGATAAAATCAGACTTGAATACGGAGATCGAATCGTGTCGCAAAAAATGTCTGAAAATGATGGAAGATAGTAAATATTGTTTGATTATGCGATTGACAAAGGGGAATATGCTTGATATATTTCTCTCTTAGAATGGTTAGATTTGGATGGAGAGGTATACATAATGTATGATAAACGAAAAATTTTGATCGCCGTCAGCAGTCAAAATGAGGCTAAGGAACTTTGCAGAGAAATGGAAAATGAAATGCAGGTAGTGGGAGTGGCTTATGACGGTGCTTCCGCAGTAAAGCTGATTAAGGAAAATGAGCCCGATGTGGTAGTGATCGATATTGTCCTTCCGGTTTTAGACGGACTGGGTGTGATTGAACAGTGTAACGGGACGATGGACGACGACAAGATACCTTCTTTTATTGCAATTACCTCCATCGGCAATCAGAGACTGATCGAGTGTATCAGCCTTATGGGTGTCGACTACTGTATGATGAAGCCGTTTCATACGAATGTCTTAATGGACAGGATCAATCAGATGATGAGAATGAAAAGAGTAAATAATAACTACCAAAAGACATTTGAGGTGAAAAGCGAGCCGGTCAAAAAAACGTTTACAGAATATGATATCCAGAAAGATGTGACAAAGATCATCAGAGATCTGGGGATTCCTGCTCATATCAAAGGATACCAGTACATTAGGGAAGGCATCATCATGGCGATCCATGACGTCAACATGATGAACTACATAACAAAGCTGCTATACCCAACGATTGCACAGAAATATAAAACTACTTCCAGCAGTGTGGAAAGAGCTATCCGCCACGCCATTGAAGTGGCATGGAGCAGAGGAAAGATCGAGCTGCTGGAAGAGATGTTCGGATATACGATCAGTGCCGGCAAAGGGAAGCCGACAAATTCTGAATTCATTGCGCTGATCGCAGATAAACTCAGGCTGGAATATCACATGAACGCCTCTTAAATCAAGAGGATAACCGCCAGAATGCTTTATCGGTTACTGTTCTTTGATGCCTGAGATATCCGGGACGCACATCATAGAATAATTCGTATGGTAAATAACAAATCCAGGCTTTGCTTTCGGCGGTTTTTTCAATTCCTTCCTCTGTACATAGTCGACTTCTACTTTTGGCGCCTGACGGCCGCTGGAGTAAAAAGCGGCAAGCCGCCCGGCCTCTTCAAAAGTAGCATCCGGCAGAGTATCTGCCTGCTCTTTTTTCACGATGACGTGAGAGCCAGGCATATTTTTTGCGTGAAACCACCAGTCGCCGCCGTTGGCAAATTTAAATGTCAGCTCATCATTCTGATAATTATTTTTGCCTACATACATATGGAATCCATCGGAGGACAAAAAGTGGAGAGGCTTTGACTTCGTCGGTTTTTTAGCCCCTTTTGAACCGCGCTTTTTCAAATATCCATAATCTGAGAGTTCCTGTTTGATGGAGGAAAGATCCTGTTCGTTCTCTGCAAGATTCAGGGAAGATGCGATCGATTCCAGATGCATCAGATCATCCTTTGTCTCAACCGTAAGCTCGGAGAGAGCTTCATAGGTCCGTTTCAGTTTATTATATTTGGTAAAGTACTTCTGCGCGTTCTCCTGAGGAGTCTTGAAAGGGTCAAGAGGGATGGTGACTTCTTTATTGGTGTAATAGTTCAGGCACGTGAGGGATTTGGATTCAGGTTCAAGGCCGTATCCATATGCCTGAATTAATTCCCCATATGTTTTATATTTATCTCTTTTCTCCGTGTCGAGCAGCTGCTTTCTCTGCAGATCATATTTTTTGCTCGTGCGTTCGATGGACGTCTGGACAATTTTTCTCAGATCGGCAGACTTCTGTTTCATTCTCGCATATTTTTCCTTCTCAGAGTAATAGATGACCAGGACATCGCTGATGGTGGGAAAGACTTTCACTTCATAAGATGTCTCATAAGACGTCATCGGAAAACAGGAAAATTCTTTCGGTTCCCCGTTTTGATAAATAATATTGGGCACATATTCGTGTTTTTCCACGGAAACAGCCAGTTTTTTCAGCTGGGAGTAGAGACCGGAGCACTGGTCCTGCGTGAGGGAATCTGTGGACTGGCTGCCGTCGACTCCAGCGCGGTAGCAGATCTCATTTGCCAAAAACGAACTCATGCCTGTGATGGACGAGTAAAGTGCCTTGGTGACTGGTACAGGTTTTGGCTTGATCCCGGCTAAAAAGTCTTCCAGAGTCAAAGAATCTATATCCTTTTTATGCTGTGTGGGAGGCATAGAGTAAGCCATGCCGGGCAGGACCTGCCGTTTGGAGCTCATGTTGGCCCCCACGTGTCTTATGCTGTCGAGGATCATTCCGTCCTGTCCCACGAAGATTAAGTTGCTGTGCTTGCCCATCAGTTCGATGACCAGTTTCTTTTGGCATACATCGCCTAATTCGTCCAGATGTTCCACGGTGATCTCGATGATCCTCTCATAGCCCGGCTGTTCTACGGAGACGATACGGCCGTTGCTCAGATGCTTTCGCAGCAGCATACAAAAGTTTGGGGCCTGTATCGGGTTCTGTTTGCCCTGATCCGACAGATAGACGATCGGCAGGCCCGGACTGGCAGAAAGATGGAGCCTTAAATTTTCCCGGTTCTGTTTGATCACCAGGGTGATCTCATCGGCCTCAGGCTGGTAAATCTTATAAATTCTTCCGTTTAATATTTTTTCATTTAGTTCGTTTACGATATTTGAAATGACAAATCCGTCAAATGCCATAGCTGCACCTCCATTTTTTAGTTAATCGTATTATATCACGCCGCGCCCTGTTTTGGTTGATTTTTTGCCGTTAATGCAGGTATAATGGAAAGGTAATTTTCAGAATATGGAGGACCGAGCCAATGATAGATGAACAAAATAAAACATGGTCAGACCGCAGTCATCTGCTGTGGTGGCCGATTACCTTTACAAAATACAGAGTTGAGAACCAAAGATTATATACGCAGACAGGACTTTTGTCAACACATGAGGAAGAATGCCTCTTATACAGAGTCATGGATGTCTCCTATGAGAAAACTTTCGGAAACCGCATTTTCGGCACCGGGACGATCCGCCTTACCACAAGGGATGCCTCAAACCCGGTAATTGAACTTAAAAATATTGCTGATTCCAGAAGGGTAAAGGATCTTCTGAGCCGGTGGATCGAGGAAGAACGGATCGCAAAACGGGTTGTGGGACGCGATATGTACGGCGCAAGCAGCCATATGGAGGAAGATTTCGCGGACAGAGATATGTAAAACGGTTGACAACGAAAAGATAGACTGGTATGATAACTAAAGTATTTAACATAGTAGTGAATTACCACTTTAGTGTATTGAAGTGAAGAAGGAGAAGAATTATGAATCAGAAGAGGGTCCATACGCCGGAAGGAGTAAGGGATATATACGGATTGGAATGTAAAAAGAGACTCAGGTTAAAGGATAAATTAAATCATGTATTTGCCCTCTACGGCTATGAGAATATCATAACCCCAACTTTTGAATTTTTCGATATATTTAACAGTGAGAAAGGAACTGTTTCCTCTAAAGAGATGTACAAATTTTTTGACCGGGAGGGAAATACCCTGGTCCTGCGGCCGGACATCACGCCTTCTGTGGCACGGTGCGTGGCAAAGTATTATGACAGTGAGGAACGGAATCTGCGGTTTGCCTATACCGGGAATGTCTTTTTGAATAATTCCAGCTATCAGCTGAAACTAAAGGAAACCTGCCAGATGGGCGCAGAGCTCATCAATGATCCTTCCAGCCACGGAGACGGAGAGATCATCGCCATGGCGCTCGACTGCTGCCTGAATGCCGGACTGAAAGATTTCCGGCTGACCATTGGCCAGGTCGAGTATTTCCAGGGACTCGTAGAGTGTATAGAAGATGAAGACGTAAAAGAGCAGTTAAGAGAGCTGATCATCAATAAAAATTTCTTCGGCCTGATCGAATTTGTGGAAAGCCTAGATATTCCCCAGGCCGTAAAAGATGTTTTTGTCCAGTTCAATGAGCTCAACGGCGATGTAGACATTTTAGATAAGGCCGATGCCCTTGTGTCTAATGAGACATCAAAGAGAGCCATCCGGAAGCTGAGAAAAGTTTACCGGATGCTTAAGGTGTACGGGCTGGAGCAGTACATAAGCTTTGATCTGGGCATGCTGAGCCGTCATAATTACTACACCGGGGTTATTTTTAAGGCATATACCTACGGAACCGGAGACGCAGTTTTAAAAGGAGGCCGTTACGACAACCTGATCGAACAGTTCGGAAAGAAAGCACCGTCCATCGGTTTTGCCATCGTGCTAGACAGCCTGATGATGGCGCTGGAACGCCAGAAGATCCAAATGGAGGCCGATTTCACAGACATGCTGATCGTCTATGAAGAGGAGGCCATGGAAGCCGCCATCCCGGCAGCTGTGGGCTATCGGAAAGAAGGAAAGACAGTCATACTGGAAAAGAAGGACAGGAATCTGGAAGATTATATGGCCATGTCTTCGGATCACCGGATCGGATGCGTTTTGTACTATGAAACCGGGGATACCGTCAGGGATTTAATGAAAGGGCAGTGAGATGAGATATATAACATTTGCATTGGCAAAAGGAAGGCTTGCCAAGAAGACATTATCTTTGCTGGAACAGATAGGGATTACCTGCGAAGAGATGAAGGATGAAAAAACAAGAAAACTGATTTTTGTAAACGAAGATCTGAAGCTTAAATTTTTCCTCTCCAAGGCCAGCGATGTGCCTACTTACGTGGAATACGGGGCAGCAGACATCGGGGTGGTCGGAAAGGATACGATCCTGGAAGAAGGACGGAATCTTTACGAGGTGCTGGACCTTGGATTCGGTAAATGCAGGATGTGCGTTTGCGGGCCGAAAGAAGCCAAAAAGTATTTAAACGGCAGTCAGCTGATCCGGGTGGCGTCCAAATATCCGAATATCGCGAAAGAGTATTTCTATAATAAAAAACTCCAGACCGTGGAGATCGTAAAGCTCAACGGTTCCGTGGAACTGGCACCGATCGTCGGCCTTTCAGAGGTTATTGTGGATATCGTGGAGACGGGGTCTACACTAAGGGAGAACGGACTGGAAGTGCTGGAAGAGATCTGTCCGCTCTCTGCAAGGATGGTCGTAAACCAGGTGAGTCAGAGAATGGAGCAGGAGAGGATCAGTAAAATTGTGACTGCATTAAAGAAGTTGTTAGACGAGAAGAAACAGGGGTAGTGCCATGAGAATTGTAAAAGTAAATGAAGATTCTATTGCGGATATTTTAAACGATCTGCTGAAGAGAAGCCCGAATCACTACGAGGGGTACGAAGAGCAGGTAAATGCCATCGTCAATGATGTAAAAGCCAGAGGCGATGAGGCGGTGTTTGAGTACACCGAGAAGTTTGACGGAACAAAGCTTACGGCAGACACTGTGCTGGTGACGGAGGCTGAGATCGAGGAAGCGTATGAAAAAGTAGAGCCAAAGCTTCTTGACATCATCAGAAAGGCTATCGTCAATATCCGGGACTTCCATCAAAAGCAGAAGCAGAACAGCTGGTTTGACACACAAAAGAACGGCATTTTACTTGGACAGAAGGTGACTCCACTTGCCAGGTGCGGAGTGTATGTGCCGGGAGGAAAGGCGGTCTATCCGTCTTCTGTGCTCATGAACGTTGTGCCGGCTCATGTGGCAGGAGTGAAAGAAATCATCATGGTGACACCTCCGGGCAGGGACGGAAAGGTCAATCCGAATACTCTGGTGGCGGCCAAAGAAGCCGGAGCCGAAAAGGTATACAAAGCAGGGGGCGCCCAGGCAATAGCGGCTCTGGCTTTCGGCACAGAATCAATCCCGAAGGTAGACAAGATCGTGGGACCGGGGAATATCTACGTGGCTCTGGCGAAAAAAGCAGTGTACGGCAATGTGAGTATCGACTCCATCGCGGGACCGAGCGAGATCCTCGTGCTGGCCGATGACAGCGCCAATCCCCGGTATGTGGCCGCGGACCTGTTATCCCAGGCAGAACATGATGAGATGGCCAGCGCTATCCTGGTGACGACGAGTGAGACACTGGCAAAACAGGTTTCTGAAGAAGTGGATGGATTCCTGAAAAAGCTCTCAAGAACGGAGATCATGGAAAAATCTCTGGATTCTTTCGGATATATTTTAATCGCCAAAGATTTAAAAGAAGCAGTGGACGCGGCAAATTCTATCGCCTCAGAGCACCTGGAGATCATGATGGAAAATCCGTTTGATGTCATGACAAGGATCGAAAACGCGGGGGCAATCTTTGTCGGACAGTACAGCTGTGAGCCGCTGGGAGATTATTTTGCAGGCCCGAACCATGTACTCCCCACCAACGGAACAGCAAGGTTTTTCTCACCACTGAGTGTGGACGATTTTATCAAGAAATCCAGTGTGATTTATTATTCGAGAGAGGCTCTTAAACCGGTCCACAAAGATATCGAAACATTTGCAGAGCAGGAAGAATTGACAGCCCATGCCAATTCTATTAAAGTGAGATTTGAAAACGAATAGAGAAAGGAAGCAATATGAGTCGCAGCGCGGAAATTATCCGGAACACAAGTGAAACGAAGATTAAACTGTTTATCGACCTGGACGGCAGGGGAGCCTCTGAGGTGGACACAGGGATCGGTTTTTTTGACCACATGCTGATCAGTTTTGCAAAGCATGGTTTTTTTGACCTGAGAGTGAAGGTGGACGGCGACCTGCATGTGGACAGCCATCACACCATTGAAGACACGGGGATCGTTCTTGGTGAAGCGATCAAACAGGCGGCAGGAGATAAAAAGGGCATCAAACGGTATGGCTCCTTTGTACTGCCGATGGACGAAACTCTCGTGCTGTGCGGTCTGGATTTATCCGGAAGGCCGTATTTTGACACGGACCTTAGCTTTACTGCGGACAGGGTCGGAGGATTTGACACGGAGATGGTCCGGGAATTTTTCTATGCGGTATCTTATGCCGGTGCCATGAATCTGCATATCAGGCAGCTCTCCGGCACCAATAATCATCATCTGATGGAGGCGGCATTTAAGGCATTTGCAAAGGCATTGGACGAGGCAACCGGTATGGACCCGCGGATTGCGGATGTGCTTTCCACGAAAGGGGCATTATAGATGGAACGACAGAAAAAAATCATTCCCTGCATTTATGGGGAAAAGCTTGCAGAAGCGGCAAAGGCATACGATCATTCAGGTGCAGATGCCGTCAGCTATTACGACGAGAAAATAACTGCGGAGACAGTGAAAGAGATTGCAAAGGATATTGACATCCCGCTTTATGCCGGAGGAGGCATTGAAGACCTGGAAGACGTGAAGAAAATTCTTTATGCCGGAGCCGATAAGGTCTGCCTTGGAAAAACAGTCCTTGTGGACAAGGAAATCGTTAAAAAGGCCGGGGACCGGTTCGGAAAGGATCAGATCATCGTGTCCGTGGATCTGGAAAGCCAGGAAGAACCGGTATCATTTGCGAAGGAAATGGCGAGGCTCGGAGCTGGAGAACTGCTTTTACTGGCAGACAAAGGGTATGAAACATTTGCATCCCTGATCAAAGAAATTAAAGAAGTATCTGGCCTTCCGGTGATGGTGAGCATTTCAGATCCGAAAGAAGCTGTCCGCATCTTAGAACTTACCGGTGCCGACGATTTGGCGGTGGCATCCAGAGAGACGTTTGGAGTCATGGAACTGAAACACGAGTGCAGGGCTGCAAAATTCGGCGTCAACACATTTGAAAGTTCTATGAGCTTTGATGAATTTAAATTAAACAGTGATGGAATGCTAACCGTGGTAACTCAGGATTATAAGACCAATGAAGTGCTCATGGTTGCTTATATGACAAAGGAAGCGTTTGAAAAGACCGTCGAGACCGGTATCATGACTTATTACAGCCGCAGCAGAAATGAGCTGTGGACCAAGGGAGATACCTCGGGACATTATCAGTATGTAAAGTCTTTGACCATTGACTGCGACAAAGATACACTTTTGGCTAAGGTTGAGCAGGTGGGGAATGCCTGCCATACAGGGAGCTATTCCTGCTTTTTTACGGATCTTGTAAAGAAGGAATACAAAGATGACAACCCGATGGAAGTGTTCCAGTCTGTCTACGATGTGATTATGGACCGCAAAAAGCATCCGAAGGAAGGTTCCTATACGAATTATTTATTTGAAAAGGGAATTGATAAGATCCTTAAAAAAGTAGGGGAAGAAGCCACGGAGATCGTCATTGCGGCGAAAAATCCGGATGTGGAGGAAATGAAGTATGAGATTTCTGATTTCCTGTACCATCTGATGGTCCTGATGGCAGAGCGGGGTATGACCTGGGACGAGGTGACCAGGGAATTAATTGAAAGAAAATAATTGTCATTCGCTGTCCGATTTGATATAATTGCCACATGAGCAAACCAAAGAACCGTGGTTTGATAAAGGAGGCAGGACATGCACGCATATTTATCAGAGTTTGTCACATATCTGATCAAGTTTATTTTTTTGCTTGCCGTATCGGTAGGAGGCGTTTTTTTCGGAAAGAAGATGGCTGTCGGTAAGATGCAGAAGAAAGCGCAGCAGAAAGCAAAGAATGAGCAGAAACCGGATCAGGAATAAGATGTGTAAGATAGAATGGAAAGCCTTCTGATGCAGCAGAAGGTTTTTCTTTGCTGTAAAGGAAGCTGCCACCATAGGCATCTGTCCGGGCAGAATAGTTTCATATTAATTTTTAGGAGGATGGAGATTTGAAATCGTATGGAGTAAATGAATTAAGGAAAATGTTCCTTGATTTTTTTGAGAGCAAAGATCATTTGGTGATGAAGAGTTTTTCTCTGGTGCCTCAGAATGATAAGAGTCTTTTGCTGATCAATGCAGGTATGGCCCCGTTAAAGCCATATTTTACAGGCCAGGAAGTGCCCCCGAAGACCAGAGTTGCGACCTGTCAGAAGTGTATCCGTACCGGAGATATCGAGAATGTCGGAAAGACAGCGCGTCACGGAACATTTTTTGAGATGCTCGGAAACTTTTCTTTCGGGGATTATTTTAAGAAGGAAGCAATCCGCTGGTCATGGGAGTTTTTGACTGAGGTTGTGGGACTTGATCCGGAACGTCTGTATCCTTCTGTCTATCTGGATGACGACGAGGCATTCGAGATCTGGGAGAAGGAAATCGGCATTGCTCCTGAGAGGATCTTCCGTTTCGGAAAAGAGGACAACTTCTGGGAGCACGGTGCAGGACCATGCGGACCGTGTTCAGAGATTTATTATGACCGGGGAGAGAAGTACGGATGCGGAAGCCCTGATTGTACGGTGGGCTGTGAATGCGACCGCTACATGGAAGTATGGAACAATGTCTTCACACAGTTTGAAAATGACGGAAACGGCAATTACGAAGAATTAGACAATAAAAATATTGATACCGGAATGGGGCTTGAGCGTCTGGCTGTCGTAGTCCAGGAAGTGGATTCTATCTTCGATGTGGATACGATCAAAGCGATCCGTGACAGGATCTGTGAACTGGCAGGCGTGACTTATGGCGCTGATGAGAAGAATGACATTTCTATCCGAGTGATTACAGACCATATCCGGTCTGCATCCTTTATGATTTCCGACGGTGTCATGCCGTCCAATGAAGGCCGCGGATATGTGCTGCGCCGTCTGATCCGCCGTGCGGCAAGACACGGAAGGATGCTTGGCATGAAGGATCTGTTTTTGGCCGGACTCAGTAAGACCGTGATCGCAGAGTCCAAAGACGGATATCCGGAACTGAAGGAAAAAGAAGAATTTATTTACAAGGTTCTTACAACAGAGGAAGAACAGTTCAACAGGACTATCGACCAGGGACTTCAGATTCTTGCGGACATGGAAGAAGCCATGTCCAAAGAAGGAAAGAAGGAGCTTGCAGGAAAGGATGCCTTTAAGCTCTATGATACTTATGGATTCCCTCTGGATCTGACAAAGGAGATTCTTGAGGAAAAAGGCATTTCCGTAGATGAGGAAGGATTCCAGAAATCCATGGAACAGCAGAGAAAGCAGGCGAGAGAGGCCCGGGAGACGACCAACTACATGGGAGCCGACGCAACAGTCTATGAACAGCTGGACCCTGCTATGACCTCTGAGTTTGTCGGATATGATTCACTGACCTGCGAATCAGAGATCATTGCCATGACGACGGATAAAGAGCTGACGGACTCTTTAGTGGAAGGGCAGAGAGGAACGATCATCTGTTCCAGGACGCCGTTTTATGCCACAAGCGGAGGACAGGAAGCGGATCAGGGCGTGATCCTGAGCGAAAATTCCTCTTTTGCCGTGGAAGATGTGATTAAGCTTTCCGGAGGAAAATTCGGACATGTAGGATATGTAAATGAAGGAAATTTAAGTGTCGGTGAGAAGGTTCTTTTAAATGTCAATGAGAGAAACCGCCGTCAGACAGAGAAGAATCACAGTGCCACCCATCTTCTGCAGAAGGCGCTGCGCACCGTGCTGGGAAGCCATGTAGAACAGGCCGGTTCCAGCAACAATGCAAAGCATTTGAGGTTTGACTTTACTCATTTCTCTCCGATGACACCGGAAGAGATCAAAAAGGTGGAGGATATCGTAAATGAGGAGATCGCTGCCAGTCTGCCGGTGGAGACGAAGCTGATGTCTATGGACGAGGCCAAGAATACCGGTGCTATGGCTCTGTTCGGCGAGAAATACGGGGATGAAGTGCGTGTCGTTTCTATGGGAGATTTCTCTGTGGAACTCTGCGGAGGTACCCATGTTTCTAACACAGGCACCATCACTGCATTCAAGATTCTTTCAGAGACGGGAGTTGCGGCCGGAGTCCGAAGGATCGAGGCTATCACAGACAAAGCGGTCTTTGAGTATTATGAGAAGATGGAAGAAGAACTTATGGAGGCCGCAAAGGTTGTAAAATCAACCCCGTCTAAACTGATGGTACGCCTGGAAGCCCTGATGGCAGAGCTGAAAGAACTTCACAGCGAAAACGAGTCTCTAAAGAGCAAGTTGGCGAAAGATGCTCTCGGGGATGTGATGGATCAGGTGCAGGAAGTAAACGGAGTGAAACTTCTGGCGGCAAAAGTGACCGATGTGGATATGAACGGCCTGCGCGAGCTGGGTGATTCCCTGAAAGAAAAACTTGGGGAGGGCGTCATAGTTCTGGCATCTTCTCTGGGCGGAAAAGTGTTCCTTGTGGCTATGGCTACCGACGGGGCACAGAAAGCCGGAGCCCATGCGGGAAATCTGATCAAAGGCATCGCAGGATGTGTCGGAGGCGGCGGAGGCGGCCGTCCGAATATGGCGCAGGCAGGCGGAAAGAAGCCGGAAGGAATCGATGATGCGATCGCGCAGGCGAAGGAAGAACTGGCCGGACAGCTGAAGTAAATAGAACTAAGTTAAAAAACCATGGACGTGCAGCAAAGGGTTGCATTCCATGGTTTTTACTGTTATGAGCGTATTTAAAATATAATTATAGAATTAGTTGAATTTGTATGATATCTATGACAGGACAAAAAACTACTATTTTAATTGTGCTATTCTAAAAAAAGTAAATAATTTCATATCAATAAAAAAGGATGATTATGGAAAAATAGTATGGTTTATTTCTTGTACATTTCTTCATAGATTTGTACGTCGTTTGTTTATTGTTTTGTTCATATTTTGAAATATTGCCTTGATTATAATTTCCTTTGTGGATAACAGATAAAGGAGGAATTTAACATGGCGAAATACGCATATATCCGAGTTTCGAGCAAAGACCAGAATATCGCAAGACAGGTGGAAGCCATGCAGGAAATTGGACTGACGAAGAAACAGATGTATATTGACAGACAGTTGGGAAAGGATTTTGAACGCAGGAATTATCAAAGGCTGGTGAGGAAACTGAAAGCAGGCGACGAGCTTTATATCAAGTCCATAGACCGTCTGGGACGTGATTATGATGAAATACTGGAGCAATGGCGTTACGGGAAAATTTATAGCGGATTTGGTATTACAGATATTTTCCTACGTCGCCCAGATTGAAAAAGAAAACACAAAACAAAGGCAGGCGGAGGGAATACGTATCGCAAAGGAAAAAGGCGTACAGTTCGGGCGACCAAAACATGATTTCCCGGAGGATTTTGAAGAAATCTATCATCACACCACGTTTGCGAGGTGGATAGCCCGTTACCAGCAACCAAAGGCATAGAGAAATGGCATAAAAAGTAGACTTTCTACACCACTTCTAAACTTTGTTTTTTTGTACTGATTTAAGTTTAAAACCACTATTTTTATCCAAAATTATCCTATACTAAATGATAACACACACGGCACAAAAAGTCTGCTTTTTGTGCCGTGTGTATTTCTGACCACTCAATCCTTTTATCCTGATGTGAATATCATAATCTACATTGAGGGGAGGGGGAAAACGAGATAACGGCAAAGCGAAGATTTCTTATAATGAGAAATCGGGAGAGCGAACCAGAGAAACAACAGCTCATGGAGATGCAGGATTTGCCCTGTCTGGTTCAAGACCTCCACAAATATGAAAAATCAAAAAGGAGAGAAATAAGATGAAGCAAAAAAAATTGAAAAGCCTACTCGCCTGCGTGCTCGTCTTATGTATGGTCATTGGCGTACAGTCTAATCTTGCTTTCGCACAGGAAAATGATGATACTATAGTGCAGGAAAATGAAGCTGACTATACGACGGATATGACAGATAACACTGATACAACAGATGATACGACTGGTGCAACAACGGACGACACCAAAGATACAGACACTACAGGCAAAGATGATGTAAACCCGGAAACAGAGAGCGAACCTACGAATCTGAACCGTAGTATTGCTCCTACTAGTCTGGATGACGGTTCCGGCACAGGCATTGTGCCACAGTCTGATACTAGCAATAACGTTACTGTAACAATTGACTCTGATAGTTTTAGCAAATATAGCGATGTTATCAATGAGATTAAATTTACAAATACAGATAACGCCCAGCAAATAACTGTTTCCAAAGACGCAAAAGTTTCTTTATCAGTTACTTATGCTGACAATATTCAGAATGCAGTTCTTGCATGCGCTGCTTTTGATGCTGATGGTAACTGGGTAGCGGATTGCCGTGCAGGAAGTACTGATTTTACTGAATATTATATAAATAAACCACAAGCCGATTACACCATTCGGGTAATCGGACTGACTGAATACAATGTTGAAGGTGACACCTTGACTTTTTCCGGATCTGGGGAAATATCTACTTGTGGAGATGTGATAGTAGGCAAACAACCGTGGAACCAAAACGATGTCAGCAGGGTAATTATTTCTGAGGGGATTACTAGCGTAGGAGACCAAACATTTAAGAATGTTAAAAATTGGAGCACGAATACAAGCATCTCCTTGCCCGACACGCTAACAGAAATCAAACAATATGGCTTTAACAACTGCAATTTAGCAGGCTACATTAGACTACCTAAAACTTTAAACAGTATTGGAAAGTATGGATTATCCAACTTTGGAAATAAGGTCATTTTTAACATGACCGAAAATATCCCGACAACCTTTGTTTCTAACTCTTTCGCTACCTACACAGGCAGTAACTCTGCTGTTGTATATGTTTCTGACAAAGCGCAAGTTGCAAACATTGGTGGTACCCATAATAACCTAAATACGAATAGCGGATATAGCCACGTATTTCTTATTACAGATGGGGGGACTTTTCCAGAGGATACGGTGTTTTCTCTTGATGAATATGCAGCTCCTGTAAAATCTGGATACACTTTTGATGGGTGGGAAGAAATTGACATAATAAACTCCCCGGTAAACAAGTTGGATAATTCCGGTCACACTTATCAGGCTAAATGGATTGAAAAAGCTGACAACTCAATTACATTCAAAAACCCACTTAATCTTGATAGGATTTATGATAAAACCCCAGTTTCATTATCAAAAGATGATTGTATCGTAACAGGCGATAACAGAGATGTTACATTCTCTTATCAGGTCAAAGACGGTAATAATTGGAATGACATTGATACTGCTCCAAAAAATGCTGGCACATATCGAGTGAAAGCGACTGTTGCAGAAGACGATACTTATAAGAGAGCGGAGACAGCTTGGAAAGAGTTTACAATCAGCAAGGCAGACCCGACTTATAAATCACCAACTGGCTTGACGGCAACTGTCGGACAGACCCTTGCAGACGTAGCACTTCCAGAGGGCTTTGCGTGGCAGGACGCTACAACAACTTCTGTTGGAAGTGCTGGAACGAATACATTCAAAGTAACTTATACACCAGAAGATACGGATAATTACAATACTGTAAAAGATGTTGAAGTTACATTGACTGTCAAGGAAAAAGACACACAGAAGCCAACAACAGACGATAACAAGAAACCGTCTGCAACGGATACAGATAAGAAACCGGAAAGCACAGATACGCAGACAGCGGCTAACAGCCCCAAGACCGGCGACAGCACGAATATGACAACGTGGCTTGCACTAATGTTCGTATCTCTTGGTCTGCTGGCTGGCGTATTCACAGTAAGGAAATCACGCAGGAGCAGATAAAGACTGTGGGGAATTTTATGGACAGAGATATTTTTGAGGACATGAAGATTGAAACGGGGTGTGCTTATTTTTCAGATTTACCCTACATCAAGGAAACAGTAGAGAAGAAACTGCTTGAACTTCGGTTTGACCTCTATTCCAAAGAACAGCTTCAGGAATTTTGTGACTATGTTTTTCATGACAACGGAGCTGTTTATCAGTCTCTTATGATGAAATACCGCAGGGACAGCAGATACAATTAGACTTGCAGGAAAAGATATACAACTAAATATTGCTTTAATCGGCTCGTACAAATCACATGTTTTGTACGGGCTTTTTCATTTCATAGGAAAGTTCTACGACCTTCCCTATGAAAAAAAACGCTCCGCGGGTTGTGCACAGATGCGTAAGGAAGTTATTTGCCTGCGGCAAATTGCATCTGGCACGCAAAGTTGTCAAGCCCCTCAAAGAGTGAGGGGTTGGGGAGATGAAGTGGGCTTGCCCACTTTGTTCTACTCCCTTTTCTGTATTTCTAACAATGGACAAATATTCTTGTGATTATACTTCGTTCGAAGTTTTGAATTATATAATTCAAATATCTGATGATAATCTTGCCACAGCTTTACGTAAGCTGTCAGAGATACACTGTTTTGTGTTATCTCCCATGTTGGTTTTATTGTCATATCAAGGCTCATTCAATCGTGGTTAATTCGTGGTAATAAGGATAATTAAAGATCGCATATAAAATTTTATTTAAATAAAAAATTCACATTGAGAATCAGGGAGTAAAAAATAGCGTGTGTAAGTTCAAAAGGAACTTCACACGCTATTTTTCACTCCTGACCTTTAAACTGAATTATTTTATCTTTTCTCAGTTTGAAAAGAGGGCTATCTAATTACGAAGAAAAAACTCAGTACGCTTTCACAGATGTACTTTTTGAGTATGCTCCATATACTTTCTGATTCGTTGAATCATAATAGTAATATCTTACCTGAACGTAGTACCGTGCATTTTTCTTTAATCCTGTTTTTGTATATACATTTTTACCTAATCCCGTTGTTTTGTAAGCCGCATTTTTCATGCTGCTGCTTCGGGAGTAGCGGAAACGGAATGCACGTCTTGTTCCGTCTGCTTTTGTGTAAGTCTTTGATTTTGCTGTGAATCCAACTCCTTTGCCGGATTTGCCTTTTACAGACAAAGCAGAAGCCCTGCCGACACTTAACTTTGAAAACTTTGCAGTGAGTGTTACATTTAATCTGTCATCTGGAACTGTTGTCACGGTTTTTCCGTTGTAGGTCCATCCGACAAACTCATAACCTTTTCTTCCGGCTGCCTTATAGCTTTTCTTGTTCCATCCGGGAAGCTTACTTCCGGCAGTTCTGTTTGATAATGTCGTAATGGATTTGCCTTTATATCCTTTTAAAATCAGGTTTGTGTTTTTTGAGGATTTTATGATATCGACTTCACAGATCGGATCACTGCCCTCATCGAAATCAAACGTTAAATGTTGTTTTCCTACGGCAAATTGGCTGAAATAATTCTTGTTGATTGTTACAATTTTGTCTCCGACAGTATAATCTTTTCCGCTTGTCAAGGTTTGGGATCCGTTTTTGATGTCTTTTAAAGTTCGACCGTTATTATCAACACCTATGACGATATCGCCTTGTTTCGATAAATCGAATGTCTGAGGAGTCTTAACAGATGCATTTACCATCGGTGTTATTTTGATGGTTCCGAGGGTGACAGCGGCTACTGCATTGTTAAAGTCATTTCCGGCAGAAGTCACAGTAATTGTGTAATCACCTTCCAGTAGTGTATTTAAGTCGGCCTGAGTAAAAGTAAAGGATACCTCACCGTTTTTAGTCGCTGTGGCTTTCTCTGTGACTTTAGCAACATTGCTGTTGTCATTGATGGATGCGGTTAACTCAAGAGAAGCTGGATTTGTATTTGAAAAGAATGCTTTGTCAAGTTTTGCCTTGATCTCCCCATCGGCTGTTTCAAAATTGCTTCTTGATTTTGTCAGCGAGATGGACTTGTCAATGGTTACTGTCGGGGTTTCTTTATTAACAATAATAGAACCAATCGTTGCTTCTGCAACAGGATTTTCACTGTCAGTTGTAGATTTAGCTTTAATGTCGTAAGTACCTGCGGGTAATAGATTTAAATCTTCCTTTGTAAAGCTAAAATTTACTTCGGTAGCTGGGTCTGTTGTTTTTGTTTCTTTGGTAATAGGACCTGACTTGATTGTTTTTTCTACGGTTCCAACTTTGTATGCGATTGTAGCTTCCACAGTTACTCCTATAGCCGGAGTTGTATTTGAAAGAGATGCTTTTACATCCTTAGTCTCGGAAAATTGTGAAACGGTTCCTGTGATAGAAGCAGTTCCTGAAATAGTAGTAGTTGGAGGTGTTGTTACATCGTCTGCACGGATTGGAGTTATGGTAAATACGGTCACCATAATCATGCATAACATTACGCTGCATATTTGTTTCAATTTTTTCATTTGTACCTTCCTTTCTTTTAGATGAACTAGTTGTTTCATAAATCTGTATTTATAAAGATTAATAAATTTATAATTAATACTATATTAACATATATTAGAAAAAAATAGAATGAAAAGCTATTAAAATACTCATGATATTGTGATTGTATAAATAGTTGATTGAAAATTAAAAGAATGATATAATATATGAAAAGTTTGTGGAACCAATTTAACGATTCGGATATTAGGAGAATGTTATATGCTAAAGAAAAAGCAGCAGATCTATCAGGGCAGATCCGTAAAGAAATTCAATGAAATCCGGGATATCTTAGACATCTATCATGTAAAATATACATATCAGGTAAAAGACACCGTCAATGATACTGGAAGCGACTCACCGCTGTCCTTTTTAGGCCGGCAGCAGGGAATGGCACCGAGGGCTTTTACCGGAAGTGCAGGGGTAGCCGCAGAAGATTTAAAAAATTATTGTATTTACGCAGTTGAAGAAGAGGTAAAGACAAAGGTGCCCGAGCATCTTCTTAAAGAGATCTGGAATCCTCTCTAAAGTCAACTATAAAAACTCATTTTTTCCGTTGAAAAACATGATTTTAACTATTGACGAATATCCCAATTATGGTATAATAATCTAGTGCAAGAAAGTGCCCAAACAGTCATAATGCACAATATAAGGCTGGAGGGGAGGTCAGGAATTAAGAATGTCAAACGTTATCGTTAAAGAAAATGAATCTTTAGACAGCGCTCTTCGCAGATTTAAAAGAAACTGTGCCAAAGCAGGTATTCAGCAGGAAATCCGCAAAAGAGAGCATTACGAAAAACCAAGTGTTCGTCGTAAGAAAAAGTCTGAAGCGGCTCGTAAAAGAAAAGTAAAATAATAGAAGCAGGCATCGTATACTTGAGGTATACGGTGCTTTTCTTTTGCATATATTAAAACAACGATAGGATGCTTAAGTGTGCTGCTGCGCCAAAAAGCATAGTGAGGGTCTATATGAAGAAAAAGCCAAAGGAGGCATTAGCCAAAGGTTTATCCCTTCCAAGAGATGTGGTCTTTGGCGATTTTATTATTACCTTAACCGGCAATGAACAGGTGATGATTGAAAATTATAAGGGAATCCTGTCTTACGAAGAAAATCAAATCGCCGTCCAGGGAAACCACGTGGTTTTGAGGATCATAGGGACAAATCTTGTCATTCAATATTATTCCATGGAAATTATGAAGGTGACCGGCGAAATCACACGGCTGGAATACGCATAAAGGAGAATCAGGATGGTCAGATTAATACAGTATTTTTTCGGAAGTATATTTTTAGAGATATCAGGTCCTTCCGTGGAACGTTTTCTTAACCTATGTGCAAAACAAAACCTGGTGCTCTGGAATCTGAAGCCGGGTGGGAATGGATATCAGTGTTCCGTACAAAAGAGAGCCTATGAAACTGTTCTGGCACTTGCAGAAAAAACCGGGACTTCAGTCCGGATTCTGGGGAGAAAGGGGCTTCCCTTTTTTTTATTGGAGCACCGGAAACGAAAGGTGTTTTTCTTCGGCATCGGCATGGCCTTAGTCCTGATGTTTTTAATGTCCCAGTTTATCTGGGAGATCACAGTGTCGGGAAATGAACGGTATTCCAAAAGCGATATGCTGAAATATGTAAAGAGCAATTTTTATCAAATCGGGACGTATAAGAAAAAGATTGACTGCAACCTGTTAGAGGAACATATCCGGGAAGACCACGAAGGCATTGCATGGGTTTCCTGTTCCATCAACGGCACCAGATTACATATTGACATAAAGGAATCATTGGACAGGAAAACGAAACAAAATCCCAGAAAGCCATGTGATATTGTTTCCAATAAAAAGGGAACAATTACTTCTATGTCAGTAAAAAGCGGCACTCCTTTAGTCCAGGTGGGAGACAAAGTAAAAAGGGGAGATACGCTCATTTCGGGAATGATCTATTATTACAGTGACGATTATCAGGTCACCGAGACAAGCAAGATCAAAGCCGACGGGCAAATTATTCTGAGAACCAAAGAAGATTACAAGGAGACCATACCGATTGCCACTTATGAGAAAAAGTTTATATCGAAAAGTACGCGGGTGGAAAGTATACAGCTGTTAAACTGGCAGCTCAAGCTTCCGATCAAGGAGCAGAAAGGGGATTATGACGTCTTAGGTGAGAAGAAACTGCTGCACATCGGTGATCTATATTTTCCAATCGGCATCACAACAAAGAAGTTTGAAGGATACGAACCCAAAAGAAGAGTTTTGACGGAAGCACAGGCTCAGGATAAGCTGAAAAAACGGCTCTCCGCATATGTCAATGACAAGAAGAAAAAGGGAATTAAAGTGATAAAAACCAACATTCAATATGAGAGACAGGGAAATGACTACATTGCCAAGGGGACGATTGATGTTGAGGAGCCGGTTGGAAAGATCAGAAATATAAAATCTCTGACGAAAAAACAGGTAGAAAAAATTACGCCGACAACCGCTGCTCCGCAGTAATTCTGTCTGCTGCCGTATGACAAAATGTTGAAAAGATCGGAGGCAAATGGTAAACTACTATTAATATAAGAAAATAAAATGTTGAGGAGTACCTATGAATCCAATAGAAATAGATTTGGAATTTCCTTCTGAGCATGGAGGAAATGTATTTGGACAATTTGATGTTTACATGAAGAAGATCGAAAAGACTCTTCATGTAAACTTGATTTTAAGAGACGGACAGCTGAAAGTGGTGGGCGGCGAAGAAGCTGTGAAAAAAGCGGAGTCTGTGATCGGGGAACTGCTGGAACTCTCCAGGAGAGGCAACATTATCACAGAACAGAATGTCAATTACGCTTTGTCCCTGTCCATGGAAGAAAAAAGCGGCCATCTGCTGGAACTGGATAAGGATGTGGTCTGCCACACCGTCCAGGGAAAGCCTGTGAAAGCCAAGACACTGGGACAGAAAAAATATCTGGAACAGATCTCAGAGAAGATGATCACGTTTGGAATCGGACCGGCAGGGACCGGAAAGACTTATCTGGCGATGGCCATGGCCATCACTGCATTTAAGAATGATGAAGTGAACCGCATCATCCTCACCAGGCCGGCCATAGAAGCCGGTGAGAAGCTTGGTTTTCTTCCGGGGGATCTGCAGAGCAAGGTAGATCCGTATTTAAGGCCGCTCTATGACGCTCTCTATGAGATCATGGGGGCAGATGCCTTTATGAAGAACATGGAAAAGGGTCTGATTGAGGTAGCTCCTCTGGCTTATATGAGGGGAAGGACACTGGATAATTCCTACATCGTCCTGGATGAGGCACAGAATACGACACCCGCCCAGATGAAGATGTTTTTAACCAGGATCGGTTTTGGATCAAAGGCGATCATTACCGGTGATCTGACCCAGAAAGATCTCCCGTTTGACAGTATTTCAGGCCTGGAAGAAGCAGTAAGAGTACTTGGGAAAATTCCGGATATCGGAATATGTAAGCTGACAAACAAGGACGTCGTGCGGCACCCTCTGGTACAGCAGATCGTCACGGCATATGATAAATATGAAGAAAGCAAAAACCGAAAGAAAAAAGAGAAAACTCCCCGGAAACGAATGAAAGACAGGTAAAGTTATGAGTGTTTTTTTAGAGAATGAGTATGAAGGAACAGCAGGCATAGACTGTGAAATGATTGCCGGACAAGTTATTGAGGCTGCTGTGGATTATGTAACATGCCCTTTTGAGTGCGAAGTGAATCTCATGCTCGTGGGAAATAATGAGATCCATCGGATCAATCTGGAACAAAGGGGCATTGACCGTCCCACGGACGTTCTTTCCTTTCCGATGGTCGAGTACGAAAAGCCTGGATGTTTCGACGGACTGGAAGAAGATCCGGCAGCGTTTCACCCGGATTCAGGGGAGCTGATGCTGGGTGATATTGTGATTTCCATGGACAAGGCAAAGGAACAGGCCGAGGCTTACGGACACAGCCTGGAGAGAGAATATGCCTTTTTGATCGCCCACAGTATGCTTCATCTGTTTGGATATGACCACATGGAAGATGAAGAACGTGCGGTGATGGAAGAGAAACAGGAAGAGATCTTGCAGCTGGTCCACTACACGAGAGATTAGAGGTAACTATGGGGAAAAAACAAAAGAGCAGTTTTTTAGTACAAGGAACCATATTGATTGCGGCTCAGATGCTTTGCCGAATTATTGGATTACTGTATAGAAGACCATTATTTTCTGTTATTGGCGAGCAGGGAATGGGATACTATGGATTTGCATATACGATCTATAGTATGGTTTTACTGATAGCATCGTTTAGCATTCCACTGGCAGTATCCAAAGCGATTGCATCAAGGCTTGCAATGAAACAGTATAAAAATGCACAGAGAGTGTTTCATGGAGCTTTAATATACGCGACAGTAGTTGGCGGTGCAGGGTTCATCTTCACATATGTTGGGGCCCCTTTTCTTGTTCCGAATGAGGGGTCTGTCTTTGCACTAAGGACTATGTCGCCAACAATATTCTTTTCCGGAATTTTAGGTGTACTGCGGGGATATTTCCAAGGGCACAATACTATGGTGCCTACCTCCGTATCACAGATCATCGAACAACTGCTTAATGCTGTGGTCAGCGTTGTCATGGCATATGTATTAGTTGCGCCTTATGTAGGACATGCTACAAAAGCAGCAGCCTTTAAATTGGCTGAACACGGAGCAGCAGGAAGTGCCATAGGTACTGGAGCAGGTGTTTTGATCGGACTTTTATTCTGCTTTATTGTTTATTTAAGTTATCGACCAAAAGTAAAGTTACAGATAAAGCACGATAAAACAAAAAAGACCGAATCCTACAAACGAATTGTAAAGATTCTGATCTTTACGATCACCCCGGTAATTTTCAGTACATTTATATATAACTGCAGTGTCAGTATAGATTCTACTTTATTTGGACATCTGCTGACGAATAAAGGATTGCCGGAGACAACAGTATCTGCTTTTTACGGCCTGTTTTCAAGTCAGTATAATGTATTGATCAATGTTCCCATCGCGATCGCATCTTCTTTATCCAATGCCATTGTACCTGATATTGCAGGGTCTTATGCGGTCAATGAACAGGATGCGATCAAAAGAAATATTGATACAGCCGTCCGGTTTATATTATTGATTGCTATTCCATGCGCAGTTGGAATTGCAGTTTTAGCAAAACCTGTGATTGGACTGTTGTTCGGACCCAAATATGCAGTTGAGGGATTGAGTCCGAGGATGCTGCAAGTCGGTGCTGTTTCTATTGTATTTTACTGTCTGTCTACTATGACAAACGGTATCCTGCAGGGTCTTGGGAAGATGAGAGTTCCAGTAAAACATTCAGCAATTTCAGTTGTAGCCAATGTTGCAGTTTTGGTACTTTTAATTCAGACCACAAATGCCAATGTTTATGCAATCGTTTTGGCAACGGTGGCTTTTTCAGTCGTCATGAGCATGCTGAACGCCCGGGCGCTCACTAAATTTACAGGGTATAGACAGGATGTAAAAAAATCTGTATTAAAACCTGTTTTCAGTGCTGGGATCATGGGAATTGTAATATTTATCATTTCCTGGGTTTTTGAACAGTTTATATCTGGATCTAGCATAGGTTATGCGGCTTGCTTGGCTGTTGCGGTGCCTGTTGGTATGATTAGTTACTTTATATTTGTAATTAAATTTCAAACTTTTTCAGAAGAAGAGTTGAAACAAATGCCGAAGGGACATGCTATTTTAAGATTAGCTCAGAAACTAAAATTATTGTAATTGTATTGATTTATAGGCCTTCTTTCGTTATCTTTATTTTAATTAAGATACATGAAATGAGGGCTTCTTTAAATGTAGGAGAAAATCTTGAAAAAAGTTTTAATTACTTGCTTACTGTTAGCAGTATTTCTTACTGCCTGTAACAATAAGAAAACGATACAGTCTACTGAAAAGAAACAGACACAATCGACAGAACAGGTTGCAGAAAGCAAAATTTCATGGAATCAGAGTCCGGCGGATATTAAAAAGATGAAAGCAAAATTGAAAAAATATTTGAAGGAAAACAAGATCAAATTTGAATCTATAAACTATGAAAAAAACAGCTACGATAAATATGGAATATTTCCGGAAGACCAGATTAATGATAAAGAGAAAAAATATCTTCCTAATGATGTGTGCTATTTTCTTGTTTTTATTCCCGAAGATTCGGAAACGGCTAATCCTGCCACAGCTGTATTTGTAAGAACAAATAAAACATGGAAATTAAGCAGTTATTATAAAAACTAATCATAGCCCGACAATAGGATTCGTCTGTCAATGGAATCTCCAAAAATAAATTGGATGGATGTTTTTGACTGATATCGGCAATAAACGCTATGGAATCGAAAAAACATAATGGAATATTGCCGATAATGTGGTATACTGGTACAAGAATTGGATTTATGAATAGATAATTATATGATGTGGGGGATTTAAAATGGATTATTATTCTGTATCACAGATGGCAGACAAATGGGGAATTTCTGAGCGCAGCGTGCGGAATTATTGTGCTAATGGCCGGGTACAAGGGGCCTTTCTTACAGGAAAAACATGGAATATACCAGAAAATGCAGTGAAGCCAGAACGTAAAAATAAAAAAGGCAATTAGCCAAAAACACTTTTAGAAATATTACAGTATGAAAAGAAGACGGAAAAATCCGGGGGTATTTATCATAAGACTCAGATTGATCTGACATATAACTCCAATCATATTGAAGGCAGCAGACTGACCCATGATCAGACGAGGTATATTTTTGAAACAAATACGGTTGGTATTGAGAATGAGAGCCTAAATGTAGATAATATCATCGAAACCGTAAACCATTTCCGCTGAATTGATTTTATTATCGAACAGTCAAAAGCAGCCTTGACAGAAAAGTTTATCAAAGAGCTCCATTTTTTGTTAAAATCGGGGACCAGTGATTCCAGAAAAGACTGGTTTTTAGTTGGTGATTATAAAACTCTGCCAAATGAAGTGGTCGGGATGGAAACTGTTCTTCAAGAAAATGTTCATAATGAAATGCAAAAACTGTTGATGTGGTATAACAGTACTATAAATATAACATTAGAAACAATGATTGAATTTCATGTGAGATTTGAGCGTATTCATCCATTTCAAGATGGGAAGGTAACAAGGAGACACCAGCAGAAAGCGGTGTAACAGCGGCAAACTGCTTTGTATATAAATTTATAGGATAAAAACTAAAGGAGCATTTACAGGATCGTGTGTAAATGCTCCTTTAGTTTTTGTGATATTTGTCCCAATATTGACAAAAATGTCCCAACATGATAAGCTAAAGCATAGAAAAATGAGGAGGAGAGTGCGTATCATGAAGAAAAAAAATGTGATAAGTTTAATAAAGTATTATGTAGAAAAGAATGATGCGGGCTTTCGAAATGAAGCTTATGAAATTGCTAAAGGATTTGATGCTTCTGGAGATTATCAGCTTTCGGAGTATATTATGTCCTTATTGTCCAATGTGAATACGTTTGTACCACAGATGTCGGAGAATACTTCTCCCTTTTTTGAAAAAATTGAGGGAAAGGAAGAGGTTCTGTTACTTCCAGATGTAATTACCAGTGATTTATTGGGCGTAGTAAATGCAATTGAACGTCATGTTGGAATTAATAAGTTTTTATTTCAGGGAGCGCCAGGAACAGGGAAGACAGAGGCAGTTAAGCAAGTTGCACGAATATTGAATAGAGAAATTTTTATGGTGGACTTTTCAGCAGTGATTGATAGTAAGCTTGGACAGACACAAAAGAATTTATCTATGTTATTCAAGGAAATAAATAGTTTTGTTCAACCAAATAAGGTAATTGTCATGTTTGATGAAATCGATGCCTTGGCTTTAGATCGAACGAATCAGAATGATTTACGGGAAATGGGACGCGCCACCTCTGCTATGTTGAAGGGATTCGATAGAATGAATGAAAATGTTGTTTTAGTTGCAACGACGAATCTTTATAAATATTTTGACAAAGCGTTAATTAGAAGATTTGATTCAGTTATTGATTTTGATAGATATACCCAAGAAGATCTTCTTACGATTGCAGAGAAGATGTTAGATCAATATCTTGATAAATTAAAACTGGCAAATAGGGATATCCGCTTGTTCCGTAAAATAATGAAACTAATGCCACAGATACCATATCCGGGAGAATTGAAAAATTTGATTAAAACGTCTATCGCATTTAGCAATCCACGTGATGGTATGGATTATTTTAGAAGGCTTTACTATGCAGTTTGCAATGAAAAACCGGAAGATTTGAAAAAACTTCAGAGTCAGAAATTTACAGTTAGAGAAATAGAAATACTGGTTGGAAAATCAAAAAGTAGTGTTGCAAGAGAACTGAAAGAAGGTGTAATGAATGAATAACATTTTACAATTAAAAGGAAGGTTTGAACAAAGGCCTAATGGCTCCAAACCTGGCTCGCCGAGACTTCCAAAGGGAAGAAGTGTGTCTTCGTTACATCTTATTGAATTATCTGAGCAATTGAAAAGAATTTTGCAATACTGGGGAACCAATACAGATATCAATGGTGCTTTGGTTAGCGTACACTATACGCATATTGTTGCAAAGAGTAATAGACTGAAAATTTTGTTGTCTGAGAATAGTAAATCGCCTACGAAATCTATCAGAGGAGTTAAGTTTATATGGGAACCAGACGAGGATGGTAAAGAGATACAAAAGCATGTGTTTACTCATTATGTTTCGCTTAAAACGATTGAAAAAGCAATCGTAGTTTTGAATGAAACAATATCTGTTATTGAAAAATACTTTAATGGAGATATTACTAGCGAGGAGACAGAAAAGATAGCAGAGACGCCGGCGGATAGATTTCGTGAATTTTCTAAATCCAAATTTTTAAATGCTGTGGTGGATGGATTTTACGTTGAAAGGTTTGATATTGATCGCGCAACAGAAGAGATAACAGAGGAGTCCATTATCACAATTTATCAGACGGGCATTGAAACAAAGAAATTGTTGTCAAAGTTTGGGATTCATATTGTTGATGAACGTATTATTGATGGCACTACGTTAAGACTTAATCCAGATGAAGCGAAACTGTTATATAATAACGCTTCGTATCTGATTGCGATGAGTGTCACTGATTTTTCCCGGCTTACGAGAGATGAGGTGTTAGATGATAAGGAGGAGCCTAGTAATGAAGAAAGCCTAATACCTCATCCGACCAATGAACCTGTAATAGGAGTTATTGACACACAATTTAATGAAAAGGTGTATTTTCATGAGTGGGTGGAATATAAAAATTTACTTGATCCGAATATTCCTTTGACCTCAGAAGATTATGAGCATGGAACAGAAGTAAGTTATATTATTGTAGATGGTCCGCAAGGTAATCCGTCACTTGATGATGGGTGTGGCAGATTCCGAGTACGACATTTTGGTGTTGCAACACATAAGGGTTTTAGTTCGTTTACTGTATTGAAAATGATACGAAACATTGTCGCCTCAAATAGAGATATTAAAGTATGGAATTTATCATTGGGTTCCAGACTTGAAATCAAGCCTAATTTTATTTCTCCAGAGGCAGCAGAACTTGACCGCATACAAAGTGAATATGATGTTATTTTTGTTGTTGCGGGGACAAATATTCCATATGGTGAAACAAAAAAAGATATGAGAATTGGACCGCCAGCAGATTCACTTAATTCTCTGGTTGTCAATGCCGTAGACTTTAGAGGAAAATCAGCATCTTATACTAGAGTTGGTCCTGTATTATCCTTTTTCCATAAGCCTGATATTAGCTATTATGGTGGAGGTGGTTCCAGCTATATGGATAAAATGGTTGTATGTCGTGATGATATGGGGGCGGCATATGTAAGCGGAACTTCATTTGCAGCACCGTGGATTTCAAGAAAACTGGCATATTTAATTCATATTATGGGATTGAGTAGAGAAGTTGCAAAAGCATTATTGATTGATGCTGCTGCGGGATGGAATAGGAAAGATGATATTTCCCATAGCATTGGTTATGGTGTTGTTCCAAAACATATTAGTGATATTATAAAATCTTCAGATGATGAGATACGTTTTATTTTGACTGGTGCATCAGAGGAATATGAGACATATACATATAATCTGCCAGTACCAGTTGTAGATAATGCACATCCATTTTATGCAAGAGCAACGTTAGTATATTTTCCACAGTGTGATCGTAATCAGGGGGTTGATTATACAAGCACTGAAATGGATATACACTTTGGAAGGGTTGTTGTTGAAAACAGAAAAGCTAAAATAAAACCAATAGATAATAACCAGCAATCGGAAGATAAGCTGATTACCCTTTATGAAGAAGATGCAAGAAGAATGTATCGAAAATGGGATAATATTAAACATATCAGTGAAGAAATTAAAGAAAGAAGAATACCAAGGAAAGCATATGAATCTGGTCTTTGGGGACTTAAGATAAATACCAAAGAACGTTTGCGGAGAAAAAAAGGACCTCTTCAATTTGGTGTAGTTGTAACATTAAAAGAAATGAATGGAGTAAATCGTATTGATGACTTTATCAAGATGTGTATGACACGTGGCTGGCTGGTTAATCAGTTGGATATGGAGAATCAGTTGGATGTATATGCAAAGGCAGAGGAAGAAATAGTATTCGAGTAATAATGTCGAAAAATGCATATGGAAGTAGAAGACATCGTTTATTTGATGAGAGAAGGTATTTTAAAAGTGTTTTCGCCTTGAGAGTGTGATATATTTGGAATATTTTAGGATTGAAATTTTTAATGAGGTAGTATATGAGAAAAATGGTATATTTTGATGAAAATTCTGCCACAGACTATTTGACTATTCTCAATGGTGGCACGTTATTGATTTCTGATTCAGAAGAAGAAAAGGTCGGAAACAATACTGAAATTAGAGCTGGTGCAAGGCTAAAAGTTCTATTTAATTCTTTGTTTGTTAGCGGAAGTGCAAACTTAGACTCTAATATAGGAGCCTACACATCAGGAGAAAATTTTATAAAAACAACGATTTCAAATACGACACTCTCAGATTTTATAGAGGTTGTAAGGGAGTCGGACAGTGACATTAAATGTATGAATGGATATAGCATATATATTATGCCTAACTCTATTGCATATTTTCAGACAATTACTCCTTATTTAGCAATGACAGAGGGGAAGATTTGTGTTGATGGAGATTTTGCAATCAATATGAATAAAATGTATGATACATTGCGTTTGGGAAAGGGATATTATGAACTGTTAGCAATAAAGGAAACGGAAAAGGCAATATTCCGCTTTAACAATGAAGCATTTAAGAACAACTATGGGATTTCTGATTTATTACAGATGAATTTGAACTTTTATGGTGTTGAAGTGGGAAAGGGAAAAGAAGATCAGTTTGATTTTTCAAAGATGTTTTCTGATGAAGGAAAAATTATAACTGATTTTGAGCAGGTTGTGGCAGAGAACAATGAGGACAAATCGTTGCCTATTTATGATATTATATTGGCAGGAGTTGAATAGATGGCAAAATTTGTATTATATTATGGACCTCGTAATGAGTTTTCGAAAATTATTCCAGAAAGATATTACCCTTTGGAAACTTTGGTTAAGGTCTGCGATTCGGAAAATGTATTTAGAAAAGTAGATTTTGATTATGTAGTAGGATATTCGATGTCATATTCGAGCATCACGGAGGGAGGTATTCAGAATTTCTGTACTATTTTGGATCGAGTGGATGATACTTTGGAGATTGTATATTTGCAGAATCCACCAGAATGTATTAAGGATGAAATTATTCGATCCCATAGCAAAGAGAATGTAAAGATAAAGCAATACAAATATAGGTCGATAGGAAAGAAACAGTTAGAGAGCATTAATATTCATTTTGATGAGGAGATAATAGGGCAACCTAAAGTGAAAAAACAATTATTGGCTTCGTTGTACGAGTTATATCGTAAGAAGAATAAGAATGCACCAATCATTTTTATGTTCTATGGGCCTTCGGGTGTTGGGAAGACAGAGACAGCTAAATATTTGAGTATGCTTCTTGGTGGAGAATTGTTTAGGCAACAATTATCTATGTATCAGACGCAAGGTTTTTTTGATTATTTATATGGTGCTGATCATAACAGAGGAAGTTTTGCAAAGGACTTATTAGAACGAAAAAGTAATGTGGTTTTATTGGATGAGTTTGATAAAGCAAATCCAGGTATATGGAGTGCGTTTTATCAGATGTTTGATGAAGGTCATTACATGGATAAAAATTATGATGTTGATTTGAGGAATGTAATTTTTATATGTACATCTAACGAGCCTTCACCAGAAACAATACGCAAAAAAATAGGAGATCCACTGTATTATAGAGTGAATAGGTACATTGAGTTTCAACTTTTGGACCTTATTGCAAAAAAGAAAATGGTGTCTAAGATTGTTCATGAAGAGTATTCGCGGCTGACAAGAGAAGAAAAGGCAAAAATGAATGAGAAAGACTTAGAAGATAAATATCTTGTTGGAGTGGATGTTTTTCAGAATTTTAGACATGCTCGAAACTTGATAAAAAATGATATCAATCAGGCGTTAGTGGAAGATTTTTTGAGATAAATCACCGGATATTACAAGAGTATTTTATCGTGCAGGATATATCGAAAGCTGGGGATGTGGCATTCTGAAAATTTAGGATGCCTGCAAAAATTTTGGAGTGGACGCTCCGGAGTATATTGTTCATGGAGAAGATATTATGGTGAAATTTACTGTTCTTCAAAATCCTAAAGTATCAGATTCCAAAGCCCCTAATGTCACAAAAGATGTCTCAATAGAAGTAAAAATATTAGCGCTACTTATAGAAAAGGGAAAAATAGAACGTAAGGGTGGCGAAAGATACGGCTATTGGGGAATTTATAAATAGCTTTTAATCCCTATCGTTCCATTTCCAGATGAAAATGGACGAGTGGGCAGGCTGATTCTTTTTAAAGAATGTTTAAAACATAATATTGTACCGTTTATTATCAGTGATGACCTAAAGATGTTTTATTACCGCGGTCTGAAGGAATGGAATCATGAAAAAGGCTTTTTGAACGATACTTGTCTAACGGCACAGGATCGGTATAAATCATATTTAGATTACTTTAGAATAGGATACTAAAAGATTAAAATTTCCAGATACCGGAAATAAATTCGTATTTTCTTTACAATTTTGATAATTAATTATAATCTGTTTACTTTTCTGCTATAATATAAGAAAAAGCGGAGGATAGGGCATGAATCAAATATTAGAACAGACGGCAGCAAGGAGAGGCGGATTGGAACGCTGTATCTCCACAAGAAAAGAAGTCACGGGAGGATTATAAAGAAGGATCATCAGTCCTGTATGGAGGCACTTTTGAGATATGCCAAGGAACAGAGACTGCTCGTGAGTTTTTATATGGATGAAGACAGAAGATATTCCATCCTCGGATCCGTCCTGGATTTCAGCAAGAATTTTGTCAAAGTCCAAAAGATTAATACCGATGGTTTTGAAGACGGTTTTGTGTATCTGGATATTCAGAAAGTAATTTCCTGCCGATGTGATACGGCAAAAGAACAGGATATTTTGCTGCTGAATCATGTAAATTGCTAAATTTGATTTTTTTTGAATAGAACGGCTGATTTTGGGAACGCTTATGGAAAAGGAGTGTTTCGTATGAACAAAATCAACCGTTTTTTATTAATATATATGGTCGTGATCACAACCCTCTGCGGGTATATGTGTTATGTGGCGTTTTATCAGAAGGATACCAGCCAGGACAAGCTGGTCCATCAGGTGCAGTCCACAATCATCAAAGAACAGACGACAAAAGAGCAGGCAGAGACTTCTAAAAAGAAAAAGACAACCTACGGGCTCGCCCTGCGCGACGGCAGTCTGGTGATCTTGAACAATCAGACAAAAGAAATTTTTGAATATACAGATTTAACAAAAAATGATCTGCCGGATGAAGTCCACCAGATGCTGAAAGAGAAAAAGAAATTTCATTCCGTGGAAGAAGTGTATCATTTCCTTGAGTCTTACAGCAGTTAGCACTATAATCTAAAGAGAAGATAAAATTCTGAACAAGATAGATTGAGGTGACCGGAATGAAGAGAGTTTTTTTGATCGTGCTGGACAGCTTCGGCATCGGGGAAGCGCCGGATGCGAAAGATTTCGGGGATGAGGCAAGCAACACGCTGCTGGCAGTGTCCAAAAGCCTGTACTTTGACCTGCCGAATCTGGAGAAACTGGGGTTATTTGCTGTTGACGGCGCAGAGATTGACGGTGACAGGCAGATAACTGCGCCGATTGGCAGCTACGGACGCATGACAGAACAGTCGAAGGGAAAAGATACTACCATCGGACATTGGGAGATCGCGGGGATCATATCTGAAAAACCGCTGCCGGTGTATCCGGAAGGATTTCCGGAAGAAGTCACTGCGCTTTTTGAACAGGAAACAGGTAGAAAGATCCTTTGCAATCGGCCGTATTCCGGTACGGAGGTTATAAGGGATTACGGAGATGAGCACGTGAAGACCGGAGCGCTCATTGTCTATACATCGGCGGACAGTGTATTCCAGATTGCGGCTCATGAAGATGTGGTGCCGCCGGAAGAATTATACAGGTACTGTAAGACTGCAAGAAAGATACTGACTGGAAAACACGGCGTGGGCAGGGTCATTGCGCGTCCGTTTACAGGGGAGAGCGGCCATTATACCAGGACATCCAACCGGCATGATTTCTCTATAGAACCGCCAAAAGTGACTATGTTGGATCAGCTGAAAGAAAAGGGATTTGATGTGATCGGTATTGGAAAGATCCATGATATTTTTGCCGGAAAAGGGCTGACTGAGTTTTCGTTTACGAAAAACAATGAGGATGGCATTGAGCAGACGAAAGAATGGATGAAGAAGAGGTTTGAAGGATTATGCTTCGTGAATCTCGTAGACTTTGACATGCTGTACGGGCACCGAAACGATGTGGACGGATATGCCAAAGCTCTCAGCTATTTTGATAAACAGCTGCCAAAGCTTCTGGGGCTGATGAAGGAGGGGGATGTACTGATGATCACGGCAGACCACGGATGTGATCCGTCGACTCCTTCCACGGATCATTCCAGGGAATATACGCCGTTTCTCATGTATCAATATGGGCAGACAAAAGGTGTCAATTTAAAAACAAGAAAAACATTTGCAGATATCGGGAGCACTGTGTTAGACTATTTTGGTGTAGAGTCAAAATTAGACGGAACCAGTGTTTTGGAGGATATAGATGAAATATGATGTAATCATCGTAGGAGGCGGGGCATCCGGCATGACGGCGGCTATCACAGCGGCGCGCAGAGGATGCTCCGTCCTTGTGCTGGAACGGATGGACAAGCCGGGGAAAAAGATCCTTGCCACAGGCAACGGACGGTGTAACCTGACAAACAGTTACTTGGACCAGGACTGTTACCGGGGAGAAAAACCGGGATTCCCATATTCTATGCTGGAGGTGTTCGGGGCGGCAGAGACCCTGGATTTTTTTCAGTCCATGGGGATGCTGACCACCAACTTGGGAGGATATTATTATCCTGCGTCCATGCAGGCTTCCACAGTCGTTGATACACTGACAGGAGAAATGAGACAGCTCGGCGTACATATGAAGACAGGGACGGAAGTCAAAAGGATTCAGAAGAAAAAGGATACATTTCATGTAACGTGCGGCACAGATAAGTATCAGGGCAGGAATATCATCCTGGCAGCCGGGGGAACGGCCCAGGAAAAACTGGGGAGCAACGGCAGCGGATATGCTCTGGCAAAAGCTATGGGACATACTGTTACGGATATTTTTCCGGCTCTGGCGGCTCTGGAATCAGGGGAAAAGTTCTTTAAACATCTGGCCGGCGTCCGCAGTGTCTGCGCTCTTTCGGTTTATGTGAACGGCCAAAAGACCGCAGAACAAAAAGGAGAGGTCCAGTTTGCCAAATACGGAATATCCGGAATTCCGGTATTTCAAATCAGTCGGTATGCCATCGATGCTCTGAGGAAGAAGAAAAAGGTGGAGGTGATCTTAAACCTCATGCCGGAGCAGATTACATTGAAGGAATTAATGGACTATTTCAGAAAAGTCGGATATTACAAGACAGCGGAAGAATTTCTCCAGGGCTTCCTGAATAAAAAACTGGCATTTACGGTACTGAGCCGTATAAAGATCCGGCCGGAGAGGAGTGCAGCAGACCTTACACAGAAAGAACTGAGGCAGATCCGCTCCATGATACAGAAGTTTCCGGTCCCGGTTTCGGGGTATAAAGGGTTCGATATGGCACAGGTGACGGCAGGCGGCGTCTCTGTCAGGGAAGTCATCGAGGGTACACTGGAATCCAAGATCCATCGGGGGCTGTACTTTGCCGGGGAATTGCTGGATGTAGACGGCACCTGTGGCGGATATAATCTTCAGTGGGCTTTTACATCAGGATATATTTCGGGAAATCAGATAGAGGCGGGGAATCAATGATCAGAATCAGTCAGATAAAACTTCCGGCGGAACATACGAAGGTCCAGCTGGAACAGAAAATAAAGAAAGCGGTACATCACGCACCGTTAAAAAGCTATCAGATCTTTAAGCGGTCTTTGGATGCCAGAAAAAAAGACCAGATCAGCTATGTATATACAATCGATGCAGAAATAGAGAGAGAATCCGTGTTTCTCAAAAGAAACAAAAATCCCAGGATAACGAAGGCCGAAAGAAAAGAATACCGGTTACCCAGGTGCAGAAAGGAAATACCGGTCCGCCCTGTGGTGATCGGCATGGGTCCGGCCGGCCTTTTTGCCGCCCTGGTTCTGGCAAAAGCCGGGTTAAAACCGATTCTTCTGGAGCGAGGGAAACCCGTGGAAGAGAGAATGAAGGACGTAGAGGCTTTCTGGGAAAGCGGAAATCTCAACCCTGAGTCAAACGTACAGTTCGGAGAAGGAGGGGCCGGAACCTTTTCTGATGGAAAACTCAATACGGCAGTGAAGGACAAATACGGGCGGAACCGGTTTGTGCTGGAGACCTTTGTTAAATACGGGGCACCGGAAGAAATCTTATATGACGGAAAGCCGCATATCGGGACAGACCTGCTCTGTAAGGTTGTGGCAAATATGAGAAATGCCATACAGGAAGCAGGAGGAACGATTCGGTTTGAAAACAAGGTAACAGATTTAGTAATAAAAGAAGGCAGAATGACTGCGCTTGTGATCAATGAAACAGAGACACTTCCCTGCGATACCGCAGTACTGGCGGTAGGACACAGTGCCAGAGATACCTTTGAAATGCTGTACGAAAATAAGCTGTATATGATGCCGAAATCTTTTGCTATCGGGGTAAGGGTGGAGCATCTGAGGCAGAAGATTGACGAATCCCAGTATGGAAAAGGGGCGGGGGACAAAAAACTGCCCACGGCTTCCTATAAACTTACTTACAGGGCTTCAGGCGGCAGGAGTGTCTATTCTTTCTGTATGTGCCCCGGAGGATTTGTAGTGAATGCGTCTTCAGAAAAAGGAAGGCTGACAGTCAACGGCATGAGCAATCACGACCGTATGGCGAGAAATTCAAACAGCGCGATCATTGCCAGTGTAACGCCGGAAGATTTTGGATCGGAACATCCGCTGGCTGGCATCGAATTCCAGAGAAAGTGGGAGGAGAAAGCTTACCGGGCCGGAAACGGAGCGATACCCGTTCAGACGTTTTCAGATTTTAAGGAAGATAAAAAGAGTGATAAATTCGGAAGAGTCCTTCCCAATACAAAAGGGAAAACAGCATTCGCAAATATAAGGGAATGTCTGCCGGATGAGATTTCAGAGGCAATCATCGAGGGAATGGATGCCTTTGAGAAAAAAATCAAAGGATTTTCTGATGGTGATACAGTCCTGAGCGGAATTGAGGCGAGAACCTCATCTCCTCTCCGGATGGAAAGGGATGAGTCATTTCAGGGCAGTATTCCCGGGATCTATCCATGCGGGGAAGGCGCAGGATATGCCGGAGGAATCACGTCTGCGGCTATGGACGGCATCAAAACGGCCGAACAATTAATCGAAAATATGGATAAAAAATACAACATATTGTGATGTTTAACATCTGGACACACAATATATATTGGTTTATAATAGAGGACAGAATAATTGAAAGGGTGAAGATAAATGAAAGTGATTAAGAGAAATGGCAGTAAAGTAGATTTTGATCCGTCTAAAATCGAACTTGCCATCTTAAAAGCTATGAGGTACGGAAGCGGGGTTGTAGATGAAAAATGTGCAAAGGATATTTCCTTTGAGATCCATGAGGAACATCAGGGAGACGAGGATATCAGCATTTACCGGATCGAAGACCAGGTATTTGAAAAGCTCATTCAAAAAGACCAGATTTTGACGGCGAAGGCCTATGAAGGATACCGTAAGGTCAGAGAGTTCCAGAGAGAGACGAATACCATTGACAATGAGGTATTCGGCATCGTGACCGGAGAAAACCAGGAAGCTTTGGATGAAAACTCTAATAAAGATCCGAATATCCTGGCAACACAGAGGGATCTGATCGCAGGGGAATTTTCCAGGGATTACTGCAGGAGGATGATGCTTCCGCCTAAAATTGTCCAGGCACATGATGACGGCATCATTCATTTTCACGATATGGACTACTATATCCAGCAGATGCATAACTGTGACTTGGTGGATTTAAAGGATATGTTTAAAAACGGAACGGTGATAAACGGTAAACTGATTGAAACTCCGAAGTCCCTCCAGACTGCTTGTACGGTTGCGACCCAGATTGTACAGCAGGTGGCAAACGGTCAGTATGGAGGCCAGACGATTTCGCTTTCCCATTTGGCACCCTTTGTAAGAGTGAGCTTAGATAAACATAAAGAAAAGGTGAAAAAGGAAGGGGAGATGATCGGAAAAGAGTATACGGAACGGGAAGTAGAACTGATCGCAGAAGACCGTCTTCACGATGAGATCGTTTCCGGCATCCAGACGATACAGTATCAGATCAATACCTTTTCAACTACCAATGGACAGGCTCCGTTTTTGTCTGTCTTCATGTACATCAGTGAAGAACCGGAATATGAAAAAGAGACGGCGATGCTGATCGAAGAAATGTTAAGGCAGCGGTATGAGGGAATGAAAAATCCGGTGGGAGCCTATGTGACACCGGCATTTCCAAAACTTTTGTATGTCTTGGATAAAAACAACGTACCGAAAGACAGCAGGTACCGCTATCTGACGGATCTGGCGGTCAAATGTGTGGCAAAACGCATGATGCCCGACTTTATTTCGGCAAAGATCATGAAGAAGAATTACAAAGGGGAAGTGTTCCCGTGTATGGGATGCCGAAGCTTTCTGGCCCCATGGAAAGATGAAGAAGGCAATTATAAATGGTACGGCAGATTTAATCAGGGAGTCGTGACTATTAACCTGGCCGATGTGGGATTGTCTGCGGAGCAGGATATGGAGAAATTCTGGAATATCCTCGACGAACGCCTGAGCCTGTGCCGGGAAGCGCTGATGCTGCGGCATGAGAGCCTGAAAGGTACCTTGTCAGATGTGAGTCCGATCCACTGGCAGTTCGGAGCCATCGCAAGGCTGAAGCCGGGCGAAACGATCGATAAGCTTTTGGAAGGCGGCTACTCTACACTTTCCCTTGGATACATCGGTTTGTACGAGTGTGTTCTTTCCCTCCTCGGAAAAAGTCATACGACGGAGGAAGGCGATGAACTGGCTGTCAGGATCATGGAGCGTCTCCGGGGAGCATGTGACCGGTGGAAGGCAGAGTCCGGACTTGGATTCAGCGTGTACGGAACTCCGGCAGAGTCTACGACTTATACGTTTGCAAGAAGCTTAAAGAAACGGTTTGGTGTTGTGGAAGGAATCACGGATAAAGATTATATTACAAATTCTTACCATGTAAACGTGACTGAACCGATCGATGCCTTTGAAAAACTTGGATTTGAAGCAAAGTTCCAGAGCATTTCTTCAGGCGGGGCGATCAGTTACGTGGAGGTAACGAACCTGAATCAGAATCTCGAAGCGCTGTCTGCTCTGATTGACTATATGTACGATACCATTCAGTATGCCGAGATCAATACAAAGTCAGACTACTGTCAGGAATGCGGATTTGACGGGGAAATCCTTCTTGATGAGAACTATGAGTGGTACTGTCCGAACTGCGGCAACAGAAGCCACAAGACTTTAAACGTATGCCGCAGGACCTGCGGATATCTGGGAGATAATTTCTGGAACAAGGGACGTACCCAGGAGATCGGAGAACGGTTTGTCCATCTGGATAACCAGGTGCAAGAGGTGAACTAAATGCGGTACGCACAGATCAGGAAGATCGATATTTCCAATGGAGTCGGCATCAGGACCTCTCTGTTTGTACAGGGGTGCACGAGGAAGTGTAAGGGTTGTTTTAACCCGGAAACATGGGATTTTGAGGGCGGCCTTAAATGGAATAAAGAAACGGAAGAAGAATTTTTAACACTGACAGCAGGAGAGCATATAGCCGGGGCAACGATTCTTGGAGGAGAGCCTATGGAGCCTGCAAACCGGCGTCCGGTCAGGGAATTGCTGATGAAACTCAAAGAGCGTTGTCCGGAAAAAAATATCTGGATGTATTCTTCTTATCTGTTTGAAGAAATCATGGAGTTTGATCCGGAGGTGCTTCAATATCTGGATGTTTTAGTGGACGGCCCTTTTGTGGAAGAAAAAAAGGATTTAAATTTAAGATTCCGGGGAAGCAGTAATCAAAGAGTCATTGACGTGAAAGCATCACTGGAAAGTGAAGATGTAATCCTTCTTGATGTTTAGTTAAAAACCCAGAAGAATTCTGATATAGTCAGATTCTTCTGGGTTTTTAACTAAATCAATTTTTCGTGTCGATTTTTCGGTGATAATACGTTGATTTTTTTTTAGAAAGAGGCTACAATAATCATAAACTGCGCTGACCGAGGCTCAGCGGGAATAGGACAGGACTTCAGCATTATGGAAAACAGAGAAAAACTAAAGGATAAGAAGCGGATCGTAGTTAAGGTAGGGACTTCTTCCCTGATACATCCGAAGACAGGACAGCTAAATTTATTCCGGCTTGAAAAGCTGGTCCGTGTCCTGACAGATATTCACAACAGCGGAAAAGATGTGATATTAGTATCGTCCGGAGCGATCGGGGTCGGCTATAAAGCACTGGGACTAAAGGAACGCCCGGGATCTCTTCCGATGAAGCAGGCCTGCTCTGCCGTGGGACAGGGACAGTTGATGATGATCTATCAAAAGCTATTTGCTGAATACAATCAGGGCTCTGCCCAGATCCTCATCACAAAAGAGACGATGTTGAACGATATGCGCAGGTTCAATGCAAGAAATACATTTAACCAGCTGCTGAGTCTGGGCATCATTCCTATCGTAAATGAAAATGACACCGTCTCCACAGAAGAAATTGAGTTCGGAGACAATGACACTTTATCTGCCGTGGTCACTGCGGTAGTAGAAGGAGATCTTTTGATTCTTCTCACGGATATAGACGGATTATATACGGACGACCCGCATAAAAATAAAAGAGCAAGACTTATATCAGAAGTACCCGTGATTACCGAAGAGATCGAAAACATGGCAAAAGGAGCTGTGACCAAGGTGGGAACCGGGGGCATGGCCACAAAGATCGCAGCTGCAAATATTGTGACAGACTGCGGGGCCGATATGGTCATAGCAAACAGCAGAGATTTAAATGACCTGAACAGAATTATCGGGGGCAGGGAGATCGGAACGCTTTTCTTAGCCCATAAAAGAGAACATTTTAATTTTCGGAAATATCTTACGGAATGTCCGTATTTAAACTCATAATTTTGACTGGAAAGGAATAGTATGAACGAAGACAAGATCAGAAGAATCAATGAATTATATCATCTGGAAAAGTCCATCGGGCTTTCAGAGAAGGAAAAGAAGGAGCAGAAAAAGCTGAGAGAAGAATATATCCAGTCTGTCCGGGCAAATCTGCGCGGACAGCTGAATCATATCAGCATAAAGAATGAGGACGGAAGTGTGACTCCGCTGAAGCCAAAGGGAAAGCACTGAGATAAAGATAGAAGGGAGGTTGTTATGTTAGAACAATTAGGAAGACAGGCAAAAGAAGCGTCGGTCGTTCTGGCGCAGGCGCCTATGAATGACAAAAACGAGCTGCTCAGGGAAGCGGCAGACCAGCTTGTGACAAACCAGAATTACATTCTTTCGGAGAATGTAAAAGACGTGAAAGCAGCCATGGAGCGCGGGATGTCGGAGGCACTGGTGGACCGTCTGACTCTGACGGTTGACAGGATCGAAGGCATGGCAGAAGGACTCAGACAGGTGGCGGACTTGGAAGATCCCATCGGGGCAGTCACCGAGATGAAGCCCAATAAAAGCGGACTGCTGATCGGAAAGAAGGTCGTGCCTTTGGGCGTTGTGGGGATTATCTATGAATCCCGTCCCAATGTCACTGCGGATGCGTTTGCTCTTTGCTTTAAGACAGGAAACGCCTGCCTGCTCCGCGGCGGAAGCGACGCCATACATTCTAATCTTGCGATTACTAAAGTTCTCCAGGAATCATTAGCCAAGAAAAAGATGCCGGTATTCGGCATTCAGCTCCTGGAAGATACCAGCCGGAAAACTGCCACAAAGATGATGCAGATGAATGAATATATTGATGTCCTCATTCCAAGAGGCGGAGCCGGATTGATCCGGAGTGTCGTGAAAAACAGCACGGTTCCCGTGATCGAGACAGGAACCGGAAACTGCCATACTTATATCGATGAGTATGCAGATCCCCAAATGGCTGTCGATATCGTGGTCAATGCAAAAACTCAGAGGCTTGGAACCTGCAATACATGCGAGTCTCTGGTCATACATAAAGATGTTGTACAGACCCATCTTCCGGCTGTCGTAGAGGCATTGCTGAAAAAGGGAGTGCAGGTCAGAGGAGACGAGAGAGTCATGGCAGTCAGTGACCAGGTTATCCGGGCGACGGAAGAAGACTGGGGAACCGAATATCTGGATGCCGTTATCTCGGTAAAGGTCGTGGACAGTTTTGATGAGGCGGTAAAACATATCAACCGCTACAATACCAAACATTCCGAGGCGATTGTCACAGATTCTTATTCCCATGCCCAGGAGTTTCTGGAGAAGATCGATGCGGCTGCAGTCTATGTAAATGCTTCCACGAGATTTACCGATGGATTCGAGTTCGGCTTTGGAGCCGAGATCGGAATCAGCACCCAAAAGATCCATGCAAGGGGACCGATGGGACTCGATGCGCTGACGACTACCAAATTTATTATTTATGGCAATGGACAGATCAGGCATTAGATAAAACTTCAAAGAGGGAGTTCTCAGGATCGGGGACTCCTTTTAGATTGATAATTAATTCACATATAGAAAGCACTATTGTTTCTTTTTCTGTGCAAAAAGATGAAAAAAGTAAAAGAATGAAAAGATTTTAGTGATATGTGTGTTATTTTGTGGGATTTCATTTGTGAAAAAAATGTCGAAAGTTGATTTTGCATGCTAAACAATTTATCATTAAAGATATGGAAATTAAAGAAAAGAGAAAGGAAGGCTTAAAAATGGCATTGTTTACATTTAGCGGCGGAGTTCATCCGGATGACGGGAAAGAATACGCAAAAAATTCTCCGATCACCGAATATCTGCCTAAAGGAGATGTTGTTTTACCTGTCGGCCAGCATATCGGGGCACCTGCGAAACCGATCGTACAAAAAGGTGATCAGGTACTGGCGGGACAGAAGATTGCAGAGGCAGGCGGTTTTGTGTCTGCCAATATTTACAGCTCTGTTTCGGGTACGGTGAAAGCAATCGAGCCGAGAGTGACTCCCGCCGGGGCAAAAGTAAATGCAATTGTAATAGAAAACGACGGAGAATTTAAAGAAGCGGAGTTTAAAGCAAAGCCGTATCAGGATATGACCAGAGACGAGGTTCTCGCTGCGATCAAAGACGCAGGGATCGTCGGGCTCGGAGGGGCAGGTTTCCCGACTCATGTGAAGCTGGCTCCGAAAGATCCGGATGCCATCGAGTACATCATTGTCAATGGTGCGGAGTGTGAGCCTTACATAACCGGAGATTACAGGATCATGATGGAGACTCCGGAAGTCCTCGTGGAAGGTCTTAACATTGTTCTTGACTTGTTCCCGAAGGCAAAAGGGATCATCGCAGTGGAAGACAATAAAAAAGATGCCATTGCCAAAGTCAGCGATTGTGTCAAAGGAGATGCAAGAATTTCGGTTGCAGAGTTAAAGACAAAATATCCGCAGGGAGCGGAGCGTTCCCTGATCTATGCGACTACGGGAAGAGCCATCAATTCCAGTATGCTTCCGGCAGATGCAGGATGTATTGTGGACAACGTGGCAACGATTGTTGCTGTCAAGGAAGCGGTAAAAGAGGGAAGACCTTTGTTCCGCCGTGTGGTAACGGTGACCGGAGATGCGGTTGAGAGCCCTAAAAACCTTTTAGTCCGCACGGGAACCAACGTCAACGAACTGATCGAAGCGGCCGGTGGATTTAAGGGACAGCCTGAAAAGGTGATCTCCGGAGGTCCGATGATGGGAATGGCCATGTTTACTACCGACGTTCCGGCTGTCAAAACATTTTCTTCTCTGCTTGCATTTACAAAGGACCCTGTGTCTGCCGTAGAGCCGAGCAACTGTATCAACTGCGGGCGCTGTGTCAGCGTCTGTCCTCAGAAGTTAATGCCGGCGAGACTGTCCGTACTGGCAGATAACAATAACTTTGAAGCATTTGAGGCACTCCACGGAGATGAGTGTGTGGAATGCGGATGCTGTTCTTTTATCTGTCCGGCGAAGAGAAACCTGGCACAGTCAATGAAGACAGGACGCAAACAGGTCTTGGCAAATCGTAGAAAGAAGTAAAGGAGAGGTACATATGAACGAAACATTATATCGTGTTTCAGCAAACCCGCACGTAAGGGACAAAAGCTCAACACAAAGCATTATGCTGGACGTAATCCTTGCATTACTCCCGGCCACAGTTTTTGGTATCTATATCTTCGGTGCATCTGCGGCTGTGACCATTGCGGTCTCCATTGTCACCTGTGTGGCTGCTGAGTATATATATCAGAAGCTAATGAAACAAAAAGTATCCGTCAGCGATCTGAGCGCGGCTGTGACCGGACTCCTGCTTGCGCTGAACCTGCCGGCAGGTGTTCCTTTCTGGATGCCGGTGCTCGGCGGCCTTTTTGCTATTATTGTCGTAAAACAAGTTTTCGGCGGCCTGGGGCAGAATTTTATGAACCCGGCATTGGGAGCCCGCTGTTTTCTGATGATCTCTTTTGCGGCAAGAATGACGACATTTACCTATGACGGTGTCACCACCGCGACTCCTCTTGCCCTGCTGAAAGCAGGAAAGAGTGTAGACCTCGGAAATGTCTTTACAGGATTTATCCCGGGAACGATCGGAGAGACATCCGCCGTCCTTCTCCTCCTGGGAGGAGCCTACCTGGTATTAAAGAAAGTGATCTCACCGCTGATCCCATGCATCTATGTGGCGACGGTGGCTGTCTTCGTACTGCTTTTTGGAGGACATGGCTTCGATCTCACTTACATGGCGTCTGAGATTTTTTCCGGCGGTTTGATGCTCGGTGCGATCTTCATGGCAACGGACTATGTAACTTCACCGATCACTTCCAGAGGAAAGATCATCTTCGGCGTCCTCTGCGGACTGCTGACCGGTATTTTCCGACTGTTCGGACCGATGGCAGAGGGAGTTTCTTACTCTATTATCATTGCGAACCTGGTTGTTCCTCTGATTGAAAAGATTACGGTTCCTACTCCGTTTGGAATTGTGAAGGCAAAAGGAGGCAAAGACAATGAATAAAAGTTTAGTAAACGACTGTATTAAATTATTTATCATCACTCTGGCTGCCGGACTGATCCTTGGATTCGTTTACAACGTGACCAAAGATCCGATTGCAAAGCAGGAAGAAAAGACAAAACAGGAAGCATACAAGGCTGTGTTCAAAGACGCAGATCGATTTGAGGCAGTGAAGCTTAATAAAAAAGAGATAAACAAAGTTTTGAAGGCAAAGAATTTGGGCCAGAATACGGTCAGTGAGATTGCCAAAGCAGTAGATAAGGACGGAAAAGGTCTTGGATATGTATTCTCCGTGACAAACCCTGACGGGTACGGCGGAGATATCACCCTCTCCGTCGGTGTCAAGAATGACGGTACGGTCAACGGATATGAGACTTTGACGATCAGTGAGACCGCAGGTCTTGGTATGAAGGCAAAAGAAGATGAATTTAAGAGTAACTTCAAAGATAAAAAAGCGAAGCAGTTTGAAGTCGTAAAAGACGGTTCCGGCAAGAACGACGACGCAAAGGTCGATGCCATCAGCGGTGCCACGATCACCAGCCGTGCGGTAACAAGCGGGGTCAACAGCTGTGTTGCTTTAATGGATACATTGAAAGGAGGTAATTGAGATGAAAAGTAATCCGATAGAACGTTTAATCAACGGTATTGTCAAAGAAAATCCTACTTTCGTCTTAATGCTCGGTATGTGTCCTACCCTCGCGGTAACCACATCCGCCATCAACGGGGCAGGAATGGGACTTTCCACTACGGCCGTGTTAATGTTTTCCAATCTGATCATTGGACTCATGCGAAATATTATTCCTGACAGGGTCCGTATTCCGGGCTATATTGTTATCATTGCATCTCTGGTAACGGTAGTACAGTTCCTTTTGCAGGGATATGTGCCGTCACTGAATGCAAGCCTTGGAATATACATTCCTCTGATCGTAGTAAACTGTATCATCCTGGGACGCGCAGAATCCTTTGCATCTAAGAACGGGGCAGTTCTCTCTTTCTTCGACGGTGTCGGAATGGGACTGGGATTTACCATTGCACTGACTGTGATCGGAGCTTTCCGTGAACTCCTCGGTGCAGGTACGATCTTTGGCACAAAGATCATGCCGGCTGCTTATGAGCCGATCACGATCTTTATCCTGGCCCCCGGAGCATTCTTTGTCCTGGCCTGCCTTGTTGCAGTTCAGAATAAGGTAAGAAACAAGAAACCGAAAAAAGCAGGAGAGCCTCAGGCTTCCGGCTGCGGCGACTGTGCAAGCTGCGGAAACGGTGCCTGTGGAAGCCGGTTTTTCGATAACAGTGTGGATGACAAATAGGGGGGATGAACAATGTCAAATTTATTATTAGTCGCAATCGGTGCGGCATTAGTTAATAACGTAGTATTGAGCCAGTTCCTAGGCCTTTGTCCTTTCCTTGGTGTATCCAAGAAGGTAGAAACTGCCGGCGGAATGGGCGCTGCGGTTATTTTCGTCATCACAATCGCCTCAGCGGTTACCTATTTCGTTTATGCGGGCATACTCGTACCGTTTCATCTGGAATATCTTCAGACGATCGCATTTATCCTTGTCATTGCGGCATTGGTTCAGTTCGTGGAAATGTTTTTAAAGAAATCTATGCCGGCTCTTTATGAGTCTTTAGGCGTATATCTTCCGCTGATCACTACCAACTGTGCGGTGCTCGGTGTTGCATTGAATAACGTTCAGTATGATTACAACTTTATTACCAGTGTAGTCAACGGATTTGGAGTGGCTGTCGGATTTACCATCGCCATCGTGATCCTGGCTGGTATCCGCGAGAAATTAGAATACAACAACATCCCGGAATCTTTCAAAGGAATGCCGATCACTCTTGTCACGGCAGGGCTGATGGCTATCGCTTTCTTTGGATTCTCAGGAATCATATAGGGAGGTAGCAAAAATGGATATTACAGCAATTATCCTCGCGGCCGTCGTGGTCGGAGGCATTGGTTTGGTCATTGCTATTCTTTTGGGAATCGCTTCTGAGAAGTTTAAGGTTCCGGTCAATGAAAAAGAAGTAGCAGTCCGCGCAGAACTTCCCGGAAATAACTGCGGAGGCTGCGGATATGCCGGATGCGACGGGCTTGCAAAAGCGATCGCGAACGGAGAAGCTGCGGTCAATGCCTGTCCGGTAGGCGGGCCTGCGGCGGCAGAAAAAATCGGTGCCATCATGGGTGTGGAAGCCGGTGACTTCGTAAAACAGGTGGCATTCGTAAAGTGTGCGGGGACCTGTGAGAAAGCATCAAATAAATACGAATATACAGGACAGATGAGCTGTGTGGAAGCCATGAACGTACCCGGAGAGGGGCCCAAAGCATGCTCTTTCGGATGTATGGGATTCGGAAGCTGCGCCCAGGTGTGCCCTGAGAATGCAATCTCCATCGTCAACGGTATTGCGTATGTTGACAAAGAAGCGTGCATCGGCTGCGGAAAATGTACCGATATCTGTCCGAAGGGACTTATTGAACTGGTTCCTTACGACAAGAAGCATTTAGTGCAGTGTAATTCTAAAGACAAGGGAAAAGACGTCATGTCCGTGTGCAAAGCCGGATGTATCGGCTGCGGGCTCTGTGCGAAAGAATGTAAGCTTGGAGCGATTACCGTAGAAAATAACATTGCTCATATAGACTATGAGAAATGTGTCAACTGCGGACTCTGTGCCAAGAAGTGTCCGAAAAAAATCATTACTGTATAATAAAGTGAATTATATAAAGATCATTAGGCTGTATCTGACTGGAGGATACAGCCTTTTTGACACATTTTATTTCCTGGGGCATACACTATTATAACTATTTTTCTGGGGTGGCGTTTCATGAAGTTTTTAGAGTTGAGGGAAAAGGATGTTATCAACTGCCGGACCGGAGATAAACTGGGATGTGTAATCGACCTGGAGTTTGACCTGGCGTCAGGTCAGATTTTATGTCTGATCGTTCCAAAAGCGACAAAGATCCTATGTTTTACAAAAGGAGAGTTTTATTATATTCCATATAAGAAGATCATTCGAATCGGCTGTGACACTGTATTGGTGGATATTAATGAAAAAGAATGTTTGAAGTGATCTGGAAAAAATGATATACTTCCTTTAACGAATGGAAAGTCTTGAGGCAGACGTGTTCTGCCTCTCAAAAGAGTACAAAGAAAAGCATAGCCCGGGAGGTAGAAAAATGAGGTGCCCTTATTGCGGAAGTGAAAATTCCAGAGTCATTGATTCCAGACATTCGGAAGACAATAACTCTATACGGAGAAGACGACAGTGTGACGACTGCAGCAAGCGTTTCACGACCTATGAAAAGATCGAGACAGAACCGCTGTCTGTGATCAAGAAGGACAAGACCAGACAGATGTATGACCGCTCCAAGATCAAGGCGGGTATCGTACAGTCCTGCCACAAGCTGCCTATATCCATGGGACAGATAGATCAGATTGTAGATGAGATCGAGACAAAGATCTATAATCTCGGACAGCGCGAGGTAGAGAGTTCCCTGATCGGAGAAATCGTCATGGACAAGCTGAAGGAACTGAATGAGGTGGCATATGTAAGGTTTGCCGCTATATACAGAGAGTTCAAAGATGTGAACACCTTCATGAGTGAACTGAAAAAATTGCTGAAATAGTTGTAAAAAAATAGAAAACATGATAAGATACAGTATATTGTTAGCTGAAAGGCTTCCGGAGAAGAAGGAGGCTTTATGTTTTGTTCGATGTTAAGCGGCATTGTTTCAGGCGCCGCAGGCTGTATCATTCAGGTCGAAGCGGAACTAAGAAGCGGTCTCCCATACTTTACTATGGTAGGCCGCCTTTCTAATGAAGCAAAAGAATCCAGGCACAGGGTGGAATCCGCACTGCGGGCTCTGGGCTGTCCGCTCCCTCCTATGAAAATTACCGTCAATTTATCTCCTGCCGACATCAGAAAGACAGGAACCGCATTTGATCTTCCCATCGCAGCGGCCGTTATGGCCGGTCTCAATTATATTCCAATTAACAAAGAACCGCCCATCTGTCTCCTGGGAGAGCTGGGATTGGACGGCAGTGTCCATGGGATCAGACAGTGCCTGCCCATCATCATGGAAGGGAGAAAGCAGGGCATCCGGCGATTTATGGTTCCCTATGATGATATGGAATCCCTTGTACATATCAGAGATGTGGAACTGGTTCCGGTAAAACATCTTTCCGATGCCGTGGACTATTTCAGAAGCGGGTGTGTGCTTCCATATCATTTTAAGGAAAAAAGGATGATCCTTGACAGCCAGTGTCATGATTTTTCAGAAATAAAAGGACAGGCTTTCTTAAAAAGAGCTCTGGAAATCGCCGTAACCGGGAGGCATAACATTCTTCTGATCGGAGCTCCAGGTTGTGGCAAGACTATGGCGCTTGAACGGATTTCTTCTATCATGAACAGTTTATCCGAGGAAGAATATCTGGAGGTGCAGGCTCTGTATCAGGCGGCCGGTGTCCACCGGGAGGCAGAAGATTTTTGTCCGCCTTTCCGAAAACCTCATTCTTCCATATCCAGGGGAGCGCTGATCGGTGGGGGAGCGGTTCCAAAAGTTGGAGAGATCACACTTGCCCACAAAGGTGTCCTGTTCCTGGATGAACTGGCACAGTTTGACGCCAAATGCATTGAAGCCCTGAGACAGCCGCTGGAAGATAAGCAGATTATTTTAAACAGGCTTGGGAGAGACTATACCATGCCTGCGGACTTTTTACTTGCAGCGGCCATGAATCCATGTCCATGCGGCAACAGCTTTACTCCGGAGGCATGCCGGTGCAGTGCGGGTGAAAAGCGGTCCTATTATCACAGACTTTCAGGGCCCATACTGGACCGTTTTGATCTGATTCTCACAGTTGGACAGGAGGCAAAGAAAATGGACGCCGAGACTGAAAATTCGGCTGCCATCCGCAGCAGGGTTTTGGAAAATATCAGGGAGGAACAGAGAGAACTCTCGGATACTCCGTATTCTTATTACGGTCAGATACAGGCAGAGGACTTAGAAAAAATCTGTCCGTTGTCCAAAGAAAGCCGAAGAATCTTAAAAGAAGAACAAAAGAAACATCATATTTCTATGCGGGGTATTCATAAGATTGTGAGGACAGCAAAAACGATTGCCGGAATGGAACAGAAAAGCGAGATCGGGGAGGGACATCTTATAGAGGCACTGTCTCTGCGCAACATGGAGTTTTTATCGGAGGCTGTGGGATATGAATGAAAAGATTTCGTGGTTCTGGTTTACGTCGCTTCTTGAGATGAATCGAAAGACGCAGGGTGAGATCCTTTCTGCCATTATTCATCCGGAGGAACTCAGGAAGCTTAATGCGGAGACTGCAAAGCCATTTCTTAACAAGAGACAGTACCGGCTTTTTCTTGAGACAAGAGATGAATCTTATATCTGTAAGAAGTACGAGGAGCTAAAAAAGCAGAAAACAGACTATATTATATGGAAAGAACCTGATTATCCACAGCGGCTCAAACAGATCTATGACTATCCGTTTGGCATTTTCCGAAAAGGCAGGCCGCAGGAATCAAGGCTGGTCATTGCCATAGTAGGGGCCAGATCCTGTACTTTATATGGAAGAGAGATGGCAGGATATTTTGCAAAAGAGCTGTCCAGGAGGGGTGTTTTGATCGTCAGCGGCATGGCAAGGGGAATCGACGGAGCTTCTCACAGAGGAGCCCTGGATGTAGGCGCACCGACGGCAGGTGTTCTGGGATGCGGGATTGACCGGATTTATCCGAAAGCACATAAAAAACTGTTCGCCGATGTAGAGAAACAGGGTGTGATCTATTCTGAGTATGGTCCCGGCGTAGAGCCGCTTTCTTTTCTTTTTCCGCAGAGGAACAGGATCATCAGTGGCCTTTCCGACGGAATTTTCGTAGTGGAGGCCAGAGAGAAAAGTGGATCTCTGATCACAGCGGACTGCGGATTGGAACAAAACAAAGAAATTTTTGCACTCCCGGGCAATGTGACGAGTGATGTATCAAGGGGCTGCCATCGCCTGATCCAGCAAGGCGCCAAGCTGGTTTCCGGCCCCGAAGATATCTTAAATGAATTTCCAAAATTCAGAGTATTTTCACATAATGTCTGTCAATTTGATAAAAATTCACTTGCTAGAGGTGAAAAAATGGTGTATGATGTTTTGAGTTTGGAACCTAAATGCCTGGAACAGATAGCTTCGGAGGCAAAACTGCCGGTCACAGAGGCTGTGACATCCTTATACTATCTACAGAGGCAGGGGTTGGCAGAAGAAATACTGAAAAATTATTACATAATAAAAATATAATTAAGAGGTGCAAAAATGCCAAAATACTTAGTAATTGTAGAATCACCAGCGAAAGCAAAGACGATCAATAAATTTTTAGGGAAAAATTATACGGTCATTGCATCCAACGGTCATGTGAGGGATCTCCCCAAGAGTACGATGGGAATCGACCTGGAACATAATTTTGAACCAAAATATATTACGATCCGGGGCAAGGGAGAAGTATTGGCGGCATTGAGGAAAGAAGTGAAAAAGGCCGACAAAGTTTATCTCGCGACTGACCCTGACCGGGAAGGGGAAGCAATTTCATGGCATCTTTATTATGCGCTGAAACTTGAGAATAAAAAATGCAGCCGTATCACATTTAATGAGATCACCAAGAATGCAGTCAAGGAATCATTAAAGCATGCGAGAGAGATCGACATGGACCTGGTGGATGCCCAGCAGGCAAGACGTGTTTTAGACCGGATTGTCGGGTATAAGATCAGTCCTCTTTTATGGGCAAAGATCAAGAGGGGATTGAGCGCAGGCCGGGTACAGTCTGTGGCGCTCCGCCTGATCTGTGACCGGGAAGAAGAGATCAGCGCTTTCATACCGGAAGAATACTGGTCACTGGATGCTTTTCTGAATGTGAAAGGGAGCAAAAAGCCCCTGGAGGCCAAGTTTGCCGGAGACAAAGACGGGAAGATCGAGATCAAGAATGAAGAACAGCTGAACAAGATCCTTGCGGAACTTGAAGGCGCCGAATTTCATGTTGACAGCGTAAAGACAGGGGAGCGTATCAAGAAAGCCCCGCTTCCGTTTACGACCAGTACGATGCAGCAGGATGCATCCAGCAAACTGAATTTTCCGACAGCAAAAACCATGAGGATTGCTCAGCAGCTGTATGAGGGTGTAGACATCAAAGGAAAAGGCACCGTGGGATTGATCACTTACCTGCGTACAGACTCCACAAGGATTTCGGAAGAGGCAGATAAGAATGCCAGAGAGTTCATCTCTGAAACCTACGGAAGTGATTTTGTCGGAAACGGACAAGTTTCAAAAAAGGACGACAAAAATGTACAGGACGCCCATGAAGCCATTCGTCCCACTTACATCGAGAACACCCCGGCGAGCTTGAAAGAACAGCTTTCCAGAGACCAGTTCAGGCTTTATCAGCTGATCTGGAACCGGTTTATGGCGAGCCGCATGAGTGCAGCCAAGTATGAGACTACATCCGTAAAGATCGATGCCAACGGATACCGTTTCAATGCTTCCGCATCCAAGATCGTTTTTGACGGATTTTTGACTGTGTACAACATCGACAATGAGAAATCAAAAGGTAATGTCATACTGAAAAGTATCGATACTTCCACGGAGCTGAAGTTAAAAGAGTTTGACCACAAACAGCATTTTACACAGCCGCCGGCCCACTACACGGAAGCAACGCTTGTCCGCACCCTGGAAGAACAGGGTATTGGACGGCCGAGTACGTATGCTCCTACCATATCTACGATCATTGCCAGAAGGTATGTGGTCAAGGAAAAGAAGAATCTGTATATGACGGAGCTGGGAGAAGCGGTCAATACCATGATGAAAAAGGCATTTCCGTCTATCGTGGATGTGCATTTCACCGCTACGATGGAGGCGCTTTTGGATATGGTGGAGGAAGGCAAGGTCCACTGGAAATCCGTGGTGGAAAACTTCTATCCGGATCTTAAAGAAGCCGTGGAGGCCGCAGAAAAAGAACTGGAGCAGGTAACCATTGAGGACGAAGTGACCGATGTGGTCTGTGACCAGTGCGGACGCAATATGGTCGTGAAATATGGGCCGTATGGGAAGTTTCTGGCCTGTCCGGGATTCCCTGACTGCCGAAACACAAAACCTCACTTTGAAAAGATCGGAGTTCCATGTCCGCTGTGCGGAAAGGAAGTCGTCTTAAAGAAAACCAAGAAGGGTCGGAAATACTACGGATGTGAGGATAACCCGGAATGCGAATTTATGTCATGGCAGAAGCCTTCTACCGTCAAGTGTGAGCGCTGCGGAAAGTATATGGTGGAAAAAGGAAAGAAACTGGTTTGTTCAGACGAACACTGCGGATATGTATGTGATCTGCCGAAAGAGGAAGAAGTTACGGAAAATAAGGAGTAGCTATGAGTGTACAATTATTAGATAAAACCAGGAAGATAAATAAATTACTGCATAACAACAATTCACAAAAAGTCGTTTTCAATGACATCTGTCAGGTTCTGATGGAGGTTATGGATTCCAATGTGATCGTTATCAGTAGAAAGGGAAAGATCTTAGGAATTCAAAATTCAGAGAACATAGATCCTATCGAAGAGATGATCAGCGGCAAAATTGGGGATTATATTGACACGGATTTAAATGAGCGTCTGTTGACGATATTATCCACGAAGGAGAATGTAAATCTCCAGACACTCGGTTTTGAAAGAGACATTCACCGCTACTGCGGTATTATCTCCCCGATCGATATCGCAGGAGAGAGATTTGGCACGCTGTTTATGTACCGGATGGAAGATGACTATACGATTGATGATATTATATTGGTTGAATACGGAACAACAGTCGTTGGATTGGAAATGATGCGTTCTGTCAGTGAAGAGATAGAGAGTGAACGCAGAAAGCAGAATATCATCGAATCTGCCTTCAGAACTCTCTCCTTTACGGAACTGGAAGCGGTTCATCATATTTTTGATGAGCTGAACGGGAGCGAGGGTATTTTGGTTGCCAGCAAGATTGCCGACCGTTTCGGCATCACCCGTTCAGTCATCGTCAATGCACTGAGAAAGCTGGAGAGTGCGGGAGTCATCGAGTCCCGGTCTTCCGGCATGAAAGGAACTTATATCAAGGTTGTAAATGACCTGATTTTTGGCGAATTAAACCGGGCCGGGCGTATCTAAGCCGGAAGTGCGAAATTTTTCTTGCATTGTGTAAAACAGATGTGCTATACTGTCAAAGGTAAAAATAAACACGCCGTTGGAATTTCGGTAGGTGCCGAGAGGTTTGCCGGGATAATGACAATGGTGGAAGCATAACCAAAGGAGATTTTTTATGAGCGTTATTTCAATGAAACAGTTATTAGAAGCAGGTGTTCACTTCGGACATCAGACAAGAAGATGGAATCCTAAAATGGCTCCGTATATATACACAGAGCGTAACGGAATCCACATCATCGACCTTCAGAAATCCGTAGGCATGGTAGACGATGCATACAACGCAGTAAAAGAATGTGTTGCAGAAGGCGGAAAGATCTTATTTGTGGGAACAAAGAAACAGGCTCAGGATTCTATAAAGACAGAAGCAGAGCGCTGCGGAATGTTCTATGTAAACCAGAGATGGTTAGGTGGAATGCTCACAAACTTCAAGACAATCAGAAGCCGTATCGACCGTTTAAAGAAGATCAAAAAGATGGAAGAAGACGGAACATTTGAAGTTCTTCCAAAGAAAGAAGTATTAGAACTTAGAAAAGAAATGGATAAATTACAGAAGAACTTAGGCGGAATCGAGGAGATGAAAGAAATTCCGGATATGATCTTCATCGTAGATCCTAAAAAAGAAAATATCTGTGTTCAGGAAGCACACACATTGGGAATTCCTCTGGTAGGTATTGCAGATACAAACAGTGATCCTGAAGATTTAGAATACATCATCCCAGGAAACGATGATGCAATCCGTGCAGTTAAATTGATCACATCCGCAATGGCTGATGCTGTTGTAGAAGCAAACCAGGGAATGGATGCTGCTGATGTGGAAGCAGAAGAGGAAGCTGCAGAACAATAAGATTTATTTGGAGGAAAAATCATGGCTATTACAGCAGGAATGGTAAAAGAATTAAGAGAAAAAACCGGTGCCGGAATGATGGACTGTAAAAAGGCATTAAACGCTACCGATGGAAATATGGAAGCAGCAGTTGAGCACTTAAGAGAGCAGGGACTTGCAAAGGCTGAAAAGAAAGCCGGACGTATTGCGGCAGAAGGATTAGTTGCTACTAAACTCTCTGATGACGGAAAGAAAGCTGCTATTGTGGAAGTAAACTCTGAGACTGACTTCGTTGCTAAGAACGAACAGTTCCAGACTTATGTTGCAGAGGTTGCAGATCAGGCTCTCACAACAGGTGCGGCAGATATCGAAGCTTTCCTTGCAGAAGAATCTAAAGCAGAAGCAGGAAAAACTGTAAAAGAAGTATTAGACGGAAAAATTGCAATCATCGGTGAGAACTTAAATATCCGTAGATTTGCACAGATGGAATCAGCAGCCGGATTTGTTGCTTCTTATATTCATGCAGGCGGAAAGATCGGCGTATTAGTAGAAGTTGAGACAGATGTTGTCAACGACGAGATCAAAGAGATGGGTAAAAACGTAGCTATGCAGGTAGCTGCTATTATGCCGAAATATACAAGCAGAGATGAAGTTTCTAAAGATTACATCGATCATGAAACAGAAATCTTAAAAGCTCAGGCTAAGAATGAAAATCCGGACAAGCCGGACAACATCATCGAGAAGATGATCATCGGACGTCTGAACAAAGAATTAAAAGAAGTTTGTCTGTTAGATCAGACTTATGTAAAGGCTGAAGACGGAAAACAGGCTGTTGGAAAATATGTAGAAGAAGTAGCAAAAGCTAATTCTGCAAAGATTGCCATTAAAGGATTCATCCGTTTTGAGACAGGCGAAGGAATCGAAAAGAAAGAAGAGAACTTTGCTGAGGAAGTGGCAAAGCAGATGGGAAACTAATCCGTTTGTAATTAGACTGCCATTATCAGTGTAGAATAACGGGTTTACTGAGATTTCCGAACTTTTTACAAGTAATGCTATCATAGATTATCATAAAATATCGCGTTATTTTGGGTAATACATGGGTCAGAGATTGGGTAGGATTTATTACCTAACTTATCAATGAAAAGATTGCTTGATGTTTAAGTAGGAAGGAAAGTGTAGACTGGACAGAAAGGGACATTGTGAAAACAAGGGTCCCTTTTGTCTTAGAAAATATTTATTTCCGAAGGGCCTATCGGCATGGTGTCCACTCTAATTTTATTGTCATATCAAAGCTCATTTAATCGTGGTAAATCAGTAGTAAAATAAGTGCTTTTTAAATTGTTATATTGCGGATAAATACAGTGTTTATGCGATAATCGCCATTTCTATATCAAATTATACAAACATTTTTTTAAAATAACATTGACAAAAAATTTGTGTTTTGATATCATGTACTTGTAAAGAAAAGCGGAATGTTACTGTGTAAGCAGGCTTAACCAAAATCTTTCAATAACGTTTATTGTTATTTAATGATTTTGGTTAAGCCTGTTTTTTTGCTGCGCAAAAAATGAATCAAGCACTGCCAGCAATCAGAACAAGCAGGAAATTCCAGAAGGGAGGTTATATTATGGGTATTTTATCACGTATCATGGGGAAATCGGAAAGTACACTCACGGAATTGGTAAAGCCGTCAAAAGAACTTGGCAGCCCTTTAATGGGTGAAGTCATCCCGTTAGAAACAGTGAATGACGAAGCTTTTGCGAAGAAATCCATGGGTGACGGATTGGCCATTATCCCGGCAGAGGGCAAGCTTTACGCCCCTATGAGCGGCATGGTAGAAGCGCTTTTTCCCACCAATCACGCCATAGCCATTGCAGGAGATAACGGTATCAATGTAATTCTGCATATCGGCATTGACACAGTGGAAATGGGCGGAGACGGTTTTGAAGCGCTGGTGCAGCAGGGTGACCGGGTGGAAAAGGGTCAGTTTCTGATCACCTTTGATATGGACAAAATTAAAAGCAGCGGTTACGAGGCTACTACCATGGTGCTACTGCCGGATAGCAGCGAACTTGGTATTTTGCATAAAAGGGACATCGGACAGGTTATGCCACAGGAAAAACTTTTGTGGCTTGGCTGATGGAAAGGAATTCTTATGAGGATTAAAAGAATTTACAATAACAACGTAGTAATGGTGGAAGATCAAAAAAGCGAGGAAATGATCGTCATAGGAAAAGGTCTGGCCTTTGGCAAAAAAGCCGGTGAGTTCCTTGAAGAAGACCGGATTGAAAAAGTTTTTACTCTGGCTGAAAAAAGCATCGGAAACCGGCTGGCTAAGTTGGTGCAGGAAATCCCAATCATTTATCTGTCTATTGCAGAAGAAATCGTAGCCATGCTTCGGGAAAAATCGGATTTAAATCTGGATGACAATATTTATATCACACTGACAGACCACATCAGCATGTCCTTAGAGCGGGAAAAGAATAAAGTGGTGTTCCAGAATCCCCTGCTTATGGAGATCAAGCAGTTTTATAAAAAAGAATTCGCTCTTTCTAAAGAAGCAGCAAAAATCATTGATAAGCATATGGGTATTCATATTTCCGAAGATGAAATGGGGTTTATTACGTTACATATCGTAAATGCCAACTTAAACCAGCGGGCAGACCAACTGATTGTAAGTCTCCAGCTAATCAGCGAAATTATAAGAATCGTGCAGAATCATTATGGAGTGGTACTCAATCATGATTCCCTATTATACGAACGATTTATGCGGCATCTGCAGTTTTTTGCCAGAAGGGTGCTGGACAAGGATGGCAAACAACTGGAAGATGTATCTGTATTTCAGCTGGCGCAGCAGGAATATCCAGAAGCCTTTCAGTGTGTGGAGAGGATAGGAGATTATATACAAAAGAGCTATCATAAAAAGGTGACGGATTCAGAAAAAAGATATCTGATTTATCACATTATTACATTGATTTCAAATGAAGGAGTTCAAGAATGAAAGAAAAAATCAAAAGTTCTTTGGAAGTATTTTCAAAGTCAATTGTACAGCCTATGATGTATCTGGGGGTAGCTGGTACGATTCTGATTCTTGGTATTTTATTGACCAACACAACGATTACGGAAAAGCTGACTTTTTTACAGGCAGCGCCTTTCCGGTTAATTGGTAACTTGATTTATAGCACATTGATGTATCTGATCAATAACTTAAGCATTATTTTCTGTGTCGGCATTGCAGGCGCTATGGCAAAGAAAGACAAAGGTCATGCTTCTTTAATCGGCCTGATGGGCTTCTTCATATTTTTAAATGCTAACAACATTACTTTAAATTTTTTTGGCAAGATTGCAGAGCCGGGTACGCTTGGTCTGTACGGTACAGGTCAGGCTGAGGTAATGGGCATTCAGGTACTGGACACCGGTGTATTTGGCGGTATTTTGATGGGCTGCCTTACCGGATATCTGTTCAATAAGTTTGGTGGTAAGCAGTTCAAAGGATACTTCTCCATGTTCTCCGGCGTGCGCTTCCCGTTCTTATTGATGATTCCTGCTGCTATCGGCGTGGGCTTTCTCATGACCTTCGTATGGCCGTTAGTGCAGTCTGCAATCAGTGCAGTATCCGGCATGATCGTAAGCAGCGGCAATGTAGGCCTGTTTGTATACGGTCTGTTAAATAAGCTGTTAGTTCCTACCGGTCTGCACCATCTGGTATATGCACCTTTCCAGTTTACTGATGTGGGCGGCACATTGGCACAGGGCAATACCATCATAGCAGGTGCATATCCTATCCGTGTAGCAGAGATGAATATGCCTGGGGCTTTCTCAGACTCTACCTATTTTAACAGCTACACCTTTAACAACCTGTTCCCTTATATTGGCATCGCCCTGGCATTTATTACTACTGCATTTAAAAAAAATAAAGAAAAGACCAGGGCGCTCATTCTGCCTTTGATGCTGACAGCAGTATTGTCTGCAATTACCGAACCTATTGACTATTTATTCGTCTTTGCAGCGCCGGTTTTATTCCTGATTCATTCTGTAATCAGCGGTATCAATCTGGTATTGTTAAAAGTATTGAGTATCCCGGCTTCTACCAGCGGCGGTATTGTCAACATTATAATTTCCAATCTGGTACTGGGCGTGGAAAAGACTAACTGGCCTATGTTATTGGTTATGGGTATCGCAGTCAGCGTAATTTACTATTTCCTGTTCACTTTCTTAATTAAGAAACTGAATTTAAGAACTCCTGGCCGCGAGGTGGAAAATATTGCAGAAAAAGCAGCACCGTCTGTTGGCGCTTCCAACGCAGCGGATGATGTCGTCAGCCTGATCAATGGTCTGGGAGGCAAAAGCAATATTGATTCACTGGAAAACTGCTTCACCCGTTTAAGAGTGGTTGTAAAGGATGAATCCCTGATTAATGAAACCCTGATTAATAAAGTAAAGAACAGCGGTATCAAGCGCAGTGGAAAGGATCTCCAGATTATTCTGGGCATGCAGGTAGCGGCTGTTCGCGGTCAGGTAGAGGACGCATTAGAAAAAATGTAAATTAATATTTTTAAGGAGGAAAAGCATATGATCATTACAATTGTTGGCGGCGGCAGTACCTTTACACCGGGTATTGTAAAATCCATCGCTCTTCGCAAGAATGAGCTGGAGGTAGATGAGATCCGTCTGTTTGATTTAGATAAAAAACGTCAGGATAAGGTTGGCATTTTGGTTCGTTGGATTCTGGATGAGGATTTAAAATGCGGAATTAAACTGACAATCACCTATGACGCAGAAGAAGCTTATAAAGATGCTGATTTCATTTTTGCACAGATGCGCGTAGGAAAATATGCAATGCGTGAGTTGGATGAAAAAATCCCTCTTCGTCACGGCTGTGTGGGTCAGGAGACCTGCGGCTGCGGCGGCCTGGCTTATGGTATGCGTACAATCTTCCCTATGATTCAGGTAATTGATGATGCCGAAAAATATGCAAAACCAACCTACTGGATTTTGAACTACTCCAATCCGGCTTCCGTCGTATCGGAAGCCTGCCGTAAGCTTCGTCCTGATGCTCGCATTATTAATATCTGCGACATGCCTATTGCTATCATTGATATGGTTGCTGCCGCTCTGAACATTAAAGATAAACATAACATTGTTTATGACTATTATGGACTGAATCACTTTGGCTGGTTTACGGGCATCGAATACAAGGGCGAGGATATGATGCCTAAGATCAGAGACTATATCATGGAGCAGGAAATCCTGCTGCCGTCTGCGTATTTAAAAGATAAGGCAGCTTTAGCTGGTAAGAGCAACGACAATAAAACAAATCGCCACGCCAAAGGCAGCTGGTACTATGTATGGAAGGGTGTGTACGAAATCATGAAGAATTTCCCGGACACTCTGCCTAACACTTACTTAAACTACTATCTGCAGCAGAAAGAGTTTGTGGAACATTCCGATCCTAATCATACCCGTGCCAACGAGGTTATGGAGACTCGTGAAAAGAATCTGTTCGACGGTATCGACAAATATCTGGCTTCCGGCGAGATTGACGAAACAGTATTCTATGCAGGCAGTCATGGTGATTGGATTGCCGATTTGGCTATCGCATTGAAAAACGACACCAAAGCGCGTTTTCTGGTCATCACCGAAAACAAGGGAGCTATCCCCAACATGCCTTACGATGCTATGGTAGAAGTACCTGCCTACATCGGTAAGAAAGGCCCGGAAGTCATCGCACAGGATAATATCCCGCTATTCCAGCAAGGAATGATGATGCAGCAGTTAAACTGTGAAAAACTCTTAGTAGAGGGCTGTATCGAGGGTTCCTATCAGAAAGTACTGGAAGCCTTTACCCTGAATAAGACTGTTCCAAGCATGAAAGTGGCAAAAGAGATATTAGACGATTTGATGGAAGCTAATAAGGAATACTGGCCGACATTGAAGTAATTATATAAAGAAAGCTCGAAAACTTTACGGTTCGGGCTTTCTTTCGTTGTGCGCCCGGCGGGCGCACGTTCTGTAGCAACACCGCAAGAACCGTATCATCAATGTATACCACCAGTTGTTGAGAAATAAGAAAGTGGGAGTTATCGGACGCAAGAGATTTAGCGGCGGCTCTGTCTAATACAAAAATACAAAATAATCTTCGGGATGGGCTGCCTTACCCTTACACTGAGAAGGATGGAACAGCATATATAACGGAGGTGCTTTCTGCAGACGAAGATAAAACTTTTGCTTTTGCTGTCACAGCAGACAACAAAGTGATCGGCAGTATTGGAGTGTTCCGTCAAGAGAACATACACAGACAGACTGGTGAGTTGGGCTATTGTATAGCAGAAGAATACTGGGGCAAAGGAATAATGACCGAAGCTGTAAAACAAATTTGTACATATGTCTTTGACAAGAGTGATATTATTCGAATCTATGCTGAGCCGTTTGCATACAATGCCGCATCATGCCGGGTACTCGAAAAAGCCGGTTTTCAATATGAGGGAACATTGAGAAATAACGCCATGAAAAATGGTAAAGTCATTGATATGAGGATGTATTCACTGCTGAAAACAGTAACGTATATTTGAAACTGATAAATATGATGAGGTGAGAAGATGCTAACAGGATACTACTGCACAAACATATTTTCTGAGCAGGTAAAGGAACTTATTGAGTTCTATACAGAAATGGAACTTACGAGGTCCGTTTAAGTGATATTGATGGAAATGAGATAGTGATCGCTGAGTTTGCGTGATTGAAAACTTTCTGATTGGCAGACAGAAAAATCAGAATTATTTAATCAAGCAATGGTTGACAAGATCCCATAAACAAGAGATTATAAAAAAGGCGGTGCTCAGAGATGGAGACAATGTTCTGGACGTCGCTTGCGGCAATGGATATCTGCTTGGAGAACTCTCAAAAAAGGCGAGAGTTAATGCCTTTGGTGTAGATATTGCTGAAAATATGATTGCGTCTGCCAGAGAAAGATACCCGGCCTGTACATTTACGGTTGGCCCCTGTGCGCCTCTCGGTTTTGAAAATGAGAGTATGGATGTTATTACGGTATCCTGCGCGTTCCATCATTTTGAAAATCCCCAGACCTTTGCCGATGAATGTTTGCGGGTATTAAAGGTAAATGGTAAAGTTTTTATTGCTGAACCGTTTTTTTCTCCTCTGGTGCGGTGTCTTGCCAACACGCTGGTATTTCCCTTTTCAAAAAAAGGTGATGTGAGGGTGTACAGCCAAAGAGAACTTCAATTATTTTTTGAATCTGCTGGATTCACTGAGTTTGAATCGTACATAACAGATACAGTCCTATTTTTATCGGCAGAAAAATGAAAGTATGGGGAAATCATGGGAAGGAAAAACCATCAGATTTTATGAATATAACATGACGAAAGATCTCTTTGATGAAGAAGCCGGAGATATTCCGCCTGACTATCTGTGCAGATGCTGAGCGGTTCTCTGACTTTTTTGACCGTGATTCGCTGCTGATTCATTATTACAGAGGCCAGACGAGAGGCTCCATGGATTATTTAAGGTTTTTTTGAGAGAAAGCGATCTGTGCGGCCGAATGGGCGGAGACGAATTTATGGTCTTATTGAGAAACATTGGGTCCGAGGATGATGTGATTCCGAGAAGCAATATGCTCTGTTATCTGCTGCGTCGCAAATATGCGGATAAAGGGGAGGTATCCTTCAGCATGGGAGTGGTATTTTATCCCTGTGACGGGGAGATTTTTCAGGAACTTTACCAAAATGCAGACACTGCTCTATATAAAGTGAAGAGCACCGGGAGAGGAAATTACGGAATATACAAGCCTGAGCGATAAAAAGTTCTGTATCGGAGGAAAACATGTATTTTTTTATAGAGTATCAGTCACCTTTAGGGATGCTGACCATTGCCTCAGACGGCGATAATATTGTGGGTCTTTGGATGGAAGGACAGAAATATTTTGGAGGAACGCTCTCAGGAGATATGGAGAAAAAAGATGGTCTTTTCGTGTTTAAAACAGTAGAAGACTGGCTGGACCGGTATTTTGCCGGGGAAAAGCCTTCCATTTCTGAGCTTCCTTTATGTCCGAAAGGCGGGGAATTCAGGCAGGGCGTGTGGGAAATTCTGCGTGAGATTCCCTATGGAAAAGTGATGAGCTACGGCGAAATTGCCGGGAAGATGGCTGCAAAGACGGGCAGAGCACGAATGTCTGCCCAGGCAGTCGGAGGGGCGGTCGGTCATAATCCCATTTCTATTATCATTCCCTGCCACCGGGTAGTTGGGTCTAATGGAAGCCTGACGGGATATGCAGGGGGCATTGCCGCCAAAATAAAACTGCTTGAGCATGAAGGGGCAGATATGTCACAGTTGTTTGTTCCCAAAAAGGGAACTGCTCTTTAAAGGAGAAGATTTTATGGAATGGCCGGATGAGAAACAGAGATGTACATGGGCAAATCCAAAGAATGAGCTTTATATCCGTTATCATGATGAGGAATGGGGGGTCCCGGTATATGATGATCACAGATTATTTGAGATGCTGGTCCTGGAATCCTTTCAGGCGGGGCTGTCATGGGAATGTGTGCTGAACAAACGGGAGGCATTCCGTGAGGCTTTTGACGATTTTGATTTAGAAAAAGTATGTGCTTATACGGAAGACAAGCTGCTGAAACTTCAGCAGAATCCGGGGATTATCCGCAATAAGCTGAAAATCAGAGCGGCGGTAAACAATGCAGAGATATTCCGGGAGATACAGAGAGAATACGGCTCTTTTTCAAACTATATCTGGCACTGGACGGATGGAAAAGTAATCTTTGAAAAAGGAATGGCCTGCTCCGAACTGTCGGATGCCGTATCCGAGGACCTCAGGAAAAGAGGCATGAAGTTTGTGGGGACAACGATTATATATGCGTATTTACAGTCGGTAGGCGTAATATATTCTCATGACGAAGGCTGCTTTTTGGAACATGGCCTGTCGTGACAGTGATAACTTTGTCAAATTTATTTTTGATAAATACAGCACTGGAACAAATGGATTTTTGGAAACAGAGTTTATATAATCTATATATAAGCAACAACTAAATTTAAAATTGGAGGAAATAAAATGGCAGACAATAAAGTATTTAATGAAAATAATATTCGTCTCAATGTAAAACTGGATTCAAAAGAAGATGCAATCAGGGCAGCAGGCGGCGTACTGATTGAAAATGGTTATGTTCAGCCTGAATACCTGGAAGATATGCTGAAACGTGAGGAGGCAGCTTGCACTTATATTGGAAATCATGTCGGAATTCCGCACGGTATCTGCAAGTCAGAGGAGAGGATCAAGTCCTCCGGAATCTCACTGCTGCAAGTTCCGGACGGAGTGGACTATGACGGACAGACTGCTTATGTGATCATAGGGATTGCAGGGAAAAATGACGAACATATTGAAATGCTCGGCAAGATCGCAGTCACATGTTCCGACCTTGCCAATGTGGATAAGATAGCCCATGCGAAATCAAAGCAGGAAATCTTGGATATCTTTGAAGGAATCTGATAAAGGCAAAATAATATCGGCCATGAAGAAGAATGTGTAAGGTTTAAAGGACTTCACATTCTTTTTCTCTTTTATCTGCCGGAATTCTACCACAGGTAGATAGTATTTCATAAAAATCTAAGGCACAATAAACAGTATCAAGGAGGCAGTTATGGATATACAAAAAATCGGAAATCACATAAAATGTAAAGGAAAAGCACAGGGATTGACACAGGCTGAGCTGCTCGGCATTACAAATGAAGCTTGTGGCGGGACATGATATAGAGAGTACACAGCTGCCGGAAGCCAGTGAACAGAATATGAAAACAATGTTAGGGAGCTGCCAGCATTTAAGATCACTGAAAGATGTGTGCATCGGTTTGCTGCTGCTGTTCGTCGGACGCCTGATGCCTCTCACGCAGTTAAAGGATATGACGTCCGATGCTTCGCAGTTTATATTTGGCGTATCCGAAGGTATATCTATCGGCATTACCCTGATTGGCATTGGCTGGCTGATTTTTGGAGCAGTCAAATTCAGCAAAAAGGAGAAATAATATGCTTTTGCAGCTATTAATCGGATATACTCTGGATATCGTCAAAAGAAATACTTTTTTCTCCGACGAAGATTCTGCGGAATACCGGATCAATAAAAGATACTTTTCCTTTTGTCTCTGCATATGCACTTTTTTCGTAATGAACAATGCATATATTCGATCCTTTGCCAATCGATTTTATTTTTTGATTTAAAAGTCTTAATTCCTCTTCCGTCAATTCTTTTTTTGGAACTGACTGCTTTTCTATCTCGCGGAGCATTTCATCAAAACCTCTTAAAGCGGCAAACGGAAGAAATTGTCTTGCCCGGTCAGCTTTCATTGTGGCCTCCGATTAAAGTATTGCGTTTTCTGGCAGTTGCTTTTTCATACAGGCTCATTCCCCGCACCACGGCATTTTTTCCGAACCGATGCTTAATGGAAAGGACGGCATCCTGCAGATGCTGTTCCTTTTCAGCTTTTTCCATATCCGAAAACAGATGAAGCTGCCGGAAGGAAGTCTCCTCCACATGATTTGCACCGACAGAGATTTTGCGGATGGGAATGCCCCTCTGCACAGTCTGGTGAAAGAAACGTTCAAATTCATGGGAGAGTTCCCGATAGGAATCGGTCCGCTCCGAAAGTTTCCTGGTGCCGCCGGACGGAGAGAGTTCTCTTTTGGAGTATGCGACGGACATGGAAATGGAATCGGTTGTCAGATGACGGCTCCTGAGTTCCAGAGCCAGTGCATCTGTCATCTCTTTGAGGACTAGAAGAGCATTGTCATAAGAATAATCTTCAAAGAGGATCTGGCTTTGGGAAACAGAGTGGCTTTTAGACTCATAATCATGAATTTCTTTTATGGTACACGGCTCCCTCCCGTGGGCATGGTCGATCAGAAACTCTGCATTGACACCGAATTCTTTATAGAGAAGCTTTTCATCCATATGTGCTGTCCCGTAAAGATCGTAAATGCCATAACGGCTGAGCCTGGCGGCGATGCCTTTTCCGATATTCCATATATCTGTGATTGGGCGGTGATGCCAGATGGTCCTCTTAAATTCTTTTTCATCCAGATAACCGATATGATCCGGAGAATGCTTTGCGGTGATATCCAGAGCGACCTTTGCCAGAAACAGGTTTGTGCCGATGCCTGCCGTGGCACAGATTCCGGTTTCTCTGCGGACTGCATCCGTCAGCATGACCGCCATTTCTTTCGGAGTTTTTCCATACGTATGCAGATAAGGCGTGAAATCCAGGAAGCATTCGTCAATGGAATAAACATGAATATCTTCTTTGCTGACATATTTTAAATAAATGGAGTAGATCCGGGCGGAATATTCCATATAGAGCTTCATCCGCGGCTTTGCAGTGATATATGTCACAGTTTCCGGAATTTCAAAAAGACGGCAGCGGTTTTTGATTCCAAGAGATTTCAGGGCCGGCGTGACGGCGAGGCATATGGCACCCCGGCCTCTGGACGGATCGGCGACCACGAGGTTTTCTTTAAATGGGTCGAGTTTCCGTTCGGCAGCTTCCACTGAAGCATAAAAGCTTTTCAGGTCAATACATGCATAGATTGATTTCTCCATAAATACGACACTCCTTTCTGATTTGAGTATAGCACAGCTGATACGGCAAGGAAACGTGTGTTCGATAAAATGAGTGTGGTAATTTATGGGGCAAAAAATTCTTGACATGGAGTTGACTCTAGGGAGTATCCTATAATAAAAGGAGGTTTCATTATGAAGGTATTAATGATCAATGGGAGTCCTCACTCAAGGGGGAATACATATGTGGCACTGCATGAAATGGAAAAGATATTTTTGGAAGAAAGCATTAAAACTGAGATAGTCCAAGTAGGAAGCAAGGATATCAGAGGATGTGTGGCCTGTAATTCCTGTGTGGAAAAAGGGAAATGTGTATTTAATGATATCGTCAATGAGACAGCACCGAAATTCGAAGAATGTGATGGGCTGGTGGTAGCCAGTCCGGTCTATTATGCTTCGGCAAATGCTACACTGAGTGCCTTTCTTGATCGGCTGTTTTACAGCACACAATTTGATAAGACCATGAAGGTCGGTGCATGTGCTGTGGCAGCAAGACGCGGAGGCTTATCCGCCACGTTTGACCAGCTGAACAAATATTTTACGATTACAGGGATGCCAGTTGCATCCAGCCAATACTGGAACAGCATACACGGCAGAGAGCCCGGTGAGGCCGGCCAGGATGAAGAAGGACTGCAGACGATGAGAACTCTGGCGAAAAATATGGCTTTCCTTATGAAAAGCATTGCTCTCGGAAGGGAAGCATATGGATTGCCTGAGAAGGAAACATTCAAACGGACAAATTTTATCAGGTAATGACCAGAAAGAAGGGATACAATGAATAAAAAAATATTAGTTGCCTATTTTTCGGCAACAGGTACAACAAAAAAGGCCGCCCAGGCGCTGGCAGAAGCGGCACATGCAGATATTTACGAAATTAAGCCGGAAGTTCCGTATACAAAAGATGATTTGAACTGGACGGACAAAAAGTCCCGCAGTTCTGTGGAGATGAGCGATCAGAGCTATCGGCCCGCAATCGCTGATCAAAGTGAGGAAATTGGAAACTATGATTTCATTTTTCTTGGATATCCTAAAATGCAGTATTGTTTATGATGGTGTATCGTGTGTATTGTGTTATAATTATATAAGTATTTATTACAGCATACACAGATGATAGAAAAAAATGTGTATAGCGTTTGTATAGATGAGACAGTGTGAGAACTGCCGAGATGTGGGCGAAAAATCGTTAATTTATTATATGAAACAGGAGGTTAGAATTATGAGTGAAATATTAGTAGCATATTTTTCAGCAACACGAACAACTGCAAAACTGGCAAAGAAAATTGCGAACGTAGTAGGTGGGGATTTGCATGAAATTTGTCCGGAAATACCATATACCTCTGCGGATCTTGATTGGATGAATAAAAATAGCCGGAGCAGTGTGGAGATGAATGATAAGTCATTCAGACCGAAGGTTGCTAATAAACTGGAGGATATAGAAAATATCAAAATTCTGATTCTTGCTTTTCCCATCTGGTGGTACGTTGCTCCTACAATTATTAATACGTTTTTGGAACAGTATGACTGGAATGACAAGATTATTATTCCAGTGGCAACATCTGGAAGCAGCGGGATGGGCAATACCAACGCTGAATTGGAGTCCTCCTGTCCGGGTGCGATACTAAAGGATGGTAAGAGATTTGATGTAAATGTGAGTGAAAATGAAATAAAAGTATGGTTTGATAGTCTGAGATTTTAGAAAAGCTAGCAGCTCTTTAAAGTGATAAATAGACCTTAAATGTAGAAAAGACTTATTTGTATAAAAGCAGATAAGTCTTTTTTGTGCTAGCTCTGCCATAAAAGGTAGAGAGGTATAGATTATACTCAGATACAGAAATGACGAACACATATGTTAAAGTTTAAAAACTGAATCAATTATAGTATTCTTTTACGCATGCTTTGGACTGTAGGCAAAGTTCCTTTGAAGTATATATGCACTGCTATACTTCTGAACTGAAATACTGTATAATAAGACAAATACGAATTGAACAAAATCGCTATGCCACAGCCTTGACAGGCCATCGCGCAGCGATTTTGTTCAATTAGAAGTTAGCGAGGAAGTTTATAAATGCTGTCTGTAGATTTTTTCATATTAAACGGAAGTACTATTTTAAAATTGGTAAAAAATATGTTCCAGTTTAGTTAGATTTTAGTGGAAGTGTTAAATACTTTATCATATAGTTTTCCGGCTTTCTGCGTATATTGGAAAAAGTCTCTGAGCTATAAACAGGCTTTTAGAAAATTATATAACTTTCAGGCAGAGAGAACAGAGCCTCCAATTCTCCATGATTCGCGTTTTCAATATCCAGCGAGCCATCCAGGGCTTTGTGGAGCCTGTCTGACAAGCCTGCCCCGGAGGCAGTGCGCAAATACTGGTAAAGCCTTTCGCAGACATCAGTGATATTTTCTAAATAGGCATGATAAAGAGGGCTGAATTCATATACCAGCCTGCTTAGCTCTGAAGCCTGTATACGTACGAAAGGCCTGAAGTATCCCGGATAGATTTCTTTCCAAAGGCGGATGTATTCGGTATGTTCCAGGATATCCTCTATTGCGGAGACCATATTTGAGATGCAGATGTCTTTTTCTTTTTCATCCAGATTGGCAATATATCTATGCCGTTCGTTTTTCTGGGAAAAGATGGAATCAATGACACTGGGGTTTAAAGTTTTGATAAAGGCGTAAAGTGATCGATAGTCTTCGGACGGATGTTCCAGTGTAGTCTGTTGGAGCTTTGCCCAAAGAAATTTTTGGTATTCGGTAAGTTCGCCCTCCGGCAAAAAACCACCCCAAAGGAAACGGTTGATAAAAGTCAGGTCATATTGGTCGAAACGCTCGCTGCTATAGGAATCGGATAATTTGTTTAACCCAGAATGATTGCCCAGAGAAAAAAGCTCCTCGAAATCAGGTTCCAGGGACAGATGTTCCATCATATATTGCAGGCTGTTAATGATTTTATTAAAGCAGGCAATTTCCTGCTGCAGTTTCTTTGCGTGCTGATTGAGATAATAGCTGGCTGTCAGCGGATTGGTGATAATGGAATGGATCGCGGATACGGGGAAATCCGCGTTCCGCAGATATCGTACCATGACTAATTTTTGGCAGTCTTCTTCCGAGAAATCATAATAACCGTTTGCCGGATTCATTTTCGGCGTAATGATTCCTTGTTTGATGTAATAATGAATATTTCTCTTTGTAATACCAGTCTTATGGGATACTTCCTGTATTCTCATTTTTCCACCAGCTTATCCTACGGAATTGTATCTAAATATGCTTTTATTATAACCCGTAAAAAGTATGCAGTCAACTGTATACTTTTGTGCTGTATTTTTTTCAATAAAATTTCATTTACAAAAAAGTGACCAATTTATCCTGCGCAAAGAGGAAAAAACGTCTGAGAAATTTGTCTGATTTTCCCTTTTTGACATTCACTTTGGTGAAGGGTATATAATGATTTCATTATAACAATTATAACAGAAGTAAAACAGGAGGAAGTAAAATGTTTGAAAAATTATTCTCACCGATCCGGATTAGGGGAATGGAACTGAAAAACCGTGTCATCATGCCTGCCATGGGAACCAAGTTTTCCGGTAATACCAGCTTTGTCACGGACAAGCTGATCAACTACCATGCCGCGCGGGCAAAAGGGGGAAGCGGGCTGAACATCGTGGAAGTCAGCAGTGTGCATACGCCAAGCGCGCCCAGGCAGTTTTTGTCCATCAGTGACGATATGTTTATCCCGGGCATGAAGAAGCTGACGGACGCCATCCACGCGGAAGGCGGAAAAGCGGGTATCCAGCTCTGGCAGGGCTCTCTGGCGGTCGGCATGGATCAGACGGCGCAGATCCTGCTGGCAAGCGATATGGAGGTAGAGCCGGGAATGACAATTCCGGGGATTGGCATTGATACCATAAAGGAAGTGGTGAACAGCTACGGAAAAGCGGCAAAAAGGGCTGTGGAGGCAGGGTTTGACTGTATCGAATTTCATTGCGCCCATACTTACCTCCCCCATTCGTTCCTGTCTGGCGGCATCAACCACCGTACGGATGAATACGGCGGTTCCTTTGAAAACAGGGCAAAATTCCCGCTGGAATGTATCCGGGCGATCCGGGAAAATATCCCGGAGGATATGCCGTTATTCATGAGGATCGGCGCCCAGGATGACGATCTGGAAGGCGGACTTACGATAGAAGAAGTCATTGATTTTTGCAAACTGGCAGGAGAATCCGGTGTGGATGTATTAGATGTTTCCAGAGGAAATATCCTTTCCTCCGCGTTAAAATATGAAGTGCCGCCCATCGATCTTCCCAGAGGCTTCAATGTGGAAAACGCGGCCCGCATACGGAAAGAAACGGGCATGCTGACGGTAGGGGTTGGGCGTATCAACATCCCGTCACTGGCGGAATCTTATCTGGAAGAAGACAAGGTGGATATGGTGGTCATGGGACGTGCCCAGCTTGCGGATCCTGATTTTTGCAACAAAGCAAAAGCGGGCGACTTGGATCATATTACATACTGCATCGGATGCGACCAGGGATGCTATGACTATTTTGAAAATACGGACACGCCGCAGATTTCCTGCCTGAGAAATCCGGCTGTGGGCTATGAAGAGGAATACGCAATCAGGAAGACGGAACAGCCTGAGACGGTACTGGTTGCCGGAGGCGGAATCGGTGGGCTGCACGCGGCCATCGTTTTAAAGAAGCGCGGCCATCACCCCATCCTGTGTGAAAAAACGGATCGATTAGGCGGGCAGTTTGTGCTTGCAGGAGAGGCACCCAGAAAAGAAGAAATGAAAAATGCCGTGCTTTCCATGGCAAGGCAGGCTGAGGAGCTGTGCGTGGATATCTGCCTGGATACGACCGTGACAAAGGAGCTGATCGCAGAGATCAATCCTCATACCGTGATCAACGCGATTGGCGCGGAGCCGATCATTCCGCCGATACCGGGCGCGGATCTGCCCCATGTTGTAAATTCTCATGATATATTGGGCGGAAAAGTGTCTGTAAGTGGAAATATCGTCGTCATCGGCGGAGGCATGGTGGGCATGGAAGTGGCGGAATACCTTGCTGAAAGAGGCTGTCAGGTAACAGACCTGGAAATGCTGCCGGAGTTCTGTATGGACTTAGGATCACCGAGAAAAATCTGCGTGACGGAACATATTTACGCGGCAGGGATCACGCCGGTAACTGACATCACTGTTACGGCAATCGAGGAAGGCAAAGTGATCGGCAAAAAAGGGGATGAGGTTATGGAATTCCCCTGCGATCATGCGGTGATTGCCGTAGGCGCGGCTTCCAGATGCGGAAAAGAAATTGAAGAGGGCGCAAGGGCAATCGGTGCGGGCTATATGAAGGTCGGCGATGCCGGACAGGCGAGAAGGGCAATCGACGCGGTCAGGGAAGCCCATATAGCGGCTGTCACCTTTGACGACCCGGAGGTGTATCAGGATGTGGTAAAACCCCAGAAACTGGTGATGGTTACCGGTGTGACGGGAACCATGGGGCAGGAGACCTTAAAGCAGCTCCTGAGCCGGAGCAACCGCTTTAAGGTACGTGCGTTCGCGAGGCCGTCTGATGTAAACAGGAAAAAGATGAAAAAATTTGCGGGGCCGAATCTGGAAATCTGCTGGGGCGACCTTGGAAATTATGAGGATATCAAGAGAGCTGTGGACGGGGCGGATTATGTGCTGCATATCGGCGCAATGGTATCCCCCGCGGCAGACAAGTACCCGGAAAAAACACTCTATACCAATATCGGGTCTACGTTAAGCATTATCAAGGCCATCAAGGAACAACCGGATCCGGATAAAGTACATTTTGTCTATGTGGGCACCGTGGCGGAAACCGGAAACAGAACCTATCCCATCCATTGGGGCAGGGTGGGAGACCCTATCAACCCATCCATATTTGACTATTATGCGCTCTCGAAAGTATTTTCCGAGATGGCGGTATTTGAGTCCGGCCTGAAGCACTGGGTATCCATCCGCCAGACAGGCCAGCACCCAAGCAATGAGAGCGCAGGCGAAGAGCCTATCATCTTCCACCAGCCGGCAAACTGTGTGCTGGAATGGAGCACCTCCATCGAATCCGGTATCTGCATGGCAAATATCTGTGAGGACTGGGTTCCGGAATCCTTCTGGAGGAAGGGCTATAACCTGAGCAGCGGCAAAGGATACCGCCTGGCATGCTGGGAGCAGCTGGAAGTGGAACTGAAACCGATGGGGATCACGATCAAAGATTTATATGACGCGGACGCACTGCCGTTTTACAATTTCCACGGACATTATTTCTCAGACGCGGACAAGCTGGATGAGATCCTTCATTTCCGTTGTATCCCGGCAGAGCAGTACTGGGGCGGTGTCCAGGAGGAAATGCAGCGGATGATGGATAATCCGATGATCGCGGCTATGTTCCCCACAGCGGAGCAGATGAAAGCGCATAATAAAGAAATCGGGCAGAAGAAAGGCGGCCTCTATTACGCATTAGAGCACAATGATGAGGACTGGATCAAGGCGTTCTTCGGTTCCAGGGAAAAGCGCGCCGCGATCAAGAGTTGGGATGATGTGGAGCTGTTCCATCCGAGCGAAGAGGTTACTTATCTGGATCATGGATATGATGAGGAAAAGGGAATCGAGAATCTGGATCTGGAGGATCTGAAAAAAGCAGCAGAATTCCGCGGGGGCGAATGCCTGGCCGAAGAGATGCCTGCCGATATCTATACACCGATCAAATGGAAATGTGCGGATGGACATATTTTTGAAATGTCAGTCAATACGGCCCTGCATGGCGGGCACTGGTGTCCGGAATGCCTGGCCCATGAATGGCATTACGGGGATATTGCGAAGAAGAACCCGTTCTATGCGCAGGTATGGACACCAATTCATGGAGAAGAGGATGATTATGTCATTTCTATGGAATTTAGTGGATATGATGTCAGCAATGAGTTAAAGAAAAAACTTGGATTATAAAAAAGTATTTTATATTTTTTGCGAAGAAAGAGCGGCGAGGATCAGGCCGCTCTTTCTTATACACCTTTTAGATCAGGACAACTCTTATGGCAGCCGCAAAAAGCAAAAGGTTTAGATGGACAGATTAGAGTATCCGGCTTTGTTTTCGGTACTGCATGGGCGTGATGCCATACTGTTTTTTAAAAGCACTTTGAAAATGTGCCTGGCTGGAATAGCAGAAATAGCTGCTGATCTCAGCCAGGCTCTTTTCTGTAAAAGTGAACAGCGTTTGATCTGGGAAGCAACGTCTTCGATCGTAATCGGTTGGTTGGTGTGGCTTCTGATATAGTTCATGCAGATATACAGATCGGCGGACAACCCGTCTGGCGGCACGGACGCTTCTCCTACCTTTTTACAGAAATCCACAAGCATTTGGTATCGCAGAGAATCAATTTTTTCTATGGACTGCAGCTGTTCACATTCCTGTATATAAACATTCATAAGATGATATGTTTTTTCAATATCAACACCGCCCGGGATGGCGCCGAGCATCCCTGCACTTGTAGCAGTACTGATGAATGTATTTTTTGCCTGCCGCAGGGGGGAATTTGCCAGCTTTTTGTCACTTAGGTTGAGCGGTGAGGATTTCATATGTTTCATTAAGAGATCAGGGTTTGCCGGAGCGTATATGGCCGTAAAGTTCTGTCTCTGCATAATAGGTAGAGCGGAGGGTGTCATTTTCCTGATTTTCCAGAAAGCCTTCCACGTTGACGGATTCCCGCAGCGTATTATCTGAAAAGCTTATTTCCAGTATATCTTGAATATCCGCGCTTTTATTATTTAAGATCAGATGGAGCAGGGATAAATGTTTTGCAAGGCGGATGCGGTTTGTCGGGGGTATGGAATACAAAAATTATGTGATGGCTTCTTTATTTTCAGGCGGAATGATGGTTTCCCTGTTATATAGATTGATCAGCTGGGCTGTAACGGGAACTTCAAATACAGGACCTAACAGGACCGTATAGCTGGTTCCCTCAATAAGGACACTTCCATAAATAATCTCCTGAGAAGAAAAGTAAATAAAGGGGTTAGGGCCATCTGACAGATCGGGATAGCCTTTTCCCAATTCCAGGGAAAACATTTCGGACATTGTGGAGTACTCCTCATCCCTGCCGTTCAGTAAATTTTCTAAGGAAAGAACCGAAGGTGGGTTGAATAAGAGGGCAAGCCCTTGTGCCCTCTTATTCAGCACACTTTTGGTTTTTCCGAATTGAACAAAGTCGCGTCCGATATATGGGGATTCAAATAGCCCTCTCTTTACCTGTATGAGGCATTCACTTTCTCAAATACTCTCGACCATCCTGTCATTTCACGGACTTTTGGGTATACTTCCCCCTTTCCCCCTATTCTGCGCGTCTCATATTTCATTTTCCCTGAGTCACGCGCTGCTCTTTCTATAGCCCCATCCAGTACATGTTTCATAAGCTACAGTCCCACCGCAGCGGGGACATACTGTGACATCTTTTTTATATAGGATCTTTATTGCGTGTACCTTGTCATCTTTCCTGAAACGCCTCAGGAATTCACGGCAGCCGATCAGATTCCTGCAAAGGGGGATCAGTTTCCGCTTATTATGATTGCTAAGCAGACCGTAGTGGCGTATCCTGACAAAGTTTTTCGGTGGGACATGCATCAAAAACCGACGGACGAATTCCACACCCTCCAAGGTCAGTTCTTTCCAGACACCTCCATCTTTGTAGTCCTTTACCCGTATCGTTACCGTATCTTCATCCATACGGAGGATACGGCTGTTACTGATCGCTATCCGATGTGTATAGCGCCCCCAGATAATTCATGACCGTTTCGGCACCGGCAAAAGACTCCCGGATATCCGTAACCCAGTGTTTCCCATAACAGGCATTCAGTAGTTCCTGATATTCATAGTGGTTGCGGTACCTGGCGGCGTTTCCCTCATAGCATAGTTTCCCGGCATCACGCAGGGCTTTGAGCCCGGATAATAATTTTCCCTTAAACAGCCCGGCTAAGGACTTCCCGGGAAGAAAAAAGCCATCCTTTTTTTGCCGCCAATTCCGGTCCGTGTCCAAACCACCGCCAGTAGACACCACATGAATATGCGGATGGTAGGAAAGATTGGATCCCCATGTATGCATGATACTGATGCTTGTGTTCCAGAATCATCCGTGGGACCATGATGTCATCCCAAAGGATGTGCAGGACATTCCGATAGAAAAAACGGATGGCAGAATTATAAAGATTCAGGGTTGTGGCTTTCAGCCCTTCATCTTTTTTAGCAAGCAAAAAAGTCCTGACATCCTGACAGGTAAGTTCCTCCGGATTCTTACCCTGATATTTCAGAAAGTAAGAGACATAGTTTTTATAACAGTTGATGGAACGTTCTTTAAGATTCCGGATTTTTGCGGCTTCCTCAAGTTTTTCTAAGTATTTTTCGTACATAATAAAATCCTCCATGTAAAATCAGTAGTATCAAAAAGTCACTGCTTTACACGGAGGCGCATTTGGGTCATAAAACCGCTTGCCAACCAAGCGGAAGGGTGTTATTCTTTTCATAGGCAGTGGGAAGGTCGATCCTGTTTGATTGTTTGGTGTGGTAACTTAACAATACTACTTTTAGGACTTGCTTTCCACTGTTTTTATTACAGAAAACAGAAAATCGCTATGTCACAGCCTTGGTAGGCCATCGCGCAGCGATTTTGTTCAATTGGAATTTGATATGAAAAAGGGTAATTAACATGAATAGTAAAAAACTTGTATTCGCAATTACATTAATGTGCTGTATCACTCTGTTTGTCGGGTGTGAAATGAAAAAAACACAGGAAACAGACAACGCATTAGCGGCAACAATAAACCCGGAAGATGTTTCGGAGGAACAGCTTATTGAGTTCGTATCGCCGGAAGATATAGTAATTTTTCAGATTAACGGAAAAAACGATATTGCCAATTACCTGCAGAATGCGAATTGGACAGAGTGGGAAGAAGTTAATGAAATTCCTGCACAAGCTGAATTACAGTACATCATCATGTCTTATGAAAAAGTGACAGACGAATTTTGGCTTGAAAAAGGGGCGCCGGAAATTAGCATGGGAGAGGAACAATTTTATGAGGATAACGGGAATTTTTATATAAAAGAACTCTTTGAGGATAATCCTGTAAAGTATCATATTCCGGTATCAACCGGAAAATATATTGTAAATCTGGTACAGAAGGGTTCGGATATTTCAGATAAAAATGATATTTTTGCATCTTGGGGAGTAAAAGATTTTGAGCCGGGCAGCGCAAAAGACTTGGACTTGGATAATTTTGACGGCTTCAGTGGAGGAAACGCGGCAAAGAGCCATTCATATAGTGCAGATGAGCTTGCAGATGTTTCAAAAGAGCAAAAAATAGAAATTGTTTTTCAGAATCCAGAAGCATCTTATACGATGACAGAGTTGGAGGAAATTGCAGAATTTTATAATCAGATAAAGCAGGATACATGGACAGAAATCGGACAAATACCTGATGAAAAAAATGATATATGTGCGATAACGACTTATCAATTAGAGCGTCATACAAAAGAGAAAAATTTGGTGGAAAATGAAAAGATGACTGTGTTTGAAGTTCAGAATCAATATTATATATTGGATATTATTCCCGGCACTCTATCCGGCATGGAGGACATGGAGATATACTATTCTATTCCGAATGATGTTGCCAACTATATCAAGGAAATAGCACAGTAAATTTAGAACAACGACAACTTTCAGTTTATCGAGGAGATTGTTGTATAAATTAATTCAGGTTTGTCGGTGAGTAACACAACAGAGATCTGGACGAGCATCTCATAGGGGTTGGTGGGGATATGAAAATGGTGGTCAAGCGTTTTCTGAATGCCGGAATGTCTATGGAAGAACTCTCTGTGAAGATGGATGCTTCTATTGAGGATTTAACAAAACTTCTGAATAACTAGAGAAAAACATAAAATTTTCAAATATGCTCTAAAGCAGAGGAGGATAAAATGCCATACACATTTCAATCAGTGAAAAGCATGAAAAAATTAACAGATAGCAGTAAACTATATAATTTTATTGAAGACTTTTCAAATTATGGAAATCAATTTCCGCTCATATGCGGTAAAATCAAAGCGCTATTTGGTCAACCAATTTATGAAACGGAAAATATGGAGAATCTTTTTTCATACTGTATTCTGGCGACATCGGAAGAAGCGGAAGAAGTTTACTTAGATATTTACTGTGCAGGCTCAGGTCTTGCAGTTGGCGGTATGTCGGACGAAAAATCCAGAAATGCAGCAAAGGCTTTAGTAGATTATGTTCGACAGGCAGAAGCGATTGACTACGCATATAAAGCTTACTACTTAGACGGACCTACTGCTCTTGAATTCGGAATCAGAGATGGTGCTCCTTATTATAACGAAACAGAGTTAAGACTTTCGGAGAAAGAATTTAGAGAACTGTTTTTCAATATGTACAAAAACGGGGATGCAAAATGAAAAAATGGTATGCTGAAGAATTTGAATGGGAAATTGGAGTTATCGGTTTTCTGAGCGGGGCTCATAAAGAACCGTGAAATGGCTGCTCATGTGAAAGAAAAGGGTCTTGCAGACTATGTAACGCAGGTAGATATTGCCGTGCAAAATTTCTTAAAGAAGGAACTGTTTGCCCTTGCACCGGATATTCAGTTTCTTGGAGAAGAAACCGGATTGCAGGAGATAGATGCGGATAGCTTTTGGATTTTAGACCCGGTTGACGGGACTACAAACCTTATGCACGATTATCAGCACAGTGCTGTATCTTTAGCCCTTTGCCGCCAGGGGGAAATTGTTATGGGGATCGTGTATGATCCCTTCCATGAAGAAGTGTTTTCAGCGGTTAAAGGCAAGGGCAGCTTCTTAAATGGACAGCCCATACATGTATCAAACGCAGAAAAACTATCCGACACGATGATTGGATTGGGAACAGCAAAAAGAGAGCTGGCCGATGAAAACTTTGCCCGGTTCCGCAGGGTGTTCGGTCAGTGCCAGGATGTCCGCAGGATTGGTTCTGCCGCTCTGGAACTGGCATATACCGCCTGTGGCAGACAAGGGGGATATTTCGAGATTTACCTGAATCCCTGGGACTATGCTGCCGGTATGCTGTTGATTCAGGAAGCTGGCGGTCAAATGACTGATTTTACGGGGAAACCGCTTGACCCGAAAAAGGGCAGCAGCGTAGCAGCTACAAACGGATATATACATACAGAACTGCTAAAGTTGATATAAAGGGTAATAATCAGGTGAGTGTTAAGAAAAAATGAAATAAGGAAATCCGAATGGGAGGAACGCAATACTTGTTCGTGCATTGGATGATGGGGAAACGGTTGCTTTTTTACATTAACTTTTGGTAGACCCTGCATATCAAGGGCTACATATTGAAGATGAATTGATGAAACAGATTATGAGCTGCTTTGAAAGTCTTTTGTATGTAAAGGTCATGCCGTCTGACCCGAAAACGATTCCATTTTATGAACGGTATGGTTTTCAGCAATATGACAATTACTCGGCGATGGTACGAAAACACTTTGTGTAATGCGATAACTTTCAGTTCGTCTATAAATTGACCAAAACAAAAAAACGAAAGGGATGGGCATATCATAGAGGTTGGCGTGGATTTAGTAAAGCTGCTGTATAGCTGAGCGGGAAAGAAAATCAGAAGTTGTGAAGCTTGAAAATTTTAAGTTGCTTTTATGCGTTCTTGGTGGAAAAGGTGTATTTCAAATTGAAAGGATGGTCGGGTGCTAATGAAAGAAATCATCAACTTCATTGAAGCGAATGTGGATGGCAAAACGCTGTCTACAAAGGAATTAGTTTACGAACTTGAAAATGGTGTGTTACAGGGCGTTTACTTTGATTCAATATCTTTCTCTAATCTAAAATATTCTCAGAGTGGATTTCAGTTGGATATGTTTATTGTATCTAATGAGAAGATATGGCTCATGGGAAAGGATGGAGAACGGGAAAAATTGCGAAAAGATTTCAGTGGTGTATCCCTGTTCCGATTTGAACTGGCGGAGCGAAAAAGCACGAATAGTTTGACTGGCTGTTTTCGTTTCATTTCAGCTTCAGGGAAAAATGTGGCAGCAGAGGCTATCGTAAGTGGAATTTATGATGTGCGTCTTGAAAATGATGTGCTGAAGTTATCGGAAGATCAAGTCTTGTATCGGGATCAGCCGATACAAGAAGGGCATTTTAAGCCCGTTGCATTTCAATCAGAACATTGTTTTTATGTTAAAGCTAATAAGCTACACTATGAATACAACGGCAAGTGTTTTGATGTGGACTCAAAAACTATGCGGCGTAACGATAGCTCTGATACCTTTCCTCCGTTTATTTCAATCGAGAAGTAAGAAATGACGAATCAGTTTGACAGGAGTGCAGAGATGTTGATTATTATGAGTATATAAATGTTCTAAAAGATATGCGAAATGTGTCACAATAGAAGATGCTTTGGAAATGCTAATAGATAAATAGTAAAGGGAAGTTCTCGATGATAAATAAAAAAATGATAGCCTTTTGTGGTACATATTGCGGCGTGTGTGAATGGAAAGATAAAATCGGGTGTAAGGGCTGCAAAGCCAATAGAGGAATTATGTTTTGGGGTAAGTGCGATAAAGCGATATGCTGTATTGAAAAGGGGCTTGAACATTGTGGGGAATGCTCAGATATGCCCTGCCAAAAGCTCAGAGACCTGTTTGATGATCCAGAGCATGGTGATCACGGAGCAAGACTTCGCAATCTGAAAAATTGGAAAGACGGCATCTGTGCCTATGAAAAATTAGGTAATACAGCGCAAGAGAAGGCAAAAAATTTGAAAGCAATAGAAAATACCAATGACTAGGAAAGATAAGATTATTTCAATGGATGAGTATTAGGGCGATGACGGTACAGTTCCACAATGGAAATTGGTAAAGGTGATTGGAACAAATCATACACTGACTTTCGGGTTAATAATTAAAATTTGTGAGAGTATATACTATGTTCAATGATGGTAGAAGTAAAAAGGTTGTTTTTGTTGCCTGGCTGATTATGTAGTGCAACATATCATGGAATATAAGAAATATGGATTTGAAGTTATCGGTATTATTGGGGCAAATCGTTCTCCAAATTGTGGTGTCGAAACAACATCGGACAATGATGCAGAAATCAATGGTATGGGACTATTTATAGAAAAAATTTTTCACCAGCTTTTGCGAGAAAACATATCTATTCCCATGATAGGCATAAAGGGAACGGACAATATACAAGAAAAACTTCAGCAGTTAGGAAGCAACGAGATATATTGCGCTTTTGCGTGGAGTCAATATAAGTGGAAAAAATAAAGTTCCGATGGCTGAACTGAAGAAAGCTTTTGAGGAGCTTGGATTCGGAGCGGTTAAGACCTATCTGAACAGTGGCAATGTGATTTTTTCAAGTGATGAAGAGAATATAGTGAGCCTTACAGACCGGATTGAAACAACGATAAAAAAGTGGTTTGGTCTGGATATTCCGGTTTTCGTCATATCAAAAGAGGATCTCGAAGATATTTTGCAACACGCGCCTGACTGGTGGGGTGATGAAAATAAGGAAATCTATGATAATCTGATTTTTATTATGCCTCCGGCTACATTTGCTGAAGTGCGGGACGAGATCGGAGAACCCAGGGAGGGTTTGGAAAAGATTCAGAATTATAAGGAAGCGGTATTCTGGTCTTTCAGCCGGAAGGATTATCAAAAGACAAACTGGTGGAGGGAGACGGCAAGTGCGAATATCAGCGGCAAACTGACAATCCGAACGGCAAACACCGTCAGGAAGATAAATGGCATGTAAGGCTTTTAATATGGAGAAGAGCTGGGTTAGAATAATATAATGGAAAGGAATTGCTATGAAAGAAATCTATCAGCAAGCAAAATTATTACAGTCAGAGTTGGTAAAAATCAGAAGAGAAATACATCAAAATGCTGAGGTTGGGATACAGCTGCAATATACCAAAGCATTTGTGAAAGAGAAGCTAATTGCGTATGGATATGAACCCCAGGACATTGCCAATAGCTCAATTGTGGCAACAATCAGCGGTGAACTCCCCGGTAAAACTATGCTGCTTAGAGCAGATATGGACGGCTTAGCCATTAAGGAAGAAACTGATTTAGACTTTAAAAGTGTAAACGGAGCTATGCATGGCTGTGGTCATGATATGCATACCGCCATGCTGTTAGGTGCTGCAAAATTGCTTAAAAAGTATCAAAACCGGCTTCAGGGAAAAGTAAAATTATTATTTCAGGAGGATGAAGAAGGTTTTAGCGGGGCGAAGGCTGCGATTCAGGACGGTGTTTTGGAAAATCCAAAGGTAGATGCAGCCATGGCGCTTCATGTAAACTCTGGTACGCCGAGCAATATGGTGCTGTGTGGTCTTGGCCATTTCATGGCTGGCTGCACTTTGTTTCGCATTGAAGTAAGCGGCGTGGGCTGTCACGGAGCGATGCCTGAAAATGGGGTTGATCCAATTAATATTGCGGCACATATTTACCTGTCGTTACAGGAAATTGCAGCGAGAGAAGTGGCGGCGCAAGACCCTTGTGTATTAACGATTGGTAAATTTGCCGGTGGGCAAACTCCCAATATTATTCCTGAAAAAGTCGTTTTAGAGGGAACAATCCGTTACAAAAATAAAGAAACAGGGGATAGAATTTTTGAAAGAATTCAAGAAATTTCAAATCTGTGTGCCCAATCCTTCAGAGGAAGGGCAGTTGTAACGGAATTATCCAGTGCGCCGCCTCTGATAAACAACGATGAGATGATCTATGAGTTTTGCGATTACATTAAGCAATTCATTGCCCCTCAGCAAGTCAGGATATTGCCTCAGGGAGGTATGGGCAGCGAAGACTTTGCTTCCTTTAGCTATCAGGTGCCCATTGCCTATTTATTATTAGGCGCCGGTATCAACCAGGAAAATGAAGCGTATGGTAAACCCATGCATAATCAAGGCGTTGTGTTTAATGAAGATATATTGTCCCTTGGGAGTTCGATACTCACGATATGTGCTATGAATTGGTTGAGCAAACATCGAAATGATTAAGACTTATTCCGCTCAGCGGCAAACTGACAATCAGAACGGCAAACACCGTCAGAAAAATAGTTGGAATGTGTTTATTTTCCACATTCCAACTGATTGCATCTTATTTTAAGGAATCTCTGTCAGGGACCTGCACAGATAAAGCCTCGGTAAAATGGTGTTTCTCAACCATATGCGCCTGAACTGAAGTTAAAATCAGGCGGTAACAGTCGGCCAGATTCTCGGCAAACTCTGTGCTTTTCCCTGCACGCAGACAATGATATGCCCTCCTTGTGATGTCATTGAGCTGTACAATTACATCACCTCCTTGGGGATAAAAAGCGAAATAAAACCCCCATTCTGTGATTTGGCTGCATTCATACCAGATAACGTGTAATGGTTCCAGTGACAGGTGTTTTAATATCATTTGAAATAAATTCGTGAGAGCGATCCCTGGCTTCATGATATGAACAGCCAGTTGCTCTAAATCATCCTCACTAAATTGCGGCGCCGTATAGGCAGCGACCGTATAGGCAGACACACCATATTGTTTTGCCAGCTGTGCTTCATAGGGTAAATAAGTTCCTGCCGGATAGATGCCTGTCCCTATTTTTCGCGTCAAGTCCCGGACAATGCGGGTATAGTAGTAATCTTTCCCTCTGATAGGATTCCATTCAAATGTAGCAGGCCGTTTCTGCCATTCAAATGCTTAGTTGATTCTTATTTGCCAAGGGATAGACTGCTCCATCGCTGAGTGTTTGACGATTGACAAAGGCTTGTGTGTTCAGATTATGCACATAGGGTCCTATGATACTGAGCCGGAAACAGTGGCTGTACTGGATGCGTTCCTTGGTGAGAATGGGTATGCAAATGATATGGCAGACGGGCGGCTGCTATTTATCAGACCCGAAAAAGAGGCTCCGGAAAAGATGAAAACGGTTATCCGGCATCCGATAAAATGAATCTAATGATATTTGTGATAAATAAAATTATAAATGGGAATTATAATATTCCCCGAAAACTGCCCCGCCGATAATCAAAACTGCACCGATCATTTGTAATGGCCGCATTGTTTCTCCGAGTATGAGTGTTGCAAGAATTATTGCCGAAAGCGGCTCCAAATATCCGGAGATTGCGACTGTTTGAACAGGCAATTTTCCGATAGAGGAAAAGTAAAAATAACACCCTATGCCTGTATTGAAAAGCCCCAACACTATAACCCATATTAAATTAGTTCTTGATATGGAAACCTGGTATCCTGTTTTGAGACCTACGAAAGCAGCGACTGTTAGAAAACTCATTAAAAGCTGAATGGTTGCGTTTTCAAGACCTTGCACCTTTTTAGATTTCTTGTTGAGTATTACCATAAAGGAATACATAATAGCAGACATAATTCCACAGAATATTCCAAAGGCATTGAGATTCTCTCCCGACACTGTTCCGTTTACCAAGAAAATTCCAATAAGTACAGCAATAAATCCGGCAATTTTATATGCGGTCAGCTTCTCCTTGAACAGTATGGGAGACAATCCCATTACGATGACTGGACCGCAATAATAGGAAAGTGAAGCCAAACTTACACCGATTTGGTTGTATGCTTCATAAAGAAACATCCAACTTGTTCCCATTGTTATACCCGAAAAAACGATAAACAGAGTATCATTTTTTTCTTTCGCAAAGGTAATCTTTTGTCTTGTAACAAAGAAAATCCCAATCAAAAGTAAGCTGCCGATAAGTGTTCTCCAAAATACGATTTTATAGCTTGATAAATGAATATTGCTCGCCACAATTCCGTTTGAGCCGAAAAGCAGCAAAGCAAATATATACTTAAAAAATGCTTTTTTCATCATCTCTGTTTTCCTTTGAATAATGTTCCGGCGCCAAAACCTTTTACAATATTATAAATTGCTTCGGTGTTTTTTCCGTTTGTAATGATAGTATCAATACCTTGCGCTGTTGCCAATTCGGCGGCTTGTAGCTTGGTTTTCATACCGCCCGTTCCACGCTTTGAGCCTGCACCACCAGCAATAGAATATACACTTTCGTCAATACGATCAATTCTCTCAATTAGTTTTGCATTGGGATGTAGGCGTGGATCGCTGTCGAAAAGCCCGTCAATATCAGAAAGGATGATCAGTTTGTTTGCTCGGCATAACACTGCTACAACAGCAGAAAGCATATCGTTATCACCGAAAAGCCGTTCTTCCGATTCGATTTCTGTATAGCTTACCGAGTCATTTTCATTTACTATGGGAATCGCACCCATTTCGAGTAGTGCATCAAATGTATTTGTTAGATTATCTTTCTTTTCTTCTTGCTCAATATCTTCGGCGTTTAACAGAATTTGACCGATGATTTTATCATAATCATTGAAAAACTTATCGTATAAATACATAATACTGCATTGACCAACCGAAGCCGCCGCTTGTTTCATACGCATACTGGTCGGCTTGGTTCTCATACCGAGCTTGTTGCACCCAACGGCAATCGCTCCTGATGAAACGAGTATAACCTCATAACCCATATTTTGTATATCGGATAGAACACGGGCAAGGTTGTCCATTGCTCGTAAGTCGCTTTTCCCGACATCATTTGTCAAGGTAGATGTACCAACCTTGACTACGATACGGTTTTGATACAGTCCCATTATTCACACCTCTACAAACAGTACGGTATGTTTTGTGAAAGGCATAAATTTATGCAAAACATCTTCTGTCTTAATTTTCATATAACCCGTAGTTGTACCATCACTGCATCCGTAATATTCTTCTTTCAGAACTTCTTTGTCAAAGACAAACTGCACATCTTTTGCGTTATCAAGCAAGGCACTAAATACTGTTGCCGCGCCGATTTTTGTGCCGAGCATTTCGTCCATTTTTTCAGCAGGAGTAAAAGAGAGGCGTGAAACTCCAAGAGCCGCACTAAACTCTTTGGAGCGAAATGGCTTATCCCCACAAGTAACAAACAGATAAAATGATGTCTGTTGCCTGTTACATAGAAATAAAGTTTTTACCATTTTCATATCCAACTTTTCTTCTATCGCAACGCAATCTTCCATAGTAATTGCTTCGTCTGTATCCACTCGCTCAAATGGAATGTTTAACTTCAAAAGCGTAGTATACACTTTTTCTTGAAGCGGTGTTTCCATTTTTGAAGGTTTGTCTGTTTGAATATCGCTAACATAAAACATAGGCTGAACCTCTTTATCTTGATTTTAGTACCTATAGAGTATATCATAATAATATACATCTGAAAAACGAATGTTTTTCATGCTTAAAATTACAAAAACGCATAACAGGAGGTGGCATGATGGATATGAGCATCCTAAAATATATGGCATTTATAAAAACAGTAGAGTGTGGGAGTTTTACGAGGGCGGCAGAAATACTGAACTATTCTCAATCGGGTATCAGCCGAATGATTGGTGATTTGGAAAAAGAATGGAAGGTGTCCTTGCTGGAGCGTAACCGAACCGGTGTAAAGCTTACCTCCGATGGAACAAAACTGCTCCCATACGCAAGAAATGTTTGCGAGGAATATATGAAGCTGCAAATGGAGGTAGATGACCTAAATGGACTCCAATCGGGTCTTATTCGCATTGGAACAATTTCGAGCATTGCAACTCATTGGCTGCCGAATATCATAGCTGAGTTTCAAAAGAAGTACCCGAATATCGACTATGAGTTGCTGATCGGTCACTATGCCGATATTGAGGAGTGGGTGAATGAGGGTAGAGTGGATATTGGCTTTACAAGAGTTCCAACACACTCCGATTTGGAAACAGAGTTCTTGGAGCAAGACAAACTGCTTGTGGTTCTTCCCGGAAATCATCCGATGGGAAGTCTTGATAAATTTCCCGTTTCTGCATTGGCGGAATATCCTTTTATGTTACTTGAAAAAGGAGAAAAGGCAGAAATATCGGAAATCTTTGACCGCTGTGGAATTTCCCCCAACATTCATTTCATAACGGTTGATGATTACGCCGTAATGTCGATGGTAGAAAAAGGGCTTGGTATCAGCATTTTGCCGGAGCTCATTTTGAGAAGAACGGCGTATCGTATCATTACAAAAGAGCTTGATGTGCCATCCTTTAGAAAATTGGGGATTGCAATGAGAGATAGAAAAAACGCTTCTCTTGCAGTAAAAAGATTTTTGGAGTATTTAGATTACAGAAACATATAAACGAACAGTGTCATTTCTAAAGGCATCAAACATAGGAGCAAGCAATGAAGGAGTTTGCAGTGGATCTGCATAATTTTCTTGGGGAATTTGCACCATGGATTGTTATTGCTGTGTGCATTGCCGTTTATAGCACAACGCCTATTAGAGCCGGTATCAATGTTTTTGCCTTTTTTGCGGGAATGGTATCAAGCTACTATTGGTACAGCAATTTTATAGCAGGATTTTTTCCGAAAAGCTATGCCATTGTCTGGATTACATTTACAGTGTTATCCCCTTTTCTCGCATTTTGTGTTGGTATGCAAAAGGTACAGGGTGGATTGCTTTACTCCTGTCCTCCGGGGTTACAGGGATATTGCTGAACTGTGCATTCAGCTATGGAATGTTTTATGTAGATATCAGTTCGGGGCTTGAGCTTTTAATGCTGGTGATTGGCGTGATTGCTTTACGCAGATCTACTAAGGAAACAGCAGGTATGATAGGAGCAGGGGCAGTTTTTGCCATCATTATGAAAGCTGTCATACCGTTTCGTATCTGGTAAAAATGCTGAACTGGAAATACAGAGAGGAGTGATTCGCTGTGTATACTGAAGACTTAGATTTTAGATATGCTAAACGAGAAGACACAGCATTGATTTTGCAATTTATCAAAGAACTTGCTGATTATGAAAAAATGCTTAACGAAGTCGTTGCTGATGAAGAAACATTGGAGGAATGGATTTTTGACAAACAAAAGGCAGAAGTGATTTTCGCTGTAGTAAACGGAAAAGAAGTTGGCTTTGCTCTTTTCTTTCACAATTTCTCTACTTTCTTGGGTAGAGCCGGAATTTACCTTGAAGATTTGTATGTAAAGCCAGAATGCAGAGGAAAAGGATATGGAAAAGCAATTCTGAAAAGACTGGTGGCCATTGCTGTTGAACGGGGTTGCGGCCGATTAGAATGGTGGTGCCTTGACTGGAATAGATCAAGCATTGATTTTTACCTTTCTTTAGGAGCAGAACCCATGTCTGATTGGACAGTATATCGTATTGCAGGAGTTACATTTGAGCCTTGTGACGGCCAGGTCATTCCTGCACACGGGACAGCGGCTGATAATCTTTTTCATGCATTCATTTCCTTTCTGTTTTCTATTAATATAATATTATAACTTATAAATGTCAATATTAATATAATAATTAAATATATTAATATAAAAATTGAATAATTGCAGAATAGCATAGAAATAATTTTTATTAAAAAAGAGAACTATGGTACATTTCGGGAAGTGCATATAAAGCAGGAACAAGCCTCTGGAGACAGAGAGAACAGCAGAGGACTTGTCCGCTTGAAAGTTAAAAACCGGTGATTTTTTCGGCGCCTTCAACGCCGATTTCCAAAAGAGTCTGTTTTGAGGAAGCAAAATTATCCTGAAACAGAATCTGAAATGTGTGGGCCAGCTGTGCATAGTCTGCACAGGAACAGCTTTCTCGAATAGAAGCAGAAATTCCGGTCCATCCGGAAACCGGTTCGGTACCTGTCTCTTCCAGGCGGAGGATGCTGCCTTTCAATGACAGGAGGATGAGTTTCCTGTAAATCTCCCGGATAGCTGCAAGGGGACAGTTTCTGATTACAGACCGCAGTCCGATGCTGACCGTATGCACCAGGGATTTTTTCTCATCGGGTTTGGATGCAGCCTCGGAAAGTTCTTTCAGCATTTCATGCGGAACATGAGGGAGGGATGCAAGCATAACCGGACTGCTTGTGATCGCAAGGATCTGCAGAGCTTCCAAAAAATCTCTCATATTGTTTGCGGCAGACGCGGCGAAAGGATATAGTGTGGGCATGAATGACTATCTGGCAAAGTCTGTGGAAATCGATCGACTATTAAGTGTACTGCAAAAATGGATGAGTTCTCCTCTCTCATAATATCACAGTGCAGTACTGTGGGAGAGCCAGGTTTGTATTGAATTTATTTTTGAAATAAGTACAATAAAAGAGTAATACATAATATTTGGCTTAGAAAAGAGGAGTTATGAAAAAGTACAAAGGGATCGTTTTCTTTGATTATGACGGAACGACTGTGGACGATACAGATAATATTAGAAAAGCAACCAAAAAGACAATAGAATCTCTTCGAAGACTAAAGGAAAACGGATATCTGACAATGCTGTGTTCAGGGCGTAGCAAACGTTTTCTGGAAGCGGATATCGATAAATTTGAGGGAGCCATTACCTGCAACGGGTCCTATACGGAAGTCGGCGGACAGGTTGTCAGTGATATTCACATTTCTGAAGAGGCAATGCAGAAGGTCATTTCCGGATATTTTTCAGAAGATACGGCTCTGCATATGGAGACACAGGATGTTACATATTATATGCACTATAACCAGCCGTTTTACCATGATTTCCGGGAGTTTCTTGGATTTCCGGAACGCTGGTTCGCACCGTGGGAGACGAGAAAAGGAGAGAATATTACGAAAATTGTGATAAATTACAACAGGGAAGAGCTGATGGATGAAATACAGACGGAATTCGAAGGGGAGCTGCAGTGTGTGAAACCTTTTGAAGATATGAATATTTTAGATATTATGTCAAGAGGGATCACCAAGGGAAATGCCATTATAAATCTCATGGACCGATATGGAATCGGCAAAAAGGACTGTTATGCCTTCGGTGATTCCGATAATGACATAGAGATGCTTGAGGCTGTGGGAACCGGTATTGTGATGGGACGGCACAGCAAGGCAGCAGGAAAAGCGGCTGATATGCTGACGGGTACCGTAAGAGAAGAAGGCATCACGACGGCGCTGGAATCAATAGGACTGATATAAGATCTATGAAGAAATCATATTTGTTCAGGGGGATTTTTTATGCGGCAGGACTTTTTATACTGGCTCTGGGGATTACCCTGAATACGAAAACAGGCCTGGGAGTATCGCCGATCATATCAGTTTCATACAGTATTTCAGCTATTTGGAATCTCAATTTCGGAAATATGACATTGGCTCTCTATGGGATCTTCGTGGCTGCTGAAATGCTTCTCCATACCATCAGAAATAAACGGAGCATTAAGAGGGAAGGAACCGGACTTGTGAAGAACTGTTTTGACATATTAAACATCTCCATTACAGCCATGGCAGGCATGGTTTTTGGGGGGAAAATCATCGGTATTGGCATCGGAACGGTGGCGGCGGTGATCGGAGTCGGACGAACGATTTCAATATTCAATCATTTTGTCAGGAAAAAAATGGATACACTGGCGGGGATGCAGGCAAAGTAATAGAAGTTTAAGGGGTAAAGTTAAGAGTTCTGTCCCTGCAGAAAGCAGGGGAATCAGTTGACTTTTCCGGAAGCAAAAGAAAAAGAAGATTATACAATAACTTACAGCAACAACACCAATACCGGAAGTGTTACTAAGACATTTTATGTTGTTCCCAAAAAACAAAGATTACCTATGCTAAGTCCAAAAAATCCAGGAAGCTGACGATATAATACAAGAAAGCGACAGGAGCGGGCAGTTTCCTGGTTTATGATTGTAGTAAATAGATTATGGATGAGCGGGAAAAATTATAAATACTTTTCTCCATATCCATAGTTTTCTACGACATAGTCGATATCCTTGTCTCCCCGGCCGCTCAGACAAACGAGAATGGAGCCTTTCTTCATTTCCTGAGCTTTCTTTGTAGCATAGGCTACCGCATGGGAACTCTCGATGGCCGGGATGATCCCTTCATAGCGGGACAGTTCAAAAAATGCTTTCATGGCAGCTTCATCGTCTGCCGTCTCATAGGAAACCCGCCCTAAATCATTCAGGAATGCGTGCTCTGGTCCGACAGAGGGATAGTCAAGTCCACTGGCGATAGAGTAGACTGGAGCGGGCTCCCCGGCTCCGTCTTTCAGCATGATGCTTTCAAATCCGTGCATGACTCCTTTTTCTCCATAAGTCATAGAAGCGGCGTGATCGCCTGGGTTTGAGCCTCGGCCCAGCGGCTCCACGCCCACGATATCTACCGGCTCATCGACAAAGGGAATGAACATGCCGATGGAGTTGCTTCCTCCTCCGACGCAGGCGCAGACTACATCCGGCAGCAGTCCTGTCATTTCTATGAACTGTTCTTTTGCCTCATATCCCACAACAGACTGAAAGTCACGGACCATCAGCGGGAATGGGTGAGGACCCAGGGCAGATCCGATACAGTAAATAGAATCTTTATAGTTTTTTGCGTAAGAGTCAAATGCAGAATCAACAGCTTCTTTTAAGGTCTTTAATCCGTGTGTGACCGGAACGACGTTTGCACCGAGGATTTTCATGCGGGTCACATTGGGAGCCTGCTTTGCAATATCCACTTCTCCCATATGTATCTCACATTCCAGTCCGAAAAATGCCGCCGCCGTTGCCAGAGCCACGCCGTGCTGCCCGGCTCCGGTCTCGGCGATCAGACGTTTCTTTCCCATGAATTTTGCCAGGAGGCCTTCTCCCATGCAGTGATTCAGCTTGTGGGCACCGGTATGATTTAAATCTTCCCGTTTCAGATAGATCTGGCAGTTTCCGTACATGTTTGAGAGCCGTTCACAGTGATAGACCGGTGTGGGCCTTCCCTGGAATTCTCTGCGGATTCTCCGGAGTTCATTGATAAACTGGGATGAGTGGCAGATTGTCTGATAAGCCTCTGAGATTTCTTCAAAGGCGGGTTTTAACTCATCCGAAAGATAGGCGCCGCCGTAAGGGCCGAAGCGTCCTTCGTCATCCGGATAATTTCGTAAATATGTCTTGTAATCCATAAATTCCTCCTGTTATATCAGTTGTTTAAAGCAAAGAATCTTCCTTTTGCTTAATATATGTCTCAAGGCTGCGATTATCTATGAGAGAAGGAACGACGCCCTCCCGTGAGATACAAAAACCTGCGGCGTAGCAGGCGATCCGGACCGCTTCCTCCATCGAACATCCATAAAGAAGATAGGAGGCCAATGCGCTGATAAAAGCGTCGCTGGCACCGGTATTGTCCACGGAAGGAAACGGGACAGCCGGGAAATGTTTTTCCAGACCGGCAGACCGGACATAGCAGCCGTTTTCTCCCAGTGTCACAATGACCGTCTCAATACCGCATTCCAGCAGGGATGCGGTTTTTTCCTGCAGAGTGGAAGGACCCGGACACAGTTCGTTCAGTTCTTCTTCATTTGGCACAAGGATATCTACCATGGAAAGCACTTCCGGAGGGATCGCTCCGCATACGGAAGGCTTCAGGATGGTCCTGGCGCCGGATTCATGTGCGGTGCGGCACGCTTCGGCAACCGTGTCCAGAGGGATTTCCGACTGGATGAGGCAGTATCCGGTATTTTTAAAGAAACGTTTTCGCTTCTTTATATCTTCGGGAGACAGAATGCTGTTTGCACCGGAGAGGATAGAAATCATGGAATGACCGCTGGATTCTACAAAAATGAATGCCTTTCCGGTTTTCTCCTGGTTGCAGCGTTTCACACCGAAGGACTCTACGCCGTACTCTTTGAGAGTTTTATAGACAGAGGCTGAATCAATATCGGACCCCACATTTCCAATCAGTGTTACCCGGTGTCCAAGCTTCGCCGCGCCGATGGACTGGTTTATGCCTTTTCCTCCCGGATAAATGAAGGACGTGGAAGTGCTCACGGTTTTTCCGCTGTGGGGAAGCTGCGGCACATTCAGGTAGGTGTCGATATTGATACTGCCCACAACGGTGATCTTGGGAACATTCAGGTTGAACGGAACACTGACGGTGGTCTGGTTGTCCAGATGAAAATCCTGGACAAAGGACTGAGGCTTATCCGTGCGCTTTTCGATCTCGGTGATCAGTTTGCCGCACAGGTAAGATCCAAAATCAGCATTCAGCATCGTGTAGGTAGAAATCTCGGAAATATTGGGAAAGGCCAGGTTTTCCATCGTATCATTCTTTAGAGATATGAGCGAAATGTCTTCCGGGACTCTGAAGCTTAATGTATTCATGAGCTGGTAAAATTCCAGCGCCTTCCGGTAATGAGATGATATGATTCCGCTGATGCTGTGGGTGTTCACCTTGTGAATCAGGGTTTCGTCCAGATCGTAAAAGATCAGGTCTTTGTCGATTTTCATGTGATTGTCGAACAGACACTTTTTATACCCGTTTAAGAAAGCGGATGTACGGCGGCCTTCTTTTAAGATACAGGCAATTTTGCGGTGCTTCCGATCAATCAATTCCTGGGTGATCCGGTAAGCGGCTTCTTCATATGGGATCATATGGGAGTGATCTCCACCGTTGGGACCGATGGTCATGAGTGGAATCTTCATATTCTGAAAATGAGTTGAATAGGAGAGACTTTCTTTTTCTACGGGCTCCCAGATAATTCCGTCTACGTTATTTTTGCAGAGGGAAGTGATATTTTTAAGTTCCTGTTCCATGTCGGAGTAACTGTTATATACGAGGGTGCTGTATCCGTTTGCCTGGGCGGTCTGAATGATTCCGTCCAGCGTGGAGTCCAAAGAAACAGAAGACCGGAGCAGGATGCCCAAAATCCATGTCTTTGCCGGGGAAGCAGTGGCAGCTGCGTAAGGAGTGTAATTATACTCTCTAACGATCTTTAAAACCCGTTCCCTTGTTTCGCTGCTGATGCTTTCATCTTTTTGGTTGACAATTTTTGAAACGGTTGAGGCAGAGACGCCTGCCAGCTGTGCGATTTCCTTTATGTTCATAAAATTCCTCCAACATTATACTACATTCCATAATAGACAAAGAAAGAATATCTGTCAATATGTCGGGGTGTGCAAAATAAACAAGGGTTCTGGCGGAAAAAACAGAAAAAGTAACATTAAGTGATAAAAATGTTGACAAACTGTGAGAGCAGTGTTAATTTTAAATAAAGAAAATGATTTCGGAAAATAGTTTCCTAGGACATCAGACGAAAGAAATCAGCTGAAACAGACATCGCCATATATAAAAAAAGGAGGATACATTATGAGTGAGAAAAAAGTCACGTTTACAGAAAGGATCAAGTCTCAATTTTCGACCAAGTCTTTGGTGCTGATTCCGATCGCGGTGGGCATTAACCTGATCGGCGGTACGCTGTGCTCCGCGTTGAAGCTGCCGCTGTTTTTGGACATGATCGGAACTGTTGTCGTTGCCTGTCTGTCCGGCGTGTGGGTCGCCGCGCTGTGCGGGCTGTTGACAAATGTATTTCTGGCTATGGCGGCGAATCCCGTATATCTGCCTTATTCCATTGTAAGTATAATGTGCGCTGTTGTGACGGGATGTATGGTGAAAGCGGGGTTTTTTAAAAAAGTCTGGGGAGCGGTTCTCACATGGCTTGCGTGTACGTTTGTCAATACGGTTTCTGCCTCGGTGATCACGATCTTTGTATACGGCGGGTCGGCAGGTGTGACAGGAACTTCTGTGCTGACGGCAACATTGATTGCGGCTACGAAAAACATTGCGGCCTCTGTATTATCCACGTCTATGATTGAAAATCTGATCGATAAGGGAATTACATTTCTCATAGCTTTTGTCATCATTCAGAAGATTCCTAAGAGATTTTTAAGCCAGTATGCGGCTGATACGGACGATGAGGAAGACGGCGATTAAATAAGAGGAAGACATTTACGTACAGGAGGCAGGGATGGCAACGATATCAAATACATTTATACCGAAAAATACGGTAATAGAACGACTGAACCCGATGACCAAAATCTTCGCAATATTTTCCCTTGGACTCGGAACTCTGATCTCTCCCGGCCCGCGGCTCGGACTGGCAGTTATCGCAGGGCTGTTTGGGGCGGCATGGCTGGCAGGGATCTTAAAGGATTTTGCAAAAATTATGTTTGGATTCGGAATACCAGTCACAGCTATGCTGCTGTTTATTCAGGGCTGTTATCACCCGGGCAATGTTACATTTATTGCGGACCTTGGATTTGCAAAAGTGGGACTGGAAGGAGTCCGCTATGCGCTGAAGATTATCAGTACGCTTCTGGTGTTTCTGGGAACCTTCTATATTATGAACAAAACAACATATCCGGGGAAACTGGTAGCTGCGCTGACGGAAAGCGGGATGCCGCCCAAAGCAGGATATCTGGTGCTGGCAAGTTTAAATGTTGTCCCGCAGATGCAGAGAAGAATGTCTGTGATCCGTGAAGCACAGGAAGCCAGAGGGGTGGAGACCGGAGGGGGAATCACAGCCCGGATAAAAGCCTATATTCCGCTGCTTGGACCGGTCATCATGTCATCCCTTACGGATGCCCAGGAAAGAGGCATGACGCTGGAGACAAGAGGATTTGGAATTGCAGGGGTAAAGCCCACGGCTTATGTTGAAGTCTGCAAAACCCGGACAGACAGAGCGGTGAATATTTTCTTAACCGCATTTTTTATTGCGGTTGTGTCGGCCGCCGTTTTGACAAAACTTGATTTTATATAAAAAAGAGGAGTGCAAATGGGCAGAATCATATTAGAAGTCAAAGATTTTTCTTTTAAATACAGGCAGACAAAACAAAAGGCCCTGAAAAACATCAGCTTTCAGGTGGAAGAAGGAAATTTCTTCTGTGTTATCGGTGCCAACGGATCAGGGAAATCCACCCTGTGCAGCGCTCTGGCGGGACTCATTCCTCATTACTTTACGGGAAAAATGTCGGGCCGGGTGATCGTGGATGGGATATCGGCGGGAGAAAGCACCATTGCAGAGCTGTCCCAAAAGATTGGGTTCGTATTTCAGAATCCGTTTAACCAGCTGTCCTATACTGCAGGAACTGTCGCTGAGGAACTTGCATATGGACTTGGAAACCGGGGAGTATCCAGAAGAATGATGATGGAAAAAGTAGAGTTTGTGTCAAAACTCATGCGGATCGACCATATCCTTGACAAGAATCCTCTGGAATTATCCGGGGGACAGGTGCAGAGAGTGGCGTTCGGCTCTGCTTTTATCATGGAACCGGAGATTCTCGTTTTAGACGAATGTACGACACAGCTTGACCCGGCGGGGAGCGAAGAAATCTTTGATATTGTGAAAGAACTGAATAAAAAAGGTGTCACTGTCATCATGGCGGATCACGATATGGAACGAGTGGCACGGTGCGCGGACAAGATCCTCGTCCTTGAAAAAGGGAGAGCTGCGGCGCTGGATGAACCGAAAAAAATATTTGGAGATCCGGAAATCATGCAGCATGGAGTCGGCATACCGGATTATGTGGAAATAACAAGGGCCTTAAAAGAAAAACAGTATACAGACCGGGACATTGAGATTGCTGAGGGGCCGGCCATCGAAATGGTGAGGGAGGTGCTTGACAGATGCAAATTGAATTAAAAAATCTTCACTATTCTTATCCGTCCGGAGGTGAAGTATTAAAGGGGATAAATCTGGTCATCGGCGGGACGGAGCCAGTAGCCATCATCGGACAGAACGGAGCGGGAAAGACCACGGCTGTAAAACATTTTAACGGAATCTTAAGACCCACGTCCGGGGAAGTTCTGATCAATGGAGAGAACATTGAGACACGGTCCACTGCACAGTGGTCAAAGAAAGTCGGCTATGTATTTCAAAACCCGGATGATCAGCTGTTTCTGGAATCTGTCAGAAAAGAATTTGAATTCGGGCCCAGGCAGATCAAAATGCCGGAGAAAGAAATCAAAAGAAGAAACGAATGGGTCGCTGAGCTTGTGGGAATGTCGGAAAAACTGGATATGCATCCGTTTGACCTGACGCCGTCAGAGAAAAAATTTTGTACCATAGGCGCGGTGCTGATGATGGATCCGGATGTGCTGATTTTCGATGAGCCTACCTGCGGGCAGGATGTGCAGGGAAATCATAGACTGCTCAGCATTATCAAGGCATTGAAAGAGAGAGGGAAGTTATGCATTACCATTTCTCATGATATGAAATTTGTAGTCAGCAGTTTTAGGCGGATCATCGTCATGTGCGGAGGGGAGGTGATACTGGACGGCAGGGCCGAAGAGGTGTTTGCCCAGACGGAGATATTAAAGAAAAGTTTTGTTGCTCCTCCTCCGGTCACGAAAGTGGCACAGGGGGCAGGGTTGAAAAAAACTGTTTTTACTACAGAAGCATTTATGGAAGCATTGGAAGACGAAAGGAAGGTATAAAGAAATGGCAGACGTGATTATTCAGATTTATGGGATCAGGACAGTGAAGGATGCAAGGATGGTTGTTGAAATGGGAGGACACCACCTGGGAGTATCCTATGGAAAGATCAAAAGGACTCCGGGGCAGCTTTCCTGTGAGCGCGCAAGAGAAATTTTTGAAGGGGTGCAGCCGGAAGCGGTGAGGATTGGTCTGACGGTATCAGAAGATATCGATGAGATCACAGAAGATCTTAAAGAAGCATTACCGGACGTTATGCACTTATCAGGAGATATTGAGGGCATCACACCGGCTCAGGTACAGGAACTCAAAGACAGATTCCCTGGCCTTAAGATCATGCAGGCGATCCCGGTTCTGGCGGGAGTACCGCTTGAGGAACAGAAAGTCATGCAGTATATCAGAGACTATGAACCGGTGTCAGATTTCTTCCTGATTGACACGAAGGCGCCGTCTGCGGGAGATATCGGTGCAACAGGCCTCACCCACGACCGTGAGATTGACAAAGCGATCATCGAAAGCACGGATGTACCATGTATCATCGCAGGCGGTCTGGATGCAGACAATGTAGCGGAAGCCATCCACATTACACACCCATATGGAGTGGACTCCTTTACTATGACAAACTATGATGACGAGCGTGCGGATACCGAACGCTGCAAAGATCCGGCTAAAGTGAAAGCGTTTATCGAGGCTGCACAGAATGCCTGAGGTGATGGTGGTCGGCGATGCCACCGTCGACATTATCGTACCTTATCCTAAGTTCCTCAATAAAGAGAGGACTTTGGTTGAATACCCGGAGCCATCTATTCGGGGAGGAGGGACTTCCGCCAACACGGCAGTGGCTTTGGCAAGACTTGGAGTCGAAACAGGTTTTGTCGGTTCCGTCGGGGAAGACCAGTATGGAAGGTATGTAAAGAATGATCTCTCAAAAGAGGGCGTGGATATCTCCGGCCTGATCATTGAGCCGGAATTAAATACGGTCGGAGTGTTTGCGTTCATCGATGAAAACGGAGAGCGGTATCTGTGGGGATGGCCGAGAGTGGATCAGGCATTTAAGACGCTGGATGCGGATAAAGTGTCATTTGAAAAGGTTCAAAAGGCGAACTGGGTCCACTCCTCAGGAATGTCGCTGGCATATGATACCTCTGCCCGCGATACAGTAATCCGGATTTTTAAGAAAGCGCATGAGGCAGGGGTTCCTACTTCTTTTGACTTAAATCTGAGGGTGGACAACGGCATCCTTGATCCGGAATACGAAAAAGCAGTGCGGCAGATCATTAAATATACAGACTATCTGCTTGGCTCCGGCACCGATGAATTTGCCTATCTTGGCAGAGAGATGGACTGGAGAGCCAATGCTGAGTCGTTTGTAAACAGGAGCCGGACCGTGATCGTGAGGAACGGCGCAGAAGGCTCCTACGGATTTACTGAGAAAGAAAAGACGGCGGCGCCTGCTTTTCCGGTAAAGGTAGAGGATACGGTCGGTGCAGGTGATGTCTACAATGCCGGATTTATCAGTGCGGTGCTGGAGGGGAAATCCCTGAAGGAATGCCTGATCACAGGGAATGCAGTATCCGGTTATGCCGTAGCAAAGAAGGGTGCGAGAACTTCCCCGGATCAAGAACAGCTGCAGCGATTTCTGGATGAGTATAGATCAAAGGATAAAGGAGAAAAAATATGAAAAAAGTGATTTTAGATTGTGACCCGGGACATGACGATGCCTTTGCCATGATGCTTGCAGTGCAGAATTTAGATGTGCTTGGCATCACTACGATCGGCGGAAACTGCACCTTGGAAAACGTGACAAAAAATGCACTGAAGGTGCTGGAAGTACTGGAGAGAACAGATATCCCTGTCTTCGCGGGACATTCCTGCCCAACAACCGTACCCCTGGTGACCGCGCCGCAGTTTCACGGTGAGACAGGACTTGACGGCCCTGTGCTTCCGGAGCCGTCCGTAAAAGCGCAGGATAAGCATGCAGTTGATTTTATTGTGGAGACAGTGATGAACACAGATGATGTGACACTGATTGCCACAGGTCCTCTGACAAATATTGCGGCAGCCATCAACCGGGAACCAAAGATCGTTGAACGGGTCAAAGAACTGAGCATTATGGGAGGCTCTGTGACCTATGGAAACTGGACTCCGGCAGCAGAATTCAACATCTATGTAGATCCGGAAGCGGCATACCGGGTGTTTAACTCAGGAATGCATGTGAAAATGTCCGGAATCAATCTGACCAGACAATGCTGCCTGACCGCCGAACATGTGAAAAAGTTCCGGGAGATAGGAACGAAGGCGGCACACTTTGCGGCAGATCTGACAGAATTTTTTATTGATACCACAATAAAGAGCGCATCTCTTTCAGGGGCCAATATGCACGATGCCTGTGCAGTGGCATGGCTGATCGATCCGTCTCTTATCAAGGCGGCGGACATGCATATTGATATCGAGCTAAAGGGCGAACTGACGAGAGGAATGACTGTATGTGATTACCGGCATCTAAGAGGTGTGGAACCGGCTGTAGATCTGTGCAGAGAACCTCAGATGGATTTCAGAGGAGAAGCGCCGAATGCGGAAGCAGCCCTGGAACTGGATTTTCCGGGCTTCATGGATCTGCTGTATAAGACGCTTAAGAATTATAAGTGATGATGTACAAAACGATCTTGTGGGACTTTGACGGCACCTTAGCTTATACGGGCAAAGATGTGTGGAATTCTCTGCAATATGCTGCTAAAAAATGCGGAGGGGAGCTGCCGGAGACTTTTAGCAGTGAAGACAGCAATCTGGGGAAATCTGTAAAGGAGGTTTTTGATCAGATCGTCCCTCCTCCGGAAAGCGAAAAATATGAAGAGTTTGAATCCCTGGTGCGGGTGCACTACCGTATGTTTAATGGATATCAACATACAGAATTCTATCCCGGTATCAGAGAACTTCTTCTGAAGACCAGAGAAAAAGGAATTCTACATTATATTGTTACCATGAAACCCAAAGAAGCATTGGAACGGATCCTGTTAAAAAAGAACTGGGAAAAGCTGTTTGACGGCTGGATTTCCCCGAATTCCTTTCCGGGAAGGGAGAAGTCTAAAAGTGAGATGATTTCATATGTGATGAAGTGTTCAGGCATGAAGAAAAGTCAATACGTCTATGTCGGGGATACTTGGAGTGATATAAAGGCTGCACATGAAAATAAAATTCATTGTATCGGAGTCACATATGGAGACGGAGATACAAAAAAACTTTGTGCATACACTCCAGAACACTGTGCACACAATGTTTCTGAGATTCTAAACATTTTGAGGAAAGGAGTTTAACCATGCTTCAGGATTTCAGCATAGGGATTGGAACCCGGTTTGTATTTGGAAGAGATGCACATAACCGGATAGGAAAAGAATTAAAACAGATGGGGATCAGAAAAGTCCTGATTCATTACGGCAGCAGGAAAAGATTAAGTGACAGCGGACTCCTCGGCAGTGTCAAAGAACAGCTGCGGCTTCACGGGATTCGAATCCTGGAACTGGGCGGTGTGGTGCCGAATCCCAGACTGTCTCTTGTAAGAGAAGGTATTCATCTCGCCAGAAAAGAGAAGGTGGATATGATCCTTGCCGTCGGCGGAGGCAGTGTCATCGATTCTGCGAAAGCAATCGGGCTTGGAGCCGTGGCGGACACAGATGTGTGGGATTTTTTTACGGGAACCGAAGTTCCCGGGAAATCTCTTCCGACAGGTGTGATCCTCACCTATCCAGCGGCGGGAAGTGAATCCAGCGAAGTAAGTGTCATCAACAATACGGAGCTTGGCATGAAACTTCTGGCAAGTCATCCGGTCATTCGTCCGGCCATTGCATTTATGAATCCGGAGCTAACTTATTCACTCCCGAAATTTCTGACTGCATGCGGGGTGACGGATATGTTCTCCCACGTGTGCGAGAGATATTTTACGCCGGATGGAGAGGTCGGAGTGATTGACAGAATGGCAGAAGGAATTCTCAAAACATTGGCCGAGATTGGACCGAAGGTTCTTGCGGAGCCGGACAATTACTCTTACCGGGCAGAGATCATGTGGATCAGTACGATCGCACATAATGATACGGTGGGGGTCGGACGGGTACAGGATTGGGCAGTCCACGAGATCGGAAATGAACTGAGTGCTCTGTATGACACTCCCCATGGAGCCACACTTTCTATTATCATGGGTTCCTGGATGAGATATGTATATAGAGAAGCACCGGAACGGTTTGCCCGCTACGCCGGAGAAGTATTCGGTGTGAAATGGAATAGGAAGAATACGCTGGAGGCCGCATACGAAGGAATCTTAAAAACAGAAGAATTTTTCCGCACAATGGGAATGCCGGTGTCGTTTGAGGAGTTTCAGGTTCCGACAGACGGGGTGGAACAGATGCTTGACCGGATTGCTTTCCGCGGGGAAGATGACAGCATTGGAGGCATAAAAAGACTGAACCGGGATGACTGCCGAAAAATTTATGAGACGGCATTAAAATCCCGAAGAACAACGAGTGAGTGAGGGAATTATGAAAATACTTAATTTTGGTTCTTTGAATATTGATTATGTATATAGTGTGAACCATTTTGCAGAGAAGGGAGAGACTCTTTCTTCAGAATCACTGGAAGTTTTTCCTGGAGGAAAAGGACTGAATCAGTCCATTGCTCTTTCAAGAGCCGGAGGAGACGTTTACCATGCCGGAGTGATCGGCACGGACGGAAAATTCTTGGGAGAACTCCTCTGCGACGCCGGTGTTGATACCAGATATTTAAAGGTAAGCGAGGATGTCCGGACAGGAAATGCGGTCATTCAGAAGGACAAAAACGGAGATAACTGCATCATATTGTACGGCGGTGCAAATCAGGCGGTGACAAGAGAGACGGCGGATCAGGTACTGAAAAATTTTGATGAAGGCGACTGTCTGGTCCTCCAAAATGAGATCAGTGAGATTCCATATATTGTAGAAAAAGCGAGAGAAAGAGGAATGCAGATCGTCCTGAACCCATCTCCGATGAATGAAAAAATATTCGAGATAAACTTGGACCATATCGACTGTTTTATACTGAATGAAGTAGAGGCGAGGATCCTTGTCCGGGCTGCACGGGATGCCGGCAAAGAAATATTATTGAAGCGGCTGAGAAAACAATTCCCGCACGCGGAGATCATTCTGACACTGGGAGAGAAAGGCTCTGTGTATGCCGGAACCGAGGGGACGGCAGTGCAGAAAGCCTATAAAGTGAAGGCAGTAGATACCACAGCGGCAGGAGATACATTTACGGGTTATTTCATGTCCTGCATATTACAGGGGAAATCAGTGAAAGAATCACTTGATATGGCCGCAAAAGCGTCTGCAATGGCAGTGGCTGTAAAAGGTGCGGCTCCGTCGATCCCAAAAAGGGATGAGGCAGAGAGGTTTGCGGAAGAATAAACATATTAGGAGGAAACCATGAAACCGAGAATAGTAATCATTGACACAGACCCCGGGATTGATGATGCGGCAGCGATTGCTGTCATGCTGTCCGAGCCGTCTGTGGATGTAAGACTCATCGCCAGTGTATCAGGAAATGTCGGCATCGAGCATACGACAAATAATGCTTTAAAACTTCTTACATTCCTTAAAAAAGATGTTCCAGTGGCAAAAGGTGCGGCGGCTCCGCTTTTGAGGGATAACCGTTTTGCAACGAATGCCCATGGACAATCAGGAATGGGCGGATTTGAATTCCCTGAACCTAAGAAAGAACTTTTATTAGAAGAGAATGCAGTTCTGAGTGAATACCGCATACTGAAAGAAGCCGGGGAGAAGGTGACAATCCTTACTCTTGGGCCGCTGACAAACATTGCGCTGCTGATTCAGACATTTCCGGAAGTGAAAGAAAAAATTGAGGAAATTATTATGATGGGAGGTTCCACCGAGAGAGGAAACATTGGAATCTATGGAGAGTTTAATGTGACCATTGATCCGGAGGCGGCAAAGATCGTATTCCGCTCCGGGATTCCGATCACAATGGTAGGCCTGGATATCGGAAGAAAAGCAAGGCTGACCGCGGAAGATCTCGAGGAGCTTGAAAAGAGCGGGGAGGCAGGAACCATGATCAGCTCTCTGTTTCGTTCCTATGACGGCGGACATGTGGAAGAGGGAGTCAAGATGTACGATCCTTCCGCAGCCATGTATCTCATGGAGCCGGAGCTTTTTGAGACAAAAGAAGCGTTTGTTGATGTAGAGATCTCCAGTCCACTTACGATCGGCGCTACTGTCGTGGACTATGACGGTACATTGAGTGAGACAAAAAATGCGGCTGTGTGCGTTGACGTCGATGTGGAGTGTTTCCGCAGACGCTATGTGGAGCGGGCTGCAAATATCAAATGTTAAGAAACAATATGAAAAAGACAGTTGAAAGGTATGGTATGAAAAATGTCTAATACGAATTTGAAAACAACAGGTATTCCGGTACCGGCAGAAGGAACCCCGGAATTTGAAAAAATGAACCGAATGGCAAAACGAGCGATTCCGCTGGTGCTGATCATCTTTATTTTCGGCATTCTTGAACAGCAGGCATTCGGAATGATCTTTGTAAATATCGGACAGCAGCTGGGAACACCGGAACTGGCATCTCTCATTACATCTCTTCCGGGAATCGCACTCGGTATCGTCTGTGTAATCTATGGATCTCTGGGTGACTTTGTGTCTCTGAAAAAAATGACACTTTTAGGGACGATTGTGTTTGCCGCCGGCTCTGCCATTGGATTTTTATTAGGACCTGTGAGTATCTGGGCGGTTGTAGCCGCGCGTATGCTACAGTCCATAGGAGGACAGGTGGCAGGCTCTGTGTTCTTAGTCCTTGTGTCCAAATATATTTCTCAGAAAGAACGCGTCGTCTACTATGGTATTTTTGTAGCGGTATTCAGATTCTCAGCGGCCCTTGGTGTAGTTGCGGCCGGATATGTGACAAAAATAGACTGGAGATGGATGTTTGCGATTCCGATGATCTCCATAGTATTTCTTCCGGCACTTTCAAAGAACCTTCCGGATGAACACGCAAAAGGCGCTAAGATCGACGGCTGGGGCTTTACTCTGATCGGAGCTTTCGCAGGGGCCGTCACAATGTTCTTTACAGATATGAATATGCTCTGGACTGCCGCAACAGTTGTGACTCTGGTAGCGTTCATTGTGTACATCAATAAAGCCCAAGACCCGATCATCACTCCTGCCTTTTTGAAAAATCCGGCATTTGTGGCGACGATGGTTGTCATCTTCGTAGGTTACTTTTTCAGCTATACACTGAATGCCGGTGTGAATGCCATCGGACTTGAAGTATTCGGCATTGATTCTGCTCAGGTTTCCAACCTGCTCGTCTGGTCCATCCTCCTTGCAGCAGTGCTTGGATTCGTGTGCGGACCGGTCATCAAAAAGATCGGACGTTCCGCGGGAATCATCATGGCTCTCTCTGCTATGGGACTCGGTCTGATCGCCATTGCATTTGCGATTCCATACGGTAAGGTTGCAGCTCTGGCGGCAGCACCGTGTATCTATTATTTCGGAACATCTTTCTTCTACTCACCGATCGTAGATACCGCGACACTTACGGTATCACCGGAAGAGTCAGGACGTGTGCTGGGGATCAACGACCTTGTCCAGGCGATCACAGGGTCTGTCGGTGTGGCGGTTTTCGGACAGCTCATGTCAAAAGGCGCTATGTCAGGCGGAAGTATTACAGGGGTTGAGGCCGGCGCTGCCTCCACATATGCAAATGTGTTCCTTGTAGGCGGTGTTATCGTGCTTGCTGCTTTGGTGATCTTCATTGTGACGAAGAAGATGATCTACAGCCGTTCAAGAAAAGATGATGAATAAATTTAATAAGTAAGAAAAACAGAATGGAAAATATCAAAAGACAAGGATATTTTTCATTCTGTTTATTTGGGTTTTTACTACTATGTATCTCTATAACCAAAGAAATGATACAACGATAGTTTTTTATCACTATTGGAGGAACGCATTTCAAAGCGTGACGGAAATAGTGATAAAAAACTCATGAGATCCTGACTTTGATTCCTTTGCTTTCCAGTTCTGACTTGGAAGCTTCAGAAATTTGATCATCGGTAATAACTGTTTTGACCTGTTCCTTTAGATTTAGGGGAACGATTCCGTGTTTGGAAAACTTATCACTTTCTGTTAACACGATAACTTCTCCTGCCTGTACGGCCATATCTCGCACAGCTTGTGCACGCATCTGATCCCGATTTGTAAAGCCCACATTGGGGGCATATCCGTCTGTTCCGATAAAAAACAGATCTACAAGAAAGTTTTCTACGCAGGGACGGATCATCGGACCTACCATGACTTGGGAATCCTGCTGATAGGTGCCGCCCAGAAGAATAATCTGAAAATTTGATTTCCCACGGATATGCTCTGCGATAAAAGCACTGTTAGTAATAATTGTCAGATCTCTTTTGGACGAAGCCAGTTCATCAGCTAAAAGAGCACAGCAGCTTCCGCTTTCGATCATAACCGTATCGCCATCGCAGACAAGTTCAGCAGCCTTTTTTGCGATTTTCCGTTTCGCCTCATAATGATAGGCGATTCTCCCATTAATATCATCTGTGCTGCATAAGAGCGCAAATCCGTGTTCACGTTTTATGATTCCTTTGCGTTCCAGTTCATCTAAGTCTTTTCTGACAGTAACCTGTGAAACACCAAGTTTTTCGGAAAGAAGTGATACTTCGATTTTGTTCTTCTGGGTAAGCAGTTCCAATATCTTATTTGTTCTGTTTTTCATATGATGACTCCGTTCGTATCGTATACTGAAAATTTATACCCAAAGGGCATCCCGTGTTTCATACCCTTCGGGTGGACGTGCTTCGCACGATAAGGTATGATATTTTATATTGCTTTTTAGTATACCACAAAAAATTATTTTTCAATAGAGTAGAGTTACGAATGAAAGAAATTTATGTTTAAAAAAACGCATCAATGCCGCAATTAATAAATATCTGAAGATAATCCTGTAAATCTTCCCTGTGAATAGACGGTACATTCTGGTAATCATATGTCTGATCCAATAAGCTGTATTTGTTTTCGCCAAATTGGTGGAAAGGAAGGAGCTGACATTTTTTGGCCCCTGCTTCCTGCAAGGCGTTTGCTAATCCGGCGGCATCTTCCGGGGAATTATTAAATCCTGGAATGACAGGTATTCTGGGCAGCACTTCTTTTCCCATTTTAATGGCGCGCTTCATATTGGAAACAGGAAGATCGTTGCCAACACCGGTACCCTCTATATGTTTTGCGGAATTCCAGTGTTTCATATCGAACAGTATATAATCAAGATTTTCTATAACACGGTTAAAGATCTCCGGATCAGCAAATCCTGTTGTCTCGCAGCAGGTATGCAGTCCCTTTTCTTTAGAAGCAAGCAGCAATTCTTCGGCAAAGTCGGGCTGAGAAAGAAATTCACCTCCGGACAGTGTAATACCGCCGCTGCTTTCTTCATAAAAAACTTTATCCTGCATGACCACATCCATGACATCCTGTACGGTTTTTATATCTCCTTCCAATTCTAAAGCTTTCCCCGGACACTCAAGTACACACTGCCTGCATCCGGTACACTTGGCTGCATTTATATGGATATGATCATGCTTCAAAGAAATTGCCTGAGCAGGGCATATATCCATACAGTGATGACATCTGGCGCATTTTTTTTGATCCCATAATACCTGCATTTTAGCCAACTGGCTTTCAGGGTTAGAGCACCAGCGGCAGCGCATGGGACATCCTTTAAAAAACACAACCGTACGGATGCCGGGGCCGTCATTGACGCTGAACTTTTGAATATTAAAGATAACACCGGTTTTTGTATAATCTGCTTTTTTCATGATAATCTCCTTTACTGATAAGATCATATCATATTTGTTTCAAATTGAAAATGAAAAATTTCAAATGAAATGTAAAAGGATTTTATACTAAAATCATCTTGACTTTTTGCCGGAAAAGAATTAGAGTTAAATTGCAAATAAAACAAATAATAATTACGAGTGAAATTAAAAGGAGAAGCTTATGGAAAACAAAGCGCATTTTGGATCATTAACAGACAGAATGAGAACTTTCCGTGAAGAAGTCTTGGATGAAAAACCTTACATTGATGCTGAGAGGGCATTACTGGCGACTCAGGCTTATAAAGAGAATCAGAATCAGCCGCGTGTTATGGTAAGAGCACTTATGTTGAAGAAGATTTTGGAAGGTATGACGATTTACATTGAAGACAAATCTCTGATTGCCGGCAATCAGGCGACCAAGAATACAAATGCTCCGATTTTTCCGGAATATACGATGGAATTCGTCCTGAACGAATTGGATCTCTTTGAAAAGAGAGATGGAGATGTTTTCTATATAACAGAGGAGACAAAACAACAGCTCCGTGAGATTGCTCCATTCTGGGAGAATAATAATCTCCGTGCAAGAGGTGAGGCGCTTCTTCCTGATGAAGTCAGTGTTTTTATGGAGACCGGTGTTTTCGGTATGGAAGGAAAACTAAATGCAGGAGATGCCCATCTGGCAGTTAATTATGGCAGACTTCTGTCTGAGGGATTGAAAGGATATGAAGAAAGAACAAAGGCTCTCAAAGATGCTCTTGACTTCACTGATCCGGAGAGTGTTGATAAAAATGAATTTTACAAGTCTGTCTTGATTGTGATTGAGGCGGTTCATCATTTTGCACTGCGTTACAGCAGGCTGGCAAAAGAATTAGCTGATAAAGAGAAGGATCCGAAGAGAAAAGCTGAGTTGGAAGAGATGTGCAGAATTTGTTCCAGAGTTCCATATGAGCCGGCATCCTCTTTCAAAGAGGCCGTACAGTCTGTCTGGTTTATCCAGCTGATCCTGCAGATCGAGTCAAACGGACATTCCTTAAGTTACGGAAGGTTTGACCAGTATATGTATCCGTATTATAGGAAAGATATTCAGGACGGAACGATGGCAGAGGAAGAGGCGGAAGAACTCCTTACCTGCCTGTGGATCAAGACACTGACCATCAACAAAATAAGATCCCAGGCGCATACCTTAAGTTCAGCCGGTTCCCCTATGTATCAGAATGTTACGATCGGCGGACAGACACCGGATAAGAAAGATGCAGTGAATGAATTAAGTTTTGCAGTACTTAAGTCTGTTGCACAGACAAGGCTTACCCAGCCCAATTTGACGGTACGATATCATCAAAATATCAACGAGCAGTTTTTTGACGAATGCATCGAAGTTATGAAACTGGGATTCGGAATGCCGGCACTTAACAATGACGAGATTATTATACCTTCTTTTATCAACTGGGGTGTCAAAGAAGAGGACGCTTATAACTACAGCGCCATTGGATGTGTAGAGACCGCAGTTCCCGGCAAGTGGGGATACCGCTGTACTGGAATGTCTTATATTAATTTCCCGAGAGTTTTGCTTTGCGCTATGAACAATGGCGTGGATCTGACAAGTGGAAAGAGATTTACAAAAGGCTATGGCTATTTTAAGGATATGGACTCCTACGAGGATCTGCTGGCAGCATGGGACAAAACGGTGAGAGAAATGACACGTTACAGTGTTATCGTAGAGAATGTCATTGATAAAGCTTCAGAAAGAGATGTACCGGATATTCTTTGCTCTGCGCTTACAGATGACTGTATCGGAAGAGGAAAGACCATCAAAGAAGGCGGAGCTGTTTATGATTTTATTTCCGGTCTTCAGGTTGGAATTGCCAATATGGCAGATTCCCTGGCTGCCATTAAGCAGCTTGTTTACGAAGAAAAGAAGATCACAAAAGAACAGCTTTGGAATGCAATCCTTGATGATTTTCAGTCTCCGGAGAATCAGAAGATCCAGGAGATGCTGGTCAATGACGTACCGAAGTACGGCAATGATAATGACTATGTAGATCAGCTGGTCATTGAAGCATATGATTCTTATTTAGATGAAATCAAGAAATATCCAAATACCCGTTACCAGCGAGGGCCGATCGGGGGAATTCGTTATGGCGGTACGTCTTCCATCAGTGCCAATGTGGGCCAGGGTATGGGAACCAAAGCAACACCGGATGGAAGAAATGCATTTGAACCTTTGGCCGAAGGCTGCAGCCCTGCACATAATGCGGATAAGAATGGTCCTACAGCAGTGTTTAAGACTGTCTCTAAACTTCCTACTGAAAAGATTACCGGAGGTGTTTTATTAAATCAAAAGATGACGCCTCAAATGCTTTCTACTGAGGAAAACAAGCAGAAGCTGGAAATGCTTATCCGCACATTTTTCAACAGACTGCACGGATATCATGTACAGTATAATATTGTGTCAAAAGAAACTTTGCTTGATGCGCAAGAACATCCGGAAGACCATAAAGATCTGATTGTCCGTGTGGCCGGATACAGTGCATTCTTTAATGTACTTTCTAAAAAGACACAGGATGATATTATTGAAAGAACAGAGCAGACACTGTAATTGAAAGGAAGATTTACCATGAAATTAATGATTGATGATGCGAACATCGAACAAAAATTTACGAATATTATCCGATGGATGGCGTGACTACGAATCCATCCATTCTGGCTAAAAGCAAAAGAAGTCCTTATGATGTACTCAAAGAACTCGCAATGCAGGAATTAAAGAAAGAGGGAATTAAACTGACAGCAACCGCAGTTTATACACCGATGCAGGCGTTCCTTGCAGCAAAGAGCGGAGCATCCTACGCAGCTCCTTATATTAACCGGATTGATAACATGGGATATAACGGTATTCAGGCTGCAAAAAAATCCATGATATTTTCAGAAACCTTTGTGAGATGCTTCCAGATAAGCGTTTCTGCCTATAGTTGTTCTATTCAAAGTGAAAACAAAAGGCGGCAGGTTGACAAAAAAGATTCAACACAATAAAATAATAGTAAACAATATAAAATAATAGCCACACGGAAGGATGAGATCATATGGTCAGATTTGCAGTAATCGGAACAAATTTTATAACAGACAATTTCATGGATGCGGGGAGCCAATGTGAGGGCTTTAAGGTCCAGGCAGTGTACTCAAGGAGCATGGAAAAGGCAAAAGAGTATGCAGGAAAATATGGGATCGAAGATTGCTATGATTCTCTTGATGCTCTGGCGGCTGCAGAAAACATTGATGCAGTTTATGTGGCATCTCCTAATGCACTCCATGCAGGACAGAGTATAAAGATGCTGAAAGCCGGCAAGCATGTCCTGTGTGAAAAGACCATTGCTTCCAATTCCGGCGAATTAGAGCATATGATCAAGGCTGCAAAAGAACATCAGGTCATCGTTATGGAGGGCATGCGTTCCGTATTTGATCCCGGCTTTGCGGCGATTCGGGAAAACCTGCCAAAGCTCGGAAAAATCCGCAGAGCAACATTCCAGTACTGTCAGTATTCCAGGAGGTATGACAATTTTAAAAAAGGGATCATAGAGAATGCCTTCAAGCCTGAGCTTTCCAACGGTGCTTTGATGGATATCGGCGTCTACTGTGTGCATCCGATGGTGAAACTGTTCGGACTCCCCAATGAGATCTCGGCTCACTGCCTGAAACTTTCCAATGGAGTTGACGCCTCCGGTACGATTGTGGCCATGTATGATGAAATGCAGGCGGAGCTTATGTACTCTAAGATTACAAATTCCGCACTTCCAAGCCAGATCCAGGGGGAAGAGGCCTCCATGATCATAAAGGAAATTCCGGATACGACAACAATCGAGATTGTGTACCGCAGCGGAGAAAGAGAAGAGATCAAAATAGACAAAAAGACCAACAACATGTATTATGAGATAGAAGAATTCATTCGGCTGGCAGAAGCAAAAGAAAGTGCTGAGATACATAATCAATACTCTATATTGGAGTTGAAGGTCATGGATGAAGCGAGAAAACAGATGGGAATCGTGTTCCCGGCAGACCAATAGGGAGGAAGTTATGGAAGATATTAAAACATTAATTGATCAGATTAGCGAGGAGCAGAAAGAGCTTGTCCTGAAATCGTTCACAAACGAAGAAGCCTGCGCACTGGGTATTGAGATGTACCAGAAAGCTTTGAGAGAGAACAAACCTATTGTAATATCCATTACAAAGAACAGAAAGCAGATTTTTTATGCGGCACTGGAGGGCACGTCCAAGAACAACGAAGACTGGGTCCGCAGAAAAGAAAACACGGTTTATGATTTTGAAAAAAGTTCTTACGAGATGAAACTGTCTATGGACCTCAAACAGGATGACCTGTGGAATCGGTATGGTCTGGAAAAAGGCGATTACGCTCAGGCAGGGGGAAGCATTCCGGTCTTCGTTTCCGGGACAGGCATGATCGGAACCGTGACCGTATCCGGAATGGCTCAAAGTGAAGATCACGCCTTTGTAGCAGAGGCATTAAAAACGCTGAAGTAAAAGCTGTTATTTCTATAATAAAGAATAAATTCAGTAAAATCAAAGTAGGGGACTGCTGTGGCATGACGGAGAAATCGGTTATGTACAGCAGTTCCTTTGTTATTTTTTTAAGATCACAATATCGTGATAATCACCGGATTGAAGGCCTTTTGGCTTAATTGTATGATAAAATAGAAGCTGAACACAGATGAAAATACGGGAAGAAGGTGCAAAATGCAGAAGATATTGATCGTGGAAGACGACCGGGAACTGAACCGGACGATCTGCTATACGCTGAAAAAAGAGGGGTATGATATATATTCAGCGTATTCGGTTTGTGAGGCGAAAGCAATATATCGACAAGAAAAAATGGAACTGATTTTATTGGATGTCAATCTGCCGGACGGAGAGGGATTTTCTCTTTGCAGATGGATGAAAGGACAGAGTGAAGTCCCGGTTTTGTTCCTGACAGCGAGAGATCTGGAGGAGGATGCCCTGGAGGGCTATGGTTCCGGGGCGGAGGATTACATTACGAAGCCGTTTTCTATCAAGATCTTAAAAGAAAAAATCCGCGTGGTTTTAAAAAGAGAAAAGGCCGGCAGACAGAATTTCTTTGACGATGGATTTTTAAAGATTGATTTTGAGAGGGCAAAGGTAGAGGCAGGCGGAAAAGAATGTACAGTTACCCCTACGGAATTTCGGCTGCTTCGCCTGTTTGTCCTGAACAAAGGACAGCTTCTGACCTATGCTGTATTACTTGAGCGCATTTGGGACAATGGAGGATGCTTCGTGGATAAGCATACTCTGGCAGTGAATGTAAATCGTCTGAGAAAAAAGATCGAGGACGGAGAGCATCAATATATTTCTAATATTTATGGGATGGGATATCAATGGCTGGAATCATGACAGCAGCGGCATGCTGCCTTTTTTTCGTATCGGTTTCTATGGGAATAAAAATGTGGAAGTTAAAACGGGATATTTCCTCATTTACCGACCGCCTGCTCCGATGTCTGAACGATATGACCTGCGGCAGGGAACTGGAAAGATTAAATGAAGAAGGAGATACTTTGTGGGATAAAGTATACGAAAAGCTTCAGAAGCTGGAGCGCATCTGGAAGCGGGAAAGCGCGGAAAATCTGGAAGAGAAGAAAAAAATCAAAAGCCTGATCTCAGATATTTCCCATCAGACGAAAACCCCTATTGCAAATATCAAGCTCTATGAGGAGGTTTTGCTGGATGAAGGACTGGGCACGGCAGAGGCAGGGGAATTTCTTCAAAAGGTAAGGATTCAGACCGAAAAGCTGGATTTTCTTCTGCAGAGCATGGTGAAAATGTCCCGTCTGGAAACAGGAGTTATAGAAGTCTGCTGTATGAAATTACCCTTGTGCGGGACCCTTCTCAGAGCGGTAGCGGCAATCGTGCCGAAAGCCGAGAAAAAGCAGATACGCCTGTCTGTGGACTGCGATGAGGACATAGTGGTAAATCATGATACAAAGTGGACTGAGGAGGCAGTTTTTAACCTTCTTGACAATGCGGTAAAGTATACCGGCAGGGGAGGAAGTGTCGGGATCTTGGTGTCTGTCCAGGAGATATTTACGAAGATCAGTATCAGAGATTCAGGAAAAGGGATCGCCCTGGAGCGTCAGGCAGAGATCTTCACAAGGTTTTACCGGGAACCGGAAGTATATGATCAGGAGGGGATCGGTGTGGGACTTTATCTGGCGAGAAAGATCATAGCACTGCAGGACGGCTATATCCAGGTCTGTTCTGAGATTAGAAAAGGATCTGATTTTCAGATTTACCTGCCCAACGGGTGACAGAAGGAAAGTCACAGTACTGTGAAATTTTATGCCTGTGAAAGGTTTGTGATTTTTATGAGTTATGATTGCAGTAATAAAAGAAAGGAGATAAATCTATGGAATCGTACATAGTAGAGACACGGGCATTAAAAAAATATTATCAGCTGGGGACGAACGTTGTGAAAGCACTGGACGGGGTAGACTTCAGGGTGAAAGACCAGGAATTTGTTTCTATCATCGGTAAATCGGGAAGCGGGAAGAGTACACTCCTTCATATGATCGGAGGGCTGGATGTGCCTACGGAAGGTGAGACGTATGTAGACGGAAAGAATCTTGCGGAAATGAACAGGGAACAGCTTGCGGTTTTCCGCAGAAGAAAAATCGGATTCATATTTCAGAATTATAATCTTGTCCCGGATTTAAATCTGTATGAAAATGTGACCCTGCCTATTGAACTGGATGGAGATTGTGTGGACAGAGAATTCATTGACGAGATCCTGAATCTTCTGAAACTGCAGGAGAAAAAAGAGGCGCTGCCCAGCACCTTGTCCGGAGGACAGCAGCAGAGGGCGGCCATTGCCAGAGCTATTGCATCAAAACCTTCGATTATTCTGGCTGATGAACCCACGGGGAATCTGGATACTGCTTCCAGCCATGATGTGCTGGGGCTTTTAAAGGCAGTAGCGGGCCGATTTAAACAGACCGTTGTGCTGATTACCCATGATCAGGATATTGCACAGCTTTCTGACCGGATCGTTCACATCGAGGACGGACGGATCGTGAGAGGAAGTGATGCGTATGTTGGAGAATAATAACCGGAAGATTATTACAAAGATGGCCATGTCTTCGCTGAAAGGAAACAAGCCTAAGTTTGCCGTGATGATCATCGCTGTCGTGCTGTCTTCTTTTATGCTGTTCAGTGTGTTTACGGTCGGAAGCACTTATTTTAAAATGCAGCAGTTGCAGAATATTCATTTACACGGTGCAGATTTTGATGCAGTGCTGCAGGGCGGCTATTCAGAGCAGCAGCTTAACCGGTGCAAAGGTAATCAGGACGTCAGAGTGGCAGGAGCAGGAGGATATGCAGGAGCCGCAGTGAAAACAGACGCAGATGATACACTACATACTGGAATGATCTGGTGTGATGAGACTTATTGGGGTGTCATGATGAAGCCTGCCAGAAAGCGGGTAAGAGGCTATTATCCGAAAAAGGAAAATGAACTGATGGTCACGAAAGCAGCCCTGAAGGACTGCGGGAAAGAAAATCTGGATGTTGGAGATACCTTTGATCTGACTTATACAGACCAGAACGGTACTCACACGAAAAACTTTCTTATTTCCGGAATATGGGAAGGATACGGCGAGCAGCAGCTGTTCTATGTATCAGAAGCATTTTATAAAAAGACCGGATATCAGCTGAATAATATGGGTGTGCTGCATGTAAAATTTAAAAATAAAATACTGACAGAAGATCAGAGGACGAAGTTTCAGGAGAGTATTCGTCTGAATAAGCGGCAGAATTTTCAATTTACAGGAGAAACAGAGAAGTCCGCAGGTATCTTTGCGGGAATGGCAGGTCTGGTCCTGGTCACCTGCCTGAGTGCCTATCTGCTGATCTATAATATTTTGTATCTGTCCGTTTCGGGGAATATCCGTTACTATGGGCTGATGCAGACCGTGGGAATGTCCTCAAGGCAGATCCGCCGATTTATGAAAACACAGATGATGCTTATAGGAACAGCCGGGGTGGGCGGAGGAATCCTGTTCGGTTTTTTTACATCCTTTCTGGTGATCCCGAAGATTGTGCGAACTCTCGGCATCAGGGAAAGCGCAATCCCTGTCACATTTCATCCGGCAGTCTTTTTTATTACTATTTCTATTGCGGGACTGACCGTCTATTTCGGAAGCAGAAAGCCAATAAAGACGGCAGCTTCCGTTACACCTGTGGAAGCGCTGAATTATCGTCTTACATCCGCAAAAAAGAAGGCGCATAAAACCAGAAACGGCAGTCTTATATGGAGAATAGCTGCAGATCAGTTTTTTAAGGATAAGAAAAAAACAGGAATTTCAGTGCTCTCCCTTGCTGCCAGTCTGTCTATGTTTTTGTGTCTGATCACGATCATTCAAAGTCACGGAGCCAGAACGATCATGTCAAACTATATGGATACGGATTTAGTAGTCAGCAATGATTCTCTGATGAAAGAGGAAGATGAAAAATGGAAACCAATTCTTAAACCTTCTTTGGTAAAAGAATTGAAAAAGAGCAAAGATATCCGGGAAGTACACCCGCTGCTCTGCGCAAAGATCATCGTCCCATGGGAGCCGAAATTTTCAGATGTGTGGATGAGAGAGTTTTATGAAAGGTGGATGTATACGCCTTATAAAGACGATATCAACGATTATAAAAAGCACCCGGAGAAATATTATTCTGTCATGCAGGGGATTGATAAAAAGGAATTTGAGTACTTAAATAAGAGTCTCATACACCCGGTAGATCAGAAACTTTTTGAAAGCGGAAAGATCTGCATCATTTATGGGCCGGGCATGGATCTTTCCGGTGAGATTGATAAAAAAGCAAGGGTAAAATTCTATCTGTCAGAAAATAAAAACAAAAAGTTCCAGCCGAGAATTGCCGGCATGACCGATGACAGTTATTACGGCAGAACTTCGGGAAAGGGACCGGCAGTCATCGTCAGTGAATCGTTTATGAAGAAGTATGTCATGAATCCGTATATTTCAAAACTGAATATCCGGTATACAAAGGAATATGACGATGAAACAGAAGACAGGATCAGAAAAAACCTGAGTCAAAGTACCTCTGCCAAAGATGTGTCTTATGAATCCAAGATCGACAGCATGAAAGATATTCAAAAGGCCCAGGGAAATATGACCGGAGTCGGTGTGGGAATTGCCCTTCTCCTTGCACTGATCGGACTGATGAATTATATTAATACGGTGTTTGGAAATATCCAGAACCGGCAGGTATCTCTGGCTGTCATGGAAAGTGTGGGAATGACCGAAAAACAGGTGAAAAAGCTTCTGGTCAGGGAGGGGCTGCTGTTTGCGGCAGCTTCTCTGTCATTGACGGCAACGGCTGGCCTTTTTATTACTTATCAGTACTATCAGACGATGAATTACATGAACATTCCATTTCAAATCCCGGTTGTTCCGGTTTTGGCCGCCGTTTCGTCATCCGCGGCAGTATGCATTGGGATTCCTCTGGCTGCATATCGGATCATTCGGGGAAAGACGCCGGTGGCAGAAAGGATACGTGGATTTGACTGATGAAAAGGAAAAAGCCAGAAGAAAAGATGAAGGCCACGAAAGAATTCTGCCGCACTGTTCTGCTGATATCACTGGTGATTACCATGATTTTGATCTTTCATATACTGATGATGTAAATAGCCGAAGAATTTTCTGACGTACTGGATAGATCAGGTGTTAGATTGCATATTTTATGTTATGATAAAAGATAGTAAAAAACGTACAAGGCAATATAGACATAAAAGGAGATGGAATCATGAATACAACAGATGCAGAAAAAAGAAAAATACTGGATTCTATGAAAGGTCTGATCGTATCCTGCCAGGTAGTGCCTGAAGATCCGATTTATACAGACGATATGGTAGTCAAGATGGCAGAGGCCGCACAATGGGCCGGGGCAGTTGGAATCCGGGCCAATTCTCCGGAGCAGATCCGGGCTATTAAAAAGGCAGTGGATCTGCCGCTGATCGGTTTGTATAAGATCAGAAGAGGAGACGAAGAAGTTTTTATCACACCGACACTGGAGGCCGCAAAGCAGGTCTGGGAAGCGGGAGCAGAGATCATTGCCATGGACTGTACGGACCGAATGACAAAAGAAGGCCGCCGTGCATGGGAACTTGTAGCGGATGTGAAAAGGGAAATCCCTGAGGCCATGATCTTTGCCGATGTCTCCAACTATGACGAGGCCAAAAGAGCGGCCGACTTGGGTGTCGATATTGTGGCGCCTACTCTGTTTGGATATACGGAGGCAACAAAGCATTTTGAAACCCAGGATATGAGGGCATTTGCAAAGATGTGCCGGGATCTTGGCAGCGATGTGTATATGATGATGGAAGGGCATATCAATACTCCGGAAGAAGCAGTGAAATGCCTGTATCTGGGGGCACATGCGGTGGTAGTCGGAAGTGCCATCACAAGGCCGCATCTGACAGCGAAAAGATTTGCGGATCTGATTTCGGGGTATCGGGAATAATTTATGACGGGAAGCCTGCTCATGGAAATTCAACAAAAATTCCATGGGCAGGCTGTTTTTGAATGTTTAGAAATAAATTTTACTGAAATTTCGATTCTATATAGTTCTGAATAAAGTCTATTCGATCCTTCGCTCTGGGTTTAAACAGGGAAGCAATGGCTACAGTCAGGTTTTTCTTTCTGTTGACGTAGATTACATTTCCACCGTCTCCCATTGCCGCAAAGCCATCTTCGTGGAGCCACCATAAATACCCATAGGCAAGGTTCTCCTTAACCCAGCGGCTGTGTTCCTTCGTGCTTTCACTGATCCATTCTGCAGAAACGATTGGTTTTCCGTTCCACAGTCCGCCATTTAGATATAACTGACCCAATTTTGCCATATCCGCAGCCGAGAGGGTAAGGCCCCAGCCTCCTGTGTTTGTACCGGATGGGTCAGAGACCCAGCCGCTGATATCCGTGGCTTTGTTAAATGCCAGCTGTTCTTCCTTGGAATGAAATACGATGCTGCGTTCTGCGGTAATTTTAAGCGGTATAAATAAGTTTTCCTGAGCAAATTCAAATACAGACTGGCCGGCAGCTTGTTTTAAAATACCTGTCAAAAGATCCGGTCCGATCAGAGGAGCATATCTGAATTGGCCTGGTTTTCCCCTGCCTCCCAGTAAATCAAGCGTAAACGTTACCATGTCATCGCTGGTGAAGTATTTGACGTAGGGGGCAATTTTGTATTTGTACGGGGCTGTCATCGTCAGCAAATGTTTCAGTGTGATATTCTGTATGGTTTTTTCTCTCTGTTTTGGGACGTAGTCAGGGAAAAAATCTAAAACCTTCTGGTCAATGTCTGTGATGAAGCCTTTGTCCATGGCGATTCCGATTAAAATAGAGACAATGCTCTTTGTAACAGAATATATATGAACGCGGCTTTCGGCGGTACAGTCGTTAAAGTACTGCTCATACTGCATTTCACCGTCCTTTAATACGACGATGCCTGCTGTATTGCCATAGTCTTTGTTGATGATCGCTTCAAGTTCTTTCATGTCTTGCTGAGTTGTCATAATTTCTCCTTTCATCCATTGGTTTATGTGATAAAGGATATCCTTAATGTAAGCATAAGTTCATTAAAAATTGTTTACAACCCCTAATTTTAAAAAAATGAGAAAAGAATTTTTTATTGTTCCAGTAATCTGTGTAATTCTCTGAAATCGTCAATGGAGTATTCTGGGTTATCCACATGGCCAAAGCCATAAGATGCCCATACAAAAGAGATCCCGGCTTTTTTCGCACTTTCGGCATCTCCCTTTGTATCCCCGATATATATGGGAGACTTCAGCCGGCTGCGCTCCATGACAAGTTTTATGTTTTCTCCTTTTGATAATCCGGTACGACCCTGTTCTTCATAGTCCATGATCCAGGGAGAGAGTTTGTTTCTTCTCATAAACGCACGGACATAACCGCTGGGGCAGTTGCTTACGATAAACAGGGGATACTGCTGTGCAAGTTTTTTAATTGTATCTTTTACTCCGGGATAAGTCCGGTCGGTGTGTAAGGATTCAATAAGCTGTATCTGACGGTTTCCGCAGTCCTCCATGAGTTTGTACCGCTCTTGTGGCGGCAGGTGGGGCATAAACAGATCGGCAACTTCATTTGGAGGAGTTCCGAATACGGAAGTCAGATTCTCAAGTGTAAAGTTTATTTCGGGATGCCCCTGGTCGTGAACCTCTCTGGTGAGTGCCGTAGCAATCTCATCTCTTACATCCCACAGTGTTCCGTCGATATCAAAAATAATGCTGTCGATTTTCATATAGCGGACTCCTTTCTGTTTGTTTTTAATGCTATTTTATATGATTTTCGTAAATTATCAATATTTGATTGAAAAATTGAATTTTGAAACTGAAAGCGTTCATCTTATGATTGAATACGATCAATTTATTTCGTATAATTGATAACAAAAGGAGGAATCTTATGAGCTTTGAAGACCGTGAAAGGAAAATTATCCAGTTAGTAAAAGAGCGAAATTATATTTCGGTCAAAGAACTGACAAAACTTTTGTATGTCAGTGAGCCGACGATCCGCAGAGACTTGACACTGCTGGATAAGAAGGGGCTGCTGAAGCGGAACCGGGGCGGCGCCTCTTATATAAGCAGGCAGCAGACACAATACCCGCAGGCATTCCGGCACGATGAAAATATACAGGAGAAAAAATATATCGCGAGGCTTGCATCGCAGTTTGTCCAAAATGGTGACTCTGTTTTTATGGATGCCAGCAGCTCCTGTTTTTATCTGGCTCAATATATCAACCGGGATAAAAAGTTAAATGTCATGACGCATGGCTTTGCCGCGGCCAAGGAACTGGCAAAATCATCAAACATAAATGTAGAAGTCGTATGCGGAAAATACGATATTTTCAATGATGCAGTCTACGGTGCAGATGCCTGCAATTATGTGAGGTCCCGCTATGCAGACATCTGCTTTATGTCGATGGGCGGCCTGGATGTTTCACAGGGGCTGACAAACTTATATTTAGAGGATGCGGAGATCACCAGGGTATATCATCAGCAGGCAAAAAAAACCATTTTATTAGCAGACCATACAAAAATAAATTGTAAATATTATATAAAAGTATTTGATCTGGCGGAGATCGACGTATTGATCACCGACCGTCCCCTGCCGGAAGAATTTGATACTTTTTGTTTTGATCATGATATAGATGTGATCTTTGAATAGTATGTATTAAAATGTTTTTGAGGTAAGAACGATGCAGATGTCGAATCGGATTAAAGAAATAATAGAAGTGATTCTGAACAGCAAGGGTTATGTGACGGTTGGTGAAATCGCAAAGAATGCTCTGATGGTAAACATTCTTCTGAATCATGCAGATGAATCCACTCTCTACCAATGGCTGAGGAGAGAAGGGGATGCATCGAGAGTCTATACAGTTAAAAACAGTATTCTGGATTCCAAAATCCATACATTCATTGAATATGTGGAAGACCGCATGGGACTTCAGCTGATCCGGGACAAAGAATTAAAAGAAAGCCTTTATGTTCATATAGAGCGTGCTTTGACAAGAATCCGGGGTACCTCACGATGTGCCAACGAAGAGTACTCCTTTAGGTGTCATTCTTACTATTGCCGCAACAGGAAGTGAGGCGTCTAACAGCTGTGTTATCACAAAAGCAGACGAAAATTTAGAACGGTTCTGTGACAATGACATCAACCGTGCCAGATTTGCCATTGAAAATCCGGAACTTACGATGACCCTGCCTCCATTTCAGACGGCATGCGGCATCATTGACATCATGTCTCACTCATTTGAGAGATATTTTACTCCTGAAAAGGAAAATGACATACTGACGGACTATTTATGTGAGGCTATTTTCCACACATGTATGGACTGCGGACGGATTCTCATGAAAGATCCTGAGAACTATGAGGCAAGAGCCAGCATCATGGTGGCATCGACTCTTTCGCACAATGGTCTGACCGGTATGGGAAGAACCGGAGACTGGGCATCCCATTTCATCGAGCATGAATTATCCGGCGAATATCAGAGCGTAACTCACGGAGCAGGACTTGCGGTGATCACTCCTGCATGGATGAAATATGTGTATAAAGACAACAGGGACAAATGTTCTTCTTAAGCCTCGGTGTTCCGACAAAATTAAGGGATGTTCCCGGAGTCGAGGACTTAGATGAAGAAGTGATGGAGCGCATGGCGAAACGTGTACGCGTTGTTCATGAGGACGGAAGCATCGGCTGGGTGCGCCGCTTAAATATAAAAGATATTGTAGAAATATTTAAACTGGCGATGTAATAAAAGAAGAACAAAGTGGGCAAGCCCACTTCAACGCCCCAACCCCTCCCTCACTCTTTGAGGGGCTTGACAACTTTGCGTGCCTGATGCAATTTGCCGCAGGCAAATAATTTCCTTACGCATCTGTGCACAACCCGCGGAGCGTTTTTATTTCATAGGGAAGGTCCTGTGATTTCATTTGAAATACAGTTTGGAGAGAAAGTTTTATACTTATTTTATTGATAATCAGTCAAATTTGACATATAATTAACAGTGATTGATAAAATTTTAACCAAAATGCACAATGTGAAGGAGGTATCTCATGTTAAACCAGGCCTACTATGACAAAACAGATGAGATCATAGCATCTCACGGGCTTACGCAGGCTGCTTTGATCCCGATCATCCAGGATATTCAGGCAGAATATCGCTATCTTCCGCCGGAGCTTTTAAGTTATGTGGCATCAAAGCTGTCCATTGACGAAGCCAAGGCGTACAGTGTTGCGACCTTTTATGAAAACTTTTCTTTTGAACCAAAAGGAAAATATATCATTAAAGTCTGCAACGGGACAGCCTGTCATGTCCGCAAATCAGTCTCCATTTTGGAACGTCTTTACAGTGAGTTGGGGCTCTCAGAGGAGAAAGCGACCACTGATGATATGATGTTCACGCTGGAGACCGTTTCCTGTCTTGGCGCCTGCGGGCTTGCACCAGTCCTCACCGTCAATGACAAAGTCTATCCGGCGATGACCCCGGATGCTGCTGCTGAACTGATCCGTGAACTGAGAGGAGCTTAAATGATGAAAAAAATTGAAAACAGAGAAGTTCTCGAACAGATCCGTCAAACTTCCAGGGAGCAGATGAACAAAAGCAAATGCCGGGTCCTGATCTGTGCAGGTACAGGCTGTCTTTCCGGCGGGTCAGGCGCCATCTATGACAGGATGTGTGAGTTAGTGGGGGAACATCCTGACGTAGAAGTCCATTTCGGACCGGAGATTGCACACGGAGACGGTGAGATCGGAGTGAAAAAAAGCGGATGCCATGGCTTCTGCGAGATGGGGCCTCTGATGAGGATCGAGCCTCAGGGAATCCTATATACAAAGGTGAAGCTTGAAGACTGTGAGGAGATTTTTCACAGGACGATTGAAAAGGGAGAACCGATCAGGCATCTGTTATTCAAGAGGGATGGAATTGAATATCAGAGGCAGGAAGAGATTCCCTTTTATAAAAAACAGACGAGAAACGTATTAAAAAACTGCGGGCATATTGACGCAGAACATATAGAGGAGTATTTATCCATCGGCGGATACGAGGCTCTGGAAAAAGCACTGTTTGACATGAAGCCGGAAGAGGTGGTCAGCGAAATATCAGAGTCGAATCTGAGAGGCCGGGGAGGCGGAGGCTTCCCAACAGGGTATAAGTGGTCCCAGGTAGCCGGACAGAAAGAGAAAATCCGCTATGTCGTATGTAACGGAGACGAGGGGGACCCGGGTGCATTTATGGACCGAAGCATCATGGAGGGAGATCCCCACAAGATGATCGAAGGAATCATGATCGCCGCCTATGCGGTAGGCGCCCGGGAAGGATATATTTATGTGCGGGCGGAATACCCCCTGGCAATCAGCCGTCTGAAACGGGCAATAGAACAGGCGGAAGAATGCGGACTTCTGGGAGAACATATTCTGGGAACTGATTTTTCTTTCCATTTACATATCAATAAAGGAGCAGGCGCTTTCGTGTGCGGAGAGGGAAGCGCACTGACGGCATCCATCGAGGGCAGCCGGGGGATGCCCCGGGTAAAACCGCCGAGAACCGTAGAACAGGGCCTGTTTGGAAAACCGACGGTGCTGAACAATGTAGAGACGTTCGCTAATGTACCGATGATCATCACAGAAGGCGCCCAGTGGTTTAAAGGGATCGGCCCTGAGAAAAGCCCCGGAACCAAGGCGTTTGCCCTGACAGGCAGTGTCAATCACACAGGCCTGATCGAGGTGCCTATGGGAACGACGCTCCGGGAAGTGATCTATGATATCGGAGGAGGAATCAAGGGAGACGGAGAATTCAAGGCGGTACAGATCGGAGGACCGTCCGGCGGATGCCTCATCACACCGCACCTGGATGTGAATCTGGACTTTGACTCCCTGAAAAAGATGGGTGCCATGATCGGGTCCGGAGGCCTTGTTGTTATGGATGACAGCACCTGTATGGTGGAAGTGGCACGGTTCTTCATGAATTTTACCCAGAATGAAAGCTGCGGAAAATGTGTCCCGTGCAGAGAAGGAACCAAGCGGATGCTGGAGATTCTTGAGCGGATCGTGGAGGGAAAAGGAAAGCCTGAAGATCTGGACCTTCTGGAGGAGCTAGCCACGACGATCACAGAGACGGCACTCTGCGGATTGGGAAAAAGTGCTGCCCTCCCTGTCATGAGTACCCTTAAGCTGTTCCGCGATGAGTATGTGGAACATGTGGTCGACAAGAAGTGTGCTTCTCATAACTGCAGTGCCCTGAGAAGATTTATCATCAGCCCGGAACGCTGCAAAGGATGTTCCAAGTGTGCAAGGAACTGTCCGGCAGACGCCATCAGCGGACGGATCAAAGAACCGTATGTAATTGACAATGATAAATGCATTAAGTGCGGTGCATGTGAGAGTGCCTGTGCGTTTGGTGCGATCCATATTGAAGGGTAGGAGGAGAAGAACATGAGTTATATGACAATCAATAACAGAAGAGTAGAGTTCACAGATGAAAAAAATGTTTTGTCTGTCATCCGCAAATCCGGGATCGATCTTCCTACATTCTGCTATCATTCCGAACTTTCCACATACGGCGCATGCCGGATGTGTGTGGTGGAAGATGACCGGGGTAGGATCTTTGCATCCTGCTCTGAGACACCAAGAGACAAAATGGTGATCTATACAAATACACCGAGGCTTAAGCATCACAGAAAAATGATTATTGAACTTTTGCTGGCCTCCCACTGCAGAGACTGTACTACCTGTACGAAAAACGGTGTCTGTGTCCTGCAGAAATTATCCAGACAGCTGGGAATCAAGGAGGTGCGCTTTGAGAACAATAAAAAGCAGCTACCGAAGGATCTGTCTTCCGAATGTATCATCCGGGACCCTAACAAATGTATCCTATGCGGAGACTGCGTGAGGACCTGCGATGAAATTCAGGGCATGGGAATCCTGGACTTCGCATTCCGCGGATCAAAAATGCAGGTGACAACGGCTTTTAACAAAGACCTGGCACAAACGGACTGTGTGGGATGCGGACAGTGCCGTGCAGTCTGTCCTACCGGAGCCATTACGATCAAGCAGGACATTGAAAGAGTTTGGGAGGCGCTGTCTGATCCGAAAATACGGGTCGTTGTCCAGATTGCTCCTGCCGTGCGCGTAGCCGTGGGAGACAAGTTCGGAATCCCGAAAGGAGAAAATGTACTGGGGCGTCTTGTGGCCGCCCTTAGAAGGATCGGATTCGATGAAGTCTATGATACAAACTTCGGCGCAGACTTAACGGTCATGGAAGAATCCAAGGAACTGGTAGAACGGCTTGAATCCGGAGATAACCTTCCGTTATTCACCTCCTGCTGTCCAGCATGGGTGAAGTTCTGTGAGAACAGGTATCCACAGTTCAGGAAAAAAATTTCAACGTGCCGTTCTCCTCAGGAAATGTTCGGAGCGCTGATCAAAGAAGAGGCACGAATGGATGAGGCAGGCGACTCAAGGAAAACAGTGGTCGTATCCATCATGCCGTGTACCGCAAAAAAAGCAGAGATCACGAGGCCGGAACATTTCAATGAAGGGGAACAAAATGTAGATTATGTTCTGACAACGACCGAGGCATCCCGCATGATTCAGGAGTCAGGGATTGACCTTTCTCAGGTAGAGCCGGAGGCTTTGGATATGCCGTTTGGAATCTCCTCCGGAGCCGGAGCAATCTTCGGCGTGACCGGAGGAGTGACAGAGGCCGTCCTGCGCCGCCTGATGAACAGCGACCGGGCAGAAGATCTGGAGGCCATCAGCTTTACCGGTGTCCGGGGCGTGGACGGGATTAAGGAAGCTTCCGTCAAGCTGGGAGACAGGGACGTAAAGATCGCAGTGGTAAACGGCCTCAAATGTGCCTCCGAGGTACTGGATAAAATAGAGGCGGGAGAAATATACTACGACTTTGTGGAAGTCATGGCTTGCAAGAGAGGCTGCATTACCGGCGGCGGCCAGCCTGTGCCGATCGGACCGAGGACAAAGAAAGCCAGAGTAGAAGGGCTTTATAAGATTGATAAATTGGCCCAGATCAAGCTTTCCAGCCAGAATCCGATCGTGGCAACTGTTTATGACGGTATTCTGAAAGGAAAGGAACACAAGCTGCTTCATAATGAAAGATAGCTGAGACTGTCATTGTTCGTATCTTTCCTGCCTGGTAAAGTTTATGCAGGATGGACGGAAGCAAACTGGTCTTGAAGTAGTATCTTTGAAAAGATATCATAAAGGCAGAACAAGATATCTTTTTTAAGAGAGGAGCGGAATACTATGAATATAGATATGACAAAATTTTCTGGAAAATGCAGCTGCGGAAGGAATCATAAGCTGACCGTAAATGAGATCATCCTGGAGGAAGGTGCACTGCAGAGGATACCGGAGATACTTCAGAAAGATCCTTATATAGGGTATCATAGTTTTGCAATGGTCTGTGACGAGAATACATATGAGGCGGCAGGAAAAGAGGTTGAGGCACTTATCAAAGGAATTCAGATCATCAAATTGGAATCTGAAAATCTCCATGCAAATGAAGTCGGTGTCAATAAGGTACGGGAAGCATTGGAACAGATGAAGGAGACCGACTGTCTGGTCGCAGTCGGCTCCGGAACGATTCACGATCTGACAAGGTATCACGCCTATGAAAAAAAGATACCATTTATCTCCGTGCCCACGGCAGCCAGCGTAGACGGATATGTCTCTACCGTAGCCGCCATGTCCTGGTATGGATTTAAAAAAAGCATGATCGCTGTTTCTCCGATCCTTGTGATTGCTGACAGCCAAGTGATCGCTCAGGCACCGATGCGTCTGACAGCCTCTGGCGCAGGAGATCTGCTTGGAAAATATACGGCGCTGGCAGACTGGAAGATTACACATCTTTTGAATGGGGAATACATCTGTGACAGGATTTGCAGCATGGAGTATGAAGCACTTGATAATTTAAAGAATTCATTGGAAGGGCTGAAAAACGGCGAAATTGCAGCATATGAAGAACTAATGTACGGACTGCTGCTGTCAGGATTGGCTATGCAGATGACAGGAAATTCCCGTCCGGCCTCCGGCGCAGAACATCATATGGCTCATTTCTGGGAAATGGCAGTGATCAATGAGGAAATTAGCGCGTATCATGGAGAAAAAGTCGGAGTCGGGCTTATTCTGGCCGGCGGTATTTATCATAAGGCAGCATCATATTTGAAAAAAGGTGAATTTTGTATCAAAGATCATGTAGATGTAGAGACTGGTCTGATCGAGGTAACATTTAGAGACAGAGAACTGTGTGAGAGCATCAAAAAAACTAATGATCCGAACCTTTTGGACAGCATACATCCCGATCTATTGAGTGAAAAGACGAAAGAGATCATTAAAATCATCGAAGAGATCCCAGAAGCAGAGGAGATTGAGGATATGCTCCGAAAAGTCGGCGGAGTTAAAAGTCTTGAAGAGTTGGGCTTTGATCCGTCTATGAAAGAAAAAACGGCCAGAATTGCGCCGTATATCAGGGACCGTGTTACATACTTGAGGATACTGAAGTTTTATGATTTCTATGATCAGATAATAAAGTAAGTTTAAGTGGGGGCCGCAGTGATTGCGGCTCTTTTTTTATTTCATAGGAATGTTCTACGACCTTCCCTATGAAATAAAAAGCGCTCCGCCAGGATACACACAGACTTGCAAAGCTGGTTAGATTTTGAACAAAACCACGGCCCTGTTTTTTACCAGATAGTAAAAAATACTGTCATCCATGAGGTAAGGCTTTTGTCTTGCTGGGGTAAAGTGTGAACGATATACTAAATTCATACCTGCAGGACAACAGTTACCGTAAACGTAAAAAGAGATCCATTTCATAAGGAGATTAAAATGGTGAACAAGGTGAACAGTATAAAAAAAGAGATAGTTTTATATGCAAAATTATTAGATTCCAAAGGGCTGGTCAATACACTTGAAGGAAATATTTCAATTCTGGACCGTGAAACCGGAGAATTATATATTACACCTTCAGGGACAAGAAAAGCCTTCCTTGATGAAGATATGGTGGCAGTTGTAAAGGACGGAGAACAGATCGGAGGAAGCGTCAGCCGCTCCAGTGAATATCTGCTCCATGAGGCCGCATTAAAAGCCAGACCTGACTGCAGCGCAGTTGCACATATCCATGCTCCTTACTTAACAGCATATGCGTACTGCAACAAAACCATCAGGTTAAAGTGTTCCACCACATTTTCTCTGGTGTTTGAAGAAATTCCCTGTCTGCCGTATGGAGAGGCGGGCACTGTACATATTGCAGACGGGATTGATGAGGCAATGAAAGAACATGATCTGGTCCTGTTGGGAAATCATGGATGTGTAGCGGTAGGCAATACGCTGGAAGACGCTGTAAAAATAATTGAGGCTGCAGAAGAAGTATTAAAAATTGCGAAAATTGCAGGCGAAGTCGGAACCATCACAGATATTCCGGATGATAAATTAGAATCCCTATTTGAACATCATCCCGGGAGCAGAAGAAACAGATTAAAAAACAGAAGGGAGATGTAAGGATGAAAGCAGCAGTGATGTACGGACCAAATGATATCAGAGTAGAGGAGGTTCAAAGGCCGGAGTGTCCGGCAGGCGGGCTTTTATTAAAGGTAAAAGCTATTGGGCTGTGTGGTTCAGATATTAGAAATTTAACAACAGATTCAAGAAAAGGAGATTATCCTCACATTTATGGACACGAGGTTGTCGGTGAAGTCGCAGAAGTTTCGCCGGAGGCTGATACATATGCAGTGGGAGACCGTCTCTATGTTTATCCTGTGGAACATTGTCTGAAATGTGAAGCGTGCAGGAGCGGCCACAGCGAAAATTGTGAAAATGCAGGAGATTACGCGAACCGTCAGGGAGGATTTGCAGATTATCTGCCGGTGCCGCCGGAGCAGCTTAATGCGGATGCCGTATATCCAATCCCGGACGGTGTTGACTATAAGAGCGCATCGCTGGGAGAACCATTATCATCTGTCTATGCATGCCAGGAGAATATAAATGTCACACTTGGAGACACGGTGGTGATCATTGGGGCCGGTCCAATCGGCTGTTTTCATTCACAATTAGCAAAGATCCGCGGGGCCGGAAAGGTAATCATGGTGGAGATTAATGATAAACGTTTAGAAACGGCAAAACAGTTCGGTGTAGACTATACAGTAAACAGTACAAAAGAAGATCCGGTTGAAGCTGTGAAAAGATTGACCGGCGGCAGAGGAGCGGAAAAAGTGATTTCAGCAAATCCGTCAACGGCTGCCCAGTCTCAGGCAGTTTTTATGGCAAAAAAAGGAGGGATCATCGTATTTTTCGGCGGAGTGGCCAAAGGTGCGGTGACAGAGATCGATTCAAACTATATCCACTATAACAGTCTGTGGATTTACGGACATTACGGAGCTAACAGCATGCAGGTACAGAAATCCTATGAGCTGGCAATCTCTGATGCATTTCCTACGGAAAAATTTATAACGCATGTACTGCCTTTAAGTGAGATACAAAAAGGTATTGAGTTAACAAAAACAGGAGAAGCGATCAAAGTTGTATTGCTTCCAAACGAAGAAGAATAGGAGACGAATGTTATGGCAAAAGAATTAAAAATATTAGTAGCATGCGGAAGCGGAGTGGCAACTTCCACCGTAGCACAGGAAGCTGTAAAGAAAATCTGCAGGGATGCAGGGATTCCCGCAAAGATCATTAAAAGTACGATGACAGAAATTCCGGCTAAACAGGCAGATGTAGATATTGTCATGGTGACAACAAACTACCGGCAGAAATTGGATAAACCGCTTATCAAAGTGTTTGGGCTGATCTCAGGGATCAATGAGGATAAGATCAGAGACGAAATCATAGATACATGTCACAGACTGCAGAATGAAAACTGATGATCATATTTTAGAAGAGATAGGAGGAAGAAGGTATGGACATTTTATTAAAAGCGGTGCAGGCTCTGTTAAATATGGGCGCTGTGGCATTGCTGCCGATCATGATCTGTATTTTAGGACTTGTGTTCCGAATGAAATTTGGGGCATCGTTAAAAGCCGGATTAATGGTAGGAATCGGGTTTCAGGGATTAAGTTTAACAGTAGGGCTGCTGACGACAACAATTCAGCCAATCACGGAATATTATCAAAAAATGGGAAGCGGTTTTACTGCTGCGGATATTGGATTTGCAGCGGTGGGAGGTGCGTCGTGGACAGTGCCGTTTGCACCGATCGCAGTGCCGCTCATTGTAATCGCAAACTTTATTCTGCTTAGAGCCGGACTGACCAAAGTGCTGAATGTAGATATATGGAATTATATTCATTTCCTGATCCCCGGAGCATTGGCATACGCATTATGGGGAAATGCACTCCTGGGACTTGCCATCACGGTGGGCCTTTCCATAGCTGCACTATATGCAGGCCAGGCAATCGCACATCATTGGCAGGATTTTTTTGGACTTGACGGAACTACCTGTTCGACGCTGTCCTTTACTACATTTATGTATCCGCTGTCATGGGCTGTTAATAAGCTGGTCGACCATATACCCGGGATCAAAGATATTGATATTGATATGAAGAAGCTGGAAGAAAAATTAGGGTTCTTCGGTGATCCTGCTTTTGTAGGATTGATCGTAGGCATCTTTTTGGGACTGCTTACAAGGCAGGCGCCGACAACAGTCTTTGGAATCGGTATGGGGATTGCGAGCGTTCTGATCTTGATCCCAAGAATGGTATCAATTATGATGGAGGGACTTACACCGATCGGAAATGCGGCGAGTGCATATATGAAAAAGCATATGGGTGAAGATGCAGAATTATTTATCGGCATGGATGTGGCTTTAGGGCTGGGTGATCCGGCGTGCATTACATGTACCGCTATCTGTATTCCGATTACGATTTTATTTGCATTTATTATTCCGAACATGGTGTACTTCCCTATTGGCTTACTGGGAATCGTATGCTACACAACAGTTATGTGTGTGCTGGCCAGCAAAGGAAATCTGCTCAGAAGTCTGATATGTTCAATTACATCTATGTTTTTGATCACATTCTTTGTCAATATGTTTGTGCCGGAGTGCACAAAGATGCTCTCTGTGACAGGACTGAAGATACAGGGGCTTGTAGCAGACGGTTCATTTGGCTATAACCTGGGTACTGTGATCATCTGCTTTATCAGTAAATTATTTGGAATGTAGAGACGGAAAAAACAAAGGAGTGACCGCAGTGAGTTCAAAAAATATATACTTGGCGACAGAAGGAAGTGCAAAAGACTGGGAAGAAGCGATATGGCTTTGTGGAAAATGTATGATGGAGAATGGAAGTGTCAGCAGATCATTTACAGATTCCTGCATTGAAAGAGAGAAAGAGTATCCGACAGGTCTGCCGGCCGGCATACCGGTGGCTATCCCGCACAGTAAGGCGGAGGGGATTAAGGAAAACTGTATCTGCTTTTTGAGATTAGACAAACCGGTCCGGTTTTACCGGATGGATGACAGCGAAGAGTATATTGATACGAGATTAGTGTTTAATCTGGCAATCAAAGGAGCAGATGATCATTTAGAGTTTCTCCAGAAATTAATGCAGTTTGTACTGGATGAAGGCAGCCTGGAAAAATGCAGCACCATGAAGCTGGAAGATATTACGAAATTTCTGCAGACAAAATTAGGATAAACTTAAAAAGGAAAATGACATTATAGAAAGACATGATCTATAATGTCTCTTTCTTTTCTTTTAAATTAGGAAAGTGATATGTGATGAAACGACGAAGCACTGAGATTATGCAGGGAATTTTGAAGTCCAAAGAAGACGATGTATCGGCAAAGCAGTTTATGTCCCGGTATGATATCTCCAGGAGAACATTGAAGAATGATATCAATGAGATCAATGATTTTCTTAAGACAATCTCAATGGGAGAAATTTTCATAACAGAGGACGGAAACCTGAAGATCGGAGGACTGTTCGACAGAGAAAAAATTGAAGAGCATTTATATCAGATGGATATGTATATGTATAAGCTGTCACCGGAAGAGCGGCAGATTTATATTATGCTTGAATTAATCGCAAATCCCCATTATACAACGATGCACCGGTTTGCAGAGGAACTTTTTGTAAGCCGTATAACAATTATGAGCGATGTTGACGCAATGAAACAGATTTTAAGAAACAGCGATGCAGAACTCATCCTGGACAGTGGAAAAGGAATTAAATTATCATGCAGCTATGAGGCATCTTTGGAGCTGCTTGTCTCACTATACAAAAAAATTGCGGTCAACATTAAAAATGATGGATTTTTTCAGAGAATGATGCTTAAGAAAATGAAAATTAAATATACGTTCTCTGAATTATTTTCCTATATGCAGGATTATATGAAAATAAACAATCTGGTTTTTATTGAAGACATCTTTTATGATATTGTCTTATATTTATTTACAGCCTTTAACTTTCGGGAACGGGATCATGACGAAGCAGACAAAGTGGTTACAGAAAGGATGAAATTAACAAATATTGATCATATGATGCTCTATGCAGGATATATGTTAGACGTTCCGGTTACAGAAAAAATGATCGACTGCTTCAGAGACTATATTGAGAAAAATAATTTATACTCGTTTGTAAAGACAGTAGACGAAGTTGAGCTTTATAAGGTCATCATGTTCTTTGTATCAAAAATTGATCAGGAGCTGCGTTTAGAATTGACCAATGATGACAAGCTGATTGATTCACTTTTGATGCATATTAAAAGCATGAAGGATTGGGGAAACTATGAAGTTGAAATTCCTAAAAATTATGACCTGCCTATGAACTATGAACTGCTGGAGACATTAGTAGAGAAATATTCTTATATTTTAGAATCCTTTTTATCTTATAAGCTGAGCAGCAACATGAAAAAATCAATCGTTATTCATATTTGCGTTGCTGTCATCCGAAACCGGAGATATTATATCCCGAAACTTTCCATTGTGATCGTATGTCCGGGAAGTATGGCTACCGGAAAATATCTGGAAGCACAAATCAAGAACTATTTTGATTTTGAAATTGTAGGAGTGCTTGCGGCAGGTGAAGTCATCGGTGAGCTGGAACAGATGGAGAGGAAGATTGATTTTATCTTATCGACGGTACATATTGAAGCAGACGAGTATAAGGTAATTACAGTCAATCCTTTTTTGACTATGAGAGATTTGAATCTGATCCAAAAGGAAGTGTTTCAAAGCCAGAAACAAATTAATCTGCCAATAGAAAAGAAAAAGAAAAAATTACTGGGGGATCTTCAGGATTTAATGGATGATGATAAATTATCAGCGGAAACTTACGATAAGATTGAAGCAATCCTTATGGAGATGAAAAAACCTCTAAAAAAAGAAAATGCTATGGCAGAACTTTTGAAAAAAGACTTCATTGCCATCAAAACGGCTTCCTGTCATTGGAAGGAGGCAATCAAACGTTCGGCTGAACCGCTTGAGCAATTTGGGTATATAGAACAAAGGTATGCGGAAGAAGCAATACAAAAGGTAGAAGAGTACGGAGACTATATTGTGGTAAGCCGGGGGGTTGCATTGGCTCATGCAGGAAAAGATTCCGGTGTTATAAAGGATGGATTAAGTCTGCTGGTCTGTAAGGACGGAATATCATTTCAAAAGGATAAAGCTAAGGTGAATCTTATCTTTTGTTTTGCATGTACAGGCGAGAAAGAGTATCTGGATCTGATAAAAGAAATCGTGGCTGTGGGAAAGGAACAAAATCGGCTGAAAATGATTTTAAACTGCAATACAGCACAAGAAATATATGATACATTAATTTTTGATGAAAAGAGAAAAAGATCTTAAGATTCCCCGGCTGTTACGCCGGGGAAAAAGTTATTCACAAACAGGGTCTTCTATCAGAGTGGCAACGACAAATTCATGTTTGTGCCCTGCGTCAGTAGAGGTGCATCCTGCAACAAAATGCACATGGCGGCCGCAGCCTACATCAATGGCCGGACCGGATGTTCCGCAGAATTCGTGATGATGTCCATCACAGGAATCCGTGGTAAATTTGATTTCATGAACATGGCTTCCATCGCATGGAATGGCATTGCTTGATACCGTAGCAAATCTGTGATTATGCGCGTAATCACAGCATCCTGCAATTTTGGTGCTGCCTAACACTTCATGGTTATGCTGTTTTGGGGTACAAGGTTTGCTATTTATATTTTGGCTCATAATTACTTCCTTTCAGTTATTGATTATAGTTACAATCATATAATATGCACAATCGACAAAAAGGGAATGAATATACTGGAAATAAAAAAAGAAAATTCCTTCTAAATAATGAAGTCAAAGATTAATTCTACGGAGTGCTGATTGTGTTTTCATAAGTCTTTTTTTCGATTAATTACCGAGGTGAAATCACATGGACAATCAGAACTTTTGAGGAATAAGCAAAAAACTGGTCAAATGCCAAAAAAAGAAAAACGCAGAAAAAAACTGTGTTTTCTCTTTTTTTGGCATTTTTTTTGAAGTATCTGCATTTAAAACTTGAAAACCAGGAAATAATATGATATAATTTACAAAATAAAGTTAATTGATTAAATGAATAATAAGGAGAGGCGCCGATGATAGACAGAGATTTGACAAACCGGGAAAAACTGATTATGAAATGTGTGTGGGCCGAGAATCAGGAGATTTCCATCCAGGATCTTCAGGATAAACTGAAAGAAATGTTTGACTGGGATGCAAAAAGATCAACGGTCCGTACGTTTTTAACAAGCATCGAAGGAAAAGGATTCGTTAAAATTGAGAGAAGAGGAAGATTTTCTTATCTCAAACCTTTGGTCGACGAAAAAAAATACAAAAGAGAACAGGTACAGAAAATGATTGATTTTTGGTACGGGGGTTCTAAAGTAGCACTGATAAAAACTTTAAATGGAGGTAAACTGCCCAAGGAGAAAGAAGAGTATCTTCGAAAAGTATTTAATGAGCCGGAAGAATAAAAACTGCAGGAAGATTCTTTCTGTACATCAATCAGTATTGTCATATGATGATTTAGACTATGAGCCAGATATTTCAAAGACTGGCTCTTTTTTTCATAGGAAAGTTCTACGACCTTCCCTATGAAATAAAAACGCTCCGCGGGTTGTACATAGATGCGTAAGGAAATCATTTGCCTTTGGCAAATCGCATCTGGCACGCAAAGTTGTCAAGCCCCTCAAAGATTGAGGGGCTGGGGAGTTGAAGTAGGCATGCCCACTTTGTTCTGACAAAAAGAACTGCTGTACTTTTTCCGCACAGCAGTCCCGGTTTAAAACATGATTATGTAGCTATAATATCTGAGTTATTCAATGCTCAGCGGTTCGTCATTAGAGATAGAAGTGCCGTCTTTTGCTTTGGCCACATAAAATACAGACAAATTTTCCGGCTGATAATAGATTTCCAATGATGACAGGGAATTTAATTTCACACCTTTTGATTTAATGTCCTCCTTCACTGTCTTTTCCACATCTGCGACGAGCACATTGTGACTCTGAAACTGTACCTCTGTATAGATTTTCATATTTATATCCATTCCTTTCGCTTCGCTCAGGCACAAAACGTTATGAAAATATTTCCCTGAGCTTATTTTTTCTTTATAATTCTTCTTTGTAGGGAACTCGGTATACTACAAATCACGAGGAGGTGAGTGGGC
>NZ_NQOG01000029.1 GCF_002270485.1 Anaerostipes hominis (ex Lee et al. 2021) | reverse complement strand
CGGAGAGGAGATGGTTATGGTTAGCCATCTTTTTCTCTTTTTATAGGGATAAAGTTAGGGAAGGCAGCGACATCACCGAGTCGCTGCCTTCACTATTCATGACTGTCTATTAACCGACAGCCCCTTTTTTGTGTTAGGAGGATCAGTAAAACCACGTTTTTATGCAGTTTGTAAGGGATGAATAAGGGAAAATATGTAAGAAAACTTTGTCAAAAATTCTTCTGCAAAATTTACCACTGGCAATAGTGGACGTATAAAAATACAATCAATATAATGGAATTATAGATAAACGTTTATCAAGTTAATACCATTAACCGCAGAAATAAATTATACCAAAAAAGAGGACAAAAAAGGAGGATTGTTATGGCAAATGGTTTCAAAGCTAAAGTCCAAAAAATGGGTGGCTTCCTGTCAGGAATGGTCATGCCGAACATTGGAGCATTGATTGCCTGGGGTATTTTCACATCTTTGTTCCTGAAGACTGGATATTTTCCAAATGCAAAACTGGCCGAAGTAATTGAGCCTACACTTAAGTTCTTAATTCCATTGTTATTTGCTTACACTGGGGGGCATACTGTTTACGGAAGACGTGGTGCTGTAGCAGGTACCGTAGCAACAATCGGTGTTATCGTTGGATCTGACGTAACGATGATGATCGGTGGTATGGTAATGGGACCTCTCGGTGCGTGGATCATCAAACAGGTTGATAAAATCTTTGACGGTCACATAAAACCAGGTCTGGAAATGTTAGTAGATAACTTTTCACTTGGTATCGTGGGAGCAATCATGATGATACTTGGCTACATGATCGTAACACCGATCTTCTCAGCAATCACAGGTGTGTTAACAGTTGCCGTTGATTTCCTTGTAAGCCACAGCTTAATCCCATTGACAGAAATCTTTGTAGTTCCTGGACAGGTACTGTTCCTGAACAACGCGATCAACCATGGTATCTTTACACCGTTGGCGATCGAGCAGGCAGCAGAAACAGGGAAATCTATTTTGTACTTAATCGAAGCAAATGGTGGTATGTGGGCAGGTCTTGTATTAGCATTCTGTGTATTCGGTAAAGGAATGGCTAAAAAATCTGCACCAGGTGCGGCAATCATTCAAATCATCGGTGGTATTGGAGAAGTTTCTTTCCCATATGCACTGATCAAACCGATCACACTCTTAGGGCCTATGCTCGGTGGTATCGCAGCAGTATTCTGGCTTCAGATCATGGACGGTGGTGCTGTAGCAGCCGTATCTCCTGGTTCTTTGATCATGTTAATCGTTATGTCACCAAAGGGCAAACTATTTGTCAACTTGATGGCTTACTTGATAGCAACCGTGGTATCCTTTGCGGTGACAGCATTCTTCTTAATGAGGGATAAAACACCAGAGGATGAACAGGAAGTTGCTGGAATCGACATGAGCCAGTTTGTGGAAAGCCACAGCGCTCCTGGAGAAGAGAAAAAAGCAGCAGCAACAGATACAACTCTTCCGAAAAAAGAAGTTAAAAAAGTTGCATTTGCATGTGATGCTGGAATGGGGTCCAGCGCAATGGGTGCTTCTATGCTGAAGACACAGCTGAACAAGATTGGAATGTTCATTGATGTCAGCCATGTATCCATTCATCAAATTCCAGCAGACATAGATGTTATCGTAACGAACGAAAACTTATATGAAGCTGCAAAAAATTCAGCTCCTGCAGGAGTTCCGGTCATAGCGATCGAAAACTTCCTGGATGCGGCAGAACAGGCAGCAATCGCAAAGAAGATTAAAGACATGTCTGAATAGTCAGGCTGCGGCGCCATAATTGAATGATTATGGCGCCTTATAAGTAAAGGAGCTGCAAAATTATGCTGATGTCTAATCGTGTAAAAGATATCATACAGATTGTCTTAAGCAGCCGTGGTTTCGTAACCATGAAAGCTATTGCCAATAAAATGAATGTCTCAGAGAGGACCGTGTACCGGGAAATCCCCGAGGTGACTGAAGTGTTAAGGCAGTATCAGATTACATTGAAAACGGTGAGCAAAAAAGGAATCCGGGCTGTCGGTCTGCCTGAACACATTCAGAAACTCCAGACAGAATTAGGAGAACATAAAAAACTCCAGGTAGTGGACCCTAAGGAACGAATGTATTTTGTTCTCTTAGAGCTGCTTCATCAGGATGACTTCATGAAGACAGAAGCATTGGCAATCGATATGGGCACATCTCTTCCGACAATCAGGAATGATCTGAAAAAGATTGAAAAGATTCTTCCGGAGTACAATATTAAATTAATCTCAAAAAAGGGAGACGGAATCTGCCTGGGCGGTGAGCAGGTGGCGAGAGATCATCTGATGGTCAATATCATCATGAAAAACACAGATATGGATGTGATCGTACACTGGCTTGCGGGGAATGTCAGACAGTTTCATCCATTTATGCAGAAGTTGGATGAATACGGATACATGGAGCTGTTTCAGACCTGTGAAAAAATATTAAAAGATATCAGCCATAAACTGATTCAGAAAAACTATCAGATACTTGATCAGAATTATGCTGAATTAGTCATGTTGGTGTCGCTGCTGATTCGCAGACACAAAATCGGTAATCGGAAATACAGTACAGATTTTACCGTGGAACATGTGGACAAGAATCTGAAAAAACTTGTTGCCGCATTGATCCGGATGTTGGAAAAGAAATATTCTATTTCCCTGGGCGAGGCAGAGAAAGAATATCTTCTGTGGGTTATGGATATCAGTGTCGGAAAACGGAACAATGAAAATGTGTTTGTCAAAAATTTTGTGCTCAGGCCAAAGATTGAAGAGTTTGTGGAGCTGGTAGAAAGGCGTATGGGCATTAACCTGAGCCAGGATACAAAGCTTATGGACGGACTGTTGACACATATCGATAAAGCCCTGGTGCGGACAAGGAGCGGAATGAGTATCTCGAATCCGATCATCCGCGACATTGAAAAAGATTATTCGCAGCTGTTTTCCATTATAAAAGATACGGTCAGAAAAGTCTTCCCGGATGATTATTTTCCGGATGATGAGATAGGGTATCTGGTATTATATTTTGCGGTATCATTGGACAACATTACAAAGAAGACATTCCGGGTGCTGGTGGTATGTTCCAGCGGCATGGGATCTTCCAAGATGCTGGCCAGCCGTCTGGAGAGGGAGATACCCGAGATTTATGTAAGAAAGATTGTATCTTTGGTAGGATTGGGAGAAGAAGACTTAAACGATTATGACTTGATCCTGTCAACCATCCCACTGTATTTAAAAGACAGGGAGTATCTGAAAGTTTCTCCGCTCCTGAATGACAATGAGCTGGAGATTGTAAAAGAAAAAATAAGAAGGCACAAGCATCAGACTTTAAGGAAGATTGAGGAACAGGAAAGAAAGGCGGCGGAGTTAGAAAGCAGCAACAGCATCGTATCTTTAAAACAGTTAAAACAATTAACTACGTGGGCAGTAGACTTATTGACTGAATTCCATGTGTATGAAATTAATAACCTGAAGGATGAAAACCACTTATTCTCAAATCTGGAACATACGATCTGGGAAGCCGGGATCTTCATCGGTGAACAGGAGATTAAAAATTATGTGATCCGGCATGCAACTGAATGCCGTTTTACAATACCAACGACGGAAATCAGTTACTTTGAATGTTATTTAGAGAAAATAAAAAAACCGCTTTTTTTCGTTTACCATTTAAAAGAAAAACGAATGGTAGATCCTCAGGAGGGGGATGCGATCAGTAACATTATATTTTTCTTCTATCCAACGGAAATGGATGAAGTACAGCAGATGTTTCTGCGCTATATTACTGAATTGATCATCGAAGACCGGGATGTCATGAAGTTAATAGAGAAGGGCGACGAAGAAGAAATCAGGCAATGCTTTGGACACAGGTTCAGACATTATATAGGAGAATCAATTTAGGAGGTTTCATTATGGCAGATAGGAAGAGCATTTTTAACGAAGACAACATCAGATTGAACGCAGCTTTTGCTACGAAGGAAGAAGCTATCCGGGCTGCGGGGCAGATTCTTGCAGACAATGGTTATGTAAAAGAAGAATATATAGATGACATGCTGAAGAGGGAAGAAGTGGTCTCTACCTACATCGGCAATCACATTGCGATTCCGCACGGCATCGTAAAATCCGAAGAAAGGATTATGGCTTCAGGAATTTCTTTTATCCAGGTTCCTGAGGGCGTAAACTATGAAGGAAAAACTGCAAATGTCATCATCGGAATTGCAGGTAAGAACAATGAGCATATTGAGATTTTAGGAGATATCGCAGTGGCATGCTCAGATCTTGACAACGTAGAAAAACTTAGAAATGCAAAGACCAAAGAAGAAATACTGAACGTATTTAAAGATGTGGTCCGCTAGAATTGACGGAGGGAAGAAAATGAAAGCAGTACACTTTGGGGCTGGCAAGATCGGCCGCGGATTCATTGCAGATTTATTGCATGATACAGGATATGAAATCGTATTCGTGGACGTAAACGAGAAAGTCAACGCGGAACTGAACAAATACCATAACTACTACTTGTATGTGATCGAGGAGGATTACAGGAGAAAAGAAATCGACAAGGTTTCTGCACTTTCACCGATTACAGAAGAAGATAAAGTCGTGGAAGCGATCGTGGAAGCAGACGTAGTCACTACGGCAGTGCTGGCAGACAATTTCCCTAAAATTGCAGGCACTCTTGCAAAAGGGCTGAAGGCCAGATTAGGAGCAGGCAAAGAAAGAGTCAATGTGATCCCCTGTGAGAACGCATTGTTCAACGGAGATCTGCTTTTAAAGGAACTTGTCAGAACTGGAATTGCTTCTGAGGATGACTTCTTAAAAGCAGCGGCATTCCCGAATACGGCAGTAGACCGTATGGTATTCGGTACCGACAAAGACGGCAGAGACGGAATTGACATCGGAAAAGATCACGAGCTGGCAGTGGAAGTGAACAAGCTGGTAGACCCTGAGAAACTTCCGATTACCGGAGCAGAATATACCGATAATCTTCAGAAATTCCTGGAGAGAAAACTTTATACGATCAACTGCGGACACGCATGGTCCGGTTATATCGGAAAACTGATGGGATATGAGATTATCCAGGATTACTTCGCGGTGCCGGAAAATATAGAAATGACAAGAGAAGTCATGAGAGAAGTTGCGGCCCTGATGGTTGCAAAACATGGATTTACCGAGAAGGAAATGGAAGACTACATTACATTCGCATTAAACCGTTTCTGTACTCCTGGCATCAAAGACACGATCACACGTATTTCCAGAGCACCGATCAGAAAGCTTGCACCGAATGACCGTCTGGTGGGACCAGCTGTACAATGTGAGGAAAGAAACCTTAAAAATACACTTCTCCTGAGAGGTATCGCAGCAACATTCCTGTTTGATGTCAAAGAAGATGAGCAGTCAGTTGAACTGCTTCAGTATGTGGCTGATAACGGCATTGAAGATGCAGTGACTCATTTTACAGGCATTAAAGCGGGAACCAGAATGTTTGATGAGATTGTCAAAGATTACAACGAATTAAAGGAAGGAAAATAAAATGAAATTACAGTTAGCATTAGATGAGATGAACCTTGTAGATGCACTTCGTTTCGCTGACAAGGTTGCGGAGCACGTTGACATCATCGAAGTGGGAACTCCTTTTGTTATGGATGAAGGAATGAGGGGTGTGCGTGAATTTCACCGTTTCTTCCCGGACAAAGAGATCCTGGCCGATTTAAAGATCATGGACGGCGGATATCTGGAAGCAAGCTATGCCTATGAGGCGGGTGCCGCTTATGCGACAATCCTTGGTGTTTCTGATAATCTGACCATTGAAGGTGCTTTAAAGGCTGCAAGAGATTATGACAGAAAACTCGTTGTGGATATGATCTGTGTGGAAGATCTTCCGGCCAGAATCACGAAGATGGAAGAAATCGGAGTTGACATCCTGGCAGTTCATACAGGGGCTGACCAGCAGGCAGCAGGCAGAGAGCCGATCCAGGATCTTCAGGTCATGACAGAACATGCAAAGAAGGCTCAGATCGCTGTTGCCGGAGGTATCAACAGCAAGACCATCGATAAATATGTTGCCTTAAAACCGGAGATTATTATTGTAGGATCTGCGATCGGACACGCAGAAGATCCGGTTGCGGAAGCAAAGGCGATCAAAGACGCGATGCTTTAAATCACACTTTGAGACTGGAGGTAAAGATTATGACAGAATGTAAAAATATGATGGCGATTCTCGGAGAATTAACCGACAACGCAAAAGAAGTAGATAATGAACAGATAGAGGCAGTGGAAAAACTGATCACAGAGGCAAAAAGAATTTTTGTAAGCGGTGCGGGACGCTCCGGATTTGCTGCCAGAGGATTTTCCAACCGCCTGATGCATCTTGGGTATACCGTATTCTTTTTCGGTGAGCCGACCACACCGTCTATTCAGGCAGGAGATCTGCTGATTGTCGGCTCCGGTTCCGGAAATACCGCAAGCCTTGTGTCTAATGCCAAGAAGGCAAAGAGCCAGGGTGCAAAGGTGGCGACAATTACAATGTTCCCTGAGAACACAATCGGATCTATGGCGGATGCGGTGATCACACTTCCAGGAGTCACAAAGAAGTGTGACAATCATGAAGGAGCGGGAACTGTTCAGGCTGCCGGTTCCGGATTCGAGCAGTTAAGCTGGATTACATATGACTGTATGGTTATGGATCTGATGAGGCTCACAAATCAGTCAGATGACGATCTGTTTGCAAGACATGCAAATATGGAGTAATAACAAATAAGACAATACGGATGTTTCTGGGGTTGCCTGAGAAGAATATGATAGTACAAAAGAAGAGCTGGATAATCTGGAAAACCTTTCGACGCTGACGGGAGAGATTCCGGATTCTATTTACAGAGCAGCATTTGATCCGATAAGAAAACTTTTCAGCGGAGACAGGCTTACTGGGGCAGCGCAGAGGTGCCTGGAACATGGTCTTCCTTATGAAGCTCTGAAAGCCAGACGACTGATAAAATAATAAAGACATTTTTAGCAGAAAAGCTGTGTTCCCCTTCATCCGGGACACAGCTTTGTTTGTTATTTATCCTGATCTTATGTTACAATAAGTCTGTATTTTATGTTTAGCAGCAGTGGAAAAAATACAGGAAAGGGTGTGTATATTGTGGATTATACATTTGATGTCATTATCATAGGAGCAGGACCTTCCGGGATTTTCTGCGCGTATGAGCTTTCACAAAAGAAACCGGATTTAAGGATATTAATGATAGAGAAGGGAAGAAGGATTGAAGACCGGTCCTGTCCCAAAAGAAAAACAAAAGTGTGTGTGGGCTGTAAGCCATGTTCCATTACTACCGGATTTGCAGGTGCAGGCGCGTTTTCTGACGGAAAGCTTTCCCTGTCTCCTGATGTGGGCGGAAATCTGCCGCAGATCCTTGGCTACGAAAAGACAGAACAGCTGTTGAAAGAATCTGATCAGATCTATTTGAAATTTGGGGCGGACACAAAAGTGTACGGACTGAATGAAGAAAAAGAAATTGCCAGGATCAGAAAAAAGGCAATTAAAGCCAATCTGAAATTAATCGAGTGTCCGATCCGGCATCTGGGCACGGAAGAGGGGTATAAGATATACCAAAGGCTTCAGGAACACCTGCTTGGTGCCGGAGTCAGGATAGAATTTAACACCATGGTTGAAAATATCATGACTGCAGAAGGACGGGTGCAGGGTGTTGTCACCGATAAAGGAGATACTTTCTATGCAGAGGAAATTGTAGCCGCCGTGGGCAGGGAAGGATCTGAATGGCTCAGCAACCTGTGCAGGGAACACGAGATTGAGACTGAGGTGGGAACGGTAGATGTAGGCGTCAGAGTGGAAGTCCGGGATGAAATCATGGAAGAACTGAACAAGAGCCTGTACGAGGCAAAGCTGGTATATTATACGCCGACCTTTGACGACAAGGTTCGTGTGTTCTGTACCAATCCTTCAGGGGAAGTGGCTACAGAATATTATGAGGACGGACTCGCTGTGGTAAATGGCCATGCATATAAGGCAGAAAAATATAAGACGAAGAATACAAATTTTGCAATTCTTGTATCGAAAAATTTCACGAAGCCGTTTAAAGAGCCTATCCAGTACGGGAAACACATCGCACAGCTGAGCAATATGCTCTGTGACGGAAAGATTCTTGTCCAGAGGTTCGGGGATTTTGTCAGAGGACGCAGGACGACGGAGGAACGCCTTCTCAGAAATAACATTACGCCGACTTTAAAAGACGCGGTGCCCGGGGATCTGTCATTGGTATTTCCTTACAGAATCATGAAAGCGATTGAAGAGATGATCTATGCACTGGATCAGGTGACGCCGGGGATGGCCAGCGATGAAACGCTGCTCTATGGAGTGGAAGTAAAATTTTATTCCAATAAAGTCGTCACAGACCAGTCGTTTGAGACCAACATCAAAGGCCTTCGGGCGATCGGTGATGGAGCCTCCGTTACAAGAGGCCTTCAGCAGGCATCGGCTAACGGACTCAGCGTTGCCAGGAGTATTTTAAAGACGAAGGGAGTTTTTATATGAAATATATGTACAGTCTTATCCGTATCAGATATTAATAAATCCAGAAAGTTTTATGAGGATTTATTCGGATTGGAGCTTTATCAGGATTATGGTATCAATATATCCTTCACCTGCGGTCTTTCACTGCAGCAGAACTTTGACTGGCTGGTGAACATTCCAAAAGAGAGAGTTCAGAAAAAAACAAATAACATTGAAATCTGTTTTGAAGAAGAGGATTTTGATGGATTCTTGAAAAGGTTGAAAACTTTCACGGATATTGAGTGTTTGGGGAATGTGATCGAGCATGGCTGGGGACAGCGTGTCGTCAGGTTTTATGATCTGGACGGGCATCTCATCGAGGTGGGAGAGTCAATGAAGATGGTGATCACCCGATTCCTGAATTCGGGGCTGACTATGGAAGAGATTTCAGTGAAGATGGATGCTTCAGCAGAAGATCTGCAAAAATTATTAGACAATGAAGAATGATATTTTGAAAACAAAAAAAGCAGGTCCCTCTATTGTGGGGTACCTGCTTCTGCTTCTTCAGATTCTTCGGTTTCTTTCCGGCAGGAAGAATGAAGGTATGCTTCATTGGCAGCCTTGCCCGCTGCTGTCAGACGTTCCAGTCCTTCTTCCGGGCAAAGGAAAGAACCGATCGGATAAGGTGTCTTTGTATATATGCCGTGGAAATCCGTGCCGCCGGTCATAAATAAGTCATGTTCTTTGGCCAGGGATCTGATATGATCCATGGTCCGCTCATCATTTCTCGGATGATTCAGTTCGATACCGTCAATGAGTTTTTCTTCAATGAGCATTTCCATGAGCATGGGATTTTTGTATTCTCCCGGATGAGCCAGAACGACAATGCCGCCGCAGGAACGGATCAGACTTACTGCTTCATGGGTTGTCATATCTTTCTGGGGCAGCTTGTATTTAGAACCGGATGAAAAAAGCTCTCTGTGGAGTTCTCCAATAGGGGTTCCTGTATATCCCAAAGAAGCCAGGACCTGCATCATATGTACTTCGTACAGGGTGGTACTTTCACGGGCGGCCTCAAAGAGCTGTTCTTTTGTGATCGGATAATCTTCCATGATTTTTTCGTACATGGCAAGCTTCGTCTGCCGCTGATATTCCAGATACCGGTCAAGTTTTCTCTGAAGTTTCTTTACATCGGCGGGATAGTAGCAGAGAAGGTGAGGTTTTGTATCTGAAGCCTCGTGGACAGAGTTGATCTCGACTCCGGGGATGACATTGATCCCAAGTTCTTCTCCGAGAGCAAGCACAGCGGGAATAGAGTGGGTGGAATTGTGGTCTGTTACGGCGATATAATCCAGGCCGACGCGTTTCGCCTGGGAGATCAGCTGGTCGACGTTTAAAGCGCCGTCGGACAGCACAGTATGTGAATGAAGATCTGCTTTCATTTTTAAATTCCTCCTAGTAATTTGGCTGATTATATTATATCATGAAGATAAGCAGATTTAACAGAAATACTTATAAAATAAAAGACTGATCAGGCAGAAAAAGGGGGCTATCGATATGAATTTAGAAGACTTTTATAGAGGAAGAGACGAAGATTATCCGGTAATCATCGGAAGATTTATGGGAAATGAGAATCTTTTAAAAAAGTTTGTCAAGAATTTTGCGGATGATCCAACCTATGGACGGCTTTGCGAAGCGAGATACGCTTTCATTTTCAGAAAATATTTTGAGGTATTCGGACGACATACTGTGATCGAGGAAGTGAGCCAAAAGATCGGAAGAACAGATATCATCTATGACTATGACAAGCAGGTATTGGTGAACAATCTGGAAGGACTGAGTATGGACAATAATGATATGAGATCATCGGAAATCAACGGGCAAAGATCGTTTGATTTCCTTTGGTCTCATTTGTTTTAGGATCAGATTTTTCTCTGATACATTTTCTTTATAAATCCGGTCAGGGCGTACAGAAGCATAGCGATGATGCATAAGATAACGATAGACATTAGTACCCAATCCATTTTAAATACCTGGCTTCCGTAGATGATCAGGTATCCAAGGCCGGAGCGCGCGGCCAAAAATTCTCCAATGATCACACCTACAAGAGAAAGTCCGATATTTACGTTCATAATGCTCAAAAGCAGCGGAATACAGCTTGGTATGACTGCCATGGTCAGGCAGTCTTTTTTGGTTCCTCCGAGAGTCCGGATGAGAGTCAGACGCTCCTTATCTACGTGGAGAAATCCACTGTATAAATTCAGGATGCTTCCGAAAACCGCAATGGAGATCGCGGTGATAATGATGGTTTTCATATTGTTTCCGAGCCAGACGATCAGGATCGGAGCAAGAGCTGATTTCGGGAGACTGTTTAAGACTACAAGGTATGGGTCAATGATCCTGGCAGCCGTGGGGAACCACCATAATATGGTTGCGATCAGCACTGAAAATAAAGTGATCAGCGCAAAGCTTACGAGCGTTTCGGCCAGAGTCACCCCGATATGAAGAAAGATGGAATGGTCTATTACCATGCCGTAAAAACACCGGATGATCCTGCTTGGACTGCTGAAAATAAATCCGTTCAGTATATTCTTTGAAACCGCAGTTTCCCAGGCAAATAAAAGAAGGAGAAGCAGAAGGACCTGGGCAACCCGGATCCAATATTTTTTCCGTTGTATTTGGTTTAAATACTCGGACTGTTCTTTAGAAATTGGATCAGTCATTGATTTCCCTCCATAATTGATTAAAATAATCTTTGAACTCCACTGCATTTCTTGCAGCCTGCGGTGTTTTTTTTCCACAGGTAAGGTGAATAGGCACAATGGTCTTGACAGTTCCCGGACGTTTGGACAGCACAATGACACGGTCGGCCATACTGATCGCCTCAGAAAGATCATGGGTAACGAGGAGAGCTGTTTTTTTCTTTTCTTTTATGATGGTGCCTATATCATCGGATACCTGGAGTCTTGTCTGGTAGTCCAATGCAGAAAATGGTTCATCCAGGAGAAGTATATCCGGGGACAGGGCGAGAGTACGGATCAGAGCAGCCCTCTGGCGCATACCTCCGGAAAGCTGGCTGGGATAAGAATTTTTAAAGTCTTTGAGTCCGTAAAGTTCCAACAGCCGGTCAACTTTATCAAATGCCTCCGGATCTTTGATATTTTGTATCTTGAGTCCCAGAGTAACATTTTCATAAATAGTGCGCCAGGGGAGAAGCTGATCCTTCTGGAGCATATATCCGATATGGTCGGTGGACTCCTCGATCGGCGTGCCGTTGATCTTGATGGTGCCGCCGGACAGGGGAAGAAGCTTTGCAATTAAATGCAGCATAGTAGATTTTCCGCATCCGCTCGGGCCTACTACCGCAACGAATTCACCGCTTAATACATCAAAAGTGACTGAGGAAAGAGCCGTAGTTTCTTGCTTCAGAGTATGGTAAGAGTAGGAAACCTGCTCTAAGGAAAGGGCAGTGGTCATTCTTATATCTCCTTTCTTGGGGGATTATAGTATAGATTATGCTGGAAAGAAAAAAGGTGATATTAATCCTTGATATAAGAGAGAACAGCAGACAATAATTAAAGTGTAGACGAAAGTGGTTTGTCTCGGACAATTTCATATTCATCGGTAAAACTGTCGAAAGGCAGTGACACAAAGCCAAGGCTCTCAAAGATTGAGGGTTTGGGGAGTTGAAGTGGGCTTGCCCACTGTGTCCTTGACATCAAATCTTCCAAAAGTTATCATTATGGGCGGATAAGGAGATAACAACATGCATTATGATCATATCATTTCAGGTACATTCTTAAAACGCCCCAACCGGTTTATAGCCATTGTCCTCATCGGAGGACAGGAGGAAGAGGCACACGTAAAGAATACGGGAAGATGCAGGGAACTGCTGATACCAGGAGCCAGGGTTTATCTTCAGCGGCATAACGACCCGAAGCGAAAAACAAAATATTCACTGATCGGTGTGAACAAAGGAAGTCTGATGATCAATATGGATTCACAGGCTCCTAATAAAGCTGTGGAAGAATGGCTGAGAAAGGGAGGAATCTTTCCTTATATAAAAGAGATCAAGGCGGAAAGGAAGTATGGAAATTCCAGATTTGATTTCTTTATCAGAGGAGGAGAACTCATGACGGAAACCAGAGAGGTCTTTGTCGAAGTAAAAGGAGTGACCCTGGAAGAGGATGGAACAGCATGGTTTCCGGATGCCCCTACGGAACGGGGAGTCAAGCATATAGAGGAGCTCATACACTGTGCAAAGGAGGGGTATGAGGCATATATCATCTTTGTCATTCAGATGAAAGGAGTGCATTGTTTCAGGCCCAACGACCGCACCCACAGGGCATTTGGGGATACTCTGAGGAGAGCAGCGGATTCTGGAGTACAGGTACTTGCATTGGACTGCCTTGTAACAAAAGACACAATGGAAATCGATAAAAAAATCCCGGTGATTCTGTAAACAGACCACCGGATCAGGAAGAGGAAGCAGACAATTTTGTTGCTGCCTCCTCTTATTATATCAAGTTTTTTATTCAGCAGCTGGTTCTGCCAGGGAAATTGTCCGGAATATTTTTCTGGATTTCCAGGAGATCAGACAGCAGATCAGACAAGCGCCGTAGACCGCAAAATAAGACTGGCCCTTTAAAACGTCAAACAGGACTCCATATACGGCCTGCCCCAGAGGCTGGGAACACATGGACAGTGCCATAATACAGGAGATGACTTTGCCGATCAGATGGTGCGGTGTCAGAATCTGTACAAATGAGAGCATCTGTACGGTAAACATTGTGGAGCAGACCATCATAAAGAAACTGCACAGGGTGATCACAATGTAGGCTGCCATTGGAAGAATATCCAGATTCAGCACGAGTCCGATCGGGAGGAGGGCTGCTCCGCTGAGCAAAAGCAGAACATGGACACCCTGGATATTCAGCCTTTTTGCAAAGACTCCGGTGAGAATGCCGCCCAAAAGGCCTCCGAGGGCTAAGGCTCCCTGAGCATATCCATAAAGCTGGCTGGACATATGGAGAAACTGCGTGATGATCACAGGCAGGCCTACGATGATCAGGGCACTTAAAAATAAGTTAAATGCGCAGACAATCAGGATTCCTTTCCCTATGACAGGCTGTTCTGTACGGATGAAGCGGAAACTATCTGAAAGATCCTGTTTTACTACCGCAAACACACTGGTTCCCTTTTTCGGCTTTTTAAACGGGATATGGATAAACAGTTCCATTGTGGCAGAAAATAAAAAGCAGACGATGCTCACATATAATATCGGGCAGATTCCGTAAAATCCGTATAAGGCTCCGCCTGCCACCGGACCAATCAGATTGGCCAGAGCATTGACCTGATTGATGACTGCATTTCCGGAAAGCAGACGGTCCGGGCTTATAAGAACAGGAAGGCTTGCCTGGACTGCCGGCTGGTATGCTCCCTGAATGCCGTAGAGGAGCATCAGGGTGATGATCAGAAGCAGTACCAGGGAAACATGACCCAGAGCTGCCGTAAACAGCAGGATCAGTGCGCTGGTCGCGTAATCAAGAATCACCATGATATTTCTTTTGTTGACCCGGTCCGCAACGATTCCCCCTGCGGGTGACAGAAGGATCATAGGAATAAATGAGCAGGCGGTGACTACGCCGAACAGGGATGCAGATCCGGTTTCATTCAAAAGGTACAGAGGAAGTGCAAACCTCAGGATGGAATTGCCGAACAGAGAAATGATCTGTCCGATCACTACGAGGGAAAAATCCCGTGTGAATAGTTTATCGTTCATAAAAACTCCTTTCATACATTCGGTTGGTATGTAAAATGACAAAAAAATTGGTGTTTTCATCAGTCACCAAGACCGGACTGTATGAGTCCAGTCTGAGGACGGATGGATGAGTCAGCTTTTTTCTTCAAGCTGTTTTCGGTAAGATTCAAGCACAAGGAGTGCTTCGTCATCCAGCAGAGGTATTCCGAGCCGTTCCAGCAGATCTTTCATAAACTGTATTTTGTGAATGAGTTCTTCTTCTGTATTTTGGATGATAAATGGATTCATCCAGAGATTGAACAAGATGAGCATGGCTTCTGAAAGTTCTTTTGGATATTCTGTTTTTATGGAACCATCCCTGACTCCTTGTTCCACTAACGGCAGAATCAGCCGGGGTGCCGTATCATTCAGACTGTCAAAAAGCTGTTTCATGAGGAAGCGCGGATTTTTCATGATATTAGGAGCGGCCTTGATGATCAGCTGATTGCCTGGATTGTTTATTGATACGATCATCAGCTTTTTTAATTTTTCAAGTCCTGTACCGGATTCATTCAAAATATCTTCGTAGTCCTTCTCCTGCCCGCCGTAGAGCTGGTCCATGACGGCTTCTATAATCTCACTTTTGGATTTAAAGTGATGATATATGGCGCCTTTCGTCAAATCCCCCAGTTCGTCGATGATATCCTGAATGGTTGTGTGCTCGTAGCCTTTTTCCAGAAATAATTTCAGCGATGCGTCCAAGATCCTCTGCTCTGTAATCTCGGGATATTTATTTCTTGCCATGGAATAACATCCTTTCTTATATACATACTATTGGTATGTATATAAAATAGCAGATACATGGAAGAATGTCAAGAAATGAAAAAATAATACTTGCTTTTTATATGCTAGGTGTTATACTAAATATAGAACAAATAAGATTGGAGGAGTGAAAATGAATATTAATAAGTTTACTCAAAAGTCGGTCGAAGCAGTAAATCAGTGTGAAAAGATTGCTTATGACTGCCAAAACCAGGAAATTGACCAGGAACATTTATTATATAGCCTGCTGACCATAGAAGACAGTTTAATCCTAAGTCTTTTGGAGAAGATGAATGTCAATAAAGATTCCTTTTTGGCCCAGGTACAGCAGCTGCTCCAGAAGAAACCGAAGGTTTCCGGCGGACAGGTATACATGAGCCAGGCGCTGAATCAGGTACTGCTGGCAGGGGAAGACGAGATGAAAGCCATGGGAGACGAATATGTATCTGTGGAGCATCTGTTTCTTGCCATGATCAAAAAGCCAAACAATGCGGTGAAAGAACTGTTCAGAGGTTATGGAATCACCAGAGACCGTTTCCTGGAGGTTTTGTCCAAAGTAAGAGGAGACAAAAAGATAACCACTGATAATCCCGAGGCAACGTATGATACGTTGGAGAAATATGGATACGATTTGGTGAAGCGCGCCAGAGAGCAGAAACTGGACCCCGTGATCGGGAGAGACAGCGAGATCCGGAATGTTGTCCGCATCCTGTCAAGAAAAAGCAAGAATAACCCGGTGCTCATCGGAGAGCCCGGCGTCGGTAAGACTGCGGTAGTAGAAGGACTTGCCCAAAGGATCGTCCGAGGGGATGTACCGGAACAGTTAAAGGACAAGACGATTTTCTCTCTGGACATGGGATCTCTTGTGGCAGGTGCCAAGTACAGAGGAGAATTTGAAGAACGTCTGAAAGCAGTTCTTGAAGAAGTGAAAAAGAGCGAGGGACAGATCATCCTGTTCATCGATGAGCTGCACACGATCGTAGGAGCAGGAAAGACAGAGGGCTCCATGGATGCGGGCAATATGCTGAAACCGATGCTGGCCAGAGGAGAACTCCACTGTATCGGAGCGACTACTCTGGATGAGTACCGTCAGTATATTGAAAAAGACGCGGCTCTGGAGAGAAGGTTCCAGCCGGTCATGGTGGATGAGCCTACCGTTGAAGATACGATTTCTATTTTGAGAGGAATTAAAGAGCGCTACGAGGTTTTCCACGGGGTAAAGATCACAGATGGATCTTTGGTGGCTGCTGCGACCCTGTCAAACCGCTATATTACGGACCGTTTCCTTCCAGATAAAGCTATTGACCTGGTGGATGAGGCATGTGCCATGATCAAGACAGAGATGAACTCCCTGCCTTCAGAGCTGGATGAGGTCCAGAGGAAGATCATGCAGCTGGAAATCGAGGAAGCTGCGCTCAAGAAAGAAGATGATAACCTGAGCAGAGAACGTCTCTTGGAACTTCAGAGAGAATTGGCAGAGATGAGAGAAGATTTTAATGCCAAGAAAGCCACATGGGAGAATGAAAAGTCTTCCGTGGAGAGGGTTTCCAAACTGAGAGAAGAAATTGAATCTGTAAACAACGAAATACAGATTGCACAGAGAAACTATGATTTAAATAAGGCTGCGGAACTTCAGTATGGACGCCTCCCTGAGCTGAAAAAACAGCTGGAGGAGGAAGAAGAAAAGGTCAGAAAAGAAGACAGATCCATGGTCAGGGAAAGTGTAACAGACGAAGAGATCGCCAAGATCATTTCCCGCTGGACCGGTATCCCTGTGGCTAAACTTACGGAGAGTGAGAGAAATAAGACACTTCATCTGGATGAGATCTTACACAAAAGAGTTGTGGGGCAGGACAATGCAGTGCAGCTTGTGACGGACTCTATCATCCGTTCCAAGGCGGGGATCAAAGACCCGAGCAAACCGATCGGCTCTTTCCTGTTTCTTGGACCTACAGGTGTAGGAAAGACGGAGCTTGCCAAGGCACTGGCAGAGAGTTTATTTGACAATGAACAGAATATTGTCCGCATCGATATGAGTGAATATATGGAGAAACACTCCGTAGCCCGTCTCATCGGGGCGCCTCCGGGATATGTAGGATATGAGGAGGGTGGACAGCTGACGGAAGCAGTCAGAAGAAAACCTTATTCTGTTGTATTGTTTGATGAGGTGGAGAAAGCTCATCCTGATGTGTTTAATATCCTGCTGCAAGTGCTGGATGACGGAAGGATTACAGATGCTAAGGGAAGGACCGTAGACTTTAAAAATACGATCCTTATCATGACTTCCAATATCGGTTCCACCTATTTGCTGGAAGGCATTGATCAATCCGGTAATATTACAAAAGAGGCAGAAGACATGGTTATGGCAGACTTAAAGAACCATTTCAGGCCGGAATTCTTAAACCGCCTGGATGAGATGATCCTGTTTAAACCGCTGACGAAGGAAAACATCACGAATATCATTGACCTGTTAGTTGCAGAATTGAATAAACGTCTCAGTGACAAAGAGCTTGCCGTAGAGCTCACACCGTCAGCAAAAATCTTTGTGGCGGACAACGGATATGACCCGATGTACGGTGCCAGACCGTTAAAGAGGTATCTGCAGAAGAGCGTGGAAACATTGGCTGCAAGGCTGATCTTAAGTGATGGGGTTAATATGGAAGATACGATCCTGATTGATGAACAAAACGGGGAACTGACGGCAAGAGTGAAATAAGAAGATATATAAAAAGGCTGTTCTAAACAACAGTCTTTTTATGATGAGTAAAATATTGTAATTAAATATAAAATATAGTATAATTTGCTTATGGAGTATTTCGTGTACATGGTGGTAGCCTCCCGACTCATAAAAAAGGGGAGGTGGTGTGAGATGACAGCATTTGAAGCAATCTCATTGATGATTTCATTCAGTCTGTTTACTGTAACACTGCTTGCCTACATAGATAGGAAAAACAAGCGTAAATAAATAAGCCTACCCTGTACTTGGCGGTCTGGGTAGGCTTATGCACAAACCGGAGGCTAACCACCTCAGTGGGCGATATGCTCCTTTCTTTACTTATACTATACTATTTTTGGGCGTTTTTGTAAAGGATTTCAGAGATTTTGCTGAAGTTTCTCTTTTCAAAACCCTCTTTTTACAAAAAACCATAATGTTCCAGTGCATTCCAAATTCCATGTGCGTCAATGTCCGTTGTCACATACTCCGCAGTATCTTTTACACAGTCATATGCATTCCCAAGAGCGATACCGTGTCCTGCAGCTTCAAACATGGGCAGATCATTGGGGGCATCTCCGAAAGCATAGCAGTCATCGATTGGGATGTTAAGGTATTCCGCAATAAAAGTAATGGCAGTTCCTTTGGATGTGTCTTCCGGGATAACTTCATAAAAATCTTCGCCATTTTTGATGCACTTGAACGGAAAGTCCAGGGAGTGAATATCTTCAATAAAGGCGGTCATATTCTGAGGCGTATCCGGACTGGAAAAGCAGACCAGTTTATCAAAGGATTTTACATTGTTCCAGTTAAATTCTATCACCATGCCGTCAGAACTTCTGCATACTTGGATCATGGAAGCGTAATAGGGATGGAACGAGGTGTCATCGTCAGTGTAATAGGAACAGCGGCTTCCTTCCAGACAGGCACGGATGCTGTGGCTACGGCACAAATCTATGATCCGGGATTGGATATCTTCAGGAAGCTCACGGTGGTACAGGATATCTCCCTTGTAGCGGAGATCGGTGCCGTTGCCGCAGAGGTAGCCGTCGAAATCCAGGGAAAAGAAGTCATTCCCTATATATGCATAAGGCCTTCCGGTATTCAAGATGATTTTATGGCCGTTAGCCTGGGCCTGCTTTAATGCTTTGGCTGCACTCGGCGGGATCTGACCGGTCTTATTGCTGTACAAAGTCTCATCCACATCGAAAAATAAATATTTATGTTCCAAAAGTGTTCCTCCCTATCTGATGTATCCTCTTTACTGTGTCAAAAGAAATGCTTAGAACCGCACGGTGTCCTAAGCATTTCAAGTAAGTCTTTTAATGTTTTTATTCTTCTACGGTCACAGATTTCATAACCTGTTTTTCCAACGGCGCGTCAGAATAGTCCGTTGCCACCTCAGCGAGTTTATTGACGACATCCATGCCCTCGATGACCTGTCCAAATGCGGCATACTGTCCGTCCAGATGCGGAGATGTTTTGTGCATGATAAAGAACTGGGAACCGGCAGAGTCCGGAGCCATTGACCTTGCCATGGATAACACGCCCGGCGTGTGCTTTAAGTCGTTCTTTACTCCGTTCATGCTGAACTCACCTTTAATGGTGTGTCCCGGTCCTCCGGTTCCGTTTCCGTTCGGACATCCTCCCTGGATCATAAATCCGGAAATAATGCGGTGGAATGTCAGTCCGTCATAAAAACCTTCCTTCACCAGCTTCACAAAGTTTTCTACTGTGATCGGAGCGATATCCGGATATAATTCTGCCTTGATCATATCTCCGTTTTCCATTGTAATTGTTACGATTGGGTTTGCCATAATTCCTATTCCTTTCTATATCTTCCTATATAACTGATTATATAGCAAACCAAAAGAATGTCAATGAAGTTACAAATGTATTAAAAATATTAAAAAATCTAATAAAAAGGGTGGTATTTCAGAACAATATCAGTATAATGAGAGATAATCAGTGTCGAATTATGGAGGAATTTATGGGTTTAAGTTTTTACGAAAAGAAAAAGAAATCAAAAAAACTGTGGATTTTACTGCTGGCTCTGGTCATTGCTGCCCTGGGTACAACCTGCTGGATGTTCAAAGTGAAAAAAGAAGAGCGGGAACAGGCTGCGAGAAAAAAACAAGAAGAGCGGACGGTCAGGATCACGATACCAGAGGGCTATACGGCAGAACTTGCGGCGAAGAAATTTGAACAGAATGATGTCTGCAAGGCAGAAGATTTTTTGAAAGCCGCCGATGATCTTGACAGTTATTCTTATGAGTGGCTGAAATCGGTGCCCGAAAAGGCACAGGTAAGCTATAAACTGCAGGGATTTTTATTTCCTGATACCTATGAGGTATACAAGCATACCGATGCCAAAAAGATCGTGGCTATGATGCTGGATAATTTCAATACCAAATGGGAGCAGCTATCCAAAGAAAACAAGACCGGTCTCACACCATATGAAATCGTGACTCTGGCGTCTGTCGTTGAGAGAGAGGCCAAGGTGGATGCTGAATATGCAAAGATCTCCGGTGTGATCTACAATCGTCTGGACAAAAAAATGAAACTCCAGATTGATGCAACTGTGCTCTATCCTCTTACAAAAGGGAAATATAATAAGAAAAGAACACTGTATAAAGACCTGGAAGTGGATTCCCCATATAATACGTACAAAAATCAGGGTCTCCCGGAGGGGCCGATCTGCAATCCGGGGATCAATGCTTTGAAGGCAGCAGTTTCCCCGCAGAAACATTCTTATCTCTATTACCATACAGATAAGACCGGAAAGGGAACTCATATTTTCTCAGAAACCTTCAGTCAGCACGAAGAATCTCTAAAAAATCAGGCAAAATAGACAAAAGACACTGTTATTTTTTGGACAAGATTTTTCCTTAAAAAAAAGCTTCATAAAGTACTAAAAAAAATACGAAGAAATTTAGTTAAAATCCTTTAAAAACCCGTTTGAATGATGTAAAATAAGGCTGTATACATGATTGTATACAGTTTTATTTTGTTCTAAACAACGGTCCCGTTGTTGTGATAACATCCTGTCTCCTTTGTAAGGAGAAGGGAAAAACTTAAGTGTAGATTGTTAATATTTGCACAAGATTTTTTAGGAGGAAGAAACATGGCAAGAAAAATGAAAACCATGGATGGTAACACAGCCGCAGCACACGTATCTTATGCGTTTACTGAGACAGCTGCAATCTATCCGATTACACCATCCTCACCAATGGCAGAATCAACAGACCAGTGGGCAACACAGGGAAAGAAAAATATTTTCGGACATCCTGTAAAATTAGTTGAAATGCAGTCTGAAGCCGGAGCAGCAGGAACAGTACACGGTTCTCTTGCAGCAGGTGCACTGACAACTACTTACACTGCATCTCAGGGATTACTGCTGATGATTCCTAATATGTACAAGATCGCAGGTGAATTAATGCCTTGTGTATTTGATGTATCTGCACGTGCAATCGCATCTCATGCACTGAATATTTTTGGTGATCACTCTGACGTTTACGCTTGTCGCCAGACAGGGTTTGCAATGCTTTGCAGCTCCAGCGTTCAGGAAGTCATGGACTTAGGCGCTGTTGCTCATTTATCTACAATCAAGGGAAGTGTTCCTGTATTACATTTCTTCGACGGATTCAGAACATCTCATGAGATCCAGAAGATCGAAATGTGGGACAATGAAGACCTTGCAGATATGGTGGATTACGAAGCTCTTGAGAAGTTCAGGGCAAACGCTTTGAATCCGGAACATCCGGTTCTCCGCGGATCTGCACAGAACCCAGACATCTTCTTCCAGGCAAGAGAAGCATGCAACAAATACTACGATGCATTCCCGGCGATCGTTGAAGATTACATGAACCAGGTAAATGCTAAGATCGGTACAGATTACAAATTGTTCAACTACTACGGTGCTCCTGATGCTGAATCTGTGATCATCGCTATGGGATCTGTATGTGAGACCATCGATGAGACCATCGATTACTTAACAGCAAAAGGCGAAAAAGTAGGTGTCGTTAAAGTAAGACTTTACAGACCGTTCGTTGCTGAAAAATTAGTGGAAGTGATCCCGGAAACTGTTAAGACAATCAACGTTTTAGACAGGACAAAAGAACCGGGATCTCTTGGTGAGCCATTATACTTAGATGTTGTTTCCGCATTAAGAGGAACAAAATTCGAGCAGGTGACAATCAACGGAGGACGTTACGGATTAGGTTCTAAAGATACAACTCCTGCTGATATCATCTCTGTATTTAACAATAAAGACAAGAAAGAATTTACTGTTTCAATCAATGATGATGTGACAAACTTATCTCTTGAAAGAGGAGAAGCAGTTTCTTCCACACCGGAAAGCACAGTAAGCTGTAAATTCTGGGGCCTTGGAGCTGACGGTACTGTTGGTGCTAACAAGAACTCTATCAAGATCATCGGTGACCATACAGATAAATATGCTCAGGCATACTTTGATTATGACTCTAAGAAATCAGGCGGTGTTACAATTTCCCACTTACGTTTTGGTGATGACCCGATTAAAGCAACATACCTGATCAACAAAGCTGACTTTGTAGCATGCCATTGTGCTCCGTACATCACAAAATACAACATGGTTCAGGACTTAAAAGATGGCGGAACATTCCTCTTAAACTGCAGCTGGCCGGTAGAGGAGATTGGAGATCACCTTCCGGGACAGGTAAAAGCTTACATGGCTAAGCACAATATCAAGTTCTATGTGATCGATGGTATCAAGATCGGTAAAGAAATCGGACTCGGCGGACGTATCAACACAGTTCTTCAGTCTGCATTCTTCAAGTTATCAGGAATCATTCCGGAAGCAGATGCGATCCAGTACATGAAAGATGCAGCTACCGCTTCTTACAGCAAGAAGGGTGACCATATCGTTAAGATGAACCATGACGCGATCGAAGCAGGTGCCAAGAGCGTCGTAGAAGTTCCGGTTCCGGCAGAGTGGGCTGACTGTGCAGAAGAAAGCTTACTGCACCCAGTATCCGGAGACAGAAAAGAGCTTGTTGATTACGTCAACAACATCCAGAACGCTGTCAATGGACAGATCGGTAACTCCTTAAAGGTAAGCGACTTAGTTCCTTACGCTGACGGACATATGCCTCAGGGATCTGCAGCATATGAAAAACGTGGAGTTGCAGTAGATGTTCCTACATGGAATCCGGACAACTGTATCCAGTGTAACTTCTGTGCTTACGTATGTCCTCATGCAGTGATCCGTCCGGTTGCGATGACAGAAGAAGAACTGGCAGCAGCACCGGAGGCTACAAAATCACTTCCGATGACAGGAATGCCGGATTACAAATTTGTTATGACAACCACTGTTCTTGACTGTACCGGATGCGGTTCCTGTGCAAATGTCTGCCCAGGAAAGAAAGGCGAAAAAGCCCTTACTATGGTATCCTTAGACAGTATGAGAGATCAGCAGGAAGTTTACAACTACGGACAGTCATTACCTGTCAAAGAAGATATCTTCGACAAGTTCAAACCGGAATCTGTTAAGGGAAGCCAGTTCAGGAAACCTCTCCTTGAGTTCTCTGGAGCTTGTGCAGGATGTGGAGAGACACCATATGCAAAACTGATCACTCAGTTATTCGGTGAAAGAATGTACATTGCCAATGCAACAGGATGTTCTTCCATCTGGGGCGGTTCTTCACCGGCAACACCTTACACAGTAAACAGAGAAGGACAGGGACCGGCTTGGTCAAACTCTCTGTTTGAAGACAATGCTGAGTTCGGTTTAGGTATGTTCACAGGACAGACTACACTGAGAGCTCAGACAAAAGAAAAAGTTGCTGCCCTGGCAGAGACAACAGAAAATGCAGATGTAAAAGCAGCTGCAGCTGAATATTTAGACACTTACACAGACGGCAAGAAAAACGGAGCGGCTACCAAGAAGTTAGTTGCAGCGTTAGAGGCATGCGGATGTGATGAAGGAAAAGAGATCCTTAAGATGAAAGATTACTTATCTAAGAAATCTCAGTGGATCTTCGGCGGTGACGGATGGGCTTACGACATCGGATTCGGCGGTGTTGACCATGTACTTGCAAGCGGTGAAGATGTAAACATCTTTGTATTTGATACAGAAGTTTACTCTAACACCGGCGGTCAGGCATCTAAATCCACACCGGCAGGAGCGATCGCTCAGTTCGCAGCAGCTGGTAAGGCTGTGAAGAAGAAAGACCTTGCAGCAATCGCAATGAGCTACGGATATGTATATGTTGCTCAGGTTTCTATGGGTGCTGATTACAATCAGACAGTCAAAGCAATCGCAGAGGCAGAGGCTTATCCGGGACCTTCACTGATCATCGCTTACGCTCCATGTATCAACCACGGTATCAAGGGCGGAATGAGCATTGCTCAGTCTGAAGAAAAGAAAGCAGTTACATCAGGATACTGGAACTTATTCCGTTTCAACCCTGAATTAGCTGAAGAAGGAAAGAATCCATTCTCCTTAGATTCTAAAGAGCCTACAACAGAGTACAATGACTTCATCATGGGTGAGGTTCGTTACAACGCTCTTGCTCGCCAGAATCCTGAGAGAGCTAAGGAACTGTTTGAGCAGGCAGAAAAGAATGCCAAAGAAAAATATGCTCGTTTGAAAGAATTAGCAGATAAATAAAATATCTTTAGCAAAAATGAAGAAGTCGGGACACTGATTAGCAGTATCCCGGCTTCTTTTTTTGATTCTACAATTTTGTTGTTGATAAGTAAACTTCCATCTCATCCGTTCGCTTTTTGAGAGAGGGAGAAGATTTTGAAGTCTGTGTCAATAAACATATTTTGACCGCGTAAAGGAGTGCATCACATATGGCCATAGAACACAAATGTGATAAGGGTTCTTTTGTCTCATTGAACAAAGGGTGTTCTTCGGTGCTGGACAGAATATGATCAGAGACCCTTGCCAAAGGTGAATCACTGTCGGAGGTAATCGACATGATCGTCATTCCGATATCTTTTGCGATATCAGCAGCCTGAAGCACTTGTTTTGAAGTTCCGGAACCAGAAATTGCGATCACAACGTCTTCTTTACTGCCAAGGCTAACATTGTTCAAATAGTACTCGGAAATGGAACTGCTAAAAGACTGAACACCAAACCGGGAAAGCCGAAAGCTTAAATCCAATGCAATCGGTGTCGTGTTTCCTGTAGCTATGATATGAACCGCAGGAGCTTTGAGCAATATAAGAGCACATTGCAACAGTACATCTTTGGACAAATTGGATGAGAGGTTTCTTAAGTTTTGAATATTGCGTTCAAACGTATAAGAAACAAAATCTGTATCTGCATCAATGCCAATATCATTGGATTTTGTGCCGATATCTCTGGATAAAATTAAACGTAGCTGATAGTATCCCTGATACCCTAGATGTTTGCAGGTTCTTACAACCGTTGCCTCGCTGGTACCGCTGGCTTTGGCAAGTTGGGATACGTTCATCATGACAACTTCATCCGGGTGATCTTTTATATAGTCGGCAATTTGCTTTTCCTTTGAAAATAACTGTTGATAAAGGTTGTCGATGCTGTCTAAAACATTGATTTCGCTTGACATACAACCTCCTTTCATTGTTGGTGGGCTGCTATGCATATAAGTTAATTATAGTATAGACTGGATAGAAGACGCAAGACAATCTAGGATAAAATAGCAGCTGGTTGCACCTGCATCAAGAACACCGCGGCTTCGTTCTCCCAGACGGCTTGACCGTCCAATCTTAGCTATCATATCTTTGGTAGACTCCCATCCTTTTTTAGCGGCATCCCTCATGGCATCCAGACATTCAGAAAAATCTTTCCCTGCTTCTTTTGCTATTATGAAAGCTTCTTTTGCAGGGATCAGAGTATCAAGAAGAGTCTTGTCTCCAAGCTTTGCAGGGCTGATCTCCTGGATCCCTTCCGCAGCTTTGGTGATCATCTTTCCGAATACCTCTACATCAATGTCCTCTTGATCTTCGCTTGCAGCAGAAAGCTCATCAAATAAAAGTCCGTATAACGGCCCCATAGAACCTCCGATATCCTCCAAAAGAGTTTCCCCAAGAGCACACAGGCCTTCGCTCATGTTATAGGTTTGGCCTTTCAGTTTATCTTCACACATGGTAACCCCTTTGTTCATATTGATGCCGTGGTCGCCGTCACCGATCTTTCCGTCAATCTCGCTTAAGTAATCTCTCTGTTCCTGGATTGTCTTGATCAGATGATCGACGATAACGCCTGCATCTGCATTTTTAAAACTTGACATTATCTTTCTCCTTATTATCATTTTATCCGCACTAACAGGAATAGCTATACGGTTTATTCTGGCTTCTCGTGTCATTCCCTACAGCTGCTTTAAGCCGACAGAGTTGCAAGGCACGTCGATGCATTCTTTCAGTTCGTCATCCAGCTTCATGACAGTGAGTGTGACACCCATCATTTCCAGAGAAGTAAAATAATTTCCTACATATGCTTTGTGCACACTGATTCCTTTTTCAGTGAGAACTTCTTCTACGCGGTCATAGACAATGTACTGTTCCATGACAGGTGTGGCACCTAATCCTGAGAGGAGCACAACAACTTCGTCACCCTCTGCAAAAGGAAGGTCCGGAAGAATGATATCCAGTATTTCATCTGCGATCTCGTTTGCAGTTTTTAAAGGCTGTACATTAATGCCCGGCTCCCCGTGATGTCCGATTCCCACTTCCATGGTCCCGTCTTTGATCTCAAAGTTTGGATGTCCCACAGCCGGGATGGTGCACGGTGCAGTACCGATCCCTACGGATCTGGTGTTGTCGATGGCTTTCTGTGCCGCGGCGATGACACCGTCAAGGTCTGCTCCCATGGAAGCTTTTGCGCCTCCGATCTTCCACATGAGGACTTCCCCGGCAACACCGCGGCGTTTTTCCAGCTCATCCTTCGGAGCAGATGCACAGTCGTCGTTGGCAACCACTGTTTTTACATCGATTCCCAGTTTCTTTGCTTTTCTCATAGCCATTTTGACATTCATGTTGTCCCCGGCATAATTTCCGTAAAGACATGCAACACCCTTTCCTGAATCAGCCTCTTTCATGGCGTCCAAAAAAGCTTTGGCCGTAGGTGATGAGAAAATCTCTCCCACAGCTACCGCATCACACATATTCTTTCCGATGTAACCGATGAACGCCGGTTTATGTCCGGAACCTCCTCCGGTGACAATGCCCACTTTTCCTTCCACCGGTGCATCTTTATATTTCAGGACACGGGGATCTTCTGTAGGCGCCACGATATCCTTGTGTGTCTTTACAAATCCTTTCAGCATATCCTCAACAGCGTAATCAGGATTGTTTACAATTCGATTCATCTGTTCTCCCTCCTATATCTCAGCCGCGATGGCTTTCAGATTCTTAAGTC
>NZ_NQOG01000028.1 GCF_002270485.1 Anaerostipes hominis (ex Lee et al. 2021) | reverse complement strand
AAAATAATTACTGATCTTAGAAATAGGGATACCCTGCGGAATATGACGATGCTGAAAGGCACGTATTTCCGCAGGGTATCCCTATTTCTCTTTTAAATCGGAAAAATCGGCATTAGCCGATTCCTCCCTTTTTTCGAAAATAAAATTTTAACTCATTATCGGTGGCCAGATAAAGACCAAGTCAGTCCCCGGTCTTCATCCTGCACACCTTTACCTTCATTCCCTGTTTTTCAAGTTCCTTTTTATCAGCACTTCCAATCCCATCATCTGTGATCAGATACTGAAAATCACAGAGCCTCGCAAACCGGCAAAAGGTTTTGCGTCCAATCTTCGTACTGTCGCACAGCATGTATGCTTCCGTAGCGGTTCTCATCATCGCACGCTTCATCGCTGCCGTCTCCTCATTTGGCGTGGTCAGCCCTTTGGACACAGATAAAGCATTCGGTGATAAAAACAATTTATCCACAGAAATCCTCTCAAGAAATTCGATCCCCAGAGAACCAAAGGTGCATTCAAACTGGTTCCTTACAGTTCCTCCAATCAGTATCACCTGAATCGAAGGTTTTTTTTGCAGTTCAAGAGCGATGTTCAAATCGTTTGTCACAACCTTCAAGTCGTTGAAGTCTGTCAGAACCTTTGCAAACTCCAGCATGGTGGAACCGCTGTCGATCAAGATGATATCACCCTCACTGACATATTCCTTTGCTCCCTCGGCAATGATCCTTTTTTTATCGGGATTTAAATTCCACCGGGAGGCAAGAAATGCCTCCTTGGTGACTTCTTCTTCCTTTAACAGTGCACCGCCGTGGGTCCGAATCAAGTGTCCCTCTTTCTCCAATTCACTCAAGTCGGACCTTATGGTGGCGCCGGTCACATGGAATTCTTCCGATAATTCATGGATGCCAGCCTTTTTATGTATCCTCATGTAGGCGAGCAATTCTTCTTTCCGCTCTCTTGCAAACATATATTATACTCCAAAATGATCTAATAAAATCTCTTCTGCTTCTTTATTCCATAATCCCTGATTCTTATCGCAGGCATCTGCGAGCTTCGCAAACAGAGGATCTGTCTCACCCAGTTTTCTGAAATCATCAATGGCAGTTAACGGCATTTCAAACTGTGTATAAGTAAGCTTCTTTCCTCCCGGTATCTCAGGTAAATGAAGGGTTGTGTCAATGATTGCATCGATGCCTCCGACATGAGTGATCATAACGGCCGGATTTACCTCTTTCTTCGCGATCAGATCGAGCGCTTCCAGAAGGTCTGCTTTAATGCCCCCTGAAGATCCCAGAAGCTTAGTATTTCTGTAATGGCAGTCATACAGGTTCATGTCTGCGGAAAATCCACTGTCGGCAGGTCCTGCAAAAAGGTTCATGCATCCGTCAAACGCAAGGATCTTGTTTCCTGTCTCCGCGATGGCTTTTACCGGAGCGTATACAAACACATCATGATATCCCTCTCCTCCGGTGAGATCCATCAGTTCTTTGACTTCATCGTCCATCTTTGCTGTATTTACATAATGAAGCTCAACGCCCCTCGCCTTGGCATCCTCTTCTGAGATTACTTCTCTTGCCCTGTTAATTCGGTCGTCATTAATCTCTGTGACTACAACCATTTTAGGTTTATTTTCCATAGCGAGCGCATAGCTGATAGCGCCCAGCCCCATCGGGCCGCATCCTCCAAGAATTGCGATATTTCCGCCCTCTTTTGCTCCGATAAAATGTTCATGGGTCTCCGGTTTTGTATGGTAGTTAGCCATATAACCGCCGATGATGCAGTACATAGGCTCTGACACAGAAACCTCATAGAAAGCATCACCGTCATAGTGGAGCAGGCAGCCTTTTTCAATGACATCGTTTGGAACGATGCAGTAAGTTACCGCGCCTCCGAAGTGCTCATAGGAATAACCCGGTGCCCCCATCTGATCCGGGATACCCGGCAGCACAACAAACCGTTCTCCAGCTTTGTACTCATCTGCCCATTTAGATCCCACCTTTTCGATCACTCCGGAAAACTCATGTCCGATGATGACTGGATGGTCTGCGATATCGTCTGGTACACGGATATGTCCGCTTCCAAGTTTTACTTCCTTCCATGTAGACATACAGATGCTGTCACTCATGACCTTCAAAAGCACTTCATCTTCTTTGATCTCCGGCAGTTCAAACTCTTCCAGCCGGATATCTTTTGCCCCATACATTCTCACACCTTTAGCCTTCATAATGCCCCTCCTGGCTTTGCAAAAATTTTTAATTATTTTTAAAAATTTATATTTTTTTTCATTTCACAAATATCATACCACGCCTTCTTTTGTTTGGCAACAGTCAATTTGATTGAATCCTCGCTCAGCGGCGTGATATAATAGGCAGATCAATTCAATCGGCAAGGAGGGTAAAATCAATGGAGACATATGAATTCAACGGTGAAAAGTATAAAAAAGCTTCAAGGCATCAAAAGGAATGGGGTACTCGGTTAATTTTAGAATTGAATCTAACGGGAAAGGAATCCATTCTGGACTTAGGCTGCGGGGACGGGGTTCTGACAGAACAGTTATCCCTTCTGGTCCCTGAAGGAAAAGTTGTGGGGATCGATGCCTCTGAAGGAATGATTAAGACGGCAAGACAGCTTGAGAAGTATAATTTACAGTTTTATCATATGGACATGGCTGATATGGCGTTTAAAGAAGAGTTTGACGTGATCTTCTCCAACGCTGCACTGCACTGGGTAAAGGACCACTCCCTTCTTTTAAGGCACTCTCACGCCGCGTTAAAACCTGGCGGAACATGTTTTCAGCCATTCCGCAGACTTAGAGTCAGCGCTTACAAATAACAAAGAGGAACCGCTCATATGAAATGGAACGGTCCCTCTTTGTTGTCTTACAGGCCTGTTTTTTCTTTTATATAGTTTCTGGCTTTCATAGCATATTCCAAAGGATTCGCCACTGCGGGGTCCTGTTCGGCCTCCACGACCACATAACCTTCATACCCCCTTGATCCGATCAAGTCAAAGATAGGTTCAAAGTCTACATCCCCGTCCCCAGGCACTGTGAAGGTTCCGTTCCTGACTCCTTTTAAGAAACTCCACTTCTCTTCTTTTGCCCGTTTTACAACATCGGTGCGCAGATCCTTCAAATGAATATGTTTTGTTCTGCCGATATATTTTTCAAGGATCTTTACGGGTGAGATCCCAGCGAAGGAACAGTGACCGCTGTCAAACAGTAAGAATACCAGCTCCGGATCCACCGAATCCATAAAACGGTCAATCTCTTCCTCTGTCTGTATCACCGTTCCCATATGGTGATGATACGTCAATGTGATACCGATCTCCCTGGCTGCCTTCCCGAGCCTGTTCAGCCCATCCGTCAGTCTCTTCCACTCTTTCTCATTCATCACATATTTTCCTTCAAAGACCGGGACATCCTTCCCCTGGATGCTGTAACTCTGTTCGGAGACACCGATCACCTTCGCACCCATATCTTTCAGAAACCGTACCTGGTCTATGAACTCTTTTTCAACCTCCCCGTAAGGTTTGGTAAGCAGAAATGCAGAGAACCAGCAGTTACAGATCTCGATGCCTCTGAGGCTTAATGCCTTCTTTAAGATCCCCTGGTCCTTCGGGTATCTGCCGCCGATCTCAGATCCCGTAAAACCAGCCAGTGCCATTTCACTTATACATTGCTCAAATGTATTTTCCTTCCCAAGATCCGGCATGTCATCGTTTGTCCAGCCGATGGGCGCAATGCCCAGCTTCACTTTATTTTTGTCCAACATTTCTTATTCCTTTCTATGCCTCGTTCAGTTCTCTCTCCTCCAGTTCTTTGGAGATGGACGGATACTCCTTGTCAAGCTTATAGATCAGCAGAAGAATGATCGCCGCTACCCATATGATGACCGGACCGAATTTATAGATATTTCCAATCGTATTCACTGCGGAAGCCGGCTGTACCACATTTCCGCTGGTGGAGCTGATATAGCCGCTGGCTGTCATCAGTCCAGTCATCAATGCACTGGCGATACCAGTCCCCACCTTAAATCCAAGGCTTGCTCCTCCGAAGATCAGGCTTTCCTGACGGAAGCCGTTTTTCCAGTAGCCGTATTCCACTACGTCACCCAGCATGCCGAAGATCGTGGCGGAAAGCTGGGATACACCAACAGAACGAATCAGGGTCACAACAAAGAACCACTGGAAACTGAATGGATTTACCAGGATCAGAAGATGGGACACCACGGCTAAGATACTTCCAGCAAGGGTCACATTCCGTTTTCCCCACTTTTTGATCAGGAACGGACAAGCCATAGCCCCCAGTATCATGACCGCTGTCTCAAGAAAATACAGGGCGCTGTACATCCACGAATCATTTTTGAATACATATTTACAGTAATAAGGAAGATCAGTCCCTACGATGGTCTGATGAATGACCTGGATGGACCAGAGCCCCAGCACGCACCAGAAATATTTGTTGGTGAGAAGTGCTTTCAGATTCTTCTTTACAGAGACCTTCTTTTCTTTTTTTACGTCCACTTTCACTGTCTCTTCACACTTAAAAAAGCAGAACAGCAGGAGCGCAACGGCAATGGCAACCCACAGAAACATGGTCTTGACCCATGCTGACTGGTCATCCCCGAACAGCTTTACCAACGGCATAGTAAATGTGACAGATATGATCCTTCCCACCGGTGATAAAATCATGCGGAAAATGGAAAGCAGATCCTGCTGGTATGAATCCCTAGTCATCATGGTTGAGAGCGATCCGTATGGAACATTGATCGCCGTGTAGATAACCGTCGTTGTCAGGTTATAGGTTACAAATATGTAGATACCTTTTACAAACTCTGTGGAATGAGGCACAGTAAACATTAAGATTGCGGCAATCGCATAAGGGGCCGTCATCCACAGCAGCCACGGCCTGGATTTTCCCCACCTGGATTTTGTCCTGTCCACAAGGAATCCCATGATCAGATCTGAGCTACCGTCAAAAACCCTTGAGATTAACATGACCATACCGATGGTGATGGGAGAGACACCCGCATAGTCTGTGTAAAACAGGGTGAGCAGGGTGGAGATCATGCCGTAGACGATGTTACATGCCGTATCGCCGCACCCGTAGGCGACTCTCGTTCCAAATGATATTTTCTTCATAATTTATACCCATCCTTTTTCCTGCGCATTAACATTCTTCCATGATTGCCTTAACTGCAGCTTTTGTATCGGTGAGAGGAAACAATTCATATCCCACGTAACCCTCATATCCGCATTCCTCAAGATGTCTGATCACCTTTTTATAATTGATCTCACCAGTACCCGGTTCATGTCTTCCCGGTGCGTCTGCCACATGGATATGTCCGAACTGCCCGCTGTAATTACTAATTGTGTCACAGATGCAGCCTTCATTGATCTGCATATGATAAACGTCATACAATAGTTTCAGTCTCGGGGAACCGATGAGACTGCATATTTCTGCACCCATCTGAGTATATTTCAGGAAGTTCCCCTCATGGTCTGTTGTAATGTTCAGCGCTTCCAGATTGACATTGATATCTTCTTTTTCGGCAAGCTTGGCACATTCCAAGAGTGTGTCGTACATGGCGCAGAGCTTTACTGTATCCGACAGGTGATCATAATGGTTTACAACAACTCCGCCGTCCCCCAAAGCGTTGGAATGGATCGTGACACTGAGCGCTCCTACTTTTTTAGCCGCTCCGATGGATTTTTTTAACTCAGTCAGATACTTCTCCTTATGCTCAGGGTCCACCAGGGAATAATCAGCATCACCGTTAAACCCGCTGATCTGGATTCCTGCATTTTTTGCGGCCTTCGCTGTTTCCTCAAGATCCCGGATTCTCCAGTCCCAGAATTCCACAGCTTCAAACCCGTCATCCTTGGCTGCCTGGAAACGTTCGTTCCAGGGCAGCTCTGTGTATAAAGTATCGATACATGCACATTTTCTTAAACCCATTTTATTCTACCTCCGCGATTTTGACCGGTCTTCCTTCTTTCAGGGATTTTGTCGCCGCTGCAGCCATGAGCACCGGATACAGGCCGTCTTCTCCGCCCACCGGTGTCTCGGTATCATTCAGCACTGCATCTGCGAATGCCTGGATCTCGGAGACGAAAGCTCCTGTGTAGCGGTCCCACATGATCTTATATGTATTTTCATAGCTCGTCCGGTCTTCATCAGATACCACAACTGTGTTTGGTACGTCATTTTCATTTCTTACACAGCCTTTGGAACCGAATACTTCTACTCTCTGATCATATCCGTACACGGCCTTTCTGCTGTTGTCTATGACTGCGATGGCTCCGTTTTCAAACTTTAAGGTAACCACGGCAGTATCCACATCCCCCGCTTTCCCGATCTCCGGGTCAACAAGCACAGAACCTGCCGCATGGACTTCTGTTACCTCTGAGCCGGCCAGGAATCTTGCCATGTCAAAATCGTGAATCATCATATCGTAAAAAATTCCTCCGGATACTTTTACATAGTCAATGGCCGGCGGCTCCGGATCCCTGGAGCTGATCTTGATCATATGTACATCCCCGATCCTGCCGGATTTCACCACGTCGTACACTCCCCTGTGGTTGTGGTCAAACCTGCGGCAAAATCCGATCTGAAGCTTTACTCCGGCATCACAAGCCGCCTTGACAGCCTCATGAACCTTATCTAAATCGTAGTCAACCGGTTTTTCGCAGAAGATATGTTTCCCTGCCCTGGCGGACTCTATGATGTATTTTGAGTGAGTGTCTGTGGAAGAACATATCAGAACAGCCTCGATTTCCTTGTCATTTAAAATATCCTGGGCTTCTTTTGTCACTTCCCGGACTCCTAAGTTTTTTAGATAGCTTTCTGTTTCTGCGTTCATAAACGGATCCGCAACTGTCTTGATCTCAACCTCCGGCACAAACATAGAGATATTTTTTGCATGTACCTTTCCGATTCTCCCTGCTCCAATGATTCCTACTTTCATTTGATGAACCTCACTTTCTGATGATTTTGATTTAATTGTGTTTTTGTATCATTCATGTGCTTTTGCACTTATAATTATAGGTCCACCCAGCAGCAAAGTCAATGCAATCAATTGGTTTTCTGTATTTTTGTGCATTATACGTTATATGTGCTTTTGCATATTACGTGTTTATCAGGCTTCTGCACCTGGTCCTTTGTGAAAAATGACCAACCCAAAGCATTGCAGCATGTTTCCTGATATGATAGAATGCAAATGCACACAAGAAAGCAGAGAAAGAAGGCATTCCAATGAAAAAGAAACCTACGATACAGATGGTCGCGGAGCTGGCCGGAGTTTCCAGGGGCACCGTAGACCGGGTATTAAACAACCGTTCCCATGTCAGACCAGACGTCCATGACAGGGTCATGAAAGCGATCCGGGAAACAGGCTACCTGTCACCGAGGCAGGCATACCAGACCAAGCTGTCCGAAGTTTCCTATTCTCATATAAAACTGGGAGTACTCCTGCCCAACTGGACAGGCCATTTTAAAACTGAAATTTTACGGGGCATCGATGCGGCCCGGTCTGAGCTGGAGGATTTTCACGTAGAGATTATTCTGAAAGAATGCAAGACAGATATTCCCGGCGAGGTAATCGAACTGCTGGATGAATTGCTGGATGAAGAAGTCCAGGGGATCGCCCTGTGCGCCCTCAACAATCCTTCCATTGAAACTCACGTCTCTGCGCTGAACGACAACAATATCCCCGTCATCACATTGAATTCGGATCTTCCGGAAAGCCGGCGGCTCTGTTTCATCGGACAGGACTATCATAAGAGCGGGCGCATTGCCGCTGAGCTTCTGAGCAAGTGTATCCCCGTTTCAGGCAGCATCCTGGCCGCTGTGGGAAACCTGGAATTTGACGGTCACCGGACCCGCCTGGAAGGTTTTCTGGACAGGATGGAAGAAATCGGTTTTAGAAAAGACCAGATACAGGTCATTGAGACATACAATGACTATCAGACAACCTTCCGGAAAGTTACGGAGGCTCTTGAACAGACCTCCGGTATCTGCGGTATATATATGGCCAACCGCAGTGTGGCCGGATGTACCGAGGCCGTAAACACACTGGGCATGAAGGATTCTCTTAAGATCATCTGCCATGATATATCAGAGAGCACAAAACGGCTTCTACAAAATGGAAGTATTGATTTTACAATTTCCCAGGATATTTTCAGACAGGGCTATCTGCCTATGATCTACCTGCGGGACTATCTGCAGAAAGGGAAACTCCCGGAATCAGAAGAGACGAATACCAACATCTCCATTATCTGTTCCCAGAATATAGAGAACTCATAAAGTAAAGGGGCGTCACTTTAAACAGGTTCCCTCTGTATTTTAGAAAGTTTATACACCCATAGATTTATAACGATGTTATCTTGTAGAAAGTGTATCAGCCTTAAAAACTTTAAGAGTTTTGCATGAAGTGATTAAGATTAGTAGAATATAACGATACTATGTAATATAGCATAGTTAGCGTTGCAGTAAGTACATTGAACAAGTATATACAATATGTTACTATGATGATAAAAGTCGCAGAAAGGTGCATCTGTAACAATTAGAATGGAGAGATGGAATATGCCGATTAGAAGAATTAATTTAGATAATTTTACTGTATTTGAAAATATGACTATTGAATTTTGTGATGGTATTAATATTTTATTAGGAGAAAATGGATTGGGGAAAACACATGTCAGATCTATCAAGTGTTTTCATTCCTGCAAAAGAAATTTTATCTAATGCATGGAATTTAGAATCAGCAGCTAAAATAGATATATCAAGAGGAGTTGACTCAGCAGAAAGAAAAAAGTATTTAAATGTACTTCAAAAAATCAGTGCCGGCAAAGTAACTGTTTCCAATGAACGATTCTATTTAAAACCGGGGACACAGGCAAAATTAGAGTTTAATCTTGTTGCAGAAGGACTTCGAAAGATTGCTTTATTATGGCAATTAATAAAAAATGGTACCTTGGAGAACGGATCTGTATTGTTTTGGGATGAACCAGAAGCCAATATTAATCCAAAACATATACCTATTCTTGCGGAGCTTCTTTTATTACTTCAAGAAGAAGGAGTCCAGATATTCATTGCCACACACGACTACTTCCTTTCCAAATATATTGAAGTAAAACGTTCAAAAAACAATTCTGTACAATACTGTTCCTTTTACTGTGAGGATGAAAAAAAACGAGATGTATCTTGTGAAATCGGAGAAAAATTCGACTTGCTGAATCATAATTCTATTATGGAAACATTTCGTCAGTTATATTTAGATGAAATTGGGGTGTCATTAGATTGAAGAATATTAAAGAGTCAGAAATGAATTTTGGAAACTTTGATGAAAAGAATTTATTTGAAATAGAAAATTCAAACCTATTGAAAACATTGGGGGGAAGGAATCAAGACTGTTGAATTTATTTTATTAAGATCAAATAAAAATATTGTTTTTTTAGAGGCAAAAAAACCTGTCCTAATGAAAAGAACATGTATGAAACATCGCAAAAGGAAATAAAATTTGAACAATATTATAGCAGTATTGTTGAGAAGTTTACAGATTCCTTACAAGTATATTTGGCAACAATCTTTAATCGTTATGATATCCATACGGATGAAATAGGGGAAAATTTAATAAAGACTGAAAATTTTTATGCTAAAGAAATTATTTTTGTATTGGTCATAAAGGAAGCAGATACTGCTTGGCTAGCTGGACCAAAAGCAATACTAGAAAATCGTCTTTTATCTTTGAGAAAAATTTGGGGTATAAAAATATTAGTTTTAAATTATGAATTAGCAAAAAAACACAATCTAATAAGTAATACATAAAATTAGCTCCGGTATTTGCTACAATTCTCCAGTTCGAGGTGCAAAAAATAGACTTTAGGGCAAAGTGGATTTTTCACTTTGCCCTACTTCTCCACTATAAGAGCTGTAGTTTAGATTTTCTTAGTGAAAGAAGTAACCTGTAAAAACAGTTTCTGCATAATCCATTAAACACGTTTCATGTTTACGAAGTTCTCTTTTAAAAGTTCTTCTTCCAGTTGTTTTACATTTTCCGCGCTTGTATCCACCAAAGTATCAGATCCACTTTTCTATGTTTTTCTGCTATAACATGGACGAACTTCCTAACTTGGTATCTACTTTCCTACTATATTTTTCTCATATTTCTATTCCATCTTAACTTATAAAAGTAAACACAAAAGCAGTCATTAAGGTCAGACCAGGGAAAAACCGCTCAGGATCTTTTCCCACGAAGCCGCTGTCACCGTACGGTTTTCCAGTCTTTTTAAGCCGTGCGGCCGTCTTAAAACAGAACCAGCCAAGGGCTGTTCCCAAAACATTTGCAATCAGGTCACTGCTGTCTGTTGCCCTGTACAGTGTAAACATCTGGCTTATCTCAATGGCCAGCGAAAACCACAGCCCAAACAGAACCGTCTTTTTCATCCGCCCACAGCTCTTGCTTATAACCGGGCAAAGCAGCCCCAGGGGGATAAAACAAAGAATATTCAGGATAAAATCCATTCCGATGCCGCCGGCCAGCGGGACCAGACTGATATTCGGATGAAAAACCGCCTCCCCTATCCCGGCTCTCCAGACTAAATCTTTTACTGTCGGGACCCCGACAATATGCTTTAAAACAATACACAGGTAATAGTACATCAGGCAGGAACCGCACAATACCTTTAAGTTAAGCCGTGTCTTATCTGCCCTGGACACCAGGTACAACAGCATAACATCTCCGCTTTAAGAATCCCTTCCAGGGTTCTTACTTTTTTCTGACTTTATAAAAGGAACTTATTTATGAACTCTGAAAGAAACCATTTTTTTGTTATTTGTCATATGTTAAGTACTCCTCAAAACAAAAGCTTCTGCAAGACAGTCCTTACTCCGGCCTGCCCTGCAAAAGCTCTCATTTTCATTTTATTTCAGCATATCCAAAACATCCTGGACATTGCCCGCTGTTTGTAATTTGTCAAGATTATCCTGACTGTCGATCACCTGTGTGATCTTTCCAAGCAGTTTCAGATGTTCATTGCCGATTCCTGCGATTCCGAACACTAGGTAAGCTTTTTCGTCACCGAAATCCACACCGTCCGGATACTGGACAAAGACAATACCGGTTTTCTTGACTTTATTTTTCGCGTCTCCGGTTCCGTGAGGGATCGCAACTCCCATACCAAGATAGGTGGTGACTGTGCGTTCTCTCTCCTGCATGGCTTCAATATATTCTTCTTCTACATAACCCAGCTCATAAAGTAAGTTCCCTGCTGCCGCTATGGCTTCTTCTTTGGAAACACTCTTTTGTCCGAGCTTAATCCCTTCCTTCACCATGACCATCGGTTTTGCCTCTGTCTCAGAAGACGCCTGTTCTGTCTGTTCTTTTACAGAGACAGCTCCTTCTTCCCGGCCCTGGGCCAGCTTATTGTACAAACCGTCAATGGCTTCATCCTGGAGAAAGTTCTTGATCGTTACCAGCTGTGCATTTGGCGCACTTTTGGCCGCACGGTCTGCTAAAACCTCCTGACATACAACCACATCCGTATCGGCAGGCACCGTATCAACAGAGGAGTTAATCACTGTAATGCCAAGCCCAAGCGGCTTAATCCTGTTTCTGAATTTGGTTGCTCCCATGGCACTGGAACCCATACCTGCGTCGCAGGCGAATACGATCTTCTTGATCTCTCCTGCCTTTTTTGCAATACCTTTGCTGGCAGCCTTCATATTCTGGACACTGTCTGAGGCTTCTTCCAGGCTCTTTCCGTTGGACATCTTGATGATCGGGGCCGCTACGAGGAAAGATACAACCGCAGCGATCACAACTCCGAGCAGTACGGCAAGCGTTGATCCTTTCGGCGCCATTGTTAAAAAGGCGATGATGGATCCAGGCGATGCCGGTCCGGTAAGTCCGATGTTAAACAAAGAGTAATAGAATACTGCACAGGCAGAACCTGCGATGGATGCAATGATAACAACAGGATTCATCAGTACATAAGGGAAATAGATCTCATGGATTCCACCAAAAAAGTGGATGATGATCGCACCCGGTGCGGAATCCTTTGTTCTTTTGTCTTTGGAAAATGCCCAGTATGCGGACAGAACTCCAAGGCCTGCGCCTGGGTTCGCCTCGATCATGTACATGATTGATTTCCCGGCTGCCTGTACCTGCTCTCCTCCGATCGGAGTAAAGATACCATGGTTGATAGCATTGTTAAGGAACAGTACCTTTGCAGGTTCCACGAATACAGATACCAGCGGCAGCAGGCTGTGTCCGATCAGGAAATCAACTCCTGCCGTGAGCACGGTGAGGATTGCTGTCATAACCGGTCCGATCAGATAGTATCCGATGATCGCCAGGATCATTCCGATGATACCGACAGAGAAATTGTTGACCAGCATTTCAAATCCGGCCGGAATACGCCCCTCTGCCGCTTTGTCAAACTTCTTGATGACCCATCCGGCAAAAGGACCCATAGCCATGGCTCCCATGAACATGACCTCATTGCTTCCGCAGATCACACCGAGGATAGCAATGACCGCAATGACTCCGCCGCGTTCGCCGGCGACGAGTTTTCCTCCCTGATAACCGATCAGCACCGGAAGGATGTACTTCAGCATCGGATCGACCATAGTTGCAAGTTTCGCATTCGGGAACCAGCCCTTTTCAATGAACAGGGCTGTGATAAGGCCCCAGGCAATGAATGCGCCGATATTCGGCATGACCATTGCACTTAAGAATTTTCCAAATCTTTGTACTGCATTTTTCATATATACGTCTCCTTCATTCCCATGCAAACGTTCCCCCCTCATTTGCATATCTTTACTTCAAGTCCCTGTTCTTCTATTGCGTTTTTGTCTAATTTGGAAATTCCGGAATCTGTGAGCATCAATTTAAATTCGCTCAGTCTGGCAAACCTGCAGAAAGCTCTCTGTCCTATCTTTGAGCTGTCACAGAGCATGTAAATCTCGCCTGCCGCTTCCATCATGGCCCGCTTGATCACTTTCATCTCTTCATTGCTCGTGGTCGCTCCGCCGAAAACCGACAGGGCATTGGGAGACAGAAATACTTTATTGACTGCAATACTTTTAATAAAGTCAGTGCCGATAGCTCCCTGAGTCAGGCGAAAATTATTTCTCACTTTCCCCCCGACAATATAGAGTTCAATCCACGGATTTTCCTGTAGTTCCAACGCAATCTGAAGATCGTTGGTAATAACTTTGATGTTTTTCGCGTCTTTTAACAGCAGTGCAAGCTCCAGTGTGGTGCTTCCGCTGTCCAAGATAACCGCGTCTCCCTCCTGCACATAAGCTCTGGCGATTCTGGCAATGGCTTTCTTTTCTTCTTCGTGCCCTCTTCTGAGTGATAAGAATTCTTCTTTCTGCAAAACATCTTCTTTGAGCAGTGCGCCCCCATGGGTTCGGACAATGGAACCCTCTTCTTCCATCGCCCGCAGATCAGCCCGCAGGGTCGCCCCGGTGACCTGAAACTCTTCGATAAGCTCTTTCACCTCAGCCCGCTTATGCTTCTTAAGATATAATAGAATCTGTTCTCTTCTTTCCTCTGCAAACATTGGCACCCCTCTTTATCTTATGCCCCAAAGTGCTCAAATAAAATCTTTTCTGCTTCTGCATTCCACAGGCCGTTGTGTTTGTCACATGCATCTGCAAGTTTTGCAAACAGAGGATCTTTCTCCCCTAATTTTCTGAAATCATCGATGGCAGTGAGCGGCATATCGAACTGCATGTAAGTAAGTTTCTTTCCTCCCGGAATATCCGGAAGATTTTTGGTTGTCTCTGCAACTGCGTCAATTCCTCCGATATGTGTGATCATAACAGCCGGTTTAATTTCTTTGGATGCCGCCTTGTTGATCGCTTCTTTCATATCATCAATGGTTCCCCCGGTGCTTCCCAGAATTTTGGTCCTGGAGTAATGGCAGTCATACAGGTTCATATTTGCTGAGAACTTTGGATCTGTCGGTCCTGCAAACAGGTTCATGCAGCCGTCGTAAGCGAGCAGCTTATTTCCAAGTTCTGCAACGCCAGTGATCGGAACATATACGAATACATCATCATATCCATGTCCTTCTGTGATGTCCATAAGTTCTTTTTCCTGGTCTTTCATAGCCGCAGTATTCACATAGTGAAGTTCTACGCCTGCCGCTTTTGCATCTTCAATGGAGATCACCTGTTTTGCCCGTTCTACACGGTCATCGCTGATATCTGTGACTACAACACGTTTTGGTTTATTCTCGAAAGCCAGCGCATAACTTACAGCACCCAGTCCCATAGGTCCGCATCCGCCCAGGATCAGGATATTTCCGCCTTCTTTTGTCCCCATGACATGCTCATAGCTTCCCGGAACCGTATGGTAATTTGTATGATAACCGCTGATGACACAGCACATCGGTTCTGCCACAGAGGCATCAAAGTAGCTGTCGCCTTCAAAAGTCCATACACATCCCTTTTCAATAATGTCATTCGGGAAGATACAGTAGGTTGCTGCACCACCGCAGTACTGATAAGAATATCCCGGAGATTCCATCTGTCCCGGAATTGCCGGCTGCTGGGCAAACTTTTGTCCAGGTTTGAACTTATCCTGCCACTTCTTTCCTACTTTCACGATGTCTCCGGCAAATTCATGTCCAACTAATACCGGGTTCTCTGCCACGTCATTGGGCACTCTTTTGTGACCAGCGCCCTGTTTCACAGTTTTCCATGTTGACATACAGATACTGTCGCTTACAACTTTTACCAATATCTCATCATCTTTGATCTCCGGCAGTTCAAATTCTTCTAATCTGATGTCATCCACTCCGTACAATCTTACACCTTTTACCTGCATAATGCCCTCCTTGAGATTTTCATGTGTTTTCATGTATTTTCATTTATTTTTATTATGAAAATATCATACCACTTTTATTTTCATTTGGCAATATGAATATTAAATATTCTTAAATTTTTCCATTTGTGAGTATCCTGCCCGATGGGCTTTTTTTGTTGCCTGGCACGCTATTACATAACAAAAAAAGAACCGCCCTGGTAGGTTGTTTCGGGCAGTTCTTTTGTCTTATATGTGCTGTAATCAGCTGCCGGAAGGTATCAGCGATGCAATCCTTCCAGCAAAATCATTGAAATTCTGTGTCTGTAATATGATCTTTCCCGGTCCGGTAAGCTTAGTGAGAAATAATCCCTCTCCCCCGAAAAAAATATTTTTAACACCTTTGATCCGCTCGATCTCATAACTTATGCCGTCTTCAAAGGCCACCACATTTCCGGTATCTACGAGTATGGTCTCTCCCGGAGCCAGTTCCTTAGTCACCGCATCCCCGTCGACCTCCAAAAATGCCATGCCGTCTCCGGAAAGTCTCTGCAGTATGAAGCCCTCTCCTCCGAAAGCTCCTGCTGACAGCTTCTTCGTAAATATAGTCTCCAGAGAAACGCTCCTCTGAGCGCACAGAAAAGCCTTTTTCTGACAGATCATTCCTCCGGTCCCCTGGAACTGAAGTGGAAGGATCGTCCCGGGAACAGTTGATGCAAAAGCAATCTTCGCCCCATCTTTTACAGAAGAATAAGTCACCATGAAGAGTGACTCTCCGGCAATCTTCCTTCCGATCCCTTTTAAAAATCCGCCCTCCATCTTGGACTCCCCTTTGATCGAAGAGTCCATCCATGCCATAGCTCCTGACTGGGTAAACATTGCTTCTCCCTTGTCAAGTTCCACTTCTACTGCCGGTACTGTCTTTCCGATGATTTCATGCTTCATACTGCCTCACCCCTTTCTCAGATCATTCCTCCGCTTTTTAAAGACGCTTCAATAAATCCCTTAAACAGCGGATGTGCTTTGTTTGGTCTTGATTTAAATTCGGGATGTGCCTGTGTTGCTAAAAAGAACGGATGAGACGGTATCTCAATCATCTCTACGATACGCCCGTCCGGTGAGCATCCTGAGAGCATCATGCCGTTTTCCTGAAGTACATCCCTATACTTGTTATTTACCTCGTAGCGGTGGCGGTGGCGCTCTGAAATCTCTTTAGTTCCGTAAAGTCCTTCGGCTTTGGAACCGTCTGCCAATACGCACGGATAAGATCCGAGTCTCAGTGTACCTCCGATATTGGTCACTCCGTCCTGATCTGCCATAATATGAATCATCGGATGTTCCGTATTTTCATTAAACTCTTTGCTGTGGGCATCTGCGTAGCCAAGGACGTTTCTCGCAAACTCCACAATGGTAAGCTGCATGCCAAGGCACAGTCCCAGATAAGGAATCTTGTGTTCCCTTGCGTACTGGATGGAGCAGATCATGCCCTCAATACCCCTGTCTCCAAATCCTCCGGGAACGATAATACCCTGAACGCCGCCCAGCATCTCGTCCACATTGTAAGAGCTGACACGCTCGGAGTCCACCCATCGGATGCTCACGTCTGCCGAGTTGGCCACACCCGCATGCTCCAGAGATTCTACCACACTGATATAGGCATCGTGAAGTGACACATACTTTCCGACCAGAGCCACTTCGACTTTATGCTTTGGATGCTTCCAGTTGTCGATCATCTTGCGCCACTCCGAAAGGTCCGGCTCCGGACACGGAAGATGAAGGCAGGCACACGCTTCATGTGCCAGGTGTTCATTTTCCATCATGAGCGGAACTTCATATAAAACTTCTGCATCCAAGTTCTGGATGACACGCTCTTTTTCCACGTTGCAGAACTGTGCAATTTTCCTCTTAATACCGTCATCCAGCGGATAGTCTGATCTGCACACAAGGATATCCGGCTGGATTCCCATACCCTGGAGATCCTTGACGCTGGCCTGAGTCGGCTTTGTCTTTAACTCTCCTGAGCTCTTTAAATACGGGATCAGCGTTACATGGATCAGGATACAGTTTTCATGTCCCACTTCATGCTGGAACTGTCTGAGCGCCTCTAAAAATGGCTGGCTCTCAATATCTCCCACAGTACCACCGATCTCTATGATCGCCACTTCCTGTTCCGTTGCCTCTTCATTTCTATAAAAACGGCTCTTGATCTCATTGGTCACATGCGGGATCACCTGAACCGTGTTGCCGCCGTAATCTCCGCGCCGTTCCTTCTGTAAAATATTCCAGTAAACCTTTCCTGTTGTCACGTTTGATTTTTTGTTCAGGCCTTCATCGATGAATCGCTCATAGTGTCCCAGGTCAAGATCTGTCTCCGCCCCGTCATCCGTCACAAAAACTTCTCCGTGCTGGATCGGGTTCATGGTTCCCGGGTCAATATTGATATATGGATCAAACTTCTGGCTGGTTACGTGATAACCTCTCGCTTTCAGTAATCGTCCCAGAGACGCTGCAGTGATTCCTTTTCCAAGGCCTGAAACAACACCGCCGGTGACAAATACGTATTTTACTGGCATGATTTTTCCTCCTAAGTTCTAATAATTACAAAATGTTATAATATCATATTTAAACAAAGTGGGCAAGCCCACCTCAGCTCCCCTAACAAACAAAATTTTGAAAATAGATTTTTACTCAGATATAAATATTATACCACAAAAAGAAAGCACCAGGTACAGTATTCCTCTTCTCTTGATGAAAAATAAATAAGGAATCGTTGCTTTCTTAACTGACTGTTGGTTCTTAAGTTCTATCACTGGGGTATGATTGGCGAATGCCAAAGGAAAGATGAAATAGATCTTACTGAATGAGGTTCAGAAAAGAGGCACTGTGTGGTGCTTTCTACGGTAATAATATAACATACATAATTTTACATGTCAACTTTAAAATTACAAAAAGCTGTGATAAATTTCCTCACAGCTTTTTACTCACTTTGTTTCCTTTTTTTGTTTGGATGGACAGGCCTTGGAACAGCCCTCACATCCGCAGCCACACCCTGTCTCTCCCCGCCGGACGCGTGAGATGAATCTCCATATCACAAAGAGAACGATCCCCGCCGCCAAAATCAGGATAATGCCGTCTGTCAGACTCATTGGCTTCCTCCATTATTGATAATTAATCTCATTCTACTAACCATAGCATGAAGATATCCTCAAGTCAATTCTTCTTATCATAAGTTTTAACTATGAATGAAACCAGATAAGGAGAAAACTCAAAATTTTGTTTAAGACAGCAGACATAACAACGTGGAGTGAATATCTTATTTGAAGGAATTACAAAATGGCAAAATCATTATTCGAACAGTTAGGCGGTACATATCGGAAAGAAAGTGATTACTTAATACCATGCTTGACTGTACCCGCCGAAGAAGAACAGCCGATAGGCACATGGGGACAGCGGCATCTGGACTATCTGAAGCAGTATCGCAAAGTTACATACACCAATCTTCTCACAAGCGGCAGGCTGAATACATACCTTGCCGACATTGACAGGCAGGCACAGGAATGTTTTGAAAGGCTCATAGAGGGTATGAAACAGGCACAGGGCATAACGGAACGCCTAAAGGAGGAAAACGCCTTAGAATGGACAGGACGGCTCAATAACATAAGGACTTGTGCGAGGGAGATTGTGGAGGAAGAAATCTTATACACATAATGGAGTGGCGACAGGGTGTAAAGCTCTGTCGTTTTTCTTTTTTGTGGGATAAAAATTCGCGTTTTATGAATTGATATGTTTGTTCAAACGGCTATAGTAGATACAGTACAATTTGAGGAAGAAAGAAATGTTTGAGTATATGACGGCACAGGAAGCAGTGGGGCTTTGGGGAATATCGGTAAAGCGAGCATAAAGGCTCTGTAAGGAAAATCGGATTGAGGGCATATTGAATATCAATCGGGTATGGCTCATTCCAAAAGGAGCTGTTAAACTTGCCGATGCCCGAAAAAAGATAACCCGATAAAGCAAAATTAGCTTTTCCCATTTACCTTATACTGATATGGCAGGCGTTAATCAGGATTTTAAAAAGATTCCTTATCTTTATGAAATCTTCAAAAACATCAGCTATTCTTTTCCCATAATCAAAAGAAAGGACAATACAGAATATGGAAATGATTTTGAAAACAACAAACCTCTGCAAATCTTTCAGCGGACAGACGGCTGTAAACAACATATCGCTGAACATTGAAAGAAATTCCGTCTATGGACTATTGGGACCGAATGGAGCTGGAAAATCTACGACGCTCAAAATGATTACGGGCATTTTGAAACCGACCTCTGGAAATATCGAATTTGACGGTCACGCATGGAAACGCAGCGATTTAAACCATATCGGAGCGTTGATTGAAATGCCGCCGCTTTATGAAAATTTGACCGCCTATGAAAATCTGAAAGTAAGGACTACTATTTTAGGACTGACAGATAAGCGGATTGACGAAGTGCTGCAAATCGTCCGACTGACGGAAACAGGCAGGAAAAGAGCCGGACAGTTTTCTCTTGGTATGAAACAGCGTCTTGGAATTGCGGTTGCATTACTAAACAACCCGAAACTGCTCATACTTGACGAACCAACCAACGGGCTTGACCCGATTGGGATTGAAGAACTTAGAGAGCTTATTCGTTCTTTTCCGGCTAAAGGTATTACGGTTATCCTGTCCAGCCACATTCTTTCAGAAGTGCAGCAGATAGCTGACCATATCGGCATTATCGCGGGTGGCGTCCTTGGATATGAGGGGAAATTGAACGCAAACGAAAATTTGGAACAGCTTTTTATGGACGTTGCAAAAAGCAATCACAGGGAGGGTTAAGGCATGAACTATCTGAAATCAGAACATTTGAAATTTAAGCGGACAATATCGAACAAACTGATTTTCATTGTTCCACTAATCACAGCTATTTTTGCGTGTCTTATGGGTGGATTTATGGGGTATCAGTACATGACACTTTACTGGTGGTATGCGTTTTTGCTTCCGGGAGCAATCGCAATTTTGTGTTCTTTGTCACACAGAAAAGAAGAAAACGCCGGGAAATACTATTCGGTATTTTCTATGCCTGTGAACCTTTCGAGATTTGAATTTGCCAAGGGCATTATCTTAGTCGAAAAACTGCTTGTTTCAGCGATATTTTTAGCATTGCTTATTTCTATCAGTAATATCATTGCTCCGGCAACGGCAGTATATTCTGTTTTACACAGCATTACAGGAAGTACCGGGATTATCCTTGCGTCTGTCTGGCAAATTCCTTTGTGCCTGTACTTAGCACGCAAAACGGGAATGTTTGTGCCGATTGTGTTAAATACAATACTTGGGATTGTTCTGTCTACTGCTACTGCATTAGGAAATACAATCGCATGGTGGTTTGTACCGTATTGCTGGGCGGCAAAACTGGCAGAGCCGCTTATGGGAATTGAAATAAACGGAACTTATGCGGGGAATTGTGGATTTTCTATAGCCATTATGATTTCCATTGCGTTGTCAATACTCTTGTTTCTTATTTTATCCTATGCCGACGCAAAGGATTTTTCCAAAGGGAGGTAGACGGAAATGGGTTTTATTTATGCGGTTCGTTCTGAACAGGAAAAAACGAAGCATACACCGTTTTGGGCCATTCATTTTTGTATACCTGTTATCGGGGCATTGTTATTTCTTGCTTACTATTTCCAGTATGCCAGCACAGCAGATAGTAAAAAGCTCAAAATGATATTGGAAATTACGACAACGTTTTTTCCATTGTTGATAAGCGTTATTGTCGGTCTGAATGTTGCACTGGAAGAAAAGGCTTCACACTTCCAGACGCTGCTTGCTGTACCGAACCGACACAAAAATATGCTTGCAAAATTAACTTATCTTTATGGTTCGGGGGTATTTGCACTGTTCTTTCTGTTCCTGTTATTTGTGGTTGGCATACATCTTTTGGGAATGGCTGATACCGTGCAGCTCGGAATGCTGATTGGAGCCGCCGCCGGGATGGCATTTTGTAATTTGATAATATACATCTTGCACCTGTTCCTTAGCTTCAAATTTGGATTAGGGTTATCCCTGTTTTGGGGCGTGTTTGAAAGTCTGCAATGTATCTTATATAGCAATATCGAACTAAAAGGCATAGCGAGGTATATTCCCTTTTCATGGTCTATGAATTGGGTACAGGATATTTTGAGCCGACAAATTTTCAACTATGGAACGGAAAAAATATGGATTGCAGTATTAACGACAGGCGGCTTGTTGCTGACCTTATTATGGTTTTCTCATTGGGAAGGACGGAAAAATTATGAATAAAAATAGAAAAATGGTTATCGTCTTGCTGTTTGCTTTTGTTGTATGCTTTTCTCTTGCGGGCTGTTCTTTACAGGAAAAAATCAAGGAATATTCCAGTGATAAAGAGCAATGCTATCTGGACGCAGAGAATGTGACGCAATTTTCCTTTAAGGGAAACGACTATACGATTTTGGAGGATACCGTTTCTAATGGCGGGCTTGGGGAATGGACTGGATATATCCGGCAGCTTGCAGCGGTAGACGAAACAGGAAAAGTATTGCTTCAGGAAAACATAGAAGCCGCTACCTTTCGGACGTTGGCAGATTTAGCGGATAAAGCCCCGGAAGCTGCTTATATTATCCCATTCTTGAATGTGTACGCAGCCCCCAACGCTGACGATTATCTGATTGTAGATGTAAACGGAGGGTATCACAAAGCTGTTAGAAAAGAAAATATCAAAGACACAGATACGGTCTTTGACTTCAAGGACACAGAGCAGTCTATGAGTGGAAAGTTTGAAATCAATCCCGAAAATGCAACGCAGCTCCTTTGTGACGGGATTATTTATCAAGTAACCTCTGATACCATATCAAATGATGAATTAGGAAGCTGGATTGATATTCTTGCAAAAAGCGTTACATTCGATACGGAAACGAAACGCCCTTTGTCCAAAGAAGATTTGAACAAGATTGACTGGAACGGAAAAAACGCCGGACAGGGGCGGGAACAATGGTTTTACACAGACGTTTACGAGATTTGCGGTACGGATAAAACAGAAGCGGTTGCGGTAAAAATAAATAACCGCTACTATATTGCAGAGCAGAAATGACCGCTTTTCTGCCCTTACGGATTATGCTATAATGCGAAAAAAGCAACGAAAGGAGGCGACACTATGGCAGCAATCCTTATGGTTGATGATGAACGATCTATTTTAGAGCTTGTAAAAAATGGGCTGCAAAAAGACGGGCATTTCATTACTGCCTATACGTCTGCCGCACAGGTTCCGCTTGATAAGCTGAACAGATACGATTTGATTATACTGGATATAATGATGCCGGATATGGACGGATTTTCTTATTGCAATAAAATCCGTTCATTGGTCGACTGCCCTATTCTCTTTTTGACAGCTAAGACAATGGAAAATGATATTACATTCGGGCTTGGCTTGGGAGCAGACGACTATCTGACAAAACCATTCCGCATTGCGGAGCTGCGGGCAAGGGTAAATGCCCACTTACGCCGGGAACACAGGGAACGGCATACCGCCCTTACCTTTGAACGGATAAAAATTGATTTGTCCGCAAAGGAACTACGGGTAGATAATACACCCGTTCCCCTAACCAAAAGCGAATATCTGATTTGTGAATACCTTGCAAGAAATAAAGGACAGGTATTTTCAAAAGAACAGATTTATGAAGCTGTTTTCAGCTTGGAGGGCGACAGCGATAATTCTACCATTTCCACTCATATCAAAAATATCCGGGCAAAATTAAGCAGACTGGATATTCAGCCGATAACTACAGTTTGGGGGATTGGGTACAAATGGGAATAAAAACAACGTCACTGAAATTTTCTTTTTGGAAATTTTTATGTATGCTGCTAATCGGACTGATAGCTTCTGTAGCTATTCCATTTAGTCTTATTTTTGCAGGAGCAAGCACAGGATTTATTGCTTATGCTGATTATTCAGAACGCAGTACAAAAGACCTTGTTCCTATTATTGCCGCAACACCAAATTTAACAGATGTGCAGCTTCCTATGGGGTGCAAGTATTTAGTGTTGGATAAGAATTATCAAATGATAGAAACGTCCTTAGAGGGTGACGATTTAGACCGGGCTATGGATTATGCCATATATGGAAAGATAAACGAAAACATTAACAAACAGTATTTGCTTGTTACACGCGAAACTGAATATGTAGTGCTTCAATATTACATTGGCTCACAGTTTACGAATGAGTGGCTTTATGAGCATTTCCCCTCACCGGAAATTTTGTTATATATCCTCATAGGGATAAACTGCATTGCGGTTTGTGTAATATTAACAGCAAAGTTTGCAAAGAATATGCGGGTACAGCTCTCACCGCTTTTTGAAGCAACAAAACAGGTTGCAGGACAAAATCTTGATTTTGAAGTCGGACACTCAAAAATCAAAGAATTTGAAGATGTACTGCGTTCTTTTTCTGATATGAAAGACAATCTGAAATCTTCTTTAGAGAAGCAATGGAACGCAGAACAACGACAAAGGGAACAAATCGCGGCACTTGCTCACGATTTGAAAACACCTTTAACCGTTATTCAAGGAAACATCGACTTAATAAGTGAAACAGAACTTGACAATGAACAACGTGTATATGCTGAGTACATTACAGAAAGCTCTGGGCAGATAGGCATTTATATTAAAACGCTGATTGATATATCCCGAACGGCAGCCGGGTATCAGCTCAATTTGGAGAAATTTGATATATCTGATTATATGGAACAGATTGAAGCACAGACAAACGCCTTATGTCTTACAAAAGGAATTTGTCTACGCATGAAAAAAGGGGATAACTTAGGAACTTTCAAAGCGGATAAATTACTGCTGGAACGGGCAATTATGAATGTGATAGGCAATGCGTTAGATTACTCTCCACCAAAAGGGACAGTCTATGTAGAGGTGCAAAAGCCGGACGACTTTCTACAAATCTCTATAATAGATGAGGGAAGTGGTTTTACAAATGAGGATTTGCACCATGCAAGGGAGCAGTTTTTTATGGGCGACAACAGCCGAAGCTCTAATATGCACTTTGGCATGGGGCTTTATATCACAAGCAGCATTGTAAAGCAACACAATGGGGAACTTACTCTTAAAAATTCCGATGATACAGGCGGTGCAGAGGTTAAAATAAAAATTCCATATTAGGATTTAATGGGCGATGGGAAACATCGCTCATTATTTTTGCAAAACTTTATGAAATCTTCAAAAATATTTCGTAGTATTTTAAAAGTGAACGGTTGAACTTAAAGCCCACCAAATAAAAAAACGGCGTGTGGTGGGTGGTATTGCTATGCCCGAAAAGACTTAACAGACACTCTCCAGACCTGTTTTAAAGTTTGGAGGGATTTTTTTATGTCCTTTTTTCGGGCAGTAATATATCTGCTTATGCAACGCAAATTGGACTTATACATAGCATATCGGGGAATGGCAGGAAGCCAGTTAAAAAAATCCCTGCTTATGCAACGCTGCTTCTTGCCATGAAACCAGAAGTAGAATCTCCACTTAACAGAATTAGTATCACTTATAACCGTAAGGGTCACAGACCCTTTGCGGTTTTTCTTTTGTCGTTTTTTATCGAAATGTGCCACGGGGTTTTTTCTGATGTTGGCTGCCGTTCGCCGCCTTTCCAATCTGAATTATTACATTTCAAAAATTTCGGATTGGAGGAAAAAAGAATGTCCTACAACAACGGACGGGAGAACAGGAAATGGCTTATCTGGAAAGAAGCCGAGGAAAAAATATTACGGGAGCATGGAGTTGATGAAAACACCATTGAGCAAATCCGCACAGACGACAGGGCAGACTTCAATTCCAACAGGCGGTTTTACCATTGGACAAGCGACTTCGGCGAATACCTTGAAGGGATGGCAGACAGGGAGCGGAATGCCGAGGTAAAGACCGTTGCCGATTTACTGGATGAGATTGAGAACGAAACTCTGTATCGGGCGTTGCTTACGGTGGACAGGCGTACCCTGCAAATCATCCTGCTGAAAATGCAGGGCTATTCCACAAAAGAGATTGCCCCGCTTGTTGGATTGACAACAGGGGCTATCTATGCAAGGCTAGACCATCTGCGTAAAAAGCTGCGGAAGATTTTATAACCATCTAATATTTTCTATCTTCTTATGGACTATTGGGTGAGGGATAAAATTCCCTTGCCCAATTTTCAAAGTAGGTGAATAAAATTTCCGTCCACAGGGAATAATAAAAAGTTTGCCCAAAATCTTGATATGGGTGCAGCCGCTATGGTATTCTGAAATACCCATAAGGAAATTGGAAAATCAAAATTAAATAAGCACACATAGATGGAAGAATGGAATGCAGCCAACGGACAAGGTTGACCGCTGCGAACGTAAGCCGCCCTTTTCGGCTGGCGTATGGCAGCATGGTTTTGAATTTCAAAGCCGTTACATAGCATTGCGAATCCGAGCAGGAAATCGAAACCTTGACCGCCGAAGTCAATGAAGCCGACACGGAAATCACCAATGTTTCCAAGCTGATAGCCGCCACCAAAAAGTACACCCGCATTGACGAATTGACGCCCGAAATCTTAAATACCTTTGTGGATAAAATCGTAATCCATGAACGTGAAAAAAAGGACGGGAAACGGACACAGAAAATCGACATCTATTATTCCTATGTAGGGATTGTAGACATTCCAACGGATGAAGAAATGTGGGAAATGGAAAAATGCAGCATACTACACGTCAAACCGCCTAAATACAGGCGTGGCAGGAGAAAATCTATGCTCCTGCCAGTACATATCTATTTTTATCCCTATCTGGTTTAACCCATCATTTAAAAACATATAAAAACTTCCATTTTTCTTTTTTCTTGGCGAATACAACTAAATCTGCTACAGATGAATCTTTTTCATATCCCTCTAAGATTACTATGTTATCCAAAGAATATTTTTCTACATCTCCATCTGCCGTATGTTTCTCTATAAATTCCTGCCATGAATCATTTCCTATTTTTTTATAATATTCAGGTTCAAATTCTACCTTTTGAAAATTATAATTATAATCATGTAGTTTTAGCTCTCTTTTTGCCTTTTTTTTCATGGCCGACAATTCCTTCTTTGAAATCTTTGGAATTTTATCTTTTTTACTGATTTCCGTTGTAGACTCTGGTTTATTTATTTCCTTTTTCTTGCATCCTGTATTAGCAATCAACAACACACTGATTAATAAAAGAATCGTAATTTTTTGTTTCATATTAATCTCCATTCTGGCCGCCCTGAATGACAGCATAATTAATGATAAAAGTGTTTGCAGTCTCATTTTCCAAACCTTTTATATTATTTCACAAACTTTGCATTGGAAAAACGTATCCCCCGAATATAACAATGATTCACTCCACCATTAGCCCTGATCCAGTCGGTAACTGCTCTTGATTTTAGATTATGTTGTGTGACAAATGTCTGCCTGTCCTTAATCTGTGTGACATATGTGCTGTGCTTATAAACATTTTTCTTCCCATCTTCTCTACTCTGCAGTACATCTCCTACCTGTATATTAGTTAAAGATTTTACAAGTTTGTTGTTATTATAACCTTTACCTTTGGGACCATAAGTTTTAGCCTCATTGATATCCATTCCAGAATATTTTAAATCTAGTTTATAATCTTCATACCCTGTCCCTATATTTTTACTGCTTAAAATATCATATTCGTATAACTTTTTATACAAAAATGTATTGTCATTATCAATCATATAATCCGCCATATTTTCTGACAGTTTATAGGTAACAAATGACTGATATTAGTCATCAAAATATTTAGCTATAACTTTTTTCACCATTATTTTATCTGACTTATCTAAAGTTTTCCCTTTTACCTTTGCCGTCCCAAGTATTCCTATGCAAAACATCAGAATGAGTACAATAGAAAAGATTTGTTTTATGTGCCAGCATTTATGTTTCATAGCTTCACCCGCATAATATCATTATGCTATTCCCTTCTCTGTCTTTTACACTTTGCTTCACTATACAGTATCTTTCTTCATTTCCTGGTTCTATAAAATAAAATTGTAATCATATTAACTAGCCCTATACCACCCCTCATTCTAATCTCCTAATTTATCTACTAAATCTTTAAGTTCTTCCGCTTCCTCCGGTGAAATGGTTTCCGTAAAAGCACATATCATATCCGATAAAGAATCATCAAACCAAAATTCCTTCATATTTTCCAATTGTTTTTTCTGATATGCCTTTTCTTTTACAAGAGAACTTATGTAACTGTAACGGCCTTCCCATTTCAAACGTATAAAACCTTTTTTTTCGAGTTTCGTCAAATATGTTCTGATCGTTGCCCGGCTGTACTTTTTTTCATAATTTTCCTTCAGACTTTGGATTATGTCATAAACTGTTATCCTTTTTTCCGTTTTTTCTAATCTCCAAATAGATTTCATAATTATATTTTCCATGCCGCTGAGCATATCTTTGTGTTCCAATCTTCTTTTCCTCATTTCTGTTTATCACTATAAACAATATTTTAGCACATATCGTGTTTATTTTCAAGTAACTATATAAAACATTATAAAATATCTTTCTGAACAAAAAAATGAACCGCCCCCAGCCATTAGATTTTTGATCTAACTTTGGGGGACAGTTCATAATTCGGTGCATTTTTCTTTTTATGACTTTCACAAAAACAAGTCACATTATTCCTGAATTCTGATTTAGTTCAGCAGTTCTTTTGCTCCATTCCCAATCGCCGTGATAATAAAATAACAGCTTGTAGCTCCCGCATCCAGAACACCTCTGGAACGCTCTCCAAGACGGCTTGCACGTCCGATCTTTGCAACCAGGTCTTTGGTGGATTCCCATCCTTTTTTTGCAGCCTCGTTCATGGCATCCAGACATTCTGCAAAATCCTTGCCTGCATCCTTGGCTTCCATAAAAGCTTCCTTTGCCGGGATCAAAGTATCCAAAAGGGTCTTGTCACCAACCTTGGCCGGACTGATCTCCTGAATCCCCTCCACGGCTCCGCTGATCATCTCTCCAAATACTTCAGCATCGATCACTTCTTTATTTTCACTGGCAGCAGAAAATTCATCAAATAACAGTCCATACAATGGCCCCATAGAACCTCCGATGTCCTCCAAAAGAGTCTCTCCAAGGGTACACAGGCCTTCACTCATATTGTAGGTTTGTCCCTTGAGTTTTTCCTCACACATGGTAAACCCTTTATTCATGTTGATGCCGTGGTCACCGTCACCGATCTTTCCGTCGATCTCGCTCAGATAATCCCTCTGCTCCTGAATCGTCTTGATCAGCTTATCAACAATGACTCCTGCTTCCGCATTTTTAAAACTTGACATAATTCTTCTCCTCACTTTAAACTCAGACTGCTTCTTCTGTTATTTATTGTAACATAAGGATCACACTTTTCAATTTGTTTTGGGTCCAGTGATGCTCCAAATTTATGGAAAACGCCGGACTTACAGCTGTTTTAAACCGACAGAGTCGCTGGGCATGTCGATGCATTCTTTCAGTTCATCGTCAAGCTTCATGACAGTTAGCGTCACACCCATCATCTCAAGGGAAGTAAAGTAATTACCCACATATGCCTTGTGAACACTGATTCCTTTTTCTGCGAGAACTTCTTCCACTCGGTCATACACGATATACTGTTCCATTACCGGAGTTGCCCCCAGGCCTGACAAAAGCACTACCACTTCGTCTCCCTCTGCAAACGGCAGGTCCGGAAGGATGATATTCAGCATCTCATCTGCGACCTCACTGGCGGTCTTTAACGGCTGCACATTGATCCCCGGCTCCCCGTGATGTCCGATTCCAATTTCCATCGTACCGTCTTTGATCTCAAAGTTCGGATGTCCCACAGCAGGGATGGTACACGGTGCGGTTCCAATTCCTACGGATCTCGTGTTGTCGATCGCTTTCTGTGCCGCTGCAATGACTCCGTCCAGATCGGCACCCATGGAAGCCTTTGCTCCTCCGACCTTCCACATGAGCACTTCGCCCGCAACGCCGCGGCGTTTTTCCAGCTCATCTTTTGGTGCAGATGCACAGTCGTCGTTGGCAACCACTGTTTTTACATCGATTCCCAGTTTCTTTGCTTTTCTCATAGCCATCTTGACATTCATGTTGTCTCCGGCATAGTTTCCATAAAGACAGGCAACGCCTTTACCGGAATCAGCCTCCTTCATGGCATCCAGGAATGCTTTGGCAGTCGGTGAAGAAAAGATCTCCCCGACAGCTGCCGCGTCACACATATTCTTTCCGATGTAACCGATAAATGCCGGTTTATGTCCGGATCCCCCTCCGGTGACAATTCCTACTTTGCCTTCCACCGGTGCATCTTTATATTTCAGGACACGGGGATCTTCTGTAGGTGCCACAATATCCTTGTGTGTCTTTACAAATCCTTTCAGCATATCCTCAACAGCGTAATCAGGATTGTTTACAATTCGATTCATCTGTTCTCCCTCCTATATCTCAGCCGCGATGGCTTTCAGATTCTTAAGTC
>NZ_NQOG01000027.1 GCF_002270485.1 Anaerostipes hominis (ex Lee et al. 2021) | reverse complement strand
CCTACGTTCTCTTTCTGTCAGGTTAAATGTGCTGTCAGTCAACGACATTTGTTGACTATTATTTGATACAAAAGCCATGCGAATCACCTCGATATTTGATATTTATATTTTACCAAATGTTCGGATGAATTGATATATCGTGTTAAATTTTCAAGGTACAAATTTATATCAAAGGTCAATGACCTTTTGACACCCTAATCTTCATAGGAAAGTTCTACGACCTTCCCTATGAAATAAAAACGCTCCGCGGGTTGTGCACAGATGCGTAAGGAAATTATTTGCCTGCGGCAAATTGCATCTGGCACCCAAAGTTGTCAAGCCCCTCAAAGAGTGAGGGAGGGGTTGGGGTGTTGAAATGGACTTGCCCACTTTGTTCTTTCAAATAATAAATGGGGGTATTAAAAATGAGCAAAAAGGTAAGAAAAAGTCTTGCAGTCCTTGCGGCTTTTGTGCTGATGATATCATTTATCGCAGGAAACGATGCGTTCACCAATGTCTATGCACAGGAAGCAGGAACAGAGACTGCATCAGAACAGATTACTTCTACAACAGAGCAAAAGACCGTTACAGAGAGCAATACAGAAAAAAACAGCCGTGAAGTCCGTAAAACAGGCATCAGAGCCTGCAGTGACAAACGGTGATTTCTCCAAATACTTAACTAAATTTGCATTTACAGACCATTTAGGAAATGCGTTCACAGAATCTCATCCTGTCACCAAAGACAGCAATGTGATCATCAGATATGAGTTTAAGATTCCGAACGTGTTCCATTTAGATGGTCTTAGCGGCGTTGCGCAGAAGTTGAATAATTAACAGGCAGGCGCTGTGGAGGAAGTTCCGAACTGGACAGTAAATAACAACGCAACCATCACAATAAAATTTCCGAAAACTTTGACACAGTCTAATATTGAAGGATTTGGACAGGAGTATCGGACCGACTATGAGCCGGAAGTGACAAAGAAAAATCCTGGAGTTACAAAAAAAGGAGCCCTGAACAGAGAAGACCAGACCATCACATGGACGGTCAACGCCACACCGGATAAGGGAGACAACAATCTGGAAGGATACATTCTGACAGATACATTTGACAAGAAACAAGTCTTTGTAAAAGGCTCTATGGAGTTAGACGGAACAAAGACTGCTGACCCTGAGCTCATTGACAATGGATGGAACTATAAGTTCGGAAAGATCAGCAATGGTTCCCACACGATTACTTATAAAACAAAGCTTACAGATGAATTTTTTGAAACCGATTATAAATCCAGCTATGCTAAAGATATGTCTGCCAGTGCAGCCAATGCTGTGACAATTAAGACAGGGGACGGCAAAGGCGAAGCTTCGGCAAATGCTTCTGTACAGGCAGGGAACTTCCTGTCACAGTGACAGATAAGCTTCCGCAAGGAACCTCTCTGATGGAAGCAGAAGGACAGCTGACCGTAAAATACGGCGGAAAAACGGCGGTGAACCTTAAGAAGGCGGCTAGCAGCACACCTGATGTAAATGAATACACATATGATGAAACAACAAGAGAATTTAAAGTAACGCTTGATCCAAAGTTCAACAGTGATTTTGTATATGTAAATTATAAGATCTGGCTGGATACTCAGGCGGCTGTAAAACAAGGAAGTGTAAGAAATACGGCAGTCATGACGGTTGGAAATCACGTAAGCATTTCCGATTATGAGGATTCAAGCTGGGGAATTGGATATCAGGAAGGAAAGCTGGGACTTTCAAAGTCAGGAGCTTTTGCAAGAGTTGGGGATGATAATACCATAAAATGGACAGTCACTGTCAATAACAATCCAACCAAAACAGTGAATGGAGACATTCAATTTAAAGATGTGCTTCCGGAAGGGCTTGAATACATTGCCGGATCTTTTAATGCTAACTATAAGGGCAAGAATGAAAAAAATGTGCAGGTAAACGGAAACGAATTAATTTTTACCATAAAGGATCTTGGAAAAAACAAATGTACGATCACATATACAACCAGGATTAAGGGCGGAGCCCTTCAGTTCACTCAGAATGCAAATGGGAGCTCACCGGCAATTTCTTTTAAAAATCATGTGTATCTCGAATGGGACGGAAACAAACAGGACATTACAGGAACAGGTTCCGTAAATATCCAGACTTTTGTTCCCAAGAAGGGAAGCTATAACAGCAGCAAAGATGAATTCAATTGGACGATCTGGCTCAGGTCAAAAGACGTTTATATCCATAACATGGTTGTCACGGAGAAGCTGCCGGAAGGCCACAGACTCGTAGAGGGAAGCCTCAAATACGGAAAGACAGTTCTTGGAACAGAGAAGAGCGCAGAACAGCCTTACTATGAGGTAAGCGGTAACAATATTATTATTTATTTTCCGGAACAGATGCTTCCGACCGATCAGAATGATCTGACCCTGAGTACCGTTACTGATGAGACAAAGGTTGAGACAAAACCCGAAAAGGTAAGTGCAGTTAATGAAGTCAGCGTACGGGCAGACGAGTTTAAAACGGAGCTGACAGCGAAAGCTGCAGTAAATGTAAACTATACGCCGGACGTAGAAAAGACCACTTCTTATAAAAAAGGAAATTATGTAGAGTGGACCGTAAACGTCAACAAAAACCATGCGGTAATTACAAAACAGAAGGCTGAGATCACAGACCAGCTTCAGTCGGGACTGACTTACAGAGAGGGATCTGTAAAGCTGATCGATGTGACGGCAAACAATAAACTGATTTCCGGAATGGAGACAGATTATGATGATGTTTCAGGCAAGATCGTGTTTACATTCCCGGACGGATTGGATTTAACTCATCAGTTTGAAGTAGTCTTTATCACAGACGTTACATCTGCCACAGGAAATATTAAAAACACAGTTACCTTTGATGCGAGTGCCAAAGAGACCAAGGCAACCAGCGGCAGTGTTCCATTGATCTTAAGCGGAATGAACAGCGGCCTGACAGGTGACAACATTCGTTTTATCTTAAATAAAACAGATGCAGAAGATAATGCTCCGCTGGAAAATGTAGAATTCCAGCTTTATGACCATAACAGAAATGAAGTTGGAAGTGTTTTAAAAACGGATAAAAAGGGACGAATTGCGTTTGATGCCGGGCTGAAATACGGCAACACCTATTATCGATGATTATGTACTGGACGCGGCGGAACACAAATTAGTGATCGGAGAGAAAGAGTCTGACGTAGTTCAGGTTCCGTTCTCCTTAAAAAGGCGAGCAGTGAAGATGCTCAGGCTCTTGAAGGAGTAGAATTCAGCCTTTACAAAGCAGACGGAGAATTAGTGGCTCAGGGGCTTAAGACCGATGCACAGGGGCAGATCAGATTTGATTATCTGGGGCTTGGAACCTATTATTTCCAGGAAACTAAAGCGCCGGAAGGCTACAATCTGGATGCAGCCACAAAGAAAGCGCTGGGGGGGAGCTGAGCTTCAGATCATTAAGATTCAGGAAGACGGATCAGAATTAATCGTTGAGGAGTGGACATCAAAAGAAGAGGCACACGTGGTCACAGGAAAGCTTGTACCTGGAGAAGAATATGTTCTAAAGGAGACAGAAGCCCCGTTTGGCTATGAACTTGCAGAAGATGTGAAGCTTCCAGTAAATCAGTGACAGAATCAAGGGTTTCCAGAACCGGAGACAGTTCACATACAGCTGTTTACGCTATAGTGGCTGTGTGCGCGGCAGGTGCCGTTCTGCTGCTTCTCAGGAAAAAACATAGGAAGTAAATAAGAATAATCTAAGGATACCAGTGAAGCACGATTTGTGTCTGGTATCCTTTTCTGTATCATAATGAGTTCTTTCAATATTACTTGTTTTTGGTATATAGGACGAGGATGCATATATATATTATAATATAAAGTAATAAGGCGGGTGTGACTGTGATTGTTTCGCTGTCCGGCATTATTATCCCTTTAATTTTATTCATTATACTCTTGTATGGAATGATCTCAAAAAAGGAAATGTATCAGCCGTTTCTGGAAGGAGTCCAGGATGGATTTAAGGTAGTCATGGAAATTGCCCCTACCCTGATCGCACTGTTTTTAGCTGTGCAGATTTTCAGGACGTCCGGAGCGCTGGAGCTTCTTGTATCTGTATTGAGTCCGGTGGGACAGCTTTTAAAGATTCCTAAGGACGTGCTTCCGGTGATCTTTGCAAAGCTGTTTTCCTCATCGGCAGCTACGGGGTTCCTTTTGGATATTTTTAAGAACTTTGGCCCTGACTCAGCTCAGGGTGTCATGTCATCAATTATTTTAAGTTCCACCGAGACATGTTTTTATACAATGTCTATCTATTTCTCGACCGTACATATCAAAAAGACCAGATACACCCTGGCAGGTGCCCTTCTGGCAACCTTCGCAGGGGTAATGGCGAGTGTATTTCTCACCGGGATGCATTAAAAAACGGGAGCCGGAAATCATTCCAGCTCCCGTTTTTTAATTGTTTTTCGTCTCATAGTAATCCCGGAAGTATTCCATGATCCGTATCAGAAGGCATTCTTCATCTTCGTCTAAACGGGAAAGTACATCTTCCAGCATCGCGCGGTGAAACTGCCTGTGATGGTCATAGGCTTCCTTCCCTTTGTCAGAAAGCGATATATAGACGATTCTGCGGTCCTGCTCCCCGCGCCTGCGTATCACATAGCCTTTTTTCAAAAGGCTGTTTATGGCGATGGTCAGTGTTCCTACCGTGATGTTCAGGGCTTTTGCGATGGAAGACATATTCTTCGGACTGCCGGTTCCGATCGCGTCGATTATATGCAGTTCTTTGTTGGAAATGTCCTTGAACTCCTCTGTGATGACCGCTTTTTCCTCCTGGTAAGATATTTCATGGAAAAGGTTTACCACAATGTCGTTCAGCTGCTCTTTGGTCACGGTAAGAATTCACCTCACTTTTATTTTACATGGTTGTGCGCTTCGCTGATCACTTTAGCCAGAGCTTCTTTTGCCTCAGTAGGAAGGGCATTGTATCCTCCGTCTTCTGTATCTTTCTCAAAGATGAAATTCAGGCGTTCCGTCATTCTTGCTTTCAGTGTATTGACATAGGTCTCATCGTCGAAATCAGGGACATATCCTTCAACTTCGATCGTTTCCATGTTGCTGAACGGTCCCCAGGGCTTTAACTGGGCGTTGCCCTCCACAACCTGTTCCAATACAGACAATGTAACACCAGGAGTGATATCCTTGCCCATAAAGTCGCCGGTATTTAAGATATAACATTCTACATGGCGGTCCTTTACAAGAGAACGGAACTTGTTGTAATCATCCACAAGAGGATAAGTACGGAACGGGTTTGCATATGGTTCTACGACCAGACGGTTCGGGTCTACTCCAGGTGCCAGGCGTTCTGCGTTGGTACGCTTTGTGGCAAGGGTGGCACCCATGACTGCAGCCAAATGTGAACCGTTGACTTTGATGATCGGCGGAATGGTAGGATCTTTCATAATCCAGAAAATACCGTTAACCGGAGATTCAATCTTGTCTACACGGTTTGGTGACCAGAGTTTAGACTTGATTGCCCGACCGTTGCCGTTTCGGATGTCTTCAGTGACAAGGACAACATTGCCCTTGTCATCTCTCGTTGCAGAACAGTTCTGTGCCGTGAGGAGATACCTGTTGTCTTCGCACCCGGTGGGGTAGTCGGAGGTCTTGTCAAAATAAGTAGGCTCCATGGCGATGGAAGAACCGGTTTCGGTGTTGATGATAAAGGCATCGTCGTGGAGGACGGTGATATCGTATTTATTATTGTGTACGGCGTGGGTCAGTGTTGATTTTCCTGATCCGGACAGACCAAAGAAAGATGCAACATAGCTGTGGTTCGGACTTAAACGGTATTCCTTCTGTCCGCCGTGGCAGGAAGCATAGCCATTTCTGTTGGCAATCGCCCAGGCGATGGTAAGAGTACCTTTTTTATGTTCTCCAAAATAACGCATTCCAAGCAAAGCTGCGCAGTTGGTCTGGGTGTTGAAGTAAGTAAGTCCGAGCGGATGTTCTGGGTGGCTCCACTGAGGATCGGAGAAAATATAAATATCAGACTCGCTGCCGATGGCACGGGACCTTTTATACATCTTGTTATATTCATCAGACTCATACTGGAAATTAAGCATCCAGGAGTACAGGATATTTTCCTCTCCCTCCGGAATCAGAAGGTGTGCCTTAACCATAAATTCCGGGTCTAAGCCGATGTAGACTTCTGCGTGGTACATGGTCTTTTTGCGTGTATCGTAGATCGCGTCCATCACTTTTAAGTCCAGATCGTTGGTATCCACGTTCGGACTTCCCGCGATCCTTCTGGCTGCCGCACAGCGTCCGGTGACGGAGCCGTCATTGAACAGCAAAACTTTTGTGTCTTTTTTCAGGCCGAACTCTTCTCCGCGGTAGACCGGCATGTCGGTGACAATGGTTCCCGGAGAATTTTTAGCAAGCTCATATGCCTGCTTCAGGTTTACCACCTCAATGACGTTGTTGCCGTAAAATGCGGCCTCAATGATGGAACGGGTCTTTGAAAAACCCGGTTTTCCTTTTCCAATCTCGTCATGGGCGTAGCGTGCTTTTGTTGACATAATCTTTCCTCCTAAACTTATGTGTTTTGCAGGTACAAAGATCGTACCCGGATTTACAGGTTTTCGTCGATGCGCTGTCTGAGTATACGAAAGCTGTTAGGTCCGGCATCTAATATGATTTTATGAAAAACTTTTTCATCATAAGCATTTTCAGATTTCTCTTTATAATAATCTTTTAATTCCATGAACTCCAGATAACCGATATAGTAGCATAAATAATTGGCCGGATTCTGGATGACATAGCGGTAAAGGGCTTTCATGCTGGAGGTACTGATGGTTCCGTACTGCTGCATATATTTGACTGCCTCGTCAACACTCCAGCCTTCATAGTTGACGCCCATATCCACTCTGGCACTCAGAGCCATATTGTACAGATAATTGTCCGGCAAAAGCTTCTTTAAAGGCTCAAGTTCCTGTTTCATATCGAGGTAACTGTAAGAGTCCATCTCCACGTAGGTGGCCCAGCCTTCGTTGTATCCCGGATAATCCAGAATATAACGTATCGGATGTTCCTTTTTGCTGTGGAAATAAGTGGTCTGGTACAGATGCCCGGGATAGCCCTCATGAGCCAGCGTCGGGTACAGGGATTCCTGGCCGGTCTGTGCCTTGTTGACATAAATGACGTTTTTCTTATAGTCATCGATGGCAGGAATCATGTAAAAAGCCGGGCTTGAGTTTTCTTCCAGAGAAGAATGGACATATTTGATGTCACACTCTACTTCGGCGGCAGCAGGATACTTATCTTTTATTTTCTGCTTCAGCTGTGACAGGATCTTCGATGGTTTTTTGCTTGAATATTTATTCAGATCTAAATCTAAAAAAGCATGGTAGATGGAGGGATCTTCTTTTATGATCTCTGTCATCTCTGTCTGAAGGTAAAGAAGGTGTGCTTCGGTGGCCTTGATCATCTGAGGCACGGTCTTGTCAGAGCCGGTTTTATAGGAGGCGAGAGCAGAATAATAGGACTTCCCATTTTTGAAATGGGCATAGCCCTGCCTGTTCTTTCCGTTTCCTTTCAGGTTCTTCAAATCACTGTACAGATTCTCATAGGCCGGAATCACTTCTTCTAAGATCAGGCGGCGGTTTTCCTTCCGGTAATTTCTCTTCTGGTTGGTGCTGAGGTCTGAAACCGAATCAATATTTGTGTTGAACACTTCGATCATATAATTGTGGTCGGTGGCCCTTGTAAAATCATTGATTTGTTTTAAGACGGCATCGGCATCCGCATCTGACATGAAATATCCCCGTTTGACCTGTTCCTTTTCGTAGCGGATGACCGTGTCGAAATAGGAACCGACTTTGGAGAGCAGAGAAAGGTAGGTTTCTACATCTTCCCTGGTTCTTAAAGGGTATTCGCACAAAGTCACGGGAAGCTGGGCCTGGGAGCCGAGAGTAGGGCTTAAAACCGTCTGAAGATAGGGGTAAGGTGCCAGTTTCTGCTGGCGCTTAAAGTAATCCATGAGATAATCATAAGACTGCTTCTGACTCTTGGAGAGTATTTTGTAGTTGAAACTCTCAAGCCTTTTTAACTCCTTCTTACATTGGGCTTCTGCCTGGTCAAGGTCTTTTAAGTCGATGTTGCCCAGATCGGCCTTTTTGGCTTTGATGCCGTAGTGTTCCGGATGTGCAAGGGTATAATGCAGATTGACCGTATTGGAATTGACGTGTTCCTTGAAAAGCTGGTTCAAATAGGAGTCAAACTTCTGCCGGTCCGATGCTTTGTCTTTGGTGGATTCTGATTCTTTCGCTGTGGAGGGATTCCCGGTGTCCGATCCTTTGGAACAGCCAGTGAATGCCACCATGACAGCCATGGTAAATGCAAGAAACTTACGATATGTATATTTATGCATAAGAATCCTTTCTGAATAGAATCTCTTAGATACTATTATACTATTTTTTAAAGGAAAAAAATAGACTATCTTTGCAAGATGTACTATAATAAAACACAGTATAATGCGAAAATGGAGGAGAAACATGAGCAAGGAACCATATTATATAACAACTGCGATTACTTATACATCTGGCAAGCCTCACATCGGGAATACTTATGAGATTATCTTGGCAGACAGTATTGCCAGATATAAAAGAATGGAAGGCTATGACGTATTTTTTCAGACCGGAACCGACGAGCACGGACAGAAGGTAGAATTAAAAGCCGCTGAGAAGGGTGTGACGCCGAAAGAGTTTGTGGACGACGTGGCAGGGGAGATCAAACGGATCTGGGATCTGATGAATACTTCTTACGATAAGTTTATCCGCACAACGGACGCGGACCACGAAGCTCAGGTACAGAAGATTTTTAAAAAGCTCTATGAACAGGGAGATATTTACAAGGGACACTATGAGGGACTTTACTGTACCCCGTGCGAATCCTTCTTTACAGAAAGCCAGCTGGTGGACGGCAAATGTCCCGACTGCGGACGGGAAGTACAGCCGGCCAAGGAAGAGGCGTATTTCCTGAAACTGAGCAAATATGCGGACAGGCTCATTGACTATATCAACGCTCATCCGGAATTTATCCAGCCGGAGTCCAGAAAAAATGAGATGATGAACAATTTCCTGCTTCCGGGACTTCAGGACCTGTGCGTGTCCAGGACTTCTTTTAAGTGGGGAATCCCGGTAGATTTTGATGAAGGACATGTAGTATATGTATGGCTGGACGCCCTGACCAACTATATAACAGGGATTGGATACGATTGTGACGGAAACAGCACAGATCAGTTTAAAAAGCTCTGGCCTGCTGATCTTCATCTGATCGGAAAAGATATCATCCGGTTCCATACGATTTACTGGCCGATCATCCTGATGGCCCTTGACCTTCCGCTTCCGAAGCAGGTTTTTGGACACCCATGGCTTTTGCAGGGTGATGGAAAGATGAGTAAGTCCAAAGGAAATGTTTTGTATGCAGATGATCTGGCCGAGATGTTCAGTGTGGACGCAGTGCGTTACTTTGTCCTCCACGAGATGCCGTTTGAACACGACGGTGTGATCTCATGGGAGCTGATGGTTGAGCGTATGAACTCTGATCTTGCTAACACCTTAGGCAATCTTGTGAACCGCACCATTTCCATGTCTAACAAATACTTTGACGGAGTCGTGGAAGATAAGGGTGTTGTGGATGAGTTTGACGACCAGCTGAAAGCTGTGGTTACCGGTGCCAGAGATAAGGTCCAGAAAAAGATGGACGTGCTCAAGGTGGCAGATGCCATGACAGAGATTTTTAATGTATTCAAGCGCTGTAATAAGTATATTGATGAAACCATGCCGTGGGTGCTGGCAAAGGACGAGGCAAAGAAAGATCGTCTCGCCACGGTATTATATAACCTGGTGGAAGGTATCTTAACCGGAGCGGCCCTGCTGGAGCCATATATGCCTGAGACTGTGGAGAAGATCTTAAAACAGCTGAATGCAGAACCCAGAAGGTTTGAGGATCTGACTACATTTGGTCATTATAAAAGCGGTACGAAAGTGACAGAAAAGCCTGAGATCCTTTTTGCGCGGCTTGATGAAGAAGAGGTGCTCAAACAGGCGGAAGAGCTGATGAATAAGCAGGCACAGGCGGCAGCAGGTCCTGTGATCGACATAGAGCCAAAAGAGGAGATCACCTTTGACGAATTTGGTAAGATGCAGTTCCAGGTAGGTGAGATCATTGCCTGCGAGGAAGTCAAAAAGTCCAAGAAGCTGCTTTGCTCCCAGGTGCGTGTGGGAAGCGAAGTGAAGCAGATCGTTTCTGGGATCAAGGCCTATTATAAGCCGGAAGAGATGGTCGGCAAAAAAGTCATAGTCTTAGTAAACTTAAAGCCAGCTAAGCTTGCAGGAGTGCTTTCTGAGGGAATGCTGCTCTGTGCAGAAAATGAAAAAGGAGAACTGGCTTTGGTTGTGCCTGAAAAAGATATGCCGGCAGGGGCGGAGATCTGCTAGAAATATTGGGAAAAGGACCTTATGTATATGTGATCCTAAAAAGTTAGAATTTATAGCGAAGTGGTTATTTACTGCTTCGCTATTTCTTTATGCCATTTGGCTAGCAGGTATTTTACAGGACTTAACCAATAAAGACTCTTCTTGATTCTTTTGTATTATTAAATTTTTAATATATCTTCTCAATTACTTTTTTCAATTCTGCATTACGGAAATCTACATACCCACAGTCCATGTTAAAATTATTATTTTCTGAGATTTTCAATTATTGAAGTATCATTACAGTTTTTGTCCCTTCGAATACTTTTAAATATTAGATTTGTTTTCAGTATATTTCTATAGTTTTCGTTTTCATATTTGAGAATTTTGTAACTAGACAGTGTATTTCATTGTATCAACAGTTCTCTATAAATACTGTTTCAGAAACTCTTATAATTAGATTCTTCCAATTATAATCTACTGGTTGTTTTAATTATTAAGAGTTTATTTTCCTATTGGTCTCAGAAGTATCAGGTCTAGAAATTTAGAAACCAATGATCTATTTAGAAATGGATGGATAATTTTTAATTCCAATGGATAAAGCTTATCTATGTTCATCGAGCTTATTCAACAACGTGAAAAATAACTATAGTATTTTCTTATCGAATAACTAAAACTCTTTCAAAATGTTTAAACAAAATTTTTGTGTTTAGAATTTTATGAAAGCATACTAGATTGGAAATAAATGATTAAAGGGGATATTTATAAAATTGTAATAATGCCAAATAATAATTTGGTTTGGTTTTAATTATAAAATAAAACATAAAGTATATGAAAAAGAAAAAATTGACAAAAATTATAAAAAATATTATAATTAAAGTAAAAAAATAAAATTATAAGATTTATGTAGAATATTGCATGAATTATATGTATTTTATATTAAATTTATAAATAGAAACATATTTTGTAGTATTAACAAAAAATAGATGGTCTATATTTTAGTCCATTGAATGAATGGAGTGAAAATAATGAGTAGTAAAATAAAATATGGTTTTTTAGGAATGATCATTAGTGGAAGTGTATTATCTTTAGAATTATATGGCTTAGATTTTTTGTTTTCTATTAAACTTTTATCTCAAGGAGAAGTCTCTGTAACATCAGTGGTAGATTTAATAACACTTTTTCCTGTTAATGTTGCATTTGTAATAAGTGTTGCTATTTTTTTAACCTCTTTGTTAATTTTAATAAGTGGATTAAAAAAACAAAAAAATTAATTTGTGTAATTTAATCTAACGTAAATTTTGATATAATGAGTTAGTATTATTATACAGAATCGGGAAGAGAGAAAAGCCAAATATGATAATTAAGTTTACAGAAGATTTAGAGAATCAGCTTACAGAAGCCGAACGGCAGGTTATAGAGTATATCAATCAACATGAAGATCAGTTTTTAAAGCTGACGATCACTGAACTCGCCGAAAAGAGTTTCACCTCTCCTCCGACTGTCTCAAGGGCTGTCAGGAAGTGTGGTTATAACGGTCTCTCGGAGCTGCGCTATAAACTTTCTGCAAAGATAGAAGATATGGTGGAGGGAGAGATTGTCAACGAAATTTTTCAGAAGTCTGTCACAGAGTGCATGAAAACCATCGAAATACTGAAAGCGGAGACGATCCTCAAGGTAGTACGTTTTATTAAGACGGCGCGGAAGATTTATATCATTGCAAGAGGTTCTACCGCATGGATTGCGAAAGATGTGGAACTGCAGCTTCAGCTGCTTGGGTATAATGCATATATGCTGTCAGATTCAGAGGTTATGAAAAAGTCGGATAAACTGTTCAGGCAGGGTGACCTGATCATTATTTTTTCTATAAAGAACAGTACGCCGGAGCTGCTGTTGACTGCCCAGAATGCGAAGAAGGTAGGTGCAAATGTGGTGACCTGCTGCTGCCTGCCAAAGACAGATTTAGAAGATTATTCAGACTTGTCTGTCCTGGGATATAACCAGAGAAACAAGACCATCGAGGACTTTGATATCGTATCCAGGCTTCCATTGCAGATCATTGCAAGAACGCTGATTGATTACTTGAATCTTTGAGGATGGACTAAAATGACTGTTGACAATAATTACTAAAAAGGGTATCATAAAAGCAGTAAGAAAATAGAAGTATGTCCACTGTGACAGAAAAACCCCCGGAGAGGACTGGTCTCCGGGGGTTTTTATTAACTGTCTTTTCTTCTATGATCCAGCCATTTATGGATGTAGTAATTCACTATAGATGATATGACTGACATAAGAAAACGAAGTATGTATTCCACTGTGCCACCTCCTTTCAGCTGGAAAGAATCGACAGAAATTTCATTATATATTTTATTTTTTGATATGTATATATAAATTGTAAAAAAGTAAATAAATAGATAATAAAAAAGAGTGTGAAAAGGGAAATCCTGGGTTTCCACACTCTTTTTTTATGCAAAAACATTCATTTCTCCTATATTTCAACTGATATACATCAGCAGAGCCAGCCTTAACAAGAAAACATTTTCAGTCCTGCCCTGTTATGATGGATTTATAAAAGAAAAGGAGGAACGGCAATGGTTGGAATTTTGATTGCAGCCCATGGAGGATTTGCAGAAGGACTGTTAAGCGCGGTGGAACTGATCGCTGGAGAACAAAACCAGGTTAAGACCATCGGACTGTATCACGGTGACGGAATAGATGAGCTTGAGCAAAAAATCAGGACGGCAGTAAAAGAGCTGGAGGATGGGGACGGAGTGCTGGGATTTGTGGATATCTTAGGCGGGAGTCCATCCAATATGGTGATGAAATGCATGGCGGACACAAAGAATCTTAAAGCGATCGCAGGAGTCAGCATGGGAATGGTGGTACAGGCTGTGATGATGAGAGATCAATGCGGCTTAGATGAGCTGGCTGACCTATGTGAGGAAGCAGGAAATCAGCCGGTGGTTCTTTTGCACAAGCAGTATGAGGAAATGCTGGATGACATAGAAATGGATGAAATTTAGGAGGAATAGAAATGCAGGGAGTTGTATTGACAAGGATTGATGACAGGCTGATCCACGGACAGGTGATGACATCGTGGCTGAACTTTACAAGTGCCAACAAAATTATGGTGATTGATGACCAAACAGCGGCTGATCCGTTCATGAAGACCGTATTAAAAAATGCTGTTCCCGGAAATGTAGGTCTTGGAGTATTTACAGTACAGAAGGCAGTGGCAAGGCTTAAAAAAGGATTTAAGCCTGATGATAAAGTTATTATTCTGGTCAAGTATCCTAAAACAGTTTTAATGTTAATCAAGCGGGGAATCCAGTTTGGACACTTAAATATCGGCGGTATGGGAGCAGGCAGCGGGCGGGAGAAATTTTATAAAAACATTTCAGCCTCAGAAGAAGAACGGGAGATTCTAAAGAAGATTGTTGACAGCGGGTGCCGTACAGAAATCCAGATTATAGCGGAAGATGCAAAAGTTGATGTAGCAAAGTTATTATGACATTTTCTGTGTTGAAAAAAGAGGTAAGACTCTCGTAAATATTAAGAAAAAGAAAGGTGGAAAAATTATGAGTATTTCAGTTGTTCAGGCGGTTCTCATCGGAATCGTGTATTACCTTGGAATCAATGGAACACCGTGGCTGACTTGTCTGGGAAGCACAATCATTCAAAAGCCGCTGGTATCTGGTGTCATAGTGGGATTTATTCTCGGAGATCCGGTTCAGGGTGCCATCATAGGCGCGGCAATACAGCTTCCATTCATCGCTTATATTTCAGCAGGAGGGGCACCTCCCACTGATCCCGGTCTGGCAGGTACACTGGGAACGGCTCTGGCCATGGCAGCAGGAGTGAAACCGACAGCAGCTATCGCACTGGCAGTACCTATTGGTCTTTTGGGAACAATCATCTGGGTCATCCATATGACGGTAGATGTATTCTTTGTACATATGATCGACAAGGCGGCAGAAGAAGGAAATATGAAAAAGGCTAAATTTCTGCATATTGTACCGCCTCAAGTTTTTGCTTTTGTTATCGGATGTATACCGGTAGCCCTGGGCTGTTACTTTGGGTCTGAGATGGTTACAAACATTATCAACGCGCTGAGCGGGCGGCCGCTTCAAGCATTGGAAGTCATTGGAGGGCTGCTACCGGCCATCGGTATCGCCATGAATCTGAGAGCAATCAGCAAACCGGGAATTCTGTTATGGTATGTGCTTGGATTTATCATTGCCGTTTATTTGAATCTGGATACTATGCCGATTGCCATCATCGCAGGTATCGTTGCTTATATTTATACCGGAGTAGTAGCTCTGGCAGAGGAAAAGCAGACGGCAGCAGCAACAGTCGGTGGTTTTGACGATGAGCTTGATGACGATTTTGAATAAGGGAGGGGAATAGAAATGGCAGAAGATAAGAAAATCCACTTAAGTAAAAAAGACGTGCTGAAGGCATTCTGGAAATGGACCTTTTTTTCACACGCAAATTATAACTATGAACGTCTCCAGGCCAGCGGAGTTCTTCAGTCTATGTCTCATCTTCCGGAGAAATTATATCCTTGTAATAAGGAAGAACAGCAGAAGTTTATGGAACGCCATATGGCATTTTATAATACAGAGCCTCATTTTGGAGGAATTATCAATGGTATGGTCGTGGCAATGGAAGAGGAGCGCGCCAACGGTGCCAATATTACTGATGACGCCATCAACAGTGTCAAAACCGGCCTCATGGGGCCTATGGCAGGAATAGGGGATACTCTGTGGCAGGGAACTCTTCAGCCCATTCTTCTGGCAGTGGGTATCAGTATTGCCTCAGCCGGAAATGTTATGGGAGCTTTTGCATTTGCAGCTTTAATGGCAGGCATCATGCTTCCCATCGCTTACTTTATGTATATGAGGGGATATAAGACAGGAAAAACCGGAGTTGAGGCAATCCTCGGCGGAGGTAAAATGAAACAGCTGATCTCAGCGGCATCCATTATGGGAGCTACGGTGCTTGGATCTTTGACAGCAAATTACGTAACTGCCGAATCCCATATGAACATTAAGGTTGGAGCTACCAAGCTGGCTCTTCAGGCAGATGTTCTGGATAAATTATTAAAAGGCATGATCCCTTTGGGAATCACATTGCTGACCTTATATTTATTAAAAAATAAAAAATTGAAATCTACCTATGTAATGCTGATTCTTGTTATCATTGGCGGGGTATTAGGGCTGGCAGGTATCTTAGGCTAAGACAGGAGGAATGATTGTGAGCAGCAAAATGAAAACAGCCGTATTTACGGATAAAAAGCAGGTGGAAATTGAAGAGTGCAAAAGGCCTTCGGCATCAGGAAATAAGGTCTTGATTAAAGTCGATGCAGCGGCAATCTGCACATGGGAGCAGAGGGTTTATACAGGAGTCAACAAAGTAGAGTTCCCTTTCATCGGAGGACATGAGATTGCAGGACATATTGAAGAGATGGGAGACGAAGTCAACCGGGACGAATGGAGCGTTGGGGATAAGGTGGTTGTAGGGGTAACACTTCCCTGCAGAAGCTGTTATTACTGTAAGACCGGAAATGAACAGAGCTGTGAGCATTTTGACCACAGTGCACATCTTCCGGGCCTTCCTTATAGAGGCATGGGCGGATTCAGTGAATATCTTCTGGTTTCTCCAGACTGTTTGTTTAAGTACAGTAACGTTACTCCGGAAGAAGCGTGTATCATTGAGCCTGTATCCTGCGTGGTGCACAGTGTAGAGACAGCACAGGTAAGACTCGGAGATACAGTGCTGGTTATTGGCTGCGGTATTATGGGACTGCTTCACACTGCTGTCTGTACAAAAAGAGGTGCGAAAGTCATTGTATCTGACGTAAATGAAGAAAGGCTTGAAATGGCTAAATCCCTTGGAGCAAAAGCCGTTATTAATCCGGCAAAGGATGACTTAGAACAGAAGGTGAAAGAACTGACTGGAGGCATCAAAGCCCAGGTAATCTTTGACACGACACCGATACCGGCAGTTGTAGAAGATACGTTTAAGTGTGTCAGCAATGCAGGGAAAATTGTGCTGTACAGTTCTATTCATCCGGCAGAACCGATTCCGTTTGATCCAAACTGGGTACATGGAAAATCTGTGCAGATTCTTGGAACAGCTAATTCCAACGACAGAGATTTCATGAGAGCGGCCCAGATGGTATCCGGGGGAGTTATTGACTTAAAACCGTTTATCAGTGGAGTCTATCCGGCAGAAAATATAAAAGATGCTCTGGAATCGTCAATAAAAGGGGATAAATTCCGAAATATTCTCACATTCTAATTATATATGAAAACACCTGATAGTTTTTCTCCACAGAAAAACAGATGTTGAAAAGGAGACAGCGATTGCCCTCGCTGTCTCTTTATTTTCATAGGAAAGTTCTACGACCTTCCCTATGAAATAAAAACGCTCCGCGGGTTGTGCACAGATGCGTAAGGAAATTATTTGCCTGCGGCAAATTGCATCTGGCACGCAAAGTTGTCAAGCCCCTCAAAGAGTGAGGGGTTGGGGCGTTGAAGTGGGCTTGCCCACTTTGTTCTTAATAACTGAAGTTAACCACTTAGCAGTATGAATTCATATTTTGAAAATATTGTTTAGCTGCTTCCAGAGAGATTTCCATGTCAAAAAAGCAGGAGCCCCGCTGTTTTTTATTGTTTGTTTTATTTTTGAAGCTTACTGTTGAGAAAACTTTTTCTATTTCAGTTTCTTATAATTAATGTATCAAGATAATCAATAAAGGAGGCAGTTTATGAAACTATTATTGGATACAGCAAATGTAGCAGAAATTAAAGAAGCGGCAGGGTATTATCCTGTCTGTGGAGTGACAACGAATCCATCAATCATCTCCAGAGAAGAATTAGATTTTTTTGATACTTTAAAAAAAATCAGAAGCATTATAGAAGAAGATCAGATGCTGCATGCTCAGGTAACGGCTCATAAGGCAGAAGGTATGATAGAGGAAGCAAAGCGGATGAAGGATGAGCTGGGTAAAAATTTCTATGTGAAAATTCCAGCAACAAAAGAAGGAATAAAGGCGATTATGGAATTAAAATCCAGAGAATTTCAAGTGACAGCGACAGCGGTTGTGTCGGCTAAGCAGGGACTCATAGCGGCTATGGCAGGTGCAGACTTTGTTGCCCCTTATGTAAATAGGATTGATCATCATGGGGGAGATGGGATCAAAACGGCCGCAGATCTGACAAAGGTCTTCAGGGAACATCATCTATCTGCCAAAATATTGGCTGCATCTTTTAAAAATACGAAGCAGGTTTTTGATATTGCTTTGAGCGGGAGCTACAGTGCTACCGTATCTCTTCAGATTATGGAAGATATGTTAAAACATCCGCTCACGGATACAAGTCTGGAGACATTTGATTCTGACTGGAAGGCAGCCTATGGAGAAAAACACATTACAGATTTTTAGTAATTGAGAAGGAAGGAGAAAAAACATGAGACTGAAAGGGAAGACAGCCGCAGTTACTGGAGCGGGGAGCGGAATTGGAAAAGCATGCGCTTTAAGGCTGGCACAAGAGGGAGCTAATGTGCTGGCTATTGATCTGGACGGAGCATCAGCGGAGAAGACGGCAGAACAAATTCGGAAAGCAGGAGGCACGGCAGATGCGGCGCCGGCAGATATATCAGAGAAAGAAGCAGTCATGGCAGTAGCGGAGAAAGCGGAAAAATGTTTCAGGCCCTTGGATATCTGGGTCAACTGTGCGGGTATTTCCGTAATCCAGCCATTTTTGGCAGAAGACAGTGAACAGGTGTGGGATCAAACAATGAGGGTTAATTTAAAAGGTACATTTCTGTGCTGTCAGGCAGCGGTAAAAGGAATGCTGGGGCATGGAGGAAGTATTATTAATTTTTCTTCTCAGTCGGGAAAAAAGGGAACAAATCAATACGCGGCATACTGTGCAAGCAAATTTGGTATCCGGGGGCTTACTCAGTCGATAGCAACAGAGTTTGCAGAGGAAAATATACGGGTTAATTGTATCTGTCCCGGAGTTATCCTGACTCCTATGTGGGATAAACAGGTCAACGATTATGCTAAAAAGAAACATATAACACCGGAAGAAGTAATGCCGAGATTCAAGGAAAATATTCCCCTCGGAAGACTTTGTACTTACCAGGATGTTACCAATCTGGTCTTGTTTCTTGCATCGGAAGATTCTGAATATATGACCGGGCAGTCTTTAAATCTGACTGGAGGAGCATGTACCTATTAAAAAGGACGAAAAACAATGAAATTTTTTTTAGATACTGCAAATGTTGATGAGATCAGAGAGGCAAATGAGATGGGGATTATCTGTGGAGTGACCACCAATCCTTCCATTATTGCCAAAGAAGGAAGAGATTTTAAAGAAGATTATAGAGTAGCATTTGGAGAATAATTTTGCTTCCTTAGGTTCTGCAGTGTTAACATAGTAGCAGGAGGTAAAATCTTATGATAATTCGTTTAGAAGAAGATCAGTGGAAGACACTTACGGATGCCGAAAAATCTGTAATTACATATATTAATAACAATGAAGAACTGATACCGGAAAAGTCCATTAGCGAGATGGCAGAAGAAAGCTATACATCTCCCGCTACAGTCTCCCGGACTATAAGAAAGAGCGGATTTGACGGCATCTCAGAACTGCGTTATAGAATTTCTGCTAAGAATGAATTTAATCAGGAGTCAATGATGGTGAATGCCATCTTTCAAAAATCTATGCTGGAATGTCAAAAGACAATTGAAAATCTGAAAGTACCAACGATTCTGGAAGTGGTAAAAAGAATTAAAAGAGCAAAGAAGATTTATCTCCTGGCAAGGGGAGCTACAGTCCTGGTAGCGGAAGAGTTTGAAATGCAGCTTCAGCTGCTGGGAAATAATGTCTGGATCATGCGGGATTCCGAACATATGAAAAGATCCAATCTAATCTTTAAAGAGGATGATCTGGTTATAATTTTCACGGTAAAAAACAGTACGCCTGAGTTAGGAATGGCGGCTAAGTTTGCCAAAGAAAACAAAGCCAATGTGGTAAGCTGTACATGTCTTCCAAGATCAGAGTTAAATCAATATTCAGATGTGTATGTAGTAGGATATACGAAGTATGATTATGCCATTAAGGAATTTCTTGTTACTTCCAGGCTGCCGCTGCAGATTATATCAAGGACAATCATAGAGTATCTGACATTATAGAGAAAGAGAGAAAAGTTTTGTAGCTTTTCTCTCTTTCTTGTTCCGGAAGCAGAATTGATGGTACTTAAATCTTTCCCATCAGCATAATGATTTGTAAATGCTGCGGTACATTCGAGTGAACTTCCATTTCAATATATTTGAAGGAAAAATATTTCTGCTAATCTATAGCGTTAATATATATTATCCTTAGTTCTCATCCGGCATACCGTAACGGTTAGCTCCCTGCACCCCTTGTTTTACAAATAGGATAATAAAATAAATTGCAACAATCAGGGCCAGAAGTCCGAATACAATGGTTGCAAGTCCAAACCCGCCGGAAGCAGCTTCCGCATTCATCAGCAAGGATGCGGTTGTCAAGGTTAAGCTGACCATAAATAAAATGATCGGTATATATGCAAGCAAAACCAACCAACCTGAACGGTCTACGTCATGCAGACGGCGTACATTCAATGACAGTCCGGGGATAAAAGTGATCAGTGACCACAGCGAGTTAACAGCGTTTGTATCTAACATCCTTGCAAGAAAACCGACAATGATTGATACAATAAGCTGTCCCAGGATAGCCCACCAGAAATTAGAACGGGATGTCCTTCCTTTAAAATCGAAATAGCGTTTCCAATACGCTTTATAAGCGTTTATCATAGTTAAATCCTCCTCTTTTTCTTTTGTGTAATAAATGATGAAATTTTCCTTTCCTGAAATATTATAGACATAAATCTCATTAATTTCAAGTTCTATTGGGACCGGCGGTATTCCAGAGGGCTAACACCATAATAACTTTTAAACTTCTTAGAAAAGTTTCCGCTGTACCGGTAGCCTGTTCTTTTTGCGATCTGACTGACAGAAAGATCTGTGGCAGAGAGAAGGCCAGCCGCCATTGCCATTCTCAGGCTGCTGGTATATTCCCCGATGGTCATATGATAATGCTTCACAAAACCAGCCTTCAGCTTTTGCTGGTTTAAAAACACCTTCTTGCTCAGTTCTTCAATGGTAGGAGGATGAACTGCCTGCTCCGTCAAAATATCGTGGGCCTTCTGAATGGCCTGTATATCTGAGGCCGTAAGCCTGAAGCTGCGTTTTTTTCCAATTTGTATCAACCCGAAATCAAGCTGGTGCTGAAACATATTATCCTTAGGCTTTTTGACTTCCTCTGTCAGAAGTGCAAGACATTCCAGGATCTTGCTCTCCAGAAAAAGAGGAGACAGACGGCCGGAGACAGACAGGCTGTTGAGCTGGTGGATAACGGAAATGACAGTATGGGGCAGATAGCGGTAAGTATGATTTTGTTTAAAGTCACTCAGGGAAAGGGAATCAGGGAAAGTCACGGAAACAATCTCGTCCAAAAAGGCTTTGTGGACGGTTATCTCTGTCCCGTGAAAATGCTGCCCCTGATGCCAGGCCTGTTTTCCTTTCAGATTTTTTTCTGCCACAAAAAAAGAAGAGGGAGTAAAGGATGATACCTGTTGATTTTTCAGCTGGAACTTTGTACTTCCCTTATATACGGTTCCAAATCTCAAAAGAGATTCCGGATTGTCAAACTGGATCTGAAAATCCTTAGGTATCGTATAATCTGCGATTCCAAGCTCATAATAACCAGGACGGGAATAAAATAAAAAATACCCGCTTTCCGGTGCAGATACATTTTGATATAAAGTACAGTGTTCCTGGAAGGACGGCTGAAATGAAAGCTGGTACAGCACTTCCTCCCGGAAAGCTTTACTGGAGGTTATGGTCATTTCATGGATTCCTTTCTGAGTTATTTTATTGAGTGTCAGATTTATTCAAATGGATGAATAAAATAAAAATCAATTGAAAAGCGGGTCGGGGTTAGGTACAATACGTTGCGAAGTCGTTAGGTAAAACTAACTAAGGATAGTATACAGGAAGAAAGGGTAAAAGTACAATGAGAACGCAAAAATTAAAGTTCATTACAGTCATTTTAGTTCTGGCAGCCCTGGCAGCATTGCTGGCGGGATGCTCAGGAAAAGAAGATCAGACAGATAAAAAAGAGGATTCAAAAACCATCACTGTGACAGATGCCAAAGGAAAGGTTGAAATACCTGCAGATCCAAAGAGAATCGTTGATATCAGCGGAAACAGTGATATACTCTCAATTCTCGGTTATTCTGTAGTCGGAACCGCCAACTCAGATGCGTATGACTATACAAAGTTTCCATCCTATTTAGAAAAGAAGCTTTCCGGTGCTGAGATCCTGGGCTACAGTATGCAGGACAAAATGGACGTTGAGAAGATTCTTGCGTTAAAGCCTGACCTGATTATTATTTCCTCAGTTCAGGAAAAAATGTATCAGCAGCTTTCCAAAGCGGCTCCTACAGTTATGCTGAAGCTGGCTCAGACAGACTGGAAAGAAGATGTGCTCAAGGTAGCCGATATCATGCAGAAAAAAGAGAAAGCCGAAGCATGGCTTGCAGACTATAAGAAAAAGGCCCGTGAAAAGGGAAAAGAAATCAAAAAATCCTACGGAAAGAATAAAAGCTACCTTTCCATCCTTGCCAGTGGAGGCCAAATCTTTGTGTATGACAAGGCCGGGATAGGAAGTATCTTATATGAAGATATGGGATTAAAAAGACCGAAAGGACTGCCGGAGCAGAAGGATATCAGCCTTCCGGTAGTATCATATGAAGGGCTGGCGTCCATTGAGGCAGATTATATTCTTGCCATGGGAACCAAAGATGATATGGCAGCTTTAAAGAAAAACTCTGTGTGGAAAGAGCTTCCCGCAGTGAAGAAGGGACATGTGGCAGAGCTTCCCGCAAGCCCTTACTTTAACCAGGGATACAGTTCCATCGGGCGTCTCTCATTTTTGGATGAAGTGAACGGTTTAATGGAGAAGATGAATGAGTAAAAGGGTTTCTGTGTTTGCCGCAGTTTCCGTTATCCTTTTGATAACTGGAGTGCTGCTGGCTGTTTCCCTTGGAGCAAAGAGGCTGCCGTTTGAAACGGTGGCCTCGGCGCTCTTTAAAGGCGGGGATTCACTGGATATAAAATTGATCAGGGAAGTCAGGCTGCCTAGGGCCATCGCCGCTGTATTGACAGGAGGGATGCTTGCCAGTGCGGGCGCTGTGATGCAGGGGGTGACCAGGAATCCCCTGGCCGAGCCGTCCATCATGGGAATGACGCAGGGAGCCTCCCTGGCTGTGGCAGCTGCAAGTGTAATACCGGCAGTATCCGGCCTTTTCGGTTTGACAGCATCGGCCCTTATTGGTGCTTTTCTCGGCGGGATTCTTGTGCTTGGATTTTGCCTGCGAACGACAAATTTAAGTGTCTCAAGGCTTCTGCTGGCGGGGACAGCCCTGGGAACCTTTTTTCTATCGTTATCCTCCCTGATCGGGATTCTGGGAAACCGTTCCCAGGAGCTTGCGTTTTGGGTAGCGGGAGGATTTAAGTCCATCACATGGGGCCATGTGTGGCTTTTACTATTTGCAGGAGGGATTTCTCTGATTCTGTTTTTCTTTCTGGCAGGCAGCATCAACATCCTGAGCCTTGGAGATGAGGCAGCCACAGGACTGGGTGTCCGTCCCGAAAGGATCAGGCTTTGGTCGATTCTTCTGCTGATTCCGGTCTGTGCCGTCTGTGTGGCCAGCGCAGGAAATATCGCCTTTGTTGGATTGGTCATTCCCCACATGATAAGAAAGATATTCGACAATGACTACAGAAGAATGATACCGTTGTCTTTCTTAGGCGGAAGTGTGCTGATGGTATGGGCGGACCTGGCCGCGCGTCTGGCAAACCAGCCATATGAGACTCCGGTAGGGCTGTTTACCTCTATATTAGGTGTGCCAGTATTTCTGTGGCTGATCAGAAAGGAGCAAAGCAGATGAAAAAAAGGCAGCGTACAGCAGTGGCCCTGGTGGTGTTCTTGTTTCTGGCCGTGTTTGTGGGAGCCTTAATGTATGGAAGCTACTCCATGACGGCAAAAGATGTTGTAATGACGCTTTTCGGCAAAGGGGACGGCATGCAGAATATCGCTGTACTTGATCTGCGGCTCCCAAGAGCAGTGACGGCGGTTCTAACCGGAGCTGCATTATCTGTCTCAGGCTGTATTTTGCAGAGTGTCACCAAAAATGATCTTGCAGAGCCCGGGATCATCGGTATCAATGCAGGCGCGGCACTTGCGGTTGTGCTTTTGATTTCTGTACAGAGCACCAGCTATTATACGGCACTGGGCTTTGGCACTGTTCTGCTCATGCCCATAGCGGCAGCGGCTGGTGCTTTTATAAGCTTTCTGTGTATTTATCTTCTGGCCAGGGATAATGGGAGTGTGAGGCCTGTAAAAATGATATTGGCAGGTATTGGTGTCAACACAGGGGTCAATGCCCTGATCACTCTTTATCAGCTGAACATGTCAAAAGGAGACTATAATCAGGCTCTGGCATGGATTGGCGGCAGCCTGTGGGGCAGCAGCTGGATGTATGTTGCCATGACTGCGCCCATTATTATTGTGCTGATCCTTATTGTCTTTTACAAAAACAGAACGCTGGATGTGATGGATCTGGGAGATGAGCTGGCTATGGGATTAGGGGTTCAAGTGGAGAGGGAAAGAAAGGTTTTCCTTGTTCTCGCAGTCTGTCTGGCTGCCTGTGCCACTTCTGTGGCCGGGAATATCGCGTTTGCCGGACTGATCGGACCGCATTTAGCAAAACGTCTCGTGGGGCCTGTGCACAAAAGACAGATTCCTGCGGCAGCATGTTTAAGCAGTATTTTAGTTTTGGGAGCGGATACACTTGCGAGGAATCTGTTTTCACCGCTGGAAATACCAGCGGGTATCATGATCTCCCTGATCGGAGTGCCATATTTTGTTTATCTCCTGATGAAAGAAAGGTAAGGGTGTAAAATGGAACAACAAAAGATTCAAGTGAGGGATATCACTGTCGCCTATGAGCAGACCATCGTCATACCAAAGCTGAATCTGAATATCCCCGGCGGGAAGATCACCATCGTAGTCGGCGGCAATGGATGCGGAAAGTCTACACTGATCAAATCTGTGGCCGGGATACTTAAGCCCAAAAAGGGCGAGATCTTTATCAATGGTACGGAGATTAAAAAGCAGGCTCCCAGGGAGACCGCAAAACAGATGGCAGTTCTGCCCCAGAGCCCGCAGGTACCGGAGGGACTTTTAGTAAAGGAACTGGTGGCATACGGGCGGTTCCCTTATCAGAAACCTGTAGGCGGACTGACAGAACATGACCACCAGGTGATCCGCTGGGCGATGGAGGCAACAGGCATTCTGGCACTGAAAGACCGAAGGGCAGATTCTCTTTCAGGCGGACAGAGGCAGAGGGCCTGGATTGCCATGGCGCTCGCGCAGGAGACAGAAATTCTTGTACTGGATGAGCCAACCACTTATCTGGATATGTCTCACCAGCTGGAAATACTCTCTCTATTAAAAGAATTAAACCAAAAGAACCAAACAACCATTGTCATGGTGATCCATGAAATCAATCATGCATCCAGGTTTGCAGACCATATCATTGGAATGAAGGAGGGGCAGATGGTGTTTGAGGGAACACCTGCGGATGTGATAACAGAACAGAATTTGAAGACACTTTATGGTATACGGGCTAAGCTTACACTCAGTGAGGACGGCACATATCCGGTCTGCACGGAGTATGAGCTGGAATGAGCAGACGGGGGAATAAAGCAAATTTTGTTATCATAGCGGCGGGGCAGATGATCTCTCTGTTCGGCAGTGCCATCCAGCGGTTTTGTATGTCTCTCTATGTACTGGACCTGACCGGGAGTCCGGGCATTTTTGCTACGATCCTTTCAATTTCTATGCTTCCATATGTTCTGCTCGCGCCGGTAGCCGGAAATATCACAGATTACTTCAGCAAAAAGAAGATCATGGTCTGTACAGACATCTTCAGCGGCATTGTTATAAGCTGCTATGCGGCTTTTTTATTTTCAGGACATGACCGGCCAGCTGTCATAGCTGTCACAATGATCCTTTTGTCAGCTGCAAGTACTATATATTCACCGGCGGTGACAGCCTCCATCCCTCTGTCTGTTTCAGCAAAACAGCTTTACCGGGCCAATGGCATTGTACAGCAGATCGGATCCGCTGCCAATTTTGCAGGACCTGTCATTGCGGGGATGCTGTATGGTTTTCTGGGGATCCGTTGGATCGTCGTTTTAAATGCAATCAGTTTCTTTGTCTCAGCACTGATGGAAGGATTTCTGCATCTGCCGGAAAAAAAGAACGGCTCCAGAAACAAGCTCTCTTTTTTGGGCAGTGTGAACGAAATGTATCAAGGGTTTTTGTACTTAAAAAAATTTCAATCTATCATATTAAAGATTATTTTCTCTTACGGTCTGTCCAACCTGTTCATTGTTCCGGTTTTCTCCGTAGCTGCACCGCATTTTATAAAAAATGTGCTGGGTCTTTCTTCAGAAGTCTATGGATCTGTGGAGGGGATCACAGTGCTTGGGATGATCACGGGGGGAGTACTGATCAGTGTGTTTCCCAAGCGTTTTTCCATGGCTGTGATCCACAGAGTGCTTTACCTGATGCCGGTTTCGTTTCTTTTCATGTGTCTGACCGGATTTGCGTCCCAAAGCCCGCTCATTAATATATGTGCTTTTGGGGCAGGCGGCTTTGCTGTCATGCTTTCCCTTGGCCTGTCCAATGTGATTTCATTGACTTACATGCAGCAGGCAGTCCCCGGATCTATGATCGGAAAGACCAGTGCATTTTCAACGGCAGCGGCGACAGCCACGATACCTCCCGGACAGTTTTTGTTCGGACAGATATTAGAATCAGGGATTTCGGTTCCTGTGCTGTTTCTTTTTGTATCAGCGGCAAGCCTTGGGACTGCATATTTTGTGAAACAGGCAATAAAAAAGAATTAAGAAATTTTAAAAAAGTTCTTGCATATTGTATTTAGTTTTGCTATACTATTACTTGTCTGAAAGATGCGGGTGTAGTTCAATGGTAGAACTCCAGCCTTCCAAGCTGATCACGTGGGTTCGATTCCCATCACCCGCTTATAAGAATTTTGAAAAACTGTCTGTTTTTACAGGCAGTTTTTTTCTTTCTTCCATAGGAAAGTTCTATGACCTTCCCTATGAAATAAAAACGCTCCGCGGGTTGTGCACAGATGCGTAAGGAAATTATTTGCCTGCGGCAAATTGCATCTGGCACGCAAAGTTGTCAAGCCCCTCAAAGAGTGAGGGAGGGGTTGGGGCGTTGAAGCGGGCTTGCCCACTTTGTTCTATTGATCATCATTTTAACCATTGGTTAAATTCTCCTGAGGAAAAATAAAAAAGGATTCAATTGTAGGTGTTTCATCGGGCTGATACAATGAAAAGAGAAAAGGAGATGGGCTTATGAAGATCAATGAAATGATTCGGGAACTGCGGATAAAAAAAGGTTTAACCCAGGAACAGATGGCTTCCCTGCTGGGGATTTCCGCCCCTGCGGTCAACAAGTGGGAAAAAGCAGTGTCCTATCCGGATATTACACTGCTTCCTGCATTGGCACGGTTACTGGAGACAGACCTGAATACCCTTCTGTCCTTTAAAGAAGAACCAACCAAAGAGGAAATCACAGATTTTCTCAATGAACTGGCAGCGGATGTTTCCAGCAACGGAGCGGAGCATGCATTTCATATGGGAATGGAAAAAGTACGGGAGTATCCATCCTGTGATCCGTTGATCTTGAATGTTGCGGTCACACTGGAAGGAATTTTGGGTATTTACTCCAAGGAGGACTGTACTGATTTCAAGAATGATATTGAAAAACTGTATGAACGGGCAGCCCAGAGCACTGATGCAGAGGTCAGGGACCGGGCGCGTTCTCTGCTGATCTTTAAGTATATAGACCGCGAGGAATATGACAGAGCAGAAATATTCCTTAAGGAGCTGCCGGAGGAGTCAATGATGGATAAGAACCAGATCCGGACAAGGCTGTATATGAAACAGAAACAGTGGGAGGATGCGGGCCGTGTCCTGGAAAGCAGACTTTTAAAGAGATTAAATGACATCCAGGTTGCGCTGATGGATTTGATGACCATAGCCTTTGAAGAGAACAGGCCCAAAGACGCAGATGAGATCGCTGATATATCAAGGCAGGTAGTGCGTTTGTTTGGGTTGTGGGACTATGGGTCTTACTCAGCGCAGTTTCAGCTTGCATTCGCAAGGAAAGACATTGGTCAGTGTATCACCATACTTAAAGATATGTTTCCGGCGATTCTTAAAAAATGGGAGCCGGGCCAATCACCGCTGTACAGATACACAGGCAGTAAGTCCAGCACGGACCATTTTGGAAAGTCTATACTTCCAAAGATCTTAAGCGAATTTGAAGACCCTGAAAATGAGGAGTTTCATTTTCTACAGGATGAGCCGGAATTCAGGCAGCTTATCAGCGCATGGAAAGAAAAAATATGACAGAATCTAAAAACAATCAAACTGCTGAAGGAGGTTTCGCAGTTTGATTGTTTTTTCGTTTAACATCTGATATTAACTGTAAAGCCCGAAACTCAACAGATAGGCTACAAGTACAGCCGCAGGTCCTGTGACAAGTCTCGTAAAGAGCATGGCGGGTACTCCGGCGCTCACGGTATCGTCCTCAGCTTCCGCCAGGGTCAGCGCTACAGGTACAAAATCACATCCTACCTGAGAGTTGATGGCAAACAGTGCAGGAAGAGAATAAGCGATGGGAATGGTTCCTTTCCCGATCTCTACACCGAGGAGTACACCTACCACCTGTGCGATCACCGCACCGGGTCCAAGGACCGGGGACAGGAACGGAATGGCACAGAAAACGGACAGCCCCAGAAGGCCTGGAAGACTTCCGGCCAATGGTTTAATGGCATTTGCCAGGAGATCGCCGATGCCGGTATAGTTGATGATACCAACCATGATGCTGCCCTTACGGTATAATAATGACAAACAGAAAAAACCTTATTTTTCAAGGGGTTTGAGCGTTTACCGTTGTTTATTCAATTCCTTTTCCAGCTTTGAAAGACAACAAAAAATCGTCGAATAAAGGAGGCTGTTGAATTAAAGACAAAAAATAAATATGGTTAGCAGTCCGGTGGATTTTGGGGCTTATATTTGATGAGGGATGCGGAAAACAGCGTGTATCTGATGCACGACTGATTTATCTGCCGAGTGCCCCAATCGTCCCGAATAATATATAATATTCGGGACAAAGGAGGTCGGTGTAATGGCAAACGGATATTCCAAACAAATACAGGGGCGGATAGAAAATGCTTTAGAAGGAACCGTTTTTGTCAACTCAGATTTTGCGGACATTGCTGATACAGAAACCATAAGACGGAATCTGAACAGGCTTACACAGACGGGTACCCTTCGGAGAATTTTGAAAGGTATTTATGAAAAACCGGAATACAGCGAAATGCTAAAAGAATACGTGGCGGCAGATCCAGAGGCAGTGGCAAATGCGTTGGCTCGTAATTACCACTGGACGATTGCTCCCTGTGGGAATACGGCACTGAATCTGTTAGGGCTTTCTACACAGGTAACAGCGGTCTGGTCCTACATCAGTGACGGTCCGTATAAAACCTATGAGTGGAACTCTACGAAGATTGAATTTAAGCATCGGACCAACAAAGAGATTACAGGTCTTTCCTATATGACTGCGCTCGTTATTCAGGCATTAAAAACTCTGGGAAAAACAAATGTCACTTCCGAAACCATTCAGGCGCTTAGCTCCCGATTGAGTGAGGAAGACAAGGCCGCCATGTTAAGAGAAGCGTCAGAATCTACGGACTGGGTTTACAATGCAATACGTAAGATTGCCGGGGAGGTACAGCAGAAATGAAAAATATCGCAAGGTTTTCAGACAACGATAAACGGATGCTGTTCCGAAATACAGCAGATAAAATGTGACTACATGATGCGATTGTGGAAAAAGATTTCTGGGTTTGTTATACACTGGATTATCTGTTTCACCATTCTCCCTGGAAAAAGTCGATTACTTTTAAGGGTGGTACCAGCTTGTCAAAGGCATTTCATCTAATCAGCCGTTTTTCCGAAGATATTGACCTGATCTTAGACTGGAGGGTACTGGGGTACCAAAAAGAGGAACCCTGGGAGAAACATCAGGTTTTCTCCTCCTGAGGATACGATCCCGGTAAATCCTTCGGCTAGTTTTACAAATACATTCATAAATTTTGTCATTCCTTTCGCTTCGCTCAAGGCACAAACAAGTGGGACTTTGAGCCCGGACTCTTATCATTGGCAATAAACCATGTTTATTCAGTCGCAGGATGACAGTCAATGTTGCTATTCTTTTTTATTAAGGTGGTGATACTTATGATGAAGCTGAAACACTCCATCTGCTGTGGGCTTGACGTCCACAAAAATGTTATCGTTGCTACCATCGTAACTACCAACAAGGACGGAATATCTGAATATAAGCAGAAATCTTTTTCAACCATCAACTCGGGTATTCAAAAGTTCCACAACTGGCTTATCGAGAATCATTGTTATCATGTTTGTATGGAATCCACAAGAAAATACTGGATTCCTATTTTTAATTATCTCGAAAACGACATGGAAGTCTGTCTTACCCACCCCAAATATGTCAAAGCCATCAAGGGGAAGAAGACGGACAAAAAAGATTCCAAATGGATTGCCGACCTTTACAAATTTGACCTGGTTTTGGCAGGACGGCAACCCAAATCATGTCTTATCTGTTGGAACATAACGCTGATACCATTGATGAAAAAGCCGTTTGCAAACTTATAAAAAAGGGAGCCAAAGCCAAGTCGGATGAAATCATTGAAGCCATTAAAGATTATAACATTGAAACAGACCAGGCTAAAAAGCTGGAACTTACCCGCGGACATCTCGAATATCTGGATGATATGATTACCCAAACCGAAGTGGAGTTCTATGTCCGCATAAAACCTTATTATGAGTTTGTCGAGTTCGTAAGCACGATGCCGGGCATGACAGAACTAAGTTCCACCATCGTCCTTGCTGAAACGGGTGTCAACATGGGCATCTTTGACGATGCCAAACAACTTTGTTCCTGGTGTGGTCTTTCTCCTGCCAACAATGAATCTGCAGGCAAGAAAAAATCTGTCCGTATCGCAAAAGCAGGCGATTATCTGAAACCGATGGTGGTACAATGCGCCCTTGCCGCAATCAAGAGCAAAAAACAGCCTTATTTTTCAATCAAATATGGACGGATCAAAAAACGCAGAGGCCACAAAAAAGCGATCATTGCCATTGCCAGGATGATGATGGTCTGCATTTACCATATGGTGTCTGAAAAGAAACCTTTCACACCTACTGACTATGAAGAATTGATGGAATCACAGAATCATGTAGAGCGTGTTGTCTTGAATGTAACCAACCATATGCTTCTCTTTTCAAGATTTACAACCATGAATTTTTAACCGTTTCCATCTCCAAAGGATTGATTGATACCTCCAATCTTTCCATTGCCGGTGACGGTATGCCTGTTGTTACATCTGC
>NZ_NQOG01000026.1 GCF_002270485.1 Anaerostipes hominis (ex Lee et al. 2021) | reverse complement strand
TGCCCCCTGTTGACCGTGAAATCACGGTAGAACAGGCCATCATCATAGCAAGGAATCAAGGTTATAAGATCAAGTCAGCAACTGCATAACCTTAACTTTTCAATATTCACTTTTTAAAGTAGCCACCGGAAGATGGCTTATTTGTTATGCGATTAAATAAATGGATACCCTCTACTTCTCATTTTCAATCTTCTCCTCCAAATTTTTTATTTATCTGAACGGATCCAAAGACCGTACAAATCCTACTCAGTTCAATATTGAACATATATTCAGTATTGTTCAATAAAAAAAGGAACCGGTTTAAAAACCGATTCCCTGTAAATACATTTTTGATATCTTGTTTAATAGTTTCATGGCCCACTCCTCGCTTTCATAGTGGTATGCGATCTGCAATAGTGCATCTAAAAAATTATTGGCTATGATGTGTACAAACACTGGATCGTAATGCCTGCACAGATCCCGGTGCGAGTTCAGATGGCCCTCGATCTCACATACCAGGTTTTCCTTTTCACACTCATATTTTGTCTTAGTGCTTTTATCCATCATAATGATAAACTCTCTGTGGTGTCTGAAAAGACTTCTGATACAGTCCTCTTCCATCTGGCTCAGATACTGGTAATTCTGATGGTCCGATGATCCGCTGCCTTTCATGACCCGTTTCCAGTCAAAATGCACCGGGCGGAGGACTTCATCAAACAAAGCCTCTTTATTTTTATAATAAGAATAAATGAGACCAGCCGGTATCCCGGCTCTGTCAGCGATACTGCGCATGGTCGTCCGGACATATCCGTTTTCATAAAACTCCTCCAGGGCCGCATGGAGAATCCCCTGCCGGATCTCTTCTTTTAAGACTTGAGCCATAATCCCTCCTAATATTGAACTACCATTCAATATTATAATATATCTGATTCTTTGTCAACGGTAATTCCTAATAGAACTATATCTAAACCGTGTCATCCCGACATATTTTTTAATTTATTGACAGCTTGCGCCCAAATAGTTATAATTAGAACTGTTATAAAAATAACTTATATTAGAAAGGAATGTTTATGCAGAATCATGTTTTGACCTATGCAAACCATTTTAAGCATTTGTATCGGCAGACATTCCAGCCTTTGTCGGATCAGTACGGACTTTCGCAGCTGGAAATTGATGTCTTGCTTTTTCTAAAAAATAATCCAATGCATAATACTGCCAAGGATATCTCCATCATGAGGGGCTTTGCCAAATCCAATGTCTCGAAGGCCGTGGAATCTCTCAGAATGCAGAGGTATCTGTCTTCTTCTCCGGACCCTGTAAACCGGAAGGTGCACCGGCTGATCCTATCTGCTGATATGAAAGACCGGATTAATGCCCTGGCTGGCTGTCAGGAACAATGCTTTGCACTTTTGCTGGATGGTTTTTCTAAGGAAGAACGGGAAAAACTCCAGGAGTTTTTCAGCAGGATCGATGATAATATCACAAAGTCACTGAAAGAAAAAAAATAACAAGTATGAGGTAACGATTATGTTATATAAATTTATCATTTGTTTTTTGGCAGGAATCGGCGCGGGGCTGGGCACAGGTTTTGCCGGTATGAGCGCAGCCGCTGTCATCAGTCCCATGCTCATCGCCTTTCTCGGAATGAATCCTTACATGGCAGTGGGCATTGCCCTGGCAAGCGATGTGTGTGCCAGCGCTGTATCTGCCTATACCTATGGCAAACATAAGAACCTGGATATTAAAAACGGATTGGTCATGATGGCCTCCGTGCTATGCTTTACTTTAGTTGGGAGCTATATTTCAAGCCTTGTACCAAGCACAGCCATGGGCGGTTTTTCTACTTTCATGACCTTGCTGCTTGGAATTAAGTTCCTCGTCCGCCCGGTCATGACCACAAAAAGCAGCATGGAATCTGTGAACGCAAAAAAGAGATTCCTTCAGTCTGTCATCTGCGGTGCTGTTGTGGGATTTATCTGCGGTTTCGTCGGTGCAGGCGGAGGTATGATGATGCTTCTTCTGCTGACCAGTGTCCTGGGATATGAGCTGAAGACTGCCGTAGGCACCAGCGTTTTCATCATGACCTTCACAGCACTGACCGGATCCTTAAGCCATTTTGCCATCGGAGGACGCCCGGACATGTTAAGCCTGATATTCTGTGTATTAAGTACCTTCCTCTGGGCCAGGGTCGCAGCCAAATTTGCCAACAAAGCTTCAGCCATTGTATTAAACCGTGCCACCGGAGCGGTTCTCACGGTACTTGGACTGGCTATTGTTGCTGTGAATTATTTTTAGACAATCGGAAGGAGGACTTTCTTCCAAAGTATCGGTAAACTTTGTTTTTATAATTGATATAGTCATTTCCAAAGACCTTTGGTAAATACTGCTCTTCTTGTAATATCTGCAGATGAAGCATTATAATTGCAAAGACAGAAAAAATGAGTAGTATTGGATTAAAAAACATGAGCAGCAATCCTATGTATACACAATCAAACCCCAGAAAGGCCGGGTTCCTGCTGATTTGATAGATTCCGCTTGTTACGATTTCAGTTTTATCATTCTCTGCGATCCCGGCCCTCCAGCTGTCTTTCATTGTCTTTATCGAAAAAAAAGATCACATCTCCTGCCACAGCAAGTATCATAATCCCAACAATCTTCATATTATTCTCCCTTTCCAATTTGAAATGTTCACGATGATATGCCTAGGCATCATTCGGAAGATGCTGAAAGAACTGTACCACAAACGGAACGGTGATCACAAATGTCAGAAAATCCGCCACGGTCTGGGATACTTCCACTCCGGTGAGCCCCAACATACGAGGCAGCAAAAAGATCACCGGGATAAAGCAGATTCCGCTTCGAAGCATTGCCAAAAAGGAAGCGGTCCCATTTTTTCCGATGCTCTGGAACATCATGTTGGCACATACCGACATTGGCTGCAGAAACAATGTGAGAAGCTGGGCTCTTAACGCAAAGGTCCCGATCTCAATGACAGCGGGATCATTCCGAAACCAGCCTGCCAGCTGTGAGGATAGGAAAAAGTCCACCACCTGAGACACTGCCGTTGAAATCCCGGCTCCCAGGATCCCCATATGAAATTTTGTCATCAGTACCCAGTCTCCAAAAATATTCAGAAAACCTCCGGCTGTCAGACCGATCATAGCCAATGATGCCTTTCCCTCATACCGCAGAATATTGTTAAGAACAAAGCTGCTTGTCATCAAGGGCGCGGAAATAAGGATACAGGCGGCATAGGTTCTGGCATAAAGGAGGATTGTATCCGTACTGCCCGGCAGCCTCATCAGAGGATTCAGAAATTTTTATAATGCTCTGCCGCATTCTCTTCCACTTTTTCACCTTCTTTTTACTGTAAAAGTCCTGACAGCGTTTCCCTCACTCCATCATATAAAGCAGTGCATTTACAATACACGCCGCAATATTGCTCCCGCCTTTTCTTCCTCTTGCCACAATGTACGGAACTTCAGCATCCATGATCAGTTCTTTTGACTGGACCACATTGACAAATCCCACGGGAACCCCTATTACCAGATGAGGATCCAGTTTCCCTTCCCTGATCAGCTCATACAGCCTGACCAGTGCCGTCGGGGCATTTCCAACTGCAAAAATGAACTTCTCACCTAAAGCCGCCGCTTTGTCCATACTCGCCACAGCCCTTGTGGTGCCGTTTGTTTTTGCTGCTTCTGCAACATCTTTATCAGACATAAAACACTGAACTGTTCCTCCATACCGGGCCAGTTTCTTTTTATTGATCCCGGCCCTGCCCATCTGCGTATCTGTCACAATGGATGCGCCGTTTTTGATGGCATCTATGGCAAGCGATACTACATTATCCGAAAAGCAAAGATTTTTTGCGTAATCAAAGTCAGCGCTTGTATGAATACAGCGTTTTACAATAGGTTCTGTTCCGGGAATCAGAGGAAACTCCCCCAGTTCCTCTGTTATGATCTCAAAACTTCTTGCCTCGATCTGTGCAGGCTCCACATTCTCAAGTTCAATCTTCATCAGTCTTTTGCTCCTTTATCGAGGATTTCATATATTTTTTCCATATCCAGATGCTTTCTCAGTTCATCTGCCAGCAGATCATACTGATCTTCCTTTAACTGCCGGTAATCCGTCGCCGGAGCATCGGAAAGATTGATCCCTTTCTTTTCTCCAATGGCACGGACAATCTTTTCCGCCGTATCCGCAAGGTCAAAAATCCCATGGACATAAGTACCGTATACATTTTCCCTGCAAATTCCACATGGTTTCTTGACACCATTCACTCTATCTTCAAGACATATCATAGGCTTTCCATCACCATGTTGAGTAGAGACCCCCATATGGATTTCATATCCCTCAAAAGAGGCTCCTGAGAGCGAACATAAATCTCCATCCAGTTCAAGGAACCTTCCCTCTACCCGGCTTCTTGTTTTTTGTTTGGAAAAGACGGTGTCGATCGGGAGCAGTCCCATTCCTTTGACCATTCCGCCTGTCTCCACATGATGAGGGTCAGACAGCACTTCTCCCAGCATCTGATAGCCTCCGCAGATTCCAAAAATAATCGTTCCCCCGGAGGCTTCTTTCAGAATCATATTTTCCAAGCCGGACTGACGAAGCCACAGGAGATCCTCAATGGTATTTTTGCTTCCCGGAAGCAGGATCATATCCGGATCTCCGAGTTCTCCCGTTTTTTTTACATAACGCAGAGACACATTGGGAATGAGCTCAAAAACGTTAAAATCTGTAAAGTTAGACATTCTCGGAAACCGGATCACAGCAATGTCGACCAATTCCTTTTTTGTCTTCCGGTCAAACCTCTCGGTCAGGCTGTCCTCATCGTCGAGTTCAAGATTCATGTATGGGGTAACCCCTACGACGGGGATCTGCACTTTTTCTTCCAGCATCTCAATGCCGGGCTCCAGGATCGTTTTATCTCCCCGAAACTTGTTGATGATCATTCCTTTCACTCTTTTTTGTTCTTCCTCTGTCAGCAGAATCATGGTTCCGGTCAGCTGTGCAAAGACGCCTCCCCGGTCGATGTCTCCCACTAGAAGTACAGGTGCATTGACCAGCTCTGCCATACCCATGTTGACAATATCGTCCTGTTTCAGATTAATCTCTGCCGGACTGCCTGCACCTTCTATGACAATGATATCATTGTCCCTGCTCAAAGCATCAAATGCCTTTTGGATTTCAGGAACCAGTGTTTTTTTATATGCAAAATACTCCCTGGCGCTCATACTCCCAAGGACTTTCCCGTTTACGATTACCTGTGAGCCGGTATCGCTGGAAGGCTTTAAAAGAATCGGATTCATACAGACAGACGGTTCGATTCCCGCCGCCTCTGCCTGCATAACCTGAGCACGTCCCATCTCCAGTCCGTCTTTTGTTATGTATGAGTTCAGCGACATATTCTGAGACTTGAACGGAGCGGTTTTATAGCCATCCTGCTTAAATATTCTGCAAAGCCCTGCGGTAATAAGACTTTTCCCAACGTTTGACATCGTTCCCTGAATCATGATTGTCTTTGCCATGCTGTTTCTCCTTTCGAAAACGCCTGAAGGATCTGAATGAACCGCCTGTTTTCCTTTTCCGTCCGGACTGCGATCCTGAACCACCCCTTAGACAGCCCCTCATAATTTTCACAATCTCTGATCAGAATTGAGTTAGAAAGACAGTATTTATAAAAATCCTCCGGACCTTTAAAAAATAAATAGTTGGCTCTGGACCCATAAACTCGAAAGCCTGCTTCCTCCAATGCTTTTTTTAATATATGTTTCTGTGCAGCTACGAACCGTACTGACCGCTTTAAATAGGACTGCTCCGACAAAGCCGCAGTTCCTGCGGCCTGGGCAGGCGATGACACTCTCCATGGCTGAGTCACTTCCTCCATTCTGAAAAGAACATTTTCATCAGAACAGATACCGTATCCGAGACGGAGACCGGCCATGGCGTAACGCTTTGTAAATGCCTTCAGCAAAAAAATATTGCGGTTATGTTTCAGGCAGCCTGCCAGCTCATAGTCCTGTCCATCCGGGACGAAATCTAAGAAACACTCGTCCACTGCTAAAAAAACCTGATTTTTTCTGCACTCTTCTGAGAGTTTCAACAGTAATTCCCTGTCGGTCAGCTCTCCCGTGGGATTGTTCGGATTGCACAAAAACACCATATCCAGAGCCGGGGTGATCTCTGAAAGGATCTTCTCTGTCACAAGAAATTCCTCCTGCTCCGTCAAATAAAAATAGGTTATCTGACAGCCTACGCTTTTCAGTGCCTGTTCATATTCTGCGAAGGTCGGGGCCAGGATTAACGCCCTTTTAGGCTTTAACGCCAGTGTCAGGGCAAAAATAAGATCCGCGGCGCCGTTGCCGCAGATCAGCCAGGATTCAGGAACCTGTTCCCAGTCTGATAATGCCTTTTTTAATTTGCTGCAGTGAACGTCCGGGTAGTATTCGACGCCGTCGGCCGAATTCCGAACAGCTTCTCTGACACTCTCCGGCGTTCCGAGAGGATTTACATTGGCAGAGAAATCAGTCACATGCCCGTGACGGTAAATATCTCCCCCGTGTATATGTTTCTTCATGCCAATCCTCCTTCCGGTCAAAACTTCCATCCGATGCACATAAGTATAAACCCAAAAACGGCGGCTGCCAAGAGGCTGCATCCATACATGAGGCCGTTGGCTCTTTTTATATCCTCCGGCTCAGGAGGCCTTAAATCATCACCAATTGTAGGTTTTTCATATAGTTCTCCGAAGTACCAGGCATTTCCTGCCAGCCGGATGTGCAGAGCCCCTGCTGTCACTGCTTCCGTATGGGCGGCATTGGGACTCTTATGATTTCTCCGGTCTCGCCTGTAAATTTGTCTGGCCGCCAATACATCATTTCCAGTAAAAATACAGGCAGCGATCATGAACCATGCAGACAGCCTGGCAGGAATATAGTTTGCCAAGTCATCCAGCTTTGCCGGATATCTGCCGAAATTCAGATATTTTTCATTCTTATAGCCTACCATGGAATCCATCGTGTTGATGGCCTTGTAGAGAAACATCAGTGGGACACCGCCTAACGACATATAAAATAACGGGGCTACGACTCCGTCCGATGTATTTTCTGCCACTGTTTCCACGGCAGCCTTTATAACGCCGGTTTGGGTAAGTTCTTTTGTATCTCTTCCGACGATCATAGAGACTGCCTTTCTGGCCCCCGCAAGAGAGCCTTCAGTAAGCTCTCTGTAAACTTTCATACTCTCATCTTTCAAACCTCTGGCCGCCGTCAGCTGATAACATAAAAAAGACTCCAGGAGAAATCCTGCCGTCTGGCTCCAGCCGTACAGCATTTTCAAGACAAAAAACGGGAGGGCGAAGGAACCGGACCCGATCAGAAGGATCAGAAGAATCCCTCCTGCTCTTTCCCCGCGGGGTGTTTTAGGAAAAACAGCCCGGATTCCCTTTTCCACCGCAGAAATGGCTGAACCGATCAGGCGGATGGGATGATAGAGCCAGCGGGGATCACCAAACAGGAAGTCCAGAAAAAACCCAAACAATAACGCCGCTGCTCTTATTTCCATATGTCTGTTCCCTCTCTTCTTACATAGATTTCACGCCTCCCTGAGGCCCACTGTTTTTCATCTGTCTCTATTTCATATCCCTCCAGATTTTTCACCTGCCAGTGAAAATAATCTCTGTGAGGGATGGCAAAGCCGTCTAAAATACTCATGATCGTGCCTCCATGGACTACCATTGCAAAACTTTTATATTGATACTGTATGCAGTGCTCTATGCATAGACAAAACCCTTCAAGACACCTGACCTGAAACTCTTCTCTGCTCTCGCCTTCAGGAAATGGGAGGGTTCCATTACTGGCGATCCATTCCTGATACTCAGGCTCGCCGGATAACTCTTTGTAGTTCTTTCCCTCAAAAATGCCGAAATCACACTCAGTGAACTGTTCCCGGATCACAGACTTTTTTCCGCAGTAAAGAAGTCCGGCAGTCTGTATACACCGCCTCATAGGGCTTGTATAGACCACGTCTGTCTGCGGATATATCCTGTCCAGACACAGGCTTATCCCTTCTGTACTTAAAGCTTCATCTGTTCTTTTCCCGGCATAGCGGCCCAAAGCATTGCTCCCTGTCATGCTGTGCCGGATCAAATATCCTCTGATCATCCCTTGATCACCGTACCTATTCCGCACACGACCCGGTGCACTTCACTGCTCATCCCGGCAAGACAGGTAATAAGTCTCCCCTCTGTCTCCCGAAAGTTCCGGTCGAATGCATTTACCGGCACAACACCGCAGCCGAGTTCATTGGCTATGAGAACCAGCTCTGGATTTGCTTCGAAAATTTTCCTGGCTTCCTGTTCATAATCCTTTATGTCCGGCAGTTTCCGCCTGACCCATTCATGAAAATGATAAAGGCATTGGCAGGAATAAATCTCCTCCAAAGAACACTCCACTCCGTCTGTCATCTGGTCTCCCGAAATGCCGGTGACCCTTTCCGCATATTCTTTTTTTCCCTGAAATGCTCCTCCTATGATGATAATCATGACTGCTCCTTTACATTATTTTCTCTATTACGGCCAGGCATATGGCCGCAGACAGCTCACATATCTGCAGAAACCACCCTGCGAGATCCCCTGTGATGCCCCCAAACTGCTTCATCGAGATCCGGTAATACCAGACGAAGGATAAAACGGCTCCTCCGATGCACAAAAGTCCGGCGGCAGGATTCAGGAAGCACATGACGGCCGCAGAACCTGCCGCCGTCACAGCCGAGACTCCGCGCACCGCTTTTTTATGGGCAGCCCCGGAGAAGGATGCCGCAAGCCCTGTTTCTTTTGCCATGGGAAAAGAGGCGATAGAAAATGCACTCAACGCCCGCGACAGCACAAATCCCCAGGCAAGGATCAGAAGATTTCCTCTCCCGATCTCGCTGACGGCACCTCCATATGCCAGAAAATAGCACACACATGAAAGAACGGCAAATGCTCCGCAGTGGGGGTCTTTTAAAATAAGCAGCTTTTTTTCTCTGCCCCGGAAAGATCCCAGAGCGTCTGCAGTATCCATGAATCCGTCCATATGGATGCCTCCGGTGACAATGACCGGGATCAGAGTTAATCCCGCCGTGCGGGCCGGCATCCCAAAATCAAGAAAGCGGCTGAAATCGGACCAGCAAATGACAAGAAGTCCCACAATAACCCCGACTGCCGGAAAGAAACAAAGGGTATATTTCATATGTTCTTTTGTCCATTCACTTCCCGGCACGGGAATTCTGGAATACATGGAAAATGCGATTTTAAAACTGTTCCAAAGCTGGTTCATTTCTTTGCCTCATCCTTTCTGTCGCAGTGGAATCCCGCATACCACTTCCACCACCCGGTCTGCCAGCTCAGCCATCCGGCAGTTCAAAGCCCCAAGACATCTCTGATAGCGGATCGTTTCGGCGCCGTATTCTATTCCGTCTGAAAAAATCTCATTGGTGACAATACATACATCCTCTGCAAATGCCAGAAGATTTTCTATGCCGGAGAGAATGGAATCCCTTGTGTCAAGCCCAGCCCCCTCTTCTGTATACATTTCATTGGCCGTGAGATTTGACATACAGTCCAGCAGTACATGACACCCCTCCGGGAGATGGAGGGCAGAAAGCCCGGTAAAACATTCCACAGTGACAAATCCTTTGTCCCTCCTCATAGCCCGGTGTCTTTGAATTTTCTTTCCGGTCTCCTCATCAAACGGCATCATGGTTGCCACATAGATTTTCGGATCGTTCCAGGAATCTGCAAGACTCTCTGCATATTCTGATTTTCCGCTGCCGCTGCCGCCGGTGACTAATGTAAACATCCGGCCCTCCTTTCAGCCGAGAGGAACATACTGTTCCACGTTGATTTCATCAAAGGTGCTCATTTTTTCATAGATATCCAATGTCATGTCCAGCAAAGGAAACAGCATAAGAGCTCCTGTTCCTTCTCCAAGACTCATGCCGCAGTCCAGGCAGGCATCCAGCCCGAGCGCGTCCAGCAGCAGTCCTGCCGCCGGCTCCTTTGACTTGTGGGAAGGAAGCATGGAATGGACTGCATCTGGACAGATTTTCGCTGCCGCCAGAGCCGCTGTCCCGGAGATAAAACCGTCAACCACTATAGGAAGTTTTGCCGCTGCCCCGCCCAGAAAGAATCCTGTCAGAGCAGCCAGATCAAAGCCACCGACTTTGGAGAGAACATCCAGCGGGTCCTTACTGTCGGGACGGTGCATATTTACTGCCTGTTCGATCACCTGAATCTTGCGCCGGAGTCTCTGATGATCGAGACCCGCTCCCCGTCCGGTCATTTCTTCTGCCGGCCGGTTCAGAAGAACGGATGCGACCGCACTGCTGGTGGCCGTATTTCCGATACCCATCTCTCCGGTGGCCGCGATACAATAACCCTGCCGGGAAAGCTCAAATGCCATGGAAATTCCAGCATTGACGGCCCTGACGGCTTCCTCTCTGGTCATCGCAGGCTCTTTCAGCATATTTTTTGTTCCAAAAGCTGATTTCTTTTGGATCAGAGACGTCTCGCATGCGACTCCCACGTCCAAGGCAAACAAATCTGCACCCAGATGCCTGCACATTACACTGGAAGTGGCCCTGCCGTTTAACATATTTTCGGAAACGATCGCCGTGACTTCCTGTCCTGACTGGGAGATTCCCTCTTCCACGACTCCGTTGTCGGCACACATACAAACCAGTGCTTTTTTTGTGAGATTTATGTGCTCACTTCCGGTGATTCCCGCGATCTTTACGATCAGATCTTCCAGCTTTCCAAGGCTGTGCAGCGGTTTTGCTATGCTGTCCCAGCGCTCCCTGCACCGTTTCACAGCGTTTTCATCCGGTTTCTTGATATGACTGCTGATTTCTGTGATGTCCATTTTATCTCCTCTTTTTCGCCTTGTATTGACGGCATTTTATTAAAAATGCCTTTGGAAGTTCCGGAATGCCATAGTAATAAAAATGAGGAAAGCCTGCAAACAAAGTGTCGGATGCGAATATACATTCCCAGCCTCTGCTGCCCACAGGTTTTTTTGCATAGAAATCCTGCCCGCAGCAGTCGGAATCATAGTAGTGAAATTCGTGGGCTGTAAGTTTTGCCGGACCGGTTCCAAACAAGGTTCCCGATCTCTGATGTAAAGAAATATATCCGAACCTCGAAAGTCTGTCCTTTTTATATGCCTTCCCCGGAATCACGCCTGCCATTTTCCTGAAAACGCCGTCTTTATCCTCCATCTCCCTGTGAAGATACAGAAAGCCTCCGCACTCGGCCATACATGGAAGGCCGGAGGACACAGCAGATGCAGTCTCTCGTCTCATCGCATGATTTTCCTCAAGTTCCATTCCATAAAGCTCCGGATAACCGCCGTAAAAGATCAGTCCGTCCAAATCTTTCGGCAGGTGTCTGTCATGAATGGGCGAAAAAAACACAAGTTTTGCTCCCATGTCACTGAGCAGTTCTAAATTTTCTCTGTACATAAAACAAAAGGCCTCATCTTCCGCAATTCCAATCCTTACCTTAGAAAGGTCTGTGTTCTCAAAATAATCCGGAGGATCTGTTTCATCATCTGCCTCCAGAGAAGCGGCACCTTCCGCAATCCTGAATAATGTATCCCAGTCAATGGTTTCTCTCATAATGCCTGCAAGACGGTGAAGCTTATCTTTGATATCCGTAATCTCCTCCGGCAAAATAAGCCCGAGATGGCGACTTTTAAACACACAGTCCGGGACTTCCGGCACATATCCCACAACCGGGATGTCCAGCTGTTCCTCAATCAACTGCTTCATCCGGGGATAGAGCATCGGAGATATCCGGTTTAAAAGGACTCCCCTGATCCCGCTGTCCTTTTTCCATGATAAAAAGCCATGGATCTGAGCCAGAACAGAGGTGCTCACCCCTTTTGCATCGACGATCAGGACTGCGGGAGTGCCTGTGATTTTACACAGTTCATATGCACTGGCTTTTGTCGTTGTCCCTCCGAGGCCGTCATAATACCCCATGACCCCTTCCATCACAGCCAGATCGGCGTTTTTTGCATGGCGGACCAGCAGGGATCTGACTGCCGGGCCGGGTGTCAGAAAGGGGTCTAAATTCCAGGCATCGGTTCCGACTGCTTTGCGGTGAAACATCGGATCAATATAATCCGGTCCGCACTTAAAGGACACCGTCTTTCTGCCCATCCCGCCGAGGGCGGCAAGAATGCCGCAGGTCACCATCGTCTTCCCGCCTGCACTCTGCGGGGCCGTAAATAAGAGTCTGTCAATCTTCACGGCACGCCTCCCCGGTTCCGGAGCAGGCAAGGATATAAACAGGATTTTCTCCCATCATCAAATGATAGCTGCCGGCTTTTTTCGCCCTGCTCACCGTCACATTCACGATATCCGGCTCCGTAACAGGCAGAGTTTGAAAGGCCTTGACTGCCTCTGTAAGTGTCTCCAGAGTAATGCAGTTCATAACGATCCTGACCCTGGGATTTTTCTTTAATACAGAATGAAGGATTTCTGTAAGATTGCCTGAGGTTCCTCCAATAAAGACATGGGTTGGGGGTTCCAGCCTTTTTATTGCCTCCGGTGCCGTTCCTTCCACGATATGAATAGAATCCATACAAAATTTTCTCCGGTTTTGACGGATCAAATCTGCCGCTTCCAGTTTCTTTTCCACCGCATATACGCGTCCTTCATATGCTTTCTCTGCCATCTCTATGGAGACAGATCCTGTGCCTGCACCGATATCATAGCAGACAGCATCTTTTAAAAGCTTAAGCTTTGAAAGAGTGATGCTCCTCACTTCCTGCTTCGTCATGGGAACCTTCCCGCGCACGAACAGATCATCCTGTAAACTGTGAAGTGCAAAACGTTTCCGTGGCCTGGGATTTTCCACACAGAGCACACTTAAAGCATCCGTCCGGCAGCAAAGGAATTCCTGCGGCAGACCGGATCTGATCTTTTCGTCGGGGTAAGAAAGCCGTTCCCCCGTATGGAAGATAACGTCGTCAAGGCCATATTGAAGGAGTTCCTTTGCCAGCTCCCCGACTTCTGTTCCTGTGCCCAGGATCGCAAATACCTTCCTGCTGGACGCTATTTTCTGTACAAGATGTGTTTTCTGTCCATGGCAGCTTACCATCACTGCATCTTCCCAGGAAAGATGCAGTTTCGCCATGAAATAGGACAGAGAAGAAATACCGGACACCGCTTTTACATTCCATTCTTTTTCTGAAGACAGCAGTCCGTACAGTTTTTTTGCCCCGCTGTAAAACCCGGGATCTCCTGACATAGCAATGACAATATGGTAATAAAATGGATGAGACTTTATGAAGGAAAAGATTTCCTCACTTTTGTATTCCTTATAAAGCTCTGCCTTATGAGCGTTTCCGGCCGCTTTTTCTGCTGCCTCCAGCACCCGGCCGGCTCCGATCAGAAGATCTGCATTTTGGCATGCACGCACTGCCTCCCCGGTCATCATTTCGATACTTCCCATTCCCACGCCTGCAAGAGTAATCTCCGGACGGTATGGTATCTGAAAACGCTCCCTAAGCATCTTCCGGCATTCTTTGAAGTTAAGCCCCTCTTCCTTTTTCGGCCTCCCAATAATCAGAAGCTTTGCCCCCGCCTCTCTGGCGGCCTCTAATTTTTCCGGAAATCCGCCTTCCATTCCGGAGGCCTTTGTCACCATCCATTTACAGTCATACTGCCTGAGCATTGCAGTATTCAGTTCCTTTGAAAACGGCCCCTGCATGCAGATCAGGCGGCTTCCCCGAAACCCGAGTCCGGCACAGCTTTTTGCCACGTCCGGCAGGGAGAGGACTCTCGCATAAATCCTCTCTTCATAACCAGGAACCGCGGTAAACTCTGCCAGATCTTTGCTTCCGGTTGTCAAAAGAACATTTCCCTCTGTACGTGAAAGAAACTCCGCTGCTTCTTTTGCGGAACTGACATATGTAATGTCTCCTCCGTCCCATGTCCCCTCGTCCCTGACCAGCCGTATCAGCTCCGTATGGGTATGGATACAGGCTGACCGTATATTCTCCGTCACCAATTCTGCATACGGGTGTGTGGCGTCTACCACAAGATCCGGTTTTTCGGTTCTGATCTGTTCTTCCATCTTTTCTGCGGAAAGCCTTTCATAGGACAGGACCATATTCTCCGCTTCCCCGATCAGGCTTTTTCCATATTCAGTTGCAGTAAATACAAAGACCTCCACACCGGCCCGGCTTAGAAACCCCGCCAGTTCCCGGCCCTCTGTGGTGCCCGCAAATAAAAATACTTTATACATCTTTATATCCTCTCGGAGTGACCATCGCTTCGGACAGGGTCTTTGTCTGGGAATTCCCAACAAATACTGTGGTAAACATATCGGCCTCTGCATCTTTAAGGTCCTTAAGAGTCAGGAGAAACTTTTCCTCCCCCTCTCTTCCAATATTTTTTACGATTCCGCATACCGTGTCCGGGGATTTATACTTGAGCATGAGTTCACAGGCCTTTTTCAGATAATCCCGCCGCTTTTTGCTGGACGGATTGTACAGACAGATAGAAAAGTCTGCCCTGGAAGCCGCAAGAATCCGTTCCTCGATGGTTTTCCATGAAGTCAGCAGATCACTCAGGCTGATGACACAGAAATCATGGGTCAATGGAGCCCCAAGCAGCGCTGCTCCGGCTGTGGCCGCCGTGACCCCCGGTATGACTTCCAGTTCTGTATCAGGATATTGTGCGCCGATTTCATACATCAGACCAGCCATCCCGTAGATTCCCGCATCCCCGCTGCAGATCATCGACACGGTCTTTCCCTTCCGCGCCTCCAAAAATGCCATCCGGCACCGGTCTGCCTCTTTTGTCATGGGGGTAGATAAAAATTGTTTTCCCGGCAGGTGATCTCTTACAAGATCAATGTATACGGTGTATCCGATGATGACATCGCTCTGTCTTAAAATATCTGCCGCCTTTGCGGTCATCTGTTCAAACGCTCCCGGGCCGATGCCCACTACATATATTTTATGACTCAAACCTGATCCTCCAATCTTTTAACGCAAGAGCTGCGGTCACGCCGTTTCCTGCCTGTCTGCCCACGATCAGTTCTCCTCCGTCTCCGGCCGCCAGAAGGGCGCTTCTCTCACATACATTATCTGCGCCGGTCACACGGCTGACAAAGGCAGAGGACATAAATGCTCCTTCTGCCTGCATCAGCTCTTCGGCAGTGAAACTTTGAAAAGGAATTCCTTTCTCCCGGCAGAAAACAAGGAGCCCGCGTTCTTCCTTTTTTAAATCAATGCTGGCTGTCAATCCCAATGCCAAAGGCTCAATCCGGCCTTTTTCACAGGCCTGTAAAAAAGCCTGTTTTATGGCTTCTTCCGGCGTGTCTTTTCTGCATCCCACTCCAAAAACGACTGCTTTCGGAATCAGCCTCAGGGTTTTCTGAAAAGGAAGAAAATCCTTCCTCACAGAAATGCAGATGCCGAGTTTTGTGTCTTCTCCCCGTACCAGTCCCTCCGGCAGATTCCCAGACACCGGAAAGTCACTGTGAAACCCGACCGGAGTCCCTGACAGCAGAGAGGCTGATATTTCTTTGGCAAGCCCAAGATCCATGATATGCAGACGGTGCTTTTTTGCAAACAGATCCACCGCAAACACCTGATTTATATCCGTAGCCGTAGTAATCACAGGAACAGCCCCCGTGAGGAAAGCCGCCTGTTCTGCCAGATCGTTGGCGCCTCCCAGATGTCCGGACAGCAGAGGAACCGCAAAGCTCGCTGCCTCATCGACCGCTATGACTGCGGGATCAGTGTCTTTGCTTTTGACAAAAGGTGCAATGGCCCTCACTGCGATCCCACAGGCCCCGATGAAAAATAAGGCTTCTTTTTCCTGAAACTGTCTTGCGGTCCAGTCATTTAATGATTCTGTCACACAGTGTACATCCCGGTTCTTAATATATCTGGATTTCACTGAGATCTCTGCCTCGTGACCTGACTTTTTGAGACCCGTCTTCAATTTCCCGGCAATATTCAATCCTCTTTGGCTAAAGCAAATGATGGCTGTCTTCATTTTTCGATTCCTTTTCTGTATCCCGTAGTAAACTCCGGATCATAGAGCTTAGACCTCTTATAATGGTGATGGGAGACCGCATCTCCCACAATGATCAGCGCTGTTTTCGTGATCCCGTGCTCCCTTACCGTCTGGCAGAGAGTCCCCACAGTGCAGAGAAAGGTCTGCTCATCCTCCCAGGTCGCCTTATAGACGATGGCCGCCGGTGTCTCCCGGGTGTATCCGCCTTTCACAAGCTTCTCTGATAATTCTTTTATCATTCCTGTACTGAGGAAAATCACCATGGTGGCCTGATGGGCAGCAAAGGATTCGATGTTTTCTTTTTCCGGGACCGGAGTCCTTCCCGCCATCCTTGTGATGATGACGCTTTGTGACACATCGGGAAGTGTATATTCTAAGTTCAGGGCAGATGCCGCTCCGCAGAAAGAACTGACACCAGGACAGTAATCATAAGGGAGTTCTTTTTCATCCAGAAGGTCCATCTGTTCCCTGATGGCGCCGTAAAGACATGGATCTCCAGTGTGCAGCCGGACTGTGTCCTCTCCCGCCAGTTCCCCTTCTTCCATGACCTTGAAAACTTCTTCCAGTGTCATTTCTGCGCTGTTATAGAGCTTACAGTCAGGTCCGGCATATAAAAGAAGCTCCGGATTGACCAGAGATCCGGCATAGATCAGGATATCCGCTGTCTCGATCAGCTGCTTTCCCCGAACGGTGATCAAGTCCGGCGCTCCGCTGCCTGCTCCGACAAAATAAATCATTGTACATCCTCCTGTTCCTTTACGATAATCAGAGAGTAATACCCTGCCTCCTGGGGGATCTCTTCAATGCTGTCATAAAGTCTTTCATTTTTCATTCCGCAGTTTTCTACCATTCTTCCGGCCAGTTTTTTTTCGGACAATTTCTCCTTCACCTGAGCCAGTTGTTTTCCGGCCTTCATGAATACTTTTGTCCCCGAAAGTTCCAGCCAGTCTTCCACCTCATATGCAGCCGGTATAATGTGCAGTGCCTGATCTTTCTCTGCAAGCCCTGTTTCCATCCTGGCAGCGGCCGCACAAAAGGAAGGAATACCGCTTATGATCTCTGCCGGAAATCCCTGTTTTCTGACGATCTTATGTAAATACAGGTAAGTGGAATACACTGTGGGGTCACCGAGCGTTAAGAATGCGACATCCATCCCTTTCTTAAGACATTCTGTCAGAAAAAAAGCCCCCGATTCATGGCTCTCCCTCAGTTTTTCTTCATCTCTCGTCATAGGCATGTGGATTCCGATCAGTTTTTTATCTTTTATTTCCGGACACGCCTTTGCCGCGATCTGAAAAGCTGTGCTTTCTTCCGGATTTCTGCCCGGAACAGCGACTGCCCTGCACTCCCTGATCTTTCTCACTGCCTTTAAAGTCATAAGTTCCGGATCTCCCGGGCCTACTCCAATTCCATATAGTGTTCCGCTCATTCTGTCTCCTTTAGTTTCTGCCATAATAAATCGGTGTGTTTCGTCTGCCCCAGAAATCCGTGCCCGCCAGAAAAGACCACGGCACCGGTCAACAGCCTGTCATAGGCCCTTCGGGAAAGATTTTCCCCGATCCTTTCTAATACGTCTTCCATCGTCCGTTCCAGAATCCCTTCTGATTCCAGAAAAGAAATGCCTTCCTCCGTCGTCTTTATTTGAAGGATCTTTTTGACCGTTTTAAGGCCGGCCCCGTTTCTTACTGCAGCGGCTGCCATAAGCTCTGCCCGGCAGTCTGCCTCTCTCGAGTGGGTATTCATGATCCCGCCTGCAAGCTTGATAAACTTTCCGATATGGGACACAAACAGAATTCCCCTGGCTTTTAAATTGACAGCCATGTCTATCGTATCACCCACAAAGTTACTGCACTTTAGTATATTGTCTCCCGAAATGCCGCAGTGTGTTTTTACATAGTCAGCCCCGTAATTGCCGGGCGTCACTAAAAGATATCCGTTTCCCTCTGCGAGAAGAATCCGCATCTCTGCCTCAATACTTTTGACCATCGCCGCTTCGCTCATAGGTTCTACGATCCCGGTGGTCCCGAGAATTGAAATGCCGCCTTCGATCCCGAGGCGCGGATTGAAGGTTTTCTTTGCCGTCTCCCCGCCCTCCGGCGTCCGGACGGTTACTGAGAGGCCGCCTTCATAATCGGAACGGTCAAGGACTTCCCGCACGGCATCTGTGATCATCTCTCTCGGCACAGGGTTGATGGCCGCCTCGCCGACTGGCAGGAAAAGGCCTTTTCTTGTAATTCTGCCGATCCCCTCTCCTCCTTCGATGAAAATTCCGGGAGAAGGGATTTTTTTCACCTCCGCATAAATATGAATACCGTCTGTGACATCCGGATCGTCCCCGGCATCTTTGGTAACACAGCAGGAAACCGAATTATCTGATACCCTGAAATCCTCCAGGGGCAGAAAAAGACGGATACCCGCAGGTGTCAGAAGAGAAACATTTGATTCCTGTGTTCCCAAAAGCAGGGCTGCGGCGGCTCCTTTGGCAGCGGCGGCCGCACAGGAGCCTGTCGTAAAACCGCATCTCAGTTCTTTATTCTGTTTTATGACCTTATGCTCTTTAAGTCCCCTGCTCATAGAATTCCTCCCGGTTGTCTTCTCTAGCACAATGTGGGCAAGCCCACTTCAACGCCCCAATCCCTTACTCTTTGAGGGGCTTGATAACTTTGCGTGCCAGATGCGATTTGCCGAAGGCAAATAATTTCCTTACGCATCTGTGCACAACCCGCGGAACGTTTTTATTTCATAGGGAAGGTCATAGGACTTTCCTGTGAAATGAAAAAAAGGAATCCATCACTTCCAGTGTCAGATCTACATCCTCCTGTTTCATAGCATTGTTAAAGAAAATAGCTTCAAACTGAGAGGGGGCCAGATGGATTCCGTGATCCAGCATATAATGAAAATACTCTGCAAATGCCTGTACATCGGAAGTCTTTGCGTCCTCATAATTGGCAACCGGACGGTCCGTAAAAAACAGACAGCTTAAAGACCCTGTCCCTGTAATCTGATATTCCTTTCCGTGCCGCCTTAGGATCTCTTTTACACCGCTTCTGAAAGACTCTCCGAGTTTCTCAAGATGCCGGTAGATTTCCGGGTGTTCTTTCAGAATCGTAAGTTCCGTGATGCCGGCCGCCATGGCAACCGGATTTCCGCTCAGAGTCCCGGCCTGATAAATGCTGCCGAGAGGTGCGATCATTTCCATGATCTCACGCCGTCCTCCGTAGCAGCCTACCGGCATGCCTCCTCCGATGATCTTTCCGAAGGTGGCCAGGTCCGGCGTCACGCCGTAAGTTCCCTGTGCACCTGCAAGTCCCAGCCTGAAGCCGGTAATGACCTCATCAAAGATCAGCAGTGTCCCGTTCTTGGTACAGATATCTCTGAGTTCCTGCAAAAAGCCTTCTTTCGGCAATACAACCCCCATATTTGCCGCTGCCGGTTCAATGATCAGCGCGGCGATCTGTCCCGGATTTTCTTCAAATAGTTTCCTAACGCTGTTTATATCGTTATACACCGCAGTCAGGGTATCCTTCGCACAGCCCTTTGGCACACCGGAGCTGTCCGGGATTCCTGCCGTCATCACACCGGACCCCGCTTTTACGAGCAGTGCGTCAAAATGTCCATGATAACATCCCTCAAACTTGATGATCTTATCTCTGCCCGTAAATCCTCTCGCAGCCCGGATCGAACTCATCACGGCCTCCGTGCCCGAATTGACCATGCGGACCATATCAAAACACGGCACCAGATTGCACAGCAGTTCTCCCATCTCCACTTCGATCTCTGTAGCCGTACCAAAGCTCAGCCCATTTTGTGCGGCTTCCACGACCGCTTTTTGGATCTCCGAATGGTTATGTCCGAGGATCATCGGTCCCCAGGAGCCGATATAATCCAGATAGCGTTTTCCCTCTTCGTCATATACATAAGTACCTTCCGCTTTTTTAATGAACCGCGGACAGCCTCCCACAGACTGGTAAGCCCTCACCGGGCTGTTGACGCCTCCTGGCAGCACCCGTTTGGCACGGTTAAATAAATCTTCTGATCTGGTCATCATCCGATCCTCCCTTCCCTCATAAATCCGGCAATCTCCTTAGCAAAGTACGTCAGGAGTATATCACAGCCTGCCCGGTAAATCCCGGCTGCCGTCTCACAGATCATCTGATCCTCATCGATCCAGCCCTTCATGGCTGCCGCCTTGATCATGGCATACTCCCCGCTGACGCTGTATGCAGCTACTGGAAGATCTACCGTACTGCGCACTTCTCTCACAATATCCAGATAAGAGAGAGCCGGTTTCACCATGATGATGTCCGCTCCTTCTTCACAGTCCTGTTTCACTTCCTTCAGGGCCTCCAGGCGATTATGATAATCCATCTGATATCCCTTCCGGTCTCCGAAGGAAGGGGCAGATCCTGCGGCATCCCGAAACGGGCCGTAAAAAGCGGAAGCATATTTGGCCGCATAGGACATGATCGGCACATCTGTGTAACCGTGCTGATCCAGCAGACTTCTGATCTCAGAGACCCGGCCGTCCATCATATCAGACGGGGCTACCATATCGGCCCCGGCCTGTATCTGGGACAGGGCTATCTTAGCGATCATGGGCAGAGTCTTATCATTGTCCACCCGGTGTCCGCTCAAAATGCCGCAGTGTCCGTGGGAGGTATACTCACACATGCACACGTCTGTAATGTAATAAAGATCCGGCACTTCCTTCTTTGCCTTTCTCAATGCCTTCTGGATGATGCCGTCCTCTGCCCACGCCCCGGTGCCGCACTCATCCTTTGCATCCGGAATTCCAAACAGCATAACACTCGGCACCCCGGCATCTGCCATTTCGTTCAGAGCTTCCGGCATGCGGTCCAGACTGTACCTGAACTGTCCCGGCATGGACGGGATTTCTTCCTTCACATTTTCTCCCTCCCGCACAAAAAGCGGATAAATGAGAGAAGACGCATCCATCCTCGTCTCCCGCACCATCTTTCTCAATACCGGTGTAGACCGTAGCCTTCTTGATCTTATTGTCATATCCATTCTGCATCCTTCTTTCTGTATCATTTATTCTCGTATCTGTTCTGCAAGGCGCCGGCCAAGCTCACCGGCACTTTGTGCTTTTCCCCGAATGCTCTTTTCCCTTCCGGTGCCGTCTGATTCATCGCAGTAAAACCCGGTAAGGTTAAGGTCGCTTCCTGTAATCTCTGCATATGCCGCGATCGGAGAAGAACAGCCCCCGTCCAAAGCACGTACAAAACTCCGTTCCGCCTCGGTCACAAGTTCCGTCCCCCTGTCATGGATACATGAAAAAAAGGACTGGTCAAAATCTTTTCTCACCTGAACGCACAGTGTCCCCTGTCCGGCCGCCGGCAGCATTTCTTCCACAGAAAAATAACGGCTGATCCGCTCTTCAAGGCCTGCCCTTTTTAGTCCCGCGGCCGCCATGATCAATGCAGAATACTGTCCGCCGTCCAACTTACGAAGCCTCGTATGGATATTCCCTCGGATACTTTGAAATTCTGCTTCCGGAAACAGGCCTCTGGCCTGCAGAACTCTTCTCGCACTGGAAGAACCGATCACCTGTCCGGGTTCCCCAAAATCTCCGGTCAAAGGCAGCACAATCACGTCTCTTGGATCACCCCGTTTGGGCACTGCCGCCACGGGAAGGTCATCGGAGATCTCCATAGGCAGATCCTTCATGCTGTGGACCGCCATATCGATCCTTCCGTCCAGAAGAGCCTGATCAAGCTCTTTCACAAAGAGTCCCTTTCCTCCGATCTTATCTAACGTCTTATCAAGAATCTTATCCCCGGTAGTTTTCAGAGTCACCAGCTCAAAAGAAAGATCCGGATAATTTGCTTTTAACTGCTCTATTACAAGTTTTGTCTGAGCCACAGCCAGAAGGCTTTCGCGGCTTCCGATCCTCAGTCTTTTTGGTTCCATATCAAACTCCTGATTCTGTCTGCTGTCTGTTTTGTCTTTTTATGGTCGGTGCCTCCGGATGTGACCCCGATGACAATATCGCCGTCCTTTATAACAGAAGGAAAATAAAAACTGCACTCTTCTTTGCAGTCGCTGATATTGACGGGCATTTTCTCCCTCCGGGCTTCCAGAAAAACAGCGTGATTGACTTCCCTGTTATCTGTTGCGGCAAGCACCATATCAAAATCTTTCAGGTCTCCCGGAACATAACTCCTTGAAATCCAGGTGACAAAGCCGTCAAGGACCATATCTTCTATCCCTTTGCAGACAGACAGTGATATGACTGTGATATGTTCATGAAACATTTGGAGTGTCTTAAGCCGCCGCAGGGCGATTGCTCCTCCTCCGACCATCAAAATCTTGAAATCCCGGATATCTGTGTACATCGGAAAATATCCCATGGTCAAGCCTCCTTAAAAAATATCCACCTCATCTGCCGACAGTTCCAGCGCCTCAAAAATATGTTTCCACTCCTGCCTCGGGAGCACATCCTTAAGGCCGAAGAGAATCCGTTCAACCGCTGATTCTGATGCCCTCATCACCTCTTTTTTAAGGCCGCATACATCCTGGTGTTTTTTTCTGAGTTCCCTGTATGTTTTCTTCAGCTTGGCATTGGTCAGCTCCCCGGCAGCACTGCCGACCGCCCGGACCAGCGGAATATAATCCCTGAAATAATACCAGTTCATAAATTCATCGGACTGCTCACAAATAATTTCTTCTGCCTTCTTAAGCTCCCCGTCATCTGCCGATACCTGAAGGCCCAGATCGTCCATATCTAAAAGGCAGCATCCGGGCAGCTCTGCAAGACCCGGGTCCAGATCCCTGGGCACTGCCAGATCTGTAAACACATAAGAGCGGTGCTCTTTAAAAGTCTCTGCCGCCTGCTGTGCGCGTATCGTATAGTGCGGGCTTCTGGTGGCACTGAAAATAAACTCCATAGCTCCCATGGCGCTGTAACGGTCCTGGTAAGAGACAACACCGCATCCTGCCGGGATCATGACGTCCTGTTTCCGATACTGCCGCAGAGTCATGGAAACACAGGCCCCTTTATGTACCAGCCATGCGGCCAGAAGACGGCCCATTTCTCCGTTTCCGATAACCAGACATTGTTTTCCTTTAAATGAGCCGTATTTGTCTTCCAAAATCGAAACAGCCCGTTCCGGCACGGAGGTGTCCCTGCTTCCGATCCGGGTTTCCGTTTTGACTTTTTTTGCCGCCGTCACAGCCATCCGAAACAGCGTGTCCAGAACAGGGTCCGGCTTACAGCATTCTCTGGCACGGTTAAGGGCCTCTCTGACCTGGGACACAATCTGGTCTTCCCCAAGGATCTGAGAGTGGAGCCCGCTGGCCAGTTCCATCAGATAAAAGACGGCCTCGGCCCCGGCCCTTCTGACGAACAGTTCTCTCCCCGAATCCTTTAAAAGAGACAGCTGTGAAAAAAGGTAATCCAGAGGGTCAGGTGTCAGATTATAAAACCAAAGTTCTGTCCGGTTGCAGGTCGACAGAACGATACAGGACGCATTTGGGTCCGTTTCCTTCACAGACTTCATGAATCGGGTGGCTCCCGAATCTGTAAATGCAAACGGCTCCCTCTCCTCCACCGATGCCGTATGATAATCTATTCCTATCATCGAAAGTTCCATAACTAGCTCCTTTTTATATCTGAAAGAATTTTAGCACGTTTTACAGAAAAAGCGCAACTAAAAACAAAGCTTATCCGGCATTTCTCTGCCAAACACCCGGATAAGCTCAGAAAAGTATACCCGCAGGGCACACCGTATTTAATACCCTTCGGGTGGACGTGCTTCGCACGATAAGGTATATGGAATGTTATTTATGCTTTGCATTCTTTTTACAGTTTGCCGCAGCCAGACCGCATACCAGAGCCGTGAGCATGACTCCTGCCCAAGCTGCAAATTCCAAAGGCTCCCCAGCTTTAGCCGCATTTTGGGTGACCCGCTTCGATTGCGCTGAACTGCCGGTCTTCGGTTTCGGCATAGTGAGGTCAGAAATCACCTGGTCTGTCAATCCTGTGAGATTATCCACAGAGCTGCCCCCATTGACTTTAAATACAATGGATGCCTCGGCTCCCTGAGCACCTCCGTATTCTCCGCAATGCCGCCGTTGATTGTCAGATTGCCGTTCTGAGGATGATAAACTGCGGCTCCGCCGATATTGAAAGCTTTTACGGTGCCTGATTATGATCTCCATTTCCAATCCTCAGGCCATATCCCATCATGCCGGCGTTTGGATTCAATATAAGCTTCATATTCTCCAGGTGCAGTTTGACTCTTTGTCTTGCAAACACCGGTATGCTTAACTTGTCTGATTCGCTGCTGTCATTGGTGATCGTTCCGTTTTTCTGCTTGACTTCAGTCGTTTCCCCATATTTATTTATCACAAAAGACTGCTCTTTTATGGAGCCAATACTGTATCCGTTCAAGTCCAATGTCATGGATTTATCAATCGAGAATTGTTCATTGGACGAACATGCCATTCGCCTCTTCCATAATATATCCTTTGAGCTTTCTCCATCGGCCTGAAAGATGACACCATTATCATCTACCTGATAAAATATATTTCTTCTTTCTTGCATCAACACTTGATACAAACTAAGCATTTGAATACAAAATGAGTAAGTCCACAACAGCATAATAGGCTCGTGCATTCTTCATGCGTATTTCAAAACGGTTTTTAATCTCTGTGTCCAAGTCAACCCGTTTTATCACACCGCCAGCCGTCATACAATCGAGCATGAAGTCATACCATGAGCGTTCCTGTGCCCCCTTGTTAGATAACGGGGGCTACATAAAGCTCGCCACAGGCTCGCTCACAGACGAAGTGAACCAGCCACTTGCAAGCATGGCGGAAAAATCCTGAGATTTCCCCGCCACCGTGTCTGGATCACTCCGTCAATGTGAGTTGTGTAGCCGTTACAATCTTATTTCAAGATCTTTTTCGGTTCTCCAATATTTTCTTTTTCTTCAATACGATTAGAATTGCGATTAATAGTCCGCTTATTGCGAACAATGATATATATAACACTATATTTGTTCTGTCACCCGTTTTTGGACTGTCTGGCGTATCAGGTTTATCAGGTGTGGATGGCTTCTCTGATGTCACTTCCTTGTGGTTGATAAACTTGATTCCCACATTACCATCCTCTGGAACTGTTCCTTTGTCAGCAGTAGAAGTAGTCACATAGCCGTCCTGGTTGGCTTCTGTTTCTTCTACTGTATATCTGATACCAGCAGGAAGTCTCACAGCTGTTGCTCTCTGCCCGTGTTTCAATGTGAATGTAGCCACGCCGTCCGCGAAGTCCATATCTCCAAATTTTCCGCTGATTGTCTTATCATCAAGCGTAACCGTGAAATGGAACTCCTTGTCTTTATCGCCGTGTGTTCCCGCAACTTGTTTTGTTACTGTCAAGCCACCTGTTTCTGTTTTTGCATTGACATATTTAATGGTATTAGATGGCTTTTTTTGATCCATCTCGGTCACATTCTCATCCACTATAATAGTTCCGGTAACCTTTCCAGAAGCTTCGTCTTTATTTATCTTTCCACTTCCTGTAGTAACAATCTCTTTGACCCCATAATATGTGTTTTTGGCTTCTGTAATGGTATAGGTTGCCCCTTTTGGTAAATTATAAATCAAAACCTTTTCACCAGCTTTAATTGATAACACGCCTTTACCATCTTGCAACTCAATATCTGATTGTTCAACCCAGTTTGGACTCTCAACATCAGTCGGGCTTTTAAACCATGATAAAGAGTTCAAAGGCGTCCCATCTGCTTTTGTGAAATATACGTTGAAATTGAAATCCTTATCTGTTGATTGCGTATCAACAGATAATTGCTTTTCTAATTCTAACATTCCAGGGTCTGTGGCATTAATAAAACGAACATAATTGTTTTTATCAAATTCATCCCCATAATCAACACCCAATGTTAATTTTTGACCTAATCCATCCTTAATTGTTCCTGTCATAAAGGTTGTTGAATCTTTTGGAGTCAATGGAATAACTGTAACATTACTTGGATTCAAGTTATCAGGGTATCCTGTACTAGATGAATCTACTCTTCCTAATTCTCTTACATTATATCCATAGCCTTTCTCCAAATCCTTATCAGTATCTTTTGGCAAATGAGAAATCAGCACTTTCTCTCCATCCTTTAAAAAAAATTTTGTTCCACTGACAATTGAAGCATTAGAAGTACTAATTTCTTTTCCATTTGCATCATATCTCTTATATGGATATTGATTAACCATAGAATTTCCGTCAGGTGTCGTTAAATCCAACTGAAATGCATATACACCTTTATCTTCTTTTGAATTGCTCTTAACATTTTTCTCAATTTGAATTGCCTGATTAAAAGTAATTGGATTTGTTGCTAACTCTTCAAATGGAACTGTAAATCTCATATAGCATGAAGATCCAGATGCTCCTCTTTCTGTGTAATATACAGATAAACGATATGTTTTCTTATTATCTTTATATGGAATACCTGTGGCAATTGTCTCTCCATCACTATTTTTTATATCTTCTGCTCCATCAATAAATTCCCATAAATCTACGTACATACCTAATGACGAATGAACTCCACCCATGTCTGCCACTTGTACACTGTTAGTATGATCAACTGTAACTGTCCCATCCTCAGAAACAGTTGTTTCTGACAAGAACACTAATAAATCATCATCTCCATAAAAGAAGTAATTCAACGGTCCACAATATCCAGGTTGTAACACAAAATCAAAATATGTTGTCATACCAAAGTAAGAATTATGATCATTATTTTGATCATCACTTGTTGGAAGGGCTCCAGATACTTTAGCTCCAGAACCATCAATTCCTACAAAATTTCTAAGATCTTTGGAATTTAAATTTCCAAATTTAAGATCGTGTCCATCAGTTCCATATGATGAAGCATAATCCATCGGCCAAAATTCATTTGAATAAAGAGATGATTTATTTTTAGAAATTTTATCCAACTTACTGCTGACTTGTTTCCCTTTATTGTTCTTAACTCCAGATAAAGTATATGTACCTCCAAGACGAGAAAACTGTAAGCTATAGTTTTCTTTGGAATTTTCTGTCCCATATCCACTATATTTTAAATATTCCGTTTTCCCTTGTATTCCATTTGGATTATCTATACCATCTGAATTCAAAGTATCTTTAGCTGTTGAAAAGATTGGAGGTGCATTTACCCCCTCACTCCACTTAATACTTCCATTTTCATTGACGCCTTGACCCAAACTAAATGTTGCCCCTCGAAGACTCGGACCATAGAATGTAGTACCCCATTTACTGGTTCCAGCACGATTTCCTGCATTAGTCATATTTAATGATGCCGCTACACCGTTAGAATCATTCCAAGTATTCTTTCCTAATCCAGTCCCAGCATTATCGTTTCCAAAAGCAAATTTTTGCTCTGCTCCAGCAGGAAGATTATTTCGGTTATTTATACCTTGTTTTGCTGTGTTTGCATAAAATGTTACATTTTTCAATTCATCTTTGCTTTGATAAGAAGTTGGAAGTTTACCATCTACATTAAATTTACTGTTTGAAACTAATTGATCTAAAGTTTGTGCTTCTATTGCCTTATCAACCTTTTTGCTTATATTATCTACCTCTTGACCATCTCTTGCTGCATTAGCTGCAGCTTCTGTAGTATAAATCCATCCATCCGTTATATCATAATCGAAAAAATTCACTGCATCATAATTATAATTTTCTTCTGTAGTTGGTTCAAAAACTAGACGAATGACCGTATCTTCAGTAATTAAAATCGTATAACCGTCTTTTGAATCTCCAATATATTTCACACCATCAGCATTTGTAGTTTTTGTGGAATTAAATGCTGGATTGTCCTTATAGTTAGTGAAAGTAAACTTAGAAGGATCATGATGGATTCCATCATCCATTACAGGTGCATCTAAGACATAAAAATCCTCTTCATTAGTACTATCTTTATCCTTACCTTCTTTCAAAAGCCAAACCTGTTCTAATGTATAATTCTTATTATAATGATTTTCACTTTTATCATTATAAAGCTTATTCATGAATCGCATTTGTGATTTTTCAAAGAAATATGTTTCCTCATCAGCAAACAATTTTCGTAATTCATTTTCTGTTTTTACTGTTCCATCATCATTTAAGTTTAGTTGCGAATGTGGACTTTGTTCATATAATTCATCCACGCCATGGTTCTCTCCATAACTATTTTGTTTCTTAAAATTACGTGGTAAATTATTTTCCCGTGAAGCATCTGTTCGCCATACAATCATCGTATCTGTCTTAGATGCTTGCGCATTTACTAAATCCATTCCTGTCTTATCTCCAGAATTTGGAATATCTAAAACCATCGCTGGGTAATTTAAATAATGTTGAATAGTATATTTTGGATTATATTCACTATCTGTTATATTCCCATTCGTATTTCCTTCTGCTTTAATTTGCAAAGACATACAATTTAATATTAAAATTACTACAAAAACCACACACACAAATTTTGACATTATGTAACGAAAATTCTTCTTGACACTCTCTTTATACATATTTCTTCCCTCTTTTCACTCATTTTTCTACAGAACGCAAAAAAGACACAGATCACCATATAATTAGTGTATCTGTGCTTTTGGTATGTCTATATAGGTTGTACGCAAAAAAGGCAGACTTTACCTGTCTGTCTGTCTGTCTGTCTGTCTGTCTGTCTGTCTGTCTGTCTGTCTGTCTGTCTGTCTGTCTGTCTGTCTGTCTGTCTGTCTGTCTGTCTGTCTGTCTGTCTGTCTGTCTGTCTGTCTGTCTGTCTGTCTGTCTGTCTGTCATAGTATACCAGTTTCTAAGCATGTCTGTCAACCCCTTTTTATACAAAATTAAAAAGTATTTTTCTTTTCCTAATACAAGTTAATTTTACACTATTTTTAAGCACCTGTCTATAATATTTCAGCATTCATCAAACATAGCAATAGAAGTCGTTATACAATGTTCTTTCATTTGTTGTACTATTGTCGTAAATCCTTCAATATTTCCTCTTGCTCATTCATTTAAATGCAGTATTTATAAGGCTTTTCTTTGTTCCCGTAGTGTTTTTCAGTTCAAAGAAGTCACGGAGTCTCTTTCCTGAGAGGTAAAAAAGGAAAATGCAGCAAAGCAGAATGATTTTTCTGTTTTGCTGCATTATACCATATTCGGCTGAATCAGGCCTTTTCTCTCAATTTTCTTTTATTCTTGGTCACCGCTTTTCAGCGCACGCATAGAGTTGAGGATTGCAATCACCGATACTCCCACATCCGCAAAGACTGCTTCCCACATATTTGCCATTCCGGCTGCGCCTAGAGCCAATACAAGAGCCTTTACACCTAAGGCAAACACAATATTCTGTTTCACTATCCGCAGTGTTTTTCTTGAAATATGAACGATGGAGGCAATCTTTCTGACATCGTCGTCCATCAATACCACATCGGCAGCTTCTATGGCCGCATCAGATCCCATGCTTCCCATGGCAATCCCAATATCTGCTCTTGTAAGCACCGGTGCATCATTAATACCGTCTCCGGCAAAAGCAAGCTTTTCTTTCTCTCTCTGATTTTTCAGAAGCTTTTCCACCTGGGATACTTTGTCGCCCGGCAGGAGTTCTGCGTATACTTCATCAATTCCTAATTGTACGGCAACAGATTCAGCTGCCTCTTTCCTGTCTCCGGTGAGCATAACACATTTTTTAACGCCTACCTGCTTCATGCTTTTGATTGCCTCTTTTGCCCCGTCTTTTACCGTATCAGAAATGACGATAGCGCCTGCAAACACACCCTCAGAGGCCACGTAGACGACAGTCCCGGTACTGTTGCAGGAAACATAGTCAATGTGCTGCTGTCTCATTAACTTGCCGTTTCCGATCAGAACTTCTTTCCCATCAATCAGGACACGGATTCCGTGTCCTGCGATTTCTTCAGCCTCGGACACACGGTTCATATCCGCTGTTTTTCCGTATGCTTCTTTAATAGAACCGGCAATCGGGTGATTCGAATACCCTTCACCCAATGCCGCAAGCTCAAGAAGTTCCTCTTCTCTGCGTCCCTGCGGCAGGATCTCAGTCACTTTAAATTCACCTTTTGTCAGAGTTCCAGTCTTGTCAAATACTATGGTCGTCATCTCAGATACAGCTTCCAGATAATTGCTTCCCTTGACCAGTACACCGATCCTTGAGGCAGCACCAATCCCTCCGAAAAATCCCATAGGCACTGAAATTACCAGCGCACATGGACAGGAGATTACAAGGAAAATGCAGGCTCTCTGAACCCATTCACCCCAGCCTCCTCCTAAGATCAGTGGAGGGAATACCGCAAGGATCACGGCACCGATTGTTACCACAGGAGTATAATATTTTGCAAATTTAGTAATGAAATTCTCTACATTTGCCTTCTTGCTGCCTGCATTTTCCACCAGTTCCAGAATCTTTGCAACAGTGGAGTCTTCAAATTCTTTCGTCACTTCTACTTTCAGCGTACCGCTTCCGTTGACGCATCCGCTGATCACTTCATCACCTGCAGCTGCCTTTCTCGGAACGGACTCGCCGGTCAGTGCGGCTGTATCGACCAAGGATTCCCCCTCGATTACCACGCCGTCCAAAGGAATTCTTTCCCCCGGTTTTACAACAATGAAACTTCCTATTTCAACTTCATCAGGATCAACCTGTGTGAGCGCTCCATCAACCTCGATATTCGCATATTCGGGGCAGATATCCATCAGCTCTGAGATAGACTGGCGGGATTTTCCCACCGCATAACTCTGGAACAGTTCCCCCACCTGATAAAACAGCATAACGGCCACAGCTTCGGAATACTCTTTCACTCCAAAGGCTCCGAACGTAGCGATCATCATGAGGAAATTTTCATCAAATATCTGTCCATTTCTAATATTTCTGGCTGCTTTGTAAATAATGTCATAGCCGATCACCAGATACGGGATCAGATAAATCACAAACAAAGTCCATGAACCTTCCAAACTTTGGAGGTTGCCCGTATGTTCCGCGATCATCAGCCCTGCAAGCAGGAAAAATGCTGCAATGATCCGGATCAGCATCTTTTTATGTTTTTTTGTCATAAACATAGTCTCCTTATATTGAAAAACAAAACCCGGAGTGCGGGATCGGCTCCGTTCCATCCGGGTTTTATCAGCTAGATGAGTATCCTGCAGTCAGGCTCAACCTTGGCACAGGTACTGACAACCTTCTGCATGATTTCATCAAACTTTTCATCTTCTGCGCTGATCGTCATTTTCTGAGTCATAAAACTTACACTGGCGTCATTTACTCCCGGTATTTTTTTGATTGCCTCTTCCATCTTTGCCGCACAGTGTGCACAGTCTAAATCCTGTAACTTAAATTTTTTCTTCATGATATCCTCCCATTTTAATTATGATTATTCTTCAATATGATCTCTTCCCTGAGCGATGATCGTTCTTACGTGACCGTCTGCCAGTGAATAAAAAACTGATTTTCCTTCTCTTCTCGATTTTACCAGCCTTGCCTGCTTCAGTATCTTCAGCTGATGTGAAATTGCAGACTGAGTCATATCAAGAGCCTCCGCCAGGTCACACACACATACTTCCGCTTCAAACAGAACAAACAAAATCCTGATCCTTGTAAAATCTCCAAACACCTTAAAAAGGTCTGCCAGATCCTGCAGTTCACTTTCCTCGGGCATCTTTTCATTTACTGCTTTCAGAAGGTCATCATGGACCTGATAGGTATCACAGCAGTCTATATCATGTACTGTCAACTTCTCACCCTCCTTTTATTATTATATTCATTCATATGAACAATCATTCATATGTTATGTGTTTATCATATATCTCTTTTACCAGAATGTCAATCATAAATTATAAAATATATTTATATTTTGCCTGTCTTATCATCTCTTCCATATAACTTATAATAAGGGCTTTTCTCAATTACCTTCTTATTCGGCACCAAAAGATGGAATTTTCACCTGATCCTTTGAATATTTATGAAACAAGGTTTATAATAAAAAAATTAAAGCATGAAAGGAGGATAAAGATTGAAAATGAGAAGTAGAGGGTATCCATTTATTTAATCGCATAACAAATAAGCCATCTTCCGGTGGCTACTTTAAAAAGTGAATATTGAAAAGTTAAGGTTATGCAGTTGCTGACTTGATCTTATAACCTTGATTCCTTGCTATGATGATGGCCTGTTCTACCGTGATTTCACGGTCAACAGGGGGCA
>NZ_NQOG01000025.1 GCF_002270485.1 Anaerostipes hominis (ex Lee et al. 2021) | reverse complement strand
AGGGCAATCTCAAAAGAAAAGCTGAAACAGGCAGGGCTTGTGAGTTGCTACGATTATTACATGGAACGTCATGCTTTGAAGTTATGTTGAACCGCCGTATGCCGAACGGCATGTACGGTGGTGTGAGAGGGGAGATTTAATCTCCCCTACTCGATTTTCATAGGAAAGTTCTACGACCTTCCCTATGAAATAAAAACGCTCCGCGGGTTGTGCACAGATGCGTAAGGAAATTATTTGCCTGCGGCAAATTGCATCTGGCACGCAAAGTTGTCAAGCCCCTCAAAGAGTGAGGGGTTGGGGCGTTGAAGTGGGCTTGCCCACTTTGTTCTGAATAAATAAAATCCCTGCCGATGATTGGAGTCGGTCAAGATGAAAATGAGGAATAAATATATATGTCCGTTGGAATTGATACATGACATCATAAAGGGCAAATGGAAGCCTGTTATTTTATGGAAGCTCAGCAAGGGCGGCAGTTCTCTTTCCGTTTTGATAAAATCTATCCTGGGAATCAGCCAGAAAATATGGCATGCGGGCGATACCATGTATTACCCGGAAGGCGTGACGGACCCTGATTACTGTGTACTTCGTTTTACTGCGGAACAGGGCAGATTTTACAGTAATTTCAATTCTGAAAATTTTGAGATTGAATGACAGGAGACTGATATAATAAAAACAGAGAAAACTCTAATGAATATCCTTGAGCAAAGGGGGCTTGGTCAGCCATCATTTTTTAAGTAAGTGATGGCTAATCAAGCCTTGCCATTTGCCCTGCCATCGTTTATACTAAACAAATACCTTGAATGAAAAATAGTAGAAATGTCTAAAAATAAATGGGAGCGCATAGAAATATGCGGTTTTTTCATTCCATAGGGGAAGTTTGTTTTCGCTATTGGAGGAACGCATTTTAAAATGCGAAGGAAATAGTTATAAAAAGCTCATAAGGAGAATTCCATTGAAGATTATCAAAAGAATCATTCTGTTTATACTGATGATCCTGATTTTAACGGGTCTTTTGGCAGTATATGCAGTGAAAATAGAACCATACCGTCTGGCAGTCCATGACTATGAACTGAAGAAAGGACCGGCATCGATAGAGTTGAAGCTGGTCCATATATCTGACATCCAGGTGAGTGAAGCATATTCTGAAGACCGGCTGGGAAAGTTAGTGGATAAGATCAACGGGCAGTCGCCGGATATTGTTGTTTTTACCGGGGATCTCTATGACAATTATGCGTCCTACCATCCTGAGAAAAAAGTAGAGAAGGCATTGTCCGACATCCAGGCCAAATACGGAAAATATGCGGTCTGGGGAAACCGGGATTACGGAGGAAGCGCCATGAGGGCTTATCCGGGGATCATACAGAACGGAGGATTTAAGCTGCTTGCCAATGAATCTGCAATCATCCGTCTTCCCGATGGAAAAAAGATCGGGATCGGCGGGCTGGACGATGTGCTGTTCGGAACACCGGACTATGGACTGATGGAGTCGGGAGAGTTAAAGAACTGTGATTACAAAATATTGCTGATGCACGAACCGGATGCGGCAGAGCGCGTCCCTGAAAAAAGTGCCGACCTGATTCTGGCAGGGCACAGCCACGGCGGACAGGTAAAGCTTCCGTTTTTTAAGATGAAAACGTCTCTTGCCAAAAAATTTACGGATGGGTTCTATTCGGTAAATGGAATGAAGCTTTTTGTCAACACAGGGATCGGGACATCCCACTATCCCATACGGTTTCTAGTTCCTCCGGAAATTGATGTATTTCGTATTTCAATCTGATCCAAAATCAGGTATATTAGACTTAGAGGTCATCAATGCCGGTAAGGAGGATATTAGTGGCATCTTCCCAGAGTGCGTATATGGAACTGTATGTTAAAAACCGCCTGACTTCAGTGGGTGCAGATAAGAAACAGATCTTAAAAACGGCCTTTGTGTGAAATACAACAAAGATGCCGATGTTAAATATGTAATTTCCGATGACAGCGCTTTGACTCCGCTGGAGGAATATGTAGAAGAATACAAAAAGCTCATGGACCAGCTTTACAAAGAAGTAAAGGTAAACAACTGGGCCAGCAGAGAGTCGCTGATGAAGTATATGTATGAGCACTTGACGAACTGGAAGACCAGCTGTACTGGCAGCCCTATTACCTGTCATGAAAAGGGGTATCGAGGTCTTTCGGTTCCTTACTGATCGCCACGAAAAGCGACGGCTCCAATCCTAATGACATGCATGGGCAGTGGAGGACATATCTTGTATATTATGACGGGAAAATATATGAGACAAGTAAAACAACGACAAATGCATCCGGTACCCATCCTGCATATATAGGCGTTTCTTCTCTGTCTACAGTCAAAAATCCGGATGACGTCCACGACTTTCTCATAAATCTTGGTTTCCGGGTACAAAGCTAAAAAAGCCTGAAGTATTTGAAAGCCGTATTCTGTCTGCTTTCCTGTGAATACACGGGATTGGACGGAGTGCGGTTCTTATTTTATGTTTTCTTTGTATCAAAAAAAGGGATATGCTATAATAAAAGAAACTATCTAGATGGAGGCATGGTAAGTGAAGCTAAAGAAATCAACAGTCATTGTCATCGTATTGAGCTGGATTTTATTTTTTTGCGCTTGTTTTTTGATTTTCCTGAAACTGGACAAGGAACATACGGAAAAAATCACAAATGAGAAGATTTTCAGGGAAGAGACAGAAGCCTCAGAGAAAAAAAGCACCGATGCTGCAGCAACATCTCGGCCGGTGGAGCCGGAGACAGAGAAGCTGCTGTCATTTATGAATGAGTACTATAAAAAGCTCAGGGCAGGTGACGAGAAGGGCTTAAAAGGCATGGTGGAAGACCCGAAAGATCTGGTTTCCAGCCGGGCAGTAAAGAAGCTACATAAGTATGTGGAGTCATATAAGAACCTCTCGTTCCACACTGAAAAAGGCGCGGATGAACAATCATTCATCGTTTATGCCACTTACAGTACAAAGCTCCGGGGGATCAAAACACCTGCACCCGGCATGAGCCAGTATTATGTTGTAAAAAAGGGCCAGTCTTATCTGCTCTATAATAACGAGAAACATTATACAGCACAGATAAAAAATGCTCTGAATGCTGGTCTTGGAACAGAAAAAGTAAAACAGCTGATCAAAGAGACCAACGATACCTTTGAAAAAGCGCTCAAATCTGATAAGAAACTGAAGAATTTTTTTGATAAAGGCAAGTCATGATGAAGTTTTATATTTTTATTTTACAAAAGAACAGGGATACACTGTATGTCCAGGCAATGCAAGAATATTTGAAACGTCTCGGAAAATATTGTACGATAGAGGTCAAGTATGTAAAAAAAGAGAAACAATTGGGAAGAATTTTTGAGAAGGAAGGGAAGCATTTTATGGTCACCAGTTCTGAAAACAGCATGGAGAGCACTGCATTTGCAGAAGAAATCAGCCGTTGGATGATGAACGGCTGTTCTAATATCTTTTTTTATATCGGAGGGTTCAGACCGGAGCATGATGTTTCTGAGTTCTCTGTCTCCTCTTTTGACATGGCGCCTGAGTTATGTGCGGCCGTCCTGTTGGAGCAGATCTATCGGAGCTGCCGGATTATGAACTGCCAGCCCTATCATAAATAATTAAAGGAGTTTACAATGGATTTTAAGACACCCAAATTAGAAGATAAAAAAATGTTTGACGCATATTTTCACAAAATTAATTACCGGAGTGCTGATTTTTCGGCGGCAACACTGATCCTGTGGAAAGATCATTATCACATGACATATGCAATAACTGAGGATATGCTGATCATCCGGTCAAAAGACGGACATGGATGTACGTTCAGCTATCCGATTGGAGGCGGGGATGAAAAGAAAGCCGTGGAGGCCGTCATGGAATACTGCAGGGAAGAAGGAATCCCGTTTGCCATGCATGGTATCCTGAAGGAAACAGAAGAAAAGATGAAAGAGATGTTCGGGGATATTTTTACAGTGGAATATGACCGGGATCTTTTTGATTATATTTACGAACGGGAATCTCTGGCAACGCTGAGGGGCAAGAAGCTTCACGGCAAGAGAAATCACATCAACAGGTTTAAGGAAAACCACGACTGGTCTTACGAATCTTTAAATGACGAGAATGCTCTGGAAGCCCTGACCATGCTCATGGAATGGAAGATGGCAAACGAAGCCACCAAAGAAGAAGATGCCGACAAGCATGAAGAGATCTGTGCCGCCAAGAATGCTCTGATGTATTATAAAGATCTCGACTTAAGGGGCGGGGTGTTGAGAAGCGATGGAAAGATCATTGCATTTGCCATAGGGGAGGGAACAACGGAAGATACCTTTGTCGTCCATTTCGAGAAGGCGTTCGGAGAGATACAGGGAGCCTACCCGATGATCAACCAGCAGTTTATTCTGCACGAAGCCATGGATTATCAGTTCATCAACAGAGAGGAAGACCTGGGGGAAGAAGGACTGCGGAAGGCAAAACTTTCTTACCGGCCGTTGGAACTGCTGGAAAAAGGCCTGCTAAAATATAAGTAATTCATTGACACTATTGGTCTGTAAATGTAGAATTATTATAATATAACGATTAGGAGGTACTTTCTATGAAACATATAATCGATCCGATGGATTTGTCTGTGGATGACGTCGACAGGCTTTTGAATCTTGCGGATAATATCTCGTTAAGGCCGGAGAAGTACAGGGAAGTATGCAGATATAAGAAGCTGGCAACACTATTTTTTGAACCAAGTACCAGGACGAGGCTCAGTTTTGAAGCGGCCATGCTGGAGTTAGGAGGCAGTGTACTTGGTTTTTCTTCTGCTGATTCTTCCTCGGCAGTAAAAGGAGAAAGTATTGCCGACACGGCGCGGATAGTGGCCTGCTACGCAGACATCATCGCCATGCGCCATCCGAAGGAGGGGGCTCCGTATGTGGCATCCAGACATGTGGACATCCCGATCATCAATGCAGGGGACGGAGGGCACAACCACCCGACTCAGACACTCACAGATCTTTTGACCATAAGAAGGGAAAAAGGAAGACTTAAAAATCTGACCATTGGATTCTGCGGCGACCTGAAGTTCGGGCGCACCGTGCATTCGCTGATCAAGGCCCTTTCAAGGTATGAGGATATTAGTTTCATCATGATCTCTCCTGAGGAGCTTCAGATACCGGAATATCTGAAAAAAGATGTATTTGAGAAGAAGAATATTCCGTTCCGTGAAGTCAGAGAGATGGAAGAAGTCATGCCGGAACTGGACATCATATACATGACCAGAGTCCAGAGGGAGAGATTTTTTAACGAGGCCGATTATGTCCGCTTAAAGGACAGCTACATTCTGGACCCTGAGAAGTTAAAAAAGGCAAAAGAAGACCTGTCCATCCTGCACCCGCTGCCGAGAGTCAATGAGATTTCTGTCAAAGTGGACGAGGACCCGAGAGCCTGCTATTTCAGACAGGCACTGAACGGCAAACACGTGAGGATGGCGCTGATCATGGATTTATTGGGGGTTACGGCATGAACATAGATAGTATCAAGAACGGAATCGTTTTAGACCATATCACAGCCGGAAAAGGCATGGATATTTACTACCAGCTGGGACTTGACAAACTGGACTGCAGCATTGCGATCATTCAGAATGCCAAGAGCAATAAACTTGGCAAAAAAGACATCATCAAGATTTCCAATAACTTTGATATCGATCTGGATGTGCTGGGATATGTGGATCCCAATGCCACCGTATGTATCATTGAGAATGGAAAGCTGAAATCCAAACATAAAGTCGGGCTTCCGGAAGTCATCACAAATATTGCAAGATGCAAAAATCCGAGGTGCATTACTTCCATAGAGCAGGAGATCGATCATACATTTAAACTTGTGAATAGAGAAAATAAGGTTTACAGATGCATTTACTGTGAATCAAAATTAAAAAATAATTAATCTGGAGTGGCTGCCAATGGAGCAAAACAGTAAAACAAAAATAAACCGTGTAAAAAAAGATATCAGCAATCCCAAGAGTTTTACGGCTCCTGATGAACTCCGTCATCAGCTGATGGAGACTATGAAGAGCCTGTACAGCGATGAAGATATAGAGATGGTGGGCAGGGCCTATGATATGGCTTTTGAAGCCCATAAGGACCAGAAGAGAAAGTCCGGGGAACCCTATATCATTCATCCTATTTGTGTCGCCATCATCCTGGCAGAACTGGAACTGGACCGGGAGACGATCATTGCCGGTTTGCTGCATGATGTCGTGGAAGACACAGACGTGACATATGAAGACGTAGTCCGGGAGTTTGGGGTGGAGGTTGCCCAGCTTGTGGACGGCGTCACAAAATTAGGCCAGTTAAGTTATTCCAAGGACAAGATCGAAGTACAGGCGGAGAATTTACGAAAGATGTTCCTTGCCATGGCCAAGGATATCAGGGTAATACTAATTAAACTGGCAGACCGTCTGCACAACATGCGCACCATGCAGTTTATGAAGCCTGAAAAGCAGAAGGAAAAGTCCAGAGAGACCATGGACATCTATGCGCCTATCGCTCACAGACTTGGTATTTCCAAGATCAAGGTAGAACTGGATGATTTGTCTTTGAGATATCTGAAGCCGGATGTCTACAAAGAACTGGAACATTCTCTGGACTCCCAGAAGGTGCGCAGGGAAGCTTACATCAAAGAGATCGTTGATGAAGTCAGCGGGCATATTGAGCGGAGCGGCATCAAGGCGGAGATTGACGGGCGGGTGAAGCATTTCTTCAGTATTTACAAGAAGATGGTGAATCAGAATAAGACTCTTGACCAGATTTATGATCTGTTTGCGGTGCGGATTAAAGTGGATACGGTCAAGGACTGTTATGCGGCTCTGGGAGTGATCCATGAGATGTATAAGCCTATCCCCGGAAGGTTCAAGGACTATATCGCCATGCCAAAGCAGAACATGTACCAGTCGCTCCATACGACGCTGATCGGGCCGGAAGGACATCCTTTTGAAATCCAGATCCGAACATTTGAGATGCACAGGATCGCTGAATACGGTATTGCCGCCCATTGGAAGTATAAAGAAAAAAGCAGCAGCGTGGGCGTCAACAAAGAAGAGGAAAAGCTGAGCTGGCTCAGAGAAATCCTGGAGTGGCAGCAGGACATGGACGACAACAAAGAGTTTTTATCTCTCCTCAAGACGAATCTGGACCTGTTTGCGGAGCAGGTTTACTGTTTTACCCCAAACGGGGATGTAAAGAGCCTTGCCAACGGTTCCACGCCGATCGATTTTGCTTACAGTATTCACAGTGCGGTAGGAAATACGATGGTAGGAGCCAGGGTCAACGGCAGGCAGGTGCCGTTTGAGTACCATCTCCAGAACGGGGACAGGGTGGAGGTGATCACCTCGCAGAATTCCAAGGGTCCCAGCAGGGACTGGTTAAATATTGTTAAATCGACCCAGGCCAAGAGCAAGATCAATCAATGGTTTAAGACCCAGTTTAAAGAAGAAAATATCGTTAAAGGCAAGGAAATGCTTGAGAAGTACTGCAAGGGCAAGCGGATTGAACTGTCAAGCTACTTAAAGCCGGAATATATTAAAAAGGTACAGCTCAAATATGGGTTTAAAGACTGGGAGTCTGTGTGCGCAGCCGTGGGACACGGCGGACTGAAAGAGGGCCAGGTTGTCAATAAGCTGGCGGAGGAGTTCAATAAAGACCAGAAGCAGAAGATCACAGATGAACAGGTTTTGGAGGCGGCAGAACATGTCAGGGAACGGCGTCCGGAAGAGAAACAGAAGGGCGGAATCGTTGTCAAAGGCGTGGACGACGTGGCAGTGCGGTTTTCCAAATGCTGCAATCCGGTTCCGGGAGATGAGATTGTCGGATTCGTCACAAGGGGACGGGGAGTGTCCATCCACAGGACAGACTGTGTAAACTTATTAAGTATGTCAGAGACAGACCGGTCCCGCTTGATCGAGGCAGAATGGCAGGAAGGCTCTGAGGGCTCCGGACAGACCTATACGACGGAAATTTCGATTTATGCAAACAACCGGAAGGGGATGCTTGCAGATGTATCCAAAGTATTTTTGGAACTGGACATCGATATTCTGACGATGAATGTTTCAAACTCCAAAAAAGGGAGGGCTACCCTCAGCATGTCCTTTGACATCAACGGAGTTGCCCAGTTAAATCAAGTGATCGCAAGGATCCGCAATATTGAAGGTGTGGTAGACATAGAGAGAAAGGTAGGATAGTTTTTCAGCTATGAACGAAAATATTATTTTGATAGGCGCAGGTCTCGGACAGATGCAGACGAACTGTTATATCGCCGGTAACCGCCAGACGAAAGAAGCGCTCGTATTTGATCCGGGAGACGAAGGATACCGGGTGATGGAAATGCTTGAAAAAGAGGGGCTTGAGCTCACGGCAGTCCTTCTGACACATGGACATTTTGACCACGTGATGGCTCTTCCTTATTTGCAGGAGCTAAAGCCGGGGCTGCCGGTTTATCTGCATGAGGATGAGGAAGATGTACTGAGAGACCCCTCTTTGAACCTGACTTCTATGTTCGGGGAGCCTGTTTCCATGGATGCTGATCATCTCGTAAAAGACGGACAGGTTTTGGATCTTCTGGACACGGAGATACACTGTATTCATGTGCCGGGACATACAAAAGGCGGAGTCTGCTATTATTTCAAAGAACAGGGATGGCTGATCGCAGGAGATACTCTGTTTCGCCAGAGCATCGGGCGGACAGATTTTCCTACTGGAGATACAGACGCACTGCTGTCAGGTATCCGGGAAAAACTGTTTGTTCTGCCGGATGAAACGGAAGTGTATCCGGGACATATGAACAGCACGACCATCGGGTTCGAAAAACGGACAAACCCGTTTCTTATGCAGCCATGATCGGATTGATTCAGAACGAAACCCTGTATGAATATGATATCAGAAGCCTGATTCTGGCATTCTGCATTGGAGAAAAGATAGAATTGTCTTCGGGAGGAGATGACAATTCTATCTATGATTTTATATGCAGGGTCTTCTACGGAGAGGAAGAAACTCTTCTGGAACTGAGAGCCGGGGAATCCGTCATTTCCGAGAAGGTCAGAGGAGACTTCAGGGACAAGAGGAACTTCAAAAACAGCCTGAAGGCGGCTCTGTACCGTCTGCTATCCTGTCATCTTAAAAAAGAACTGCCCTGGGGAACACTGAACGGCATCCGTCCTACAAAGCTTGTGTTTGAGGACTGCATGTTGGGGAAAACCAGAGCGGATATGAAAGCGAAACTGCGCCGGGACTATCTGGTCAGCGAAGAAAAGGCAGACCTTTGTGTGTCTGTGGGGCTGAAAGAGACAGAACTGCTGAAAGATATTTCTTATGAAAGCGGATATAGTCTGTATGTGGGGATTCCGTTTTGTCCAAGTACATGCCTGTATTGTTCTTTTACGTCTTATCCGATTTCGGCATACAGGGAGTATGTAGATCAGTATCTGGATGCCCTGATTCGGGAGATCTGCTATATAGGGGAACAATACAGAGACAGGGAGATGATCAGTCTTTATGTGGGAGGGGGAACCCCCACCACCCTTTCTCCAAAGCAGTTTGACCGTCTGTTTGGAGAGCTGAGACGCTGTTTTGATTTTGGCGGAATCCGTGAGATCACGGTGGAGGCCGGAAGACCCGACAGCATCACCGCGGAAAAGCTTTCTGTCCTCTCGGAAAACGGAGTTACTAGGATCAGCATCAATCCTCAGACGATGAACGACGACACGCTCATAAGAATTGGAAGAAAGCACACGGCGGAGGATGTGGCAGACTGTTTTCAAACGGCCAGAAAATCCGGCTTTGACAATATCAATATGGACATGATCTGCGGACTTCCGGGAGAAGGCATTCGAGAGCTTGAGAAAACGTTTAAGGCCCTTGGGGAACTGGGACCTGACAGTATTACGGTCCACGCGCTGGCGATCAAGAGAAGTGCTCCCTTGAATCAGATGAGGGATCAGTTTTCATTCGGTGCCGATGACGAGATGATCCGATTTGCACAGCGGGCATGCTTTGATATGGGGATGCAACCTTATTACATGTACAGACAGAAAAATATCCCCGGAAATTTTGAAAATATAGGCTTTTCTTTGGAAGAAAAAGAGTGCCTTTATAATATACTGATTATGGAGGAACTGCATGATATCATCGCAGCAGGCGCCGGCGCATCATCCAAGTTTGTCGGCGGCAGCAGAAACATTCAGAGGGCGGAAAACCTGAAGGACGTAAGACAGTATACGGAACGGATCGAAGAAATGATTTTACGGAAAGATAAATTGCTAAAAAGTATGTGTTAGGTGGTGTTATGATATGCCGATGAAATATGAATCCCGCGATGTAGAGACTCCGATCCAGGTCGGTCTGGATGATTCCATTGAACATGGGATCGTTGTGAGCAACCTTGCATACAGTGTGGGAAAAGAACTGGGACTGGATGAGGCAGCCTGCTATGATCTGGCGGTGGCGGGCCTTCTCCACGATATTGGAAAAGTCCGGCTGAATTTTTACATGAATGAGAAGGAAGAACAGATCCTTGCAGTAGATGAGACACGCTATCTGCGCATGCATTCTACGATCGGCCATTCAATTCTGGTGGAGCATGGATATGATGATATTGTGCTGGATGCGGTGCTGTACCACCATGAACACTATGACGGCACCGGATATCCGAGCAACTTAAAGAGAGATGAGATCCCGCTGGTAGGCAGGATTATGCATGTCTGCGATATCTTCGGAGCTTTGATCGCCAACAGGGATTACCGGGAGGGATTTTCCGTTGAAACCGCCCTGGAAGTCATGATCGAGGAAGTGAAGAATTTTGACATGAAAGTGTTTCTCGCGTTTCAGCGGGTTGCATTTTCAGAAGAAATGCTTAGAATATTAGAAAAGAGTAATCTGCACGATACAGATACAATAAAAGGAGGAACTGTAAATGATAACACAAGCACCGAGAGGGACGAAGGACTGGTACGGAGAGGAAATGCAGAAACGGACATATCTGGAGAACGTGTTTAAAGACCTGTGTGAGACATATAATATCCATGAAATCATTACGCCTGTTTTTGAGCACACCGTACTGTTTCAGCGAAGCGTGGGAGAGACAACGGATGTGGTCCAGAAAGAGATGTATACCTTTGAAGATAAAGGAAACCGGAGCATTACCTTAAAACCGGAAGGGACTGCGGGAGCCATCCGCGCTTATCTGGAGCACGGAATGCAGAACGAACCCCAGCCGGTAAAGATGTTTTATATTACCCCGGCTTTCCGCTATGAAAAACCACAGAGCGGAAGACTCAGACAGCACCACCAGTTCGGAATCGAATTTGTAGGTGCCCAGAGTCCGCTGGCGGAAGTGGAACTGATCACCCTGGTGACATCTTTTATCAATAAGATCGGTCTTACTGATGCAAAACTTCACATCAACAGTATCGGATGCTCAAACTGCAGAAAGGATTACAACGAGGCTCTTTTTGCGTACCTTCACCGGCATGAGGACAAGCTTTGTCCGACCTGCCGGGAGAGGATGGAGAAGAATCCGCTGAGAGTCATCGACTGCAAAGTGCCTTCCTGTAAAGAGATCATCAAGGATGCACCGAGAACGATCGACTATCTGGACGAAGAGTGCAGAGAACATTTTGAAGAGCTGAAAAGCCTCCTGGACAGCCTGAATATTCCTTATGAAGTGGACACAGGCATTGTCCGCGGGCTCGATTATTACACAAAGACCGTGTTTGAGTTTGTAAATGGGGAAGGTTTTACCCTGTGCGGCGGAGGAAGATATGATAATTTAGTCCATGAGATCGACGGAAAAGTGTCCATGCCTTCGGTTGGATTTGGCATGGGAGTAGAGCGTATCTTATTTTTCCTTGAAGAGGAAGGAGTAGAACTTCCCGCGGGCAGGCCCCTGAACCTCTATGTGGGAATTCTCGGAAAAGAAGCCAGGGCAAGAGCTTATGAGATCGTTTCCGGTCTGCGCACGGAAGGATTCAAGGTGGAGACAGACTACCTTGGACGAGGGGTAAAGGCACAGATGAAATATGCAAACAAGCTCCGGGCACAAAACACGATCATTATCGGTGAGAATGAATTAAAAGAAAATAAAGGAAGACTGAAAAACATGGAATCCGGAGAAGAGATAGAAATTTCTCTGGACGATATAAAAAGTGCATTATAAGGACGGCCTGTTTTTTACAGTGTACAGAGGCAAAAGCTTCTCTGATTATTTGAGATCAGAGAAGCTTTTTATTTTTGTGAGATTTCATGAATTTTATAAAAAATGGAATGTTCTGTGAAACAGCTGCAGGCCTGTTTCACCGAATAGGATAAATTATGGAAACGATATAAACTTCGGCGTTTTGCACAAAAAATATAGGGTATTATGAGACTTGTTCATGCAAATGGGCTTGACAAATGAAGAAATTGGTCCTACCATAAGGGACAACAGGGGATTGGTAGAACCAATTTATTTGGATTGTAACTCGTCGTCTTAAACCGAAAGGAGTTTCTGCTTGTGATGTTCATCAAATTTATTTTGGCTTTGCTCCCTATTCTTTGGCTGATGGCTGCCTTGAGCGGTCTTAAAATGCCAGGATACAAAGCCTGTCCTATTTCACTTGCGATCACACTAGTTCTTGCACTGTTTCTCTGGAAAATGCCGCTCATTGATGCTCTTACCGGAACACTGGAGGGAGCGGCTATGGGGATCTGGCCGATCTGTCTCGTCATTATCGCGGCCATTTTCACTTACAACCTGACGGTACATACAAAAAATATGGATTTAATTAAACGGATGCTGACCAGTGTATCCAGAGACAAACGGATTCTGATCCTCATCATTGCATGGGGATTTGGAGGATTCATGGAAGGGATGGCCGGCTTTGGAACGGCAGTTGCGATTCCGGCCAGTATCTTATGCGGGCTTGGCATCAGCCCGATCTTTGCGGCAACGGTATGTCTGGTTGCCAATGCAACGCCCACTGCATTCGGATCGATCGGCATTCCAACCATCACGGCTGCCTCTGTGAGCGGCCTGGATTCCAAAGGCGTAGCAGTAGCCGTTGTAATACAGCTTGCAGTCCTGGTAGTCCTGACACCGTTTTTAATGATGATCATGACAGGGGGTTCTGTCAAAGGACTGAAGGGAATCGGCATGATCACGCTGCTATCCGGATTAGGATTTATTATTCCGGAATACCTTACGGCAAAGTTTGTGGGGGCTGAACTTCCGGCTGTAATCGGCTCTGTATGCAGCATGGCTGTCACGATCCTGGCGGCAAAACTTTTGAAGAAAAAAGAGGACCCGGAATACATTCTTCACGGGCTTGAAAATTCGGAACAATCCGGAAGGGAACCTCTTGGATTAAAAAGGGCAGTTATCGCATGGCTTCCGTTTCTGCTGATCCTGGTATTTCTTCTGCTGACTTCCAGTCTTGTCCCGGCCATTCACGATCCGCTGGCGAGCGTAAAGAGTTCTGTTCAAATTTATACAGGTGCGGATGCAGCCCCGTATACTTTCACTTGGCTGGCGACACCGGGTGTTCTGATTTTTTTAGCGGCTCTGATCGGAGGAAAAGCACAGGGAGCCTCATTAAGAGAGATCGGAATGGTATTGAGAGACACTTTGATACAGATGTCAAAGACGGTCCTTACCATCGTATCCGTTCTGGCAACAGCAAAAGTCATGGGATACAGCGGAATGATCAGCGATATTGCGGCTTTGATTGTGGCAGTCACCGGTTCTTTTTATCCTCTGGTGGCACCGCTCATCGGTTCGATCGGAACCTTCGTGACGGGAAGCGCCACATCTTCGAGTGTCCTCTTTACCGGTCTTCAGGTCCAGACAGCCCATACACTCGGTATGAACGATGTCTGGCTGGCGGCGGCCAATACAGTAGGGTCCACGGCGGGAAAGATCATCTCACCCCAGAGCATTGCCATTGCTGTGGCAGCTACGGGAACAGTGGGAAAAGAGAGCAGGATACTGAACGGGTCCATGAAATACTTCATTCTGTTTATCGTACTTTACGGAGTGATCGCATTTTTGGGACTTAGATTTATTTAATACATTCGACGGAGGTGACTTATGAAAATGATAAACCTTCCCTACGGAAAAGGGAAATTAGCGATTGAGATCCCGGAGGAGCGGCTAGCAGGAATCCTCTTATCAAAAGCCCATGATTATCAGGCAAAGATGGGAGAGGAAGATCTGGTCAGGGATGCCCTGATGCATCCGGTGGGAACACCGAGGCTAAAAGAACTGGCCAGGGGAAAAGACAATATTGTGATGATCGCCAGCGACCATACTCGTCCGGTTCCAAGCAAGGTTATCATGCCGGCTGTTTTGGAGGAGATCAAGCAGGGAAATCCTGATGCAGAGATTACAGTTTTAATCGCCACGGGATTTCACCGTCCTACCACAAGAGAAGAACTGATCTCAAAGTTTGGGGAAGATATGGTGGATCATCCGGATATCAGGTTTGTAGTGCACGAAAGCGGGAAGCCGGAGGATATGGTAAGCCTTGGAAAGCTTCCATCCGGAGGAGAGCTTTTAATCAACAAAATTGCCTGGGAGGCCGATCTTCTAATCTCGGAAGGATTCATTGAACCCCACTTTTTTGCAGGTTTTTCCGGAGGAAGAAAGAGCGTGCTTCCGGGAGTCTCCAGCAGAACAACGGTACTGGCCAACCACTGCTCAGAGTTTATTGATGATTCCCATGCCAGAACAGGAATTCTTGAAGGAAACCCTATTCACAGAGATATGATCTATGCGGCTGGAAAGGCAAAACTGGCTTTTATCATAAACGTTGTGCTGGATGAAGATAAAAAGGTGATCGAGGCATTCGCGGGGCACTATGAAAAAGCTCATGAAAAGGGCTGCCGGTTCGTGGATCAGCTTTCAGGAGTGGACGCAGTACCTTCCGACATCGTCATATCCACCAACGGGGGTTACCCTCTGGATCAGAATATTTACCAGTCAGTCAAAGGCATGACTGCGGCGGAAGCCACCTGCCGGCCGGGCGGAGTCATTATTATGGCTGCAAGCTGCATTGACGGACACGGCGGCAAGGAGCTGTATGACACTTTTGCAAAGGAGAAGGATAAGGAAAAGATCATGCAGAGATTTCTCGCTACAGACCGGAACTCCACAGTGCCTGACCAATGGGAGTCCCAGATCTTATGCCGTATCCTATTAAAGTATAAAGTCATCCTGGTGACGCAGGCTCCGAAGGACATGGTGGAGGAGATGCAGATGGACTATGCGGACAGCGTGGAAGATGCGATCCGCTTGGCCGATGAGTATCTGGGCAAAGAAAACAGTAAGATCACTGTGATACCGGACGGTGTTGCAGTTATTGTAAGAAACAGAAACTGAGATTTTTGAAGGAGGAGAAGATGAGCGAATATGAATACGGCAAAGTGACACAGGAAATCATTGACCGTCTGAATGAGATTGCACCCAAGCGTGTCTATACGGGAGATGAGATCAATGATGATTTTACCCACGATGAGATGTCGATCTACGGAAAGGCAAAACCCGAAGCGGTAGTAGAACCATTGACTACAGAAGAAGTTGCAGCGGTGATGAAGCTTTGTAATGAGCAAAAGATTCCAGTGACGCCAAGCGGAGCCAGAACCGGGCTGGTAGGAGGAGCCGTCAGCATACACGGCGGAGTCATGCTGTCTATAACGAAAATGAATAAAATCCTGGGCTATGACAAAGAAAACTTTGTGGTGACGATACAGCCCGGAGTTCTTCTAAACGATCTGGCGGAAGATGCACAAAAGCAGGGGCTTTTGTATCCGCCGGACCCGGGAGAAAAATTTGCAACAGTAGGCGGGAATGTGGCAACCAATGCCGGCGGTATGAGGGCTGTAAAATACGGGACTACGAGAGATTATGTCAGGGCGATGACGGTCGTTCTTCCCACCGGCGAGATTGTCAAATTGGGGGCGACAGTTTCCAAAACCAGTTCCGGATACAGCCTGCTGAATCTGATGATCGGATCGGAAGGGACATTGGGAGTCATAACAGAGCTGACTCTTAAATTGATCCCTCAGCCGAAAGCGGTTATCAGCCTGATCATTCCCTATGAAACTTTGGAAGACTGTATTGCCACAGTGCCCCGGTTTTTCATGAATCATCTGCATCCTCAGGCCTTGGAGTTTATGGAAAAGGATGTCGTCATGGATACGGAGAAGTTCCTGGGAAAGAAGGTTTATCCAAAAGAAATGGAAGGCGTGGAGGTCGGTGCTTATCTGCTGGCCACCTTTGACGGGGACTCAGAAGAACAGCTGGAAGATATCATAGAGGCAGCCTCTGAGGTTGTCTTGGAGGCGGGAGCCATCGATGTTCTGGTAGCTGATACACCGGCACTGAAACGTGACGCGTGGGCTGTGAGAAGTGCTCTTTTAGAGGCCATTGAGGCGGATACTGTGCTTTTGGATGAATGTGATGTGGTCGTACCTACGAATAAGATTGCCGAGTTTTTAACCTATACCAAGTCTCTGGAAGCAGAAGCTGATTTCAGGGTAAAAAGTTTCGGCCATGCGGGAGACGGAAATCTGCATATTTATACTTGCAGCAATGATATGCAGGAGGAGGAATTCAGAAAGCAAGTATCAGTGTTTATGAAAAAAGTGTACGAAAAAGCCACGGAATTCGGAGGGCTGATCTCCGGAGAACACGGCATTGGACACGGAAAGCTTGACTACCTGGCAGAATCTGTGGGACCGGTCAGCATGCGTATCATGGAAGGCGTAAAAACTGTCTTTGATCCGAATATGATTCTGAATCCGGGCAAAGTCTGCTACAAGTTATAATGTAAAACCAACTATTTATCTATAAAGGAGAAATCAATTATGGCATATTTAATTTCAGAAGAGGCAAACGATTTACTGCAGGATGTGAGAGAGTTTTGCGAGAATGAAGTCAAAGAACAGTGTAAAGAATTTGACCGTTCAGGAGAATGGCCGAAAGAGATTTATGATAAAGCGATCGAGATGCAGCTGCACTCCCTCGAAGTCCCTGAGGAATACGGCGGACCGGGTCTTTCCAGAGTAGATGTTGCGGCGCTGATCGAGGAGATGGCAATCGCGGATGCAGGATTTGCCACCACGATTTCTGCCAGCGGACTGGGAACAAAGCCGGTTCTCATTGCAGGAAACGAAGAACAAAAGAAGCATGTCTGTGATCAGATCATCGAGGGCGGATTCGGAGCATTCTGCCTCACAGAGCCGGGAGCAGGTTCAGATGCAGGAGCAGGTACAACAACTGCAGTGAAAGACGGAGACGAATACATACTGAACGGAAGAAAATGCTTTATCACAAACGGCGGGATCGCTTCCTTCTACTGCATTACGGCTATGACCGATAAAAGCAAGGGTGTAAAAGGTATCTCCATGTTCCTTGTGGATGCAGGAACACCTGGACTGAGCACCGGAAATGAAGAAGATAAGATGGGAATTCGTACATCCAACACATGTGACGTTGTCCTGGAAGACTGCAGAATTCCGGCAGCGAACCTGATCGGGCAGGAAGGAAAAGGATTTGGAATCGCCATGAAGACCCTTGACCAGGCCAGGGCATGGATGGGCTGTGTAGCAGCCGGAATTGCACAGAGAGGCATCAATGAGGCAATTGCCTACGGAAAAGAAAGAATCCAGTTTGGAAAACCGATCATCAGAAATCAGGCGCTGCAGTTTAAGATCGCAGATATGGCGATCAAGACAGAGACAGCCCGCCAGATGGTTGCCCATGCACTGACAAAGATGGATCTTGGACTTCCTCATTCTAAGGAAGCGGCTATTGCAAAATGCTACGCCAGCGATATTGCCATGGAGGTGGCATCAGAAGCCATCCAGATGTTCGGCGGATACGGATACAGCAGAGAATATCCGGTAGAAAAACTTCTCCGTGACGCGAAGATCTTCCAGATTTTTGAGGGAAGCAACGAAATCCAGAGAATTGTCATCGCGAACAATACCATTGGCAGATAAGAAATTGACTGGACAAAGGAGTGAAGATTATGGAAATTTTAGTGTGCATTAAACAGGTGCCGGATGATTCCGTGGAAGTACATTTGACAGAAGAAGGGAAGCCGGATCTTGCAAACATCACGCCTGTCGTCAATGCGTTTGATACCTATGCGCTGGAGATGGCTGCCCGCCTGAAAGAAGCCGGGGAAGGGGAGATCACTGCCCTTTGCATCGGCGGTGAGGAAGCCAGGAATTCATTAAAAAACTGTCTCGCAGTGGGAGCAGACCATGCATATCTGGTCCAGGAAGACCGGTTTGACGGTTCGGATTCCAGGGGGATCAGCCATATACTGATGTGTGCCGCCAAAAAGATCGAGGAAGACACCGGAAAGAAGTTTGATCTGATCTTCTGTGGGAAAGAGGCTACCGACGCTGCCCTTGGACAGGTGGGAGCAGAACTCTCCGAAATGCTGGGTACCGGAGTCATCACCAACGTGATCGAGGTCGAATTTGCCGAAGGACAGGTGTGCGCCAAACAGGAGACGGAAGAAGGATACCGCCTCATCGAGACGGCCTCTCCGTGTGTTCTGACTGTCACAAAGCCGGATTATGATCCGAGATATCCGACGATTAAAAATAAGATGGCAGCCCGGAAAAAGCCGATTGGTACGATCAAGGCACAAGACCTGTCAGTGCTGGAACCTGAAAAAACAGGAGAGGGCGGTGCCTTTGTAAAAACTCTTAAGCTGTATGAACCGCCGAAAAAAGAGGCTGGGATCAAGATTCAGGAAGAGACAGCGCAAGATTCAGCATTAAAAGCAGTTGCCATGATGGCGGATGCGAAAGTATTCTAAGGAGGAGTTTGCAATGGATATGACAGAATATAAGGATATCGTGGTTTATATTGAGACTGCGGACAAAAGTCCGGTCAAGGTCGGATTGGAAATGCTCTCTCCTGCCAGAAAAATCGCTGAAAAAAAGGGCGGGAAGGTCAGAGCAGTCCTGATCGGAGACGGGATTCGAACAGCCGCCCAAAAAGCTGCCGAATCCGGCGCCGACGAAGTGATCTTGATCGAAAGTCCTGAGTATGAAATATTTCATCTGGACCGCTTTGCCAATGTGATGGAATCAGTGATAAAAGAGGTGAAACCCTATGCGGTTTTCGTGGGAGGAACTCAGGACGGCAAAGACCTTGCCCCGAAGCTTGCCGCCAGATTAAAGACCGGTTGTGCCTCTGATGTCATGGATGTAAAGACGGAGGATGGAAAGACAGTCTATACCTGCCCTCTTTATGGAGGAACCGTACTTCAGGACGTGGTTATGGAAACATCTGTGCCCCAGATTGCAGTGCTGCGTTCCGGAGCTTTTAAAAAGTCAGAGGAAACTGTAAAAGGTACGATCACAGAGAAAAATATTCCGGCCGCAGATGAAAATATCCGGCTGAAGATAAAGGATGTGGTCAAAGAAATTTCCGAGACAGTCAATCTCGAAGATGCCCAAGTCATCGTCTCAGGCGGAAGGGGAATGGGCAGCAGGGAAAACTTTGAACTTGTAAAACAACTGGCAGATCTTCTGGGCGGAGTGGTTGGAGCCACAAGGCCCGCTATCGAAGACGGATGGATCTCCAGGGTCCACCAGGTAGGGCAGTCAGGAAAAATCGTAGCGCCGAAGCTTTATATTGCCTGCGGTATTTCCGGTGCGACACAGCATGTTTCCGGAATCATGAATTCCGATTATATAGTAGCGATCAACAAAGATGAAGATGCGCCTATTTTTGAAGTAGCCAACATCGGCATCGTAGGAAATGCAATAAACGTGCTTCCGGTTATGATCGAAGAGATCAAAAAGAAAAAGGAAGCAGAATAAATCAGCGTGTTTCTATGCTTAATGCATATTGACCATCTTAATGCACCTTCTGTTCCGGAGTAATCCGAAACAGAAGGTAATCCTCTTTTGCGAAAAAAACGGCGAAAAAGCCGGAAATAATAGAAATTCCCTTGATTTGATGAAACCTGGACGGTATAATTTTCTCCAAACGGTTTCATAGAAAGAGGGATAGAGATGCAGCAGACAAAAGCTTACGAAAAAGTGATTGAACATATTAAGAAACAGATCATCAACCATGATCTGACGATCGGTGAAAAATTACCTCCTGAGAGAGAAATATCAGAGCAGCTGGGCGTCAGCAGAAATTCTGTGCGTGAGGCGATCCATATGCTGGAGATGATGGGGTTTATCTCAAGTCAGCAGGGAGCGGGAAATTATGTTTCCTGTAATTTTGAAAAAAACCTTGTAGAATCAATGTCCATGATGTTTATTCTGCATAAACTTGACTATGGTTCCATCACACAGCTCCGCTTTGCGCTGGAAATGCAGGCCTTTGTGCTGGCAGTGGACAACATCAGCAAAGAGGAGATCCAGAAGATTGGCGAGTATATACTGAATCTGGACCGGGGCAAAACTGAGGAAGAATGCGTGATCTGGGATAAAAAGATTCATTATGCGATAGCAAAGGCTTCCCACAATGTTCTGATTATAGATATTTTACAGGCATTATCCGATGTGCTGGATACTTATATCACAGACATGCGGAGAGAGATATTTAAGGATGACAACAAAGAAAAGCTGCAGCAGGCACATAAAGAAATTGCAAAATGCATGATTGAAAAAGACCTGGAAGGCGGAAGAAAGGCGATTGAGGATCACTTTGATATTATCAACAGCACGCTGGAGCGCATGAAAACGAGATAAAGTTGTGCATTATGACGAAAAAGTCATAAGATATAAAAAAATGCTGGACGGATAGTACAAAAAAAGTTATAATAAAGATAAATTGGTAGGGCCAATATAGAGAACAGAGAACCTGGAAATGAAGAATCATTTCCAATTATTTTTCAAACGATTGGTAGGACCAATCGAAGAGCAGGAGGAAAAGCAGATATGAATATTTTAGTTTGTATCAAACAGGTGCCGGAGTCCAATAAGGTAGAGGTTGATCCAAAAACGGGAGTCCTGAAAAGAAACGGGGCAGCGTCCAAGATGAATCCCTATGATCTCTACGCATTGGAGACAGCCATGAGATTAAAGGAAGAACTGGGAGGGGAGGTCAGTGTGATCACCATGGGGCCTCCTCAGGCGGCCCAGGTGATAAGGGAAGCCTATGCGATGGGAGCAGATCACGGAACTTTGATTTCCGACCGGAGATTCGGGGGAGCCGATGTGCTGGCCACAAGCTATACCCTGGCCCAGGGGATCAAAAAGATGGGAGACTTTGACCTGATTCTGTGCGGGAAACAGACCACAGACGGGGATACAGCCCAGGTTGGACCGGAGATCTCGGAATGGCTTGGTATCCCGAGTGTATCAAATGTAAGAAAAATCACCGAGGCAGACGGACAGAATATTACAGTTGAGATGGATATGCCGGACGACATTGAGATCACAAGGATTGCCTATCCTTGTCTTCTGGCAGTGGATAAAGACATTTTCCAGCCGAGACTTCCTTCTTACGTGAGAAAAACCGAGAAAGCAGATACGGAAATCACTATGCTCAGTCTGGATGACATGGATGACAGAGATGAGACCCATTACGGACTGAACGGTTCACCCACACAGGTTCAGAAGATTTTCCCTCCGGAAACTAACCACCACAGGGAACTCTGGAACGAGGAGAGCAGTATCCTTTCAGAAAAACTCTTTCAAAAAGTGAAAGAACTGAAATTTGTATAGGAGGAATTACATATGGCAAAGTTAGAAATTAATCAGGAAAAAATAACGGATCTCAGTGAACTGATTAAAATTTGTCCGTTTGGGGCGATGGAAGAAAAAGACGGAAAACTGGAGATCAATTCGGCCTGTAAGATGTGCAGACTGTGTGTGAAGAAAGGACCGGAAGGAGCCGTCACTTATGTGGAGGACCAGAAGGCAGAAGAGATTGATAAATCCTTATGGAACGGAATCGTAGTGTATGTTGACCATGTGGACGGCAAGATACACCCGGTGACTTATGAACTGATCGGAAAGGCAAAAGAACTGGCCAAAAAGATTTCTCATCCTGTGTATGCCCTGTTCATCGGAAGCGATATTAAAGAAAAGAGCAGGGAACTGCTGCATTATGGAGTTGATCAGGTATTTTTATATGACGACCCGGAACTGAGCCGTTTTAAAATAGAACCGTATACGGCAGTCTTTGAAGACTTTATACAAAAACAGCATCCATCCGCTATCTTAGTAGGTGCAACAACTGTCGGAAGACAGCTGGCCCCAAGAGTAGCAGCCAGAATGAAGACAGGGCTTACGGCGGACTGTACGATCCTTGAGATGAATGAAAACACAGATCTGTCCCAGATACGGCCTGCCTTCGGCGGAAATATTATGGCACATATCACAACACCCAATCACCGTCCGCAGATGGCAACCGTCCGCTATAAAGTGATGAATGCTCCGGAACGGATGGAGGAAGAACAGGGTGAAATTGTAGAATGTTCGATTGAAAAGGATAAACTTAAGACAAATGTTGAAGTTCTTGATATTGTTCTGAAAGAGAAGGAAAAGTTCATTGAATCTGCCGATGTCCTCGTAGTGGCGGGACGCGGTGTCAAAAAAGAAGAGGATCTCCTGATGCTGGAAGAATTGGCAGACCTTCTAGGCGGGCAGTTGGCATGTACAAGGCCAGTGGCAGAGAACGGCTGGCTGGATGCAAAACGGCAGGTGGGCTTAAGCGGCCGTACTGTCCGCCCGAAACTGATCATCACCTGCGGGGTGTCCGGTGCCATTCAGTTTGTTGCCGGCATGGATCATTCAGACCAGATCATTGCCATCAATAAGGATGAGAAAGCTTCTATCTTCAAGGTAGCCCATTACGGTCTGGTGGGGGATTTATATGAGGTCATTCCTCAGTTCATTGAAAAAATCAAAGAGAGTCAGGGGGCATAGCTATGGGATATAAAAGATTAGATGAAAAAGATCTTATGTACATAAAGCAGGTAATCGGTGATGACGAACGTATTTTATACGGAGAAAATATAAATGAGGAATACAGCCATGACGAGCTGAGCGGTACCCAGAGTTATCCTGACGTTGTAGTAAAGGCAGCAAATGCAGAAGAGATTTCAAAGATCATGTCCTACGCATATGAACACACGATTCCGGTCACTCCAAGGGGAGCGGGCACAGGGCTTGTGGGATCTTCTGTGGCAATGGAACACGGGATTATGATGGATACCAGTCTGATGAATCAGATCCTTGAACTGGACGAAGAAAATCTGACGGTAACCGTGGAGCCTGGAGTGCTCCTGATGGAGCTGTCAGCATTTGTAGAGGATCATGACTTTTTCTACCCGCCGGACCCGGGGGAGAAATCTGCAACTATCGGAGGAAATATCAGTACAAATGCCGGAGGCATGCGGGCAGTAAAATATGGGGTTACAAGAGATTATGTCCGTGGACTGGAAGTGGTTCTGCCCAACGGAAAGATTGTAGAGTTCGGAGGGAAAATCGTGAAGAACAGTTCCGGTTATGCGATGAAGGATCTGATGGTAGGGTCCGAGGGAACACTGGGAATTATTACGAAGGCGGTTCTTAAACTGCTTCCGCTTCCGAAAAAAGCGATCAGTCTTCTGATACCGTTTGAAAATCTTAACTCGGCGATACAGACGGTGCCGGAGATCATCAAGTCCAAAGCGATTCCTACGGCAATCGAATTCATGCAGAGAGAGGTTATTGAGGATGCCGAAGAATATTTGGGCAAAAAGTTCCCGGACCATCAGGCAGACGCATACCTTCTTCTGAAATTCGATGGAAATTCGGCCGAGGAGATCGAAGCGGACTACGATAAGGTCGCAAAACTCTGTTTAAGTCAGGGCGCACTGGATGTGCTGATCTCCGATACAGAAGAGCGGGACGAATCCATCTGGAAAGCCAGAGGTGCATTTCTGGAAGCGATCAAAGGATCTACCACCTATATGGACGAGGTGGATGTGGTCGTTCCAAGAAATAAGATCAGTGAGATGGTTGAGTATATGCACAATCTTCACAGCGAAGTGGACATCAGGATCAAGAGCTTTGGCCACGCGGGGGACGGAAATCTCCATGCTTATATTTTGAAGGACGATCTGACAGAGGAACAATGGCAGGAGCGGATGACGCTGGCAATGGAAAAAATATACCGGAAAGCGAATGAACTAAACGGTCAGGTGTCCGGGGAACACGGCATAGGATATGCCAAGAAGCCATATCTTAATGAGTCTTTAGAAGAAGAAACCATGAATATCATGAGGGGAATCAAAGCAGCCTTTGACCCGAAAAATATCCTGAACCCTCACAAAGTATGCCAGCTTTAAATTTCATATATACTGTTTCATAAAAAACCGGCGGAGAACATGTTTTCCGCCGGTTTTTTATGGTATTAATCCTGTTTTACGAGAATCTGTTCGATCTCCGCCACATAGAGAGTATGGTAGTCTTTATCCGCATACCACTGAGCATCCAGTGCTTTTGCGTCTCCTATAAATCCTTCCGGGTCCATCGGCTGGCTGTACAGCTTTCTGCAGATCAGAACGATTTTTGCTTCCTCAAAGTAAGGGATGCCGTTGGCATCTGTCGGTGTAAGTCTTGTTTTTGCAATTTTATCTTCGGTCCGTCCTGACACACTTCCGAGATAAGTCAGGTCCTTCTTAAATGCTTCATCATAAAATGACAGCGAGAAAGTTTCAGAGTTATCGATAAATTCTTTCGTATAGCGCTGCGGACGGATCACAGATACTGCCACGTCCTTGCCCCACATGACTCCGAATCCACCCCATGATGCGGTCATCGTATTGATCTTGCCTTCTTCATTTTTGGCGGTTACCAGCATCCAGTCCTTCCCTATGAGACGGAAGGCACTCTGGTCAAAATCTTCTGGTGCAACAATTGCATATTCACTCATGTTACTTGCCTCCTTTTTTGTGTAATTACCATTATAATGCAAAAATGATGTAATGTCTATAAAACCTGCAAGTTTCATTGAAATCCTGCCATCCCTTATGCTATAATGACAGACAGGTTTAATATATGTAAGGAGGAAGCAGCATGGCAGAGTCAATGGCCGGGCTATCACGGAGCCACCGGTGTACAGAAGTGGGCCGTGAAAATATCGGCGAGAAAGTAACCGTCATGGGATGGGTACAGAAGAGAAGAAATTTAGGAAGTCTTATATTTGTAGATTTAAGAGACCGTTCAGGATTATTGCAGCTGGTCTTTGATGAAGATACATTGTCAAGTGAAGATTATGAAAAAGCCAATTCCCTGAGAAATGAATATGTGATCGCGGCGGCAGGGGAAGTACAAAAACGAAGCGCCGCTGTCAATGAGAATTTAAAGACAGGGGATATCGAGATCAAGGTGACAGACTTAAGAATCCTGTCGGAGTCAAAAACACCGCCATTTCCTGTCGACGCGGAACAGACCGTAAAAGACGAGCTGCGGCTCAAATACCGCTACCTGGATTTAAGAAGGCCGAACCTTCAAAAGAATCTCCTCGTGAGGAGTCAGGTGACCAAAGCGGCAAGAGACTTTTTAGCAGAAGAAGGATTTTTGGAGATCGAGACACCGATTCTTGGAAAAAGCACACCGGAGGGGGCCAGGGATTATCTCGTGCCGAGCCGTGTGCATCCGGGCAGCTTTTACGGACTTCCCCAGTCACCGCAGCTTTTTAAGCAGCTTTTGATGTGTTCAGGGGTAGACCGCTACTACCAGATTGCAAAGTGTTTCAGAGATGAGGATTTAAGGGCGGACCGTCAGCCGGAGTTTACACAGATCGATATGGAGCTCTCTTTCGTCGATGTAGATGACGTGATCGATGTCAACGAGCGCCTGTTAAAGAGAGTGTTTAAAGAAGTGCTGGACGTGGATGTGCAGATTCCGATGAAGCGTCTCACTTACCAGGAAGCCATGGACCGGTTCGGTTCCGACAAGCCGGATACAAGGTTTGGCATGGAACTCATTAACGTATCGGAAACAGTGAAAGATTGTGATTTTATGGTCTTTAAAGGAGCTTTGGAAAATGGAGGCTCCGTGCGCGGACTGAACGCAGAAGGACTGGGAGATCTGGGACGCAAGAAGATCGATGCTTTTGTAGATTCCGCCAAAGAGTTCGGTGCAAGGGGACTCGCCTATATCCAGCTGAAGCAGGATGGAAGCGTAAAATCTTCTTTTGCCAAGTTCATGAAAGAGGAAGAGATGACGGCGCTGATCGATGCGATGCAGGGGAAACCTGGAGATCTGCTTCTGTTTGCGGCCGACAAAGACTCTGTCGTCTATGATGTCCTCGGAAACCTTCGTCTGGAGATCGGCAGAAAATATGAAATGATCGATGAATCCTTATATAATTTCTTATGGGTGACAGAATTCCCTCTTCTGGAATGGAACGAAGAACAGAACCGCTATACGGCGATGCATCATCCATTTACTATGCCAATGGAAGAGGATTTAAAGTACATTGAAACAGATCCCGGAAGAGTCAGGGCAAAGGCCTATGATATCGTTTTAAACGGCACAGAACTCGGAGGGGGGTCCGTGAGGATTCACCGCGATGATATTCAGAAAGCCATGTTTAAGGCTCTTGGATTCAGCGATGAGGATGCCAATGAAAGATTCGGATTCCTCCTGGAGGCTTTCCAGTACGGAGTACCGCCTCATGCAGGCCTTGCTTACGGCCTGGACCGTCTTGTCATGTGGATGACAGGGGAGGACAGTATCCGTGATGTCATTGCATTCCCGAAAATAAAGGACGCCTCCTGCCTGATGACACAGGCACCGGGAGGGGTGGACACAGAGCAGCTGGATGAGCTTGGAATAGATTTGAAAGAAAACGATACGAACGAGGAATAAGGAGAAGCAGATTATGGAGAAAATGTTATTTAGCGGCGTGTTATCAAACACAGATGTTGCACAGGTGGCGATCAAAGGTCTGAAGCATGAACCGGGGATCGCGGCGAAACTGTTTACCGCCATCGCGGACAAAGGGATCAATGTAGAACTGATCCTGCAGTCCATCGGGAGAAAAGACAGCAAAGACATTTCCTTTGTTGTGAAAAAATCTGATGCGGATGCCGCGGTGGAGACCTTAAAAGAAACCTTTCAGGAAGGCTCTTATAAAGAAATTGTTTCTGACAAAAACGTGGGTATTGTATCCATTGTGGGGGCAGGAATGATGTCAAACTCAGGGGCGGCATCTAAAATGTTTGAAGCTCTTTATAACAAAGGCGTAAATATCCATATGATCTATACTTCTGAGATCAAGATCACAGTCCTGATCAGAGAAAGCCGTGTGGAAACAGCAGTGGAAGCACTGAAAGAACAATTCCAAGACTAACATCATCAATATATAACAGGAGGACACCAAGATGTTCGATTTTAGCGAAGTTAAGAATTATGATCCTGAAGTTGCCGAGGCAATGCAGGACGAGTTATCCAGACAGAGAAACAATCTGGAACTAATTGCCTCTGAGAACTTAGTTTCAAAGGCAGTCATGGCAGCCATGGGCAGCCACCTGACCAACAAATATGCGGAAGGATATCCCGGAAAGAGATATTACGGCGGCTGTGAGTTCGTGGATGTAGTGGAGAATCTGGCAAGAGAACGTGCAAAAGAACTGTTCGGATGTGAATATGTCAATGTTCAGCCACACTCAGGTGCACAGGCGAATATGGCAGTATTTTTTGCGGTCTTAAATCCAGGGGATACTTATATGGGAATGAGTCTGGACCACGGCGGTCATTTATCCCACGGAAGCCCGGTCAACATGTCAGGGAAATATTACAACTGCGTGCCTTACGGCGTCAATGACGAGGGATTCCTCGACTATGATGAAGTGCTCCGCATAGCGAAGGAGTGCAGCCCGAAGCTGATCATTGCAGGAGCGAGCGCTTATGCGAGATCCATTGACTTTAAGAAGTTCCGTGAGATTGCAGATGAAGTCGGAGCCGTTCTTATGGTGGACATGGCACATATCGCAGGCCTTGTGGCGGCAGGCGTACATCAGAGTCCGATTCCATATGCCCATGTGACGACAACAACCACCCATAAGACTCTGAGAGGTCCCCGCGGCGGTATGATCATGTGCAGCAATGAGATTAATGAAAAATACAACTTTAACAAAGCTATCTTCCCTGGCATTCAAGGTGGCCCGCTGATGCATGTGATTGCCGGAAAAGCCGTGTGCTTCAAAGAAGCGCTGTCCGATGATTTTAAAGAGTATGGAAAACAGGTGGTGAAGAATGCAAAAGCACTGGCAAAAGCTCTCATTGAAGAGGGATTTGATATTGTATCCGGCGGTACAGACAACCATTTGATGCTGGTGGATCTTAAAAAATATGATCTGACCGGAAAAGAAGCAGAAAAAGTTTTGGATTCCATTCACATCACCTGTAATAAAAATACAGTGCCGAATGATCCGAAATCTCCGTTCGTTACATCAGGACTCCGTCTCGGAACACCTGCAGTGACAACCAGAGGATTAACAGAAGAGGATATGGCGGTGATCGCCAAGGCAATCCGGCTTACACTTTTAGACCAGAAGCTTGAAGAAGCAAAACAGCTTGTAAAAGAATTGACAGCAAAATATCCTTTATATGAGTAATCTGAAAAAAGCTTAAAACGTAAGAAAGTACAGCCGGGTCATCGGGCTGTACTTTTTTGTCATAAATTAATTACTTTCTGCAGAAGAGAGGAATTCATAAAATGGAGGAAGCAAAAGCCAGAAAGCAGATCAGGGAAGAACAGATGAGACGGATTGAAAATGATTAATGACAGCCAAGGTCATTCCGCAGGAGGTGAATATTAAAAAACGTTTGCGGAAGCAATGAAAAAATGAGAGAAGACTGGATGACAATGCTGGCAGAAAAGAAAGAGGAAAAGACAGGAGGAAGAAATGAGCTTAAAAGGGATTGTATTTGATTTTAACGGAACGATGTATATTGATGGGGACAAACAGGAAGCTGCGTGGTTTGAATTTTTTCAGAGACATGCAAATGGGAAGTATACGGTCGAACAGCTTCACAAAATGATCCACGGGATCAATGGAGGAGAATTTTTGAAAATGGCTCTAAATCCTGATCTCACAGAACAGGAGATTTATGACCTGACAGAGGAAAAGGAAGATATTTACAGGGAAATGTGTCTGAATGATTCGAAGGGGATAAATTTTACAGAAGGCCTTCCGGAATTTCTCACCAAGCTTAAAGAACATGCGGTGCCTTTTGCTATAGCCACGGCATCAGCCATTGGGAATGTGAGATTTTATATGAAGCATATGCACCTTACCCATTGGATTCCGGCAGAACATATTGTTTATGACGACGGAACCTTCAAGGGCAAGCCTGAGCCGGATATTTACCTGATGGCCATGGAGAGAATCGGCCTCAGTCCCGAAAAATGCGTCGTCTTTGAGGATGCAGATGCGGGGATTGAAGCTGCCAGAAGGGCAGGGGCAGGAAAGATTATAGCCATTGGGCCGAAAAAAGAGCATGAAAGGCTTCTTGGACTCCCGGGAGTCACGGCTGTCATCGAGGATTTCAGAGAAGTCGGACTGGAGCTGTTGGAAACAGTCTGACAGAGAAAAGCAAAAACAGGTGTTCGAAAATTTGCTTCTTCCGGAACACCTGTTTTTGCTTTAATAACCCAGATCTTCTCCAACTAAGATGACCTTGATCCGGTCTTTCTGGCCGCATCTTCTGGTGATGAGCAGATGAGAACAGATAGAGGAATTGCCGTAACATTCTCCGCAGTGTCCTGTGATGGAACACGGAGTTTTCAGTCCCAGACGGATCGTGTTCGGACAGGAAGCCTTGCTCCTCGTCCTGTGTATGCCTTCTTCCACGGTGCTTACCACTTTGTTCATTCCGACGACCAGGATCACCTGTCTTGGCCCGTAGCTTAAACAACCTACACGGTTGCCGGAGCCGTCGATATTAATCAGTTCCCCTTCCAGTGTGATGGCATTCGTACTCATAATATAGGTGTCGGCGAGGACCGCCTTTGCATAAATCTGCCTCTGTTCCTCATAATTCTTTGCCGCTGACCGGTCCACAGCTTCATACTGTCCGGAATTCTTTACGGCATCTATAAGGCCGATCTCTGCCGCACTCATGGAACCGCCCCATGAAACAACAGAGCCTTTTTCTATGTAGGACAACGCTTTTTTTAAGGCTTCTTCCTTCGTAGCACAGTAAACTCCTGTAAAGTTTCTCTTTTCCATGTTCTTGATGATCGTAGCTGCAGTCACCTGATTTGCTTTTTCCATACTCATATCAAACACACTCCTTTGTTCATTTTATCTCTGGATATTATTGTATCACATGAGACCTAAATATGATATAATAGCAAAAGAAAAAAATGAAAGCAGGATTACGTTTGAAGTCATTATTTATTACAGAAAAACCAAGCGTGGCGAGAGAATTTGCCAATGCGCTGGACCTGAAACCGTCCGGCAGGGACGGATATCTGGAGAGTGAGAAAGCCGTGATTACATGGTGTGTAGGACATCTCGTCACCATGTCATATCCGGATAAGTATGATCCCAAGCTGAAGCGGTGGGATTTAGAAACACTTCCGTTTCTGCCGGAAGATTATAAGTATGAGATTATTCCGGGAGTAAAGAAACAGTACGATATTGTATGTTCACTTCTGAACCGGGAAGATATCGATACGATCTATGTGTGCACCGACTCGGGACGGGAAGGAGAATATATCTACCGGCTGGTGGACCAGGAAGCCCATGTGACCGGAAAACAGAAAAAGAGAGTCTGGATCGATTCCCAGACGAAAGAAGAGGTGCTCAGAGGGGTCCGGGAGGCCAAAGACCTGAGCGAGTATGATAATTTAGCTTCCGCCGCTTACTTGCGGGCTAAGGAAGACTATCTGATGGGGATTAACTTTTCCAGAGTGCTGACTTTAAAGTATGGCTGGACCCTTGGAAACTTTATGAAGCAAAAGCGGAGCGTCGTTGTGGCTGTGGGCAGGGTCATGACCTGTGTCCTTGGCATGATTGTCAAAAGAGAACGGGAGATCAGGAGTTTTGTTCCTACCCCTTTTTTTAAAGTGCTCTCTCACATTACACCACAGGGTGTAATGATTGAGTCCGAATGGAAAGCGGTAAAGGGCTCCAGATATTTTGAGTCAAAGAAATTATACAAAGACAACGGGTTTTTGAAAAAAGAGGATGCAGAGGCCTTTATAAAAGAAATTGAAGAAGCCTCCGGCATGGAGACGATTGTGGAAGCTTCTGCAAAGCGTCAGGAGAAAAAGAATCCGCCGCTTTTATACAATCTGGCGGAGCTTCAGAACCAGTGCTCCAAGATGTTTAAGTTAAGTCCTGATGAGACGCTGAAGATTGTTCAGGAATTATATGAAAAAAAGCTGGTCACTTATCCGAGGACCGATGCGAGAGTTCTGTCTGTCGCTGTTTCAAAGGAGATCAGCAAAAACCTGTCTGGATTAAAAAATTACGGAATACTCTCGGAAACAGCTGCGGAGATTTTAGATAAGAAGTCCTATACCGGACTTGCAAAAACCAGGTATGTGGATGACAAAAAGATCACGGACCACTATGCCATCATCCCAACCGGACAGGCGCTGAATAACCTAAAAAGTGTTTCACAGACCGGACAGAAGGTGTATGAAGTAATCGTCCGGCGGTTTTTATGTATTTTTCTGCCTCCGGCGGTATATTCTAAGATAAAGCTGGTGACAAGAACGGCGGGAGAAACCTTTACGGCAAATTTCAAATTGCTTGTAGATCCCGGATATCTTTTAGTGACCGGGGGAAAAGAGGCCAAAAAGCAAGATTCTGTATCCAAGGAGCAGATAGATGCCATACTCTCCCTGAAAAAGGGAATGAAGCTTCAGATTAAAAAACATTTAATCAAGGATGGTACTACAACACCTCCAAAACGTTATAATTCCGGTTCTTTGATCTTGGCCATGGAAAATGCGGGGCAGCTCATCGAAGACGAAGATTTAAGGGCTCAGATCAGGGGAAGCGGGATCGGAACAAGTGCAACACGGGCCGAGATTGTCAAAAAACTGATCAACAATCAATACATAGCGCTGAATAAAAAGACCCAGACTGTAACGCCGACACTGATGGGTGAGATGATCTTTGACGTAGTCAGAGGCTCCATCCATTCTCTTCTGAATCCGGAGCTTACCGCAAGCTGGGAGAAAGGGCTTACTTATGTGGCAGAAGGCACAGTAAGTGAAGAAGAGTATATGAAGAAGCTGAATCATTTTGTTGCAAAGCATACCGATGCGGTCAAAAGGACGAATCATCAGTATGTACTGCGCAGAATGTTTGACGAGACTGCAAAATATTATGTGAATAAGAAAGGGAAAGGTGAATGAGTATGAAACAGCTGACAAATCAGGAATTATTTAAAGATATGGACCAGACGACCGCAAAAGAATTATTTGAAAAGACTACATATCCATGGGAAGTGCTGGCGCTGATCGGCGATTTTATTTTAAAGACAGGCCCGGAACTTTCCGCGGAAGAGTTTGACCGGATCGGCGACGATGTCTGGATCGCAAAATCTGCTGTGATCGCAAGGACTGCGGAGATCAATGGGCCGGCCATCATCGGGGCCGGCACTGAGGTAAGGCCGGGAGCCTTTATCCGCGGTAATGCCCTGATCGGGGAGAACTGTGTGATCGGGAACTCCACAGAGATAAAAAATGATATATTGTTTAATAACGTGCAGGTTCCCCATTATAATTACGTGGGAGATTCTATTTTGGGATATAAATCCCACATGGGTGCGGGGTCGATCACATCCAATGTAAAATCCGACAAGACCAATGTAGTGATCAAGTGCGGGGACCGGAAAATCGAAACCGGAAGAAAGAAAATAGGGGCAATCTTGGGAGACCATGTGGAAGTAGGCTGCGGCACTGTCTTAAATCCCGGGTCTGTTGTCGGAGCGAACACGAATATCTATCCGCTTTCCATGGTAAGAGGCTATATTGAGGAAAACAGTATTTATAAAAAAGCAGGGGAGATCGCCAAAAAACACTAAGACAAAGAAAGGATTTCACAGCATGAGAAAAAGAATGATGACGCTGACGCTTTTCATCTGCGTTTCTTTTGCGCTTTCCGGCTGCGGAAAAGCTTCCAAACAGGAAATCATCGAATCAGAATACTACCAGAAATTACAGGACCAAAACAAAAAGCTCAGCCAGGACCTGAAGAAATCAAGAGCAAGGGAAGATTCGCTGGACAAAAAAATTAAAGAAATACACGAATATACCGGTGACCAGAAGCTGGCTTCCTACAAAAAGGAAGTGGCAGGGAGCACCATTTCCAAGACAGATTTTGTCCGTATTCAAAAGGGAAAGGTGTACAAAAGTTTTGCCGTCACAAACGAGCCGGTTTGTAAGTTTGTGAAAAATATTGTCCAGAATTCTTATCGGATCATAGGGCTGACGGTCACTGATCTGCGGGAAAAATATCATGGCAATATTTACTCTTATGCACTGATTGATGAGGATAATACTACGTATGAATTTAAGGTTTATGGGAACAGCTATATTGTATTTGACCAGATTCCTGAAAATGTATATTGCTTCAACAATGCAAGCGTCATTGGGGATGGGCTGATCGACGCGGTCAATGTCAAACATTATCCTTCCTATCTGGAAAGGCTTGCAGATGCGTCTCTGATCATCACAGATCAGAAGCTGAAATTTAACGAAACAGCTGTTCAGGTGTCTGATCTTCTGCAGAATGCCAAGGCAGATAAGAAAAAGCATGACACTGCGAAGTGGACCGAGTACCGCTTTTATACTCAGGGGACACTGACCAGTCTTTCGATATCTGAAGAGGGAACGTCTTTTTGCATCACGGATAAAAAAGGCAGCCAAAAGTTTTATACAGCCAGTGAAAAATCACTGTCCAAGATTAAAAAATTGTTAAAGTAAATAGTTTTTATGAGGGTAACATAAATAATAACAAAGAAGGGGATATAAAGGTATCATAAAATGTACGCCATAAGGAGCAAAAATATATGGGGATCGTTAAGCGGACACTGAACAAAGTAGATCCCCGCCTGGTTGAACACGGAGAGAGGGCAGCTTACATCGCTCTCAGAATTTTAGAAGAGGCAGAGGGAGGGATTCCGGACGACATGCTGAAAAATGTCCTTATGAGAAGCGGCGGATTTATCTGGAAATGCTGGAATCCTCTGTCGATTTTCGCAGTGAGTTCATGGTGCTTCACACGATCACAACGGTCAATGCCAGCATTGCTATAGCAAATATTATGGGAATTCCCGGTGACAGGTCAGACCGCCTGTATTACGGTGCTCTGCTCCATGATATCGGAAAGGTTGCCACACCGGTTGAAATCTTAGAAAAGCCGGGGCGCTGACAGAAGATCAGCTTTACAGGGAGGAAAGAATCTGTGCGGTGGCGGACAACATCAGTACCCTGATCCGAATGCGCAGCTATAAGCAGGTCTTCTCAAATGAACAGAACATGAAGATACTCGGTGACATGCCCGGCAGTTAACAAAATAGTGAAATTTTACATTTTTACCACTCCAAATATGGGGTGTTTTTTTTATTTCATAGGATTAGGGTGTCAAAAGGTCATTGACCTTTGATATAAATTTGTACCTTGAAAATTTAACACGATATATCAATTCATCCGAACATTTGGTAAAATATAAATATCAAATATCGAGGTGATTCGCATGGCTTTTGTATCAAATAATAGTCAACAAATGTCGTTGACTGACAGCACATTTAACCTGACAGAAAGAGAACGTAGG
>NZ_NQOG01000024.1 GCF_002270485.1 Anaerostipes hominis (ex Lee et al. 2021) | reverse complement strand
ACTCAAAACATCAAGCTCACCTTCTGTTGATTGTTCTAAATTTAATATTCTCAAACCAATTCGTGTTAAATTTTCAAGGTACAAACAAAATCAGATATTTATTAATGTGTCTTTTGACACCCTAATCTTCATAGGAAAGTTCTACGACCTTCCCTATGAAATAAAAACGCTCCGCGGGTTGTGTTAGGGAATCCACTTTTTTTAGAAATGCCCCGTTATGCATAGAACAATCGGCAGCAGGTAAATCTTCCAGTATTTGTGCTATATGCATAGACTTCGATTTCCTATAATATATATGATAAGATAAAGGTTCATCAAATATTTAGATTGAAAAGAGGGAATCCATTTGGACAAAAGAAGCAATCAAATATTAAATCAACTTTTGGCAGGGGGCAGACTGCAGCTGACGGAAATTTCGGAAAAGTATCAGATTTCTGAACGGATTGTGCGCAAAAAGATCAGAGAGCTGAATGACGAATTAAATGAAAACGGACTGCCTCCGGTAAGTATAAACGGAGAGGGAATTTTAAGGTTTGAGGGCAGGGAAGAAGGACTTTTGGAACAGATCCAAAAGTTTATTACGAAAAATGATTTTTATACATATCGCCTGTCCAAAAATGAACGAAAGACAATACTTGCTATGCTTCTTTTGAATCATGAGAAGTATGTGACGGCAGCCTGGATTTCAGAGTACATCAGTACGAGCAGAAACACAGTGATCAGTGACCTGAATGATCTGAAGGACTGGTTTTTGAAAAATAATATGAAACTTGTTTCCCAGGTACAAAAAGGGTATATTGTAGAAGCTTCGGAAGGAGACATACGTTCCGGTATGCTGAAGCTCCTTGAGCTGAATCTGGATGAAGAAAAATATGGTGCAATGGGTGCTTTCCACGTGTTCGGACATCTTCTCCTGAAAGAAATTCAATATCAGGGACGGTATGAAACCATACAAAAGGTTTTAAGGGAAGAAGAATTGAGGTATGACTGCTTTCTTTCCGACTTCTCTTTTTCGGTGGCAGTCTATGAACTGCTGATCCTGGTTGAAAGGGTAAAAAAAGGAAAAACAATAGAAAAGGAAAGACAGCCGGACTGGGGAAATGCATCCCAGAGCTCAAAATATCCGCTGAGCAGGACTGTACTGGACCGGCTGGGAGAAGAATTTTCACTGGATATACCGGCAGCGGAAGCAGAAAATTTTGTATTCTGCCTCAGAAGAAAAAGCTATCTGAAAAGCGGAACGAACAATGTAGAACAGCTGGTGATCCCTGTGCTGATCGGGGAGGTCATTTACCGTATTATCAGCAGGTTTCGGATTAATTTTTATCTGGATTTTGCACTTTACGATCTGCTGGTGGATCATATGAAATCTTCTATCTATCGGATGTCTTCGGGAGAGGTCCTGGAAAATCCGTTTCGGGGAGAAATCGAAAAGGGATATCCCGAAGTGTTCTGTACGGTGGAAGAATGTCTGAAACCATTGGAGGATTATCTTGGGGTGAAAGTTCCCAGAGATGAAGTTTCCTTTCTCGTCATGTATTTTGCATCTATGCTGGAGCGGGACAAACTGGAGCGGATGAGGGAACAGAAAGTGCCCGCAGTCCTCGTATGCGCGATGGGAAGGGGAACCGTCCAGCTCATGCTCGCAAAACTAAAACAGCTGGAGGATGTACTTGAGATCACGGAGGTGAGATCCTCACATGAACTGAAAGATATGGGAAACATAAACGATCAGCTGGTGATCTCCACAGTCACATTTCCCGAAGGGGAGATACAAAACATCCTCATGGTCAGTCCTCTGCTGGAACAGGAAGATATTTACAGAATTCGGAGAAAGGCAACAAAGTTAAGGGAGAACTGGTCCGGAGACCAGACGGCAGAGACAGGAAAATTTCTCAAAATAGAAGAAAAGACCGAGAGGAATTCTCTTGGAGCTATGCTCTCGGCAGACAGGATCGCACTGAAGCAGGAAGCGCAAAGCTGGGAGGAAGGGGTCAGAGAAGCAGGCAGGCTTCTCTATGAATCCGGGGCCGTCACCTATGAGTATATAGAAGCTATGGTCGAAAATATTAAGGTAAACGGTTCCTATGTGGTGATTTATTCCGGCATCGCAGCCCCTCACGCAGAGCAGGAAAAAGGGGCGGTCAGAGAGGCAGCCAGTCTGGTGAGCCTTAAAGAACCCGTGATATTTGGGAACAGTGAAAATGATCCGGTCAGTTATATTGTAGGCTTGAGTATCTTAAACTCCAACAGCATTAACTGTGCTATTTATAACCTGGTGCGTCTGTTTTCCCAGGAAGAGACAAAAAGCCGGATTGAGGCTCAGGAATCTCCGGAGGGCATGCTTGAGACAATCCGGAGGCTGGAAGATGAATACTGCAGATAAGGTAAGGAGCAGAACCTTTTGATGGTTCTGTTCTTTTTTTGCCAATAAACAAACATATGCCAAGCTTATATATCTTTATTAGTACAATTTAGTGCTCGTTTCAATGACTTCTCTTGTCCTTTATAGGGTATCTTCTGAGGCCTATAATGAACTTAACAAAAATACAGACAAATACACTTGAGATCGGAGGGAACCATGATCTGGGAAAACTTAAAAGACACATTGGTACAGACAGATTTGAGGGCAGAAAATGAACAGGAGATATTTGAACAGTTAGGAGGTGTGTTAGTTTCAGAGGGCTACTGTAAAGAAAGCTATGTGAAGGCGTTAAGCGAGAGGGAAAAGGTTTATCCTACGGGAGTCTTAGCAGGAAATATCGGTGTGGCAATTCCGCACACAGATCCGTGTTATGTAGAAACAACTGGAATCGCCATTGGGGTGCTGAAAGAGCCGGTATCATTTTTTCACATGGGAACCAATCCGAAAGAAAATGTGAAAGTCCCGGTGAAGTTTGTCATGATGCTGGCAATCGCGGGAAAACAGCATTTGGAAGTGCTTCAGAGAGCCATTCTTTTAATACAGGATGCAGAGATTTTGAGAACGCTTGTAAACGCCGGGAATCCGGAGGAAATCATTCAAATCATCAAAAATAAGGAGGATTCATTATGAGGACTTACAGAATTTTATCAGCATGCGGGACGGGAATCGCAACATCAACGGTGGCATCTGAGACGTGCAAACGGCTGCTGGCAGAAAGGGGGATTCCCTCAGTGGAGATCTCGGAATGTAAAGCGCTGGAAGTAGTCGGGAGAGCTGAGATTTTTAATCCGGATGTGATCATCCACACTGCGGAGATACCGGTAACTGAGTTAAAAGAGTATAAAACCTACCGAACGCTGGAATTTATCACCGGGTTTGGAGCAGAAGAGAAAGCTGATGAAATAGCAGACTATTTGAAATCATTGGAGTAAAGGAAAAAGAAAGGGAGGAAAGCTATGAGTGTTTTACAGTACATCTTGGATTTAGGTTCATCTGTGGTCATGCCGCTGATCATAACCATTCTCGGACTGGTCCTGGGTCAGAAATTTTCCAAGGCATTCCGGTCAGGTATGACCATAGGCATCGGATTTATCGGAATTAATCTCGTGATTGGACTGATGGGAGACTTCGTAAGCCCTGCCGCGCAGGCAATGACACAGAGGTTTGGAATGAATTTATCGGTTATTGACGTAGGATGGCCGGTCAGCGCGTCCATCGCCTTCGGCACACAGATCGTTCCATTTGTGTTCCTCGTCTGTTTTGTCTTAAATATTATTATGCTTGCTGCCAACACCACAAAGACACTGAACATTGATATTTGGAATTACTGGCACTTCATTTTAACCGGGGCGCTGGTACAGTTTTTGACAGGAAGTATGATTGCGGGAGTTATAGCATCAGGCATCACCTTTATCATCATTATGAAGCTGGCAGATTACTCAGCACCAAGGGTGCAGGAATATTTCGGCCTTCCAGGAGTTTCTCTGCCCCACACAGAGACCGTGAGCTGGGCGCCTATATGCATTTTAATGGATAAGGTTTATGACAAAATACCAGGGATCAATAAGATTCACTTCGATGGGGAAACGATCCAGAAGAGATTTGGAATCATCGGCGAGCCGATGGTTTTAGGACTGATCCTTGGAGCAGGCCTTGGAGCTTTGGCGGGATACGAGCCTAACAAGATCGTTACCCTCGGAGTCAATATGGCTGCGGTTATGTTCATTCTGCCGAGAATGGTAAGGATTCTCATGGAAGGGCTTATGCCGCTGAGTGAAGACGCGAAGAAATTCCTGGCAAAGAAGTTTCCGGGAAAGGAAGTCAACATCGGAATGGATGCAGCCATCGCAACAGGATCTCCTATGGTTATCTCGGCTGCACTGATCATGATTCCGGTCACTCTTTTGCTGGCAGTAATCCTTCCGGGAAACAGAGTGCTGCCGCTGGTGGATCTTGCGACACTGCCATTCTTTATGATCTGGCCGGTCGTGGCGTCCAAAGGAAACCTGTTCCGCTCACTGATCACAGGAACACTGATGATGATTGCAATTTTATATATTGCTACCAACTTAGCGGGAACAGCCACGTTGATCGCACAGTCAACAGACTTTACGTTTCCGGCAGGGGCAAAGGCGATTTCTTCCCTGGATACAGGAGCCCATTTAGTACCGTACATCATATATAAGATTGCAGAATTTTTTCAGATGCTGTTTTAAAATTTTCACATAAGGAGGCTATATGCTATTAGAAAAAGAAAGAACCAAGGTTATCGAAATTGCATTGAAAATACAACAGGAGAAGCTGATTCCTCTCACATTCGGTAATTTCAGCCTGAGAGATCCGGAGACAGGATATGTGTGCATTACGCCAAGCGGAATGCCCTATGAGACTCTTCATCCTTCAGATATTGTGGTTGTGACTGCCGATAACCAGATCGTAGACGGGGAACGCCGGCCGTCAATTGAAATGCCGCTTCACACAGCCATGTACCGGAGGCGGCCGGATGTGTTCGGCGTCGTCCACACCCATTCCACCTACTGTACGGCATGGGCCTGTGTAGACGGAGGGATGCCGTGCATCACCTCGGAAGCAGCAGGTCTGGTAGGCGGAAATATCCGCTGTGCCGCTTTTGTACCGCCTGGAAGCGACGAATTGGCAGAAGTGACTTCAGAGGCGATTGGGGATGACAAAGCAGTGCTGATGGGAAATCACGGAGCAATTTGTATCGACGAGACAATTGACAAGGCATATAATGATGCAATTGTACTTGAGGAAAGTGCAAAGGTGGCGTATCTGGCTTATCAGATGGGGAATGTAAATACGCTGGAAGACCAGATGTGTAAATTTCTAAAAGAAGACACAGATCAAAACTATGGACAGAAATAAGAATTAGGAGGATGGAAACATGCAGGGGAAAATGAAAGCACAGATGTTTTATGCACCGGGAGATGTAAGGTTTGAGGAGACGGATATTCCACAGATTAAAGACGATGAGGTATTGGTTCAGGTAAAAGCAGCATTGACCTGCGGCACAGACCTGAAAACATACAGGAGAGGACATCCGACCATTATCACTTCTGTACCTTCCACATTCGGCCATGAGTTTTCCGGAGTAGTTGTGGAGGCAGGAAAGGACGTTACAAAATTTAAGGTAGGGGACCGAATCGTGGGAGCCAATACCGCCCCGTGCTTCGAGTGTGAGCATTGTAAAAATAAGAGATACAGCCTTTGTGAAAATCTGCAGTATCTGAACGGCGCGTATTCTGAGTATGTAGCCGTGCCGTCTCACATTCTGAAATATAATTTTTATCATGTGCCTGAACATCTGCCGTTTGAACAGGCGGCACTTCTGGAACCTCTGGCATGTGCGGTCCACGGAAGCGATCGGATACCGGCCAAGGTGGGAGACACCGTCGCAGTCATCGGGGCAGGACCCATCGGACTCATGTTTATGAAGCTGTTAAGCCTGAAAGGATGCAGAGTCATAGCCGTAGATTTGTCGGATTACCGCCTGGAGCAGTCTGAGAAATTCGAGGTATGGAAAACTGTCAATGCCTCCGGGGAAGAACATATAAAACAAGTGAGAGATTTGTGCGGCGGAAAAGGGGCCGATGTGGTCGTAGAAGCAACAGGATTCCCGGAAGTCTGGGAAAATGCCGTAAATATGGTGAGGCCGGGAGGAACGGTTCTTGCATTCGGGGGCACCAAAGCAGGCACAAGCATTACCCTGGACTGCCAGAAGTTCCACTATGAGGAGATCACACTGAAGGCCGTTTATCATCACACGCCGTACCATGTACAGCTGGCTCTGAAACTGCTGTCCAACGGACAGATCGACGGCAGTCTGTTCATCACAGGGCATTATCCTTTAGAAAAAGCAATTGATGCACTGGAGAGCATCGGCAGGCAGGAAGGCATCAAATACGCAATTATCCCTTAAAATAAACGTCCTTCAGGCTTGGCGCGCTTTGCGCGATAAGGTATACCCACAGGGCACACCGTAATTTATGCCCTTCGGGCTTGGCGCGCTTTGCGCGATAAGGTACAATAGTTATTGTATGAATGTTGTTTGAAATGGAGGGTCTTATGAGTACGATTACGGTGATTGGAGCAGGAGTGATGGCGTCAAGCCTTTCCTTTCCTGCTGTGGAAAATGGAAATGAGATGCGTCTTACAGGCACGCCGCTGGACAGGGAGATTATTGATTCGGTAAAGGAAAACCGTTACCATCCCACACTCAAAAGAACGCTGCCCGAGGGCGTAAAGGCATTTCAGATTGAAGAACTGGATGCTGCGCTTTCTGGCTGTGATGCAGTGATACTGGGAGTCAGCAGCTTTGGGGTGGATTGGTTTATTGAAAATGCCCTGGCAAAGATACCGGATAAAATACCGGTGATCGCAGTGACCAAGGGTGTTAAGGTATATGACGACGGGACGATCCAGACATTTCCCGAACTGTTTGAATCAAAAGCAGAGAATGGAAAAAGCCATGAATTCTGTGCCATCGGAGGGCCCTGCAGGTGCTATGAGCTGGCAGACCATGACGATACAAGAGTCGCATTCTGTGGAAAGAACATGGAAGTCCTTGAGTTCTTTAAGAGGCTTTTAGAGAGGCCGTATTATCACATTGATCTGACACAGGATGCAGCTGGGCTGGAAATTGCGGTTGCCCTTAAAAATGCATATGCTCTTGGAGTCAGTCTTGGCATCGGTCTGGAAGAAAAACAGCAGAAATATATGTGCAACACTCAGTCTGCACTGTTTGGACAGAGCTCTTATGAGATCATGAAATTTGTCCAGTACATGGGAGGAAATGTTGAAAACTCCATTCACGGAATCGGCGACTTGTATGTGACTGTCATGGGCGGCCGTTCAAAGGAAATCGGAAAAAGGCTAGGGGCAGGTATGCCATATGAACAGGCTATGGAAGAACTCAAAGGTGTGACTTTAGAATCAGTGGTCATCGCCCGACGGGCGGCGAAAGCTGTTAGAATTCTTTCTGAGAAAAATCAGATGAAAAAAGAAGATTTCCCTCTGATTTTACATATTGATGATGTTTTGCAGCACGGATCAATGCTCGATATACCTTGGAAGAAGTTCAGAGTAAATGAATAAGAAATAAGTTCAGATTCTATATCTCCGGGACGGCATGAAAGCGTTCCGGAGATATCGGCAGTTATAAGGGAGGTACACATGGAGTTAGGGTTATCGGGAAAGACGGCAGTTGTTACAGGGGGAGCAAAAGGCTTTGGACGGGCGGTCTGCCGGGTGCTGGCTGAGGAAGGCGCCAATGTGGTCATGAATTACCGATCAAGAAAGGACGAGGCGGAGGCACTGATCCGCCAAATGAACCGGGAGTGTTCCGGAAAGGTCTTTGGGTTTCAGGGAGATATGATGGAGGAATCCGACAGGAACGGACTGTTTTTGGCTGCTTGTGAACAGTTTGGAGGCGCAGATATCCTCGTGAATAATGCGGCCGCCTGGACAACTTCCATGGCTGCCAAAATGCCGGAAGAAGACTTCCGCAGAGTTCTGGAGATGAATCTGACAGTGCCGTTTCTGCTTTCTCAAAAGCTGATTTGCCATCTCACGGAGGCAGGAAAAAAGGGAAGTATTTTAAATGTGGTTTCCAAAGCGGGCATCATGGGATCAAAAAGAAATCATTCCCATTATGCATCATCGAAAGCCGGTCTGATCGGGCTTACCAAATCTCTTGCCAGGGAAACTGCAGAATACGGAATTACTGTAAATGCCATTGCTCCGGGATACATGAAGACAGACATGCTCATGAAATCTTTTAAGGATAAAAAAGACGAAGAAGAACAGAACAAAAAGATACCCATAGGAAGAATTGCAGATCCAGGGGAAGTGGCAAATGCGGCTGTCTTCCTTGTGTCAGAGAGGGCTTCCTATTTTACCGGAATTACTTTTGATGCCACAGGCGGAATGCTGATGTGCTGAAATGTCATAAAGATTTCACATTGATAAGTTTGAAAGCTCTCTGTACTCATGATAAAATATTCTTTAGAACTGGCAGGCATAGGAGAGCCAGTCATGATACAATTCAGAAAGAGGTGTGAATTCTATGGCAAAGATTGAATTACCTGATGTAAAGGATATTTTTTTAGAATACCGGAAAATGCAGCTGTTATATCAGTCAGCGCTTAAAGAGATCGGAACAAAGCTTGAGATATTAAATGACGAATTTAAATTTGTGCACAAATATAATCCAATCGAACATATCGAATCCCGGATGAAAAGTGAAGAGAGTATTGTCCGGAAGCTCATGAAAAAGGGGCAGGATATTACGGTAGAAAACATTGAGAGATATATTGACGACGTGGCAGGGATCAGAGTTATCTGCTCCTTCACCCCGGATATTTACCGCATCGTAGACATGATTTCCAATCAGGACGATATTGAAGTAGTAAAAATCAAAGATTATATGGTCAACCCAAAACCCAGCGGGTACAGGAGTTACCATATGATCGTGAAAGTTCCGATCTTTCTCTCGGATACAGTCGTACCAACAAGAGTAGAGATACAGATCCGCACGGTTGCCATGGACTTTTGGGCGTCTCTGGAACACAAGATTTATTACAAGTATGACGGACATGCTCCGGAATATATCCGGTCAGAACTTCGGGAATGTGCAGAGATGATCAGTTATCTGGACAGCAAGATGCTGGCCATCAATGAAGAGATTCACAGCCTTAAACAGGAGGATATGCGCAGATAACTTAAAAATTTTGTACCTTTTTTCTCTCCTTTCTCATAGTATATTATCAGTAGAGAAAAGGAGCAGCGAAAATGATGGATCGTGAAGGTTTGGGTGATCTGCCTACATTTGATATGGAGTCTCTTTCCAGAAAGCCGATGGTGATGATGGATGAGCAGGATGAGGACGATTATCAGTACATTACGAGGATGTATGGACCGGTTGCAGGAAAAGTACTTGAGTACATTGAGGATGCATGCGACCAGTTGGAGTACAAGGGAAGTATGATGTTTGACGAGTATCTGGACCGTACAGGGGTTCTTGTACTTGCCGATCATATCTATGACAAGATCAAGGAAATGGAAAAAGAAGACTGTATTAAAAAAGACCGCCTTCTTTATCAGATGGTATGCACACTGCTGGGAGGAGAACTCTATCACCGCAGATGCCGTTACAGGAGAAAATGCAGAATGTTTTCTGATTAAAAAACATATGTATGAAGACAGAGATGCCGCAAAACAGCTGGAGTACAGTTGTTTTGCGGCATCTTTTGTCAGTCGGTGCCGGGTTTGTTCTGCCATGCTTTATAAATTTCTTCCTTTGAGGAAGAAGGATAGAGTCTGATCATACGGCAAATGGAGGCGATAGTCTGAGGATCTTCCTCTAAGGCATCGGCTATCTCTGCCTCAGTTTTTCCTCGCTGCATCTTTTTTTGAACCAGATCAATTACTTTGGTATATTCTCCTTCTTTTCTGCTGTACTCCATTTGGGTGACGTAATCTGAAAGATTTTTTTGGCGGAACAAATATTCGTCCATACGTTCAGGATCGCGTTCCAGCAATTCAAGTTCTCTGATGGCTTCTTCAATATAAGGATCTTTTTCTATCATGGCACGTTCCTCCTCTCCCTCTGCGCAAATAAAACATGCCCATTGATATAACTTTTTATGCTCTTCTTTTACTTTTGAAGAGTTCAGTTTTGGCAGCTCAATCACATGAACTTCCCACTGATCGCTGTATAGGCTGTGTCTGCTGTCCTCTCTCATATGAAAAGAGGAGTAAAAGTAATCGGTGTCAGTCAGCTGATTGAAACCAAGAATACTGATATGAATGGCCTTAACACAATTGGCATAAGCTTCTCCTGATTTTAAATCCTGAGTGTATACCTTTGCTAAATAAGACAGAGATCTTCTGTCCCAGTGTGCGTAGGGCAGTACCTGCATCTCTATGTTGATTTTTCCGGTCCCTTCCACTACGGTATACAAATCAAGTATGGAAAGCTTTCCTTCCAGAAGATCTTTGGAAAGGTGGCGGTCTTTTATATGAATGGTCCCGATCTTTTCAGGAGGAATATGCAGGATACTGCTTAAAAATCCCCGGAGTATCTTAGGCTGCTTCATGATCTGTGTGAAAGCATAGTCATTTTTAAGTGATATATTGTTAGACTTTTTCATCTTTTGTTATCTCCTTTAGTTTATCATATATGGAAAGTTTTTTCAATATCACCTAGTATTTTACAATATAATCACTAAAATGTCAAATTATGTATTTTTGGAGATCCAGAGAGTATTTTTATGAGATAACTAAAAGGATCTCCTTCCCTAGCCTGCACTTTGTTAAATCATTTTCTGACTCGCTTTGTATTCTGCCGTCTGAAAGCATGTCTTCAAATTCTTTTCTGGATAACTGCAGTTTTTCACGCAGTATTGCCGATACTTTTACATCTGATGCATCATTACTTCTGATATGCAGCCTAACAGGTCCGTCAAATGCAGCACATCCGGTTATCTTGTAATCATATGGACCGATTTTGCAGCCATTTCGTTTCAACAAATCTGTATTCATAGCATATTTATGGGCAAGTATTTGATCATTGCCGTGGAATTTATCCAGAAGTTCTCTGCTCACTGCTTTTGGATGGATTCTGGATAAGACAGTCAGATTCCATGTGGCTTCACAGCCGGAACATTTATAAATAAGCCAGACGTCCAGGTATTTTCTCTGTGCATTAACCCTAAACTGTCCGGAACTGACAAACTCTTTTTGACTGCTGCATTTTTTACAGTAACGCACGGCAGGAGGCGGAGTTTGGTACTGTACCTCCCAGACAACCGTTCTGAGAAATTTATTTTTCATAAAATCTCCTTCCTGTTCTAATTAGAATAGGAAAGAGAAAAAAGGCGGATTTTCTAAAATTCGCTTCACAATGTCACCTCCTGAATTTTTTATTCTGAAAAAATTCTATCATTCATTTCCGTCAGCACAAACCTCATCCTTTTTTATGAAAAAAAGATGAGCCAATACGGTTTTCATATCCGTATCGGCTCACCTTTACATGTTATGTATCATTTTCTCCTGCCGGATGATTCTTTGGATGCTTTTCAGAGACAGAAAATATTTTTCAGACAATAAATCCTGGCGCTCTCCCGCAAGATACTCACTGAATATTTGTGCATTGCGTTTTTGAAAATACTTTAAAGATGCAACAGAACTCCCACGGGGCTTTTTTCTGTCCGATCTTCTTGGTATATAAATGCTCTCCCCTTCTACATATTTTTGGATTTCTTCAAGAAGTTCAAGGGGAAGTATATGTTTCGCTTTCTTATAGCTCATACTGCTCTCCTAAAATAAAAAAATTAATTCAGAACAGCAAGGGCTATTTGTTGAGATTTTAACGTTATAAATCATGCTGTTATTCAGCATGGCTGCAAATAGCTCCCTGCTATGCAGCAAAAACAATGGGATCAAGCATATGAATTTACCTCCTCTTTTATTACTAGTTATTATATCATTTTTTGCAAAAAATAATAGTCTTAGATTACCAGCGCCGAGTCTGAATTCATAATTTGGTCTTTGTAATTTTTTACTATCGCTGTCAAGCAGTCTGCTGCTCTTAAACTTTCCTTAAATTTGTTGTGTTTCCTCAGGAAAACGGATAAAATATACAGATAGGACAGAGAGAATGTCAGGAGGATCTTATGAAGCGGGAAAAAGCCATACTAGCAGCAGTCTTTGGACTGATTTTTATTCTTGCTCTTGGAATATGGAATTATATTTTGATAGGAAAAAATAATCAGGGTGTCAGTGAGACAAGTCAGGCATCCCTGCCTGTGCTGACCATAAACACCGGAGGAGAAGAGATCAATGAACTCCATGGATACACAGAGTCCGTGGACGCATCTTTGATGAGAGATTCCATCACGCCGATAAAGGAGGATAAATTCCAGGTTTTTATGAAACACGGAAACAGCTCCATCGAAGCGCTGGATTATAAAATATATAAAGAGAATAACCGCTCTGCTCTGGAAAAAGGAGTAGTAGCTTTTCAGCAGAAAAAAAGCGGTGCGGCAGCGGACTTAAAAGTCAAGAGCCGTCTGGAGTCGGGGAAAACATATCTTTTGGCTCTGTCTATAGAAGATGAGGGACAAAAAATCACATATTATACCCGCATTATTTACGGTACCGATCTGCATTTTGCCGAGTGTCTGAAGTTTGCAAAGGAATTTCACGATGCCACTTTGACAGAGGGAAGTTCAGAATATGTAAAAAAATATTTGGAAGTAAAGGACGGAACTATGACAAATGATCTTTCTTTCGTTGATATTTCTTCCAATCAGGAGGCAGTCTGCTATGCATCACTGAAACCAAAAACTGAGCGCATGTACGCGCCGGTCATCAAAGAGGCCAGCTCTAATGTGACATCGGTGGAGTACAGATTTATTTTGTCTGCAGAAAACAGCAAAGGGATCAAGCAGTACTATCAGGTGACAGAATACTTCCGTATCAGATATTCCAAAGACCGGATGTATCTGCTCAATTACGAGCGGACTCAGAATGCGTTTTTCCGCTATGACGCACTGGACCGGGCAAACAACAGAATACTGATGGGGATCACGCAGATGAATCCCGAAGAACTGATCAGCAGGAACAGCGGGCGGAAAGCGGCATTTGTTCAGGAAAATGAGCTGTGGTATTACGATTATAAAAATGCTTCTATGACAAGAGTGTTTTCTTTTGTGGGAGAAGACTACAGAGACTCCCGAAACAATTATCCGCAGCACGGTATCCATGTGATGGAGATGGATAAAAGTGGAAACATTAAATTTATTGTATATGGATACATGAATCGGGGAGAACACGAAGGCAAGAATGGAATCGGTGTCTATGAATATGAAGCGGAGAGCGGAAAAGCAGACGAGAAAGCTTTTATACCGGTGAAGATCCAGTATGAAAATTTAAAAGATGAGATTGAAAAAGGAGCATACCTGAGTGACAGCGGAATGTTCTATTTTGAGCTGGACGGGGCTTACTACCAGGTCGATCTGGACAGCCGGGAGTCAAAAACCATTGCAAAAAATATCAGCAGCGGCATGGTCGCAGTCTCCGGAACCGGAATGCTTGCCATAACGGAAAATGAAACGGACATACGGATCATAGATCTGGAAAATAACAAAGAGCATAAGCTCCGCTGTGATAAAGGAGAACGGATCAAACCGATCGGTTTTGTGAAAGAAGACCTTGTGTACGGTATTGCAGATGCAGGGGATGTGAAGACAAGAAAAGACGGTTCCGTCCAGTTTCCAATGAAAAAAGTTGCAATTGTCGATGACAAAAATCAGGAACAGGCCAAGTTTGAAAAGAGCGGAATCTATGTTACGGACGCCAGGGTAGACGGAACTGTTGTCGTACTCAGTCCGGCCAGACGCTCAGGAACAGGGTACAAGAGCATGAAAGAGGATTATATTCGCTACAAGGATAAGACGGAGGATAAAGCTTCACTGGAATACGGATATACAAGCGACCGTCTGAACCAGGTATATCTATCATTCCCTGATTATGTATATGTACAGACAGTTCCGAAGTATTTATCTTCTGCGCTCAGCCAGACCGGGAAAGAGTGCAGCGTATCCTTTGCGAACAATGAACAGCGGTATAAAAATGTCTATATTTATGCCGGCGGTTCACTGAAGGGAACTTATACGGATATGGCAAAAGCTATTAAAGAAGCTCAGAAAAACGCAGGTGTGGTAGTTAATTCAAGCCAGCTGTACCTGTGGGAAAAAGGAGTTATGAAGAGCTACGGGAAAGTGGCAAATATTCCGATGGTGAAAGCAGAGTCCAAAGACGAGACCGGAATTGCCTGTGTAAAAATGATTACGGATTCCGAGGGAAAGGATGTCACCTACGGACAGCTGAAGCGGAGCAAAAAAGATGTTTACGGCATGCTGTATGATTCTATGGACAAAATGGCAGCAGATTACACCGGATGTAAATTTGAAGACGTTCTCTACTGCATCAGCAAAGGAAGGCCGGTCATTGCAAAAAGGGCCAACGGCACATTTATTCTGGTCATGAGTTATAACAATACAAAGATCAGATATTTTGATCCTCTGAAGGAAGAATCTGTTCAGGCGGAACGGTCTTCAATGGAGAGAGAATTTAAAAAGGCAGGCAATGTATTTTACAGCTATGCGAAATAGAGAAGGTGAGACATGAAGTTTATACACATTGGAGACCTCCATCTCGGAGCTTGTCCGGAAACAGAGAGGGGATGGGGGGAAGAGCGGAAAAAGGATATTGAGCAGAGCCTCAGTGAAGTCATTGCACTGGCCAATGAAGAACAGGCAGACTTCTTATTTCTGTGCGGAGATATCTTTCACAAAAAACCATCATTAAGGGATTTAAACAGGCTGGATTCTTTTTTGTCCCAGCTGGTATGTACCAAGGTTTTTATGATCGCGGGAAATCATGATTTTATTGACGAAGGATCGGCATATCTGCGATATCGTTTTTCTGCTGATGTGCATCTGTTCACTGAAAAAGAACTTACGAGAGTATACCAAGAGGCACAGAATACCTATATCTACGGTCTCAGCTATCACAGCAGGGAAATTACGGAGCCTTTATATGATGAGGCAAGGCCAGGGACAGAAGAAGGTATTCATATTCTTTTAGGGCACGGAGGGGACGGCACACATAGTCCCATTGATTTTCACAAACTAAAATGGTCGGGATTTGACTATGCCGCGTTAGGCCATATTCACAGTCCTGAGATGATATCAGAGGATCTGATCGCCTACGGCGGCAGCCTGGAACCTTTAAACAGGACGGAGACAGGGCGCCGCGGATTCTTTTTGGGAGAGATCACAGACGAAAAGAAAGTCGTCCGTTTCCTGCCGGTCAATCAAAAAAGTTATGTGGAAGTACGGGTGAACCTGACAAAAGATATGGATGATCAAGAAATTCTCTTTGCTGCGGAAGAAGAGATGAAGCTGCTGGGGGAAAACCAGATGTTTACGCTGTTCCTTCAGGGCTCTAAAAGAGCAAGGATTCGTCCTGATTTTGATCTGCTCGGAGCAAAATACAGGATCGTGGATATTGTTGACGAGACGAGGGGGAGCCGTACGGAAGATTCGCTGTTGGAATCCAACAAAGATAATATCATCGGTGCCGTACTGCGCCGCCTTGAGGGAATGCCGGAAGCGTCACGTTTTGCCGGGGATGCATTTGAGCAGGCATCCAGGGGATTATATCAGAGGCGCCGGTCAGAGAAACGGGAGAAAAGATCTGCTTTTTATATCCGGAATATTTATATCGACGGTTTCGGGAAATTCTGCGGAAAAGAATTATCCTTTGAGCCTGGATTAAATATTGTATATGGACCAAACGAGAGCGGGAAGACTACAATAAAAGAGTTTATCGTGCATATGCTGTTCGGTCTGGAAAAATCCAGAGGCATTGCAGCGAGATCTGATGCATATACTATATATACGCCGGTTTATGGAGGAAATTACGGAGGAGGCATGGAGATCATATCGGACGGACATGCCTGGCTGCTTGAGAGAAGCTTTCGCACGGGAGAGAAGTCTTTTAATGTGTATGATAAAGAATCAGGTGAAAAAGGTGATCTCTCAAAGCTGTATACTCTGAGCCTCGGTGCATACACAGATACTTTCTGTATTCAGGAAGGGGACATTCCTCCGTCAGGAAATCTCTCTATGGAACTTACCAACTATACATCCAATCTGACAGGCAGCAATACAGCAGATATAAAGATCGATCTGGCTCTGAAGGCGCTGAAAGAAAAAAAGAACATGCTGAGAAGAAAAAGCAGAGAGGAATCGATCGTCCTGTCTGAGAAGAGGGAGCGTTATCTGAAGGCTCCCGAGTCTGACGGACAGAGCGGAAAGCCGAGGAGTATTTTGTTTTTTTTGACGGCAGCAGCTGTGTTTGCGGCGGCTGGCTTTGTTCATCAGGGGTTCTTCGCAGGCTGTGCTGTATTTCTGGTGTTATCGGTTCTTTCGATTAAGTCAGAAAAGAAGGAAATGACAGAGCAGGAGGACTTTAAGGAAGAATTAAGAAGAGACTATCAAATTTTTAAAGAACAAACAGACCGTACAGAATATAATATAAATCAGGCAGATGCGGCCATTCAGGCTGTTTTAGATGCCGCCAGGGAATTCCGGGAAAATCTCGGGGAACAGTTTAACGAAAAGGTCAGTGAGATCGTCAGTTATCTTACGGGAGGAGAGTACGAAAAAGTAAAAATTGATGAATCACTGTCTTTTATGGTAGAATATAAAAACAGGTTTATTGATCTGAAGTATTTAAGCGCGGGAACCGTAGAGCAGATTTACCTGGCTGTGAGGCTTGCCGCGGGAGAGATTCTATATCCGAAGGAACCAGTCCCGGTTCTGATGGATGATATTTTCGGCAATTTTGATGATGAAAGGACCCGGAGGGCGCTTGATTATTTGAGCAGGTATTCCGGCAGGCAGCTGATCTTATTTACGTGTAAGAAAGAGCTTTTTCATCAGCTGGACCGGAAGAATCAGAAAATCCACTGGATTTCCCTAGAGGAAACCAGAGAATAATGAAAGGTGGAGAATATGGCTGAAGAAACAAAAGAGACAAAGAAAGTCATTTCCAAAGAGAAAAAACCAAAAAAGAAGAAAAAGAAAAGAAAGATCCTTGTCAAGATCTCGATTGTTTTTCTTTTTCTGGTGGTTATCGGCTGGTTCACCATCGGAATGAAAGTCATGAAGCTGAGGGCAGAGGCTAAGGATCTGGTAGCCAACACTTCAGAGCAGACATTTAAGGCAACACAGACGAGTGTCGTCTATGATACGAATGGGAAGGTTATCACCAAGCTGAAAGGCGAGAAGGATGTCTATTATCTGAAGTATAAAGATCTGCCGGTGTATGCGGTGGCGGCGATGATTTCCGTGGAGGACAATAATTTTTACAAACATAATGGGGTAGACTTCAGGGGTATCGCCAGAGCAGCAGTATCTTTTGTTACAAATAAGGGAGAAGTTACTCAGGGAGGAAGTACGATCACTCAGCAGCTGGCAAGGACTGTTTTCCTGACACGGGAGATTTCCTGGCAGCGTAAGGTCAAAGAAATGTTTGTGGCATGGGGTCTGGAGAAGGAGTACTCCAAGGATCAGATCATGGAGTTTTACCTGAACAACGTTTATTTTGCAAATGGCTATTACGGAATTCAGGCTGCCAGCAAAGGTTATTTTGATAAGGATGCCAAGGATCTGACCATGTCAGAAGCCGCATTCTTGTGTGCGGTCCCTAATGCGCCAAACATGTATGAGCCCTATCATCATAAGGAAAAGACAATGACAAGGCGCGACAAGATCCTCAAGGATATGTATAAGCAGAATCTGATTACTAAATCCCAGAGAGATGAAGCTCTGAGAGAAAAGATCACACTGAAAAAGAAAAAAACTGAGCAGAAGAGAAATTATATTGAAACCTATGTAATTCACAGTGCTACGAAAGCACTGATGAAGAAGCAGGGCTTTGAGTTCCGCTATGTGTTTGACTCTGACGAAGACAAACAGGATTACGATGAGAAATATAACAAGTCTTATGCTGAGTGTAAGAGGACTTTATACAGTGCAGGATACCAGATTCATACATCTATTGACCTGGATGCTCAGAAGGAACTTCAAAGCAGTATCGACAATGCTCTGAGCGGTTATACGGAGAAGGACAAGAACAAGGTTTACAAAGTCCAGGGCGCAGGCGTCTGTATTGACAATGAGACAGGCAAGGTAGCAGCCATCGTAGGAGGAAGATATCAGAAAAATGCAGGATTAGGGCTGAACCGTGCTTATCAGAGTCCGAGACAGCCGGGAAGTGCCATTAAGCCTATCCTTGTCTATGCTCCTGCTATGGAGAGAGGATATGGACCGGGTTCTATCGTGAATGACAACCCGATGAGTCCCAAAGACAAACACAGGGTCAGAAACTCCGGCGGTTCCTATTCAGGAAGTATTACACTGAGGCGGGCGTTGGAGAAATCAAGCAACGTGGCTACTATGAGGCTTTACGAGGAGATCGGGCCGAAATCCGCTCTCCGGTATTTGGAAAAGATGAACTTTAAGAGCCTCGACGAAAATGACTATAAGTATTATACAACCTGCCTCGGCGGCTTCACCTATGGAACTACGGCTGAGGAGATGGCCAGCGGATATGCTGCACTTGCCAATCAGGGCGTGTTCAGAGACCCAACCTGTATTGTGAAGATCGAGGATTCGGACGGTGAGACTGTGGTCTCCAATCCATCCAAGAAAAGAACGGTTTACTCAGCCAATACGGCTTCTATGATGAGCAGCGTTTTAAAGAGTGTTATCACCAACGGTACAGGCCGGGGGGCAAAGGTTCCTAATGTAGATACCGCGGGAAAAACAGGTACTACAACGGACAATAAGGACGGATGGTTCTGCGGATATACACCGTACTATACAACTGCAGTGTGGGTAGGAAGGGATGACAGCAGGGTAATGGCCAACCTGAGCGGTTCCGGTTATCCTAAGACAATTTGGAGCAATTTTATGAATGCTCTCCACAAAGAGTATTCAGGAGGCAAAAAGCTTAATTCCTATGAAGGCGGAGGCGGAACAAACATGCCGTCCACAGGCCAGACAACAGCAGGCACGACAGAAAAGGGAAGTACCAAAGGTACAACCCAGACAACGACTCACGCTACAACACAGGCCACAACCCAGGCGACCACTCAGGCAACGACACAGGCCACAACAGCGGCTACACAGCAGCAGAACGGTGATGATCGACGCGGCGCCGGAAATGACGATTGATAAATAGATAAAGGCAGCAGACTTTAATAAATAGTCTGCTGCCTTTTCCTATACTGCTGATAAATTTATAAATGATTCTTTTCCAAATATTCTTTGATGCGCTCCGTTGGGTCCAGAAGTTCGCTGATGGACCCGTTGTGATTCAGCGTATCGATCAGCAGAGCTACATATTTGCTCACATCTGATGATACATACCAATCACGCTCCAACAGTTCCGGTGTCTGGTAAGTAAGATTGGTTGTGATAACCTTTTCGATGATACCTTCTTCCACAGCCTTGTCAAAGACATCAAGTCCGTTTGTGAACAGACCGAAGGTAGAAAGACAAAATACACGTCTCGCTTTTCTTGCTTTCAGTTCTTTGGCTACATCGATCATACTCTCTCCGGAAGATATCATATCGTCCAAGATCAGAACGTCCTTGCCTTCCAGAGAATCTCCCAAAAATTCATGGGCCACAATAGGGTTGCGGCCGTCTACGATAGTAGAATAATCTCTGCGCTTATAGAACATACCCACATCAACACCGAGGACATTGGCCATATAGATGGAACGCTGCATAGCACCTTCGTCCGGGCTGATGACCATCAGATGATCACTGTCAAAATTGACTCCGTCGCACTGCTCAACCAGAGACTTTACAAACTGGTAAGTGGGCTGTACCGTATCAAAGCCGCTGTTTGGAATGGCGTTCTGTACACGAGGGTCATGGGCGTCAAATGTAATGATATTCTGTACTCCTAAATGAATCAGCTCCTGAAGCATCATGGCACAGTCCAGAGACTCTCTGGTGCTTCTTTTGTGCTGACGGCTTTCATACAGGAAAGGCATGATGACACTGATTCTCTTGGCTTTGCTGCCGCTGGCTGCAATGAGCCTTTTTAAGTCCTGAAAATGATCATCCGGGGACATAGAGTTCTGATGACCGCACAGAGAATACTTGATGCTGTAATTCAGCACGTCAACGAGAATGTACAAATCGGTTCCGCGGACAGATTCACGGATGATCCCTTTTGCTTCTCCGGACCCGAAGCGGGGACAGCCGGCATCCAGCAGATAGCTTGCCTTGTAATACTCATCATATCCGGGCATATTCTGATAGCGGGGGGCTTCATCTCCGCGCCAGCCTGTAATATACTTATCAATCAGATTGCCAAGGCTTTTGCAGCTCTCCATAGCGATGATGCCAAGATTGCCGTCGGGAAGGGTTTTAAAGTTTCGGTCAGATCGTCTCATTATAAATCTCCTTTGTAGTTTGTTCACTCTTTTTATATCACTCCCGAAGCGATTCCGTCAAGACTTGCGGGAAAAAGATTTCTTTAAACGGATATCCTCGCCGTATAACTGGCAGATGGTATAGTTCTCAATAATTCTGGAAAAAATCCGTTCCGTATAGCGGTCTTTCAAATTACGCATTGATAAATTTGTCGAAATAAGTGTTGATTTACCGCTGAGCTGCCGTTCATTCAGGCAGTGGAACAGCTGGGAAGTAATGAAGGCATTGTTAAGCTCTGTCCCCAGATCATCAATGACCAGCAGGTCACAGTGAAAAATAAGCTGGTAGGACATAGGGAGATTATCCTTGTGCTTTTGATATGCCTGGGAAGTCAGAATATCAAAAAGCTGAAAAGCGGTTACATAGACACAGGTATATCCCTTATCCATGATCTCTTTAGCAATACAATGGCTTAAAAATGTCTTCCCGGTGCCTGTGGAACCGTGCAGCAGCAGGTTTTCCCTGGAAGGAAAATGACCGATAAAATCACGGCATTTTTTCAGCACGGCATGGATATTCTGTCTCGGAGAAGGCCGTCCGTCCTCCAGTAGTTTATCAGAATAATATTGATCATTGAAACGGAGAAAATTCTCTTTTTCAAGGATATGCTGCATATTGGAATCAGAATAAATCAGGCGGATCACAGCCTGATGGAAACAATGGCACTTTTCGGTACCGATATATCCGGTATCTTTACAGTCGGGACAAGTATAAACAGGGTCCAGATAATCCTCAGGATATCCATGATCTAAAAGAAGCCGGCGCTTTTGTTCAGCCAGCTTCTGATTCTTTTGCCTGCAAATGTCCATAGAGTTATGATCTTCAGATGCGATCAGCTGTTTTCCCAGGAGAACAGCGTTGTGGGCCATCTCCCGGTCCAGCTCCCTCATCTGAGGAATCTGTGCATAGACCTGACGCCTGCGCTCTCTGGAGAGATTGTAGCTGCTGAGCCGGTTCGCCTCGTACATCCTCATGATTTCCTGATATTGTTCATTGGTCAGGGACATCTCAGTCCTCCTTTACAGGGTGTATCTGCTTTTCAAAAAGCTGTTTTTCCAGCTCGTCATAGTCATAGTCACGTTCTTCAAAATTGTGGAACTGGTTGTTCGGCTGTGGGGCTGCGGATTTGGATACAGTCCCCGGGCGGCTTTCCAGTTTCTTTACATCATCCAGTGAAACTACATGGTTGTCCTTCCACTTTTTCAAAATACTGTCCGTATACTGGAATTTTGGCTGGCCGATGGAGCGGATCGTGCGGTTGCATGCTTCTATGACGATGCTTAAGTCAAAGCCGTCGGTCTTGAGCCAGCGCTTCATGTATTCGATCTGTGCCGGTGCGGGCTGGTTATTCAGTCCAAAGGCATGCATGATCTGGTAATACTCTTTCTGGTAGTTCTGGCAGTGAAGCTTGGCCTCGTCTGCTGTTCGGATGCCCTCCTGATACCAGGCAATCGCTACGGACTGCATATAGCGGAAGTTTTTCTTGCCGTTGGATACACAGTAATCTACCAAGTGTTCGATCAGCTCCGGTGACATTGCAAGGTCATCGTAGAAATAAGAGAGAGTATTCAGATCATTGGCGGTGAGCGGACGTCCTATGTACATTTCTGCGATATAGATCAGATAAGAGAACTTATCATCCTTATTTTTCTGGGCCAGCTGGGACGGAGTCAGCGTCCTCAGGGCCGGAACCGCCTTAGCTTTCGCAGCCGGAGTCCCGGTCGTGGTTTCCTTTGCTGGTATTTTCGCTGGTTCCTCTTTTTCAGGCTCCATGAGATCATCCGCATCGATCGTCAGGGCCGTGGAAACGGGGAGCAGTTTGATGGAACGGATCTCTCCTCCATCCATGACCAGGTCCAGGAGATTTTCCTTTTTCCAGTACTTCAGGGCGCGGCAGATATCACGCTCCGTAAGTTCCAGCAAATCTGCCAGGTAAGGTATATTGAACTTCTGGCCGTTAGAAACCATGCGCAGAAGGTAAATATAAACCTTCACATATTCTCCGTTGGCTTTAATCATGTAGTAGTCTACGAAGGCATTCGGTAATAAAGTTCCCCCGGTCGGGTATGTTGTCGTTACGTTAATACTGCTCATAAATCCATCTCCCTAACTTTAGTCAATACGTCTCTTTCTTTAATCTAAAAGAACTATAACGCAGACCGAATAAATTGTAAATAGCAGCTCTTTTCACAGAATAATCCACAGAACAATTGTGGAAACTGTGGATAACGTGGATAAGTAAACGGAATCCGCAGAAAGACAAGCCTCACTCAAAAAATTTTGATGTGGAAAAAATAAAGAAAAATCCACAGGGAAAGTTATACACAATTGTGTATAACCCTGTGGATAACGTGGATAACTATTTCTTAACTAACTCATTGCCGATAGAATCAACATTTCCGGCCCCCATAGTTATCAACAAATCATTTTTTTTGCATTTTTTTAAAATAAATTCTTCTATCTCATCAAAATCCTTGATATATCGAACATCAGTACCGGTTTTTTCGATTTTATCTGCTAAATCTCTGGCGTGGACCATGCCGGTGTCTTTTTCCCGGGCAGCATAGATATCAGTGATGATCACATGATCGCATTGGCTGAGAGCCTCGGCGAACTCATCTAAAAAGGCATTTGTCCTCGTATAGGTATGCGGCTGGAAGACGCACCACAGATCTTTGTGGGGATAATTTTTGCAGGCATTCAATGTTGCTTTGATCTCCGTAGGGTGGTGGGCATAGTCATCAATGACCGTAAAGCCCTGGCAGGTCCCCTTATATTCAAATCTCCGCTTGGCGCCGGAGAAGGTCAGGAGTCCGGCTTTTACAGTATCTATGGAGAGCCCGAGGAAATCAGCAACGGCTGCAGCAGACAGCGCATTATTAATATTATGCAGGCCGTTTACGTTTAATGACAAGGAATCTACAAAAGTTCCTTCTTTGTACAGGTCAAAATGTCCATGGCCCATAGAGTCATAGGAAATATTTTTAGCCGTATAAGTAAAGTCATCGTTATCAATGCCGTAGGTTACATACTTGGCTTTGAGTCCTTCTACGATATAGGAAATGTCATCAATCTCCCCATTCAGGACGAGCAGGCCGTCTTCCGGAAGCTTGTGAGCAAACTTTTTGAAGGAGTCGCGGATCTCATCAATATCATGGAAAAAGTCCATATGGTCTTCTTCTATATTTAGAATAATGCTGATCTTCGGGAAAAATTCGAGAAAGCTGTTTGTATACTCACAGGCCTCTGTCACGAAGACATTGGAATGGCCGACACGGATGTTGCCGTCAATAATGTCCAGAATACCCCCCACAGTGATGGTTGGATCTGTCTCTCCGGCCAGCAGGATGTGTGAGAGCATAGAAGTCGTGGTTGTTTTGCCGTGGGTTCCGGATACTGCCACTGCATTTTTATAATTGTGCATCATTTGTCCGAGCAGAGTCGCACGCTTCATAAGGGGGATGCCTTTTTGCAGTGCGGCTTTGTATTCTTCATTTTCCGGATGGATGGCCGCAGTATATACGACCAGATCAATATCATCCGTGATATTTTCCGCGACTTGTCCTAAAAAGACCTTGGCGCCTAAAGAACTCAATTTTTCGGTTATATCGGAGGAACGGATGTCAGAGCCGGAAACAGTAAATCCTTCTTTGAGAAGGATCTCGGCAAGACCGCTCATACTGATACCGCCGATCCCCATAAAATGAATGTGAATTGGTTTCTTGAAATCTATCTGATACATAGGAATTCCTAACCTTTCTCTGATTTTAAATAAAGTGTTTTTTCTATTATAGTGCACAAAAAAATAAGTTGCAAGGAAGGAAATGAGAAACAGGGGTTTTCGGTAAAAAAGGTGTACAGAATGATGGAAATATTGTCGGATTTTGTACTGCTAAATAGTAAAATACAATAATATCAGCGAAAATATATAATAATATTTGTTCACATTTTACGAAGGAGGTGCTATAATAAACATTATCTAAGATAGTATGTACGATGTTGATCCCTGCACAAGCATCAGGACTGGCTTCCGATTTGAATTTTGGAAGGCGGCAGGTGCTTTGTTTTAGAGTATAGATGTATACAGTGGGAGTCATAGTATGAGCAAAATGTGTTGAGAGTGGGGATATTTTGCGGCGTTGAAAAGGGAAGGTGATAGAGCATAAACGGCCGCACAACAGATCATTAGCTAAAGTTTTGAAAACTAGGAGGAAGACAACATGCAAATTACAGATGTACGTATCAGACAAGTAGCAAAAGAAGGGAAAATGAAAGCAGTCGTTTCTATTACGATCGATAATGAATTTGTAGTACATGATATCAAAGTCATCGAAGGAGAAAAAGGCCTGTTCATTGCAATGCCAAGCCGCAAAGCTGCCGATGGGGAATACCGTGACATTGCCCATCCGATCAATTCGGCAACGAGAAACACTATCCAGACCATGATCCTGGAACAGTATGAGGCCATGAGACTTGGAGACATAGATGCAAGTCAGCCGGAAGAAGGAGCAGAGTAAACACTTAATTCTAAATACTATGATTGTCCATAAGTAACAGGAACGGGAGATCCGCCGTTCGCTGATCAGTAGATTAAGACAGCATATAACATGACTTTCGGAGTCATGCCATATGCTGTCTTTTTGCCTTTCAGATGATTTTCTGATATGCTGTAAAAAAATCAGAAGCGGGTTAATTATGGATCATACATCAAGGGAAAATGCATTTAAAAAGTTATATGAAGAAAGTTATGAAGAGATGCTCAAATTTATGAAGGGGTTTTTTTATTGGGACTGGGAGGAGGCCTATGATGTCCTTCAGGAAGTATATCTGACGGCATATGAAAAAATAGACAGTCTTTCAGAACATGAAAATCCTGTTGGATGGCTGAAACAGACAGCAAAATACAAAATATATCATGTGTTTGAGAAGAAAAATAGAATAGGAGAGATACTGACAGACGAAAATATAATGTCATTAAACCAAAAGTTCGAGGACGATTATAGCGGCCTGCTGGAAACGGATATTAAAAACGTACTCTCAGAAGACGAATTTCGTCTTTTTTATGATTTCTACATGAAAGGATTTACTATCAATGAGCTTGCGAGATTCAGGGACAGTACAGATCAGGCGGTGAAATCAAAACTTGCAAGAATACGAAAAAAAGTAAGGAAACAGCTGTTTATGCTTATTATGTTTGGCTGAATGAAGTCAACTTAAACGACACCTTCGCGTGGTTTTTGGGGATATAGATATGTAACCTTAAAATTCATGTGAAAGGAGCCGAAATGAGAAGGAAGGCATTTGAACAGTTACTAGAGAAAGCGGTTGGGAAATTTGTAGAGGAAATCCACCCGGAAGATATAGAAGAGGAAAAATTATCGGAGGATGTAAAAGAAAAAATAAGGACAAAAATTACAGATGTTAATAAGACGCATAAATAATCCGTAAAAATCGTCGGATCTTGGTTATGATTTACATATATATAATTATCTGTTACAATGAATACAAAATTCAAAACATATAGAACAGGTACAAAGGATGAGAGATTTTATAATCAAGAGATGGGCTTTTGAATGGATTACAGAATTTTTTAAATCCGAATCGGATCAAGAGAAATTACGGCATATAGAACATATATTAGAATGTATGGAGCCCTTAAAAGATGAAGGTAAGCTTGATAAGGAAGTATTCTACTGCGGATATATAGAAAGAAGAAACTTATTAAAAATCAGAAGAAGGAAGAGGTACTGCTCGATTGCAGCAAAGGCAGCGGTATTTCTTCTTGTATTTATGCTTTCAGCACAGGTCATATGTTATGCGATAATAGGGAAGTCTATTTTTCGTTATATTGATCAAAAAAATGAAAAGACAACAGAAGTACAGATTGAAATAAATGATCCTTCAGGAGAATCGCCTGTTGAATGGTTGATAGAGACGATAAAAGGCTTTGTTGCACGAAATATAACTAAAGATAATGGAGCAAAATCAGGAACTAATTTTCGGGTATCTACCTGGGAAGAAGTAAAGAATAATTATAAGCGGGATGTAATGTATCCAAGATATATACCTCGCGGATGGAGGCTGCAAAATATCCTTGTTAATGTTCTTGACAAGAAAGTCATAGGTATTATAGCGTCTTACAGCAGAGGAGAGGCCGTACTGTATTACTCTTATTATGATCACAGCGGAACAACAGACGGTTCTGAAAAGATTCTTTTTGGAGAGGAAAAAACAAAAGTGAAAGTACTTAAAGTTGCTGGAGGTGAATTCAGTTTTTATAAGGGAGAAAGAACTTTATCAGTACTGGGACATGTGAATCAATTTGAAATGAATATTGAAGGAATGGTCAGTATATATGAAGCTGAGAAAATTGCTAAATATATAAAATAGAAATGGGACAAAGCACTTTGGCTTTGTCCTGTTTTTTTGTTTTATCGCGGTAAAAGAGCATTAACAACAGATTGTAAAAACTTCGCCGGCCATTTTTTATGAGAGAGAGAATGAGGTCCAGCGAATTAATCACAATCTGTTGTTAATGCCCTCTATTACAGCAACTGAAATAATATGGAAATAGTGAAATATATTCTCAAGTTTCGTTAAAAAGTGCAGAAAGACCAATGATATCATGAATTCATTGGTCTCTCTGCTTGCTGAAACTCAGATACTTGTAAACCTAAGCTGTCAACAAGAGGGGTAAATTCAACCATTAAAGCAGGTTTCCGTACCCGCTTAACCAATTTTTAGAATGGTTTGTGATTTGGATGGTTTTCCTTTCTTTAATATTATAATAGTTAATATGTTTTTAGGAATAATGATTGAAAAAAACCCCTCTACTATAGAAACTGTTTTTAGAGCAAAAAGGTGAATATTTTTTTGAAATAAGAGATATAATAATTTCAGACTGTAGACAATCGACCTCCTTTTGGAGGCGGTTGTCTATTTTTAGTTTTACCTGTGCTTTCCAGATGGTATAATAGAATCATCAGGAAAGGCAGGTTTTCTTTATGATGGGGAAAAAGATAACGCAGAAAGAACACAAATGGAAATAGCAAGTCTGGAAGATCTCGTACCCAGAAACCATCTGGTGCGGAAGCTGGACGAAGCAATCGATATGAGTTTCATTTATGAGGAAGTCAAAGATTTATACAGCGATTTTGGACGGGAGAGCATCGATCCAGTGGTATTGATCAAGATCGCCATGATCCAATATATTTTCGGAATTCCCTCCATGCGTAAAACAATCCGTGAGATCGAAGTGAATTTCGCTTACAGGTGGTATCTGGGCTATGGAATGCATGAGGAGATTCCTCATTTCTCTACCTTTGGTAAAAACTATTCCAGGTGTTTCAAAGATACCGATCTGTTTGAAAAAATCTTTGCCAAGATACTTTCCGAAGTTGCCGCCAATGGTTTTCTGGACACAGAAAGCCTCTTCATTGACGGCACTCACATCAAAGCCAGCGCGAACCCGCATAAATATCGAAACGAGGTCATCCGTAAAGAAGCACGCAGCTATGAAAAAGAACTACAGGAAGAGATCGAAAGGGATCGTCAGGAACACGGAAAGAAGCCGCTGAAAAAAAGGAAAAAGAACCGGAAATGATGACGCAGAAGGTCAGTACCACCGATCCTGACAGCGGCTGGTTCCATAAAGGGGAGCATAAGCAGGTCTTTGCTTATGCTGCCAATACCTGTTGTGACAGGAATCATTATGTTTTGGATTTTGAAGTAACAGCAGGGAATGTGCATGACAGTGTATCATTCTGGCCTTTATACAGACGTTTAAAGCAGAACTGGAAATATGGCGTGTATTACGTGATGGATGCGGGATATAAGATACCAGCGATCGCCCGGCAGTTGATAAAAGACGGAAAAATTCCAGTCATGCCATACAAAAGACCTATGAGCAAAGCCGGTTATTTCAAGAAATATGATTATGTATATGATGAATTCTTTGACTGTTATTTGTGTCCGAATCACCGAGTGCTTCATTACACCACAACAAACCGTGAAGGCTATCGAGAGTATAAAAGTGACTGGCTTGTTTGCCAAAACTGTCCATACCGGGGCCGCTGCACAAACAGTAAGGATGACGTAAAGGTAATTACGCGTCATGTGTGAGAAAACTACATGGAGCAGGTCGAAGATATCCGTCATACAACCGGGATGAAAGAAAGATATAAACAGCGAAAAGAAACCATAGAGCGAGTCTTTGCAGATGCAAAGGAAAAACATGGGATGAGATATACCCAGTACAGAGGTCTGGCTAAAATCAAGATGGAGCTGAACCTCTTGTTTGGCTGCATGAATCTAAAGAAACTGGCAATCTGGAAATGGCGGATCAAATGGGGAGCAAAATACCGCTCTTCTTCATTACAATTTTCCTTTTCCAGTGCAAAATCAGAATTTGAAAAGTGGAAATGGATTAAAAAACGGTTCGCAAACATGACATCGCGAACCGTTCTGTCTACAGTCTGAAAATAATTTATCTATAATAATAGTAAGGATTTTTATTATTTATTATTGTTAGCGTTTTTTTACATTACTGTAGCATGTGTCTTGATCTAAAAGTTTTCCGTTTTTAGATTTATATAAATAAATATTATTTTTTACGCGGTATTTATAACCTTTTGAAACATAATATTTCCAAGAATAACCAGTTAAACCTTTGCCAGTATGTGTACCTGTAGTAATAGTACTCCATTTATTGTTTTTGAACCGCTGAAGTTGCATTTTTATTTTTACATAATTAGAATCATTAGAAATAAGAACTCTTGTATTCATTTGTGCAAAGCCAAGAGAATTAAATTTTAAGCCTGAATTTACTTGCAGCAATATACTAACTTTATTTTGTGTAAATGAATTTAATGGTATAAATGAGCCTATTGTATTATTTACTGTATCTGGACTAGAAGTGAGAGATGTAGGTTTCATTGATGCAGATATTGGTGTAACACCAATTAATAAGATCATTGCAAAAATTAAAATAATGTTTTTTAATAATTTCATAAATCCTCCTTTTATCCTTACTACTTAAAAAACAGTAAGAAAAATAAAAAGGTGATTAATGATTTTAAATATTAAATGTTTTATATATATGAAATAAGATAATTAGAATAAAGAAAAAATTTTTGAATTTCTTTTTTTTGTAAAGTATTACAAAAAGCTTGATAAGGGAATTTTTCCTATTAAAAAAGCTTTTATAGAGGTGTTGGCGGACATATAAAATAGACAAAAATAAAAACTGCACACAATTTGTGCGCAGTTTTACATTATAATAGTATTGGATCATTTAATTCTTTTGATGTTTTCTCCGATTTTTATCATTTTCTCGTTGTCTAGAGTGGAGAAAATTGTATAAATAACCTTGCCCCTTGACCATACAAGTTGATTATACTCACTTTCTATATAAAAATACTTGGTGTCAGTTGTCTTTATTGTTTTATAGTTTTGGTCTTCTATATATTTATAAACATTGATTGAAGGATCAATAATTATATCAATTAATATTGAATCATCACCGTTTTTGTATTGATAAGAGAGATTCGTAGTTGATTGATCAACAACTTTTTTTTCTAAAACGTATCCATCAGGCATATAGTTAAATACAAAGTCTACTTCTTGGGTGTTACTAGGTGCTTCAGTTATTTTAAGTTCAGTTTTGTCTTTCTTATTTTGTGTCTTAAAAATAAAATTAATAACTGGCTCCCTAAAAGCCTCAACACTCATCAAAGTTACAGAAGCCATAGTAAGCAGCATCACAAATACAGCAGCAATCCGTTGGGCAGTGATAAACCTGCGTTTTCTGTTTGCCCTTTTCCTTGCCGAGGAAAACATGTTGTCAATTTTTTGATTTAATTGATCCGATAGTTCCTCTTCCGGGATATTATCAGGGGAGATTTCGTCGGTCCAGCTGCTTGCACCATACTCGATGATATGGTCAAACAATTCTTCATTTTTGTCTTTTTTATCGTTTGTACTCATAACTCAATCCCTCCTTCTCAAACAGAGCACGTAAGGAACTGCGGGCTAGACTGCAACGTTTCTTTGCAGTCAGTTCCGAAATTTGTAATAGCGTCGCTATTTCCAGAAAGCTGAATCCATAGTAATAGTACAGGACAAGAACTGTCTGCTGATTCGTAGGCAGCTTGCCAATCTTATCTACCATTACATTTAAGTCAATATATTCCATGTAATAATCATTTGGATCAATCAGGAATTCTGAATCTTCGCCGTCCTCGTAAGTCAGTTCTTCGTGATTATTTCTGCTCTCAACCTTGATCATGTCATACGCTGTGTTACGTACTATGACATATAAAAACGTAAAGGCCTTATCATCGGGCAATTCTAAAATCTTTTCAGAGTACAGCAACGCTTTCTCGAAAACATTTTGAAGTACATCTTCAGCCAACGTATCATTATGAATATATTGCTTTGCTACATATTTCAGCTTAGGCGCATACTTGTTGTAGAGCAGTTCAATATAATCAACAGCGCTCTTGGTAGGAGGTTTATTCTTCCGCCGTATCATTTTCATTCTCTCCCTTTTCCCCCGTTTATGGTTTCTCTCTATATCTCTCATTATAGATAGACTTTGCGGTGTTGTAAAGCTTGTACAAAAAAAGCCTATAGAAATATTCTAAAGGCTTTGGTCTTCTTCGATAACCTGGACCTCCAAGAAATCAAAGTCGATATCTTCAATAAAACTGTCGTGATAAAATCTTGTTTTATCGTGGGTCATAAATTCTTTTTTATTGGCCTCCAGCCAGAGAGGTTTCGGCAGATCAAACTCATAACAAATGTCTTCAAGAGCCTTATATACCTTTCGGGTACGGTTCAGACCGGCATTTTCCACGCTGATTACAGTGTCTTTCAGCAGCCGGTTGCTTTTCATTAGTTTTCCCCACATACGGAACATTGGTTTTACCTGCTTTCTATTTGAAATATATTAAGTATAATAGAAGATAAATATAAAACAGTCAATATTGTAGTGAGAGAGAAAATGATTTAAAATGACGTTAAAGAAGAATATTGAGGAGAAGATCGAATGAAGATTTTAAAAAGGTTCTTTATTGACGGATTGTCCGGGATGGCACAGGGGTTGTTTGCTACCCTGATCATCGGGACGATTCTGGAACAAGTTGGACTGCTGATAGGCGGAAATATCGGACAAGTCCTGGCGGTTGGTGCGGCAGCGGCGAAAGTGATGACCGGGGCCGGGATTGGTGTGGGAGTTGCCTCACGTTTTCAGGAATCGGTTCTGGTAACCGTTTCATCGGCATGTGCAGGAATGATCGGAGCTTACGCATCAAAAATCATGGCGGGAACCCTGATTGTCAAAGGGGCTGTCGTCCTATCCGGACCCGGGGAACCTCTGGGGGCTTTCTTGGCTGCGTATGTAGGAATTGAACTGGGACGCCTGATCTCAGGAAGGACACAGCTGGATATCCTGCTTACACCGCTTATGACCATTTTATCCGGAGGTGCCGTAGGTCTGTTTCTCGGTCCATGGATCAGTCAGCTGATGGCACGGCTGGGTGACCTTATCCGGTGGGGTACGGAGCAGCAGCCGTTTTTGATGGGAATTGTAGTATCAGTTCTGATGGGGATGGCACTCACTCTGCCGATCAGTTCGGCCGCGCTCGGAGTGATATTAAATCTCTCAGGGATTGCCGCAGGAGCTGCTGCAGTTGGATGCAGCGCTCAGATGATAGGATTTGCTGTGGCGAGTTTCAGAGAGAACAGAATAGGAGGCTTGATCGCCCAGGGAATCGGCACATCTATGCTTCAGGTTCCAAACATCGTCAGAAAACCGCTGATCTGGATTCCGCCGATCCTTACCAGTGCCGTGTTGGGACCTGTTTCTACTATAGTATTCAAGATGACCAATAATGCCATCGGTTCCGGAATGGGGACAGCCGGATTAGTGGGGCAGATCATGGGATATAAGACTATGGTGGCCGGCGGGGGTTCTCCGGCTGCGACCGCAGTCATGATTATTGGAATGCATATCATTGCCCCGGCATTGCTGACCTATTTTATATCAGAAGGTATGCGCCGGATGGGCATCATAAAACAGGGGGACATGAAACTGAATATGTGACAGCTTTAAGTCGTAGCGGCATGTTTCGCAAAATACCGGACAGAATCCTCTACCCCGCATGCAATATAAGAGGACAGTTCCATGACCGTGTGAAGCCTTGTGGTTTGTATGGTGTTGAAGTTGGCCTCTGATGTGAAATTCACGATGCCGGTGATAGAGATATCTCCTACAGGCGGCAGTTCTTTGTCTACACCCTGTCCAGGAAACAGCGGCATGGAAGACACGGTCACATAGCCAACATGATCCGCAGAACCCAGACACGCATCAATGGCGATGACAAAAGGCTCCCTGAACGAGCGGTAAATTTCGGTCATTGTCTGCGTAAGATTTCCGGCATGCACCGGCTGTGATAGAGTCCCGAAAACTTTATAATAAGAAGATGTCATTAACTGATGGCCTACCAAAGGCCCAAGACAGTCACCGGTAGCGCGGTCTGTGCCCACACACAGGACGACTACCTGCTGGCTGTCTTTTTTCTGCATTTGAATGCGGCGGATCAAATCTGCCTGCAGCAAGGCTCCCGCTTCCCTGTCTTTGGGATTAAAATAGGATATTCGGTCTGAAATGCGCATTGCGTTCTCCAATCATTTCTTAAATATCATTTTTCGCCGTATAAGACGCTCCATATAGTTTATACATAAAATAAAAAAGTATACCGTCCCAATACGTACTTCCCACTTGGGCAAAATTATTTTCTTCAGTCGACGCCCTTTGATAAAAAAATTGAAAATACTGTGGTAAAGTCTTTGGTATTAAAGAGGAAAGGGAGGCTTTTTCGTGAGAGCAGAAAATCAGTTGCCGAAGAACATCAGACAGATCGGCGGGCCTGTGGGAACCACAAAAGTTTATATCGAAGATTTTGTAGTGACATTTTTAAAAGCATTGACGACGGACAAGAACACTTTTGTAAGAGGGGCCATATTATTTGGAGAAAAAAAGAGTATTGATAACGAGACTGTGATATTTATCAGAGGAGCTGTGGAAGGGCAGAATATAGAGCTGGATTTGGACGAGACCGTATTTGACGATAAGGTTTGGCGGGAAATTTATCAGAAGAAAGAACGTTTCTTTCCGGATCTGGAGGTGATCGGATGGGCGCTTTCCAGAATGGGATTCTCAGTGCGGCTTAACGATAAGATAAAAAAGACTCATTTTGAAAATTTTCCGGGCGACGGGAAAGTGCTGTATATGACAGATCACCTGGAAGGGGAAGATGCATTTTACGTATACCGCGGACAAGACCTGGTGAGACAGAGCGGTTATTACATATATTATGAAAAAAATCCGATGATGCAGGAATACCTCATCGAGCGAAATCAAAAATTAAAAGAAGCTGTATCTTATGAAACCATGCTGGAAGCCAAGAGAGATGAAAAGATCGTGCGGCAGTTTCGGACAATCGTCCAGGAGAAACAGAAAAGCAGCAGGACAAAGGTCATGATGAAGCGGCTTTCTTCCAGCGCGGCAATGCTCCTCGTCCTGATCTTAGCCGGGGGAATGTTTTATTATTCCAGATTGGATAACAGTTCATCCTTTGGCGACGCGATTCATGGGGCGGTGGAGACCATGGGAAAAGGCGTGAAGGACAATGTTTCAATGGAGGAAGAAAACAAGGAGTCAGGCACAACCACGAAACAGCTTCCGACCAGCACCGAAAAAGCAGACGGGACAGAGGCGGGCACTACGGCAGATAAGAAAAAAACGGAAACCGGCACAACCGCAGCCACTGCGTCAACGCAGAAATCTGCACAGTCCATGGCACGCAGCCGAACTTATGTCGTCAAAAAGGGGGACAGTCTGGTATCCATTTCCCGCAGAATGTATGGAAGCAGAAAATATATGTATAAAATACTGGATGCAAACAAGATCGGGCCTAAAGAGCATATCTATCCTGGACAGAAACTAATTATTCCTAGTATAACAAAGTAAAATCATGTATAATAAAGCGTGATATTAATAATGTTAAATAAAAATACAGGGGTTTTACTATGGACCATAGGATGAAATCAGGGTTTTCCCTCTATACAAACAGCAGGGAAGCAATGCAGAATTCTTTTTTGAAAAAACAGATCCGGAAAAAACAGAGGATCATTCTTGGGGGGGTTTTTTGTGCGGTACTGCTTGCAATCTTTCTGGCATATAGATATCGGACCTATCATACGCTCAAGACAGAACGGACAGTGGCAGAACATGTGAATTCCGGCACAAAGTCCTTTGCATATAAAAACGGCTCCATAAGTTATAACGAAGATGGGATTTCATTTATTGACGGTGACGGAAAAGTAGAGTGGGAGAAGGCTTATTCTATCAAGAATCCCATTGTTACATACTGCGGAGATTATATCGCAGTTGCATATAAGAACGGCAATGAGATCCTTCTATATGACAGCACCGGAAAAGTAAAAAGATTTTCCGCCTCACATGCGGTCAGTGATGTGGAAGTTGCGGAACAGGGAGTGATCGCCGCAATTTTGCAGGGAGATAATGAAAATTATATAGAGCTTTATGATGCTTCTCAAAAGAAGCTGGTAACGATCAAGACGACGATCGATGAAAATGGATATCCGCTGGATATTGACCTGTCCGAAGACGGCACCATGCTGGCTGTCAGCTATCTGGTGGTGGACGGACTGCAGACGAAGAACCGGATAGCATTTTATGATTTCGGAGAAAAAGGGCAGGAAAAAGAAGACCGGCTGCTGGCGGGATTTGACGTTAAGGATACCGTGATCCCCAAGATTCAATTTATGGGGAAAAATACGGTTTGTGCGTTTGGAGATAATAAAACAATTATTTTTAACACAAAAGACACACCTTCGAAACAAAAAGAGATTAAAATAAATTCCAGGATCAAAAGTATTGCTGCAGATGATTCGCATTTTGTCCTGATCCTTGAGAATAAAAAGAAGTCTTCCAAAGAGCAGTATCTGGTACAGGCCTATAACCGTTCCGGAAGAAAGGTTATGGAAAGAGAGATCAAGACAGAATTCTCGGATGTGTACCTTGGCCCGGACGGAGTACTGTTTGTGGGAAATTATCATTGCTCTATGATAAATTATGCAGGCCATGAGATGTACCAGCAGATTTTTAAGAAAAGGATTCAGGCCATGGCACCCACTGGGAAGGCGGAACGGTACTTGATTACATTTGAAGATAAAACACAGTTGGTTAGATTACGTTAGATGGTGATATTATGGGACAAATTATTTTAATTGTATTGCTGCTGATCCTTATATTTGATACGATCAGAGGATTCAAGAGAGGGTTTCTGAAATCGCTCCTCCTTTTGGCAACATGGCTTTTGACCTTTGCCATTGCCTACTCGACGGCGGACACTGTAAAGCAGTATGTGATACAGGTGTTTATAAAATCAGAGCAGAATATACTCACAGATCAGCTGGCATATTTTATTGCGTTTGCTTTGATCGTGCTTGTATTGAAGGCCGTATTTTCAATACTGGTCGGCATAATCAGCAAGTTCGGAGACCTCCCTGTGATTGGATGGTTCAATCATTTCTTTGGAGGGGTTCTGGGATTTGTGAAAGGAATTATTGTGATATCCTTTTTACTGTTTGCCATTTACCTTTGTCAGTACATTGGCTTCAAACAGGAATATAATGAAATCATGCAGACCAGTTCTTTGCTTCAGTTTATGGCAGAAAACAATCCGGTGATTACAATGTTAAAGGGTGCGATGCCTTTTTAATTTTTAAAGAAAGCCTTTGGGAAGCCTTGATAACAGGGCATTTTCCAAGGGCTTTTTCCTTTGGATTTTTTACTTGAGTGTTCCTTCGTAAAATAATGTGAGAAAAAAGTAAAAAAACCTGTTGACATTTGCCTGGAGCGATGATAAGATTATCAACGTTGCTGACAAAACAGCAGCTCTTCAAAACTTTATCTGACTTCTTGGCTCTTCAAATTTTTTGAAAAAAGTCCTTGACTTGGAAAGCATGCCATGATATGATATAAAAGTTGCTGACGGTGATCGGACAGCACTAGAAATGTCAGTCATTCATGAAACTTCAAAAAAATGAAAAAAGTGCTTGACAGACAGAATGAAGAATGATAATATAATAAAGCTGTCGCTCGTAAGAGCAAGACAAAAAACGACAGCAGATCTTTGATAATTGAACAATAAGACAACCTTGAAAATTCTAAGAGATTTTCAGTATCTTTTGAAAAAGATACACGAACGTTCTTTATAAAAGGACACAGTAAAACAAGGATAAAAAAGCTAGCGCTTTTTAGATCCAAGATTGAACATGAGAGTTTGATCCTGGCTCAGGATGAACGCTGGCGGCGTGC
>NZ_NQOG01000023.1 GCF_002270485.1 Anaerostipes hominis (ex Lee et al. 2021) | reverse complement strand
TCGAAAGTAGATTTCCGATCTTGTGGCACAGGGATCTGCATAGAACCATAACTGCTATTTACCTGTTTTGGTTTGTATCCATTCCGGTAATTCTCATTGTCGGAGCGTTCTGATTTTGCATATCCCAGATGATCATCCAGTTCCGCTTCCATCATTTCCTTGATGGTTCCGCCAAGGAGATCTTTCAGGGCATCTTGAATATCTTGTGCTGTTTGGATATGGTATTCCTCCAGGAGCTGATGGATGATGTTGCGTTTCCCTTCTGTCATTTGTACTTTGTGCACTGGTTTCTTTTCTCTTGCCATAATAAAAGGCCCTCCTATGATTTTTATTTTATCATAGAAGAACCTTCTAAGTTCTATTTTACAGAAAAAGTTTCACACACTCTCATCCATTGTCAGTATCGCTCCTCTTATTATTTACACCCCATGAACTCTCCGAGCATCTTGATCTCATCCGCGAAAATACAGTGTCTGATCTCGCCGTTCCGGGCTTTTTCTTCAAATTCTCCGAAGTCCATCCAGAGAACAGAATCCACTTCTTCCTTCTGCAGCCGGAACTGTTCTTCCGCAAGATCTGTCTCATATACGTAAACTGCACTCAGCTCATGGTTATGAAACGGCTTTCCGTGAAAGATATCCTTTACGACGGAATCTCTCATTCCTATAAACTTAAATTCTTCCGGCTCTGTCGTTACTCCCAGTTCTTCGGAAAGTTCCCGCACCGCAGTGTTCAGATAATCATCCCCTGCCGCCATGTGGCCTGCTGATGACACATCATAATACCCAGGAAATGCGTCCTTTTCTTTGCTGCGCTTTTGCAGCAGGACATCAAATCCGTTTTGTTTTCTGCGCACCAGCCAGATATGGGAAGTTCCATGGAGATCACCGCCCGTGTGCACAATTGATCTTTCCTTTACGATCCCTGTAGGTTTCCCGTCCGAAGTCAATATATCAAAAAGTTCCATATCTTCGCCGTTTAGACAAGCCTGTCTAAGGCAGTCCCCCTGATAGACAAGCTTCAGCGAAAAGAAAGGTCCATTCTCAGCCAGCAGCTTAAAAAAGATCTTGTCCCCCTCCCAAAGGTTCAGGTCCAAAATATCCTTCTTATCCACCCATTCTAAGACCCCTTCATTGCAGGCGGTCAACTCCCCCTTAAATCCGTCTGCCGTAAAAAGGCTGATGTATTCCATCGGCCAGTCGTCACAGAGAAACGTAAGAATACCTCTAAACTTCCATGACGTAAGATGAAGCCCCGTCTCTTCTTTTACCTCTCTTAACAGGCAGTCCTCCGGGCTTTCTCCGTATTCAAAATGTCCTCCCACGCCGATCCACTTGTCCTTATTAACATCGTGTTTTTTCACGGTCCGGTGAAGCATTAAATATTTCTCATCTTTTTCTATATAACACAGCGTTGAAAATTTTGTCTTGCTCATCGATCATCCATCCTGTTTTTATTCTCTGTCAATAACGGAATTCTGCTCCGTTTCCTAATTCCCAGTATCCTGTTTTTTCCGTTCCCAGCTCAAAATGAAGCTTTGCGATCCCCATATCAATCTCTTCAAATCCATTTTTGACCTTCACATGGGCTGTAAACTTTCCATCCTTCCACCGAAATTCCACCGGCTGTGCATTCAGGGCAGACGGGGCCTTCTCAACTGCTTCCATCCCCTGCATGATCCAGTCCGGAATCTTTTCTTCTGTCTTGAGCATCTGATCTGCTTTTTTCCCTTTTTTCTTTACAAAAGAAGAGATCATCTTTTCTTTCGTCCTCTTATCCGCCTCTACATATCCAACCGTAATGACCGCCTCAAGGCTCTCTCCCTGTTCTAAATCGCACACACAGCTGTCCTTCTTATATGTACTGCCCACCCAGCATGTGCCGAGTCCGGTAGCAGCAGCCAAAAGGACCAGCTTTTCACCGTAATAGCCCAGCTTTTCTTTTAAATCGGGATCGTCTTTTCTGCCCGCCATTGCAATGAATCCATGCACATTTTTAAACATGCCGTAGCTCATTTTAATCTTGGAAATGTTGCCCTCATCTGTGATGAGCTGCAGATGGAGCCCCTGTTCCTTATTGATTTCCCGGATCATCTGAAACAACGGCTTTGCATCTTTTTCCCTTATATATTCCGGAAGGTACGTCCTTCTGGAACATCTTATGTTGATTGCTTCTCTCGTATTCATTTCTGCCTCCTTATGCCTGCTTGAATCAAATCGTAGCTCTCCCCGATCATGCGTTTGATATCCTCATCCGGCACTGAACCGTCAAGAATGATGGAATTCCAATATTTTTTGTTCATATGAAAGGCCGGCACAACAGAATCATAAGTCTCTCTCCATACCAAGATCCACTCCGGATCACACTTTATATTAACCCAGATATGTCCGTTTCGTTCAAAAATAAAAGCAAATGTCTTTTTATTCATCTCATGTCTCATGAGTGTCCAGTTGCTGTCATGAAACGGATAGTCTTCATAAACCTGCTTCAGTGACATGCAGAATTCAATCACTTCTTTTCTTGTTCTCATACCCCGGGCCTCCTTTCTATAGCCTTTTTATTATAACACTGATTCTTGATTTTTGCCCGGAAAAAGAAGAAACAGACAGAAAAATGCTGTCTGCTTCTTAATATTTGCTAATATTTTTTTATCGTAAATGCGGTCGTCTGAGGCGGAATGCTTGCGGTCATAAAATCAGCATGTTCTACCCGTACCCGGTCGCCCTGTTTTAAGTCCCTAAGCCGTATTCTGCTTCCCTGGCGGTCCAGAATCGGAGTATTCTCTGTGACTACAAAACGGATCTGGCTTTCCGGTTTTCCGGGTATTCCTGTGTACAGGAAACCGTTGTGCAGATCAACCCCTGCCACTCTCCCGTCGGTAACCGCTGTCCCGCAGGGATTGCTTTTCACAATGATCCTGTATGCCCTGGCCTGGGGCGGAATACTTTTTGTCATAGCCTTTGAGATCCAGGCATCGACCGTCATGCCTTCCTTCAGATCCCTGGAAGTAATTCTTTTCCCGTCGCTGCAGTGGATCAATGTATGCTCATCCACAATCATTACAACGACGGACTGAATTCTGCTGTCTTTCTGAAGTCTGCACACTGTTTTGACGTAATCTGCGTCACCCGAATGCATGATATTTTCAATGGTCCCGCCCTGGATATTGATTGTTTCTCCCTGATCCGAATCCCATATATTTTCACAAAAGCTCATGCTTATACAGTTCCTTTTTCTTTTATATTATGCAGAAATATAATTTTGTGAAGTTATTTACTGTATTTTCCTGAAAAATATTCTTCCAAATACGCTTTTGCACTTTTTTTATCCTGAATCTCTTTTTTGACATATGTAAAATATTCCAATGCATCCTGCCAGTCCTTTGTACTGAAGCTTTCCGCATCAATTTTATTCAAAATCCGGCTTATTTCTCTGTCTTTCTGCCTGTCTCTGAGTTCCGAAAGATATGCACATCTGCTTTTCTCTTCCAAAAAATCCAACAGTCCCTGATCTGCCATCTTCTATATCCTCCCATTCTCTGTATCTCCCTGTACTTTTGTCCGTAAAGAACGCCTGGTGATTAAAGCAGACTTTTTTTGAGTATTTTCAGCTTTTCCATGACCACCATCTGCCGGTCAATATTCTGGTCTTTGGCAGACACTCTAACATATCCAAACACACGATGTTTTCCTGATTCCATAAATTCATTCCCCCCTATATACTGTAGGTTAAAAATCTACTCCTATAAAGTATCACAAGAAAGAATCAATCTTATACTCGGAGGGTGTGCCCTGTGGGGATCTTTAAGCTTGTATCTCATACACTGTCTCAAAAATCTGCTGTTTCATCCGTTCAAAATCTTCTTTCGATGACTTCTTTGGATATGTCATATTTTTCAGCAGCAGAGAGGATTGTCCCTGCTGGAGATCCGGCTGTATATAATCAAAATCATTGAGGCAGAACCCGGCTCTTTCGTAAAATCCTATCCTTCTCCTTGCCAAGTCTGTTCCCGGCTCTTCTACTTCCAAAAACACTGTTTTTTCCGTATTATTCAAAAAATCATTCAGGAGCATTCCCCCGATTCCATTTCCCCTTAAGGATGCATCAACCGCAAAATGCTCTATAAAAACGAATGTGTCAAACTCCCACACGGCGAGAAGGCCATGGATTTCGCTTTCTTGTTTCACTGTATAAAGCTGATACGCCGAACGGCCGAGAAGGTTTCTCTGACCTTCTTCATTCCTTATTTCACTTGGCGGAAAAGCCTCTGTCATCAGTTTATAAATTTTTGAAAATTTTTCTGCTTCTGCCTTTTCCCATTGATAGATATGCCTCAAAATAAAACCTCCATAAAAAATTCATTCATTTTTTAATTAAATTTTATTACAAAATCAATCAAATTTATACAGCTGTTTTCATTTCGCATACTATAAAAATTGTTTGGGATACTAAAGAGGTAATAAATTTTAAAGGAGGCATTACAATGGCAAATATATCTATGTTAGATTTACAGAACCTTCGTCACTTAATCGGCGGTTTTGACACCACACACTGCAAAATGCAGGCTTATGCAGACCAGGCGACAGATCCCGCTCTGAAAAAATTCTTTCAGCAATCCGCTCAGTCAGCAATGGACAGTAAACAAAAATTAATGCAGTTTCTTAAGTAAGGAGGAAGCAAAATGTTAGATGATAAGACAATGGTAGCCGATACGCTTGCCGGCGTAAACGGAGAGCTGACAAGGTACGGCGGAATGATCGCCCAGTCGGAAAACCAGGAATTAAAGCAGACATTAAAACAGATGAGGAACCAGTGTGAAATGTCTCAGGAAGAGATTTATAAGCTTGCCAGAGAACGTGAGTATTATGTTCCTGCAGCACCTGCCACTCAGGAAGAAATAGATCATGTAAAATCTCTGTTCCCACAGGATAAAATGTTTTAAGTAAATTTATTTAAGGCGGCATCCAAAATATTAGGTTTGTGATCAGCCCCTTGTCAAGTAGACAGATGAAATATCTAAAATAAAGTGCCGGAAATGGTCATGTACATGCATGGCCATTTCCTATGCACACCATTTTTCTTTATATTTTTCAATGCGCGGACTTTTACATAATATCTTTTTTTGCCTTCAGTTTCTTCAATGGATAATAGAGATTCAGCCTGCTGGATAGGATACCATCATTTGAAAAAACAATAGTTTTATCCTTTCCTTTGATTGCATCAAAGAAAGCCTTCTTTGCGGTATAGCTGCTGTTGGGGAAATTGATCATGGCAACTTTTCCTGTCTGCATGGATTTCAGTTTAGATACAATGTTTGGATTGTTAATGAAATATTGAAAGTCAACATCAAACTCATCTTTTATGTCTATTCTATTATTTCCATTGTTTATGACACATTTTTGATTTAAATCACCGGCCTGATCAGCAATCCTTACACCAGATATCTCATATGCTCCTGAAGGGGCCTTAGATGAAATTGGAATATTAAAAGTATATTTACCTGAAAATTTGGGCGAGTTTGACCATTCCCCTTGCCTGTTATTTCTGCATATACTAAATATAAGATTGAACTGAAAAAAGCAGGTGATATTTTGACTCCAGTCTCCAATCAAACTGAGCTTCTGAACGCTGTGGCTTCCAAAGAAACTCACATTCAGGCAGTCTCAGATTTCACAGTCTCCAAACAGATCACTGTCCGCTGTTCCCTGACACTCACTGGCTGTTCCGATGAATGTCCGGTCTCCCTTTATAAGGATGCTTCCTTTCCCTCTTCTATGTTTCATGTTTTAGAAGGAGGCAGCCTCACCCTTCAAAACATTGTGTTAGACGGTCAAAAGGAACTCCATTCAGGCAGAGATCCTATGAACCGTTCCTTAATATTGATTTCGGGCGGTACGCTCATTCTGAAACACGGTACAGTTCTCCGAAACAACCATTCCTATACAGAAGGGGGAGGCGTTTATTTTTCAGGCATCGCTTCCCTTCCAAACAATTTCCTGATGACCGAAGATTCGCAGATTTCGGGTTGCTCCTCCAGACTCTGCGGAGGAGCTGTTATGGCCGCTGTCAAACATCCCGATGATAAACTTTCAATCCTGGGACGCGCTTTGATCACCCACAATACTGCGGCCCACGGCGCCGGGATCTATCTTCGCTCTTTTGAAAAGCGGGCGGGAAGCATCCTCACCGTTTCTGACTCGTCAGCCATAACTGATAACATTGCCCTGGGATGCGGTGGCGGCATCAATTTCTCAGGCTTCCGTGAAGATGCTGAAATACCTTCTTCCCTCACAGTGTCAGGTAATGTGAGGATCTCCGGAAATGCCTCTGCTTACGGGGGAGGTATTTACTTCTTCGGCTGCAGTGAGGAAGATCAGCTGGATATCGAAAAGGACTCTGTCCTCTCTGAAAACAGTGCAAAAGAAAACGGGGGAGGTCTCTGCCTGGTTTCCCAAACAGGTGCCTCAGTTACAGTAAATGAATGTTCTATTTCCAAAAACAAAGCCGATGGACAGGGCGGAGGCATTTCACTCACTAATCGTTCTTCAAAAAAATCTGTCCGCCTGGCACTGATGAATTCTGATATAAAGGGAAACCGGGCGGCTTCCTGCGGCGGAGGCATTGTTTTTAGTGCAGGCAGCGGAGAATTTTCCTTTCACCTTACAGACAGCAGGATTTTTGAAAATATTTCTTCTTCTGACGGCGGCGGTATTGCCATGAGTTCATCCGGCAGCGGCATTGTCAATGTGTCACAGACTTCATTTTCCAGAAACACCGCAAAAAAATCCGGCGGCGGGCTGGCCTTTCTGTCTGAGTCTTCATCTAAAGCAAAAAATCTCTCCCTGACATCGTCAGAGTTTATCAAAAATCAGGCAGGATCAGGCGGAGGAATCTTTCTTGATTCCAAAGAAGGCGCTGCGGATGCAAACCTATATGACTGTATCATCGAGGACAATACGGCTCGTTTTGGGTGCGGCGGCGGTATCCTGTCCCATGGCTTTGGCAATATTGTAAGTTTAAGAGGCACCACACGGCTTTCACAAAACCTTGCCAAGAAAGCAGGAGTCGGTATCTCTCTTGAATGCGGCAGTTCTCTTATTCTTGAGGAAGGACCAAATTTATATGACGGCTTTTTCCTCAAAGATGCTGATACTCATCTCTACCTGCAGAACACCCTCCATCCCAATGCATGTATCCGTCTTGAGAATTCCGAATATATTTCTCCAAACAAGGAAGGAAATCCAATCGTCATCTGTGCCCCTTTATCCGAATATTTCGGTCTTCAGCCTTCGGACGCCGAAAAATTTCGGATGCCATCCCACAGGTTTAACGGCTGGGAATTTCGTCTAAATCCTGACCGAACTTTTGTCCTGCTGGCTCCCGTCCGTTTCAGGATACGCTATGAGAACCTGTTGGAATCCTCAAACACCAACCCAGTTTTTTATACGACAGATTCACCTGATCTCATCCTGAATCCTCCGGAAGAACTTCCGGGCCTTGCCTTCCTCGGATGGTATGACGATCCATTCGGCGGAAAACAGATAAATATGATCCCCCACGGAAGCACGGAGCATTACACGCTCTATGCCAGATGGAAACCAGAACCCGTGGGGTTAAAGTCCCTTCCCCTTTTCAGGAAACGATTTCCTCTTTCTCTTCTGAGCAAAAGAAAGCATTAAAATAAGGGAGTAAATCACAGTACGATTTACTCCCTTCTCCATACAGTTTATGATCGGCCAGAAATTGTATATCCGTTTTTTCCTCTCTGCTTTGTCTTGTAGAGAGCCGCATCCGCATGATTATACAGCGAGACAAAGTCTGTTCCGCCCCAGAATATCATTTTCACGGATATGCCCTCGTATAACTGTTATAAACTCTTTAATAGCCATATCCCTAAACACATGGCCGAACCGGCCGTTGGCCTGCTTAAAGTTATCAATATCCAACAGGAAAAAGGCATACATGGCAACCTGATTTTTTGACAAGACCTTCCCGATGCACCTTTCTGCAGCATTGGTTTTGAATAACTTTTGTTTCTTCATGCCGGCTCCTCCTCCCAGTCCTCTGTCCCGACACTATAACCCTTCTTTGGGGCATATATCCTTCAGACAGCATACCTCACAGTGTGGCTTTGTCCTTGCAGTACAGATATCCCTTCCGAGAAATACCAGCCTGTGGCAGAAGTCGCTTCCTTCTTCGGGAGGTATGATCTCCCAGAGTGCCATCTCTACTTTTTTTGGATCTTTGATCTGATCCACCAGTCCCATGCGGTTCACCAGCCGGATGCAGTGAGTATCCGTGACGATTGCAGGTTCTCCGAAAACATCGCCCATCACAAGGTTGGCGCTCTTACGTCCTACCCCCGGAAGTTTCATCAGAGCCTTAAAGTTATCCGGAATTCCGCCGCCGTATTCGTCTCTCAATATTTTCATACAGGCACTGATATCTCTCGCCTTACTTCGTCCAAGCCCACACGGCCTGACGATCGCCTCTATGTCCGCCGGATCTGCTTCTGCCAGAGCATTCACATCCGGATATTTTTCATATAAATCCTGAACAACCACATTGACTCTGGCATCTGTACACTGTGCCGCCAGACGCACGCTCACCAGCAGTTTCCATGCCTGGTCATAATCCAAAGTACACCCTACATCAGGATACTCCTTTTTCAGCCTCTCTATGATCTCCAACGCTAATTTGTCTTTTGTCATATTGTACTCCTCTATTTCTATTATAACAAATAGGCATTTGCGAAACGCCGGAATCCGCATAAATACGGCATTCTTTTTGCTACAAAACAACTCCTCAATGATTTATGGTAAAATTGAGATGTCAAATAACAATTAGCAATATCACCAAAAAAGAAGTTGCACCTATATGATAACATACAAACAGCTTTCTTTGGCAGATATTTTTACCGATTGTTCTCATTCTCACGCTGCTACCAGCAGACCTCGTAAACATCTTCTTTATCCGATGCTCAAGGCCCTGTTATTACAGCTCATTTTCTCTATTCCGAGACATCTCTCTTGATCGAATTTCTCAAATACTCTTGCTCCTTCATCTTCTGCAAATATTCTTCCGTGATCTCGGCATATCCATTCACAAGACTTGGCATCGGCGTAACCGGATGTTCCCGAAACATTTTTACATCCGGTTCACCCATGTAGATTTTGGTTCCGAACATGTTTTTAAAAAAATTTACAGCGCCAAAGTGATCAACATGGCCATGCGATAAAATAATCCATTTTACGTCTGCCGGATTAAAACCCATTTCCCAAATTGACTGTATCAGCACTGCCTGCGCTCCACAATTCCCAGCATCAAACATAAGAAGACCTTCTCCCGTGTCCACAATATGCCCGCAGACCCAGCTATCACCAACATAGTATAAATTTCCATAAATTTGAAATGGTTTTACATAGCGCAATTCCTGATTAATAAAAAATTTTCCTGTCTTTTTACCTGCAATTCTGTTCCGATGCTCCTCATAATCCTTATAATCTGATTTTATTGACATTTTACTGTTCCTTCCTGATATAAATTCCATCGGCTGCTGGCCGGCACAAGCCGAAGACCCGTGGGGTGGTCTGCAGCCGTATAATCTTCAAGTATATTTGTATGATGTACTGTTCGCGAAAACAATGCACAACAGGAAGTACAGTTTCATTATAACATCTGCTATAATTCCACTATACTTCCTACTATGCGGTTTATTTTTTAACTTTAGAAGAGGAATGCTACTGAACTTACAGTAACTACTGCGATCAATATGATCAGCAATGGCCCGCCAATCTTGACAAAGTCGGAGAATTTATATCCGGCCGGTAAAATCTGCATGTTGACAGCTGTTCCGTAAGATGTTGCAATTGCCAGATTCGAACACGCCGCAATTACGATAACCCACGGAACCGGACTGATTCCAAGACCAAGCGCCATTGCGATAGCAATTGGGCTGATCATAGCCGCCGTTGCATTGTTCGACATAAAATTCGTCAGTACGCTTGTTAAAACTGCAATTACAATTGTAAGAACTACTACGGAAGCGTTTTTCCCTCCGAAAAGATTCAGTACTGCGTTTGCGATCAAAGCTCCGCCGCCTGATTTATCAAGTCCCGCTCCAAGTCCGCCGATACCGCCGATTGTAATCAGTACATCCCAAGGAAGCTCTTCATAAGCTTTCTTGACCGGAATACATTTTGTTCCAAGAACGATAACTGCACCTAACATACCGATAACGCCGATTGTAAAATGGCTTTTAAATGGTTCAAATCCACTCGCCACGAATAAGAAAATGCACAGAAGCATTGTAAATACTGAAATAGCTCCTTTCTTGCCATCCGCCGGATCATTTGTGCTTTTTTCTTCAACTGCCGGGGCATCTGCATACATGTTTCCCACATTGAAGTCCGGACTTTCCGGTTTCAGAACTTTCTTCAGCAAAGTATATCCGATCGTCCCCCAGAAGACAACCTGCACGATAGCTGCCGGAAGCATGATTTTTGTCATATCAAACATTCCAAGTCCATCTTTATATCCGTCATATCCCTGAAGCACCGCGTTCGCCGCAAGCTGTGATGTAGACCCGACCAGCGTACATGCCCCCCCAATGATTGCTGCAGTTCCCGCCGGGAAAATAACCATCTTAGATCGGATCCGTCCGTTTGATCCAGCCGCTACAACAGCGATCAGAGGCATCCAGATAGCTACTGTTCCGTTATTGCTCATAAACGCTGACATCAAACAGCATACAGCGCTTGCTGTTACGATAAATCTGCGTTCCGTCTTTGCTAAAAATGAATTTCCAATTCTGTCGCCGATTTTCTGAGCCATGCCGGTCTCAAAGAGCGCCGCGCTTACGATACACATCCCGACGACCATTGCCCAGCCAGGAGCGCTGAATCCGGCATATACTTCCGAAAGTTCCATCTGCGGAATCAGAATTCCCATTGCTACGGAACTTCCCATAGCCACAACGCTCATTGGCAATTTATTCCACATGAACAGTACAATTGTAATTGCTGCAATTATAATTGCTATAATACTTGAACTCATAGTTTTTTCTCCGTTTCCCCACATAGTTTTTCTTGTAACTTAACTTTATACACTCAAATATAAGAGTTCAGCCCTTTATTATGGCTTCTTATACTTCTGCATACTCCGTGTCTTTCCACTTCGGATGATCATATACCGACCTGTCTGCTACGAATGGCCATTTCTTTCCCTCTGCTACTGCCAGACAGCCTTTCACACACATTTGAGCCATTTTAATGACCGCTTCTCTTGTCTGTGCCGCCGAATGAGGGCTTACAATCAGATTTGGGCAATTCAAAAGCGGATCATCTGTCTTTGGAGGTTCATTGCAGAATACGTCCGTTGCTGCCCCTGCAATTTCACCTGCTTTCAATGCCTCTGTCAGATCTGCTTCGTTGATGATTCCGCCGCGGCTGCAGTTAATGATCAGTGCCGTTTTCTTCATTTCTGAGAGCTGCTTTCTGGAAATCATATTTCTGGTTTCCTCGGTGAGAGGCACATGAATGGATACTACGTCACTGATTTTCAAAAGCTCTTCATAGTTCTCATAGTACTCTGCGCCGTAACCTTCTACCTGTTCTTTTGACAAAAACGGATCATAGGCTGCTATTTTCATTCCACATCCTTTACAGATCTTTGCAGTTTCACGTCCGATTGCCCCAAGTCCAAGAATCCCAACGTTCTTACCTTCCAGCTCAAATGCTTTTTTAGCTCCACGGATTTCCCAGTTGCCTTTACACATTTCCGTCTGAGCTTCCACCAGATTTTTGGAAAGTGCGAACATCATCGCCACCGCATGCTCTGCAACGCTTCTGTTATTGGCTCCCGGTGTGATAACTACAGGGATCCCATGCGCTGTAGCTGTCTTCACATCTACGGAATCATATCCTACGCCTGTACGCCCGATAACCTTCAGATTCGGGCTGTTCTCGATGGCATGTCCGTCACATTTTGCAATCCTTACGATCAGAGCGTCTGCATTCTTCATTTCATCCAGATAATTGTTTGGATCCTGATTATCTGCAACATAAACATCCGCGATTCCGTCCAGCATCTGAAGCCCTTCCGGGCACACGGCCTGTGTCATTACAAATTTCATCTTCTATTCCTCGCTTCTTTCTAATCTTTTATTTAGTTCATACCCTTATCAGCGTTCTCTTTTAAAACCCTCTTAAGCGCTTCTACGCCTTCATCGCACAGATAGTTGAATGGCCTTCTGCATTCTCCTACCGGATATCCAAGCATCGCAACGGCCTTCTTAACTACTGTGTTCGGATTCCCATATTTGAACACTGCGCGGAAACTTGCGATAGAATCCTGCGCCGCCTGCGCATCTTCCAGTTTCCCTTCTTTGAAAAGATTGTAAATAGAAGAAAGTACATGAGGATATACATTGGAGCATCCGGCGATCCCGCCAGTTCCCCCTTCTTTTAATGCCGGAAGGATCAGGGAATCATTTCCTGATAATACAAAGAAATCTTTGTCAAGATCCTGAGTCTGATGAATGTATGCTTTCAGGTTCTCCCAGTCCCCGCTGGAATCCTTTGCCCCGACAATAATATCTACGTCTCTGGCGAGCCTGGCGACCGTCTGCGGAAGAAGTTTGTTGCCTGTGCGTGCCGGAATGTTATAAAGTACAATCGGCGTGTCCACATGTTTTGCAACTTCTACATAATGGTCATACAGTTCTTTCTGAGATGCGACCGCAAAACTTGGCGTAATAATGGAAAGCACGTCTGCCCCAAGCTCCTCCGCTTTCCTGCTCATACGGATGGTATCTGCTGTGGAAATGCATCCGGAGCCTGCATATACAGGTACACGTCCTTTTACCTGATCGATCGTTGCTTCAAGCACTTCAACCTTCTCATTCTCGCTTAAGATATAACCTTCCCCGTTGGTTCCAAACGGGAAAATACCATGCACACCGCCGTCAATCAGACGTTCAATCTGTGCGCGGAGTTCCTCTGTATTCATACTTTCATCCGCTTTCATCGGTGTTAAAATTGGTGTGATAATTCCCTTCAGTTCAACTTTTTTCATGATGCGTTCTCCTTTCAATTTTGAATTTTTATGAAGCACTTTCTCTGCGATTCGGCACAGGATATCGACTGTTCCGAATCCACCTGATTTTGATATTACCTGTATGGAATGGCCTCCGCATTTAATTTTTGATACAACAACGCCTTGTTCAATTTCGCATATTGGTTCGATCTGCGTACATCCGATTTGCTTCATATATCCCATCAGCGTATCCCCGCCCGTCATCAGGATCGTAAGATCCAGCCCCTGGTTTACCAGTTCGTTGACAATGCAGCCATGCGAATCTGAGATTCTGAATCTGACAGATTCCTGTTCTATCTTGTGGTCTTTCAGAAATTGTTCTTTGCTGTCATCCGAATCAAATGTATCAACAATCACTTTCTTCCTGCGCTGGCAGAGTCCCGCTATTTCGCGTGTAAATGATCTTCCCTGCGCCGTCCCATAATATTCCGGCATCAGTTTCTGATGCATTGTCAGATGGATTCTTGTAAATCCGCCGTTCTTTTCCGCATACGAAACCTGCTGTTCTGTAATCTTGTTCAGACTTCCGCATGCTACATACATCCCGTCAGTCTTGTGAAATGCCATCTCTCCTTGCCGGTTGAAAGATATTTTTTCTACCAGACGATCTGCCAGTCCTGCGCACCCCGCCAACAGCCCGAGAGCGTTCTTCTCAATCAGCTCGTCCAGTCGGTTATCAATGTCTTCTGTACTGACCGTATCACATACGATAATCTCCGGTTGGTCTTTTGCCAGTTCAGGAATCTTCTCGCTTCTCTTTAATACCTCTACGGCAACATCGCTCTCTTTTTTGATGATATCCGGTATGTACGACATATTTACCGGTTCAAATGGATCCTTTCCAAATACACTGTTTTCCAGCAATTCACCGTCTATATAATGAGTCCCGTTCTTTGTAACTCTGTGAATTTCCGGATAACCGGGAAGGAAGAACACTTTGCCGTTTCCCGCTGCATCGGCGACAGCTTTTACCTCGGCCCCTATGTTTCCCCTGAGCGCAGAATCTGTTTTTTTGAAAATAATCTGTACTTCGCGGGCAATCGCCCACTCTGTAATCTTTTTTACTTTCAGATACGCGTCTTCTTTCTGCATTGGCCTTGATTCACTGTCGATCACAAGAACCTCTGTGTCTGGTCTGATTTCACTATTCTCCAACTTTGTTTTTGTGAAAACCTGTGTGCTGATGCCACGTTTTTTAAACTGGATTCCTGTATCCAAAGCACCAGTAAAATCATCGGCTATAATCAACAGTTTTACCACGTCGTTTTCCTCCCGCTATTATTTGTTTTCTGCAAGGCGGATCGCATAATCAATAGAATTTACAAGGCTTAATTCGTTACATTTTCCTGTTCCTGCAAGATCAAATCCGGTTCCATGATCTACAGATACGCGTATGATTGGAATGCCAAGCGTTACATTGACGCCGGATACGGCGTCCCATTTCTTTTGCTCCTTATTGTATTTGAATCCTTCTACCTTAAGCGGTATATGTCCCTGATCGTGATACATTGCAACGACAATATCATACCAGCCCCCGATTGCTTTAGAGAAAATGGAATCCGGAGGCGTCGGCTTCTTCTCCGGAATATGAATCCCTTCTTCCAGCGCCGCATCAATAGCCGGCTGAATCTCTTCAATCTCTTCCGTACCAAACATTCCGTTCTCCCCGCAGTGCGGATTCAGACCTGCCACGCCAATCTTCGGCTCTTTAATTCTGATCGCTTTACATGCATCGTTGGCAATTCTGATGCACTCCAGCACGCGTTCTTTTTTTACCCTCTCGCATGCCTGACGAAGAGAAACATGCGTGGACACATGTACAACTCTCAGATCGCCATGGGCGAGCATCATGGTGTATTTGCCGGTATCTGTATAATCTGCGTAAATCTCTGTATGTCCGGAGTAATGATGCCCTGCCATGTTAATGGCTTCTTTGCAGATCGCATTAGTTACAGTTGCATCAATCTCGTTTTTCATTGCAAGCTCGATCACCTTCACAACATACTGGAATGCGGCTTCCCCACACATTTTTGAAACTTTACCGTATATATGCTTTTTCATATCGACCAGTTTCATATCATAGACGTCGATCGTTCCGTGTTGGAATACCGCATCTTTTACATTTTCTACAGCATGGATCCGGATTTCATTGTCTTTCCCAAGAAACTCCACTGCGTTTTTCATGCAATTCGCATCTCCAATAATGATTGGCTTACATCTTTCGTACACAGCCGGGTCTGAAAGTGCTTTTACGGAGATTTCAGATCCATTTCCCGAGGGATCTCCCATTGTAATTCCGATAATTGGTTTCTTTTCCATTTCTCCTGCCCTTTCTTTGATAATTGTTTTATTTCAGAACTCTCAGGTAAATACCCCTGATATCATCCAGTGATAATTCTTTCATGTTATTTACCAAAAGTCTTTTTTGATCGCTTCCTGCCTTTACAAGGAAATCAAGGTCTTCCATTTTTACTCCGAATTCATTCAGGTCTGTTGGAATGTTTGTCACTCTTACAATGTCTACAATCTGTTCGATCATATAGTCCGCCTTTTCATCCACATTTTTTTCGAAAAGCTCCGGGAACACTCCGTCGCACAATTCCGCAAGTCTTTCCCTGCAGGCGTCTTTGTTGAATTCCATTACATGTGCAAAAAGGATTGCATTGGATACGCCATGCGCAATATGGTATTTTCCGCCCAATGGATATGACAGCGCATGTACAGCCGTTGTACCGCTTCCTGTGATAGCGACTCCGCCATAGAACGCGCCAAGCATCATATTACCCTTTGCTTTCATATGATCTGCATCATTGTAAGCTTCTCTGATATTATGAAAGATCAGTTTTGCACCGGCCATTGCATACGTATCGGAAAACGAAGTCGCTTTTTTTGAGGTAAAGCACTCTACTACATGGGCAAGCGCATCCACGCCCGTTGCTGCAATGATAGATTTTGGAAGCTTTCTGATCATCTGCGGATCCAGAAATACGTAATCCGGAATCATGTTATCGTTCACAATTCCTTTCTTTGACTGCTCTTCCGGAATGGCTACGATAGCGTTGCATGTTGCCTCCGATCCGGTTCCGCAAGTAGTAGGAATCATCAGGGTCTTAATCTGTTTCTCAGCAATTGCAGGATCTCTCAGAAGATCTTTTATCGTATAAGGAGCGTCTTTTAATATACTGCAGAGCTTTGCCGCATCCATAACGCTTCCGCCGCCAATCGCGATAATAAAATCACCATTGTAGCACGCGACCTCATCCATGACTCTTTCTACATCCTGATATGCCGGTTCCGGAGTCAAATTGTCAAATACTTGATATTCGGCCGTTGTTTTATGAAGTATTTTCGTCAGTATATCCAAAAGTCCTGTAAGTCTGATGCCTTTATCTGTAAATACAATAATCTTCTTTGCATGTTCTTTTTCGATGATTGCAGCTACATTTTCAATGCATCCCTCCCCTCCGCAGATATATGACGGAATTTTAATCTGATAACTCATTTTCTTTCCTCCTTTGATTCGTTTTGAAATATTTTGTGTTTCTTTGCTTTTCTTGTTTAACATATTACTTCTTAAAACCTCGTTATTCAATTGCACAATTTCATTTTATCGTTTTATTTTGAAACATCCAGCTTAATTTTTGTTGCATTTTGATACGTTCAAGTATATAATAAATCTATATGAAAGCGAATATCTCAACGATAAAAATTCATTTTTTACAAAGGGGAAATCCATATGCAGAAAACCAAGATACTTGCAGTAGCTCCTTATGAAGGAATGGCGGATGCCATATCTGCAATCGCACAGACAAGAGATGATATCCGCATGACGGTACAGACAGGCGATTTGGATAACGGCAAAAAAATCGCCCTCGAACTGGCACATAATAATTATGACGTTATTATTTCAAGAGGCGGAACTGCCGAATTGATACGTTCTAACGTCGAGCTCCCGGTAATCGATATCCCGATTTCCGTGTATGATGTGCTCCGCACAATTAAACTTGTGGAAAGCTATTCCGGCAAGTTTATAATCGCCGGATTTTCTTCGATCACAAACTGCGCCAAAGTGCTCTGCGACCTACTGCAGTATGATATTGATATTGTAACGTTTACCAACGAATCGGATGCTCTGCCGGCAATCAGGAAGGCGCAGCAGAACGGCTGTACATTGGCTCTTTGTGATATGACAGGTTTAAATGCAGCCAGGAAGCTGGGGATGAATTCTATCCTTCTTTCTTCCGGAAGCGAAAGTATCACTTCTGCAATTGATGAAGCCGTCAAACTCGTGGCGTCTTCTGCTCATGTTCACAAACAGAAAGATCTGTTTCAGGCTCTTCTGACCAATGAAGACCGGGAATTTCTGATTTTTAATCCAGCCGGAGCCTTATGGTTTTCCAGTCTTCCAAATAACGACAGCAATACAGTCCTTATGAATCTTGTACAGACTTATCTTCGGGCTTTTTTGAAAGTTTCGGGTCAGACAGTTACCAGACAGATCCGCGATAAAATCTTCATCCTTACAAACCGGCATTTATTCTATGAAGACCAGAAATATACAGCAATAACCATCCAACAGAAACATGCCGTTTTTTCCGAAGAAGACTCAGTAATTACTATTTACAATCATTTGGATTCGAACTCAGAAGATTTCGCCGATGAATACAACGGCTCTCACCAAGTGGGACGTACGGCCGATATTATCGAAGCGTATGCAAAGAGCACACAGCCGGTACTGATTATAGGAGAATCCGGAACAGGGAAAGATAAAGTTGCAAAGCTTTTATATTCCAACAGCTCCGGGAATTCTTCCCCTTTATATATCATCAATTGTGAACTTATGGGGGAACGAAAATGGAATGCCCTGATCAATAATTCAGATTCGCCATTCGCAAATGTGAATACAAACATCTATATCAAAAATCCGGGAGCGCTTTCGAAAAATCAATTGGACAAGCTTTTTTCTTATATTGATAATTCAGAGCTCGCCAGAAGGAACCGGCTGATTTTTTCGCTGATCCTGAATTCCTCAGAAAAGGATCAGACGGAAATATGTCGAAATTATCTCGAGAACAAATTATCCTGCATGACTTTGAAGCTTTTGCCGCTTCGAGATCGCATTCAGGATCTATCGAGCATTGCCACGCTTTATATTCATCGTATGAATGTCGCTACCGGCAAGCAGATTATCGGCTTTGAGGCGGAAGCTATGGATTTGATGACTGCTTTTTCATGGCCTAACAACCTCGATCAATTGCACCATATAATCAAAGAATTGGTGGTTATAACCCGCACTCCATATATTACTTATGAAAACGTAAAAGAAATTTTGGACAACGAACCCTCCGCCGATCCTTCTGCTGATATTTCCGGTCTGGATCTTACCGGCACACTAAATGAGATCAATGACCAGATCATCCATATGGTGCTTACGGAGGAAGCCGGAAATAAAGAACGAGCCGCTAAGAGGCTTGGAATCAGCCGGAGTACGCTTTGGCGAATGTTAAAGAAGTGATTTACAGATACGGGCATAAATAAGACAGGAAGAATGCATCCCTTATACCTCTTTTTCACAATGATTCAGGCTGATCCAAAGGATCGGTAAAAAGGACAGCAGATTGCTGATCATATGAGCTGAAAAAGGTGCTTTTAAGCTGTGATGCTTCTTTCCCCCACAATGCTGCATAGATCCCCTGGATCACATGTCTGTGACACAGCCCGAAAATAACACTGGAAATCAGAGACGACTTTTCTTTCCCCATCGATTTTAATCCTTTGTACAGAAATCTGCGGAATAAAAGTTCCTCGGTCGCCGGGCCAATGACCCCTGCCGCAGCTGCGTTTACTAAAAGCGGGCTTTTCTCAGCCCTTTGATCCATTATGAATTTGCTGTTATGGAAATTTGCTGTAAGATAAATAGAAATGTATTGTGTGAGAAAAAAGAAAGAAATCGTAAATAAAAGAATAAATTCCTTAATACCTTTACTCTCTGCAAAAACAGTATGCTGGATGGCTATCCCCTTGTCCCGCAGGGCATTCACTCTGTCGGGATCGGACGCGATCGGTACTAACGCATCCAAACCTTCTTTATTTCTCTTCTCCATGACTTCAAACCAATAGTCTCTCATCTGAGGGATCTGTTTTCTTTTTGCAGGGTTGTCTCCATATAGATCGTGACATCTGGAGCAAAGGGGCGCAGCATTCTCAATCGTATCTTCATCTCCCTCATTCTGAGGAATGATATGATGTACTTCAACAAACGGTTCCTGACAGATGACACACCTGAAATCTGATTTTCTCTTTGCTTCTTCCTTTACTTTTTCTGAAAATCCCATCTCAGACAGTCCGTCAACCGCCGCCTGCAAAAGCTGTCTGCCATATCCATTTCCATAGTAATCCGGAAGCAAATAGAGCGAGACGATTTCCCCAAACCCCTTAAGACTGATGAATCTGGAAGCACAGTAGGAGGCCGTGCCGATCATCTTTTCACCATTCATCATGACTAATGAAATCAATTCAGAATTTTGAATTCCCTCACGCCATTTTTCTTTATCAATGTTATCCAGAAACTCCTGAGGGATGATGCCTCTATATGTACTTTTCCAACTGGCCGCATAGATACCACAGACTGCATCGATGTCATCTTCCTCGTTTAATAACCTGATCTCCATTTAATATCCCCATATTTCAAATGCTTTGTATTCATGGTCAAAATGATATCCTAATTTCTCTGCAAGTGCAGCGGATGCTTGATTTTGGGCATCCCAGCTCGGATACAGACCTTTGTTCAGACATTCCAGTATCAGCTTTGCTCCACAAGCATAAGCCAGTCCATTTCGCCGGAACTCTTCCTTCGTGTCAATCTGTATTTCAATTCCTTCTCTGTATCTTGCATAAGAAGAAGCTCCTGCTGCGAGCGATTCTCCTTTTAATACGGCAATTCCTATGCCGAGCTTTTTATATGTCTCATAGTCCTCAAACTGTGAGACCAGATCCTGACACCATGCACTTGATCTGCATAGCGCAAAAAGGTCTGCATCAATCATTCGCAGGGTATATCCCGGCTTTAACGAATTGACGGCAGGCCTTAAAGTATCTTTATCAAAAATATTCTGTTCTTTTTTTATGGCATAACGTGTTACTGGTTTTGCTCTGTCTCCATACTTTTTGACGATCAGTTCTGCCCATTCCTCAGACTGCGGCACCATAATAATAAAGTCCTGGAAACAGTTTTCCGGTTTATAAGAGACTAAATCTTCCTCTGCATTTCCGGCAAAAAAACAGAAATCACCAAGAACAGCCATAGCGGACTGTGGATCTGAAGTATTGTCCACATAGATGTCTCCCATGACCTTTTGAAGACAGGACCAGATTAAAGTTTCCTTCCATTCTCCGAACAGTTTTCTCGCTTTTGTTGTGTCTTCCAATTTGACAGGCATGCCATAATCCTTTCTCTTCTTAAATATTGCTTGTTGTCTGCTCATTCATCCCAGTCTTTTATATTATATTTGACGAGTAATTCTTTTGCTTTCTCCAATCCTTCTTCGTAAATATGTACAGATTTAGAGCGATGGCTTCCCTGATCAATCAGCCCTTCTTCCTCAAGATCATCCAAGGCATGAAAGGGATACCCTTTCCAGGCTTTGTTTTTTTCTAATGAAAATCTATCCTGGTGGCTGAATCTTGTTAGATACATTAAAAGCAGTGATAGTTCGTTGATAGCTTCTTTTGGAGATGTTTTTTCTTCTCTCATCAACCTGATTCCTCCTTACACTAGCGGCTAAATAACTGTTTTTGTCAAATCATACATCATAATAAACTCTTCCTCTGTCTCATCGATAATTTTAAAGCCGAGATTCTGATACATTTTAAATGCATAATTTTCTTTCTGTACTGACAGAGAAGCCTTTTTGTATCCTTTTGATTTTAAAAGAGACAGCATCTCCTGCATCATTTTTGTACCGATTCCTTTTCCTCTATACTTTTTGTAAAGGGAAATTGCAAATTCGGGAGTCACGTCATCTATATTCCCATATCCGGATATGATCCGTGTCCAGACTGCTCCTATGATTCTTCCGTTTGCTTCGGCGCAGAGACAATGATCGTGTTCTTTTCCAAAGTTCTCTATGTATATATTTAAGTCTGGTTCATCGATGATTTCCTTTGGCAGAAGAGTTTCCGTGTCTTTTTGAAAAATTGCCTCATATAAAAACTTTTTTAGATAAGGGTATTCATTTGGATACATTTGTCTGATCTTATATTCCATGGCACTCTCCTTTAATTAAATTCTTTATAGAGTGAAATATGGTCTTTTAATTCAATAAAACCATTTTTCTTATAAAAATTAAAAGCGGGAACAGTTCTCTCTGTCTGTAAAAAAATATGCGTTACCTGTTTGCTTTTGGCATATTGTTCAACGGCTTGTAAAAAGTCCGTACCAATGCATGATGCTTCCCATTGAAAGGCCAATGAGTTCATCATTTTTAAACAGACCCAATGTTAAAGAATTCCTGTTTCCTATTAAATCCATAATATATTCATGCAGTTGTGCCAAGTCACTCCAATCATCATTCCAGGGCTCCTTTGTAAAAATCTCTGCAAATAATGATTTGATTTCTTCTATGCTTTTAATATTTAATTCTTTTAGTTCTTTCATAATAGATTTTCTTCTCCTCTAAAACACTGGAGTTCCCAGGCATGTCTACCGTCCAATGACGAATCAATTTTCTGGCGGAAAACTCTACTGCCCTTTCCTCTTCAATAGTGCCACGGTCTCCACATGCCCCGTATGCCCAAACTGATCCACAACCGCCACTTTCCGAACTTCATATCCTTCTCCCCCAGCACCTTCAAATCCCGAGCCAATGTCCCAGGATCACAGCTGACATACACAATCCTCTCCGGCCCCATCTTAACCATAGTATCGAGCAATGCCTTATCGCACCCTTTCCGGGGCGGGTCAACAACGATCACATCCGCATAAACCCCATTCTTCTCATACTCTCGTGGCAGTACTTCCTCCGCCTTCCCCACAAAGAACTTCACATTATCCATACGGTTCATCCTGACATTCAATCTGGCATCTTCAATGGCTTCCTTCACAATCTCAACCCCATAGACCTGCTTTGCCTTCTGTGCCAGGAACAGAGAAATCGTTCCGATCCCACAGTAAAGATCCCACACAGTTTCATCCCCGCAGAGCTCGGCATACTCCAAGGCCTTCTCATACAGAACCTTCGTCTGCCTTGGATTCACCTGAAAGAATGACAGCGGCCCGATTTGATACTTCACATTCCCAATATAGTCATAAATATAAGCAGGTCCATAAACCTCTTCTACCTTACTTCCCATAATCCGGTTTGTCCTCTCCCGGTTGCTGTTGACACAAATGCTGGTCATACCCTCAACCTCTTTTAAAGACTCCACCAGTTTAGAAAGATTCGGAAGATCCTTCTTCCTGCCGTTCACCACGAGACATACCATGATTTCCCCTGTGACAAACCCAGCCCGGGTCATGATATGGCGCACCAATCCTCTATGATTTTTTTCGTCATAAGGCTCCACATGGTTCCTCTCCATGTAATCAAGAACCTTTTTAAGAATCTCCTCATTGACCGGATGCTGAATTGAACAGTGGGTACAGTCAATAATAGAATGAGTCCGTCCCGCATAAAACCCGGTGATCAGTTTTCCATCCTTGTTCCGTCCCACAGGAAACTGGGCTTTGTTCCGATAATAATACGGCTCGTCCATTCCATAAATCGGTTCCATGAAAGAGCCTGCATTTTCAATCCCGCCGATTCGTTCCAGACAGTTTTTTACCTTATTAAATTTATACTCCAGCTGCTTTTCATAAGACAGATGCTGGAGAGTACATCCACCGCACGGACGTGCGGAAGGACATTTGGGCTCCACACGGTCAGGAGACGGGACAAGCAGTTTTTCTACTCTTGCAAATCCATAATTTTTCTTTATCTTGATGATGCGGGCAAGGACTTTGTCCCCCGCGACGGCATCTTTTAAAAAGAGGGCATAGCCGTCTGCATGGCCGATGCCCTCTCCTTCATTGCCCATATCATCAATTTCCACTTCCACTAATTGATTCTTTTTAAATTCCATAGGCACCTCTTATTTCATCATCCATGAATGAAAATTAAATGGATGATTCTCTGATCTTTGTGTCAAACAAACGCTGGAAACCGGACCATTCCTGGCCTTCCTGCTTCTTCTCGATCACCTCTGCAAATGTCTCCATCTTAGCATCCAGATTATCAGCCTGGCTCAGTGCAAGTGCTTCTGCCAATGCAGGTTTTTTCGGTGAACCGAATTCCAGTTCCCCGTGATGGGACAGAATACAGTGTTTCACTTCGTTGGCAAGCTTTACAGGGAATCCCGGGATCTCATCCATGAGTTTGGAAAGCTTGATCGTTCCCATGACAATATGTCCCACTAACTGGCCTTCGTCTGTATAATCATTTTCAGGAAATGCTGAGAGCTCCTCTGCCTTTCCGATATCATGGAACAGTGCCGTTGTGACGAGCAGGTCTCTGTTTAACTGCGGATACAGAACTGCATACTGTTCACATAACTTTGCCACGCTGACAGAGTGCTCCAGCAGGCCGCCGATGTATCCGTGATGTACACTTTTTGCAGCAGAATGAATCTTAAACTTCTTTACAAACTCTTTATCTTCTACGAAAACCTTCATGGCAAGTTCTTTTAAATACGGGTTCTGAATTCTCTGGATCATTGTTAAAAGCTCATCAAACATTTCATCGATATCTTTTTTTGTGGATGGCATATAATCGGAAATCTGGTATTCTCCTTCATCTGCCTTCCGGATCATTTCAATATTCAGCTGATTATTTCCCTGGAAGTTTGTGACCTTCCCTTTCACCATGATATAATCCATGGCCTCAAAATGTCCGATGGCATTGTTAAGTTCCCATACTTTTCCGTCGATCATTCCGGTTTTGTCCTGGAGCGAAAGAGAATAATAGGTCTTTCCAAATTTTGATGTGCCGGATGTCTTTGTCTTGCACAAAAATACCTCCGAAACCATATCTCCTTCATGCAGCTCACTTATATATCTCATAATTTAACCTTTCTAGGGCCGCCTTAGAGCCCGCACCTCTTTTACTTTCCCTATTATTACATAAACTGTCCCGAAAATCCACTGGAAAATTGCCGTTTGGCTCGTTTACATGCCACATATTTTATGCTACACTTTTTCTAAATCTAAAAAAGAAAACCTTCTATAAATAATGGTTTTTGAATAATCTGAGGGAAAAATATGAATCAAAAAGTTTTAAATACATTAGAATATGACAAGGTCATCGAAAGGCTTAAAGCGTATGCCACCACAGAGCTTGGAAAAGCCGCCTGTGAAAAATTAGAGCCGATGACGGATGAACCGGAAATATCCCTGGCCCAGGAACAGACACAGGATGCCCTGACCAGACTTTATAAACAGGGAAGTATTTCATTTTTTGGAGTACATGATCTGGGGGCTTCTCTGAAACGCCTGAAAATGAAAGGGACTTTGAGTGCCGGAGAACTTCTGGAGATTGCCGGTCTTTTGGAGGCAGTAAAAAATGCACTGGCCTACGGTGCACAGCGGGATGATATGGCGGATGCCGATTCTCTGGATTCTGTATTTGAGTCTCTGGTACCGATGGACGGCCTGTTAAAGGATATCAGACACTGTATTATTTCACCGCAAGAGATCAGTGATGATGCCTCCTCCGCCTTAAAAGACATCCGCAGAAATATGAAACTGACCAATCAGAAGATCCACAGCCAGCTCACGGCTATGGTCAGTTCTTCCTCCAACAAAGACATGCTTCAGGATGCCCTTGTGACCATGAGAAACGGACGCTATTGTATTCCGGTAAAACAGGAGTACCGCGGACAGTTTAAAGGAATGATACATGACCAGTCTTCCAGCGGTTCTACTCTGTTTATCGAGCCGATGGCGGTGGTGACTCTGAACAATCAGTTAAAAGAGCTGGAGGGACAGGAACAGACAGAGATCGAGCGTATATTATCGCTTTTAAGTGAACAGGCTTCCTACGATATGGATGGTCTGGCACAGAACCAAAAGCTTCTGGTTCTGCTTGATTTTATTTTTGCAAAGGCTAAATATGCCAAAGACTATAACGGCAGCAAACCGATTTTCAGAGAAGACGGCGTGATCAATATCAAACAGGGGCGCCACCCTCTGCTTGACCCTAAAAAAGTGGTTCCGATTAACGTCTCTCTCGGCGATGCATTTTCTATGCTGGTCATTACCGGGCCAAATACAGGGGGTAAAACCGTTTCATTAAAGACCGTGGGCTTATTTACACTGATGGGGCAGGCAGGCCTTCATATTCCTGCATTCCAGGGTTCCAGTCTGGGAATTTATGAAGAGGTATTCGCGGATATCGGAGATGAACAGAGTATTGAACAGAACCTGAGTACTTTCTCCTCCCACATGACCAATATTGTCTCTATCATTCAGAATGCCCATCGTCACTCTCTGGTGCTGCTGGATGAGCTGTGCGGCGGAACCGATCCGGTGGAAGGCGCTGCCCTGGCTATATCCATTCTGACGGACCTGCATGACCGGGGCGTAAAAACTATGGCGACGACTCATTACAGCGAACTGAAAATGTTTGCGCTCTCAACGGACGGAGTTGAAAATGCTTCCTGTGAATTTGATGTAGAGACATTATCCCCGACCTATCGGCTGATGATCGGCATTCCCGGAAAAAGTAATGCATTTGCGATTTCACGGAAGCTGGGACTCGATAACCATATTATTGTGCATGCATCGGATCAGATTGATGAATCAGTAAAAGATTTTGAGACCATACTGGCTGATCTGGAAAAGAGCAAGCAGACGATTGAGCAGGAACAGGAAGAAATCTTTGAATACCGGAAAGAGATCGAAAACCTGAGAAAGAGTCTGAAGGAACGCCAGGAAAATATAAAAGAAAAGCGTGAGAAACTTCTCCGCGAGGCCCGTGAGGAAGCCTACCGGATTATTTCCGAGGCAAAGGAAACTGCCGATGAGACGATCAAGGAATATAACAATTTAAAGAAGCAGTCAGGCAAAGATGCAAACAGGAAAATGGAGCATATGCGAAGTGATCTTCGCGGCAAAATGTCCAGACTGGAAAAAGATATGGCATATCGTTCTAAAAACAGAGCGTCCAAAAAACATGAACCTGGAGATTTTCAGGTTGGAGATGAGGTTTATGTGACCAGCCTTTCCCTGAGCGGCACAGTCCAGACACTTCCCAACTCCAAAGGAGACTTGTATGTACAGATGGGAATGATGCGCTCCAAAGTCAATGTCAAAGACCTGGAGATCACTAAGAGTGTGAAACAGGTGAAACGGGAAAATGCAAGAAATGAAGCCAGAAACAGTGGGCGGACTGCGATCAATAAGTCTTCCAGTATCCGTCCTGAAATCAACGTCCTTGGTATGACAGTGGATGAAGCCGTCTCCCAGCTTGATAAGTTCATTGATGATGCCTGTCTGGCAAACCTTGGACAGATTACCGTCATTCACGGAAAGGGAACAGGAGCCCTGAGAAAAGGAATCCATAACTACTTAAAGACTCTGAAAAAACAAAAACGGATCTCTGGATACCGCGACGGAGAATTCGGTGAGGGAGATATGGGTGTTACGGTTATCATGTTGTAATATCTGACCAAAGTTTGTTTTTGTTTTTATCACATTTATACAAATTCTCAACATCCAGTTGACAGTTTACGGCAGCTGTGATAAATTTGTATCAACAATTCGATAGGGATCGTGACTATTATAGAATAGGCGAGACCTGAATTATAATAAGGCATGAGTTATGTCTTATTATAATTTAGGTCTCTTTTTATATTTGGGGGAGGGATAAAAATGGAGCAGGAGTGCTTTCATGTTAAAAAGGTCTTAAACAATAATGTCATATTTTCAAAAAACCAAGAGGGACAGGACATTATTCTCACAGGCCTTGGACTGGGTTTTCAGAAGAGAAAAGGGGATCCGGTGGAGGCAGAAAAAATTGAACGAATTTTTATACTGAAAGAAGAAGCCACAGGAAACAGACTTTCGGAGCTGTTAAAACAGATTCCTATTGACTACTTTTATCTGGCGGATCAGATTAAACAGCATGCAGAACAAAAGCTTTCTAAGGAATTAAATCAGAATATCTATGTGACTCTATGTGACCATATGTATTATGCAGTAGAACGTTTTAAACAAGGACTTTTGTTCCAAAATCAGTTGATGTGGGAAATCAAACGGTTCTACCCTAAGGAATATCAGATTGCGTTGGAAGCGATCAAACTGATGAATTCCACTCTCAATGTAAAGCTTCCGGAAGATGAAGCCAGTTTTGTTGCCCTGCATATTATTAATGCAGAACTTAACGGTCACGAAATCCAGTCAGTCATCGATATGACAAGGCTGATCAAAGGAATCTGCAGCATTGTACAATATGAGTTTAAAATAGATTTTGATGAAAATTCCTTAAACTATACAAGGTTCATACTGCATTTAAAATTCTTTTCCCAGCGGCTTATGATGAATGAGCCTCCGGCAGAAGAAGCATCCTTTTTATACCCTCAGGTTCAGGAAAACATGCCGGAAGCATTTCAATGTTCCCGGAAGATCGCTTTATATATACAAAAAAGCTATAACTACACCATTACGAAAAGTGAACAGGTCTATCTGACCATTCACATTGAACGGCTGCTGTCAGAGAGCAGAAAGCTGTAAATCATAAGTTGCTAAGATTGTGACTGCTTCGGGCAGGCAAGACTTAAGATAAATTATTTCAATCTTAAGGAGGAAACAACATGACAAACAGACAAATGGCAGAAGAAATTCTGCAAAAAGTAGGCGGGAAGCGGAATGTGATTTCTTATTCCCATTGCTCCACAAGGCTTCGCCTTGACCTGAAAGATTCCGGCAAAATCGACCGGGATAGTCTTGATAAGCTGGATGGTATTCTATCTGTGATGGATGTGGCAGGACAGACCCAGATTGTACTCGGTCCCCAGGTCCAGTACATTTATGAAGAACTCCAGGGGATCTTTCCGCAGAGTTCTTCTGCTTCTTCGGAGGCCGGCAGTCAGAAAAAGAAAGGGTTTTTAGGGTCAGCTCTGGAGATCATCTCCAGCCTGTTTACTCCCCTCATTGACGTTCTGATCGGCGCTGGTATTTTAAAGGGACTTTTGAGCATCCTCACTGCATCCGGTATTTTGACGGACGCCAGCGGAACCTATCAGATTTTAAATGCAGCTGCGGACAGTCTATATTATTTTCTTCCAGTGGTGCTGGCGATCACTTGCGCCAAACGCTTTAAGACAAATATGTTTGTGTCCGTAACAATTGCCGGAGCATTATTATATCCGAATCTGACGGCTCTTTATGATGCCGGAAAGGCTATCAGCTTTTTAGGTATTCCTGTACAGCTGACCACATTTAAGAGCAGCGTATTTCCAATTATATTTGCGATCTTACTGCTCTCATATGTAGAAAAAGGCCTCGCAAAACTGCTTCCTGAGAAGATCAGAAGCCGAATTGCTCCATTTTTCTCTCTCCTAATTGTAGTTCCTGTGACGATAACCGTCTTTGGACCTCTTGGCTCTATGCTCAGTAATACGATAGCAGGATTTTACATGAACCTGTATGGATTTAACCCTATGATTGCGGGAGGTTTCATCGGCGCCATTGCTCAGGTGCTTGTTATTTTCGGAATTCATTGGGGATTATTCCCGATCATTTTCTCCAACATTGAAAAGTTTGGTTTTGATACCATCCTGGCTGTATTTGGTCCCAGCATTATCGCCCAGTCAGGCGCTGCTTTCGGTGTATGGCTGAAAACAAAAGATCAACGGCTGAAACAGATCGCGGCCCCTGCGGCTCTCATGGGATTTTTCGGAATCTCTGAACCCGCGATTTATGGAATTACAATAAAATATCGCAGAGCATTTGCGGCTGCTATCATCGGAGGAGGTATCGGTGGTGCCGTTGCAGGAGCCTGCGGTGCCAGGGCTATGGCTGTAGCCGTCGCTGCCGTTCCAACCTTCCCTGCTTACTTCGGTGCCGGATTTACCGGGTTTGTAATCGCCTATTTTGGTGCTTTCCTGATTTCCGCTGTTCTTACTTATCTTTTCGGTTTTAATGATTCTATGATACCGGAATCAGAACGGGCTGATGTAAATGTCACGGCAGATCATACAGAGCTCAGTACATCCACATCCAAAGCTGTAGCAATCAAAGTACATGCGCCTGCTGACGGTACAGTTCTCCCTTTGAACAAAGTAAAGGATCCTGCATTTTCCTCTGAGGCACTTGGAAAAGGTATTGCCGTCATTCCCGAAAATGGAAAAATTACAGCGCCTGTTGCTGGAACTGTGGCCGCCGTTTATCCGACCCTGCACGCATATGGCATTGTAAGTGAAAACCAGGAAGAATTTTTAATACATATCGGAATCGACACGGTAAAATTAGATGGGAAATACTTTAAGTCTCATGTAAAGACTGGTGATATTGTCATGCCTGGAGAATTAATTGCTGCCATTGAAATAGATGAGATTAAAAAAGCAGGGTTTGACCCTACGGTCATCATTGTTGATACATCAGGCGGCTCCGAGAGAAAAATGACCTTACTCCGGGAGGGATCCGTCTCTTCCCAGGAAGATCTGCTGCTCATTGAATCATTATAAGGAGATCTATATGTTTAAAGAAAAAATGATCCCTTTTTATGCTGGAAGTAATGATTGCTGCAGACTGAAACAAATTCCCGGCTGTAACAGGGACCACCTTCTCGATCCTTCTGTGATCGGGAAGGTGGAAAAGTCCGGAGTTTTTCTGACAGACTATGAGAAAGCTCCCTTCACACCTTTTATGGATCTTTCTTCCCTGAGGCTTGAAATGGGCTCCAACAATGTGGACATTACAGATGAAACTGTAGAACAGATACCCTTTTTGATCAGACTTTCTGACCGCTTTATCCCTGTTACCTTTTTTCGTCTTCCAAACGGGCAAATGCAGAAACCGGTGATTTTCTTCCACGGCGGAGGCTTCCTCGGGGGAAGTACGAAGGTCCTTGAACATCAATGCAGATTTCTGGCAGAACAATCTAAAGCCACTGTCATTTCTGTGGATTACCGGCTGATTCCCGAAAATCCTTTTCCCGCAGCCCTCAATGACTGCAAAGAGGTTATCTCTTGGATCTGGGACCATGCGGGAGAATGGAATTTGGACAGAAACGAAATCACTGCTGCCGGCGAAAGTGCCGGCGGCAACCTTGCTGTTTCATGCTCCCTTTCTGAAACAGGAAAAAAAGTGGCGCTGACCATGCCTGTGTACGGTGCACTGGATTTATCTTATGCCGAAGATACGGACTACTGGGACTATCATAAATATGAAGTCATCCCGGAACACTACAATCATGCAATGACAAGACTCAACCGCTTTCGGATTTTAAACAATACCATTCATGATTTGTACGCAGCCAACGGAGAAGACGTGAAGGATCCTTCGATTTCTCCGCTTTATGCAAATGATTTGTCCAACCTAAAAAAAGCAGTAATCATCGAAGCCGAATTTGACTATTTCCGCTTATCCAACGATTTATTTGCTGAAAAATTGTGGGATTCTGGTATACCGTGTGAGGTGATCCGTTACCAGGGTATGGATCACGGTTTTTATGACCGCCTGGGATTTTGCCAGCAGACAAAAGATTGTATTATGGAAATGGCACTACAGATCAGAAAACTATAAAAGAATAAAGGCAGCGGATGGTGTGATGATAGTATTATACCTCACACCCTTTGCACATATAGTCCGCAAAGATCCTCATGGCATCTGTCTGCGCCGTTCCCGCAAGCTTTGCAAGGACAACAGATAATTTCGTAGGCGGATCCAGCGGTACAACCTTCACCTGGCCGGCCTGAAAGATCCGGAAGTTGCTTTTTGCCAGCAGGCTGATACCTTCACCCACTGCAACGCCGCTGATAATGGATTCTACTCTTCCGGTCCGGACAACCTCAGGTGTGATGCCTGCGGATTGTTCTCCTGAGAAGCTTGGATGGAAGCTGTTTGAATGTGCCGGACATCCCATAGAGACAGTGGTGATCCATGGAAAAGCACAGTGCCGGATGATCAAGGTGACGGCTGTGACACACCGGAAAGATCCTATTTTACAAACCTGCATCGGTCCCAGCGAAGAACATGTATCCATGGCAGGTATCACCACAGAAGCCAGCATTATCGGAATGATCGAAAAGGCCATGCCCGGACGTCTTCAGAATGTATACTGCTGTTCTGCCGGGGGAGGCAAATATATGGCGGTCCTGCAATTCTGCAAAAAAACAGCCAGCGATGAGGGACGCCAGAGACAGGCTGCTCTTCTGGCATTTTCTGCCTTTAGCGAACTGAAGCACATATTCCTCGTTGATGAAGATGTGGACTGTTTTGATATGAATGATGTGTTATGGGCTATGAACACCAGGTTCCAGGGTGATGCGGATATCATCACCATCCCCGGTGTCCGCTGTCATCCGCTGGATCCGTCCAATGATCCTGACTTTTCACCGAGTATCCGGGATCATGGGATCGCCTGCAAGACCATTTTTGACTGTACTGTTCCTTTTTCATTAAAAGAGCAGTTCCAAAGAGCACAGCTTTTAGACGTTGATCCCAGCCCGTGGATGTCTGGACAGACAGTGCCGCAAGAACCCTCTCACTGGAAACCAATTTAACCTTAGAGGATCTCCAGGGCCTTTCCCATACAGTCTATGATAACCGCAATATCGGTGCCGCTCCAGCCAGCGGCAGTTGTCCCATGGACGGTATGATCATTGTTCCATGCAGTATGAAAACCTTAGCGGGGATTCACAGCGGATACAGTGACAGCCTGCTTCTACGGGCCGCCGACGTGACCTTGAAGGAACGCCGGAAGCTTGTGCTTGTGGCCAGGGAGTGTCCTCTTAGCAACATCCACCTGAGAAATATGTATGAAGTTTCCCAGGCTGGCGCCGTCATCCTGCCCCCTGTACTGAGTTATTACAATCATCCTCAGTCTGTGGAGGATATGACAAGACACGTGGCCGGCAAGATTTTAGATCAGTTCGGAGTAGAATTTGAAGGATTTCAGCGATGGGAAGGAAAATGAAATGATAAAGCAGACTTTGCTGAAGACAGAATTGTTCCGGTATGAGATCTGTGCCCATGTAACCCGTCTCGATGAGGGCATCCAGGTTCTTATCGCAGGTGGAAGCCGCACTCATATTGGCGTGGTGAGCTTTATGGGGTATAATGGAAATATTCAAACCCTACGGTTTCCGGGACATAAGGACGGATATGTGAGTACACGCCGGGACAATGCCCTCTGGGAAAGCCTGCATGAACCCGTCTGTATCCAATGCGGAATCCATTATGATCGTCTGGAAAACAACCAGATAAAAGAAGTACTTAATAATAGTATTCATAAAATGTAAACAACTTAACGTTTCTTTTAGTCTTGACTAAAAGATTCATCAATGGTATAGTGTACAAAGATTATATACATATAATGGAAGCTATTAATATTTAAAAAAAGGTATTGACAGGAAAAGACTTTTAATTGGTTTATTAATCACAACAACTATATTTTCCTCATCTACTTCTGCCTTCGCCATGGATAAAAGAGTCAAGGCATCAAAACATTGGGTTTCGACTAAGGAAATCACGGCTAAAGAAGCAAAAGCAAACAAGAACTGGAAAAAAGGTTATCTTAAAGGAAACGGCAAGGGGTATGTAACGGCAAACCAGAAGCATTATGTTACAGTCAAATTGTGGGCAGACTATTCAACAGGATGTTGGAAAACTTCAAAAAGAATATGGGGAAAAGGCAAAGTGGAGAATAGTACCGGATGGGCCACAAAAAATTGCTGTCTGATTGATTTGTATTCTTCAAGTGTGTATTATGGATTTTAATAACAGGCTGAAACATTATCTGGTTTTCGTGACCATTATAATCATATTTGTCTTTGGATCATCTGTCTATTCTTATGCCTTATTTGTCGAAAGAAATAATTCTTCAATTTCTCAAAATAGCAGCCAAGGAGATTGGCTGCTGGCTGACAATTACGACAGAAAAGGCTACCGTTATGAAAACTTTCTAAGAAAAAAGGATTCTTTAAAGATTTTAAAACAGGTGTATCAACAGCTTATGAATATAAAAAATATTGATTATTATGAAATATCAAACCAAGATTTTATTTATACGAAAAAGTTTCGAGGCAGCAAGAGTTTCATTAATGGTAAAGGAAACCAAAAAATTGATGATATGCTGATCTCACCTCTGAAATCTATGCAGGTTTCAGAGCTCTATGCAAAAAGACAAAATCTCGATCAAAGAGTACAAACTGGAGAATTTTTTAAACGATCTGCATATAAAAAAACTTCTAATCAGATCGTTCCTGTTGTGGCGGGTGCAAATTATAAACATATTTTTAAGCTGAATTCTATTGTTGAAAACTCATATCTGGCAACTAAAAATATCCGCTGTAAAATAATAGGTTTTCTAGACAAAAAAACAAATGTCAATGTGGATGAAGAAATTCAGGATACTCTGGATTTTAAACAGATTCTTTTATCTGACAAGTGTGAAGGGTATCTACATTATGATAATAAAAATGAGTATCATCAGGTTGTTGCACAAACTTTTCTGATTTTTCTTTCATCTGCTTTAGCTTTTCTGTTGGTTATCAGGAAATTATACCGAGATCATATCATTAAAACAGAAAAGGGGCTGTTTTTCCTGGCGGTTGGCTGTTACCTGACATTATTGTCTGTGCTCCGATGGAAGAAAGAGGATTGATCATGAGAGAAAATTTTTCTAAAGGCGCTATACTGCTTGCCCAGGCTCTTATCGCTGGATTGATTATTTATGCATTAATTGCAATTGTATTAAAAGTAATGGGAAAGACAAAAGCTTTTAAAAACGGCGATTGGTTTTTGCAGTACCTCTTTACTGTATATCTTGTTTTTGTTGGTATTGTCACGGGCATGTTTGCTTTTGTTGCCTGGAGTCTCAATGGAGCCCATAACTATAATCTGATTCCTTTTATCGGTGAAAACCTTTCTTACATCATATTAAATATCCTGTTGTTCCTGCCCATGGGAGTATTTGTCCCCTTAATGCAGCACACTGAAAAACGAAGTCTGAAAAAAACAGTGCTATTTATATTGCTTTTGTCACTTTTCATCGAATGCATTCAGTTTTTCTTCGTGGGAAGGCTGGCAGACATTGATGATCTGATTGCAAATACCCTTGGAGGACTTTTGGGTTATACTTTTTTTAAGGTTTCAGCTTGTCTGGTCAACCGATATAATAGTGGCAGAAGATCTGGCCTTGGAACTTATTCCATTGTCCTCAGTGTCATCACTCTGTTTTTTGGTTTTACTTTTCCACCTATGACCTGCTATGGAGATATGATTCTTGCGCGATTTGGAATTCCGATCTGGTCAGGCAATCAAAATGGAATCATTTCGCTGGACGGACTGCATTATAGTTTATTTCTCTATTTGATATTAAGCCTTCTGGGACTTCTTTTAGCTATGAGACATCCCGGTGATCTTGGAGCTAAGACCGGCAAATTCATATCATACACTGCTATTCTATACTTTATAATTAAAATAATCCTAAATCTTATGCAAACCTATCTGTAATGGAATTTAAATGTAAAATAGACTGTTTGGAAAATCATTTTCGATTTTCCAAACAGTCTATTTTAAAATTAATTTTCCTTTCCCATAAGCCTTCTCCGATCCATCTCGATCAGCTCTCTGGCGGAATGAACATCGGTCACCAGGCCGTCCACGATCTTATGCTTCAAAGCCGCATACAGACTTGCCGCTTTCTCTGTCCCCTCTGTCACAGCAATCACTTCCGGAATCCGTTTGATCTCTTCAATATTTAAAGAGATGAGCTGCCTGTTCCATTTACAGTCTATCAGTTCTCCCTCTTTGTCAAAATAATTATAAGAAATGTCACCGACCAGGCGTCTGCTGATGTCATCCTTCTCCCGGTTGATCCCGTGCAGATAAGATTCGGTCAGCTCAAAATACTGAGGTGAGCTGCCGAGTCCCACCACAGCCAGTTCCGCATTTCTGGCTTTTTCCATGACACTTTTAATAAAGTGCTGCTTTAAAAGCATTTCCTTTGCCTCATAGGAATCTAAAACAATGGGGGCATGCAGCTGAAGGCTGTTCCCCCCGCTGTTCTTTGCCATCCGCTCACACACCACATTGGCCTGGATCTCCCACCGTTCTTCCCCCAATCCTCCCGACATAGGTACAAATGTCACATGGTCAAAGGGCACACCCGATGAAAAGCTCTCAGCGATCTGGCGGGTGGTAGTTCCCGCCGTCATTGCCACATACTTCACAGTGGACAGCTTTCTCGCCACATATTTTGCTGCTGCCGCACCCACTGTTTTTACCGGATTTTCACTGTTTTCCACACTGACGCACACTGCCTCTCTGATCTGAAACCGTTTCTTAAGCTCCTCCTCCAGCTTCCTGTACGGGTGAAACTCCTCGTCATGGATAATGATCTCTACAATCCCGAGCTTCCTCGCTTTAGAAAGCAGCTTCGAGACCAGGGACCGGCTCATATTAAACTTTTTAGCGATCCTCTGCTGGGTCCATTCCTCCTCATAATAAAGCCTGGTGATCTCAGCAAGCATCCTGACTTCCTCTGCATCTGCCATCATTCTCCCTCCCACACTGACTGTATTCCCTCTGCTGACACGATTATAGCAGATCTGCAGGTCACTCATCCATTCCAAATATTCTCATGGCAGCCATCACATCCTGCTTCATAGCTTCCGTCGCCGCCAGTGTGAGACAGTCATAGGCCAGATGTTCTCCGGACTGTTTTACAAAGCTTCTAGCCGCGTTCCCTCCCGCTGTATTCATATATGTATAATAGTTAATCTTACAGATTCCCTCTTTTATGGCTCTGCGGTAATTGTCTCCGGATACCCCAGAGCCCCCGTGCATGACCAGGGGAATGCCGGTTTTTTCACTGATCTGAGTTACAATGGAAAGATCCAGCCTTGGCTGCTTTACATAAAGACCATGCACTGTGCCAAAGGCAACAGCCAGGCAGTCCACTCCAGTGCGCTTCACAAACTCCTCAGCCAGAGCAGGATCCGTATAAATGTTGTCCTCCCCGGGATCCTCATTGACATTTGCCACATGCCCAAGTTCTGCTTCCACAGATACTCCCACACTGTGGGCAGCTTTAACAATCTCTGCCGTCTCCATGAGATTCTGCTCAAACGGCCTGGCAGACGCGTCATACATAACAGAAGTAAACCCTGCCCGTATTGCCTCCATGCACCGTTTGAAGGTGCTTCCGTGGTCCAGATGCACTGCCACCGGCACAGAGGCACTCCTTGCATAGTGCAGCATCAGCGGGGCAATCTCATTTAAATCTATGATCGTATCATGACTCTGGGCATGCTGGAGGATCACCGGCCTCTGAAGCTCCTCAGCTGCACCGATTATGGCACGGATTCCTTCCAATGTGGTTCCGTTGAATGCCCCAACCGCCTGTTTTTTGTTCTTAGCATCTTCTAATAATCCCTTTAAAGTAACTAACATTCCCTTCCTCCCTATCGTGTCAAATCCACATTATATTCATCCAGCAAAATCTTTTCAGCCTCCGCATTCCAGCATCCGTTGTGGGCCTCACATGATACTGCCAGCTTTTCAAACAGTGGATTCTCCCTGCCAAGCTCCGCAAAATCTTCAATAGCTGTCAGCGGCAGATCGATCTGTGTATAGATCATTTTTTTCCCGCCCGGGATCTCCGGAACATGCAGAGTAGTCTCAATGGCACTGCTTAAGCCTCCGATATGTGTTACCATCACCGTAGGGCGGATCCTTTTTTGTTCCATCAACTTCAGGGCGTCATGGAGATCTTCATTGGTGCTTCCGGTAAATCCCACCAGATGGGTGTATGAATAATGCACATTGTACATATTGATCCTGGCTGAAAGCGATTGATCCACAGGGCCAGCAAAGAAATTCATGCACCCGTCTTTTCCCAGCACCCGGTCCGCCTGCTCGATCAAGGCTTCCACCGGAGCATAGACAAACACATCATCATATCCTCTGCCACCGTTCAGATCTTTCAGTTCCTCTGCCATATCCCGGCATTCATTTGCGTTCACAAAATACAGCTCTTTTCCGCTTTCCGGATCAGGAACCAGCATTTTTTCTGCTCTGTTAAGCCGTTCTTTGGACATATCGACGGCGACAATCTTAGAAGGCCCGTTTTCCAGCTGTAAGGCATAGTCAATACACTCCAGTCCCATGGGTCCGCACGCTCCGAAGATCACAAGACTTCCCTGGGGTTTCACTCCCATACGGTGTTCATGGTCTTCCTCCGATGTGTGGTACATTCTCCGATACCCGGCAATGATACAGGCCGTGGGCTCCGATAAGGAAGCTTCAAAAAAGGAGTCTCCATTAAATGGGATCAGACAGCCGTGCTCCATAACTTCCCGGGGAAGAATACAGTAGGTGCAGTCTCCCCCATAAGTCTCGTAGTAGTAACCCGCTGTTTTCATCCGGCCGTTTTCAGTGACCGTGGGCAGCACCGTAAACTTCTGGCCCTCCTGGTATAGGTCTTTCCATTTCGCGCCTGTTTCTATGATGACTCCTGACATCTCATGCCCGATGACCGAAGGCCTCTCTTTAAGATCCGGCCTGGCTCTCTTGTGGGCTGCCCCCTGCTTAGACAGCTTATAAGTGGACATACAGACGCTGTCAGAAATGATCTTTACCAAAATCTCATCTTCCTTTATAGGCGGCAGTTCAAATGTATCCAGCCTCAGGTCCTCTTTTCCATAAAGTCTGATCGCTCGTGTTTGCATAGTTAGCACCTCTTTCTTATAATTCAGGTTTGTATTGAAATTCAACCCCATCATAATTACCTTCCTTTACCTTCGTCAATCAAAAGTGAATACATGGAACAAATGTTACGGAACACTCTGGTTTTTTGTATTTATTTTTGTGCAATCGTAAAATATGTTCCAAAACAATCAGATGAATTGACTTCATTTTGAGGGCAGGATAGTATCAACACATGTTAAGAGTTCACGTGAAACTTCTTGTCAATCTATTCATATCAAGGAGGTGCTAACCGCTTTATGCTTACTTATGTTCTTGGGATTCTGATGGTCACAATGGCAGCTCAGGCCGCCTTCGGCTGGTTTCAGATCAAACGAATGTACCAGTCCATTGAAGACCTGAAGAAGGCCTACCGCCATACACCGAATCTTCTGGCCATCGGAACTGCCAAATCCGGCCTGACCTTCCGCCCGGGCGTTATCGTGCTGGTCGTGGTCAATGAATCAGATGAGATTGTAGATTACTATGAAATGAAGGGACGGACTGTATTTTCCAGATTCAATCAAAAAAATGACTATATCGGATGTCCTGCCTGCTCTGTCACTGCCCTGATGAAACGGAAAAATGATAAGGCCGCTTTTGCCTCAGCCTTAGAACAAATTGCCGGTAAACGGAAAACTGCTGTCTGTCCATGTTAAGGAGGATATATTTATGAATGTATTTGTAAAACTAGCCGAAGGATTTACCGGGATCATATCCGCAGGAGGAGAAAACCTGATGGGCCTGATCACCGGAATTCTTCCCAATCTTCTGATCCTGCTCACCTGTATCAATGCCATCATCACTCTGGTAGGAGAGGACAGGGTCATGAATTTCTCTAAAAAACTGACCCGGTTCCGCCTGCTCCGTTACACCCTGCTGCCTGTAATCTCCCTTTTCTTTTTGACCAATCCCATGTGCTATACTATGGGACGGTTCGTGGAGGAAGACCAGAAACCTGCCTTTATCGATGCCTGTTTCTCCTTTGCGCACCCTATCACCGGCCTGTTTCCACACGGAAATGCCGGAGAACTGTTTGTTTGGACCGGTATCGCAGCCGGCATTACAAAGCTCGGCTACTCCACTATGCCTTTGGCCGTGCGTTACCTGCTGGCCGGCGTCATCGTTATCTTTATTCGTGGAAATGCCACTGAATTCCTCACGAAAAAGATCATGGCAAAAAATAAAGGAGGTGCAGCAAAATGAAACCATCTGTAACGATCACAAAGGGCTCCAGCGGATGGGGCGGACCATTGACTGTCTATGAAACAGAAACCAGGAAAGTCGTCGCTTCTGTCACCGGAGGCTCCATTCATCCTCTGGCTGAAAAAATTGCGTCGCTGCTTGGTGTCCCGGTAGTGGATGCCTTTAACAATAAAGTGGAACCCGACACCATCATCATCGCAGTGGTAGACTGCGGCGGGACACTCCGGTGCGGTGTTTATCCGAAAATGGGAGTAAAGACCATCGATATCCACCCCATCTCCCCGTCCGGGCCGCTCAGCAAATATATCAAAGAAGATAATTTTGTCTCTGGCACTACACTGGACTGTATTACCCAAAGCGGTGAGGCTGTTCCATCTGAACCTGAAGTATCCGGGCAGGCTGTCCCAGAACCGGCTGAGATAAAAGAATCCTCCCCCGCCCCTGGAGGAAATCAATTTTTTAACTTTATTACCAGCATGGGCCGCGGCATTGGAAGTATTGTGAATGTATTTTATCAGGCCGGCCGGGACACTCTGGATATTGTCCTGAAAAACATTTTGCCGTTCATGATCTTCGTCAGCATCATGGTTGGTATCATCAACTATACCGGCATCGGCGATCTCCTGGCAAATGCCATCAAACCATTGGCCGGAAGTCTTCCAGGCCTTCTGGGGTTGTCCGTTTTCTGTGCCATTCCGTTCCTGTCCCCGGTCCTTGGACCCGGTGCGGTGATCGCACAGGTGGTAGGTGTACTCCTCGGTGTAGAGATCGGGAAAGGAACCATTCCCATCGCTTATTCTCT
>NZ_NQOG01000022.1 GCF_002270485.1 Anaerostipes hominis (ex Lee et al. 2021) | reverse complement strand
TGCCCCCTGTTGACCGTGAAATCACGGTAGAACAGGCCATCATCATAGCAAGGAATCAAGGTTATAAGATCAAGTCAGCAACTGCATAACCTTAACTTTTCAATATTCACTTTTTAAAGTAGCCACCGGAAGATGGCTTATTTGTTATGCGATTAAATAAATGGATACCCTCTACTTCTCATTTTCAATCTTCTCCTCACTTATACTTCTATAATTGCCTGCAATACCACTGAATTCTCCTGCCATCTGGTAATTGCAAATTCTCTTGTCAACATGTCTTCCAATATATTTCTGTTTTTTTTAAATTTTTGTATAGACACCTGTTTCTTGGGTTTCATGACAAACTGCAGCATAATTCTGTCCTGTTCGATAAAGGTATCTATGTTTAAAGACCGGATTCCTATTTTTTGAACAGAAAATTTCATCATCTGATGAAATCCTGTCAAAAATGAAAATGTAAAAATAACCGGTGAATCTTTTTCTATTCTTTCACAGCTGACTATAATCTCGGGATGAACCTCTCTGAAATGGTTCATAAGTTCATAAAATGCAGGAAGAAACAGAATTTCCTCCTGACTCTTATCCAACTCCTCCAGGCCGGAAACCACAAAATAAGTTTCTTCCAGTCCTTTTAAATAAGATTTCAGCCTGTCACACTTTTTTTGGATTTTTCGTATATTTCTGGATAGTGTATCTAATGCATGTTCCACTTCTCTTGTATCCGGCTCCTTCACTTCTTCCATGCGGTTTTCATCTAAGGACAAAGGAGAAAATACAGACCGGATCTGTCTCTTTTCTTTTTCCAGCATCACACACCGGATCAGCCGCTCTTTTTCTTCTTCCAGCTTATATTTTTCTTCTATAAATTTTTCTTTCTCAGCCACACACTCCATATATTCTTCGGATAAATAGGCAGCCAGATCTGACATCAGCTGATCCTTATCAATCTTCTTCTCATCCAAATATCTCACCACCTCTTCTCTCTATGATAAACGAATTTTTAAGGAATGCAAAGTATTATTGTATCAAATCATTGTTTGTCATATAATAATAGTAATAAATTAGAAAGGAGACTCTGTATGCGTTTCTACAAAAAACTGCGAAATCTGGCCACCATTACAACTGTATCAACAATATGTGTATATCTGATAAATAAACTTGTCTTCTCATTATCCTCCATGAGAGACGCTTTGTTCTCCAAATACGGCAATACTTACTCCTGGAGATTTGGCAATATATACTATACAAAACATGGAACCGGTTCTCCGATTCTCCTCATTCATGACCTGAACAACTGCAGTTCTGAACTGGAATTTCATAAAATAAAGGAAGAACTCTCCAAATCACATACCGTCTATACCTTGGACCTCCTTGGATGCGGCCGTTCCGACAAGCCCCGGATCACTTATACAAGCTACCTTTATGTTCAGCTCATCAACGATTTTATCAAAAATATAATTGGCACGAAGACCGATATTATCGCCAGCGGCAATTCATCATCCCTGAGTTTCCTGGCATGCTACACAGAACCGAGGAACTTCAGCCGCCTCATGATGATCAATCCTGAAAATATGACGAAGGCGGGGCGTTATCCCGGGAATCGCAAGAAAGTACTCAAGTATTTTATTGAACTGCCGATCATCGGCACACTCACTTACAATATCCTGCACAGCAGGCCCATGATCCAGAAAAAACTTGCCCGGGAATATTTCCACAGACCTAAGGACATTAAGCAGAAATATGTGGATATCTGTCATGAATCCGCTCACAAATGTGGATCAGATACAAAATATTTATATGCAAGCCTCATTTCGGACTACCTGAACTGTAATCTAATCCCATCCATAAAAAACTTAAACCACAGTATCTACTTTCTCATGGGAGACCATGCCCCGGAAGCCGAGAACACCATTGAACAGTACCAGGTGTTGAACCCTTCTATAGAATATCATTTTATAAAAGGCTCAAAACTCTTGCCCCATCTGGAAAATACGGATGAAGTCCTGAAAGCCTGCAAGATCTTTTTTTAACGGATAGGCTCTTTTGACGGCAGCCCTGCTTTGCGCGGATAGCGCTTTGGGGCTGCCTTTTGTTTTTTTATTTTAAGAATAGTCCTCTCCATATCTGTACCCGGAAGTACAAATGACACAACATCCTCGATTTTTCCTCCCAAGAGATGTACTGCATTCTTTCCTTCTCTCATCTCTTCTTCGATCCTGCCGGATTTATAAGGAAGGAACATTCCGGATACCTTCACATATGGAAGACAATACTCCGAAAGCGTGCTCAAATTAGCAACTGCCCTGGATACAACCAGGTCAAACTGCTCACGGTATTCCTTTTTCCTGGCGAAATCCTCTGCTCTTCCATGAATTGCCCTGATATCACGAAGTTCCAGCGCATCGATCACTCCCTCCAGAAATTTAACTCTCTTATTCAAGGAATCCAAAAGTACAATCTTTAATTCGGGAAATGCAATCTTTAAAGGGATTCCTGGAAACCCTGCTCCCGTCCCCACATCCAGGACTTTTTGTGAAGAGAATCCACACTCTGCCTTCACCAATGCCACACTGTCCACAAAATGCTTCAGTATAACATCCTCTCTGTCTGTAATCGCGGTGAGATTCATAACCTTATTTTTCTCTGTCAGCAGTTCATAATATGTTTCAAATTGAGCCAGCTGCCTGTCTGTCAATGTAATGCCTAACTCTTCTGCTTTTTCTCTTAAACTAATCATATACACTCCTAAGCCCTTTGACCGAGCTGTTCCAAAAAGATAAGAAGTACCGAAATATCTGCAGGGGATACCCCGGAAATCCTGGATGCCTGTCCAATAGATGCAGGACGAATCTTAGACAGCTTCTGTACCGCTTCAATCCTTAAGTTTCCTATTTCTTCATACCTGATTCCCTCGGGAATTTTCTTTTTCTCTAAACGCTTAAACTGTTTCACCTGAGAAAGCTGGCGTTTAATATAACCTTCATATTTAATATTAATATTGACCTGTTCTCTCACATCCTCAGGATATTCCGGCCTGTTCGGATCAATGGGTGCCAGCATGTCATAAGTGAGCTCCGGTCTCCTGATCAGTTCCGCCATAGTGGCAGAAGACTTTAATTCCGTACTCTGACATCCCGTAAGCAGATTCTGAACTTCTCTTGAAGCCCCGACATTTACACGGTTAAGCCGTTTGATTTCTTTTTCTATCAGCGCTTCTTTCTCCATCAGCTTTTGATATCTCTCCTCACCGATAAGTCCCACTTCATATCCTATCTTTGAAAGGCGGAGATCCGCATTATCCTGTCTCAGTAAAAGCCTGTATTCTGCCCTGGAAGTCATCATCCGGTACGGTTCGCTCGTCTCTTTTGTCACAAGGTCATCAATCAGAACGCCGATATAAGCCTGAGAACGGTCAAGGACCAGCGGTTCCTTTTCCTTTAGCATTCTTACAGCATTAATCCCTGCGATCAGTCCCTGGGCTGCTGCCTCTTCATATCCAGAGCTTCCGTTGAACTGTCCTGCCGAAAACAGCCCCCCGATTTCCTTAAATTCCAGCGACGGCTTCAGCTGCGTGGCATTAATACAGTCATACTCGATAGCATATGCATTTCTGATGATTTTAACATTCTCAAGCCCCGTTACACTGCGATACATGGCATACTGGACGTCTTCAGGCAGAGAACTGGACATTCCTCCCACATACATCTCATTCGTATATTCACCCTCAGGTTCGATAAATACCTGATGCCTGTTCTTATCCGGGAATTTTACAATCTTATCTTCAATAGAAGGACAATACCGGGGACCCGTACCCTCAATGGCGCCTGAAAATAATGGGGAACGTCCGATATTTTCACGGATGATCTCATGTGTCTCCTCGTTTGTATAAGTAAGCCAGCAGGAGATCTGATCTCTCTCTATATCTTCTCTTGTATTTGTAAAACTGAACGGAATAATTTTTTCATCTCCGAACTGTTCTTCCATCTTATCAAAATTAATACTGTTTTTATCGATTCTGGCCGGAGTTCCAGTCTTAAACCGGCGCATTTCGATTCCAAGTTTCTTCAGAGACTTCGTCAGATAATTGGCGGCCTGAAGACCGTTAGGTCCTGTCTCATTGCTCACATCTCCATAAATACACCTTGCTTTTAGATAAGTACCTGTTGTGAGGATCACTGCTTTCGCATGATAAACAGCACCCGAGTAAGTCTTCACGCCCGTAACTTTACCGTCCTGTGTGAGAACTTGTGTCACTTCTCCCTGTCTGACAGTCAGATTTTTTGTATTTCCCATAGTCTGTGCCATAGCCATCGAATACATCTTTTTGTCCGCCTGTGCCCTGAGGGAATGAACGGCAGGACCCTTAGAGCGGTTCAGCATTTTGGACTGAATATAAGTCTTATCTATATTAATGCCCATTTCGCCGCCAAGAGCATCTATTTCTTTTACCAAATGTCCCTTAGAACTTCCTCCTATGTTTGGATTACACGGCATCATAGCTATGCTGTCCATGCTCACCGTAAAACAGATTGTTTTAAATCCGAGGCGCGCAGAGGCCAATGCCGCCTCACAGCCTGCATGACCTGCACCCACTACTACAATATCATAAAATTCTTCTAAATTTTTCATCTCTATTTACCCATACAAAATTCTGCAAATATTTCATTTACCAGATCCTCACCTACAGACTCCCCAATAATATATCCAAGCTCCTCATAAGCATTCATAAGATCAATCGAAAAGAAATCCTCCGGCATCCGGTCCTCTATGCTTTTAAGAACCAGGTCAAGGCTGTCCTTTGCATTTGACAACGCTTTCTTATGTCTCATATTTGTAATATATACTTCGTCATTAAACGATACCCTTCCGTCAAAGAAAAGATCATTGATCCTCTCATAAAGATCTTCAAGACCATAAAGACTTTTTGCCGATACCGGAACGATATTTTGAAATCCTCTCTGAAGAAATTCACTTTCAGAAACTTTTGTTTCCAGATCTGATTTATTTAACAGCACAATGACCTGCTTTCCCGTAAGAAGCTTCATAATGTCTTCGTCTTCTTTTGTCAGGGGAACCGAAGTATCCACAACATAGAGGACGAGATCCGCTTTTATCACCGAATCTCTCGCTTTATCCACACCGATCTTCTCAACAACGTCTTCTGTATACCGTATTCCCGCCGTATCGATGACATTCAGCGGAATTCCGTTAATCTGGATAGACTCTTCCAGAGTATCCCTTGTAGTCCCTGCGATATCTGTAACAATGGCTCTTTCTTCACCCAGCAAAACATTTAATATTGAAGACTTCCCGGCATTGGGTTTTCCGACAATTGCCGTGTGAATGCCTTCTTTCAATATACGTCCGTTGTCGGAAGAATCAATATACTTCTGAATATCATCTCTCGCATGTTCTACCTGTATTTTCAGCTGTTCAGAGAATCCATCCACAGAGTAATGCTCAGGGTCATCTAAAGCGGATTCAATGAACGCCACACTGTGAACAATCTCTTTTCTCAGAGAACGGATTTTATCAGAAAGGCTTCCCTTTAACTGCTTTAAAGATGTTTCCATGGCAAACTCATTTTTAGAGTGAATCAGATCCATCACAGCCTCTGCTCTGGAAAGATCGATTCGTCCGTTTAAAAATGCCCGTTTCGTAAATTCACCCGGTTCTGCCGGCCTCGCCCCGGCCTCAATAATACAGGACAGTATTTTTTTCATTATAACAACTCCACCGTGACAGTTAATCTCCGCCACATCTTCGGCAGTATAGGAATGAGGGCCTTTCATAATCAAAAGAATACATTCATCGATATCCTTTCCGTCCTTCACTGCATGTCCGTAATGAGCCGTATAAGTGGCTGCCTGTTTTATATCTTTTTCTCTTTTCGGGCGGAATACTTTAGAAGCAATATCTATGGCTTCCGGCCCGCTGATCCTTATAATCCCGATTCCGCTGTTGGACAGCGGTGTAGCGATCGCTGCAATTGTATCTGTTCCCATTTCAATGTCCTCCGCAAGGCAAAAAAGGGCTGCCGCAAAAGGCAACCCAAATTCATTATTTTTTCAGCATGACAACCACTCTGCGGTAAGGATCTTTACCCTGACTTTTTGTCACGATCTTAGGATCTCTCTGAAGTGCAGAATGGATAATACGGCGTTCATTCGGATTCATAGGCTCCAGATGAACCGGTTTTTTTGTCTTCTTAACTTTATTTGCAATGCTGAGTGCAAGCTTTTCTAAAGTTTCCTGTCTGCGCTCCCTGTAATTCTCCGTATCAAGCTTTACTTTAATAAAAGCCTCGCTTTCTTTATTCACAAACAGGCTTGTGAGATATTGGAGTGCATCCAGAGTCTGTCCGTGCTTTCCGATCAGAGCACCCATCTTTTCTCCGGTAACATTAATCTTCAGCACATTTCCGGTGGTATTATAATAAAGATTCAGTTTAGGAACAAGTCCCATCGCCTTTAACACTTCATCCAGATATGCTTCTGTGTCGTTTATGATCTGATCAATATTATCCGGACGTTTATATACCTTTTCTTTAGGGTTTTCACAGGCAGTCTTCTTCTGTTCCTGGGTTTTTTCCTGTTTCTGTTTCTTTTCTGGAGCAGCCGGCGCTTCCGCTGTTTTCTCAGATTTATCTTCCTTTACAGGCTCAGCCGGTTTTTCTTTTTCCGTCAATTCAATGATCACCGGTTTTTTAAAGAGTCCTAAAAATCCGTTGCTTCCTTTATCAATCACTGCATACTGAATTTCTGTGCTCGGAATTCCCAGCTCCATGGCCGCATTCATAACCGCATCAGATTCCGTTTTGCCAGTAAAACGCTTTACTGCCATTTTATTTTCCCCCTTTATCCATCCGGTTCTTCACGATGTTTGCCTTAGATGCAATTCCTCCCTGGGATTCTGTGTTATACTCTACGTTTTTTGTGACTTTCTTTTTGGCAATACTGCTGATCGTATTATCCTGGGATGATTCTGACGGAGTGCTGCCGCTTGCAGCTCCCATCATTTTTTCATACATAGAAGGACCTTTTTTCTTGGCTTTCTTCTTGGCTGCTTTCTCTCTGCTCTTCTCAATGATCTTCTGCATATTTGTATGATTATAGTAATTGTTGATCAGAATCTGCTGTACCCACTGGAACACTGCACTGGCAGTCCAGTAAATACCGATTCCCACCGGAAGAGTGATACACATGAATAAAGACATAATAGGCATCATCAGCATCATATTCTTTGACATACCTGCCGCCGGATTATCTGAATCCATGTCTGCCATAGATGTACGCGCACTTAAATATTGGAATAAAGCGGACAAAATCGGGATAATAAGATAAATGCTCAATTTAAATCCCGGTGTATTCTGGATATTGATTCCAAGAATAAATTCATATGCACTCTTAGGAATATCAGGAATATAACTTTCCAGATTTCGTACTACATAATACAGAGCCATGATGATCGGAAACTGTATCAGCGTAGTCGCACATCCGCCAGTAGGGCTTGTCCCATATTTATCATAGACTTTCTGCATCTCTTCCTGCTGTTTCATCATAGATGCCTGATCTCTCTTACCCCGGTATTTCTTCTGGATCTTCATCATTTCGGGCTGTGCCACCTGGTTGATCTTCATACTTCTCTGCTGCTTAATTGTCAGCGGAAAAATAATCAATTTCGAAATCAATGTAAACAAAATAATACACAATCCAAGATTCTCAATACCAACAGCTGATAATCCATTGTAAATCCACTTCATGATCTCGCCGAAAACCCAGACGATCGGAGACAATAATCCTCCGCTGCCTGCCTGGGCTGCTTGAGCCAAATACATCATTTCTTTTTACCTTTCACCTTTCTCACTTCCGGAACAGGATCATATCCTCCCTTTGCAAAAGGGTTACATCTCAAGATTCTAAACACAGCCAGAAGGCTTCCCTTCAGTGCGCCGTGTTTTTCCAGTGCTTGAACTGCATACTCTGAACAGGTCGGAGTATAAATGCAAGTTCCTTTTCCTTTTAATTTAGACAAATGTGCTCTATAAAACTGTATCAAATAAATCAAAATCTTTTTCAATGTTTTTCATCTCTTTTTAAACGATGAAGACTCATCAGATGGAGCAAAGCACTTTCCACCGTGTGAAATCCTTCATCCTTAACCGTATTTCTGGCAATGACCACAAGATCAAATCCCTGCTTAAACTCTGACTGACGAAGCCGGTAACTCTCTCTCAGGAGCCTGGTCACCCGGTGTCTCACTACACTGTTTCCAACCTTCTTGCTGACAGAGATTCCAAAACGATTATAATTAAGCTGATTTTCCCTGCAGTATAAAACTAAATATTTGTTTGCTTTTGATTTACCGGTTTTATATACCTGCTGAAATTCCTTAGTTGTTCTTAACGAATGATAATGCTTCATATCTTTTCCTTCCCTATTATTTAGAGAAAAGAAAAGGTCACATCACTGCGACCTATGCTGACAATCTATTTCTTCCTTTTGCTCTTCTGCTCTTAATAACTTTTCTTCCGTTAGCAGTGCTCATTCTCTTTCTGAAACCATGAACTTTAGATCTCTGTCTTTTCTTTGGCTGAAATGTCATTTTCATGTCTAGAAACACCTCCTTAATCAAAAAATAGTAATTTTATATATGAAACCATATATTGTCTAAAAAACATCACTCCTATTATAGTCAAAGTCACCTGCATAAGTCAAGAGAATTCTATGTTTTTTTGCGATAAAGTTATTCCATCCATAGATATTGTAGGACTCTAAAAAGTTATACACAATTTGTGGATAACTTGTGGAAAACTATGTGAAATATTTGTTTATCATATGTTTATATGTGTCGAAACCCCTGATATTTCCTAGTGTTTATTTTGTGAATAAATTTATCCACAGTTTTTCACAGGCAACATATATTGTATTATGATTGTACTTATTATATGAAAGAAACATTGAAAAAAAAATTCTTTTGTTATACACTAGTAATAGTATATTTTTTTAAACTTATTTAGAAAGAGGTCCGTAAAAATCAATGAAGAAAAAAATCGAAGCGATCTGGGATGACGTTTTGTTAAAACTTGAACAGGAACACGATATTTCAAGTGCTGCCATCAACGCCTGGATTAAACCCCTCAATATTAAAGAAGTGAACGACGATCAGATTGTTTTGTCATTGAACAGTAATTTTGATGCCAGAGGCATACATTTTATTGAGAGTAAGATGTATGACTTTTATATTTCTCTGGCCATTCAGGATATAACAGGTAAAAAATACGAAATTTCTTTTGTTCTGGAAGAAGCTAAGAAGAAAAAGGCTCCTGCATCCCGCACGGATACCCAGCTTCAGGATTCTAATAATTTAAATCCAAGATATACGTTCGACAGTTTCGTCGTCGGAACAAACAATCAAATGGCTCATGCCGCCTGCATTGCCGTGGCAGAAGCTCCGGCGGAAGCTTATAATCCGCTTTTTTTATACGGCGGCGCCGGATTGGGAAAAACCCATCTGATGCACTCTATCGCCCATTACATTATGGAAAATAACAGCAAGCTCAAGGTCCTTTACGTGACCAGTGAAGATTTCACCAACGAAGTCATCAATGCGATTCATCATAACAAACAGGAAGAACTCAGAAACAAATACAGGACCATCGACGTTCTGCTGATTGATGATATTCAGTTTATAATAGGTAAGGACAGCACTCAGCAGGAATTTTTCCATACATTTAATGCCCTTTACAACTCCAAAAGCCAGATTATCATATCTTCCGATAAGCCTCCGAAAGAAATCGAGACTTTGGAAGAACGTTTGAGAACCCGTTTTGGATGCGGTCTTACGGCAGATATCCAGCCCCCTGATTATGAGACAAGAATTGCGATCTTAAGAAAACGAGCCGAGCTGGACCACATTTATATCGACGATGCTATTTTTGACTACATAGCTTCAAACATTAAATCAAATATCCGAGAACTGGAAGGAGCACTGAACAAGATCAGGGTATATTCCAAACTCGAAAAGAGGCCGATTGATCTTGATTTGGCTAAAATTGCCCTGAAAGACCTTGTGGACAACGATACTGTTGTAAAAATTACACCAGATCTGATCATCACTACGGTGGCTGAACATTTTAACATCCAGCCGGCTGATATTATATCAAAAAAACGAAGCCATGACATCGCATATCCAAGGCAGATCTGTATGTACCTGTGCAAGAAGCTTACGGATACATCTTTTGTAAAGATCGGTGAATACCTCGGAAAAAGAGACCACTCTACGGTCATTCATGGTTCAGAGAAGATTGAGAAGGATTTACAGAGAGATTCTTCTTTATCCACGACCCTTGACGTTATTATAAAAAAAATGAACCCATCATAAGGCTTATACACAGAATCTTGTGGATAACCTGTGCCTTTTGTGTTGATAATGAAAACCTTAATTTCAGGCTTGTTGATAACCTTCAAGTTATGAAAGCTTTATCCGTGGCTTTTTAACAAGTTATTAACCCTGATTCAGCCTTAAATTAAGCCGTTTTTCAGGGTTATTCACAAATCCACAGCCCCTACGGCTTATACTGCGGATTTTTAATATATATTTAAGTATTTTTGAACCTGAAAGGAGTTATACACAATATGAAAATCGTTTGTAATAAAAGCGACCTGGTTTCCGGTGTCAGCATCGTATCCAAAGCCGTTTCCAATAAGACAACACTTCCTATTCTTGAATGCATTCTCATGGAGGCAAGTGCCGGTACGATTACTTTGACTGCTAATGACATGGAACTGGGCATTGAGACAAACATCAAAGGAAACATTTTAGAACAGGGAAAAATCGCTCTGGATGCCAAGTTATTTTTTGAGATCGTCAGAAAACTGCCGGATAATGATGTTACAATCGAAACCGATTCTGATTACAAAGCAACTATCACTTGTGAAAAAGCATGTTTTCATATTGTGGGACAGGAAGGATCAGAATTTCCTTATCTTCCGGAGATTGAAAAAGAAAGAAGCATCACTTTGTCACAGTTTACTCTAAAAGAAGTAATCAGACAAACAATATTTTCCATATCTGATAATGAAAATAATAAACTTATGACAGGAGAGCTGTTTGAGGTTGAAGACAAAAAATTAAATGTTGTATCATTAGATGGACACAGGATTTCCATCCGAAATATTGAATTAAAAGAGAGTTATGATTCCTTTAAAGTTGTCGTTCCAGGAAAGACACTTCAGGAAATTACAAAAATTATTTCAGGTGATGCAGAAAAAGATGTTATAATTTATGTAACGAATAAGCATATCTTATTTGAATTTGATCAGACCAGAGTTGTCTCAAGACTTTTGGAAGGGGAATACTATAAGATAAGTCAGATGCTGTCCAGTGATTATGAGACTAAAATCACGATTAACAAAAAGGAATTTTTGGACTGTATTGACCGTGCCAGTCTTTTGATCAGAGAATCTGACAAGAAACCTATTGTTATCAATATTACGGATAATTCCCTGGAACTGAGTATTTCATCTTTCTTTGGATCTATGGAGGAAAATATACTGATTCAGAAAGAGGGAAGGGATATTCTGATCGGATTTAATCCGAAATTTTTGATGGATGTACTGCGTGTCATTGACGACGAGGAAATCAATATTTACCTTGTTAATCCGAAAGCGCCTTGCTTTATCAAGGATGATTCCGAATCCTATATTTACTTAATACTACCGGTAAATTTCAATCACTAGAAAGGAAATCTTGATGGAGCAGATTAAATTGAATGAAGAGTATATAAAACTCGGCCAGGCATTAAAGGCTGCCGGTCTTGTAAGTTCCGGGGTGGAGGCAAAGATCGTCATTCAGGACGGACTGGTCAGTGTCAACGGAGAGATTGACACGAGAAGGGGAAAAAAACTGTACGGCGGAGAAGTCATCGAATTTGACGGACAGGCTGTAGAAATCGTGAAATAGTCGGGTGACTTATGTATATTCAGTCTTTAGAGTTAAAAAACTATCGGAATTATGACCGTCTGATCATTGAGTTCTCCAGCGGCACCAATATTTTGTACGGTGATAATGCACAGGGAAAGACGAATATCCTTGAGGCAGTTTATCTGGGGGCAACGACCAAGTCCCACCGCGGAAGCAAGGATAAGGAGATTATCCGTTTCGGAGAAAATGAATCCCATATAAGGATTCATCTGATGAAACAGGACATCGGACACCAGATTGACATGCATCTGAAAAAGAGCAGGACAAAGGGTGCGGCTATTGACCAGATACCCATCAAGAGATCCAGTGATCTTCTTGGCTTTGTCCCTGTCATATTTTTTTCGCCGGAAGATCTGAGTATTATAAAAAACGGGCCTTCTGAGCGGAGAAAGTTTTTAGATATCGAGCTTTCACAGCTTGAAAAAATGTATCTTCATCAGCTTTCCAGCTATAACAAGGTAATGGCACAAAGGAATAACCTGTTAAAGCAGCTGGTTTACCAGCGTGAACTTTTGGATACATTAGACAGTTGGGATCTCCAGCTTGTCAAATATGGATCGGAGGTTATCCGATACCGCCGGAAATTTATAGAGGATCTCAACGAGATCATCAGGGAGATCCACAAGAATCTGACGGGAAAAAAAGAAAAAATTGTTTTGAAATATGATTATAGTGTAAACTATGATGAATTTCTGACCGTTTTACAGAGAAAGAGAGAGATTGATTTAAAATATGCTTCCACAGGGGCAGGACCTCACCGCGATGATATTGAATTTCTGGTAAACGGAATTGATATCCGCAGATTTGGGTCACAGGGGCAGCAGAGGACAGCGGCCCTTTCATTGAAACTTGCTCAGATTGAGTTAGTAAAAAGGCAGACCGGAGAGACACCGATTCTGCTCTTGGATGATGTGCTGTCAGAACTGGACAGCAGCCGGAAGAATTATCTTTTGGACAGTATTAAAGACATTCAGACTTTGATCACATGCACGGGACTGGAAGAATTTATTAACAGTCATCTGCAGATTGACAAAATGTTTCAGGTCAAATCAGGTAAAATTGTCAGAGAAAATTAGGAGGAACGTATGGGCACTGAGAAAAAAGGAGAATATGGTGCGGATCAGATTCAGATCCTGGAGGGACTGGAAGCTGTACGGAAAAGGCCCGGAATGTACATTGGAAGTACATCCGCCAAAGGGCTTCATCATTTGGTATATGAAATTGTGGACAATGCGGTCGATGAATCACTGGCAGGTTACTGTGATACGATTTATGTGACACTGAACAAAGATAATTCTGTTACAGTGCGTGATAACGGAAGGGGTATTCCGGTAGGGATCAATAAGAAAAAGGGCGTATCCAGTGTGGAAGTCGTATTTACGATTCTTCACGCGGGAGGAAAATTCGGAGGCGGAGGATATAAGGTTTCCGGAGGACTTCACGGCGTAGGATCATCCGTAGTAAATGCGCTGTCTAACTGGCTGGAAGTCAATGTCCATACGGATGGAAAAATATATAATCAGCGCTACGAAAAGGGAAAAGTGTGCTATCCTTTGAAGGTTGTGGGAGAGACTGAATTAAACGGAACCGAGGTAAGCTTTCTTCCCGATGATACAATTTTTGAAGAAACATTGTTTGAATATAAAGTTTTGAGACAGCGTCTGCGTGAGACAGCATTCCTGACAAAAAATCTGAAGATTATTCTCACAGATGACCGTCAGGAAGAACCTGTACAGGAGATTTTCCACTATGAGGGCGGGATCAAAGAGTTTGTCACTTATTTAAACAGAGGAAAAGAAGCACTGTATGACCAGGTTATTTATTGCGAAGGAGAAAAAGACGGTGTTTATGTAGAAGTTGCCATGCAGCATAACGATTCCTATAATGAAAACTCTTTAAGCTTTGTAAATAATATTATTACGCCGGAAGGGGGAACCCATCTGTCCGGTTTTAAAAATGCGCTGACAACAACATTTAATGATTATGCAAGAAAGAATAAACTGCTAAAGGAAAACGAGAGTAATCTTTCCGGAGAAGATATCCGTGAGGGGCTTACATCCGTCATCAGCATTAAGCTTGGCGAGCCTCAGTTTGAGGGACAGACAAAACAAAAGCTTGGAAACAGCGAAGCCAGAGGAGCAGTCAACAGCATTGTCAATGAGCAGCTCACTTATTTTCTGGAACAAAATCCTGCAGTTGCAAAGATTATATGTGAGAAAGCGGTTTTGGCACAGAGGGCCAGAGATGCTGCCAGAAAAGCCAGAGATCTTACCAGAAGAAAGACGGCTTTGGACGGATTCAGCCTGCCTGGAAAATTAGCGGACTGTTCCGACAAAAACCCAGAAAACTGTGAGATTTATATCGTCGAGGGTGATTCTGCGGGAGGTTCTGCAAAGACGGCCAGATCCCGTGCAACCCAGGCTATCCTTCCTCTGAGGGGAAAAATCCTTAACGTAGAGAAATCCAGACTCGATAAAATTCTGATGAATAAAGAAATCCAGGCAATGATCACAGCCTTCGGCACAGGCATACACGACGATTTTGATATTGAGAAATTACGGTATCATAAGATCATCATCATGACGGATGCCGATGTGGACGGAGCCCATATTGCAACGCTTCTCCTTACGTTCCTTTACCGGTTCATGCCGGATCTGATCAAGGAGGGATATGTATACATGGCTCAGCCGCCACTTTACCGGGTGGAGAGAAATAAAAAGTTCTGGTATGCTTACTCTGATCAGGAACTGAACAATATTGTCAATGAGATAGGCAGAGACAATAACAACAAGATCCAGCGCTATAAAGGTCTGGGCGAGATGGATGCGGAACAGCTCTGGGATACTACCATGGACCCGGATAAGAGAGTACTGCTTCGGGTAACCATCGACGAGGATTCCGCATCTGAGATCGACCTGACCTTTACGACACTGATGGGTGATCAGGTGGAACCAAGGCGTGAGTTTATTGAAGCCAATGCAAAATATGTCCAGAATCTGGACGTATAGGAAGGAATATAATATATGGACCAGAATACAATTTTTGATAAAGTTCATGACGTTGATCTGAAGCAGACAATGGAGAATTCCTACATTGATTATGCCATGAGCGTTATTGCTGCAAGGGCCCTTCCTGATGTAAGGGACGGGCTGAAGCCGGTTCAGAGGAGAATCCTTTATGCGATGATCGAACTGAACAACGGACCGGATAAACCGCACCGTAAGTGTGCACGTATCGTCGGGGATGCCATGGGTAAATATCATCCTCACGGTGACAGTTCTATCTACGGGGCATTGGTCAATATGGCTCAGGAGTGGTCTACCCGGTATCCTCTGGTAGACGGCCACGGAAACTTTGGTTCTGTAGACGGAGACGGCGCCGCTGCCATGCGTTATACGGAGGCAAGGCTCAGCAAGATTTCCATGGAACTTCTGGCCGATATCGGAAAAGATACGGTCAACTTTATTCCGAACTTCGATGAGACGGAAAAAGAGCCCCAGGTGCTGCCGTCAAGGTTTCCGAATCTTTTAGTCAACGGTACACAGGGAATTGCGGTCGGAATGGCAACAAACATTCCGCCTCATAATCTCACAGAGGTGATCAATGCGGTTGTAAAAATCATCGATGATCAGGTGGAGAGAAACCAGGTTACAGATATAGAAGAGTTATTAAATATCGTAAAAGGACCGGATTTTCCGACTGGAGCGACGATTTTAGGAAAAGCGGGCATCAGCCAGGCATACCGGACGGGACGCGGAAAGATTAAAGTCCGTGCCGTTACGGATATCGAGCCGATGGCCAACGGAAAACAAAGAATTGTGGTTACCGAGCTTCCGTACATGGTCAATAAAGCGAGACTCATTCAGAAGATTGCAGAGCTTGTAAAAGATAAAAAAGTAGACGGTATTACAGAAATACGGGATGAATCTGACCGTACCGGTATGAGAATCTGTATTGAGCTGCGCAGGGATGCCAATGCGAATGTCGTCCTTAACCGTCTGTTTAAACATACCCAGATGCAGGATACTTTTGGAGTTATCATGCTTTCGTTGGTAAACAATGAACCTAAGATCCTGAATCTGTTTGATATGCTAAATTATTATCTGGAACATCAGAAGGACGTTGTGACCAGAAGGACAAAATATGAGCTGAATAAGGCGGAAGAACGGGCACATATTTTAGAAGGTCTGCTCATTGCTCAGGACAATATTGACGAAGTCATCAAGATCATTCGGGCAGCTGCCAATATCACAGAGGCGAAGACACAGCTCATGGAGCGTTTTGCCCTGACCGACGCACAGGCACAGGCAATCGTGGATATGAGACTGCGGGCTTTGAACGGTTTGGAGCGCGCCAAGCTTGAAAAAGAATATAATGAGCTCATGGCAAAAATCACAGAATTAAAGGCAATTCTGGCAGATGAGAAACTACTTTTGGGAGTGATCAAAGATGAGCTGGTTTTGATCCGTGATAAATATGGGGATGAGAGAAGAACCTCTATTGGATTTGATGTAGATGATATTTCCATGGAGGATCTGATTCCAAGGGAAAATACGATCATTACTATGACAAAACTTGGATATATCAAGCGTATGACAGTAGATACCTTCAAGAGCCAGAACAGAGGCGGAAAAGGTATTAAGGGAATGCAGACCATTGATGAGGACTATATCGAGGAATTGTTTATGACAACGTCCCATCACTATATTATGTTCTTTACAAATATGGGAAGGGTGTACCGGCTGAAAGCCTATGAGATACCGGAGAGCAGCCGGACGGCCAGAGGAACGGCGATTGTGAATCTGATTCAGCTGCAGCCGGAGGAGAAGATAACGGCGGTGATTCCGATCAATGAGTATAAAGAGGATCATTATCTGTTTATGGCTACTAAGAGCGGAATCGTGAAAAAATCACCGATCATGGAGTATGCAAATATAAGAAAGACAGGACTTTTGGCGATTACGCTGAAAGAAAATGATGAATTGATCGAAGTGAAGTTTACGGACAATGACCAGGATGTATTTCTTGTGACAAAGAACGGACAGTGTATCAGGTTCCATGAGACAGATGTCAGATCTATCGGACGTACGGCGATGGGTGTCAGGGGAATCAACTTAGACGGAGACGATGAAGTCATCGGCATGCAGCTGAATTCCCAGGGAGAGGCATTGCTGTTTGTATCTGAAAATGGAATGGGCAAACGGACTGCCATGACCGAATTTACTTCTCAGCATAGAGGCGGAAAGGGTATCCGCTGCTACAAGATCACAGAGAAAACAGGAGATGTGGTCGGAGTGAAGGCTGTGGATGAAGAAAATGAAGTTATGATGATCACTACGGAAGGTGTCGTGATCCGGATGGGAGTAGAGGGAATCTCTATGCTTGGACGGAATACATCGGGAGTCAAACTCATGAATGTAGACGACAATGTGATTGTAGCAAGCCTGGCAAAAGTACGGGATGAAGAAGTGGAAGAAGAAAGCGAAATTTCAGAAGAAAAAACAGAATAAAGATCAAAAGTCAGAACATGGCGTCAGGAGTCTGTGTTCTGACTTCGCGTATCACAGATAAAGAGTGGATGAGAATAATTTTTTGGAGGAAATATGAGAACGATCCATACAGATAAGATTATCCGTAGTATCAGGGACATGTGTATTGAAGCCAACCTGACCTTGTCGAAAGACATGAAGTGCAGGCTGAAAAGTGCAAAAGAGGCAGAAAAGACTCCGCTGGGAAAGCAGATCCTCTGCCAGCTCAATGAAAATATGAAAATTGCCGAAGAAGAACAGATCCCGATCTGTCAGGATACGGGGATGGCTGTTGTATTTTTGAATATCGGCCAGGATCTGCACATTGAAGGTATGGATCTCCACGATGCGGTCAATGAGGGTGTCAGACAGGGATATAAAGACGGATATCTGAGAAAATCTGTCGTAAAAGATCCTCTGATCAGGGAAAATACGAAAGATAATACACCGGCGATTGTGCATATCGACATCGTTTCCGGGGATAAACTTGAAATTTTAGTGGCTCCCAAGGGATTTGGAAGCGAAAATATGAGCCGGGTATTTATGCTGAAACCGGCAGACGGAGCGGAAGGTGTCAGGAAATCTGTTTTGGAAGCCGTGAAGGATGCAGGACCAAATGCGTGTCCGCCGATGGTCGTCGGAGTCGGTCTTGGGGGAAGCTTTGAAAAAGCAGCTTTTCTGGCAAAAAAAGCTCTGACCAGAAACCTTGATCAGAGATCTGAAAAAGAACATATTCGTACCTTGGAAGAAGAACTCTTACAGGAGATCAATCAGCTCGGAATCGGGCCGGGCGGACTCGGAGGCAGCACCACTGCCCTCGGAGTAAATATTGAGACTTATCCGACACATATAGCAGGAATGCCTCTTGCCGTAAATATATGCTGTCATGTCAACCGCCATGTACATCGGGTTTTATAAGGAGTTAGAGAGATGAATAAATATGTAACAGTGCCTGCCGGAGCCGGTGAACTGAAAAATCTGCGGGCAGGAGATTATGTTTATTTGACTGGGACGATTTATACTGCAAGAGATGCGGCTCATAAAAGACTGTATGAAACGGCAGAGGAGAAAAAGGAGATGCCGGTAGACTTAAAAAATCAGATTGTCTATTATCTCGGACCCACACCGGCAAGGGAAGGCCAGGTGATCGGTTCGGCAGGACCTACGACCAGCAGCCGCATGGATAAATATACCCCGTGTATGCTTTCTCTTGGACTAAAGGGTATGATAGGAAAAGGCAAGAGGTCTATGGATGTGATCGAGTCCATGAAAGAAAATGGCGCAGTCTATTTTGCAGCAGTAGGGGGCGCAGGAGCACTTTTGTCAAAGTGCATTAAAAAATCTGAAGTTGTTGCATATGAAGACTTGGGAACAGAGGCAATTCGGAAGCTTGAAGTTGAGAATCTTCCGGTAATCGTTGTGATCGACAGCCTTGGGAATAATTTGTATGAAACGGCAGTTGAAGATTATAAAGCAAAATTTTTGGAATAATCTTTAAAATATTGTCAACACTATACTTGTACTTCACAAATACTTAAAAAATGAAAGACAAGAAGGAGCAGATAATATGTTAAGGTATATTTTTGACCCCGAATTTAAAAAATATGGGAGAATAATAGAAGATTTTGATTTTAGCCAGCTGAAACAGTATATGGACCGTATAACGGCTTCAAAATATCTGGAAGAACAGCTGTCCGTCGAAGAGATGGAGAAAATGCCGGTGTGTCATAAGATTCAGTGCGAACTGTTTCATGAGCTTCCGGTACAGATTGGTTATATGAGCGGACATAATCACAGAATCCATGGAGTAGAGTATCACAAATCGAAAGTCATACATATTGCAGCGACAGACTGTGTTATGTACTTGGGTCTGAGCCAGGATATCGAACCAACCCACGAGTATCATACATCCAGAATGGAAGCGTTTTTTGTCCCGAAGGGCACAGCCGTGGAGTTAAACTGCGGCGTACTTCACTGTGCTCCATGCAATGTAAACGGATATGGGTTTAAGCTTATCTGTATTGCACCAAAACATACAAGTGAACCATTTTGTATGAAAGTAAGGACGGAAAAGGATAAGATTCTGTTTGCAAGGAACAAGTGGCTGATTGCTCATAAAGATTCCGATATTGAAGGGGCGTTTTACGGGCTCAAGGGTGATACAGAAGCAGTATAATAGAAGTCAGGACCAGTAACGGCATCAAATTTAATTTGGTGCTGTTTTTTTTGATTCTTTTATGTTTTTTTAGAATTTGACGATTTATCTGGATTTTAAGAGAAACAAGTTGCGCACACAAGCAACAAGTATTATTGTTTTCTTCGTTAAATAATAAACAAAAACGTCATGCTCGGACGTTCTTTGAAATTATTAACAAATTCCCTTTTTAACACTTGTTGTTTATTTTTAGAGCTCTTAAAATCGAAAGGAGAAATCATGCAAGACAATCAGAATATATCCGATGAATTGCTTCAGAAGATGGATGCGTATTGGCGTGCTGCAAACTACTTGTCTGCCGGACAGCTGTATTTATTGGATAATCCTCTGCTTCGTGAACCATTGACGGAAGAACAGATTAAGAAAAAAATCGTAGGACACTGGGGAACCGTGCCGGGACAGAACTTTATCTATACCCACTTAAACCGTTTGATTAAAGAGTATGACCTGGACATGATTTATAGCTCAGGACCTGGTCACGGCGGAAACTTTATGGTTGCCAATGCTTACTTAGAAGGAACTTACAGCGAAGTTTACCCAAATGTCAGCCGTGATATCGAAGGAATGAAAAAACTGTTCAAACAGTTTTCTTTCCCGGGAGGAATTTCAAGCCACGTTGCACCAGAGACACCGGGATCTATCCATGAAGGAGGAGAACTCGGTTATTCACTGGCACATTCTTTCGGAGCCGTACTTCCGATCCTTCACTTAAACGGATATAAGATCAGCAACCCGACAGTCTTCTCAAGAATTTCTCATGAAGAACTGGAAAAATTCTTCGAGGGATGCGGATGGAAGCCATACTTCGTAGAGGGCAGCGATCCGATGCCGATGACGATGGAACAGCCGGAACATATGGATCAGCTGAAAGAATGGTTATTAAGCTATCGTCCGGAAGAACTGTTTGATGAAAACGGAGAAAAGACACAAAACAGAAATCTTATCCGTTAAAGACGATCAAAGTATTATGCAGAAATAAATATTTTATTTTAATTACTCTGGCATTTGCAGTTATTTATGTGTCTCTGGGACTGACATCCGGATCAAGAATCTATTATGCAAAGTATGTCCTTGGAAATGAATATCTGAACAGTACAATGACTCTGTTTAACTACATACCTACTATATTGACGATACTCTTAATCCCTGTATTTACAAAGAAGTTTGGTAAGATCAAGGCTTTGATTGCAGGATTTACCTTTTACGGAGCCGGATTAATACTGGAAATTCTGATGCCGACTTCACTTCCGTTTCTCTATGCAGGGCTGGTTTTCCAGGGAATCGGACATGCGGCATTGGGATGGATTCTGGCAGCAGGAAGCTACGATGGGACTGCAGCAGTTCAGAGTGCTTCCGCAATCTTTGCGATCAAGTCGCTGTTTCTGTATATGCCTCTGATTATCACTGTGGCGGTACTCGTCATCTGGTACCTGTTCCTGGGAATTGATAAAATTTATCCGACTGTACAGAAGGATTTGAAAGCCAGGAGAGAAAAGAAAGCTTAAAATAGATAAAAAGGTAAGACACTAATATTTCTGTAGTTGTCTTACCTTTTTATATGTATATTATTTTATTAAATGATATTCCTTATAAAGTTTTATTCTCATATTCTCATCTCCGACAGCAAGCCGGGCATCTTCAATTCTTCCATCCAGAAATAATCTCTGCATCAGAGATGCAAACATATACTCACCTTCAGCCCTTCCTTCAGTTTTTCCCAGCTCTTTGCTGAACTTCATCTGTGTAGCGTAATCGGATAGATTTTTCTGACGGAAGAGATATTCATCCATGCGATTCGGATCACGTTCTAGTTTTTCCAGTTCCTTGACGGCTTCCTCGATATAGGGATCTTTCTCAATTATCATACGTTCCTCCTCTCTGTCTGCACTGATAAGGCATGCCCACTTATATAGGGTTTTATGATTATCTTTTACTTCAGATTTGTTCAGCTTTTTTAATTCAATTACATGGATTTCCCATTGGTCACTGTACAAAGACTGTCTGTTATCCTCCCGCATATGAAAGGAGGAATAAAAATAGTCAGTATCTGGAAATTGATTAAAGCCAAGAATACTGCCAGGAAATCCTTTTAGTATCTTAGGGTTTTTCATTACTTGTGTAAAAGCATAATCATTTTTTGTGTTCTCCTTTATTTTATCATGAATGGACAAAAATTTCAATATCACCTATAATTTTACAATAACGAAGTTTTATACGGACTAGGTTAAACTAAATACAATCAACTTAATTCTTTCTCTAAGTACTTTTTAGTTGAGGAAAAAAATTAATTATTTCATAAAAAGAAGCCACTGCACATCATCTGCATGGCTTCTTTTTATATTATAATGATGTTCTGTTAACGACCTTACACTTTATCTTTAGGTACTGCTTTTCCAAACGATGATTTTCTCCATCCGCTATCATGTGGTCGGCGACTTCACAGGATTTTCTTCCTATTTGCTTCAAAGGAAGATTTACAGTCGTTAAAGGAGGATATAAATAAGCGGAGAGTTCCCGGTTGTCGAATCCGGTGACAGGAATGTCCTTACCGGGTGTGATGTTCTGATCATGGCACCAGTCATAAACTCCTCCCGCGATGATATCACTCATACATAAGATAGAATCCACAGATTTCCCCATCAAGGCAGCAGCTCCCTCACAGCCTGTCCGGCGGTTCCATTCGCCGTAATAAACAAACTTTTCGGAAAAGGGGAAATGAAATTCCAGAAGAGCACGCCGGAAGCCTTTCAGGCGTTCCGCAGTGTGGTAGCTTCCCGGTTTTCCGGCAATCAGTCCGGGATGTCGGAACCCTTTTTTTAGGACTGATTTAGTGATACGGTAGAAACCGTCCTCATCGTCTGCCAGCACAGAAGGGACCCCCGGGTCGGGGCTGGTACAGTAGGCCATGACAATCGGCAGATTCAGGCCGGAAGACACGGTTTTAATGTCACGTACATGGGGAGCTACATAGATGATGGCTCTGGCCTGTCTGGATCTCAGCTCGTTAATTTCATAATTTATGAGCTGCCCAAGATTGTTTTTTGTGTAATAAAAATCTCCGAATTTCTGGAACAGCCGTAAGTTTGTTAAAAGGATCTGATATTTGTGCTCTTCACAGTATTCTGTAATACCGTCAATGATATCAGGGGAGTTAAATACAGTCATATCCTCTGCGATTACCCCAATCGTGTTGGAGGTCTTTAATTTTAAATTTTTTGCAATATAATTCGGTGTATAGTTCAGCCGCTGGGCTGTCTTTCTCACAAGTTCAATGGTCTCTTTGCTGGCTTTGGCCTTTCCATTCAGAATGTTTGAGACGGTTGCGGTGGAGACATTGCAGGCAGCTGCGATTTCACGGATAGTAGTCATATCATAGGATCCTTTTCATGGAAGATAGAACAAAAGTGTGCTTTACACACCTCGCAAATCAGTTTTTTCTATGCACAGCTTTTGTTCCGCGCGCGAAGCTGTGCATCCTGCCCGCAGGGCTTTTTTATTCCATAGGACGAACTTCCTATGGAATAAAAAATGGGACTGCTTGTACAGTCCCATTATACGTGGATTATCTTCTTTGGGCAAGTTCCATTTTGATGGTCATTTCATTGGCCTCATGTCTGTGGTAGAAAAACATGACGACTGCTCCGCCCAAAAACATAAGAATCGGAAGCCAGATGAAGTTGAACTTAATTGCCATCAGGGAGGAAGCCGCGATACCGGTGCCGACACAGGCGATGAGCCATCCGGCTACCAGCAGAGGAATCGCAGGGCCTGCAATGCCCATGATCACATGTCCGGTACTGGTCAGAGCCAGGCCAAAGATCATGGTAGTACATTTGTTGAATTTTTTCGTAATAAAAGGAATCAAAACCACGCCCAATACCTGGATCAGGGAAAGACCGTTGATCACGGGAACCAAATCTTTTCGGTCCAGATTATACTGAAAATAATAGACAAGGGAGGATGTACGAACCGTGTTGGCAAGCCAGTAAAAAAGGTTGGCTCCAACGATGATGACCCACGGCCAGTTTCCCTTGATTGCGCCGATACTTTTTTTGATGGAAATAGATTTCTCCGCCTGGGCGTTTTCCTCTCTCAGACAGGTAAATGCAAACAAAAACAAAATGACTCCGATGACGGCAAAGATGGCAACGGCACGGGTGAAGCCCGCACGGTCGTTTCCTCTTCCGAGAATACCGACCATTGGGAGAATGAAGGTAACGGCCAGAAAGTATCCTACATTTCCGCCTGTCATACGGTAGGAGTTCAGCACGATTCTCTCGTCTGCATCACTGCTTAAGTTGGGCAGGATAGAAGTAATCGGCGTTGAAATGCCGGAGTACAGCACTCCTGCGGTGATATAGGTGATGACTGCCCAGGCAATCTTTGCGGAGCCGGTCAGGTTCGGTGTCGTAATTTTTTCCGTATTTATTTCTTCTCCCATATCCCAGTCAGGGGTACTGGTGCTGTCGGTAAAGAGTCGGGCAAAAATACCTCCGTCTTTGGCAAAAGTGGACTGTCCGAACCGGTTTCTGGAAAGGTCCGGGCGGTTGATATGAGGCCCGGCTACGCTGTATGTAGATGCAGCTTCCCCACTTGTTCAGCTGACACATGGTCGTGGTCGCATGGTCTTTTTCAAAAGTCATGTCGGCCCTGCTGATGCTGCGGTTTTCAGGGAGTTTTACGTTCATCATAAAAGAATCTCCGCATAAGGTCATCGGTGAGTAATGAATAATAGGATGTCCGAAAGAATACCCCTTTTCATAAAATTGTTTTTCTGTATTATAAGGAGCCATGCGGTATGTCCAGGTTTTTTCTGAACCGGCTGGAAGTTCAGTCGGCTCTCTTTTGTAAATCCAATCTTTTAAAGGTCCCTCATCTTCGGCATAACCTCCTGCCAGGATTAATTTGTGAAACAAAATCCCGTCCAAAGAAGGGGAAACATTTTCAAAGAAAAGATTTTCATAGGCACAGTAAGTACCTACGGAAAAGGTTTCTCCGGCCGTCTGATAAACTCCGAGATGGGGACCCTGATTGTTTCTCCTGTGGAGGGCAATCTTCGTATAGTCGGGAGAGACAGACGGAAAGCGGCTGACTGCCGGATGTTTTTAAGGATATCCTTATCCCGGAACATGATGTAGGCAAAGGATGTCCAAACACCGAAATCCCGGATTACGAGAGGTTCCTGTTCTTTATTTAGAAGGGGGATATGGAAATCAAAAGTGTTAGGGTCAGAACTAAGGTCATAGATAAAGTTAAGTTTGAAACGGTCAAAATCATAGGAGATCACAGCTTTATTATGGGAAGAAAGATTAATAGACGGGGAGACATCCTGAGTCTGGTAAGTCTGATCACCTATGGACAGATCAAAAGAACCAAAAAGTTTATCCGCTTCCTTATATCCTGCCTCAGATAGATAAGAGGGATCCACTACCCAGTTCATGCATGAAGCATTTTTGTTGAATTCCAGACGGATGAGCTGCCCTTTGTCTGAAAAATCTGCTTTGAAGGTATTATTATGTATCATTTTAACATCCTTTCGTGGTATAATAATTTTATGTTAAACGTTTAATTTGTAAAAAATACATATAATAATTGTAAGAGTTTTATGTAATTTGTATAAAGTCTTTAAAGCGATAGGTTGATGAAGCTATCCAGGTTGTCTACTTGTCGCAGGTTTGTCTTGTGTTTTTTCAAAAACAAACAAACTATAATCTAAAATTAAACAACTTATGGAAAACATATACATGAAATTCGTAAAAATTTTAAACAAGTTCATAGGATATTAGGTCGAAAAAATTCATGAACCTTGTAGAATACAAAGTAACAGGAAACACAAGGGATAAATTAGGAGTTGTAAAAAATGAACTATGTATTTGATGAAAAATTCAGCAGGTATGGTGAAGTAGTAAACCAGTTTGATTTCACCGGTGTTGTGGAGTTAATGAAAGGCGTACAAGTTGATAAAGGCATCAAACAGACAGAATCTGCAAGAGAACTTGAGTGCAGGAAAAGTTATTTAACGGAAAGGAAATACAAGTGGGATGGTGTCTGGGACATAACCATAAAATCAATATGGTGGAGTACCATAAAACCTGTCAGCTGTTTATAACGGCTTCCGATTGTGTCATGTTTTTTGGAGAAAAGAAAAATATGGAGTTTAATCAGGTGTATAACACAAAATATATGGAAGGCTTCTTTATTCCTAAGGGAACTGCGTTAAAGATCAATCCGGAAGTACTTCATTGTACTCCGTGTAATATCAACAGCTATGGATTCAAAGTGATTTCAGTGAATGTTAGGCACACGAATGAACCTTTGGAAATTCAGACAGGAGACAGAAAAGACCGAACACTGTTTGCAAATAGAGAAGCAGGCGTGGAAGGTGCCTTTTGCGGATTAAAAGGAGATACAATAGCTGTATATCAGAAAACACAGAATTTCCGATGATAGAAAAAGGCAGCCTCAATCAGTATAGACTCATTGAGACTGTCTTTGTTCAATAATTGAGCAACTGAGGAAATCCCCTTTTGATTATTTCAGGATTTTGGGAAACTGTTTCTTTGATTGTTCATATGTTTCAGATTCCTCGAGTACACGTCCGAGCACAGACTCAGCGTTATTTGTGGCATCCTCCAGGGGAACAACAAGAAGCTTTTTGTTCCCAAACCTTGTCGTCTTTTCAACTTCTGTGTTGGATGCGATGATTACATAATCAGCCTCATCAATCTGCTCCGGAGTAAATTCTCCACCGATTCCCTGTGCGCCGTGTGTCTCTGTCCTGATTTCATAACCAAGGGCTTCAGCAGCCGATTCAAGCTGTTCAGCAGCAACATAGGTTTGGACCATTCCGGTCGGGCATTTTGTGATACAAAGTAGTTTCATAAATGTCTCCTCCATTCTTATGTTACTCCTTCTTAGAATTCTATTATAGCATAAACATTGGCGCAATCTTATACAAAAATGGAAAACAAAAAGAAGGATTTTATGTAATATAATTTGTAAATTTAGCTAAAATATATGACGCATTAACAAAATATCATGCAATATAAACAACTTGTGCGTACCACCGTACAAGTTTTAAAATAAATTTTGCAGGGAGGAAACATATGGCTAATAAAGCGGGTTCAATGAAATATTTTAAGCTGAAAGAAGATCTGAAAAATGATATTTTATCCGGAATTTACAAGCCCGGAGACAAAATGCCTTCAGAAAATCAGCTGGCGCGGGAGCTGTCTATCAGCCGGCATACAGTGAGAAAAGCACTCTCAATTCTGGAAGACGAAGGGTATATCGTTGCATATCACGGAAAGGGCACTTTTTGTACGGAGCGGGCAATCCATAAAAAGCAGTCCAGAAATATTGCCGTTATCACAACTTATATATCAGATTATATTTTTCCGCAGGTGCTAAACGGGATTAACCAGGTTCTCACGGAAAACGGTTACAGTCTGATGTTTAAGACAACAGGAAACAGCCGTGTCAATGAGACAAAATGTCTGGAGGATATTCTGACGAAAGATGTTGACGGTCTAATCATAGAACCGAGTAAGAGTGAACTGTTTTGTAAACATCCGAATCTTTATCAGACGCTGGATCAATATGAGATTCCCTATGTTTTTATTCAGGGTGTTTACTCTGAGATGACAGATAAACCTTATATCGTAATGGATGACTGTAAGGGAGGATATCTTCTGACAAAACATTTGATTGAAACAGGGCACAGATTTATCGCAGGAATTTTTAAGGCGGACGATTATCAGGGAAAAGAACGCCACAGGGGCTATGTCATGGCTCTGAATGAGGCGGGTATCCCGTATAATCCTGATGCGGTCATATGGTTCCACACAGAAGACAGGGCATCAAAGCCCAGGGGAGAAATTCACAGAATGACAAAAGAGGGATTCCCGATGGACGCGGTAGTCTGTTATAACGACCAGATCGCGCTGGAGATTATTTACGAGCTGGAGGCTTTGGGGATCAGCATACCGGATGATATATCTGTCACTGGATATGATAATTCGGCTTTGGCAAGGCTGGGAGTCATTAAACTGACCACAATTGCCCATCCGCAGAAAAAGCTCGGGGAGATGGCCGGACAGCTTCTGCTGGAACAGATTCAGGGAATACCAAATGAAAAATCAAAAGTAACAAGAGTGATCGAGCCTGAACTCATCGTCAGGAACTCGTGTAAAGACAGACGCAGGATGGAGGAAAAAAGATGAACACAAAAAAATATCAATTTTGGTTTGCAACAGGATCACAGGATTTATATGGAGAAGAATGTCTTTTTCATGTAGCACAACACTCAAAAATAATCGTGGAAGCACTGAATAAGTCAGGTATCCTTCCCTATGAAATTGTGTGGAAGCCTACTCTGATTGATAATGCATCCATAAGAAGAACTTTTAATGAAGCAAACTCAGATGAGAACTGTGCCGGAGTCATCACATGGATGCATACGTTTTCTCCTGCAAAATCATGGATTTTGGGGCTGCAGGAATACAGAAAGCCGCTGCTTCATTTACATACGCAGTTTAATCAGGAGATTCCGTATCAGACAATTGATATGGATTTTATGAACGAGAATCAGTCAGCACATGGCGACAGAGAGTATGGACATATTGTTTCACGCATGGGAATTGAGCGGAAAGTTGTCGTAGGATTCTGGGACGATGAGAGAGTAAAGAGAGAAATTGCTTCCTGGATGAGAACTGCTGTCGGAATCATGGAGAGCAGCCATATACGTGTGGCGCGTGTGGCAGACAACATGAGGAATGTAGCGGTCACAGAGGGAGATAAAGTAGAAGCCCAGATCAAATTCGGATGGGAGATCGACGCATATCCAGTCAATGAAATCGCAGATTATGTTGAGGCTGTCTCTAAAGGTGATACGGATGCGCTGGTAGAAGAATATTACGACAAATACGAAATTCTTCTGGAGGGAAGAGATGCCGGAGAATTTAAAAAACATGCCGCCGTTCAGGCTCAGATCGAACTCGGATTCGAGAAATTCCTGACGGAAAAAGATTATCAGGCCATTGTGACTCATTTTGGGGATCTCGGCTCTTTAAAACAGCTTCCGGGTCTTGCGATTCAGAGACTGATGGAGAAAGGATACGGTTTCGGAGCGGAAGGAGACTGGAAGACGGCTGCTATGGTGCGTCTGATGAAGATTATGACGGCAGGAAAGAAAGACGCAAAGGGAACCTCTTTCATGGAAGATTACACCTATAACTTTGTGCCTGGAAAAGAGGGAATTCTTCAGGCTCATATGCTGGAAGTATGTCCGACGATTGCGGAGGGACCGATAAGCATCAAAGTAAATCCTCTCTCCATGGGAGACAGGGAAGACCCCGCAAGACTTGTCTTTACGGCAAAAGAAGGGCCGGCAGTTGCCACATCTTTAGTTGATCTCGGACACAGGTTCCGCCTGATCATTAATGAGGTTGACTGCAAAAAGACGGAACAGCCGATGCCGAAGCTTCCGGTTGCCACTGCGTTCTGGACTCCGAAACCGAATCTTCCGGTAGGCGCCGAGGCGTGGATTCTGGCAGGCGGAGCCCATCACACAGCGTTCTCATATGATCTGACCGCACAGCAGATGGGAGATTGGGCAGATGCTATGGGAATTGAGGCTGTTTATATAGATGCCAATACCAATATCCGTAACTTTAAAAATGAATTAAGATGGAACGAAGCAGCCTTCAGATAGAATTCTGAGGGCCTTGGGTCCACAGCAGGAGGAGATCAAATGGAAATGAACAGTGTAAAAAGTGCAATTGAAAACGGGAAAACAGCGCTTGGGATTGAATTTGGTTCCACAAGGATCAAGGCGATCCTCGTAGGGGAGGACAATGCTCCGATTGCATCCGGAAGTCATGACTGGGAAAACCGGCTGGAGAACAATATCTGGACTTATAGTCTGGATGATATCTGGACCGGGCTTAAAGACAGCTACCGGAAGATGGCCGAGGATGTGAAGAGCAAGTATGGAATTGAATTGGAAACCATTGGAGCCATTGGGTTCAGTGCTATGATGCACGGTTATATGGCGTTTGACAAAGACGGAGAACTTCTTGTGCCATTCAGAACGTGGAGAAATACCATGACAGAGGAAGCATCAGAAAAACTTACAGAGGAATTTAACTATCATATTCCTCAGAGATGGAGTATCGCGCATCTTTATCAGGCGGTTCTCAATGGGGAAGAGCATGTGAAAGAGATTACATATCTTACGACTCTGGCGGGCTATGTGCACTGGAAACTTTGCGGAAGCAAGGTTCTGGGAGTAGGAGAAGCTTCCGGTATGTTCCCGATTGACATCGAAACGAAAAATTACAATGAAACAATGATTTCCAAATTTGATGAACTTGTTGCGGACAAAGGATATCCGTGGAAATTAAAAGAGATTCTTCCGGAAGTCCTTGTGGCAGGAGAAAATGCCGGAGTATTGACGGAAGAAGGTGCGCAACTCCTGGACCCGAGCGGAAAACTTAAGGCGGGAGTTCCGATGTGCCCTCCGGAAGGAGATGCGGGAACCGGCATGGCTGCGACCAACAGTGTGGCCGTGAAGACTGGAAATGTTTCTGCCGGAACGAGTGTGTTTGCCATGATCGTGTTGGAGAAAGAGCTTTCCAAGGTTTATCCTGAGATTGACCTTGTAACTACGCCGACCGGAAATCTGGTGGCCATGGTCCACTGCAACAACTGTACTTCGGATCTGAATGCATGGGTGAATCTGTTTAAAGAATTTGCTGAAAGCTTCGGTATTGAAAACACAGATATGAACAAGCTCTTTGGTAAGTTATATAGTAAAGCCCTGGAAGGGGATGCGGACTGCGGAGGACTTCTGGCATATAACTATTTTTCCGGGGAGCATATCACCGGATTTGAGGAAGGACGTCCTCTGTTCGTGAGACAGCCGGACAGCAAATTTAATCTGGCAAACTTCATGCGTGTTCACCTGTTTACGGCCCTCGGTGCGTTAAAGACCGGCCTGGATATTCTGATGAAGCAGGAAAATGTACAGGTGGAAAAGCTGCTTGGCCATGGAGGGTTATTTAAGACAAAAGGTGTCGGTCAGAAGATTATGGCTGCGGCAGTCAACGCACCGGTTTCTGTTATGGAAACCGCGGGAGAAGGCGGAGCCTGGGGAATTGCCCTGTTGGCATCTTATATGAAAAATAAAACAGAAGGGGAAACACTGGATGATTATCTGATTCAAGAAGTATTTGCAGAAGACGAAGGAATCAGTATGGAACCGGATGAAAAAGACGTAAAAGGCTTTGATACATTTATAAAAAGATATACAGAGGGACTTCCAATTGAACGTGCGGCAGTGAATGCATTGAAACAAATGTAAAAGTGGGGTAAAATAATATGTTAGAAGAGTTAAAAAAACAAGTTTATGAGGCAAATATGGAGCTCCCACAGAAGGGGCTTGTCACCTACACATGGGGCAATGTCAGCGGGATTGACAGGGAAAGAGGTTTGTTTGTCATCAAACCGAGCGGAGTGGAGTATGAAAAGCTGTCACCGGAAGATATGGTTGTGATGGATCTCTCCGGCAATAAGGTCGAGGGAGAGATGAATCCTTCTTCTGATACACCGACTCATCTGGAACTATATAAGGCATTTAAAGATCTCGGCGGAGTGGTACATACCCATTCCCCGTGGGCCACTTCATGGGCACAGGCAGGAAGAAGTATTCCATGTTACGGAACAACTCATGCAGATTACTTTTATGGGGATATTCCTTGTGCCAGAGGACTGACAAAGGCAGAAATAGAAAAGGATTATGAGAAAAACACCGGGTTGGTCATCATAGAGACATTTAAGGATAAAAACCCCATCTATGTACCTGGAGTACTCTGTACAAATCATGGACCTTTTACATGGGGTAAAGATGCCGGTGAAGCAGTTCATAACGCAGTTGTACTGGAGGAAGTGGCTAAGATGGCGTATCGGGCGGAGCATTTAAAAGACGGGATCAGCCCTGCACCTCGGGTTATTCAGGATAAGCATTTTTTCCGCAAACATGGGGAAAACGCTTATTATGGTCAATAGAGATCGGAATCTGGGATCTGATCGGTGGAAATAATAGTTGTACCTGGAGCTTTACAGCAGGAGAGGATGCGGCATATGATAAAGGTTTTTTTAGTGGAAGATGAAGTAATTATACGGGAAAGTATAAAGAACAATGTGGAGTGGGAAAAGCATGGATATGAGCTGGTTGGAGAAGCAGGCGACGGAGAGATGGCGCTTCCGCTCATTAAAGAACTGAAACCGGACATATTGATTACAGACATTAAAATGCCTTTCATGGACGGTGTGGAACTTGGAAAGATTTTAAAAACAGAGATGCCGGATCTGTCTGTTATTTTTCTGACCGGCTATGATGATTTTTCTTTTGCAAAAGAGGCAATCTCCATCGGGGTGGAAGAATATTTGATGAAGCCTGTCACAGGAGAACAGCTCATTGCCGCACTTGACAAAGTGAAAAATCAGATTGAAAAGAAAAAGATACTGACAGACAATATGACACGGCTTGAGCAGGAGAGTCAGAAAAATATACAGATCAAACGATACCGTTTTTTCGGAGAACTTGTGCGCAGCAAGATGCCGGTATCAAAGCTGATCAGAATGGGAAATGAACTGGGTATTTCTGTGATGGCATCTGCTTATACGGTAATACTTTTAAAGTACTATTTTAATCATTCGGACGATGAAGAGAGAAAACGGAAGGCAGAGGAAGCAAACAGGCTGCTTTCACATACAGACAGTCAGGAACATGTTGTTATGTTCCAGAGAGCGACAGAAGGATACATCTTTCTTTTGAAGGTACAGAGTGACGAAGATATTGATAAGATTAGAGAGAGATTTGTAAAAAAAGTGGTTGAAATTGCTTCCCGCTTTGAGGATCTTGGATATTTTATCGGAGTCGGAGAGACAGTCCACAGAGTGCATGAGATTTCCCGCAGCTATGACACGGCAAGTGTGGCTTTCGCAAAGCAGTATGAGATGGGCAAAAACAGAGTCTTATATTACAGCCAGCTTGATAAAAGAGAAGAAATAGAGGACATCTCCGTAAATATTGATTTTCGGGAGATTAATATGGAAAAAACAGACAAAGCAGTCCTGGTCAAATTTTTGAAAAATGGAACAGGAGAAGATGTAGACGAATTTGTTGAGGACTATTTCAAAGCTTTTGGAGAGAAGAACATGGAGTCTTTTTTATTCCGACAGTATATTATTCTTGATATTTGTTTTATTATCAATGAATTTTTGGAACAAATCCATGGTGCAAAGAAGAAAGTGGCTGATCAGATGTTCGGAGAGAACTATAAGTTTACCGATGTGGATACTCTGGATAAGACAAAAGCTTATGTAAAGAGATTAATAAGAATGGCCATAGAACTGCGGAGCGAGAGTGTTGTTAAAAAGTATCAGCCGATGATCGAGGATGCTACGGATTACATCAGGAAGCACTTCAGTGATGATGACATTTCGCTGAATGTTGTTGCTTCTATTGTGGGGCTGAGCCCGAGCCATTTCAGCACGGTTTTTCGTCAGGAGGTTGGAAGTACCTTTGTAGAATATCTTACCATGGTGCGTATGGAGGAAGCGAAGACACTTCTCAAATGCACAAGTTTGAAAAGCTCGGAGATTGGTTACAGAATTGGTTATAAAGATCCCCATTATTTTAGTTTTCTGTTTAAAAAGACTCAGAAATGTACTTCGAAAGAGTACCGCATGAAAGGAATCTGATGAAAAGATTTAGTATAAAGCTTTCAGTATCCTCTCTGGAGAAAAAATTAAACTGGATTCGTTTATGTGTGCTGGTGCCATTCTTTGGAATGGTGCTGGCTCTTCTTGTCATGATGGTCAGTTTCAATGAACAGTATGACACAAGTGTACAGAATATCAGTCAGGCAAGTGAATTTAATTTTCAGTTCAGGGAAGACATTGATAACAAGATGTACAGGGTAGTAATAGGAGCAGATACCTTTGAGGAAATGAACCCTTATGTGGAAAGCTTTAAGGCCAGGATGACACTGGAACAGCTCAGAAAGACTGCTTTAAAACAGGAGAGCAGAGACCGTCTGGATCAGATCAACCGCCTTTTGGCCAGCTTGGAAACGTATATTCAGAAAATACAGACATCTGATATTATGAAAGACTATAAGGTCAATGACCGTATTTTAAGGGATGATGTGAATATCTTTACTGAAATCATTGAAAAGAAGATTAGCGAGTATATTTATTTTGAGACAGGCAACTTAAAACAACTGAGGAGCGGTCTGAGAAAAAATATTATGACTGCAGTCGCTGTTTCTGCGGCTATTTCCGCATTTCTTATCGTTTTTATCTGGATATTCACAAATCGGATCGCCAAAAGTATCTCGGAGCCGATCGTGGATCTGTGCAATAAGACAAAGCTTGTCGGAAAAGGGGATTTTACAGTAAGAGCCTTAAACAGTGAGACAGAAGAAGTCAGGATTCTGAGCAAAAACTTTAATCAGATGGTGAGAAGGATTGAACAGCTTGTGGAGGATGTGACTAAGGAGCAGATGAATCTGAGGAAAACAGAGCTGGAACTTCTCCAGTCCCAGATTAACCCCCATTTTTTGTATAATACTCTTGATACGATCATCTGGTTTGCGGCAGACGGACAGAATGAACAGGTGGTTCAGATGGTACAGGATCTGTCCACATTTTTCAGGGAATGTTTAAGTAAGGGTGAAGGCCTGATTTCTCTAAAGGATGAACTTCTGCATGTAGAAAGCTATCTTAAGATCCAGAGTGTCCGCTATCAGGATATACTCGATTTTTCAATTGACGTGCCAGAAGAAATCTTAGGCAGCAACATTATTAAAATGACCCTTCAGCCTCTTGTGGAAAATGCACTGTATCACGGCATTAAGCGGCGGAGAGAAAAAGGAAAGATTGAGATCAATGGAGTCTATGATGAGGATAATATTTATCTGTCGGTGGAAGATGACGGTCCGGGCATGGATGCAGATCATGTGGCGAGAATCAATCAAGAGATGATGGGCGGAAGCCGGGATCGCAGAGTAACCGGATTTGGAATGTCCAGTGTAAACCAGAGGCTGAAGCTGCAGTTTGGAGAAGAGTATGGACTAATCGTAGAAAGTGAAGAATCTGCAGGTACAAGAGTGATTGCTGTTCTGCCAAGAGAGACCTGATTTTAAGAAAGTCAGAATGAATCTGAAATAAAAATGGTTCATTCTGACTTTTTGTTTCTTGTGTGCTATGTTGTATGTTCACCTTAAGGGCTATGAACCATGTTTAAGTAAAAAAATGAACTCATTTCAAAAGAAAAAAAACTTTTTTAACCTCATATTGAAAAAAAATAAAAAAGTGTACTTAACTCAAAAGATATTGCATTGAAACAAGTGCAGATACAAGTAAAATGTATATTGTAAGTAAGAACCGCATGAAGTTCAGAAAATTTAAGGAGGAGAAAGTCATGAGAAAAGGATTTAAGAAAGTTCTTAGTATTGCTCTTTGTGCAGCAATGATGGGCACCATGTTGACAGCCTGCGGCGGAGGTGGAAAAAAGGATGCCGCTAAGAAAGATAACAAGGAGATCACGATCGGATTTTCACAGGTAGGTGCGGAGAGTGACTGGCGTGTTGCCAACACAAAGTCCATGAAGGAAGCACTGTCTGCGGGAAATGGTTTCAAATTATCTTTTGCTGATGCTCAGCAGAAACAGGAGAACCAGACAAAGGCTGTCCGCGAGTTTATTTCACAGGGTGTGGATGTCATCGCGATCGCGCCGGTAACAGAGACCGGATGGGAAACTGTTCTGAAAGAAGCAAAGGAAGCAGGCATCCCGGTAATCACTGTTGACAGACAGATCAAGACATCTGATGATTCACTGGTTTCCTGCTGGGTAGGTTCCGACTTCAAGAAAGAAGGAGTGGAAGCAGGAAAATGGCTGATCAAAGACATGGAAAAAAAGGGTAAGAAAGCTGCCAACATCGCAGTTTTACAGGGAACAATCGGTTCTTCCGCTGAGATCGGACGTACAAAAGGATTTAAAGAAGGCATTAAAGACGCTAAGGACTTTAAGATCATAGCTTCTCAGACAGGCGAGTTTACACAGGCTAAAGGACAGGAAGTAATGGAATCCTTCCTGAAACAGTACAAAAACATTGATGTCGTAGTGGCTCAGAATGACAACATGGCATTTGGTGCGATTGATGCATTAAAGGCAGCAGGTAAAAAACCTGGAAAAGATGTCACAATCATTTCCTTCGACGCTGTAAAAGCAGCATTAAAAGAAGTACAGAACGGACAGATCAATGCTGAGTTTGAATGTAATCCGCTGCATGGACCTCGCGTAGCAGACCTTGCTAAGAAGCTCATGAACGGTGAGAAAGTAGAGAAGGTTCAGTATGTAGAAGAACAGGTATTTACAAAAGATAACGTAGACAAGTTTATCAACGAACGCCAGTACTAAAAATCAGCTGGATGTACATAAAAATTGCAGGCTCTGGACCAGAAAGCCGATTTCTGGCCTAACCTGTAATTTTTATACTTAGATTGCCCAGGGGCAGACCTAATAACAGTGAAAAGAAAGGTGGAATTGTCATGAGTGATGAAAAAAAGACAGTTCTTTCCATGAAAAATATCAGTAAGAGTTTCCCCGGTGTAAAAGCATTATCCGATGCGCAGTTGACTTTACGGGAAGGTGAGATTCATGCATTGATGGGAGAAAACGGTGCAGGAAAATCAACTCTGATCAAAGTCCTGACTGGTGTGGAAGAATTTGAAACCGGCGAAATCATTATGGATGGAAAGAGCATCGTAAACGGATCTCCGCAGGAAGCGGGCATGAATGGAATCAGCACAGTTTACCAGGAAGTAAACCTCTGTCCGAATCTTACGGTTGCGGAAAATATTTTTATCGGACGAGAACCTATGAAAATGGGACATATCGACTGGAAGACGATCAACAGGGAAGCACAGAAAATCCTTGACAACTTAAAATTAGAAATTGACGCCACAGAGCTTCTGGAAAACTATTCTGTTGCAATCCAGCAGATGGTTGCCATTGCAAGGGCTGTAGATACACAGGCAAAAGTCTTGATTCTGGATGAACCTACTTCCAGCCTGGATGAAGGAGAAGTAGAAAAATTATTCGAAGTTATGAACATGCTGAAGAAACGAGGAACAGCGATCGTGTTTGTTACTCATTTTCTTGAACAGGTTTATGCAGTATGTGACAGGATCACTGTTTTGCGAAACGGACATTTTGTAGGGGAATACAAGACTGAAGAACTTCCGAGAGTCAAATTGGTTGCGACCATGATGGGCAAAGAGTTTGATGATCTGGCTGATATTAAGAATAAAGCCGGAAATGGTTCCAGGAGAAACAATGAAGCTGTGATCGAGGCTAAAGGGTTATATCATAAAGGATCTATCAAGCCATTTGATCTGACTATACATAAGGGAGAAGTCATTGGATTATCAGGACTATTAGGGTCAGGACGATCTGAACTGGCAAGAGTTATTTATGGAGCAGATAAACCGGAAGGCGGAGAACTCTATGTGAATGGAGAGAAACTTCACGTAAAGGCTCCGATCGAAGCAATGCAGAAAGGAATGGCATATTGTCCGGAAGACAGAAAGGCCGAAGGTATCATCGCCGACTTGTCCGTACGAGAGAACATGATCATTGCGCTGCAGGCAAAACGTGGAATGTTTAAGCTGATGAGCAAGAAAGAACAGGAAGAATTAACAGATAAATATATTGAAATGCTCCAGGTCAAGACGGCCAACAGAGAGGTGCCGATCAAGACTTTGAGCGGAGGAAACCAGCAGAAAGTCATTCTTGGAAGATGGCTGATGACCGACCCGGATTTCCTGATTCTGGATGAGCCTACAAGAGGTATTGATGTCGGTACAAAGACAGAAATTCAGAAGCTTGTTGTAAAACTGGCTGGAGAAGGAATGTCTGTCATGTTCATTTCCTCTGAAGTTGAGGAAATGCTCCGTACCGTAAATCACATGGGTATCCTGAGAGACGGAAAAAAGGTCGGAGAGCTGGAAGAAAGTGAATTATCACAGGAGAATGTTATGAAAGCAATCGCAGGAGGTGACAAGTAATGGATAAGTTGAAAAAATTGACAACCTGCCGCCTGTTTTGGCCTCTTGTATGTCTGTTTCTCGTACTGCTGTTTAACTTTATTAAATCACCGTCATTCTTTAAGATTTCAGTGAACAACGGTGTGTTATACGGATATCTGGTAGACATATTCAACAGATCCAGTGAGCTGATCATTTTGGCAGTCGGGATGACTCTCTGTGTGGCATCCAGTGCAGGAACCGATATTTCCGTCGGTGCTACAATGGCTTTGGCAGGAGGTGTATCTGTATATCTTCTGGGAACAGGAAATACATATAATATGCCGTGGATTCTTGCAATCCTGGCCGGACTTCTTGTCTCAATCGTATGCGGAATGTGGAATGGATTCCTGGTAGCAAAAATGAAAATACAGCCCATGGTGGCCACACTGATACTGTTTACTGCCGGGCGCGGTATGGCACAGCTGATCACCGGAGGAAATATTTTATACATCAAAGTGCCGAACTTTAAATATTTAGGAGGATTTCTTCCGCATATTCCGGTGCCGACCCCGATTCTTGTAGCAATTATTGTGGTAGTGCTTGTAAGTTTATTCTTAAACAGAACAGCGACAAAATTATATGTTGAAAGTGTCGGTATTAACCCGAAAGCCAGCCGTCTGTTCGGACTGAATTCCAACAGGATCATCTGGCTGACATATGCAGCCTGCGGACTCTGTGCAGGAATCGCAGGTATGATCGCTACATCAAGAATCTCATCCATTGATGCCAATAACGTAGGTAATCTGATGGAATTGGATGCAATCCTTGCAGTAGCCCTTGGAGGAAACTCACTGGCAGGAGGAAAGTTTTCTCTTGGAGGAAGTGTCATCGGAGCGATCACGATCCAGGCATTGTCAACGACACTCTATGCACTGAAAGTAACCGGAGATCAGCTTCCGCTTTATAAGGCGATCGTAGTTATCATTATTGTGACACTGCAGTCTCCGGAATTCAAGAAATTTATGAATCGATACAAAGCAAAAAGAGCGGCGAAAGCTGCTGGAGAGAAGGTGGCATCATGATAGAGAAAATCAAGAGCAAACTGCGCGGGAATGGTTTCCTGCTGTTTGTCACCATCGTGCTGTTCTTCATCTTGTATATCGCAGGAGCCATCGCCTATGGTGACCGTAACTTCACAAGTCCTCAGGTATTTTTAAACCTGTTTATCAGCAACGCAGGGCTGATCATTGCAGCAGTCGGCATGACCTTTGTCCTTATCACTGGAGGGATTGATATTTCCATAGGTTCTGTCATCGGCGTTGTATGTATGATGCTTGCATGGATGATGGAGATCAAACATATGAGCGCAGGGCTGGCAATCGTCTTAGTGCTGGCATTTGGAATTATATTCGGTCTGGTACAGGGATTCCTGGTAGCATATTTAAAAATTCAGCCTTTCATCGTAACACTGGGAGGTATGTTCTTTGCCAGAGGTTTGACCGCCGTGATCAGTTCTGACATGATCAGTATTAAAAATGAGACGTTCTTAAACCTTGCAAATAATAAAATTTACTTAAGCTTTATCACTTACTATAACAACAGAGGAATCGCAATGCACCCATATATTTACCTGAGCGTTGTTATCGCACTCCTGGTTGTGGCAATTGCATTTGCACTATTGAAGTTTACAAAGTTCGGACGTGCAGTATTTGCCGTGGGTGGAAATGAACAGTCTGCACTGCTCATGGGACTGAATCCGAGAACAACAAAATTAAAGGTTTATGTATTAAACGGATTTTTAGCATCCCTGGCCGGTTTTGCTTTCTGCTTAAACTCCTGCGGAGGATTTGTAGAGCAGGCCCGCGGATTCGAGATGGATGCCATTGCGGCAGCTGTCATCGGAGGAACACTGCTGACCGGAGGTGTAGGAACTGTTATCGGTTCACTTTTCGGATCTCTGATCAAAGGTATCATTGAAACGATCATCACATTCCAGGGTACATTGTCATCCTGGTGGACGAGGATTGCCATTGCAGCCCTGCTTTGCTTCTTCGTCATCTTACAGAGCGTATTTAAATCCATCCGTGAAAAACGGCTGGCCCAAAGTGAAGATTAGCAGGAGGTAGGAAAATGAATAACATGCCGAAAGTAAAAATCGGGATCGTAGCAGTCAGCCGTGACTGCTTCCCGGAAAGCCTTTCCGTTTCCAGGAGAGAAGCTTTAGTGAAAGCTTATAAAGAAAAATATGGGGAAGAAGACATCTATGAATGTCCGGTCTGCATCGTAGAGAGCGAGATCCATATGGTGCAGGCACTGGAGGATATCAAAAAGGCAGGGTGCAACGCGCTGGCAGTATATCTCGGAAACTTCGGACCGGAGATCTCAGAGACACTTCTCGCCAAACATTTCGACGGACCAAAAATGTTCGTTGCGGCGGCTGAGGAAAGCGGAAACAATCTGCTGGACGGACGGGGAGATGCCTACTGCGGAATGCTGAATGCAAGTTATAACTTAAAGCTTCGGAATATTAAGGCATACATCCCGGAATATCCGGTTGGAACTGCGCAGGAATGTGCGGATATGATCCATGAATTTGTACCGATCGCGAGAGCGGTAAAAGCACTGAGTGAGCTTAAGATTATTTCTTTCGGTCCAAGACCACTGAACTTCCTGGCCTGCAATGCACCGATCAAGCCATTATATGATCTGGGCATCGAAATTGAAGAAAACTCAGAGCTGGATCTGTTCGAGGCGTTCAACAATCATAAAGATGATGAACGGATTCCTTCTATAATAAAAGAAATGGAAGAAGAACTGGGTCAGGGAAATAAGAAGCCTGAAATTCTGGCAAAGCTTGCCCAGTATGAACTGACATTGAAAGACTGGGTGGAAGAGCACAGAGGCTACAGGAAATATGTTGCCATCGCGGGCAAATGCTGGCCGGCATTCCAGACCCAATTCGGTTTTGTTCCATGCTACGTAAACAGCCGTCTTACTGCCCAGGGAATCCCTGTGTCATGTGAGGTGGATATCTACGGAGCGCTAAGTGAGTTTATCGGAACTGCGGTAAGTGAAGACGCGGTAACGCTTCTTGACATTAACAATTCTGTTCCTGCCGATATGTATGAAGAAGATATCAAAGGAACATTTGACTATACACAGAAAGATACCTTCATGGGATTCCACTGTGGGAACACTGCAAAGAGCAAGCTGTCCTTCTGCGAGATGAAATATCAGAAGATCATGGCAAGGACACTGCCGGAGGAAGTGACTCAGGGAACCCTGGAAGGAGATATCACACCGGGAGATATTACATTCTTCCGTTTACAGAGCACGGCAGACACAAAATTAAGGGCCTATGTGGCACAGGGAGAAGTTCTTCCGGTAGCAACAAAATCCTTTGGATCCATCGGAGTGTTTGCCATCCCAGAGATGGGAAGATTTTACCGCCATGTACTGATTGAGAAGAACTACCCGCATCACGGGGCAGTCGCTTTCGGACACTTTGGAAAAACATTATATGAAGTGTTCAAGTACATCGGTGTGGATGTCGGTGAAATAGGATTCAACCAGCCGAAGGGTATGTTATATCCGACGGAAAATCCTTTTTCATAAAGTAAAAGTAACTTTTTACTCCTTCTTAGACGGAGACAGACTCTAACCAGGTCTGTTTCCAACAGCACTTGGATAAAGCCGCAGAACATTTTGTTTTACGGCTTTGTCATATTTGTTTTTCACAGAAAAGGAATATACTATGAAGAAAATAGGAATACAGCCATTTGGCACAACTTCTGCGGGAGAGGAAGCAAATTTATACACAATTGCATTTAAAGACGGAAGTTCATTTTCCGCCACCGACTACGGAGCCAGTATCGTATCCTGTGTGGTTCCTGACAAAGACGGAAAGATGACAGATGTTGTTTTGGGATATGAGAATGTCAAGGATTATGAACAGCAGGATATGTTTATGGGATCGGTTATTGGAAGACATGCAAACAGGATCAAAGGGGCATCTTTCACTTTGAACGAAAAAGAATACAGGCTGTGTGCGAACGAAGGATGCAATCACCTGCACGGAGGCAATTCGGGCTTTCAGAAGAAGTTATGGAAAGGAGAGAGCCGGGATAACAAGATTATCTTTTCCCTTTTCACTCCCCACATGGAGGAGGGGTATCCCGGCAGTTTACAAGTCAGTGTTATTTATTCATTTACAAAATACCATACACTGCATATTGATTATACCGCCGTCTGCGATCAGGATACAATCATTAATCTGACCAATCACGCTTATTTTAATCTTGCGGGTCATGATGCGGGTAACATCCAAAACCATTTTTTGAAAGTCAACAGCGATTTCTATACTCCGGGAGCAGCGGATTCTGTTCCCACCGGGGAAATTATGAGTGTGGAGGGCACCCCGTTTGATTTCAGAGAAGAAAAACAAATAGGGAAAGATATAAACAAAGAAAATCAACAGCTGGAATACGGCTGCGGATATGACCATAACTTTGTACTTGCAAAAGAAAAGGAAAGCTATGGGGAAGCAGCCAGGGCATGGTGCAGCACAACGGGGATAAGTCTTATTGTGGAGACAACCCTTCCCGGAATGCAGCTGTACAGCGGAAATCATATCCATGGAGAGCCTTTGGGCAAGAACGGGACGGTGTACCATAAACGTGATGGTTTTTGCCTGGAAGCTCACTTTTTTCCTTCAGGCCTTACTTATTCTCATTTTCCTCAGCCCATTCTCAGAAAGGGAGAGATTTTCCGTCACCGGACGACTTATTCATTCGGTATTCGATAGGTTTGTTTTTGTGGCTCTTTAGGTATAACAGTGGTAAAATAAAAGAGATATCATAATTACTTAAATCCATTGACCAGGAGGGACGTTTATGGAAAATATACCAGAAGTAGTTTTAGGAATTGCAGCGGTCAGCAGGGATTGTTTCCCTATGTCACTGTCCGAGAACAGGAGAAAACTTGCTGCAAAAGCCTATCGGGAGAAATACGGGGAAATCTTTGAATGTGAGACTTGTATTGAAAATGAATTGGACATGAAGAAAGCCCTTGAAGAGCTTAAAAAAGCAGGATGCAACGCATTGGTTGTTTACCTGGGAAATTTCGGACCTGAGACGGCTGAGACATTACTGGCTAAAGAATTCGACGGGCCGGTGATGTTTGCGGCGGCAGCCGAAGAGACACAGAATAAGCTGACCGATGACCGGGGTGATGCTTACTGTGGTATGCTCAATGCCAGCTATAATTTAAAGCTTAGAAATGTAAAGGCTTATATTCCGGAATATCCGGTGGGGACTGCCGAGGAAGTGGCAGACATGATTCATGACTTTGTACCGGTGGCAAGGGCAGTGATCGGCGTGCGTAACTTAAAGATTATTTCTTTCGGTCCGAGACCACAGGATTTCCTTGCCTGCAACGCACCGATCAAACAGCTTTATAATCTGGGAGCCGAGATTGAAGAAAATTCTGAACTGGATTTGTTTGAGTCTTTTAAGGCACATGAGGGTGATGAGAGGATTCCGGATGTGGTAAAGGACATGGAGAAGGAGCTGGGAGAGGGAAATAAAAAACCTCAGATACTGCCTAAACTTGCACAGTATGAGTTGACCCTCCTGGATTGGATCGATAAGCATAGGGGTTCCAGGAAATATGTGGCCATTGCAGGGAAGTGCTGGCCTGCTTTTCAGACTCAGTTCGGCTTTGTTCCATGCTATGTCAACAGCAGGCTGACGGCAAAGGGAATCCCGGTGTCCTGTGAGGTGGACATTTACGGAGCTCTGAGCGAATTTATCGGAATGGCAGTCAGCCAGGATATTGTGACTCTTCTGGATATTAACAATACAGTACCTGATGATATGTATGAGTCAGAAATCAGGGATAGTTATGAATACAGCCGCAGAGATGTGTTCATGGGATTTCACTGCGGAAATACGGCTTCAGAAAAGCTCTCTTCCTGCGAAATGAAAAATCAGCTGATCATGACGAGAACGCTGCCCGAGGAATCTACACAGGGAACGCTGGAAGGTGATATCATACCGGGAGACATTACATTTTACCGGCTTCAGAGTACATCAGATTCAAAATTAAGAGCATATATCGCACAGGGAGAAGTACTCCCGGTGAGGACAAGATCATTTGGAGGGATAGGTGTTTTTGCCATACCGGAAATGGGAAGATTTTACCGTCACGTACTTATAGAAAAGAATTTCCCGCATCACGGAGCAGTTGCTTTTGGACATTTTGGAAAGCTTCTGTTTGAGGTATTTAGGTATCTGGGGGTGGAACAGACGGAACTCGATTTTAACCGGCCGAAGGGAATGTTGTATCCTTCCGAGAATCCATTTGCATAATAGAGGAAAGGAGTTGGAAGATGTATTACATAGGACTTGACCTGGGGACTTCTGCACTGAAGCTATTATTAATGAGCGGGCAGGGTGAGATTTGTAAGATTATTTCCAAAGAGTATCCCATTTCATTCCCAAAACCAGGGTGGTCGGAACAGAATCCTGTGGACTGGTGGAATGCTGCTGTGGATGGAATCCGTGAATTGGTCCGAGATGTGGATAAAGATCAGATCAAGGGGATCAGCTTCGGAGGCCAGATGCATGGACTGGTCGTTCTGGACAAAGACGATAATGTCATCCGTCCCGCAATTCTGTGGAATGACGGCAGGACATCAGAAGAATGTAAGTTTCTAAATGAAGTGGTGGGCACAGAAAAACTGTCTCAGTATACTGCCAATATTGCTTTTGCAGGTTTTACCGCGCCTAAGATTTTATGGATGCAGAAACACGAGCCTGAGAATTTCAGCAAGATTCATAAAATTATGCTGCCGAAGGATTATCTTGCCTACCGTCTGTCAGGTGTATTTTGTACTGATGTTTCAGATGCATCAGGAATGCTTCTGTTTGATGTGGAACATAAACGCTGGTCGGAAGAAATGTTGAATATCTGCGGTATAAAGAGAGAACAGATGGCAGATATTTATGAAAGTTATGAAGCAGTGGGCACAGTGACGCCTGAAGCTGCAAAAGAATTGGGACTTTCTGAAGCTGTAAAAATTATAGCAGGTGCAGGGGACAATGCGGCAGCAGCCATCGGAACAGGAACCGTGGGAGACGGCAAATGCAATATTTCTCTGGGAACATCAGGGACTATTTTTATATCAAGCAAAAATTTCAGAGTGGATAAAAATAATGCACTTCACTCTTTTGCCCATGCGGACGGACATTTTCATTTGATGGGCTGTATGCTGAGTGCTGCATCCTGCAATAAGTGGTGGATGGAAGATATCATTGGAACAAAAGAGTATGGAAAAGAGCAGGAGTCTCTTCAGGTGCTTGGAGAAAATCATGTGTTTTTCCTGCCATATTTGATGGGAGAACGCTCCCCATATAATGATCCGGATGCCAGAGGGGCATTCATCGGCATGTCTATGGACACAAAGAGATCGGATATGACACTGGCAGTGCTGGAAGGTGTTGCTTTTGCAATGAAAGACTCACTGGGAATAGCAAAATCTCTGGGAATTGATATCAAGAAAACAACTATCTGCGGAGGAGGGGCAAAGAGTCTGCTCTGGAGAAAAATCATGGCTAATGTCCTGAATCTTGAAATTAATATTATAGAAAGTGAAGAAGGTCCTGGATATGGAGGAGCAATTCTTGCAGCAGTTGGATGCGGTGAGTATAGTTCCGTGGAAGAGGCAGCGAAGAAACTGGTGAAAGTCGTGGATACAGTAAAACCCGATTCAGAGCTGGTCAATAAGTATGAAGAACGATATAAGATTTTCAGGCAGATTTATCCGAGTCTGAAATTCCTCTACCCAATGCTCTAAATCATTTAAAGCAGTACAGCAAATAAGACTTTTCTCCGCTGTTTGTTCTTTTCAGCAGTGGAGAAAAGCAGTTTACAAGAGCTTAGAAATATAAAAACTCATATTCAGGAAATCTGGAAGTTGTGAAAAATACATGCTGATACTACTATATATAGTAGAAAAGAATTATATTCCAATTTTTATTAAATTATTTCATAAAATCTATTGACAAAGAGTTGTGAGTTTGATAATATATTCAAGCGTCACATGAAGACGCAGTATCATAACGTAATTGTTTAGGCGCTTTTGGAGAAGTACTCAAGTGGCTGAAGAGGCGCCCCTGCTAAGGGTGTAGACCGTTTGCGCGGTGCGAGGGTTCAAATCCCTCCTTCTCCGTTTTTATAAATTCTTAAAAAGAACTTATAAAAAATGAAAAAAGTTGTTGACACAGAGAAATAAATATGATATTCTAATATAGCTGTCGCAAGAGGAACGACAAAAAACGACAGCAGATCTTTGATAATTGAACAATAAGACAACCTTGAAAATTCTAAGAGATTTTCAGTATCTTTAAAAAAGATACACGAACGTTCTTTATAAAAGGACACAGTAAAACAAGGATAAAAAAGCTAGCGCTTTTTAGATCCAAGATTGAACATGAGAGTTTGATCCTGGCTCAGGATGAACGCTGGCGGCGTGC
>NZ_NQOG01000021.1 GCF_002270485.1 Anaerostipes hominis (ex Lee et al. 2021) | reverse complement strand
TCAGGTGAAAACTTCGACCACATGGAAAGATGGTACCGTACAAGAGAATAAGCAGTATGTCTATGACAAGAACGGAAATGAGATCGGACAGACCAATGGAACAACAGGGGAGATCCTTTACCGTACCTATGATGCGGAGAACCGCCTGACAGAAGTCTCTGTGAACAAAGATGGAAAGAATGCGGTTGTTCAGCAGAACCGTTACAATGGAGACGGGCAGAGAATCCAGAGAGTGGAAGGAGATCAGACGACCAACTACTATTATCAGGATAGTGTCGTCTCTTATACGACCGATGGAAAAGGAGAGCAGACGTCTCAGGATCTTTTGGGAACTGACGGGAATGTGATAGGAACCCAGAGATACACAGGAAATGATACTGCGTATTATGTGTATAACAAAGATGTACAGGGAAGTACTACAAATCTTCTGAAAGACGATGGAAAAGCAGATGTGTCTTACCGCTATGAAGACTTTGGAGAGACGCAGAGCATTGGAGAGAATACGGCTAAGAATGAAACCTGTTATACAGGGGGACGATATGATGAGACAACGGGGCTTTATTATCTGAATGCAAGGTATTATAATCCGGAGGATGGAAGATTTTTGTCTGAGGATACTTATCGTGGGGAGACAAACGAGCCGGATACACAGCATTTGTATGGTTATTGTGCAGATAACCCAATCAACTATGTGGATCCAAGCGGGCATGCAAAAGAAGTATCTTGGGGAAGAAACACAGATGAATTACGGATATGTACGGATGGCGTAATAAAAAATAAATATGAGAGAAAGAAATGTCATCATAAAAAAGGCCCATATGGAGATTTAGATCATCAATGTGGGACTAGATGTTTTAATGGTACAATTGCATCCGACGATATTCCATATATTGTAGTCCCTAAAAATATGAAAGCTTATATTTACTCGGTTGGTGTTATCGTGAATATGAAAAATGGTAATTATTTGTTTGGAGTAGTTGCAGAATTAGGGCCAAATAGTAAAGGATTAGGAGAAGTTTCTATTTATGCAGGATGGAGAATGAAACAAAAGGGTATGCCTTCAAAAAATAAAAGAGTTCCTGGCCGATATCAAATTGGAAATAGTAGTGTAGGTGGTAGATGGCTTGTGAATGTATATAGAAAATCTGCACCAAATTCATCAAAATCAGGCTATGGATGGAAATATAAAAATGCCAGTAAATTTAGGAAACAAATAAAACAAGTTGGTAAGAAGTATTATAAGCCACCACGGGGAAGAGGAGGGAGATGTTTGAATTGAGAAGAGTACAAAAAGGTATTGTTATTTAAAAAAATTTGAGAATATTTGAAAAATGAATAGGATGGAATGGTTTGATTCCATCCTAAATTTTTGTTTTATTAAAGACAGGAAGAAGTGGTGTAGTTATGAAAATAATTAGATATAAAAACAATTTCGTATTTTTTATAATGATCAGTTTGTTTCTTGTGGGGTGTCAGAGGGAAAAAGAACATTTATCAGATATGTTCGATTTAAAAAATGACAAACTAGCATTGGCTTATTATTCAGCATATTCATCTACAATCGTTCAAAATGATCAGTTTGTTTTCTATGAAACGGAAAACCAGGAAATCATTCGAATTAACAAGAAGGATTATAAAAGAACTACAATTATTAGACCGGAGAAAAAGTCGAAAGTACAAAGTGAAGGTGGATTGGAATTATCAAAAGACAGTTTATATTACGTTCATAATAATTGTGTTTTTAAAAGTGATTTAAATGGAAAAAACATTCAACGACTTCTTTCCGCAAAGGAGAAGAAAGAAACAGAATGGATTAATGGAATTAAAATATATAACAATGAAATATACTTGTTGGCCGATGGTGAATGGGATAACAGTATTTTTCGATTCTATCCCAAAAGCAAAAAACTTGAAAAAGTCGCAGAAGATATAAGGAATCCATGTTTTTCTGGAAACAATCTGTATTATATAGAACATGGGGAAGTGGGAATAAATAAGGTTGATTTAAAGACTCTAAAGGGTAAGATTGTACGAGGACAAGCATGGAAAAATAAATTGCAATATGAGGATGATTTAGTCCGATATAAGGGGATCGTGGAGAATGAAGGGAGAGTATATTATATTTGTTGGGGGAAAGATGACAAAGTGAGACTATACCAATATAGAGATCATAAGAAAGACACAATACAACATGGCTTTTCTGATAATTCTGATGATTTTGTTTATAATTCATCCATTATTGTTGGATTTAACACCCATTGGGATACCTCAGAGGAAAGGTATATCCAAATCTATAACTTGGATTCTAAACAAGAAAAGAAGATTAAAATGCCGAATGATACTTGGTCTGCTGAGTTTGTGATAGATGATATGGTTGTTTGTACTTATCTCTATGATAATGGGGAGTTTGGTCATATACTAAAATTAGATATATAATTTGTTACAGCAAAATTTAGAGGGAAATAATCAAACGGATTTTTATAAGGCAGATTCTGTTTCATTTGCAATTCTTGGTGGATCATATAGTAATGCTGAAATTTTGATAAGAGATGGTAAGGTGGACTATACACAGAACCCGGAGGACGGAGAATGTGTTACATGGAGTTTTATTTGTGCGTTAGGTAATAAAAAGTCTTTTAGAGCAATTCAAAAGCTTGGATACAAACCTACGGATTTGGAAGTATTTCATGCTTATGAAAACTCTGATATGGAGACATTTCAATATTTACTTCATAAGGATTATTCAATTTATGTACAGGAAGATGGCGATAATATCTTGGATAGTGTCTGTCTGGATTCACCAGATAAAGCCTGGACTTTTTGTAAACGAGGTTTATATGCTTCGGAGTCTAATCTTAAATCTCTAATATGGATTGGAAAAGGCGATGTAGTTAAGAAGATAATAGAAAGCAAAAAAACAAAAGGGGTAGTCAGAAAAGAGGAGCTTCTCCAGGAATCAATAAATATTGGAGATTTATCAATGGTAAAGTACTTTGTAGAAAACGGTGCTAATGTAAATCGATATTTATACGATAAAACAAAAGATTATTCCTATACATCAATGCATATGGCATCCGGAAGAGAAAGTTCAAAAATTGTTTCTTATTTAAAAAGACATGGAGGAGATATTCATTAAAAAGATTCTAAAGGAAGAGAATGCAAAGAAATAGCGAAAAAAGCGGGATGTATTTGGAATTTAGAATTCTTATAAACATGATTTTAGAGGGTTTTATGATGAATTGAAGATTATTTTACTATACAGATAAAGGCAACTTTCAGTTTTTTTAGTGAGAATGAAATTATTAATAAGGAGGAGTTCATAATCTTGTATCAAGAAATTTGTAATACTCAAATAGTAAAGTTTGATAAAGAGCTTATAGTTGATGTATTTATTCAAGCCATGTCATTAATTATTTGCCTAATTTTTATTAGTGCAATTTTATTTGTTATATACTGTATATTTAAAAAAATGAAGAAGGCTGGTAAAAAAGAAAAATGAAGTCATATTGAGTTTATCACTATCAGAAGAACAAAAACATTTCAGGCGAGGAGCAAACTGTATTTAGGTTAGTAAATACAAAAAGGTATAGGGATATGAATGTTTATGAACTAAGTTTTTGGTATCAGGAAGAAGAAAATGATGAGGAGGATGAAGTAACAATTGCAGTGTATTCTTCATTGGAACTGGCTGAAGAGGCGAGAGAAAAGTTTAAAAAGCATCCCAGATTTATTACACATGAACATGAGTTTTATATTGATGAGTACAAATTAAATGAACCGGAATGGAAAGAAGGTTTTATCACTGATGAGGATTTATATTAAAGGAGATGAAAAGAGAGGAAAACAAGGGGGAGAATAGAGTCAAATGAAGGTGGGGTGATAGGAATGACAATTTATGAATTGACATTTTACTATTGGGATGAAAATCCTGAAAATGATGACGAGACTTTTATTGCAGTATATTCTTCATATGAACTTGCTCAGAAAGGATTAGAGAAATTTGCAGAACAGCCTAGATTTAAAGGTAAGAGAGAAGCATTGTTTATAAGTGAACATGAGTTAAATGTTGAAAATAGTTTCTGGGCAGAGGGATTTTTTATAGATGATGTTTCAAATTATTATATAGATTTAGGAGATGGGTTTACATTAGAAAAATTTGAAGATCATGTTATAAAAATTATTTTGAACGATAAAACAGGAAATCAACAAGAGCTATTTACAGGAACTATTCATTTTTATCAACTGATGGAACAATGTATACTTCTGAAAAATAAGATAACAGGATGGATGTATTGTATCAATAAAGAGCATAAAAGGGTAGAACAGAAGACAAAAAGTATCGGTCATCAGTCGAAGGGTTTAAAGATTATCCAAGAAGCTTTAAAATAAGAAAAATTAAAGTTAATGAGGATAATTATTATTTTTATAGATGACAAATTATTTAAAGTTTGCTTTTAAGCTAGTTTATGTAGGAGTGTAATAAATGAAAAAGAAAAAGGTATTTATATTTATTATTGTGTTAGCCAGTATCGGGTGGGGTATATATCATTTTACTTTTGATACTCAGGCCGTTCCAAAGGGAAAGTTGTTTAAAAGTGTAAAATCTCCGAATGGACAATATATTGCTAATGCGTTTCATGGGCAGGATAATGCTACAGTAGATTTTTCTGTTATTGTAGAAATTGAAGATACAATAAAAAATAAAAAGAAAAATATATACTTTGAATATCACTGTGAAGAGGCAGATATAAAATGGCTGTCAGATAATAAAATCAGAATAAATGGAAAGAAATTAAATATTCACAAAGATGTATACGACTTTAGACATGAGTAAAGACAAAATATTTGATAAAAGGATCTACAACATAAGATTATCCATAGCATGGTATTAAACACCGTGCTATGGGTTTTTAAATGGAATTATATATTTTATATTTAAACTACGGATAAATTTATCTGCATTAAAAATGTATCGGCATATGAGGGTTGAAAGTTTTAGGTGGACAGCATAATCCAAAGCTAGGAGATAGATATATCCCTCAGCTCTGGATTATATTACTGCTGTTGTTGTTAATATTACTATTATTGTGAGTGCTGATCTCTGGCTTGATATAGGAAATATCTTTAGTTTTCTGATGTGTTGCAGCACAAAGACAATATAAAAGCAGTCACGTTCACCTTCTGATTCTTGAGGATAGTTCTGGATGCTGCGTATTACGTATATAACAAGGATGTCCACAGCAGTACGACCAATCTTCTGAAAGACGATGGAAAAGCGGATGTGTCTTATCGTTATGAGGACTTTGGGGAGACATAGACAACCGCCTCCAAAAGGAGGTCGATTGTATACAGTCTGAGGGTGGAATGTTAGTGAAGGTGGATTGGAATTATCAAAAGACAGTTTATATTACGTTCATAATAATTGTGTTTTTAAAAGTGATCTGAATGGAAAAAACATTTGAAAACTTCTTTCTGCAAAAGATAAAAAAGAGATAGAGTGGATCCATGGAATTAAATTATATAACAATGAAATATACTTGTTAGCCGAAGGTGATGAAGGTAATACTATTTTTCGATTCTTTCCTAAGAACAAGAAAATGGAAAAGATTGCAGAAGATATAAGAAAGCCATGTTTTTCTGGGGACAATTTATATTATATAGAACATGGGGAGGTAGGAATAAATAAGGTTGATTTAAAGACTCGAAAGGGTAAGATTGTACGAGGACAAGCATGGAAAAATAAACTGCAGTATGAGGATAATATAGTTCTATATAAGGGAATTGGAGAGAATCAAGGGAAAGTATATTATATTTGCTGGGGTGAGGATGGTAAGGTGAGATTATACCAATATAGAGATCATAAGAAAGACAAAATACAACATGGTTTTTCCGACAATTCTTATGAGTTTGTTTATAACTCCTCTATGATTGTTGGATATAATACTCATTGGGATAGCTCAGAGGAAAGGCATATACAAATCTATCACTTGGATTCTGAGCAGGAACAAAAGATTAAAATGCCAAATAATGATTGGTATGCTTTGCTTGTAGTAGATGACTTGTTATTTTGTGGTTATCCAGATGATAAAGATGATTTCTATCATATGTTAAAAATAGATAATTAACGGAAAAACACTGGACATCCATAAAGATGTCTATGATTTCAGACATAAATAATATTTTCCTGTGTGACATGGTCACAGAATGATCACTTCATTTCAGATATGATAACACCAGATATGATATTTTAAAAAATGTGAGGTGGAAAATATGAGGAAAAAAACAGTGATCATCGGCGGTGTGGCAGGCGGGGCAACGACAGCGGCCCGACTTCGGAGAAAAGATGAGAACATGGAAATTGTTCTTCTGGAACGGGGTGAATATATTTCCTATGCCAACTGCGGGCTTCCGTATCATGTAGGGGATGTGATCAAAAACAGGGAGTCTCTGCTTCTTCAGACTCCGGAGGCCATGAAAAAGAAATTTAACGTAGATGTCAGAGTGCGGAATGAAGCTGTGAAAATTAACCCGGAAGATCAGACAGTGACCATAAAAGATTTAAAGGAGGGCAGAGCGTATGAGGAGAGCTACGATTATCTGGTGATCGCCACAGGCTCCTCTCCGGTCGTGCCTCCGATTCCTGGCATTGACGGACCGGATATTTATACTCTTTGGACGGTTCCGGACACAGACAGAATAAAGAAAGTCATAGAGACAAAAAAGCCGAAGACAGCAGCGGTAATCGGCGGCGGATTCATCGGCCTTGAGATGGCGGAGAATCTTAACAGGGCTGGACTTGAGGTGAGCATTGTGGAGATGCAGGACCAGGTCATGGCCCCTCTGGATTTCGAGATGGCCCAGCTTCTTCATGAAAACATAGAAATGAACGGTGTCAGCCTGATACTGGGAGATGGCGTGGCATCTTTTGAATATAAAGACGGGAAAACGTTTATTGCGCTGAACAGCGGGAAGGAATTACAGACAGATATGGTCCTGCTGTCCATAGGAGTGCGTCCAAACAGTGAGCTTGCGAGGAAAGCGGGTTTGAAACTTAACGCCAGGGGCGGTATTTTAACGGATGAGATGCTCCGGACTTCCGAAGAGAATATATATGCGGTAGGCGATGTCATAGAGGTTGAAAACTATGTACTGAAAGAACCTGCAATGATCCCTTTAGCCGGACCGGCCAACAAACAGGGAAGGATCTGTGCGGATAATATTGCAGGAGAACAGAAGAAATATAAGGGAACTCTTGGGACTTCAGTTGTCCAGGTATTTGACCTGACAGCCGCGGCAGCAGGGGTCAATGAAAAAACGCTGATCCGTAAGGGGAAGGTCCGGGGGAAGGACTATGAAACTGTACTGATCAATCAAAAATCCCATGCGGGATATTACCCTGGTGCTGTTCCGGTTACATTAAAGCTGTTGTTTGACCTTGATGGAAACATTCTTGGCGCACAGGCAGTGGGGCAGGAAGGTGTGGATAAACGGATCGACGTGCTCGCAGGCGCCATACGCTCCGGAAATACAATCTATGATCTGGAAGAACTGGAACTCGCCTATGCTCCTCCTTATTCTTCAGCGAAAGATCCGGTAAATATGCTCGGCTTTACGGCAGAGAATGTTTTGGAGAAGATGGTCTCCTTTATGAGCTGCCGGGAACTGGATGACAGGATCGAAACAGAAGGCTGGGAGAAGGACTTAACCATTTTGGATGTAACCGAAGAGATGGAGCGGATGGTATTCCATATTCCGGGCTCTGTTCACATTCCGCTGGGGCAGCTGAGGCAGAGAATGGCTGAACTGCCGAAGGACCGGCTTATCGTAACTTACTGTGCAGTTGGAGTCCGTTCCTACAACGCAGCCAGAATCCTTAAGCAGAATGGTTTTTCAGATGTAAAGGTGCTGGAAGGAGGAACGAGTTTTTATCAGTCTATGCACTACAAAGACGGAGAGCCATCTGCCTGCCGGGAAGAAAAACAGCTGAAAGCAGCAGAGGCAGAGCCAAAAGAAGTAAGGCTTGTTGACTGCTGCGGTCTGCAGTGTCCGGGGCCGATCATGAAGGTTCACGAGACTTTAGAATCCATGGAGGATGGAGAGACGGTCAAAGTGGTGGCCACAGACATGGGATTCCCAAGGGATATTGAATCCTGGTGCCAGAGAACAGGAAATACGTTAGTAAAGAAGGAGCGGGACGGAAAACAAAATGTAGTCTTTATAAAAAAAGGAAAAGAAGGGCAGGAACTGTGTGCGGCAGCCGCTGACACAAACGGCGGGCAGGGCAAAACGATGGTCGTGTTCAGCGGAGATATGGATAAGGCCCTCGCTTCCTTTATTATCGCCAACGGTGCCGCAGCCATGGGCAGGCCGGTCACAATGTTTTTTACCTTCTGGGGGCTGAACATTGTGAGGAAATCAGAAAAACAGCGGGTAAAAAAATCAGTTGTGGAAAAGATGTTCGGAGTCATGATGCCGAGAGGAAGCAGGAAGCTCAAACTATCAAAAATGAACATGGGCGGTATGGGAACAAAGATGATGAAGAGGGTCATGAGAGAGAAAAATGTGGAAACTCTTGAAAATCTCATGAAACAGGCCATTGAAAACGGTGTGAAGCTGGTGGCCTGTACCATGTCCATGGATGTGATGGGTATCAGGAAAGAAGAGATCATCGACGGTGTGGAATTCGCAGGTGTAGCCTCCTATTTGGGAGATGCGGAGAATTCTGATGTAAACCTTTTTATCTAAGCAGCAAAATGCAGCAAAACGGTATCTGTCCGTTTGCTGCATTTTATTTCAGCTGATCAGCTGTTTTATGCCCTTTTTATCAAGGATTGTGACTCCGCCTCTGGACAGTTTTACCAAACCTTCCGATGAAAAGTATTTCAGCATACGGCTTACAACCTCCCTGGCGCTTCCGGTGTATTTGGCAATCTGTTCGTGAGTCATATGGATGTCGTCAGAACCCGTTTTTCCGCTCTCATCCAGGAGAAAGATCGCAAGCCTCTGATCGAAACTCATGAACAAAATCTGCTGCATGGTCCACATCACATCGGAAAAACGCTCGGTGGCCTGCTTATAGGTAAATGCTTCCGCATAGATATTCCGGTCAACGATTTCCGAATATGCTCCTGCGCTGATCTGTATGATTTCACTTTCTGTTACCGCCTCCATTTGTACTTCAAAAGTGATGGCAGACAGTACGCAGGAAGCAGAAAGGACACAGACATCTCCCTGTTCCAGACGGTACAGAGTGATCTCTTTTCCTTCTTCTGAGAGCATGAAAGTCCGCACACTTCCGCTTTTGATGATCAGCACGCCGGTACACTCACAGTTCTGGCACCGGATGATCCCTCCTTTTTCGTAGCGGACAAGCTGAGACCACTGGGAGAGAGTCTTCTTTTCTGTTTCTTTCAGGTGCTCCCAAAAAGGAAGGGACGACTTTAAGATAGGGATGATTTCATCTGCATGCTCCATTCTATACCTCCAATTAATACTTTTCATATATTTTAGCTGTCCCAAAGAGAAATAACAAGAGCTGTTTGCATGGAAATCGGTCCCTTAGATTCGTTTCAGCAAATTATGACACAAGATCCTTGTATAATTAGAAGCTGAAGGAGGGTCCAGGATGCCGATTATAAAGAAAAAAGAACCAGTAGAAGAGATATTTTTCAATGAGCTGGAAGATATCATATCATATAATATGAAACAGATGGAGCACTGCCTCACTACGATCGGAAAGCGGATGTGTGCAGAGCAGGATGAAGACTTGGAAAAAAAGACCGGAAGAACAATCATAGAGAGTACGATTTTAAAAGAATGTATGCTGTGCCGGGAAAAAGATAAGTGCCGGCTGACGCTGGATGACAGGGACAAGCTGGGGGAACTTCTGGAGAAGCAGGGAGGCCTCAGTGTGCAGAATATCCGCTCTGTCTGCAAATGCCAGCGAGAGAAGGAGTGGGTGGAAGAGATCAATACGATCTATGAAAGGGAGCTTTTTTTGTATGCCTGTGAACAGCGGTTTATCGAAATGCGCAGGATGATCGGGGAACAGTACATAGAGGCCGGAAGGATGTTCAGAAGCTTCTCGGCCCAGAAATATCAGCTGTTCGGAGTCCGCCCGATGCAGGAAGTTATTGAGAAAGGGCTGAAAGCCCATCATCTGAGAGTAAAAAAGGTTTATATATATGAAGATGACATGAGGGGAAAGCAGATTTACCTGTTTTTAAAAGCCCAGAAGGGCAGGGAGGTAACGACCAAAGAAGTAGCCCGGTGGCTGTCGGTCATTCTCCAGGAAAAACTTCAGCCGCTGCCCAACGGTAAGCAGGCCATCGGGGAGAACTATGAAATGATGGGGGTGCAGGCGGCTACAAAATTTCATGTGCTGACAGGGGTGATTTCCAGGGCAGAGAAAGAAGATATGAAAAATGGGGATAATTTTTCTATGGGGACTGTGGGAAATCACAGGTTTGTCTCTATGATCTCCGACGGCATGGGCACAGGAACCGCTGCAAACAGGGACAGTAAAGCGGTTATCGAGACACTGGAGGAACTTCTGGAGGTAGGCTTGGATGAGAAAAGAGCCGTCCAGCTTCTGCAGTCTATTTTTGTATTCTGGCCGGAGAAGGAGCGCTATTCGACCCTTGATTATCTGCAGATTGACCTGCACGCGGGGATCGGAAGCTTTCTGAAGCTGGGTGCCTGCCCATGTTTCCTGAAGCGGAAGGGACAGGTGGAAATGGTGCAGCTTCCCAGTCTGCCGGTAGGTGTTTTAAAGGAAAAGTCACTGCCTATACACCGGAAGAAGCTGGAGGCGGAAGATTTCATTTTACAGGTCAGCGACGGCATCATCGACTCCATGGGCGAAAAAGGAGTGGAACTGCTGATGGAGTATATGAAGCAGATCCACACGACACGTCCGCAGGGATTTGTGGATGAACTGATGGAGAAGATCGAAAAGACCGAGGGATACGAAAAAAAGGATGACATGACGATGATTGGTCTCGGGATTTGGGATAAGTATTGAATCCTTGGATTGGGAATGATAAAGTATTGATATGGATAAAGTACTCAGGTTTATAAAAAAACATCATATGATCAGCCAGGGAGATTTCATCGCTGTGGGAGTCTCCGGAGGAGCAGACTCTGTGTGCCTGCTCCTGCTTTTATGTGAGCTTAAGCAGGAGTATGGACTTGAATTGCACGCTGTCCACATCAATCATGGTATCCGCAGGGAAGCTTTCAAAGACCAGGAATTTGTGGAAAACTTATGCCGGAGACTGAAGGTACCGTGGATAACTTTTTCGGAAGATGTGCAAGGCATGGCTGAAAAAGAATCCATGTCTCTGGAAGAGGCAGGACGGATAATCCGCTACCGATGCTTTCAAAAAGTTCTGGATATGCACGGAGGCGGAAAAATTGCAGTGGCTCATCACCAGAATGACCAGGCGGAGACAATTCTTTACCGGATGTCCAGGGGGACCGGAATACAGGGTCTGAAAGGAATGGAAGCCGTCCGGGGAGATGTGATCCGGCCGCTTTTGTGCCTTAAGAAAACGGAAATCCTTAAGTATTTAAAAGAAAAGGGCCAAAGCTGGATGGAGGACGCCAGTAATGAAGATAATACGTTTGCCAGGAATAAGATCCGCAATCAGGTCATTCCGGTGCTCACAGAAGTCAATTCAAGGGCTGTGGAACATATATTTTCACTGTCCGAAGAAATAGAAGAGTGGAGCCGTTATTTGGAACAGCAGTTGTCTGAGGCGTGGAAAGCCTGTGTAAAGCAGGATGAAAAGGGATGTCTCATCGATACAGGCCGGTTTCTGAAGGAATCGGAGCCGATCAGGAGACTTTTGGCAAAACAGGCCATAGAACAGACCGCAGGCAGAAAAAAGGATATTGAGAAGATCCATATCCAGAGTTTCTGTGATCTGGCTTTCAGGGAAACCGGGAAATCCATTGATCTTCCATATGGACTTACTGGAAAGAAAACATACGGAGGACTCTTGGTGGAGGCTAAGCAGACAACAGCAGAAAAAGCGGCTGTGGGACAGCTGGTCCTGACGGAGACAAACCGGTTTGAAAAAATGGATGAAAAAGATTTTACCAAAATCATTGATTATGATAAAATAGACAAAGACATCCAACTGAGGTACAGAAAGCCGGGAGACTTTTTTGTATTTTCAAAAGATGGAAAGAGCAAGTCTTTGAGCCGGTATTTTATTGACCAGAAAATTCCGAGAGAAGAGCGGGACCGGATACCGCTTGCGGCAGACGGAAGCCGGATCATATGGATCATCGGTCGCCGCCTGAGCGAGTTTTATAAGGTTTCTGAAAAAACGAAAAGATATTTAAGATTGGAATACAATTAGGAGGAAAACATTAAATATGGAACAAGCAGAGATTAGAGAGTTGATCTCAGAAGAAGCTGTGGATAAGAGAATCAAGGAGATGGGGGACCAGATCAGCAAAGATTATGCGGGAAAGGAAGTACATTTGATCGCGATCTTAAAAGGCGGCGTCTTTTTTGCGTGTGAGCTGGCCAAGAGGATCACAGTCCCGGTAACGATTGATTTTATGTCCGTGTCCAGCTACGGGGATTCCAGAGAGTCTTCCGGTATCGTAAAGATTGCCAAGGATCTGGATGAACCGATCGAGGATAAAGAAGTTCTGATCGTGGAAGATATTATTGATTCCGGGAAAACACTGAACCACTTAAAGCCAATGCTTTTGAGCAGGAAGCCCAGGAGCCTCCGTATCTGTACGCTTTTGAATAAACCGGAGCGCCGGGAGGTGGATGTGGAAGTGGCATACACAGGTTTTGACGTGCCGGATGAGTTTGTCGTGGGCTACGGCCTGGATTTTGCACAAAATTACAGGAATCTTCCATATATCGGAGTCGCAGAAGAATAGCAGAGAGGAGACAGTAAGTTGAACCCAAGAAGAGGAAACAGCAATTTTTTGTTCCTTGCAGTCATTTTATGTCTGGGGATTATTTATTTTTCCAGAATGATGAACAGCACCGAGGACAATTATAATTACGCACAATTCCGTCAGGACGCAAAAGCGGGGCAGGTTGTGGGGATCACCATGAAGCAGAATAAAGAGGTCCCAACCGGCACTATGACGGTAGAATTAAAGAATGAAGTGTATAAAAACTGTAATATCACCGACGTTGACGCGGCGGTAAAAGAGATCGAGGATAAATACCCGAATCTCTATAAAAAAATGGTAGTGAAGCCGATCGACCGGAGCGGAGACTGGATCACGACCCTGCTTCCGAACCTTTTGATGGTGGGAATTCTTGTATTTTTCCTGATCATGATGATGAAGCAGAATGGCGGCGGCGGAAAAATGATGGATTTCGGAAAGAGCCGTGCCAAGATGGCAAATCCGGACGGCCCGAAAGTTACATTTGACGATGTGGCGGGTCTTACCGAGGAAAAAGAGGAACTGGAAGAAGTGGTGGATTTCTTAAAAGATCCGAAGAAGTTTATCGGTATCGGGGCAAGAATCCCAAAGGGAGTCCTCTTAGTAGGACCTCCGGGAACAGGTAAGACACTGATAGCAAAAGCCGTGGCCGGAGAGGCAAATGTCCCGTTTTTCAGCATTTCAGGTTCTGATTTCGTTGAGATGTTTGTCGGCGTCGGGGCTGCCAGGGTCAGAGACCTGTTTGCAGAGGCTAAGAAGAACGCACCTTGTATCATTTTTATCGACGAGATCGATGCGGTGGCCAGACGGAGAGGTTCCGGCCTGGGCGGCGGACATGACGAGAGAGAACAGACCTTGAACCAGATGCTTGTGGAGATGGACGGTTTCGGCGTCAATGAAGGCATTATTGTCATCGCAGCTACGAACCGTGTGGATATCCTCGACCCGGCGATTCTCCGTCCGGGCAGGTTTGACCGGAAGGTCGGCGTGGGAAGGCCGGATGTCAAGGGAAGAGAGGACATTTTAAAGATCCATGCCAAGAAGAAACCTCTGGGCGATGATGTGGATCTCCACGAGATCGCCAGGACGACGGCGGGATTCGTGGGCGCAGATCTGGAAAACCTGATGAACGAAGCGGCCATTCAGGCGGCTAAAAATAACCGCGGATACATTGTAAAAGAAGATATCGACAAATCCTTTATCAAAGTGGGAATCGGCACAGAGAAAAAGAGCCGTGTTGTCCCTGAGAGCGAGCGGAGGATTACGGCTTACCACGAGGCAGGCCATGCGATCCTGTTTCACGTGCTCCCGGATATGGGACCGGTCTATACGGTTTCCATCATACCGACCGGCGTTGGGGCGGCGGGATATACGATGCCGCTCCCTGAAAACGACAATATCTTTAATACAAAAAATAAAATGCTGCATAATATCATGGTAAGTCTCGGAGGAAGGATCGCAGAAGAGCTGATCTTTGAAGATATCACGACCGGTGCCTCCCAGGATATCAAGCAGGTTACCCAGCTTGCCAGATCTATGGTCACTGAGTACGGCATGTCAGACCGGCTCGGTCTGATCAATTACGACAGCGGTGAAGGGGATGAAGTCTTCCTCGGAAAAGAAATCGGCCAGCCCCGTCCGTACGGAGAGCGGGTGGCAACCATTATCGATGAGGAAGTGAAAGACATCGTGGATGACTGTTATAAGAAAGCCAGGGCGATCATTGAAGAGCATATGGAAGTACTCCACAGCTGTGCAAAACTGTTATTGGAAAAAGAACGAATCAATCAGAGTGAATTTGAAACCTTGTTCGAGGGGACAGAAGCGTAAAAAAACTGCCGCACTAAAAAGGTGTGGCAGTTTTTTTGCACGAATATGGATAAATTCTGCTGGATAGGAATTTAAAGATTGTTGGAGATGTCTACTTTTCTCCGTGCTTCTTTCCGTTTTTCCATGGCATCCACACAGATAGTGCAGGCTGCATCCCCGGTGATATTGACTGTGGTTCTTGCCATATCAAGGATACGGTCGACTCCTGCTACGAGGGCGATTCCCTCTAAAGGAAGCCCGACACTCTGGAGCACCATGGCAAGCATGATAACGCCGGACCCCGGAACTCCTGCGGTGCCTATGGAAGCCAGGGTCGTAGTCAGAATGACCATCAGCTGCTGGGTTAAAGTCAGATGCACTCCAAAAATCTGAGCGATGAAAATAGCGCTGACCCCCTGGTAAATAGCGGTTCCGTCCATGTTGATCGTAGCACCCAGAGGCAGGACGAAGCTTGCGATCTCTTTTCTGGCACCAAGCTTTTCTGTACATTCATAGTTAAACGGCAGAGTTCCCACACTGCTGGCACTGGAAAATGCAAAGAGCATGGCCGGGCTTTGTTCCTTGAAGAATCTGAGTGGGCTGATGCCGCTGAATCCTTTGACCGCGCTTGAATAAACTACAACCATATGCACGATGCTGGCAAGATAGGCTACCCCGATCAATTTCAGAAGAGGAAGCAGTACGGACGGACCATTTGTGGCCACGACCGGAGTGATCAGTGCGAACACGCCAATCGGCGAAAGATTGATGATGAGGCCCATGATGTTGATGCAGACTTCTGAGAGACTCTCCACAAGGTCTGCCGCAGGTTTTCCTTTGTCACCGGCAATGATGATGCCGAATCCGAAAAACAGTGCGATGACAATAACCTGGAGCATTGTGGCACTGACTAAAGGCTCGACTGCATTTGACGGAAAGATATTTACAAGTGTTTCTATAAGGGAAGGGGCCTTGGTGGCACCTTCATATGCCTCCAGAGAAGAACTGTTCATCACGTAGCCGCCTCCCACGTTAAGTACATTTGCGAACAGCAGACCGAATGTAACCGCAAACGCCGTGGTAACGATGTAAAAGCAGATGGTCTTTCCTCCGATGGAACCTACCTTTTTAATGTCCTGGAGAGAGACGACTCCCTGAATGATGGAGAACAGGACTACAGGGACGACGATCATTTTGATCAGGTTCAGGAAAATAGTTCCGAAAGGCTGAATGTAATTCTCAGCGATCTTCGGATGACTCTGAAGCAGAAGACCGGACAGGATACCTAAGAATAGAGCCGTCAGGATCATCACGGTCAAGGATAATTTCTTTTTTTGTTTTTTTGTATTCATACTTTCTTTTCTCCTAAATTTGTAGTATAGCCACGAAATATTTTAAAGGAAAAAGGCGGAAAAAACAATGGGATTCATCGGAATTCTCAAAAAGTACTTGCATTTTCATATTTCATACAGTATAATTCTAAATTGTCAGGAACGCGGTGGGATTCCCGAGTGGCCAAAGGGGGCAGACTGTAAATCTGTTGGCAACGCCTTCGAAGGTTCGAATCCTTCTCCCACCATCAGCCGTTGTGGCGGAACTGGCAGACGCACAGGACTTAAAATCCTGCGGGACTTATACTCCCGTACCGGTTCGATTCCGGTCAACGGCATTAAGTAAAAGTAGGAGAAAGGTTGAATTTACAGCACCTCACTATATAACATAAAGAATTATTAATTATACTTTGTGCACGGGGGATATGCATGAAGTATGGACATTTGGAATTAAGGACAGAAGAACTGTTGCAAGAAAAGGGTATGCAGAGATATGGAAGTCTCTCATGCCTTTTTTCTTGTGCATTTTTAAAAATAGAGTTATATTGTGAATAATGAAAGTTAAATAAATTTGAAGTCTGATAAGACACAAATATGAATTTACGGAGGTGATGTAATTGGATATTATAGCGAAGCTGACATCGAAAGACGATAAGTACGCTTGTGCGATTGCAGATAAAATCATATCAGAAAGTAAGGAGACAGACGAGTGGTATGAATATTTTGATGATTTTGCCTCCCTGCTCAATCATCCGAAATCGTTGGTAAGAAATAGAGTGCTGTATATTCTTGCGGCAAATGTCCAATGGGATGATGAAAAGCGCTTTGATTTGATTATTTCTGACTTCCTATCTCATATTACAGACGAAAAGCCAATTACAGCAAGACAATGTATCAAGGCACTTAGGCAAATAGGGCAGACAGAACGCCAATATATCCCGATGATACTATCAGCTTTACGCAGTGCTGATTTATCCAAGTATAAAGACAGTATGCGTCCGCTAATTGAAAGGGATATTGCGGAAACAGAGAAGATACTTGCAGATTAGAATTTGACGGTGGGAATGATGAATAGATAACGATGTAAAAGCATTTTGACAAAGCAAATTATAAATGAAAAAGTGATTTGATAGACGAAATATATATTTCTGTTTATGATATAGGTAGAAAAAGGAGGGTGGTTATGGATATAGGGACAAAAATAAAAAATGCGCGAATAAGTGCAAATCTTACACAAGAACAAGTTGCGGAAGCACTCGATGTAAGTAGACAAACAATTTCTAACTGGGAAAATGAAAAAACATACCCTGATATTGTGAGTGTCGTTAAAATGAGCAATTTATATAACATTAGTCTTGACCATCTATTAAAGGAGGAAAAGCCTATGTCAAATTATTTGAATTATCTTGACGAAAGCACCAATACAGTAAAAAGCAAAAATAAACTGTCTATGCTTATTTTATTTGTAACCTACCTCGGAATTTGGGCTGTTTCGCTTATAGTGTTCTGGTTTTTTATCAACAGTTCGGATGCAATGGGATATAGTATTATGTATCTATGGGTACTTCTTCCGGTAACAACATTTGTGATTTCTTTACTAATCGGAAAAAATAATTATATGGGAAAGTGGAAGTGGGGTTCCTCGATTGCATTTGGTATTATGTATATGCTAGCAGAGTATGCAACTTTTAGTGCTGCGAATATGATTACTTTTGATAAAATCAATGTACCGCAATTTGCAATGATATTGATAGGAGCAATTATTTCTCAAGTTGGATTAGTAGTAGGCGCTCTTATGAGATATACAGAGTTCAAGAATACAAAATAATACAAAAATGCCACTTTGTTCAGGAAGACCTTGTCACGCAGGACTGGTTTCCATTTCTTCGGTTTCCTCGTCTTTTTCTTTTATATGACGGTTCAGTTTTTTCATCTCCGGAACGACAAAGAGGGCCACGATTACGGCAGATGACATATCTGCGATGGGTCCCGCAAAGAGGATTCCGTTGAGCCCCAAAAAGAGCGGAAGAATCAGGATCAGGGGAACCAGGAGCAGGAGCTGGCGAAGCATTGAGAGGACAGACGCCTTTAGAGGCTGCCCCGTACCCTTCAAATATCCGGGGATTGGGAAAATACTTCCATCCAGTGACGCACTGGTTCATAATCTCGTTGATTTCCCGAATTTACCATTGTTTCGGCTCGTCAAAGTCCTGGTTTAATGCTTCCCGGAAAAGCTGCTTGGACATACGGCGCTGCCAGTGTAGCGGTCAAGATATGCCTGTATCATCCCGGCCTTAGTGTCCTCCGGCATAAAATTCCGCTGGTGTTCTTTCAGATAGCGTACCATTTCGGGGCTGAAAGACAGCTTAAAATCGCCGCTTTTGTATATTGTCATGGCTTCCGTCCATACCTGTTCGATGTAGGCTCTGGAAACGCCGGTTGCCGGTACGGTCAAGGGGAAGGAGGTCCAGGGCGTTGGAAGTCCCTCCAAACACGCATTGCCGCAGCCTGTCCTCCGGGTGGGTTTCGTATGGTATTTTATAGACCTCCTTCTGGCGGCTTAAAAATGACTTGATTTCCTCAATGCTCTTGGCGTTGGCAGTGGCAATCATCTCCGACATTTCAATAATCCAGTGGCCTTGTAGCTTGCGGTATACGTTTTCATCGACCAGCTTCCGCAAATCATCGGAAAACCACTCGTCCTTTACCGCCGGCAGACGGAAAAAAGGCAGACTTCCCAGCTCCCTGACCGCCTACCAGACAAAGCATGACCTCAAATTTACAGCCGGGGCAGAACGCCCGCCGGATGGCTCCCAGAAGGAACAGTCGCAGGGCCTGGTAGGTGTACTTGTCTGTGTCGGCTCCCAGAAAGTGCCGCAAGGTCGGTGTGGGTCATGGCCTTTCCGCCGGTTCTGCGTTTCCTGCCGACAGGCTTTAGAAGGTCAATGCGCTCGGTCAACAGGTTCTTTGCAACCGCCCCGGAAAGGACGGGGTCATACTGGAACACGGTCAAACAATTCTGAATACTGTTCCTTACGCCGCCCTTCTCGGTGCCCTCCAGCATGGCTCTGACTTCAGGGGCGCTCCGGGGCAGCGGGGCGGCTTCGATAGCGTCCATCACGGTCTGCCGCATTTCTGACGGCAAGGTCTGCCATTCTTCGCTAAAGGCTTCTCACTTCCTTTCCATAGCTGGCAATCAGGGCGGCTCGTTCCCCTATATCAGAGAACAGCAGCACATCCAGCAGATATTCCACATGGCTCATGCGCTGCAAGGCTGCCACAAGAAGCGGGTGGAAGTCCTCGTCCGGCGTTTTGGGGGCATAGTCCTGTTTCCAGCGGCGCAAAAGATTGTGGTAGCCGGACAGTACCCGGAAGCAGTAACGCTCCATGCGCTTAAATTGCTGCTCCGGGCTTTCCTGCCGGGGTTCCCGCCTGGGGCGGCTCCCTGTCCGCATAGGAGATAGAGAAGTCTATCCATCTCCTTGTTTTCAGCTGGCTTCATTATACAATGTCCGTTCATAAAACGGCGGCACTCCGGCTCTGGCGCTTGGAAATATTTATCTGCTGTGCCTAACGGGTAGTGCTTTTCATCTGTGAGGTATTCAAGGGATATTTCTCTTTTGTATTTCCTGTTCCTTGTCCTTGCCGCATTGATTGTTGCGTTGCGTATGACAACTTTACAAAAGGCATGGAATGTGTATTCGATATGCTCTTTATATTCTTCTGTACAGGTCATAGAAATTCCCCCTTTCCTCCATAAAGGGTGCTACATAGTTGATGAGTTATTTAATGCAAAGTACAATAAATCTTTGTCATTTGCCTTCTTGGTATTCTCTCCAAATAAAGCAACGTTCCTCATACTATTTCTTTCTTGAATATCCCAATACACTTACAGCGTAAGAGAAGATGAACAGAACAGCAGAGATAAGGAAGCCCGCTAAAATGTATGCTGATATTGTATCAGTTAAAGAAACAAGACCTGGCCCATCTTCAAAGTATTTAATAAGATAGAAAATAGGCACGGTTACAAGAAGCCCCATTGTTTGTGCGGAACGAAAACCAAACCAATAAGTGAGGGGCAAGCAAATTGCTGTACATATTAGTGGAATAATGGTGGCTACTGATACAGAAACAAATAGCAATGCTCCATCAAAACTTTGATATATAACACTTGATACAAAGTAGAGAAGAATACTGGCCGCAATGCTTATTCCTATTGTTAGCAGAACAGAAATATATTTGCTCCCTACCGCAAAGAATGAATTTACCGGCATAGTAAGCTGATATTTTTTCCATCGTACTTGTTCATCGCTGGCAAAACTCATTACATTTTGCATACCGACAGTCATTGCAAACATAATTGTTGCTAAAAGTCCGGAAAAATCCCCGGCGTTTACTAAAAGTAAAATAATCGCTGCGGCTGCTATGATAATCAGCTTTTTGTCGATACTTTTGTAAAATAAAGAAAAGTCCTTATAAATCAGTCCTCTCATTTTGTCGAACCTCCTTTGATATAGAACAGCATAATTTCCTCTAGCGAAGCACTATCAACAACCACATTTTTGTATTTTCTCCGGGCGGCTTCCTTATCCCGCACAAGACATTCCATACTTACATTTGTTTTCCTTGAAATGATATAATCCTCTGGCTGTATATCTGCAAACTGTTTTTTCTCACATCGGATAATTCCATACTGATAAATCAGAGTATCCTTTTCTTCCTCAAATACAATCTTTCCCTGATGAATTAAAATGACATAATCCGCTATCTTTTCTATATCAGATATAATATGAGATGAAAAGAAAATGGAGTGTTCTTCGTCCTGTATGAAGTCTAAAAACATTTCCAGAATTTCATCCCGTACTACCGGGTCAAGACCTGTTGTGGCCTCGTCTAAAATCAGCAGCTTTGGTCTGTGAGCCATTGCACATATGATGGATAGTTTCATTTTCATACCTTTTGAAAAAGAGCTAATTGGTTTGGAAAAGGGAATATTTAATTTTTTCATGTATAAGGTAAACAATGAATTATCCCATGTAGGATAAACGCCGGAAAAAATTTTTGCTACGTTCTGCGCTGTGAAAAAATCATGGAAATTACATTCGTCAAATACAACGCCAATTTCCTTTTTAACAGAACTATTCAGCGTATCTGTCCCCAATATTTCAATCGTTCCACTATCTCTTTTCAACTCATTTAGAAGAAGATTGATTGTGGTACTTTTTCCAGCCCCATTTTCTCCGATAAATCCAACAATCCTTCCTTTAGGTACTTGCAACGATATATTATTCAGCGTAAAGCCATCGAAAGATTTACACAAATTTTTTACAGAGATATTGTTTTCACTCATTTTATGACCTCCTGTTATTCCTCATACAACACTTTTAGAATATTTGCCATCTGCTCATAAGAAATGCCATGTGAGCGTCCAATATCCACAACCTGCTGTAATAATTCTTCTGCCTTTCGTAACTGTTCTTCTTGAATAAACTCTTTATTTTGGGAAGCAACAAAACTACCTTTCCCTGATACAGTTTCAATAAATCCATCACGGGTTAAATCCTCATAAGCCCGTTGGACAGTTATCACGCTGATATGTAAATCTTTCGCTAATGCCCGCATAGAAGGAAGCATTTCTCCAGCTTCCAATGTTCCATTCATAATCTTATTTTTTATCTGTGAACTGATCTGTTCATAAATCGGCTTATCGCTACTATTACTTATGACAATCTCCATAATTTCCCTCTCGTGCGTACTGTCTGTATTTTGCGTACTTGTTCGATAAGTACAGTATATATGATTGTGTGGAACCTGTCAACAAAAAAATAGCAAAAGCGGTAAATACGCCTTTGCTACCTGGTAGCTCACTGTTATTCCATTTTATCATCTTCCAACTCAATCACATCTAAAATGTCACAATTCAGGGTTTTGCAGATACGAACCAGCGTTTCCATGCTGATGTTCTTTCCCTTTCCCATGTTGGCAATCATATTTGTGGTAAGACCGGCGGCAAGCCGCAAGTCCTCTTTCCTCATATTGCGCTCAACCAGTGTGTGCCAGAGGGGTTTATAGCTTATGTGCATTTATCCTCCTGCCTTTCTCCAGGCTCCGGGGTTTCTGCTCCCATTATATCAAAATTCTTGCTAACTCACAAACATTTCTTGACAGAACTGCCGGTTCCGTCTGGATTGTGCTTTTCCTTTCTCTTGATTACATCTACTTAGCCATAAACTGGGTGATGCCTGAGGAAGTGCCCAGCGCGATCACATTTTTGCAGACAGAGCCATCCAGCTTTAATTCTTTTAGATGCAGCCTCATCTGGCTCCGTTTGCAGAAGTAGAGAAACAGGATCAGTGCGGAGATGATCTGTGATGTAATCGTCGCCACGGCAGCGCCCCGGATTTTCATAAATGCACACAAGAAAAAACTGTTGTCCCCGACCAATCTCAGTGTCAGCCAGGCAACAATTAAAAAATCTCATTCCGTGGCGATGGATAACAGAGATTAATCTGCTGATTTTTTTCATAGAATCCTCCTTTTTAGAATAAAGTTGAATACACAACTGTTTTGGGCCAAAAAAAATAGTACTTTGAATACGAATCAATCAAAATACTAATCTGAATAATTAAAGTATAACATAAATTAATTGCATGTTTAACTATATTCCGAATGCAAGCTTATATCGCATATAATTACCATAAACTACCATGAACGATTCGGGATTCCCGGTGATAAAATGAAGACATAAAAAGGAGGGAGAACATGGGATATGGGCAGACAGATGGGAGGAACAAGAAAGAATATGATCACCGGAAGGTGCCGGACCCTTCATTGATACCGGAAGATAAGCCTTCTGACAGACTGAACAGGCGGATGAAAAAAATTTTTGATGAAGCGAGAAAGAAAGAAGCGGCAGAGGAGGATGGCAAAGAATTATGAATACCGGATATTCTATATTTTACGCTCCTTGGACTTGGCGCGTCCGGCGCGGTAAGGTATAATACTTACTGATATAATAAATTTTTATGGAGGAATGTTTTTATGGAAATTACAAGTCTGTTGCCGGGCGTAAAAATTGTAAAAGAGGATGGAGAAGTAAAAGAAGACGTTTTTATCTCCCAGGGGGACAAGGTTAAAGTGACAACTGTGGATGAAACGGTGACAGGTACATTCATGCTTGTAGAGTTTGCACGTTACAGTGAAGAAGATGATATTCTCCATATGGTGAGAGATGATGAAGGATTTGCTGTTCCCTTCGACCAGATCATTGATATCGTAAGAGCAGATTAATCCTCTGCCGGGAAAGTGTTTTTGATATGGACTATGCGAGGCTGACCATTGGACAGATGGCGAAACTAAATAATATTTCAACACAGGCTTTGCGGTACTATGACCAGATAGGTCTTTTAAAACCCCGGTTTTATGACGAAGACAATAAGTACCGGTATTACAGTATTGAACAGTGTGCTGTGCTGGACGCCATTATCCATATGCAGTCTTTGAAATTCTCCTTATCACAGATTAAATATTTTTAAAGCCCGGAAAGCATCAGGAGCTGTATGACGCAATAGTTCCCGAACGCAATGTCATACCCTTCGGGTGGACGTGCTTCACACGATAAGGTATAACAAAAGAAATAACACAGCTGGAAAATGTGCAAAGGGTTATGGACAGAAAGTTTCATGATTATCAAAATTCGTTTCTTACAAGGATATCAAAAAACTAATGGCTGACCTGAAACTTGTATATGCGGCGCCAACGGGGGAAACTGCCCTGAATGAGCTGGAACTGTTTCGGGATAAATGGGACACCCAATATCCTAAAATCTATAAATCATGGCATGATAACTGGGCGACCCTTTCCACCTATTTCAAATATCCTGAAGTGGTCAGACGGCTTATTTATACGACGAATGCCATTGAGGGCTTTAACCGGCAGCTGCGGAAAGTGACCAAATCCAGGAGTGTGTTCCCAACAGATGACAGCCTCCTGAAAATGCTGTATCTGGTAACGATGGAGATCACAAAAAAATGGACAGGCCACCGGCAGGACTGGGGAAATCCCTGTATAATGCAGGTATGGGCAGAACCAAAAACAATCGGCTCTGCCCAATCGTAACTATCAACGTATCTTACATTAGATTTTTGAGTATACACAAAACTTGAAACTCTCTCAGAGATGTTGAAACCCGGTCAAAGAGTATACCTAAGAGGAATAAGCCGTACAATGCTCACTATAAATCGGGATTGCTTGTTATACCTAAAAATAGCATAGTTAAACCACAAGTCCTTATCTGATACTTTATCAGAGCATCGTGGGTGAACTCTACACCATTATTTCCGAAGGTAAATTTACGCTATCACTGATGCTGTTTTTTCTTGACAAGACCGGCCGAAAGTATTATATTAACAATATACAATATTTTGTACAAAGGCGTTGAGGGTATGGATCAGAATTTATATCAGAAGATCGGTGTTACGATAGGACAGTTGGCTCAGGATTTCCTCACCAGAAATGTAGGAGACCGTATCCCTTCGGTTTCAGAATATCAGGAGAAGTTTCATGTATCACGGGGGACGATACAAAATGCGCTGGCTTATATCAAGGAGAGCCAGGGTATATCTCTGAAAGCGCACGGGCATATGGGGACATATATCGAGGGGATCGACTATGCCAGACTCCAGAATTGTTGTATCAGGGAGGAGATACTGGGGATCATGCCCCTGCCTTATTCAGTGACATATGAAGGGTTTGCCACAGCGGTCTATGAGACGATGAAAGGACTGAATTTTAATATGGCGTACTCCAGAGGAGCCGTCGGCAGGATCCGGCTCGTGGAATCGGGGACCTATCAGTTCGCGGTATGTTCGCAGTACGCAGCGGAGCAGGCTATGCGGGAGGGCAGCAAGGTTGAGATCGTCATGAACTTTGGGGCAGGCAGTTTCCTTTCCAGGCATGTCCTCATGTTGCGGGATACAGATGGCACGGGGATCGTGGATGGGATGCGTGTCGGTTATGACAGTACATCTTTGGATCAGAGCAAGATCACGGAAAGGATCATCAGAGATAAGAAAGTAGAACTTGTAGAGATAAAGACACAGAATATCATTTCCGGATTAAAGGCAGGGACGATCGACGCCGGTGTCTGGAACTATGATGATATCATAGCCCATGGGCAGGTTGGCCTAAAAGTTGTCTTTCTCAGCGAAGAAGAGTATGACGTGCGGTTTTCGGCGGCTGTCATCATCGTAAAAAAGGGAGCTGAATATATCAAAGCGCTTTTGGAAAAACATATAAGTAAAGAGCGTGTGCTGAAAGTCCTGGAAGAAGTAAGGACAGGGGAGCGCGTTGCAGATTACTAGATGATGCTGCAAAGCAGAAGCAAGAGCATTGCTTTGGACTGTCTGTATTGGGAAATGTCTGCTGGAGCAAAGACAGTGCCATTGTCCCATTGCAGACAAAATATATCATACCAATATACAAAATATTGTATATTGAGAAAGGAGGATGGTTTGGAAGTAAAAGAGAACCTGTATGAGAGGATAGATATTTTATGTTCTGCTGACATCATAACGAAAGATGATGCCGCTGTATGCGGACAGATAGTTGATATCCTCGCACAGGAGAGGGAGGATGTGGATGAAGAAAAAGCAGGGATCTTTATCACCCATTTGGCGATGGCCCTGAAAAGGACAAAAGAAGGAGAGAAGGAGGAGCCCATCGACGCGGAAATCCTGGAAGCGCTTAAAGAGGAACCTGTTTATGAGAAAGCATCCGCATTTTTCGGAAAAGTGATGGGCAGACTTCCAGTAGAACTTTCAGATGCGGAAAAAGGGTTCATATTCGTCCATGTCTGTAATGTATTGGGTGGCTGAAATGCACAGAAAGGGAAAAGGAGGAAGGAACATTGAAGATCGCAATCGGCGGGATGCAGAAAAATGAGATGAAGGACGCTATCTTAAAAGCGTGCCCGGAGGCGGAAACGATCGTCACTACGGATATGGGGGCGGTCCCGATGCTCAAGGACGGAAGGGCAGATTATTATTTTGGAGCATGTGAGAGTGGCGGGGGATCGGCGATCTCGATCCTGATCGGGCTCATCGGTTATGGAAAATGCTGTACTGTCTGTAAAAACGGTGGAAAGCCGGACAGATCTGAGATTGAGAGCTTTGTCGAGGCGGGAAAGATATGTTTTGGGATGACAGTATCCAATATTGAAGGGACAGTTTCGGTACTGATGGACGTACTTATGAAGAAAGAGACAGAAAAGTGATTTAGGAGAAAGAGAGGAAACAGGGATGGAGCTTAGCGTTATAAACATTATTTTAGTGATGGTCACTTGTGCTATGACAGCGTTTATCTCACATATGGGCATGGCAGTATTTCATGATGGGATAAGACCTGTCATACCGGAATATATTGAAGGGCGCATGCACAGAACGGAGATGGCGACGATCGCTTTTGGGCTGAGTGTGGGGTTCATCGCATCTGTAGGGATCGGAAATGCACTTGCCACAAATCTTCTTAATCCATGGCTTTTATTCCTTGCCACGGATATCATCGGGATCGCCTCGCCGAAGAAGTGGCTGGCCCCGATCCTGGGGGCGGCATATGGGGTTCTCTGTATCACGGCGATAGGGGGCGTGAACACCGTGCTGACAGGCATGCCGGTAGACCTGATAGGAGCGTTGGGCAATGTCGGTACATATGTGGTCACAGGTTTTGCGATCTTCCCGATCATCACCATCATCATGCAGTTTGGGATGAGGACAGGGATAATCTCCGCAGTCGTCGTAGTGGTATTCCGTTTCGGGGGGCCGAAATTTTCTACGATCAGCGCGGATGCATGGACGATGATGGTTGGTGTCGTCCTTCTTGTCGCACTGTGCATTTACAGGGATGCAAAGGATAAACAAGACAATAAAGAAGGAGAGACATTAAATGTATTTTCGGAAAGGACTGCAAGGATCAAGAAAAACCTTCCGTTCCTGATGATCGCGGGAGCACTTATCGCTGTCATATGTAATATCCACGTCTTTGCCGGGAGCGACGTTTCCATGTTCGATCTTTCCAAGGCGTATGTGATGACAGATGCGGCGGAGGCAGATGCTCTTATCAAGACAGTCGCCACAAATGAATTTATGAGAGGCCTGAGTTTTATCCCTCTGATAGCTACGACAGCAGTTACGACAGGTGTATATGGCGTTGCGGGCTTTACATTTATCTATGTTGCAGGATATCTCTCGCCGAATCCGATCATTGCCGCAGTATCAGGTGCTGTCATCATTTTTGTGGAAGTCATGCTTTTAGGCCTGATCGGGAAATTCCTTGGCAGATTTCCGTCTATGCGTGATGCTTCTGACAATATCAGGAGCGCGATGAACACCTGTGTCGAGTTCGCCCTGCTGATCGGCTCTATCTCAGCATGCGGTGCGATGGGGGCGGGCACTTCCGCAGGTGCAGAAGGCGGGTTTTTGATCGGTGGCGTGATCTATCTGATCAATGAGGCGACGGGGCGGAAGATCATGCGCATGGCTATCGGCCCGATCGCGGCCATCGCGACAGGGCTCCTGCTCAACCTTACCTACCTGATCGGGCTTACGCCGCTGGTATAAGACAGAAAAGACGGTGAAAAGTTATGATAAATACAGTTAAAGGACGTATTGATGCCGGAGCTGTCGGCGTCACCATGTGCCACGAACATCTTGCCCTGGACTTGTCCCCGGTACGAAAGGATACAGACTCCGTATTTGACGATTCGGTGCTCATCGAAAGTGAAGTGGATCTTATGAAAGCCCTGGGGGTCAAAAGTGTGATCGAAGTGACCTGCAATGACATGGGGAGAAATGTGCGCATGCTCAGGCAGATAAGCAGAGAATGTGGCATACAGATCATCGCGTCGACCGGATTTTATCTGGAAGCGTATCACCCTGAAAGTGTCCGGTCGGGGACAATAGGAGAAATCTGTGATATTTTTTGCCGGGATATCCTGGAAGGGATAGACGGGACTGACATAAGAGCAGGTATCATAGGAGAAGTGGCAGGCGGGGAGAAAGAACTGGCTCCCAGTGAAGAAAAAGTACTGAAAGCGGCTGCGGCAGCAGGGGTAAAGACAGGATGTGCCGTGACGACACATTGCCAGCTGGGGCAGCTGGGGCTGGAACAATCTGCCTTGCTGCAAGGACAGGGGATAGATCCGGATAAGGTCATTTTAGGCCATATCGACCTGTCGGACGACAGAGCCTATCAGAAAGCGATCCTGGATACGGGAGTGAATATAGCATACGATACAGTGGGAAAGACAGCATATCTGTCGGACGAAAAGCGGGCGGACAATCTGATGTGGCTGCTTGAAAAGGGATATGAGGACCACATCCTCTTATCCCAGGATATCTCGAGGAGATCCTATATGGTGAGATATGGGAAGTACGACGGCTATACCACTGTCATGAAAAGATTTGTGCCACTTCTCAGGGAAAGAGGCGTGTCACAGGAAACGCTTGACAAGATGCTGATCCATAATCCAGCCAGGATCCTTGATATGTAGAAGTAAAGGAGGGAAATATATTGCTGACTTATCCGTTGGAAGGGATGGATGTAAAAGAAGCTGTCGCGGCCCAGTTTAAGATGATCGATTGTATCACGAAAGTATTTCGGGGGCATGAGATGCTGAGCAGAGGAGATCTGGGTGTCGTGCCTGGTTTCAATAAGCCTGTGACGACATATAAGGCAGAACAGGTCATCGCGGACTTTTTTGATGCGGAATCCTGCGTCCTTGTACGGGGCGCAGGAAGCGGCGCCATTCGTCTGGGCCTGTCTGCCATGATGCCACCGGGCAGCAAGATATTGATTCATGATGCCCCGGTCTACAGTACGACTTCCATTTCCATGGAAATGATGGGACTAGATCTTAAAAAAGCGGATTTTAACAACCTGGCAGACATAGAACGGGCATTGGGGCAGGATCCGGATATCCGGGGGGCCCTAATACAATATACGAGACAGAAGCCAGAAGACAGCTATGATATGGAGACTGTGATCGGGACCATCAGAAAATGTGCGGATATCCTCATCTTAACTGATGACAATTATGCCGTGATGAAGATGAGCAGGACCGGAGTGCAGTGTGGCGCGGATCTTTCGTGTTTTTCCTCTTTTAAGCTCCTTGGGCCGGAAGGAGTGGGGATCGTTATCGGGAAGAAAAGATATACAGACAAGATCATAGGATGGAATTATTCCGGGGGGATGCAGGTACAGGGCCACGAGGCCATGGATGTCCTGCGCGGGCTGACATATGCCCCGGTGTCTCTGGCCATTGAAGCAGAGGTGGGGAAGGAGTGTGTCAGAAGACTGAAAGCCGGCGAGATAGACGGGATAAAAGACGCCTTTCTGGCAAATGCGCAATCTAAGATCGTACTTGTAGAATTTGAAGAAGATATTGCCGCTCAGGTGTTAGAAGAGGCAGAAAGATCCGGCGCGGCCCCAAATCCGGTGGGGGCAGAATCGAAATATGAGATAGTGCCTATGTTTTACAGACTCTCCGGCACATTCCGAAAAGCAGATCCCGCTCTCGAGAAGAGGATGATCCGTATCAATCCTATGCGGGGAGGCGCTGATACGGTGCTGCGTATCCTTAAAAGGGCGGTAGAAAGTGTGAAGATATGTTTGTGAACCAGTTGAGAAAGAAGAATCCGGCACTGTTAAACACGGCGTTTGAACTGCACCAGACGGGCCGGGTCAGCCCGGATTCTTACATAATAGATGTAGATACATTCCTTGAAAATGCGCGGAATATCGCGAAGACGGGCAAAGCATACGGCATAAGGCTCTTCTTTATGCTCAAACAAGTCGGGAGAAATCCATATCTGGCAAAGAGACTTGTCGAGATGGGATATGAAGGGGCAGTGACCGTTGACTATAAAGAAGCTGAAGTCATGATGCGCCATGGCATCCCCATCAAAAATGCGGGCCATCTGGTGCAGATACCTGGCCATAAAGTAAAATGTTTTGTGGCTTATGGGGTGGAATATATGACCGTCTATACCCGCGAAAAAATCGAAGAGATACAAAAAGCCGCCGCGGAACTTGGAAAGATACAGAAAATATTACTCCGTGTCGCTGCAGGCGGTGACATGATGTATTCCGGACAGACCGCCGGATTTTCGCTGGAAGAGATGAAAGAGACCGCGCTTTGGGTGGAGAAAGACTGTAAAAATGTAAAAGTGGCAGGGGTCACGTCGTTCCCGTGCTATCTGTATGACTCAGAAGAGAAGAAGATTCGGCCGATCCATAATCTGAAGACCGTGTTAGAGGCGGCATCAATCATGGAGAAGGCAGGGATGCCGTGTGAACTTGTAAACACGCCTTCCGCAAGCTGCTGTTCGACCCTGAAAAAAATGGCGGTCTATGGGGGCAACAGCGCGGAACCCGGCCATGGGCTGACGGGGACTACACCACTTCACGCGGAATGTGATGAGCCGGAGATCCCATGTTGTGTATATGTAACGGAAGTATCCCACAATTTTGAGAACAGAGGTTACTGTTACGGGGGCGGATATTACAGGCGCTCCCATGTGGAAAACGCTCTTGTGGGGACGGGGATGGAGAAGATGGAACAGGTTTCTGTCATCCCACCGGACAGTGACAGTATCGACTATCACTTTGGGCTTTCGCAGATGTGCCAGGTGGGAGATACCGTGCTTATGGCGTTCCGGTTTCAGATATTTGTGACGCGAAGTGATGTCGTGCTCGTGGAAGGGCTTCACAGAGGAGAGAAAAAGATCATAGGAGTCTATGACAGTCAGGGGAGGCAGAAATGGACAAAAGATTCGTAGTGATCGTGTTAGACGGCTTCGGCATCGGTGCTATGAAAGATACGGCAATGGTCAGGCCAGCTGACCAGAAGGCGGATACATTGGGGTCTTTGCTGCGGAGGTTTCCCGAACTGAGATTAAGGAATCTGGAGAGGCTGGGACTGATGAACGCCTATGGAAAGGAGAGCTCATGCATGAAGTTTGCACCTTGCGCAAACTTCGGGAAATGTGAGCTGATGCATTTTGGGGCAGATACGTTTATAGGACATCAGGAGATCATGGGGACCCTCCCCAAAAAGCCGGATCAGCATCCATTTCAGGAGAAAGCCGAGGAGATACGGGACTGTCTGGAAAAAGCAGGATATATTGTCGAAGTGATCGAGAGGAAAGGGCTCAGATATCTTCTTGTCGACGAATATGCCACTGTGGCGGACAACCTGGAGGCAGATCTGGGAATGTGCTATAATGTGACGGCTCCGCTGGATTATATGCCCTTTGAAAAAGAACTTGAGATCGGCCGGCTAGTGAGGAAGGTTGCCACAGTTGGTCGGGTCATCGTATTTGGAGGGACAGGCAATACGATGCAGGATCTGTGGGATGCCGAAGAGATCAGACAGGGGAGGTTCATCGGGATAGCGTCTTCAAAGTCAAGATCTTATGAGCATGGGTATCAGTGCAGGCATTTAGGATATGGCGTGGATCCGCAGGTACAGGCTCCGTCCATTCTTGGCAGGGCGGGATATGAGGTCTCGCTGTTTGGAAAAGTCGCAGATATCGTGAATAATGAGTATGGGAAGAGCGTTTCCTGCGTGGATACGGAAGAAGTCATGGAACTTACGATCAGGGAGATGGGGCGGATGAAAAAGGGATTTATCTGTACAAATGTACAGGAAACAGACCTGGCCGGACATTCCCAGTCAGCACCGGCTTACAAAAAGATCCTGGAGATCGCGGACCGCAAGATCGGAGAACTTATGGAGTGCCTCAAAAAGCAGGATATCCTGGTCGTGATGGCGGATCATGGAAATGATCCCGAGATCGGACACAGCAAACATACAAGAGAATGTGTCCCTTTGCTCGTATATAAAAAGGGGATGGAAGGGACAGATCTTGGGATAAGAAAAACATTGTCAGATGTGGGGGCGACAGCATGTGCCTGTTTTGGCACACAACTCCCTCAGAATGGGATGTCGTTTATGTCCCCTGAAGGTTAAAAAACGGGGCAGACTGTTTTTAAAGAATACCTGAATGAAAAGTTAAAATCCGCTTGTAAACTTAAATTCCGTATTGACAACTAAATTCCATTTTTAAGGCTTTGACAGATGTCAGGAATGGGTATAAAGTGGAATTTAGTTACCCTTGACCATTGGCTGCTAAAAAAAGGGTATGCGGTTGCAAGCAACTGGGATTGTGTACTGTAAGACTGAATTCCACCTGCCTAATAGGTTATTATGGTGGCTCGTATCCGCAGATTTATTTTATTGTTAGGCATTCGTCACAGGGTAATTAAAGTGTTGGCACGTTGTGCCAGCCGAGCATGGATGCCCCTACTGTAAACACATGAAATACCAGCGTCTTATGCCTGCGTGTTACGCATTGGTTTCTGCTTGCCGTTTACCAGTGCCGGCGTAAGGATGACTTCATCCGCCGGAATTTCAGACAGATGGAGGAAGTCCATGAGTTCATCGGGCAATATCATTTTTGCAAGTGTGAACGGTGTCAGACCGCCGAGACTTTCCCGGCAGGAACTGTTAATGTGGCTCATCATCAGGTTCACGTCATCCTGTGTCATGTTATCGAAAGAGCTCTTGCCCTGCGGGCAGATTTTCCGGATGTATTCGTGGTTCCGCTCACAGTGCGGTTTCTGCCATGAAGCCATCGGATCACAATAATAGATCCTTGTGCGGATGATATTGTCAATGCCGCATTCAAGCTTGTCCGGATGTCTGAACTCGCCTCCCCTGCCGGTAAGTATCAGGGGGATTGCGGTGCTGAAAAGCCATGTACCGATAAGCTTTATTGATAGAGTCAAACACTTTTTCAACTCCTGTGGTTTCCTTGGAGTCCAGGAGGAACGCTGCCATAATGTCACAGGAACAAAAGTGCATGGTCAGGAGAACCTTGCGGCTGCCCTCGCATCCAATCACCGTGTCCATTTCGGTAATGCGGGTGTCAACTTTTTTTATACCATATCATTAAACAGGTTTATGACATTGGTGAAACAAAGACTGCACATTCCAAACGTGAAGTGCCACTGACCGGGAGAGCTATGTTAGTATTAAGGCTTTTAAAGGAATTGCATCAGCAAAATGGATGGTATAAACCAAATCAACTGCTTTGCTATGATGGGCATCAATATATAGAAAAAACAGCAAAGCTTTCTAAAGATTTAAAGAATTTATGTGAAAGAGCCGGGGTTGAACCTGACAGAGTACATCCTCATCTGCTACGCAAAACCGTTGCAACTGTATTACATGAAGCTGGAATGAGTACCAGAGATATTGCAGATATACTTGGTCATTCGGATATCGCAACCACGGAACAATGCTACATCATTTCAACAGAAGCGGAAAAGAAACGAAAAAAAATGGCGGCAGTTTTATAAAAACTATCGTCATTTTTTCTTTAAAAAGTGTCCAAACTTTTTGACATCAATAATTTAATTTTGACAGCAGTCAGATTTACTATTTAAACCGATGAAACCATGAGAAATACTAGATTTTCCAGCATTAAAAAGAGCGATAGACGGGACTCGAACCCGCGACCTCAACCTTGGCAAGGTTGCGTACTACCAACTGTACTACTATCGCATATTATTCTGAAGTTCTTTGCTGAGAACAAAATATATTTTACAATATTAGAGCAAGGATGTCAACCATCTTTTTTACTATTTTTTTGCTGTATGAAAAAATCAATTATCGGATTGACAAAAAAATAAATATAAGTTAAAATATGGAAATAAGATATCTTATATCAAAAATACAGCTAATCATTTCTACATCTATTTCAAGATAAACCGATTCCCATTGATCAGGAGGAACTATGCAGAAATTTGCAATCGAAGACAAGTATTTTGGACCGCTGCTGCCTTTTATCCAGGACTATATGGTTACCGACATCAACTGGAATGGAAAAGAGCTGATCATTGACGACCTGGACCGGGGCAGGCATACCGTTGTTGGAACAGAGATTTCGGAAAGCTTTATCAGCCAGTTCAGTGCAAGGATAGCCAATGCGGTCTCTGCTCCGTTTAATAAATATGATCCCTTGGTGGAGGCAGAAGTAGATGGACTGAGGATTTCCATTATACATGAAGATGTATGTGCCACCGGGCGGAGCATTTCTATAAGAAAGTCACCGGCACTTGTAAGGCTCAGCGAAGATAAGATTTTTAAAGAGGATTACTGCGGCAGAGAAATCCTGAATTTCCTGAAAAACAGCGTTCTCGGACATATGAATATTGTGATCGCAGGTCAGGTAGGCAGCGGCAAGACAGAACTTTTGAAATATCTGACCAGGTTTATTCCGGACATGGAGCGAGTTATTACGATTGAAGATAGTCTGGAGATACATTACAGGGAGATTAATCCGGGAAAAGACTGTGTGGCCATTGAGGTCAATGAAGATACTTTTGGCTACGTAGAAGCCATTAAAGCGTCTTTAAGGCAGCTGCCTACGTGGATTCTTCTGTCGGAAGCCAGGGGTGAGGAAGTACAGCATTTAATCCAGTCCCTCACAACGGGACACTATTCGCTGACAACCGTTCACACGGATGATGTGCGGAGGATTCCGGAGAGGATGAAAAATATGGTGGACGATCCCATCGCATCGGAACGTATAGAGAGGGACGTCTATGGATTTGTGGACTTGGGAATTCTGATACGGAAGGAACAGAGCCTGGATGGCAGAATCCTCCGCTATATTGATCAGATTGCCTGTTTCTATCTGGATCAGAATGGACAGAAAAAGATACAGATGATCTTGAAGGACCGGAGGATTATAAATAAAGAGCTTCCGCAGAAGCTGAAGAAAAAATTTCTGGTCAAAGATCCGTTCCGATGGGAGGGGATGAACAATGGAACAACGTAATAAAAGAGCAATCCTGAAAACATTCTGGTACATCAAATATACAAATCTAAAAAAAGAGATCCGGGGCTATGGATACTTTTATTCATTCAAAAAATATCTGGCATCTTTATTTTTATCTTTTCTTGGAATTCTTTTGGCAGGAAGATTTTTTCATCTGCAAATACCTTATATCATGGGTCTGGGCCTGGCATATCTGTGCTTTTTTCCGATCATTATCATCCGGCAGTTTAAATATATGTATGAAGAGCAAAGATTCAGGGATGTGGTGAATTATTTGGAGCAGATGATATATTCTTTCAAAAAGCAGCCAAAGATTATCGTGGCATTGGAGGAGACAAAACAGCTCTGTGAAGGCCGTATTCTGAAACTTATCGATGAAGCGGAGAAAGCCATCAGCAGTCCGGTCGCAGCAGACGACTTGTATCGGCACGCACTTTCCTGTATTGAGCAGGAGTACCGCTGTGACCGGATGAAGATGCTGCATGATTATCTGGTCAAAGTGGAAAATCTGGGTGGCCAGTATCAAAGTACGTTAAATATCATATTAGACGATGTTAAAGAATGGACAGAGCGGACGTATCTCTTTCAGAAAGAGAGAAAAAGTATGAAATTTAAGATCGTGCTTTCTCTGACCGCGTCGCTGGCAGTTGCGGGGACCACAGTCATGATGCTGGCCAGCGATGAGATGCTTGGAAAGGTACTTAGGGGACCACTTTACCAGAGAACGACATTTTTTCTTTTGTTTTTGTTTCTCATGTTATATCTGGGAGCACAAAAACTGCTCACCGGCTCCTGGCTAAAAGATACGATGGAAGAAAATCCGGAACAGATTCAAAAAGATTTTAAGATAATGCGGGAGGAAAAGGACGGAAAACAGCCGTGGATCATTACTGCACTGAGTTTTCCTGTTTTACTCCTGGGGTTTGACTGGCAGAATCTCTATATTATAGGGGCTGTAACAGCCCTGATAGCCGCGGCGTGGTTCACTCCGTCGTTAAAGAGAAAGAATGCCGGGAGGAGAATTCTAAAAGAGATCAATCAGAAGTTTCCTTATTGGCTCAGGGGGATCGCGCTGAGTCTTCAGACAGAAAACGTCTATGTTGCAATAAGGGATTCTCTTGATAAAGCACCTTATGTATTAAAGGAGCAGATTGAGATGCTTCTCCATAACATTGATGAAGATCCGGAATCCATACTGCCGTATCAGAACTTTCTGTCGGAGTTTGATCTGCCGGAAATACAGTCTGCCTCCAAGATGTTATATTCGCTTACCAACTGTGGGAAAGACGATTCCGAGGCACAGATCAATACCCTGATCCATCGGAATAATGTATTAATGGACAAGGCAGAATGGATTCAAAATGAGAACGATGTAGCGGGGATAGGGGCATTGACGTTTGTGCCCATGGTGCTGGCAACTTTAAAGATGATCATGGATTTGGGATTGATTTTCGGGAGTTTCTTTACGCTTTGGACGAAACTTCCGGGATAGACAGGAGGACATATGCAGGATTTTTTTGAGGAACTGGGAGCGGTTTTATTTTTGCTGCTTACAGGCATCGGTATCTGTGCAGTTTACATTCGTTTTGTTCAGCTGATAAGCTGAAAGGAGGTGACACCTATGAAGACAATCATTGACGAATATGGCAGCATAATTGTGTGTGTGATCGCAGGAACCGCTGTTCTTGCATTTCTGGGGGTATTATTATCTGCTGCCGCCCGGTTTGGAACAGCCTTTTTTGACTCTATCAGCTGTGTATTGTGTTAGGAGGATGAGGTGAAGCAGATCATTGAAAATTACGGAAGGATCATTGTATTGATAGCAGCAGCTTTTGGAGCAGTTTTCCTTATACGAAATACAGTCTATTCACAGCTGAAAGCAAACGGCGTTATACAAGATACCAATCATATCTCATCCAATGAATTTTTTCAAAAGCAGGGCAGACCGGAGTTATCGGGTGTTCGTGGGGAAGACGGTACGGCAAGAAGACTCATTATTAGAAAAGAAGAGCAGTTGAATCCGAGAAAGCTTGTAAAGGCAGAGGATAAAAAAGACGGTGACCTGACGGAAAAGATCAAGATTTTTGTTGTCACGAATGAGGGAGGAAAAGAGGTGAGGTCTTTGTTTGAGTCAGAATATTTAGATACGAGCCATGATAAGGAATTTATTCTTTTATATACGGTTAAAAACTCCATCGGGCTGGTTTCGGAAGGAAGAATTAAGATACTGGTAAAGAATTATGGAGAAAATCACAGTGAATGAGGATGTAAAACGATTCCTTATTTATTTCACGCTTTATAGGATCTGCGGACAGCTGTGCAGTTTGATCGGAATTCCTGGCCTGTATCCAAATCTGATTAGCGGCCTGTGTCTGATCCTTCTTTGCAGACCCTTTTTGACAAGTAATCAAGGGAAAAGGTTCAGAATCCGCAGCGGACTGATTCTATTTACGATTTCTTTCTTTTTTCTCACACAATACATTTCTATTTATCTTACTGAAAATTTCCATAACAGCAAATTTATAATGGATCAGAGGGCCGAGATAAGCCCGCTCTTAGTAAACGCAGCTGCGGCAGGAATCATTGGACCGGCAGCCGAGGAACTTTTATTCCGCAGATTTCTGTTCGAAGGATTAAAACCGATGGGGAAAGTAAAGTCGTCTCTGATTTCCAGTGTCATTTTCGGGCTGTGCCACAGACATGTGATCCAGGGTATCTACGCAGCATTGTGGGGGAACGTCTTTTGTTTCGTATATGAGAAGCATCACAGCTTAAAAGCACCTTTTTCAGTTCATATGATCAGCAATCTGCTGTCCTTTTCACCGATCCTTTGGATCAGTCTGAATCATTTTTGTCTTACCGTCTGTATTACTTTTATTTCCGCATGGACCGTCTGCCTGACGATAAAGAAGAAAGGGGAATGTTTATGAAGATGCCTGTCGAATTAGTCATCAGTGTGATTCTGCTCTGCCTGGGTGCCTTTATTATGGCTTCATATAATGGAGCGGCTTTGGAAGAGGCCGGAGCGAGAGCCGTTCATGAGGAAATGATAGGCAGAATTGAGGCCAGCGGCTTTGATTCTTTGATCATTAAAGAGTGTGAAAAAGAGGCGTCTGAAAAGGGATACAGTCTTTCTGTAAAAAATGACGGCTTTTATGATGAAAAGCCAAAGTATAAAGTAGTGCTGGCTTATCATCTGAGGATAAAACTGCTGGGAATTGCCAGCTGGCAGGAGATTGAAGGGTATGCATTATGAGGAGGATAGAAAATGAGGCTGGCCGTAGAGACATTTGTATGCTGCTTTATTATAGCCGCAGGAATGTTTTTAAATGTCGTTTATTGTGTCAATACGAAGGTGGTCTCCAACGCAAAGCAATACCAGTCGGCCGCAGTCCATAAGATGGATGCGGCGGGTTTTTCAAAAGCAGTGGTTGAGCAATGCCGGAAGGAGGCAAAGGAGGACGGGTATGTTTCTTTGGATGTATCCAGGGAACAGGCCGACGAGAACAGGGCACGCTCTTTTGTAACATTGAAGTATAAATTATATGTACCTCTGCTGCGGATAGAAAAGGTTTGTCAGATCAGAAGCTATGCAAACAGTGTAACAGAGGATGAAGAATGACTGAAAGGAGTTACTTATGAAAAGTTTTTTAGAAGATTACGGATTAATTATTGTAGCAGTGATTGTAGTGCTGGCCTTATGTGTTTTTGCCAAAGGTACTTTTGTGACCCAGTTTCAAAAAGCGCTGACGGATACCATTTCAACATTTTTTGAAAAGTCAGGTGCGAACAGCTCATTTATATTTCTGGGATGACGCAGTGAGGGATAAAGCAGAGGAGGAATTTTATGAAAGGGGCAGTCACAGGAATTATTTTACTTGTCATCTTAATCTACTCTGTGTTTATAACACAAAATATTTCAGGACTCGCATCCAGAAAAACAGAACTTACGATGGATGTCTCCAATGCGGTTGAACAGACTTTGGACAATATGAAGGAGGAACAGTACGAATCCAGAGAGCAGATGGCAGAGGCATTTGTCCGGGATTTAAAGACACAGATTACGTCAGATGCCGATATAGAAGTGGAAATTATCGGAGCCGACCATATCCACGGACTGCTGGATGTCAGTGTCCGTGAGACTTTCCTTACTTCAGACGGAAAGAAAAAAACAATAGAGGTCAGAAAAACAGCAGTGCTGGAACAGTTTCAGGAAGAAGCATAAGGAGGCATGTCAGAATGAAAAAATGGGGGAAAAGAATTATTTCCGGTGTGATCGTAGCAAGTCTGCTGACGGCGGCTGCGATATCGGGATCAGAACAGGGCACAGCCACAGTGTCTTCAGTTGTTCAGGCCGGCACAGAGATGAGTTTTATGGGGAAACTGCTTGAAGGTGGATACATCGATGTATTCACCTCCTGGTCTCAAGAAGAACAGAATAAATTTTATGACAGGTTAAGTCCTAAGGAAAAGTCTGTGTTTTTGGAAGTGACAAACTGTCAGATCATCAGAGAACTTATAAAAAGTGAACGGACAAAAGAGGAGTTAGAAAGATTATTTGACCGGCTGGAGCCTTATTTTCTGATGCTGAAAAAGGGGAGTCAGGAGAAACCGGATGAAGAGATTGTTATTGAGTGTATAAATCAGATTGAGGGAAAAGATTATGAATCTTTAGAACAATATTTAAAGCAGCTGGTATCGGAGAAACATGGTTATTATCTGGATTTTTACACTGCTCTGAAACGGGTGAAGGACGGGAAATCAGAAATACAGAGTGCAGTGAATGATTTATATAAAAACCTTGGCTTTCTCAAGGAAGACAAAGTTCCTGCTAAACCAGACAAAGTATCTCCGCTGCCTGTTCAGGTACAGAAAAAAGCAGCGAAAGCTGTTTCAGATGGATATTCTAACTTTAAAGCCGTGAGTTCTCTCAAAGCTTTAAAGGACGCAGTGGCTTCCGTAGAGAAAGGCGAGAAAATAGCAGTCCGTGTGGATAAGGGCTTTAATGTGACATCAGCGATCAGGACGAACGGTCGGCATGTGAAGATTTATGCAGATGGTGAGAGCGCACGTAATCTCAACAGGGCTGTGGGATATAAAGATGCCATGTTAGAAGTAAACGGAGGGTCACTCACATTAGGAGCCTATGACGGAGATGGAAGAGCAAAAAATAATCTGTACATTAACGGGAAAAACGTTGCTGCGTCAGCTCCCATGATAGAAGTTATATCAGGACAGCTGTATCTAAATAAATACAGCCGTATCATAGACGGATATTTTTTGGCAGACTTTGCAGGAGGGGCAGGAATTGCCATGAATTCCGGTACATCCTGTTATATGTTCGGAGGGAAGATTGACAGCTGCCGGGCAAAGAGCAGCAAAGACGTGTCTTCCAGTTCGCCGAAATCTTCCCATGGAGGCGGTGTCTTGGTCGGCAATGGTGCTTCTTTTTACATGTTTGCAGGGTCGATAGAACACTGCCAGGCGATTCATGGCGGAGGCATTATGAATTATGGAACCCTGAGGCTGTATGGAGGTACAGTTTCAGACTGTGCGGCGTCCAACAAAAAGAAGGATGCTCTCGGAGGGGCAGTTAAAGTGCAGGGAGCGATCGAAACAGATGGAAAAGTAAACTCTACGAAAGGTGATCTCGGCGTCTGGAAATATACGAGATCCGGTACATGGGCTGTGAATGGAAAGGATGGATATCAGCAGAAATCCACCACAGGCGTGGTATTAAAAAATAATCAGGCGGATGCAGGCGGAGCCGTATGTTTAAACAACGGTTCAAACGGAGCCATACAGGACTGCAATATTTATGGAAATCACAGCAACGGAAACGGGGCAGGCATCTGTCTGTCAAACGGCAGTTACAAAAAGGGGGCGGCTCTGGAAATAAAGGCAGGAGCAGTAATCCATGGAAATGAAAGCAAAGGCTATGGAGGCGGGATTTACTGTGCAGATTCTGTGAAGGGCTCCCTGAGAGGTGGAAGCATGTATGATAACTCGGCAGTATATGGCGCGGGTGTCTACCATGAGGCAGAATTCCGCATGACCGGAGGAACTGTAAGAAATAATCATTCTGGCAATTCTGGGGGCGGGATCTATGCAAAGGGAAAACTTTCTATGACAGGCGGAGAGATTTCTTCCAATACTGCCGCCACATATGGGGGAGGAGCCATCTTGAAAAATGCAGGAGGCTCTTTGAGCGGAGGAAGTATAAAAAACAATACTGCATCTGTAAACGGTGGAGGACTTCAGATAGACGGAGCAGTCTCATTTTCAAATGTATCGGTTAGTTCCAACAGCGCTTCCGGGAAGGGCGGCGGTATCTCGGTAAGTTCTGCCGGCACGTGCAGTTTTAGCAGCGGCAATGTCAGCGGAAACACCTCAAAGGCAGGCGGAGGGGGTATTTACATTGACGGCACCTGCAAGGCAAACGGAAGCAATTTTACAGGAAATCAATCTTATGGAGACGGGGGAGCTGTTTATATAGCCAGCGGTACTTTTACAACGTTTCAGGCTAATCAGGCAGTGAACATCCAGGGAAACAGTGCATCGGGAAATGGATCAGGCATTTATAACAGGAATACTGCGATCCTGAACAACAACGCCCATATCTTAAACAATCAGTGCAAAAATGGTACACAACGGAGTATCTTTCATGAAGGAAGCCTGTTTTCAATAGAGGGACATACGGAGATACAACAGGAAATTTATCTCGCAAAGGATCGGTTTATTACGGTCTCCAATCGATACTTTTCCAACAGCAATTCACTGACTGCCAGAATTTCTCTTGATGCTGCCAATATACGAAATGGCTATGCGGCAGTAAAAGGAAACATATCTAATTCTGCGGACAGTAATTATAAAACAGGAGATGCATTGCTGAACAATCAGTCTGTGAATGGAAGATTTATGTATGCAGGCAGTGGATATGTCATGAGACCGGGAAATTTAAAAAAATCATCTTCCGGCTGTGTTCCATACAGCATTGTTCTGAGTCAGGCATATCAGATTCGCTATGATAAAAATTCAAAAGAGGAGGTCATGAACATGCCCACGGCAGCAGTTAAGTATTGGGAGGAGGACATAAGGCTGTCGGCTTTGACACCTTCCGGTGGATCGGGCGTGTTTGTTGCATGGAATACGAATGCAGATGGAACAGGAGACGGGTATCAGCCGGGGAATGTTTATACAGCAAATGCGGATGCGACGCTTTTTGCACTGTGGCCCCATTACAGGGTGGAGTATCTGCCGGGGATTCAGGGTGCCGCTGGTACGACGGACAGCCAGGAACAAAACAAATCTGAAAATATACTGTTGAGGAAAAACGGTTTCCGGTCATCAGAAGGGAAGTTTATAGGATGGAAACAAGATATCAGCAGTGCCCGTAAGAGAAGAGAATTGGAACCTGTTGGATATAAAGAATTAAAAGAAGAGCGGGAAAGGGGGAAATCAGATCATATCTTGGCATTTGCAAAAAGCTATAAGAAAGTAAATGCATCTGTGAATTTAGATAATAAAAATAGCTTATTGAATGCTGAGGATATATTTTTTATGGAAGGCCAGTGGGACAGTAAGCCAGACATTATTTTGCATGATAAAAAGACTTTTTTAGAGAATGAAAAAATAAGAAAGAATGATTTATTAAAAGCTGTAAAGGGTTGTTATGATGATGAAGACGGAGATTTGACGGAAAAAGTACAGATTATAAAATTAGATTATGGAACAAGTATGGAAGGATACCGGCCGGAACCCCAAAACTTTTCTGGAGGAATGAATGATACAGATGTAATGGACACTTATTTTATGAAGCTTGAAAAAGATGAGACCGTAGAAGTCAAAGTTATTTTTCAAGTTGAGGACAGTGTTGGAAATGTGGCAGAAAAAGAAGGTACGGTATATGTAACTTATAACAATCCTCCCAAATTACATTCACAGAATCTTGCATTTTATCAGAAAGATTTGGATAACAATCCACAAACTGTTCTTAAAGAAATACTTGAAAACTATCAGGTAGAAGACTTAGAGGATGACAAAAGCGGCCTGAAAGTACCTGTATCTGTTGTCGATCCGATACCGATGCAAATTGAAAAGTTAAATTCCGTAGGTGAGCATAAAATTGTTTATCAGGCAATAGATTCTTTGGGGAAGAAAACAAAACTTGATTCGACAGTATACATCGCCGAGAACAATCCTTTTAAAGACTCATATAAATATAATGTAAGATTTATAAATAAGAAATATTTGTATACGTTGAAAGAGTCGAGTAAATGGAAGAAAGACGGGAAATTAAACGCTCAGCTCACAAGCCAGCTGGAAAAAACAAGGGAAGATGCTGTGTTAAAATATGAATTTAAAATCAAGAAATAAATAGACAGGGGATAGCGAAAGTTATTCCCTGCAATTCTCAAATTAGTACATAGAATTTTTTTACTTATTTTGCCATGATATATTTATGAGAGAGAAGATACTAAAAACTATATCATATTAACCAGGTGGAGATGTTATGATAAAATTATATTAGTATCTTGTTTATTTGTAATAGTGATTTTTAGTAATTAGAAGCGGAATGACAATTCATGGGGAAACTAGTTACGCCGAAACCATCGGTGAGCCAGAAAGGAAGTCATTGGAAAAGGGAGTTATACAGGAAAGATTAAGCGGTATTTTGTGATAGTTCCAAAGAAAGCACAAATCAGGAAGATAAAAGCCGGGAAAAAGCAGGCAAAAGTCTATGTCAGAAAAAGTCCCGGGAAGCCAAGCGGTTATCAGATCTGCTGGTCAGCGGGCAAAAAGTTCTCTAAGTCGAAGTCGGTATCTGCTGCCAGAACAGCCATTTTGGAAGTTACAGCCCGAGAAAAAGGGTGAGAGCAAAATAAAACGGGTGTTATCCCAGAATTGCCAGGGAAAACGGATGAAAGTACTGCCCTGTCTTGGTATAATGGAATATATATCAGTTATATAAAGAGAAAGGGATGGAGCATATGAGAGCCTTTGATAAATGGCGGTTTAGGATAAAACCCCAAAAAATCATTTTTTTAGATATCGACGGTGTGCTGAATTCTATGGAACTGTTTGATAAATTGGAAGAAAGTAACATCGAGCCGTTCATGGGCATTGATGTGGATGAAGATAATTTAGAACAACTAAGATATATAGTGGAGAAGACGGGGGCGCAGATTGTACTGTCGTCAAGCTGGCGCCATGCGTGGCATGAGAAAGGGCCGTTGATCAGGGTGGGGAGAGCATTAGATCAGGCCATGGCTTCCTATGGCATGAAGATTATATCAAAAACAAAACATCTCCATAAGGGAAACCGCTCACTGGAAGTAAAAGACTGGATGCGTGGGAAACGCATCCGGTCTTTCGTGATCCTTGATGATACGGATTATGATTGGGAAGAGAACAGCCTGGGAGAGCACTGGGTCCGCACAAGCTTTATGGAAGGCGGGCTTACAAGAGAACTGGCCCAAAAGGCAGTGTATATTTTAAATCAGAGTTCCTAATCCAGGATAATCCCTTCTGTAGAAATGGTAATGACATTGAGCGGAATGGATTTTTTACTCTGTTCCAGGGCAGTGCGCACGGCATATTCCAGCCCTCCGCAGCAGGGGACTTCCATCCGGGTTACGGTGACGCTCTTTAAATTGTTTTGACGAATGATTTCTGTCAGCTTTTCCGAGTAGTTCACAGGGTCCAGTTTTGGACATCCAACTAAGGTGACTTTCTCTTTCATAAACTGTTCGTGGAAGTTTCCGTGTGCGAATGCCGTACAGTCGGCGGCAACCAAAAGGTGGGCGTTGTCAAAGTACGGGGCGTTCACAGGCACCAGTTGGATCTGAACCGGCCATTGGCGCAACGCACTCTTGTTATTTTTTCTTTGGTTTTTAAGGACTGCTTCTTTGTCATAGTCCGGCGCTTCCCTGTCTTCAAAGGAGATCGCACCGGTCGGACACATTGGAAGGCAGTTGCCGAGGCCGTCGCAGTAATCATCCCGAATCAGTTTTGCTTTTCCGTCGATCATCTGAATGGCTCCTTCATGACAGGCAGAAGCGCAGAGACCGCATCCATTGCACTTTTCCTCATCTATTTTTATTATTTGTCGTATCATTCTTATTTCCTCCTTGAGTTTGTAATCCCATCATACTATAATGAGCACAAGTTGTCTGTTGATAAATCAACACATTTATAGGAGATGTGAAAAAATGGAGCAAATTTTATACCGCAGTCCCCTGTTCCGCGGAATTAAAAAGAAGGATTTAGAAGGGATGCTGGGCTGCCTGTCGGCCAGAAAAGAAACGTATGCTTCCAGGGATGCCATCTGTCTGAATGGAGACAGGATGGAAGAAGTGGGGATCGTAGTGGACGGGGAAGTCCGGATCGTCAGAGATGATTTTGAGGGAAGAAGAGCGATTCTTGCCCATATCGGGCCGGGCGAAGTGTTCGGGGAGACCTATGGCTGTCTTCCGGATGCAGAGCTGCCTGTATCGGTTGAATGTGTCAGAGATTGTACGGTGTTGTTCTTAAACTACCATAAGGTACTGACGACCTGCAATGCCAGCTGTGCATTCCACCAGCGGCTGATTGAAAATATGGTTGTTCTTCTGGCTGAAAAGAATGTCCGTTTGAATCAAAAGCTGGAATGTCTTGAAAAGAGGACTACAAGGGAGAAGATTCTTGCATATATAAATCAGGAACAGGATAAGCAGAAAACGTCCCGGATCAAGCTTCCTTTTTCTAAAAAAGATATGGCCGATTATCTGTGTGTGGACAGGAGCGGAATGATGGTGGAACTGAGGAAACTCCAGACGGAAGGTGTTTTGTCTGTTGAGAAAAATATAATTGCGATTGGAGAGAGACAGAATGAAGATCAGTGACGTAATGACAAAGATGATAGAGTATTATCAGGGAGATTCCAAAAGAGTCCAGCACTTTATGAAAGTGTATGCCTATGCAAAAGCTATCGGGGAGCAGGAGGAACTGGAACCGGAACTGCAGGAGATCTTGGAGATTGCTGCGGTGACTCATGATATTGGAATTAAAAAAAGTGAGGAGAAATACAATAGCAGTTCAGGAAAATACCAGGAGATAGAAGGACCGGACGAAGCCAGAAAGCTTCTGGGTGAGTTCGGTCTGAAAAATGAAACCATGGACAGAATCTGTTATCTGATCGGGCATCATCATACTTACAGCCGGATTGACGGCATAGATTATCAGATCCTTGTGGAAGCCGACTTCCTTGTGAATCTGGAGGAGGATAAGAGCGGAATGAAAGCCGCGCATAATGTGAAGAAAAAAATATTTGTTACCAAAACGGGGATTCATTATCTGGAAAATCTATTTTTTGAAAGATGACAAAAAATCTAAAAAAGTTCTTGATTTGGGCTTTTTGATATGGTAAAGTATAGAAGTCGCAGGAATGAGACATGCCCAGATAGCTCAGTCGGTAGAGCAGAGGACTGAAAATCCTCGTGTCGCTGGTTCGATTCCGGCTCTGGGCATTACAGAGAATTGAAAAGACTCTGTCATATATGCGGGTGTAGTTCAATGGTAGAACTCCAGCCTTCCAAGCTGATCACGTGGGTTCGATTCCCATCACCCGCTTAGCAAGCCGTTTTAGAGATATCTCTAAGATGGCTTTTTTCTTTCTTCCGCGGCAGATTATACCGGGCCTGTAAAAGATGCGGGATCAAAAGAGCGAGGAAAAGGAGAGGATCGTTCATGGAACTTACGGTGAGACAGTTTAAAAAAGAAGATTTAGAAGAGATGACAGCGATATGGAATCAGGTGGTAGAAGAGGCCAATGCGTTTCCACAGGAAGATTTTTTTTCTTTAAAGGAAGCAGAAGATTTTTTTGCAGGGCAGTCTTACACTGGGGTGGCTGAATCAGACGGAAAGATTCTTGGCCTTTATATACTGCATCCAAATAATGTGGGCAGATGCGGACATTTATCCAATGCGTCCTATGCAGTCAGCAAGGATGCAAGAGGCCGGCATATCGGAGAGCAGTTGGTTTTGGACTGTATGGAAAGAGCCAGAGAGCTGGGATACAAAGTCCTGCAGTTTAATGCGGTGGTAGCGTCCAATCAGGGTGCGCTGAGACTTTATGACAGACTTGGATTTCAGCGGCTCGGGACAGTGCCCGGAGGCTACCGTTTGTCAGACGGCAGATACGAAGACATTATTTTATTTTACATCACACTGTAATATAATAAAGAAAACTATAGATGAAAGAGATTCATAAAGGAGAAGGTCATGGATTACAATGAATTGGCGCTGAAGATGCACGAAGAAAACAGAGGAAAAGTGGCAGTAAGGTCAAAAGTGACGGTTGAGACGAGAGAAGATCTGAGTACGGCTTATACCCCCGGAGTGGCAGAACCTTGCCGAAAAATCAGGGACTGCAAAGAGGATGTGTACCGTTACACTGCAAAAGGAAATTTGGTAGCTGTAGTTTCTGATGGAACTGCTGTGCTCGGTCTTGGTGATATCGGACCGGAGGCGGCTATGCCGGTTATGGAAGGAAAGGCTATTTTATTTAAAGAGTTTGCCGATATAGACGCATTTCCGGTCTGTCTGGATACGAAAGATACGGAAGAGATCATAAAGACAGTAAAATATCTGGCGCCTACATTCGGAGGGATCAATCTGGAAGATATCTCTGCGCCGAGATGTTTTGAAATAGAACGCCGGCTGAAAGAGGAACTGGATATACCGGTATTCCATGACGATCAGCACGGAACAGCCATCGTCGTGGCAGCAGGGATGATCAATGCGCTGAAATTTGTGGGAAAGAAGCTGGAAGATGCAAAGGTAGTTATCAACGGAGCAGGGTCTGCCGGGATTTCTATCTGTAAGCTTCTGCTTCAGTTCGGAGTAAAAGACGCGGTGCTTGTAGACCAGAAAGGTGCCCTGTGTCCGGGGGAAGAGTGGATGAACGATGCACAGAAAGAAATGGCGGAAAAAACAAATAAGGACAGGCAGACAGGAGAACTTCGTGAGATCATGAAGGGAAAAGATGTGTTTATCGGCGTTTCTGCACCGAATATTGTCACATCAGAAATGGTCGCTTCCATGGCAAAGGACCCGGTAGTATTTGCTATGGCGAATCCGGTGCCTGAAATCATGCCGGATGAGGCGAAAAAAGGCGGGGCAAAGGTGGTAGCTACCGGCCGTTCCGATTTTCCGAATCAGATCAATAACGTGCTGGTGTTCCCTGGAATCTTCCGCGGGGCTTTGGATGCCAGAGCTTCTCAGATTACAGAAGAAATGAAGATGGCGGCGGCCCGGGCTATCGCGGGAATTATAACAGAAGAGGAGCTCAGCGAGGATTATATTATTCCCGGGGTGTTCGATAAGCGGGTATGCAGTGCGGTTGCGGATGCGGTAAAGGCAGAAAGCAGAAAATAAATTAATGGTTGTAATTTTTGACGAAGTCTTGTAAAATATGTAGTGCACTACATATGGAGGCGGATTATGAACCAGGATAGGGAAATCGGAGCCAGATTTAAGCATATCCACGATAAGTTTACTCAGCATATGAATCAGAAACTGCGCTGTCTGAATGTGACTTATTCCCAGATGGAACTGCTTTTATATCTGGCGGAACATCAGAACCGGAAGATAACCCAGAAAGATATCGGAGAATTCATGAGAGTGAAACATTCCACGGTCATCGGTATTTTAAGGCGTCTGGAGACGAAAGGATTTTTGTACTGTGTTGTGGATGAAGAGAATAAGAGATGCCGCAATGTTATTCTTACACAGAAAGGGCTGGATTTAAAAAGTGAGATGGAAGCCCATTTAAGAGAAGAAGAAATGCGCATCAGAAAAGCATTGTCTGATGAAGAGTCACAAAGACTCTGTGAATTGCTCGGCAAAGTACTCGAAAGCCTGGAATGAAGATATAAAACAGCAGATGAAAGTGCCCTGCGGCGCTTTCATTTTTATTATGGGTCGTGACCCTGTTGAGCACGCAAAGCGTGCGAAATAGAAACCACCCGCTATGCGGGTGCGCGGTGATAGTTATACAAAAAAATCACCTTTCCGTTATAATGAGGTTGTTCAAGCCAATA
>NZ_NQOG01000020.1 GCF_002270485.1 Anaerostipes hominis (ex Lee et al. 2021) | reverse complement strand
TATTGGCTTGAACAACCTCATTATAACGGAAAGGTGATTTTTTTGTATAACTATCACCGCGCACCCGCATAGCGGGTGGTTTCTATTTCGCACGCTTTGCGTGCTCAACAGGGTCACGACCCATAATTGAAAGGCTTCCCGAAATTCCGGGAAGCCTGCTGAATCTATCTATATTACAAAATCATTTCCGCCTTTTGAAGCGGCACGGTCCAAAATATCCTGTATCGTCACACTGCCCAGATAATCCCTCACAACTTTATCCAGTCCTTCCCATACAAAAATTGTCGGACAATCATAATAACGTTCGCACTGATTGGTCTCATCGTCCAGACACGCAACCGGGGCAATGCTACCTTCTGTAATCTCCAGTACATCTCCGATCGTATATTCCGAAGGTTTTTTAGAAAGCTGATATCCTCCTCTCGGACCTCTCAGGCTTTTTAAATATCCGCATATACTCAGCTGTCTTACGATCTGCTCCAGATATTTTATGGAAATACCCTGTCTCTTTGACACATCCTTCAGTGAAATCCATTCTCCCGTATTGTGCTGTGCCAGATCATATAATAAGCGGACCGCATATCTCCCTTTGGTTGAAATCTTCACGGGTTCCCTCCTCATTCCTACTTTTTCACTATGTTATATCACTATTGTAAAGAATCCGGCTCTTTCTGTCAAACCCCTTTAACAGGAATATAAAAAACAAACTATTTAAGCAAGGAACAAAGTGGGCAAGCCCACTTCAACGCCCCAACCCCTCCCTCACTCTTTGAGGGGCTTGACAACTTTGCGTGCCTGATGCAATTTGCCGCAGGCAAATAATTTCCTTACGCATCTGTGCACAACCCGCGGAGCGTTTTTATTTCATAGGGAAGGTCGTGAACTTTCCTATGAAATAAAAAAACAGCTGAATTTATTGGTTTCAGCTGTTCTTTACTATGCCGGCAATGGGACTCGAACCCATACGCCCGTAAGGACAACAGATTTTGAGTCTGTCTCGTCTGCCAATTCCGACACGCCGGCTTGTCTTGACGACCTTGAATATAATATCATCTCTGTCATGGAATGTCAACAAGAAAACCCAAGTTTTTCATCTCTCCCCTTATTCTCCGCCGATCATATTTTCCAGTGAATTTCCCGGAGGTACAATTGGAAGTACATTCTGTTCTCTGCCTATTATAAACTCAATAACCGTAGGGACATTCTTGCTCTCTTTGGCTTTCAGGAGAGCGCTCCGAATGTCTTTCACTTCCCGGACACGAATCCCTTCTGCCCCGTAACTCTGTGCCAAATGGACAAAATCAGGGATATAACCGGATAGACAGTGTGCAGACGCACTTTTGCATTCTTTCATACAGCTTTCTCTGCGGCAGGTACATGTGGCAGAATAACGCCTGTCATAAAACATCTCCTGCCACTGCCGGACATTGCCCAGATAACCGTTGTTGAAGATGCAGATGATAATGGGGAGTTCATAGAGCGCTGCCGTGGCAAGTTCCTGAATATTCATCTGAAATCCGCCGTCTCCGCAGATGGCTATAACATCTTTTCGGGGTACTCCTAATTTAGCACCTATGGCAGCAGGGAAACCATAGCCCATTGTTCCCATACCTCCGGAGGTGAGCATTTTTCTCTTCTCCGACAGTTTCAAAAACTGTGACGCCCACATCTGATTTTGTCCCACATCCGTTGTGATCACGGCACTGTCAAACAGATCATTGATGTATTCTATCACATTCTGTGCGCTCATTTCTCCAGATGTGCTTTTCTTTAAAGTGACCGGATGCCGCTGTTTCCACAGTTTCAGACGGCTGACCCACTCCCCGGCCGCAGACGGCTTTGCTCTTTCAAGAAGAATTCTGATCAGTTTCCCTGCATCTGCGGCAACCGATATATCTGCCGGTACATTTCGCGAGATCACATCCGGCTCGATGTCTGCATGGATAATAACTGCCTTGTCTGCAAAGCTGTCCGTTTTTCCTGTTATGCGGTCGTTAAACCGGGTGCCGATGGCAAACAGAACATCACACTCACTGGTGGCCATATTTGCAGCGAAACTTCCGTGAATACCCAGATTCCCCATATACAGCGGATGATCTGAGGGAAGGACCCCTTTCCCCATAATGGTCGTGACAACCGGTATCCCGGTCTTTTCTGCCAGACTGGCCATTTCTTTTTCCGCCCCTGCAATATGTACACCTCCTCCCAGCAAAAAAAGAGGTTTTCGGGCTGCCCTTAAAGCTTCCAGACAGCGGTCTATTACTTCCTGTGGCACAGGCACTTCAGGTTTATCGTCTGTGCACAGCGGATAAAAGTCAGAACCCATTTCCTGCTGAATGTCTTTCGGCAGATCAACGACTGCCGCTCCGGGCCTTCCTGACCGGACTGCCTGAAAGGCACTGCGGATCGCTTTCCCCAGTTCACTGCGGTCACGTACAGTCACTACATATTTACATATACTCTTCATGATCTTAATCGTATTTACTTCCTGAAAAGATTCTCTCCCGATCAGCCCTGAAGAAACCTGTCCCGTAAAACAAACAAGTGGAACACTGTCTATATTTGCAGTGGCAATGCCGGTCACAAGATTGGTCGTCCCAGGTCCGCTGGTCACAATACAGACTCCTGTTTTTCCCGAAGCCCTGGCATATCCGTCTGCCGCATGCACTAGTCCCTGTTCATGGCGCGGCGTAATGACTCTGATCTCCTTCTCATCATAAAGCTCGTTAAATAAATCAATTACCTGACCTCCCGGATACGCAAACAAAGTATCTGTTTTTTCCGCCTTTAACGCTTTCACAACCAGCTGTGCTCCTGTAATCTCCATGTAATATTCCTCCATTCACTTCATAAAGCAAGTAAATACTTGCATATTAGTTATATTTATACGGCACCGTCAAAAGACAATGCCGCCTTCTTCACTCTGCCGTAATTCCATACAGGAATGCGGCAACTGTTTTTTTAATAAAGTCTTCTCTCCCAACCTCCGTAAGCTTTTCTTCAAACGACGCATTTAAAAACGTATAACCAAAAGCGCTGGAAAAAAGCGTCATAGCCAAAATCTCAAAATCCGACCTGGGAAGCTTACCTCTCTGCGCCATCTGTTCAAAGTAAGAAATCAACGATGAGAGGAACGCCTGAGGGATTTTCATAATAAACGGCGCTGTTTCCTCATAAATCTGCGGAGCCCGCAGGCCGATGGAGAGTCTCACAAAGTCAGGGGTAATCCTCTTCATATACTCTCTCATATACATTTCCAGATCATACTGCAGCTCCCACCGGACATCCTGAAATACATCCGGCGTAAAATCCGCCCGCCACTTTTCCTGCTCGATACCGCTCATAACGATACTTTTCTTATTCTGAAACTTCCGAAACAGGGTGCATTCATTCACCCCTGCGGAATTTGCGATATCTTTTGTAGTCGTTGCCACGTAGCCTTTATCCCTTACCAGAGACATAGTCGCATCTATAATTTTTTGACCGGTCTCGTCCATATGTATCATCCCTCTCTGTAATGCAAGTATTTACTTTCATTTTAGAATCTCCCATAAAAAAAGTCAAGGCCGGAGAAGTGATATCTCATCAATTCTCCGGCCTTTTGTTATTTCATAGGAAAGTTCTACGACCTTCCCTATGAAATAAAAACGCTCCGCGGGTTGTACACAGATGCGTAAGGAAATTATTTGGATTTTAACTCTGTAAGTAATTCTTCAATATTGTCAAGACAAGCCCCGCAGATGCTTCCTGCGCCGGTTGCGTCTTTGACTGCATCCACTGTTGTGGCACCTTCTTCATAGGCATCCATAATTTCTCCCACGGTCACATCGACACATGGACAGATAATATCGTCACGGTCCATTCCTTCCACCTCCATAAATAATATAGGAGTATTATGGACCTAAATTCCGCGGAATATACACTATTTATTCTGAACTTTCTCAAGCAGCCCTTTTTTCCTCAGTCTTTCGTTGGCTGCATCCCTTAAAAGCGCATAAATAACGGAACAGGCCGGGATACTGATAAACATTCCGGCTACTCCGGCCAGATTGCCGCCGACGGTCACTGCAACTAAGACCCAGATGGCAGGAAGACCCACTGAATTTCCCACAACATGAGGATAAATAAGATTCCCTTCAATCTGCTGTACTACAACAAACATGATAACAAAAATAACCATCTTAAACGGGCTTACCATAAAAATCAGAACCGCCCCCAGAGTGCTTCCGATGAATCCTCCCAAAATAGGGATCAGCGAAGTCACGCCGATAAACATGGCGATCAGCATGGCATAAGGCAGACCGAGTATATTCATGCAGATAAAAATGATCGTGCCCAGGATTACGGCTTCCGTACACTGGCCGGACAAAAAACTTGAAAATGCCAGATTACACATGTTTCCAATGTATATGATACGGTCCGCATATGCTTCTTTCAGATAAGAGTATAGAAGTTTCTTCGTCTGAAGTACCAGCTTCTCCTTTTTCAGCAGTGCATTAACTGCAAAAACAATGCCAAGCAAAAATGTCACTACGGTCTGTACTGCCGAACTGATGACAGATACCGTGGAGCCCAGAATATTGCTGGCGCCGGACTGGAAAAATCCCATCAGTTCTGTACTGATTTTATTCCAATCTAAGTCGATCTTCATCAGATTCTGTTTGGTGAACAGAGGATTGTTGGATACATTCTGTAAAAATTCTTTGATCTCGTTCACAAATCCCGGAATGCTGGATGCCAGGCTGTAAAGTGTATTGGCAAGTTCCGGAAGAATGAGAAAACTGATCAGCGCCAGAACACTGATAATACATACGACAGCCAGGATCAGGCTCAGTGCCCGCTTTCCTTTTTTCACTTTTGAAAACAGCTTTGTTTCAAAAAATCTCATTGGCACATTGATAATAAATGCCATACATCCTCCGATAATAAACGGGAAAATCACTGAGACTAAATAGGAGAATGCCTTCAATATGTAGCTTATATTGCTGACACCCAAATAGAGAAGTACTCCAAACGCCACAAGTCCAAAGAATCCCTGTGTGTTTTTATTATAAAATTTCATATGATACTGCTCCTTTTAAAAGATATTAAATAATTATACCGAAAATAAAAACAGATATCCAGACATATTTAAAAAGATTCGGTTTCTTGTTGTGCTTCTAACTTTTTCCATGGTAAAATAGAGAAGTACAAAATGCGAAATGGAGAGTATATGCCAATGAACATTTACACTTTTAACAATAATCGGAACTCCTCCGAAGATCATATAAAAACATTGAAAGACATTGCTTCAGAGCACCACTTTAACATCCATATATTTAAATACACCAATAAAGACGAATTATTATTTGATCTGTCATCTCATCCGGAACGGGCAGATATTATTTTCCTGAGAATATCAAAAAGCAAAGACGATGAGATTGTCGGTCTTGAAGCGGCCAAAAGTCTCCGCAAGCTTTGCTGTCATGCCCTGCTTATTTTTATCTCTGCCAATAAACAGCTTGCTGCAAATACTTTCCCTACGTTTCCTTTTTACTTTTTCTATCTCAAATATCTGACTCTGGAACAATTCAAACCTGTATATTTAAAAGCTCTTTCACTGGCCGAAAGGAGGCGGAACAACCTGTTCCAGTGCGGCAGCGGCGCGCATGAACATTACATACCTCTGGGTGATATTTACTACTTTGAAATCTTTCAGAGGATTACAACTGTATACCACAGCAACACCAGCTTTTCGTTTTATATGTCCATGTCCAGGCTGGAAAAAGAATTAACACCGAAAGGATTTCTGCGCATTCACAGATCCTTTCTCATCAACATGCGCCATATTGACCAGATTACTGACCGCACGGTACGGCTGACGAATGGATTTACTCTGCCCATAGGAACCACCTATTTAAGTCAGGTACGAAAAATGTTGTCACAGCTTAAAATCTACACCCTATAAGAATTAAGAAGGTGATATTATGTTTTCAATCTGCTTTTGTGATGATACTCCCGCAACACTGCATAAGTACATAGAACTTTTTGAGTTGATCGCCGAGAGACATCAGATCCCTGTCAGTATTCGGGCATTTTCTTCGGGTGAGGAGTTTCTTGTTTACTTAGAGAACCCAAACCACTTTTTTGATCTTTATTTTGTTGAAGCCGGACTGAAAGACATAAGCGGGATTGACACGGTTCTCCGTATCCACGAGTATGATCCGTGGGGACTCGTGATCTTTCTCGGAGTCCGCGCGGAATGTGCCAGTGACTGCTTTGCCGCTTACCCTTTCAATTACATCATCAAGTCAAAGCTGAACTTTATCAGGGGCGAATCTGTCTTTCTCAATGCTTACTCGGTTTTCAAGCAAAAAAAGAAGCCGTATATCGTCTGTAAAAACCGGACCACGTTCCAGTGCATTCAGCTTTCCGATATTTCTCATTTTGAGACTCTCGGACGCCTCGTGGTTGTACATTTTAAAGACCGGAGTTTTGAATTCTATTCCAAACTCAATATCATAGAACAGTCTGTTAAAAACAAAGGTTTTATCCGTGTCCACCGTTCTTACATCGTAAACCTCTCCTATATTTTAGATGCGGATAAGGAAAATATCTTCCTGACAGGCCACGAAACTCCCGTCCCCATCGGCCAGATTTATCTTGACCATGTTCGCAGGGAGACTTATCCGTTTTTTTCCATCAATTCTTCCAGTCTGTCTGTCAAATAAAACAAGGACTTTTGCACCCTTATCTTAACAATGTACAAAAGTCCTGTTTATATGATGACGCCCTGTTTTAAGTCTTATGATCATCAATATTGCCGCCTGCGCGGATCACGATATGTCAGGACTCTCTGCATTGAGCTTCTTCACCTTATAGGAATTGCTTACTCCCCAACTACGGCAAGTCAGTTTCTTCATGCTCGCCTTGAACTTTGCTATCGATTTTGCGTGTGGTTTTGCCTTGAATTGATGTGCCCTGCTGTCAAAGCAGAACCCAAAGCCGAGGTATTTAAGCCCTAGTTTCTCTTCAATAAACTTTGTGAGATTTCTCATTACTCGCTTTGCCGACATTTCACTTCCTACCATAACAATACAGTAAGTAGACCCAGGGAACCTCCCCCTAAGTCCCTCTCAGAACTGTACGTGAACCTCTCAGCTCATACAGCTCCCATTATCCGGCCGATGGCAGTATTCCAAACTTCCAGTGCGCAAACAGATTCCCGTCTCGCTTGAATTGACCACCCTTTCCCCGATTGGTTACGGCAGATGTTGTCTCTTCTGCAATCCAGACTCTACTAAAACTGATTGACTGTTCACCCCTTCGCTCCATTTCCGTTACAGAAACTTCTTCACTACTATGGGCTCTGCTGACTTCTCACAGTTCGTTGTTATTAGGCTAATGAAACCTCTGTGAGACCTCCATGCTTAAGGTGCATGCTCTTTCCCTCCATATATCCGCCGCATTTACTTTACTCCTACAAATGTGATAGTTATTAGACTTTGTTGCTTTGAGCCAACTTATCTCTCAGAGTCCAGCCTTATATGCGATTTCTGTCCGTCGAACCGGAGGTTTGCTTTCAGCTTCCTTCAGATTCCATCTCACGATGGACACCCTTGCTGTTCGGCTATACATTTCCCACTACCCGGGCATGTTCGGGACTTTCACCCGTTAGAGTGCGCCCATGGCGCGCAAACTCAAAAGAGACTGCCGGCTCAGCCTGCAGTCTCTTTAACTTATCTTTTGTTATGCCCAAGATGCCGTTCCCCGCAATTTTGACTCCTAGCCACAGCTAGGTGGGTTTCCTCATCCTGCCTTCTACCTTCCACCGTGTTGTGGCTTGATATCCAGCCGGATATTCGGAATCCCGTTCAAATAGTTGTAGGTTCAAAATAGCAGGCGTTATCGAACACCCCAGGCCGTTTATTCCGTTTCTTTACAAGTTATTATACATGAAGTATGTGAGAGTTTCAAGAAGTACATACATGAAATTCTAGCCAATCGGCACCGGGCCTGTTTTCTCAAAAGGAGAAATGCGGTCATAGCCGCTGATGTCCTCTTTCAAGTCTCTTTTCAAATAGCGAAATGTCTCCTTCTCTCCTTTTTCAGCATACATTGTCAACAGCATCATCAGATAATCTTTGGAAGCCTCATGCATGATCAATGCCCCGATTCCGTTATTAAAATACTCCAGAGGACTCTCTTTCGTAAAATCATTCTTTTTGTAGATTTTCCCGGCGCTGATTCTGTCCACTAACATTTCCGCCATATATTTTTTCGGAATTTTCATTCCTACCAGGCCCTTAGCGTCAGGATTCAGGCTGTAATCGATCCAATACTCAAAATGATGCCTGTTCCTCCCTTTATGGTGCAGCCATGCCCTGGATATCCCATATTTTCTTCTTTCGATGTTGTTAGGGCTTTGATTTCCCTGGTAGTATTTCGCCCCCGGAATAAATTCCGTCGGAGAATACTTTGACATATCGTGCATGATACCCTGGTAGTAAAGTCCCACCTTAAAACAGCCTTTGGCCACAAGGATTTTATGTTTTGTAATTGTCTTAAAGTGTCCTAAAATATGCATAATCAAGCTCCCAGCACGGCAATCCCGATACATCCCGACAACACGATCAGGAAAATCGGATGTATGGATTTCCCACGTTTCTCTGCTACTTTATTTATCATATATAATATAACAAAAAGAATCACAGATTTAAAGTCAATGGAAGAAACTATTTTATGAAGATCCAGTTCACCATCTTTTAAAAACGCCACCTGAAACACAGACAGAGTCGCCGCGCAGATTAATCCGGCCACCACCGGACGGATGCCGTAAAATCCTGCCTCCACAAGACGGTTGTTTTTAAAACTTTCCAGCACTCTGGCAACGAGGATGATAATGACCACCGACGGCAGCACAAGGCCGAATGTGGCGATCAGGCTTCCGGGGATACCTGCGATATGAAATCCCGAATAAGTCGACATGTTGACGCCGATGGCTCCCGGCGTAGACTCGGAAATTGCCAGCATATTTACAATATCTGCGTGGGTAAACCAGTGAAAACGGTCCGCCATGCTGTAAAGGAACGGAAGTGTGGCAAGCCCGCCCCCAAGCGCAAAGAGTCCGGTCTTAAAAAATTCAATGAACAGCTTTAGAAGGATCATTTTCTATCTCCTCCTCTCCGCACTTTCCCGCAGAGCAAAAGTCCTAAAACAGCGCCGATGATTACATAAATCACAGGATTACTCATGAAAAATACCATGCCGAAAAATGTGGCCGCAAATATCATACCCGTCAGCCAGTCCACGACTCCGCCTTTTACCATCTTCTTGATACTGTTGATCATCAGAACACAGACACAGACCCGAATGCCCCAAAATGCACTCTGCACCGCTTTTAGGTCACTGAAATTGGTCATAAAAGCTGCGATGAGCATGATAATAATCAATGATGGGGCTGTAAACCCTAATGTCGCCGTGATACCTCCTCTGATACCCTTCAGTTTGTATCCAATAAACGTGGAGGTATTGACAGCGATGACTCCGGGCGTACACTGTCCTACCGCAAAATAATCCATGACTTCTTCACTCGTCGCCCAGCCTTTATTTTGAACAACCTCCCGTTCGATCATCGGGAGCATGGCGTAGCCTCCGCCGAATGTAAATGCACCCATTTTAAAAAAGGTTAAAAACAGTTCTTTATATTCTTTCAACTCGCTGATCCGTCCTTCCCATTAAGTTTTCTTTTTATTATACGGAAAAAATGCGAAAAAAACCAGAGACAAAACCAAACTGGCTTCGTCTCCGGAAATGTAAAACATATTACAGGTTTGTATATCCCATCATCTGAAGGTCGACTTCTCTCGCCGCTTCCCGTCCTTCGCGGATTGCCCACACGACCAGTGACTGGCCCCGGTGCATATCTCCCGCGGTAAATACATTTTTAACATTGGTGCAAAAAGAGTCCGGCTCTGTGGCTACATTGGTACGTTCATTGAGTTTTACGCCGAATGCGTCGGTCACATAGGATTCACTTCCGAGGAACCCGGCAGCGATCAGCACAAGATCCACCGAAATTTCTTTCTCTGTTCCAGGGACCTCCGCCATTGTCATCCGACCGGTTTTCTCATCCTTTTTACTTTCAAGCTTTACGATAACGGCTTTCGATACATCACCCTTTTTGTTTTTCTTAAATTCTTTCACTGTTGTCTGATAAGTTCTCGGATCATGGCCGAATAAAGCGATGGCTTCCTCCTGACCGTAGTCTGTCTTGCAGACTCTCGGCCACTCCGGCCACGGATTGTTCTCTGTGCGCTCATCCGGGAGTTTCGGCATCATCTCCAGCTGGATGACACTCTTGGCCCCGTGGCGGATGGATGTTCCCACACAGTCATTTCCCGTGTCGCCGCCTCCGATGACCATGACGTTCTTCCCTTTGGCACTGATGTAAGTGTTGTCTTTCAGTCCGCTGTCCAGCAGTGCTTTCGTGGTGGATTTCAGGAAGTCTACGGCGAAATAAATGCCTTTGGCATCCCTTCCCGGAACTTCGATGTCTCTCGGATGGGAGGAACCGCATGCCAGGATAATGCTGTCGTATTCTTTTTTCAGCTGTTCCGCCTTGACATCCTTTCCCACATCCGTATTCGTCTTAAATATAATGCCTTCTTCCTCCATGATTTTGATCTTCCGGTCCACGATCTGCTTTTCCAGCTTCATATTTGGAATACCGTACATCATCAGTCCGCCGACCCTGTCTGAACGTTCATAGACCGTAACCTGATGTCCTCTCTTGTTCAGCGAATTGGCCGCCGAAAGCCCGGCGGGTCCGGAACCGATTACAGCAACCTTTTTCCCGGTCCTGCTCTTTGGCAGTTTTGCATCCGCAAGTCCGTTGGCATAGCCGTATTCAATAATGCTCAGCTCATTCTGCTTGGAGCAGACTGGCTCCCCGTTGAGGCCGCAGGTACAGGCCGCCTCACAGAGAGCAGGACAGACCCTGCCTGTAAACTCCGGAAACGGATTGGTCTTCTTAAGCCTCTCAAATGCCTGTTCCCAGTTTCCTGTATAAATCAGGTCGTTCCACTCCGGCACCAGATTATTCAGCGGACACCCGGACGCCATGCCGCCAAGCATCAGTCCTGACTGACAGAACGGTACACCGCAGTCCATGCATCTGGCTCCCTGTCTCTGCTGCTCTTCAGTCGGGAGAGGAATGTGGAATTCATTATAATGTTTGATTCTCTCTCTGGGCTCCTCCGCCCTCGCGTCTTTTCTCTCGTAATCTATAAATCCAGTTGGTTTTCCCATTCGTCTGTCCTCCTACTTAGCGTTCTCATAAAATGCTTCGATCTGCGCCTGCTCACTGCTGAGTCCCCGCTCTTCCATCTGTACGATCAGATTCAGCATCCGTTTATAGTCTACCGGCATGATCTTTTTAAACTTCGGCAGGAATTCTTCAAAGTTTCTGAGGATCTTCTTTCCTTTTTCGGAATTGGTATAAGCCACATGTTCTTTCAGCATTTCTTTGACTTCAAGCACATCGTATTTGGAGGTGATATTTTCGATGGTCACCATCTCCTTGTTGACATTCATATAAAGGGAACTGTCCTCATCTAAGACATAGGCGATACCACCGCTCATGCCTGCCGCAAAATTCTTTCCTGTCTCACCCAGGACTAAGACACGGCCTCCGGTCATATATTCACATCCGTGATCACCCACGCCTTCCACTACGGCAGCAGCCCCGGAATTTCTGACACAGAACCGCTCTCCCGCGACTCCATTGATAAATGCTTTGCCGCTGGTAGCCCCGTAGAGGGCCACATTTCCGACAATGATGTTTTCTTCCGGTTTAAACTTGACGCCGGCCGGCGGATATACCACCAGCTTTCCTCCGGACAGCCCTTTTCCAAAGTAGTCGTTGCTGTCCCCGACAAGTTCCAGTGTGAGGCCTTTCGGGATAAATGCCCCGAAGCTCTGTCCGCCCGCACCACTGCATTTTACCGTGTACATGTCGTCAGGCAGCGTGTTTTCTCCCCATCGCCTGGTGATCTCGGACCCGAAGATCGTACCAAACGTACGGTCGATGTTTGTGACATCCAGTTCGATGCTCTTTCTCTGTTTTTTCTCAAGTGCGGGTTTCAGTTTTTTCAGAAGAACCGTCTCGTCCGCCACTTTATCCAGCTTAAAATCATAGACTTTCTTATGGGTGTAATCAATCTTTTCTGCCTTGGCATAGGAAGTATCCAGGATTCTTGACAGATCAATGTGTCTGTCTTGTGTCTCTTTTGTCGGCTTTAACAAATCTGTGCGTCCAACCAGCTCATCGATGGTGGCCACGCCCAGTTTCGCCATATATTCTCTCAGCTCCTGTGCTATAAACCGCATGAAATTGACCACATATTCCGGTTTACCGGCAAACCGCTTACGGAGCTCCGGATTCTGTGTCGCAACACCCACAGGGCAGGTATCCAGATTGCAGACACGCATCATTACGCATCCCAGCGTCACAAGCGGCGCCGTTGCGAACCCAAACTCTTCTGCCCCAAGCATGGCGGCGATGGCCACATCCCTTCCGCTCATAAGCTTTCCATCTGTTTCCAGTACAACCTTGTTCCTTAAATTGTTCATGATCAGGTTCTGGTGCGCCTCAGCAAGCCCCAGCTCCCACGGAAGCCCGGCGTTGTAAATAGAGTTTCTCGGTGCGGCTCCCGTACCTCCGTCATAACCGGAGATCAGAATAACCTGGGCCCCGGCCTTTGCGACACCAGATGCGACCGTACCGACTCCCGCTTCGGAAACAAGCTTCACGGAAATCCTTGCATCTCTGTTGGCATTTTTGCAGTCATAGATCAGCTGTGCCAAGTCCTCGATAGAATAAATATCGTGATGCGGCGGAGGTGAAATCAGCCCCACTCCCGCCGTTGAATGACGGGTCTTTGCAATCCACGGGTAAACCTTCTTTCCGGGGAGGTGCCCCCCTTCTCCCGGTTTTGCTCCCTGGGCCATCTTGATCTGGATTTCCTTCGCACTTACAAGGTACTCGCTGGTCACTCCGAACCTTCCGGATGCCACCTGTTTGATGGCAGAACAGCGGTTCTTTCCGTCTCTTCCCACAGCCAGCCGTTCCGGGCGTTCACCACCCTCTCCGCTGTTGGACTTGCCGCCCAGCATATTCATGGCGATAGCCAGTGTCTCATGGGCCTCTCCTGAGATAGAACCGTAAGACATGGCTCCTGTCTTAAATCTCTTTACAATGGAATCCACACTCTCAACCTTATCCATAGGTATTCCCTTTGAGGGATAGTTAAACTCCATCAGGCCTCTTAAATTTCCGGGCTCTAATTCCTCATCGATCATGTGGGTATACTTTTTAAAGGTCTCGTAATTTCCTGTTCTCGCCGCCATCTGGAGCGTGTGGATCGTCTGCGGATTATAAAGATGCTGTTCCTTTCCGCTTCTGAATTTATGGCTGCCTGTGCTCTCCAGCATCAGGTCATTTTCCAGTCCCAGCGGGTCAAATGCAGATGAATGTCTGATGTCTACATCTTCTTCGATATCCTTTAGGGTGATTCCTTCCACGCGGCTGACTGTATTGGTAAAATACTTATCAATCACTTTAGAGTCAATGCCGATGGCCTCAAAAATCTGAGATCCCTGATAAGACTGGATCGTGGAGATCCCCATCTTGGATGCAATCTTTACGATTCCGTGAAGGACTGCGTTTGTATAGTCTTCCACAGCCGCATAATAATCCTTGTGAAGCAGGTCATCGTCGATCAGCTTCCGGATGGCCTGCAGTGCCAGATATGGATTCACCGCACAAGCTCCATATCCGAGCAGCGTGGCAAAATGATGAACCTCTCTCGGCTCTCCGCTCTCAAGGATCAGAGCCACGGAAGTCCGTTTTTTTGTCTTGATCAGATGCTGGTGCATGGCAGATACAGCAAGCAGGGATGGGATCGCCACATGGTTTTCATCTACTCCCCTGTCAGACAGGATAATGATATTTGCTCCGTCCCTGTAAGCACGGTCTGCCTCAACAAACAAGCGGTCCAGAGCCTTCTCCAGGGATGTATTTTTATAATAAACGATCGGAAGCTCCGCTACCTGAAAGCCTTCTCTCTTCATATATTTGATCTTCAGCAGATCTGTGTCCGTAAGAATTGGATTGTGGACTTTCAGCACCTGGCAGTTATCCGGTTTCTCTTCCAGGATATTTCCGTCTTTTCCGACATAAATAGTGGTGGAAGTCACAAGTTCTTCTCTGATCGCGTCGATCGGCGGATTGGTTACCTGTGCAAACAGCTGTTTAAAATAGTTAAACAGAGGCTGATGCTTCTTTGAGAGAACCGCCAGCGGAGAATCCGTACCCATGGCCGCGATAGCCTCTGAGCCGCTTAACGCCATAGGCTGAATGGCAGTTTTTACTTCCTCATAAGAATATCCGAATGCCTTTAAAAGTTTTTCTCTCTGCTCTGTCTCATAAGACGGCACCGGAAGATTTGGGATCTTTAAATCCTTGAGTTCTGTGAGGTTACTGTCAAGCCATTCTCCGTACGGCTCTTTTCCCGCATAAGATTCCTTAACCACATCATCATCGATGACTTCGCCCCTGACCGTATCCACCAGGAGCATCTTTCCGGGACGAAGCCGTTCTTTCACGAGGATCTTGGTAGGGTCGATATCCAGGACTCCGATCTCAGAAGATAAGATCAGCTGATCATCATCTGTGATGTAGTATCTGGAAGGGCGCAGGCCGTTTCGGTCGAGCACGGCTCCTACCTGGTCACCGTCGGTGAACAGAATGGAGGCCGGTCCGTCCCACGGCTCCATCATCGTCGCATAATACTGGTAAAAATCCCTTTTCTTCTGGCTGATGACTTTATTGTTTTCCCAAGGTTCCGGTATCGTGATCATGATCGCGTGCGGCAGGGCCATTCCGCTCATCACAAGGAATTCCAGGGTATTATCAAGCCGTGCGGAGTCGGACCCGTTTGGATTGACCACCGGGATTACCTTATGCATCTGGCCCTTCAGGAACTTAGACTCCATATTTTCCTCTCTGGCCAGCATCTTATCTGCATTTCCGCGGATCGTATTGATCTCACCGTTATGTACGATGAACCGGTACGGATGCGCTTTCTCCCAGCTCGGAGTCGTGTTCGTACTGAAACGTGAATGAACGAGGGCGATTGCAGATTCATAGCCCGGGTCCTGAAGGTCTTTAAAAAATGTTCTGAGCTGTCCCACAAGGAACATTCCCTTATATACGATAGTCCTGCTGGACAGGGAAATCACAAAGGTCTCTTCATTACTCTGTTCAAATACTTTCCGGACAATGTACAGCCTGCGGTCAAACTCTAATCCTTTCTCCACATCCTCCGGCTTTTCGATAAATGCCTGGAGAATCTTCGGCATACATTCAATGGCTTTTTTGCCCAAAACCGTGCTGTCGGTCGGCACTTCTCTCCATCCGAGGAACTTCATGCCTTCCTTTTCCACGATGATCTCAAACATCTTTTTGGCCTGCTGTACTTTCAGTTCATCATTGGGAAAAAAGAACATTCCAACTCCATATTCCCTCTCTCCTCCGATTCCGATGCCGGACTCTTTACATGCCTTTTCAAAAAACTTATGGGAAATCTGGAGCATAATGCCGACACCATCTCCGGTCTCCCCTGCCGCATCTTTTCCGGCCCGGTGTTCCAGTGTCTCAACAATCTTTAATGCATTGTCGACTGTAGTATGACTTTTGATTCCCTTGATATTGACACAGGCACCGATCCCGCAGTTGTCATGCTCAAAGCTGGAATCGTATAACCCGGGTGTGTTGTCTCTTTTGATCGTCATAAATCTCTTCCTTTCATTCAGCAGTTTCGAAATGTTATTTTTTGTAGAATTTCTTTGTTGGAATCTATCATACAAAAATATATCTAACTTGTAAAGCATTTTTTTCTTAAGTTTTCTGATTATTTGAAAATTTAAATTACAATCTATAATTATCAGATTATTCTACAAAATAAAATCTCCAGTTCAAGACTGAAAAGAAGGTCTGTTCAGTAAACAATCGCAGCACAGCGCCGTTTTGCTGCAATAAGAATCACTAACATCTATTCAATAAATTTTTGGCAAATGCTCTTGCTCTATCAGTTTTATTATCACTGATAAATCCACTATTGTATCCCAAATCACGTTCTGACAGCATACCTTCGTATACAAGCCGATCAAGCAAGGCTTTCACAGGTGCTGGACACGACCAACTATAAATGGGCGCAGCCAATATTATTTTATCAGATGCAAGAATAGAATTGACTGATTCTCCATCACAAATTATGTTTGCTGCCCAGCTTCTTCTTACAAGGAAAGGAACAGCCGGGACATAAACTGTCCCGGCCTCGATTATGTATATTTATTAAAATGTTACATCTTTTCCGTAGTAGATGCATTCCAAAACTTTTTCCATGTCATCTGTGGAAGTCTCTCTCGGATTAGATCCCGTACATGCGTCTGCCACGGCGCGCTCTGCGATCATCCTCTTCTTCTGATTAAATTCTTCTTCATTAATTCCAAAATCTTTCAGATTGGAAACAATGTTTAATTTCTTATTCATCTCGCGGATGGCCTCGATCAGTGAAAGAGTCAATGCCTTATCGGAATTTCCAGGAAGGCCGATCCTTCTTGCGATAGCTGCATAGCGTTCCTCACAAACCTTCGCGTTAAACTGGATCACATACGGCAGGTAGATGGCATTTGCACATCCATGTGTGATATGTCCGGTGTCAAAGACGGCTCCTGTCTTATGAGCCAAAGAGTGTACGATTCCCAAAAGTGCATTGGAGAATGCCATTCCTGCGAGGCACTGTGCATAGTGCATATTCTCACGGGCTGTCATATCCCCTTCGTAGGAAGCTTTTAAGTTGTCAAACACCATCTCAATAGCTTCTAATGCCAGCGGATCTGAGAACGGAGAATGAAGTCCTGCCACATATGCTTCAATGGCATGAGTCAGTGCATCCATTCCTGTATAGGAAGTCAGTTTCGGAGGCATCGTCTCCGCCAATGCAGGATCTACGATTGCAATATCCGGTGTGATCTCAAAGTCTGCCAGCGGATATTTGATTCCTGAACTGTAATCTGTGATAACAGAAAATGCCGTCACTTCGGTAGCTGTTCCTGATGTTGACGGGATCGCAAGGAATTTGGCTTTATTCCTGAGCGGAGGAACTGTAAACGGATCTTTTACATCGTCAAATGTAGTTTCCGGATGCTCATAGAAGATCCACATTGCCTTCGCAGCATCGATCGGAGATCCTCCTCCCATCGCAATAATCCAGTCCGGCTCAAAGTCTCTCATGACCTCTGCGCCTTTAAACACAGTCTCTACAGAAGGGTCCGGTTCTACACCTTCAATTAATTTTGTCTCAACTCCTGCTTCTTTTAAATAATCGACAACCTGGTCTACAAATCCAAAACGTTTCATAGAACCGCCGCCGAGTACCAAAACAGCTTTTTTTCCATCCAATGTCTTCAGTGACTCAAGTGATCCTTTTCCAAAGTATAAATCTCTAGGTAGTGTAAATCTTCCCATACGTTATCTCCTTTGCTGCAGAGGATTGAAATGTTGACAACCCTGACCAATGGTTACATTCTTATTGTACTGCTTTGTTAATGTTTTATCAATAAAAATCTGCAACAAAAACACACTCACACAAATGTTCTAATATTGACTATATGACATTGACATTTGTTCTTTATTTCTTTCGCTCCGAAAGATAGGCTTCCATCCCCCGCCTTCTGAGTCTGCACGCAGGACATTCTCCGCATCCGTCCCCCCTGACTCCATTATAGCAGGTCAGTGTTTCATGTCTTATCACATCAAATACTCCCAGATCATCGGCCATTTTCCATGTTTCTTTTTTGTCGATCCACATGAGAGGCGTAATCACTTCAAACTCGTAATCCATCGCCAGAGTCAGCGTCGTTTCCAGAGACGTAATAAATACATGTCTGCAGTCCGGATATCCGCTGAAATCGCTCTGGGACACGCCGGTCACCAGTACATGGATATCTCTCTGCTTTGCAAATACTGCCGCAAAGGTAAGAAACAGCATATTCCTTCCGTCTACAAAGGAATTCGGCGTACCCGTTTCAGGCGCCTCTTTGTCCACCTCAATATCTGCCCTCGTCAATGAGTTGGGCGCCAGCTGGTTTAAGAGGGCCATATCCAGAATATGATGCTCTACGCCATATTTTTTGCAGATTTCTTTGGCACAAATCAATTCATCCGAATGCTTCTGTCCGTAATTAAAAGAAAGCGCGATAACTTCTTCATATTTTTTCTTTGCCCAGAACAGACAGGTGGTACTGTCCTGTCCCCCACTGAATACTACAACTGCTTTTGTCGGTTTTGACATAGTTTTCTTTCCTCCTCTTATCTTTCTGCGAGCATATAAAAGCGGTTCTCCATGGCAGAGTCATTTTCAAACTTCCCTCTCAACGTAGATGTAATGGTCTTTGCCTGATTTTTCTTAATGCCCCTGGCGCTCATACAGCTGTGATTTCCTTCGATGAGCACAGCTACATCCTCTGTCCCTGCCACTTTGGAGATGATCTCTGCGATATCTGACCCGATCCGTTCCTGGAGCTGAAGCCTTTTGCCGACCATGTCACAGATCCTTGCGATCTTGCTCAGTCCCAGAATCTTTTCTTTCGGCTGATATGCCACAGTGACTTTCATATTGTACATAAGGGCCAGATGGTGTTCACAGTAGCTGAATATATCGATGTCTTTTACAACGACCATATCCTTATGATTTTTTACAGACAGATCGTCCTCAAAGGTTTTAGAGTACATTTCTGCAATCTGGTCATTGCTGTAATTCATCCCCTCAAACACTTCTTCATACATCCTGGCTACACGGTCCGGCGTCTCCTTAAGACCCTCCCGGTCCGGATTATCCCCCAGCGCTTCCAGGATACCTCTGATATGTTTTTTGACTGCTTCTTTATCGATTGCCATAGCTTCTTAGACTCCCTTCCGCTCCGGATTCCAGACAACTTTATGGATCTGGATCTGAAACCTGACTTTATTCATCCTGTGTTCTTTCATAAACTCCACGATCTCATCCGGAGGTATGGCACCGAAAACCGGACTGAAATACACGATCGCCTTTTCACAGAGAGAAAACCGTTCGATAACTTCTTTTGCCTTCTCCAGATCTTCTCTTGTCCCTATCACAAACTTTACGACATCCCACGGCTTTAATTCTTCCATATTTTCAAGGTACATGGACTCCTCCATGCCGCTGGAGGGCAGTTTATAGTCCATCGTCATCGAAAATCTCGCATCCCGCTCTCTCCATGGGCGGATGGGAATACTTCCGTTCGTTTCAATTTCCAGTTCTGTCTTTGGAAGTGACAAAATACTTCCAATCAATTCGCTGATATTTTCATCCAGCAGAGGTTCTCCCCCGGTCAATGTTACCAGATCTGCTTCTGACTCCTTTACCATCTGCGCCACTTCCGCAGCCGTCATGAGATCCGCCTCACCTTTTTTGCTGATGGCCCATTTGGTATCGCAGTAGGAACAGTTTAAATTACATCCCCGAAGGCGAATAAACATAGAAAGCCGGCCCGCCTTCTTCCCCTCGCCGTTGATACTCACAAAGCTTTCTGCTATTTTAAAAACTTCCATCGCTATTCTCCGTAAATGGCACAGTTATTCGGCGTCTCATATACTTCCACATAAGAAACGTCATAGCCGTCCTGTTTGATCCGGTCATAAAAATATCTGGCAAAATTCTCTGCCGTAGGGCGGAATTTAACTTCAATAATCCGGAAATCTTCTTCTCTCAGTGCTTCTATCGTCTTGGTCTTCAGTGTGTCTTTTTCCACGATCAGAGCATGGTCAAACTCGTCTGCGATTTCTTTTACCTTGTCCTTTAATTCGCCGAAGTCTACGACCATCCCCCTGGTCTGGCCCTGTTCTTCTACTTTTTCCTTTTGGATCGTCACCGATAGTTTCCACCGGTGTCCGTGCAGATTTCTGCACTTGCCCTCGTATCCCGCCAGAAAATGTGCGGAGTCAAAAGACGCATGTGTATTTAACTGGTACATGTTTATCCCTTTCTCTCGTTTTCTATTTCCCGCTGTTTCAGGCCTTCTTCCGAAAAGAACCCCATGAAACAGTAAAAGACACGCCACCCGCGGTGTCCGTGTCTCTAAGCATTCATCTAAGACATAAGAAATATGTCTGATCATATCCTCTTATTTTGTCCTAGTTTTGTTTAAAGACAGGATGGTACGAATGAACTGTCTGACATATTTACAATAACTAAATGAGTATAACACACTTTTCATTAATAGGGAATAAAAATTCCAAGTTTTCTTCTCTATCTTCTGTTTCACCTCATGGCTGCTGAAAATAACCGGATCAAGAATTTCCATATACGGGGATATTCCCTCAGGATCGTTTGTCTGATTTCTTCGCAGGCTGCCGTCCCTTTTTCTGTGAAAGTAAATGTTCCGTCAGCAGCTCCTCCGATGACTATGTGTGCATTGACATAACCTCCCACAGCAATGTGGGTGGCTAAAGCACATTCTCCTATGGAAATCAGCCCCGCAGAGAGCAGACCCACGGAGAAAAGACCAGCAGCAAAGTTTCCAATGGCTATGATTCCTTTTGCTTTATTATTCATAGTGGAGATTCACAGTCACATAGACTGCTTCCTTTTCTCCCGATGCACCAGAATTTCCAACCAACTCATCCATGCTGATATGAAAAATTCTGCTCAATTCCATCAGTTTCTTCATCTCCGGTGTTGTAGTCCCGCTTTCCCTTAGTTAAAGATATGAACCCTCATTATCAGTCTACTTTTCCAATAAATCGGTAATATATCTCTATTTCCTGTATTCTTTCGTTATCCTCATTCGTTGTTGCGTCATGAATAAGGATTTTTTCTATCATTGCATTTAATAATGGTGCTGTCAGTTCCTTTGGTACGGAATATTCCTTGATTAACTCAATCCACTTTTCAGCACCTACCATGTCCTGTTCCATTTTACTTAGTGCTTGTCTTTCAGTTCTGCCTGTTCTATCATATCTTTCAGTGTCGTTGTATGGTTTTCCTTGTCCAGTTCCTGTACCATTTTTATGGTTGGTGCTACCTGTCGTTGCAGCCAATTTAAAGCCTTTTGTAAGGTATAATGCTCTTAGCGATGGCAGTGGCTTATATGCCCTGTTCTTCAGCCGCTCTACAAGATTTGTAATGTTTTCTTCCAGATGTTCCCCATACTCTTCTTTCGTCACTTTGTCTATGCCTACTGCCTTGTTTCCATCCAATTATTTATGACACTGTTTTAACATTTCAGCATTTATCAAGTGATATAGAGACGTGAACTCCGGCTTCGGCGTTGTCTCCGATATTTCTGCTATTCTCTCTAATTTCGTTCCCATCAATACCTCCGTTCCTGGGCACGGTTGATGTGTCCTCAGAAAGACCGTTACTATGTAGCCCCCTTCCCTCCACCGGCATTACCCGGTCTCCCCGGTACTATGAAGCTATCCGACTGCCTGCCGCCCATCCGTCCATCTCCATCTTCTAGTTGATAGGACGTACTTGTCTCCAAGAAGTGTCAGGCTCTCCCCAGTTGACAACTAACCACAATGTCAAGCATGACTGGCTCTTTGACCCCGCAGTGCCGAACAGTTCTGGCTACTGCTGGTTGGCTGGACCTTCGCAGACAGGATTTGCACCTGCTGGGTTAATTGCCCTTTGCTGGGCGCACAACTGGAAGTTGTCTATTTCATTATCTTCTCAAATCTGAAAAAATCATATCCTCTTTCTTCCGGCATTCCGCCGGCAGGCTCTCCGTTTTGATGAGGGTCTTTGTGATATTGATTATAAAATTCTACGATATGAAATCCTAATCTGTTCACATAAAAGTGGATGTTTCTTTTTTCAAAATAAGGCGTATGTGTTTCCCAAACCTCCGTCTCAGGATGAAGTTCTTCGATTGTCTTCCAAAGGGCTTGTCCCGTGCCTTTGCTCTGACAACCAACCTTTACATATAACAAATCCAGATAGTTTTTTCTCGTCTCAGTATTGATTACAATTACAGCTCCACCTACAATTTCGCCGTCAATCAAAGCAAAGTATGTCTCTGCTCCTTTCGCTGTGAAAGATTCTTCAATATCTTTTTCCGGAAGAATTATGTCATCGCATAAGCCATATTCAGACTCATATCCAACTTGGAATGCTTCTTGGACTTGTTTAATAAAGAGCGGCTTTTCTTGCTCTGCAACAGGAAATAAAATCAATTTACTCATACTTCATTGTTCTCCTTAAATATTCATAGTCTGTTAAATCGAAGAAGTATGTGTTTATTCTCTTCCACCCCAGTTAAATAATTTCATTGTTTATCACTCCAAATTCTAATTGAACAAAATCGCTGCGCGATGGCCTACCAAGGCTGTGACATAGCGATTTTCTGTTTTCTGTAATAAAAACAGTGGAAAGCAAGTCCTAAAAGTAGTATTGTTAAGTTACCACACCAAACAATCAAACAGGATCGACCTTCCCACTGCCTATGAAAAGAATAACACCCTTCCGCTTGGTTGGCAAGCGGTTTTATGACCCAAATGCGCCTCCGTGTAAAGCAGTGACTTTTTGATACTACTGATTTTACATGGAGGATTTTATTATGTACGAAAAATACTTAGAAAAACTTGAGGAAGCCGCAAAAATCCGGAATCTTAAAGAACGTTCCATCAACTGTTATAAAAACTATGTCTCTTACTTTCTGAAATATCAGGGTAAGAATCCGGAGGAACTTACCTGTCAGGATGTCAGGACTTTTTTGCTTGCTAAAATAGATGAAGGGCTGAAAGCCACAACCCTGAATCTTTATAATTCTGCCATCCGTTTTTTCTATCGGAATGTCCTGCACATCCTTTGGGATGACATCATGGTCCCACGGATGATTCTGGAACACAAGCTTCCAATAGTACTGACTATTGATGAAATCGACCGTCAATTAGAAACTGTCGATGATATCAAATATAAGGCTATGTTTGCAATAATGTATTCTTCCGGAATGCGGGTTTCCGAAGTGATTCACCTGCATTATGATGACATTTCCCGCTCAAATATGCAGATCCATGTCCGGGATACAAAGAACCGGATGGATCGCTATACAATCCTTTCCAAGCGGTGCCTGGATATCCTTACACAATACTGGTTTGAGAAAGGACGTCCCCGCGGAATCCTGTTTCCTAATAAATTCACTGGCAATTACCTGACAGTCAGTACACTGGAGCAGGTGATGCGTCGGGCAGTATCTGATGCTGGACTTCCCAAGAAGGCAACTCCCCACTGTCTTCGCCATAGCTTTGCAACTCATCTGATGGAGCAGGGGATAGAACGGCAAAATATTCAGGCACTGCTTGGACACCGTGATCCAAAATCCACGGAAGTTTATCTTCATGTCAGCAATAAATCCCTGATGGGAATCCAAAGTCCATTTGACAGGAAAGAAGGTGCTGTCCATGAATAAACCAACCGTGCAGGATATCTTTCTTCGTTTTTATCCAGCATATCTTGAAAAGCATTCTCCTTCTCCGGAACAGGCAAAAGTTGCCCGAAACATCTTGAACTGCAAAACAGGGGCTTACGGTGCGAATGTCAGTGTATACGAAGACTGTGGTGCTGTTCAGATTCATTATAATTCCTGCCGTAACCGTTGTTGCCCTATGTGTCAGGCTGTTCCAAAGGAAATGTGGATGGATGCCCGCAGAGAGGATGTCCTTGATGCCCCGTACTTCCACATAGTATTTACAGTGCCGGATGTTCTGAATCCAATCATTTACAGTAATCAGAAACTATTATATGATACCCTGTATCATGCTACTTCTGCTACAATCAGTGAACTGGCTACTGATCCAAAGTATCTGGGAGCTACTGTTGGATATATCTGTATCTTACATACATGGGGTTCTGAAATGAACTTTCATCCTCATATCCATACAATACTGCTTGGTGATGGTCTGACACCTAAAAACGAATGGAAAGACAATGGTACTGAGTTTTTTCTTCCCATATGGGTCATCTCCAAGGTTTTTCGTGAAAAATATATGGAGGAGTTGAAAAATCTCTGGAATACGAACCAGCTTAAGTTTCATAGAACTGCCGAAAAATACCGTAACCATTATGCATTCAAGGAACTGATTGATTCCTGTTATGATGCGGAATGGGTTCCTTATTGCAAGAAAACTTTTAATGGAGCACAGTCTGTGATTGATTACCTTGGAAAGTATACCCACAGAATTGCTATCAGCAATCACCGCATCATCTGCATGGATGATGAAAACGTCACTTTTTCTATAAAAGATTACCGGAACAAAGGACAATGGAAAGAACTGACCCTTTCCGGAGTTGAATTCATACGGCGGTTTCTAATGCATGTACCGCCAAAACGTTTTGTCAGGATTCGGCATTACGGACTTCTTTGTTCCCGCAGCAAACGAAAGAAGCTTACTTTATGCCGGAATATCCTTGGATGCAAAAAGTATCTCTCAAAACTCCGGGACAAGGAGATGCCTGAGATACTAAAGCAGCTTTATGGGATAAATGTCTGTGTATGTAAAGCCTGTGGCGGCCATCTTGGAAAACCACAGTTCCGAAAACCACAAAGATGTTAAAGCCTTATTCTTCCATATTTTTTCTGAAGCCTCAAAGTTTGAGGTTTTGTTGTCGTACCTATTTATCTGAAAATATTTGATTTCTGTAGCTTCTGTACAGAAAATCCTGTATAATCACGGGTAAGGGCAAAAGATTGAAAGTCCATAGGTAGTGGTTATCTGGACACTCACTTTGTTCAATTAGGCCAAATCGAAAATGGTGTAAACGAAGGGGCAGTTCACTGGAATGCCAAAACTGCTTTTTCGTTTACCCCATCATCGATTCTAACCTAAAGAATTTGTCTTTGTGTACATTATAGCATGATACTTCAATATCGTCATTTCTTTTCTGTTTTTGAAAAGTTACTTATCAGCCTGTGCTTTGTAAAGGGTGCTATTCAGCATTACTCATGCAACAAGCCCTTGACAAACTATAGACCAATAAGCTTTAGGATAATCAAGTGGAAATGAAATAGTCTGCTGTTTTACCGCAACGAAAAAGAGATACTAACACGCTTATGTAGTATCTCTAAGCTTAGTAACAATATTTTTTTATTTACAAGCAGGTAAACACAGGCTATTTCTCAATATCTTTTTGTTTGGGAAACTCCCAGTTCCCACTTGGATACGGTCTGCCTGGATACATACAGCTGGTTTCCCAATTCTTCCTGTGACCAGTCTTTCTCTTTTCTTAAACGATTTAAATTTTTATAGAATTTTCATAGGCTATCTCCTCTGTCTGTTTATATATATCATAAGAACTGTGGCTCTTTTTTCCACCAAATGCCGTTGGAAATATGTCAACTAAAGTTAACATCCACGGTTTTTGGCCATTTTATGTGGATATCTCGAACCACTGTCGGCACTCATATTCTCAGCATTCTTTCTCAGAGAGCGCCTGTCGGCTGTACAGCTTCTGGGTGCTGTTCTTATTTTGGGAGGTGCTGTTGCAAGTGAATTATTACAAAAGAAAAATCGGCATAGCCGATAATCACGACTATGCCGATTTTTTCTGGGTTATATATCCCTGTTAAACATCACCAAACATCTGTATATATTCACTCAATTCCCGGTCTCTATGCTGATCTCATTAAACTGATCCAGCAAATCTTCTATAGCTAAAGTTTCTTTTTCTTTTCCTGCCTTGTCTAAAATTGCCTGTCCCTGGTGCATCATGATCAGACGGTTTCCATATTCCACGGCAAACCTGAGATTGTGCGTGACCATAACAGTCGTTAAGTTTTTCTCCCTGACGATCTTATCCGTCAGTTGCATGATCAGTTCCGCCGTCTTTGGGTCCAGCGCCGCCGTGTGTTCATCCAGGATCAAAAACTCAATCGGCGTCATTGTGGTCATCAGAAGTGCCATTGCCTGCCGCTGTCCCCCTGACAGGGCGCCGACCTTTGTTCCCATCATATCTTCGAGCCCTAACCCCAGCTGGGAAAGCATTTCACGGTAATGGCTGATCCTTCTCTTATTTGTGCCCAGTCCGAGTCCATACGCCCTGCCTTTATTGTCTGCCAGAGACATATTTTCAAGAATTGTCATGGAAGGACATGTTCCCATGGCCGGGTCCTGATATACCCTTCCGATCTTTCTCTGACGGACAAACTCCTTCTGCTTTGTGATATCCTCACCGCCAAGGCTGATTGATCCGTTCTCGGGCTGGAGACTTCCGCAGATCAGGTTCAGCATTGATGTCTTCCCTGATCCGTTGCTGCCGATCACAGAAACGAAATCACCGTTCTGAATCTTTAAATTAAAATCTTTAAACAGACAGATTTCATTCACCGTTCCGATGTTATAATATTTGTCAATATTTTTAAGTTCAATCATGCTTTCACCTTCTTTTTCCGGTCCATACTGATGATCAGGATCACAAGAAACAGGATCGCAGTGATCAGTTTAAGGTCCTGGGAATCCAGTCCGATCTCGATGGCTGCTGCCACGCATGCCTTATAAATGACAGATCCGATGATAACAGCCGTTGTAGCCTTCAGAATATTTCCTTTAAAAATGTTCGTCCCGATGATAACGCTGGCAAGGCCAATGACGATAGTCCCGGTACCCATCGAGATTTCAAAAAATCTCTGCTGCTGGCACATGACACTGCCTGCCAAAGCTACCAGCCCGTTAGCGATGGAAAGTCCGACTATTTTTACAGACCCGCTGTCCTTAGCCAGTGACGTAACAATTTTTTCATTGTCCCCCACGGCTCTGAGCAGAAATCCGGATTTTGTCTTTAAGTACAAGTCCAGGAGGAGTTTTGCGATCAGCATGATCAGTGTAATGATGATCAGTGTCTTATACGGCTCAAGCGCCTCCGGAAATAATTTGTTGATAAAATCATTGTTAAAAATCGTATTGTAATTGAACAGAGGCACATTGGCACTTCCCCCGGTAATCCGCAGATTGATCGTATAAAGTCCCGTCATCATAATGATACCTGAAAGCAGATCCCTGACTCTGAACTTCACGTGGATGATCCCGGTCAAAGCCCCTGCTGCCGCTCCCGCCGCTGTTGAAAGGATCAGCGAAAGTATCGGATTGAACCCATTCATCAACAGTACCGTGGTGATGGCAGCACCTAACGGAAAGGTACTGTCCACAGACAAATCCGGAAAGTCCAGTATTTTATAAGTAATGTATACGCCCAGAGCCATCACCGCATAGATGAATCCCTGCTCGAAGACGCCAATGATCAGTTGTTCCATTTTTTGCTCCTATTTATTTGCTTGCTTTAATTTCTGTAAATGTTTCTACAGCCTCTTTCTTTACATCTGACGGTAATTTAATTCCAAGGTCTTTTGCCGTTTTTTCATTGAGGTAGATGTCTCCCTGATTAAACGTCTCAAACGGAATTTCGGATGCTTTCTTCTCTCCCTTTAATACTTTGGCAGCCATTTTTCCTGTCTGTTCTCCAAGTTTTACGAAGTCAATTCCCACGCATCCAATACATCCTAATTTCACCTGTTCGATCTCTGAACCGAATACCGGGATCTTTGCCTTGTTAGCTTTTTCCAGGTAAGTCGGCATTGAGCTTACGACCAGATTATCTGTAAGGTTTGTAATACAGTCTACTTTTTTAATCAGGCTATCCGCCGCCATCGGCATATCTGCCGCCGCACTGATTCCCTGAGTAACAATCTTGAAACCGTTCTTCTCAGCTACTTTCTCATAAGCTTCAATTCCGGCTTTAGAGTTAACCTCATTTGTGCTGTACAGGATTCCTACATTTTTTGCCTTAGGAAGCACTTTACGGATCAGCTTCAGCTGTTTATCTGCAAGGATCAGATCAGAAGTTCCTGTAACTTCCCCTACATTTTTTCCGTCCTTGTCTACGAATCCTGCCAGTTCCGGTGATGTAACCGCAGTGTAGATAACCGGTGTCTTAGAATCAGAAGCTGCATTGTATGCGCTCTGGGCACTTGGTGTCGCAATGGCACAGATCAGGTCCATCTTCTTGGAAGCAAAGTTTGAAGCGATCTGGTTATCGGCAGCGGTATCAGCCTGAGCATTTTTATAAGTAATCTTTAAATTTTTTCCTTCCTTGATTCCTTCTTTTTCTAACCCCTGGATAAAACCTTTGCGGCAGTTATTTAAAGATTCATGCTCTGCAAACTGCTGAATCCCGATCTGATAGCTTTTGTCCTCACTTTTTTTTGAACATCCGGCAAATAATAATGTTGCTGCCAATACTGCGCTGCATCCTGCTGCTAATAATCTCTTTTTCATAACTTCTTCTCCTTTTCTCTACAATTGATTTTTTGCACTTATAGAGATAAACATTCATAGTAGTGGCAGGAGCGAATCTCTCCGCAGAAAGGTTCTCAGAACTTTCCTGTGGAATAAAAAACGCCCCAAGCTAATGCTTGAGGCGGATATCCGCGGTACCACTCAAATTGACATCATAAAAAATGCCCACTCTTTTCATATACCATCATATATGCCCTGTTGTGTAACGGGTCGGGTGCCCGGCAACTCCTACTGTGGTTCAGAACTGCCCTCGAAAGTCCATTCATCAGGGAATTCATGCTGCAATCCCACCATCTGCAGCTCTCTTAAAATCCTTCTGATCCTGACTACTACTCTTTCTCATCGGTTTATCACTATATGATAGAATGATAATACTTTTCTTTTTTCGTGTCAACCCCGAATTTTAACTCTTATTTATAAAAAGAATGTCCCTGATAAGTGAATAGTTTCGTCAGAGCCCTGTCAAACCAGGACACATTTCTTGGATTCGCCATTGTCTTTTCCACAAAATACAACGCGCCCTCTGAGTAGTCTTCTCCTTCCAGCGCCCGCTCCACACTTTCTCGTGTAGACGCTTTGATCGTCACCGAATTATACCGTCCGTCGGCTGTCGGAGAAAACTGTACGCTGCCATTGGTCCTCTGGAACACGACCTGTTCGATGGTGTTTGGAAATTCCTTGGAACGGACCCTGTTTATTATCACATTTGCGACTAAGATTTTACTCTTCATGTCTTTGTCAGTAGCTTCTGCTTCCACGATCCTAGTAAGGATTGCTTTCTCTCTTGTAGATATTTTTCCTTTGAGGCCTTTGACATCCTGTACTTTTTCAATCTGACGTTCTATATTTAACTTTTTAATCAGTGCTTTTCGCTCTTTAAACTGCTTCTGTTCTTCCAACAGTTTCCTCTGGATAAGCTGATCAACGCCATTTTCGCCCTGCGGCGGCTGAAATAAAGTATCACTTGCAAAGACCTGCTGCCCTACGCTGCATAAGCCAATCGCACAAGATATGGCTGCTACTTTCCATTTTTTCTTCAATGTCATATACACTCCTTTAATATAGTGTATGACATTTTTGAAACATTATTCACACTTTTGTAAAATTTAAGTCCAATTTCAGATACATCTACATTCTTTTACATAGCAGCATTTATATCGTCATAACATATATGTCATTTTCTGTATTTAAATCAAATCCACAGGACAGCAGCAAACCGCAGGACGCTACATTCTCCTGTTCAGGCTGTACAACAATCCTCTCAGCATCATCCATACAGCTTTAGAGTCTTCTCCTTTCTTCGCTGTCTGTCCATTTTTCTTGATCTCTTTATATTTCTAATTCTTATTTTTTCTGTCTTTGGATCTTTCGTAAGGTGTTTTAACTGCTTATATGTAAATCCGTTTCCTCCAGTTTTACTTATAATATGATTTGCTCCAATCTGTTCGTTCGTCTTAGGCTCCACTGTGTTTTCATCCCTGGATTCTGATGTCTTGTCTGAAAAATTTCTATTTCAATAAAAATGGAATTTAGTTAATCTGTAAGCCGGGTTCTGTCTTAAATGATCATCTATCTCGACTTGCTGTTGCCAGCAAGCTCCAGCGGCACACCGAAAAGCGGACCGGGCAAGCCCATAGCTTTTCTCCTGCCTTGCTTCGGATGGGGTTTACATGTGCCTTGCCTGTTACCAGCCAAGCGGTGGGCTCTTACCCCGCCTTTCCATCCTTACCGGCGATCGCCGGCGGTTTATTTCTGTTGCACTGGCCTGAGGGTCACCCCTACCGGACGTTATCCGGCATCCTGCCCTGCGAAGCCCGGACTTTCCTCACCAAAATACTTTGGCGCGATCATTCGGTTAACTAAATTCCGAGTGGAATTATACCATGTTCTTGTATGTTCCGTCAAACGATTTAGGGATTCCTTTTCTTCGTCTTAATATCAATTATGATCCCTGAGGCACCCAGAAGGCTTATAAGTACCCAGCCAAATTTCGATACCTGCCCTGTTTTCGCCGATGCTGCTGAAGCCTCGCCTGTTTTTTTTCCGCCGCAGCTGATCCTCTCCTCTCTGGATCTCCTGATAATTCCATTTCGTTTCTTCTCCATTTTCATTTATGTTTCCTCCTTTGACACACAAGGTAAGCTCTGTTCTTACCTCTTTTTCGACCACAATGTTGTGTTCCGTCGTCGTTCCGGTAATTCAATAGCCTTTAGGATGCAGAATGCCGCCGTCTTTAGATACTCCTCCGACTGTGGCACCTGTCTTTTTAATCCGAATATCTCCCTCTCTGACATCTAAAAGAGTCTGTTCTTTTTCTGCGGTGGACTGTACTCTTCCCTCCGCGTTTTTTCTTCCCCTTGAACTGCCTTGGGTCTGCTTGTCAGAGACGATTTGATCTAACTCAAATCCCTTTAATTTCTATTAATTTCCTGTTCCGTATCAAAGGTCATTAACATTTCTGAGCCAGAGCCAGCAGCCAAGTATGCTCTGCCGTATATGAGCCCTGCAGCTGTGCCGCCTTTTTTCTGTTCTTATCTGTCTGCGGCTGCAGCAAAGCCGAATATATTCTATAATTCTTCGTAAAAAAATTCTCTCTCATTAATTAAGATAGGGGTTCATCCCGATTAGTTAGATAAAAAAACTGATCCGTCAAGTCTCAAAGCAGCTTCCCCCGATGAACTCTCTGATAAGAGACGTCTTCGGTATATCCTCGCTTTTAACACTCAGGAAGTAGTCCAAAAACTTCAGCAGGCGCTTGGATTCCTGATATTCCGGACAGCCCGGGCTGATCTGGAACAGAAGTGGCTCTGCATACTGTTTTAACACGGCCAGCTCATAAATCTGGGCAGAATTAAACATGATATCTGCCTCCTCCTGATAAGGGAAAATATTCAGTTCCTCACCCCTGCGCACAGATTCCCACCGTCCGATGGTCGTCTTTGCATCCGTTCCCCTGTGCCTTGCATCCCTCACGATCCTTCTCAACAGACGGCCGTCGGAGCTGGGTATCCGGTTGTGTTCATCTATATTGATCTGACTCAGCGCGCTGACATAAATCTTATATTTGTCTTCTTCCGAAATCTCACTGGACAGCATCCCGTTCAAGCCATGGATTCCCTCGATGACCAGCACATCATCCGGTCCGATCTTTTTATAATTCCCTTTGTATTCCCGTTTTCCTGAAACGAAATTATAGGTTGGGAGCTGTACCTGCTTCCCGGCCAAAAGACAGTTGATATCTTCGTTGAACAATTCCAGATCAAGAGATGCGATCGTCTCGAAATTATAGTTGCCCTCCTCGTCCCTGGGAGACAGCTCTCTGTCTAAGAAATAATCATCCAGAGAAATTGGGTGCGGAGTGAGCCCGTCGATCTGAAGCTGAATGGCAAGGCGGTGGGAGAATGTCGTCTTCCCGGAAGAAGACGGACCTGCGATCAGGACAACCTTTTTCCCGTCGTCCACGATCTTTGAAGCAATATCAGCCAGAAGCTTCTCCTGAAGGGCCTCCTGCACGAGAATCAGGTTATTGATATCGCCGTTGGTGATCTCTTCGTTGAGAGCCCCGACCGTGTCCACTCTCATAAGCTTGCTCCAGGATCTGGACCTCTGCATCACATGAAACAGCTTTGGCTGAGGCGTAAATCTTGAGACGGAATGGAGATGATCCCGTCTCGGGATCTGAAGAACAATTCCTCCCTGATACGCATCTACATAAAAATCCTGGATATATCCCGTACTGGGCGCCATATAGCCATAAAAATAATTTTCATATCCGTCCAGCGAATAGACATTGGTCCTCGAAACCCTGCGGAACCGAAAGAGTCTCACTTTTTCTTTCATCCCCTGCCCCGCAAACCTTTTCCTTGCCTCGAACGTATTGTAGGAAATTTTTTTGATCTTTAAATCCTGTCTCACCAATTCCCGCATTTTTCTCTGGATTTTTTTTGCCAGCTCATCGTCCACTTCCAGATCATCGAGAGAAAATTCACAGAAGGTACTGTTGCCGATGGAGTAATTCATCGTAATTCGGTTGGTGCACCCTTCTCCCAGCACTTCCTCACAGGCTTTTAAAAACACGAAATTAACCGTCCTCTTATAAGTCATATATCCAGTCTGCTCCTCATTCGTCACAAACCGAATATCACAGTCTTCATCAATCGTATGGTGAAGCTCTCTCAGCTTCTCTCCCGTATAGGCGAGCAAAATAACAGGGGCGCCCGGCCTCTGAAACCTTTTCGCAAGTTCCTCCAGGGCCGTGCCCTCTTTTACACTGATCTTTGCTCCTTCTACTGATACATGCAGCATATTCAGCCATCAACTCCTCTCTGCTCTATTTTACGTCAAACGGACATTTTGTATGACTCAGGATGATCTCACACTCCGGCACTTTTTGTTCGAGAAATTTACCCATAAAATCTACGAAGATCTTTTCCAGTCCGTGATGGCCTGCGTCGATGACCGTAAGCCCCAGTTCCATGGCGTCCAGCCCTTCATGATGTCCGATATCTCCGGTTAAAAATAAGTCTGCTCCCGTCTCGGCCGCCTGCTGTTCCATATGTCTTCCGGACCCCGGAACAACAGCAACCTTATGGATTTCTTTTCTTTCATCTCCAAAAAGCAGGACATGTTCAATATCAAACGTATTTTTTACCAGTTCTGCAAAATCCCCTGCTGTCATAGAACACTCAAGTTCTGATACTGTACCGATCCCTTTCGGAATCCCGTCTTCTGTACACGTCGTTTCTGCCGGAGCCAGACTCTTAAGTCCCAGCGCCTCACAGACGATTCTTCCCATATGCACCACGTCGAAATTCGTATGCATGGCAAAACAATTAATGCCGTTTTCTATCAGCTTCAGAAGCTTTTTTTGTGTGCCCGACTCATCGGTGATACTCTTTTGCGGAGAAAAAATAAGAGGGTGGTGAGTCAGCAGAAATTCCACCTTTTGTCTGACTGCTTCTTCCACCACCCCGTTGTCCGCATCCAATGCGACCATGATCTTATGGATCTTCCTGTCTCTTCTCCCTGTAAGAAGTCCCACATTATCCCACTCCATGGCATAACGTGCCGGCACATAATCTTCTAATATCTCCGTCAGTTCACTGCATTTCATAGTTCTTCAGTGCCTCCTTTATCTCTCTGAGGATACAGGACAGTTCTCCTGCCCTGCGCCTTAGATGTTCTGAATCCTTTCCCTCAAAAGAGTCAAGGATCTTCTGTTTGTCCTTCAGCTCTTTTTTCAGATACTCCTTCATCAGAGGATTTTTTAATCCCGTAAGATAAGTACCGTAAGAATACTGCCACGACTCACGGTAAGATTCCCGGCCCCTGACAGCTTTTATGACAATATAATATTTCCCGTCTTCTTTTATCAGTGCTTCTTTTTCGATGGCAAATCCATGGCTGTGCAGGAATCTCCTGACCTTCTCCCAGTGGGACTGTGGTGAGAGGACCAGCTCTGAGAGCCGAAAAAGCCTGTCCTCTCCCCCCATTAAGATCTGTTCCATCAGGTCTCCGCCCATTCCGGCGATCACCACACTGTCCGCATCTATCGGAAGTTTTTCCATGCCGTCCGAAAGGATGCACTCGATCCTGCCGTCAAGACCTTCTTTTCTTATGTTCTCCCCGGCCCTTTCAAGCGGTCCCCGATTGACATCCATGGCATATGCTTTGTCCGTCATCCCTTCGGAGGTCAGATAAATGGGTATGTATCCATGATCTGTTCCTATATCGGCGACACACATCCCTTCGGACACAAAAGAAGCAATTGTTTTTAACCGTGATGACAGTTCCATATCTCACCCGATCAATCTAAATAGTCTTTTAATTTTCTGCTGCGGCTCGGATGTCTCAGCTTTCTCAAGGCCTTGGCCTCGATCTGGCGGATTCTCTCCCTGGTGACGTTGAACTCTTTTCCTACCTCTTCCAATGTCCTTGCACGGCTGTCATCCAGTCCGAAGCGCAGCCTTAACACCTTCTGCTCTCTCTCCGTCAATGTTCCGAGCACTTCGCTCAGCTGTTCTTTCAGCAGCGTAAATGCCGCCGCATCCGCCGGCACCGGCACATTGTCATCCTGGATAAAGTCTCCGAGGTGGCTGTCTTCTTCCTCTCCGATCGGTGTCTCTAAAGATACCGGTTCCTGGGAAATTTTTAAAATCTCCCGCACACGGTCCACCGGAATATCCATCTCCTCGGCGATCTCTTCCGGAAGCGGCTCTCTTCCGAGTTCCTGCAGGAGCTGTCTGGATACACGGATCAGCTTGTTGATCGTCTCCACCATATGGACAGGGATACGGATTGTCCTTGCCTGGTCGGCAATGGCCCTGGTGATGGCCTGGCGGATCCACCATGTGGCATACGTACTGAACTTATAACCCTTCCTGTAATCGAATTTTTCTACTGCCTTAATAAGACCCAGATTTCCCTCCTGGATCAGATCCAGAAACAGCATCCCCCGTCCCACATAGCGCTTGGCGATGCTGACTACGAGACGCAGGTTGGCTTCCGCAAGTTTTTTCTTGGCTTCCTCGTCGCCTTCCTCCATCCTCTGGGCCAGACGGATCTCCTCATCCGCACTCAGCAGAGGTACCTTTCCGATTTCCTTTAAATACATGCGCACCGGGTCCTCGATGCTGACTCCGTCCGGGATCGTCAGGTCCGCTTCTTCTTCGATCTCTTCCTTGATCTCCAGATCTTCGTCGTCCTCTCCCTCAGGAATCGTAAGCACATCGACTCCGTTTTGTTCCAGGTAATCAAAAATTGCCTCCATCATATCCGACGTCAGCTTAAAATCTTTAAAATATGTCTCGATCTGGGCATACTCCAGAAAATTTTTATTTTTCTTCCCCAGTTCTACTAAACCTGCCAGCTTCTCGCTGAATTGTAACATTGTTTCGTCCATTAATTTCCTTCCTCTCATACCTATTTTAACCAACCTAAATCGAAATATGCAGCTTTGCCAGTCTGCCTTTCTCCTGGATCAGCTCCTGCCATTTCATGATGTCGTTGGATTCATTCATCTTGTGTTCAATGCTGTCTTCCTTTACTTTCCGGACAATATCGGTCAAAGCCTTGTCATTGTCCTCGGGCAGAGGCTTTAATTTCAGCGTCGTGTTGAACAGCTCCGCAATTTTCTTCTGGTCTTCCATGTCCGTATACTGATTCAGTATCTTAGCCGGCGTCACTTTGCCGTCCCTCTCGTATTCTTCAAAGAGCAGCATGGCAGCGCCGTGATAGATCGGTTCGATAAAATCGTCCGGTCCGATGATCCCGGCAAGCTTCTGAAAAAGAACCGGCTCATTGACCAGCCACGTGAGCAGCAGTTTCTGAGGCTCCTGCCTTTTTTCTTCTTTTTTAACTTCCGCCGGTCTTCGTTCCTGTTCCTTTGGTTTCTCCTGAACATATCCGCTGGTGCCGTAATACTCCACCAGATCTTTCAGTTCCTTTACGCCCATAAAAAATTCCCTGGATACGGCTTCACAGTAGTTATTCCTCTCCAGAGGTTCCCTTATACCGGACAAGAGTTTTGCCGCCTCGTGCTGGAACTTGGTTTTTTCCTCCGGGTCATCCTGATTGTACTTTCCTGCCGCCACCGATACCTGGAACATGAAGCTGCTCCTGGCTTTCTGTATACGGTTTCTAAGTTCTTCGCTTCCCAGTTCTTTTATAAATTCATCCGGATCTTTGTACGGAGTCAGGTTAAGGACTCTGACCGTGAGACCTGCACCTTTGAGGATGGGAATCGCCCTTAAAATCGCCCTCTGACCGGCCTCGTCGCTGTCGAAGGAAAGTATCACTTCGTTCGTATAACGTTTGAGAAGCATCCCGTGCCCTTCAGTAAACGCCGTTCCCAGAGCCGCCACCGCATTGGTGAATCCGGCCTGATGCATGGAAATGACATCCATATATCCTTCACATAAAATGATAAATTTCTCTCTGGAACTCCGGGCAAAATTCAGCCCGTAAAGATTCCTGCTCTTGTCAAACAGCTTCGTCTCCCTGGAATTTAAATACTTAGGGCTTCCGTCTCCCATGACCCGTCCCCCGAATCCTATAACACGGCTGTTGGCATCCTGAATCGGAAACATGACCCTGTTCCAGAACTTATCACTGCCTCCCCTGGCCTCATCAATGGTGACCAGTGCGGAATCCTTCAGTTCTTCGTCGGAAAAGCCCTTGCTCTTTAAAAACCGATAGAGGTCATCCTGATAGATATCTGCGTATCCAAGGCCGAACTTTTTGATCGTCTCCTCGGTAATCCCGCGTCTTGTAAGATATGCAAGTCCTTTTTCCCCTCTTTTGCTGTGAAGGAGGATATAAAAATAATTGGCTGCCATCTTATTCATCTCTTTTAATTTTACCTTGGCGTCTGCCTGCTGCTTTGCTTCTGCGCTGAGTTCCTGTTCCGGAAGTTCCATCCCGGCCCGCTCTGCCAGATACCGCACGGCTTCCGGAAATGTAAAGTTCTCATATTCCATAATAAAAGTAAAGACATTGCCGCCGGCCCCGCATCCGAAACAGTAATACATCTGCTTGTCCCTGCTGACAGAAAACGACGGTGATTTTTCATTATGGAAAGGACAGAGTCCGAAATAAGAACTGCCCTTCCGCTTGAGCGGTACATAGGAAGAAATCAAATCCACGATGTCATTGCGGCTTCTGACCTCTTCAATAATGTCATCTCCGTATAACAACAGCCTGTCCTCCTATCTGTGTGATAAATGTCCTCTATATATATTATTCTACATAAACTGATTCATTCCTTTTTATTTTTCTCACTTTTCCAGCCAGAACTTCGGAATGAAGATTTCTTTGTATGTCTCGATGGCAAAATGGTCCGTCATTCCCGCAATATAGTCACAGGCAGCCTGTTCTTTGGACTCGGTCACCCCGATTCTCTCTTTAGAGTAAGCAGGAAGCAGGTCGGTGTGGCGGACATAATATTCAAACAGCGGTTCAATGATGTGGTGCACTTTTCTTTCTTCTTTTTTCGTCTGAGGATTGAAGTACACATGGTCAAACATAAATCTCCTGAGCCCAAACATGGCCTTGTGCACTTCCTCGGACATCAGGATATCACTCCGGTTCTCGCTGTGCTTTACAATATCCCGGATGATCGTGTTGATTCTCTCCCTCACCGTATGTCCGAGCACATCCGTATATTCAGCCGGAATGTCTGATTCCCTCATGACTCCTGCCCGTATAGAATCGTCGATATCGTGGTTGATGTAGGCGGTCTTGTCGGCCAGACGCACGATCTTTCCTTCCAGAGTGGAGGAAATGCTGTGGGTGGAATGATTTTTCATTCCCTCCCGGACTTCCCATGTGAGGTTCAGCCCCCTTCCGTCCTTTTCCAGACACTCTACCACCCTGACGCTCTGAAGATTGTGGCGGAAGCCTTCGGGATTTAATTCGTTCAGCGTCCTCTCCCCCGCATGGCCGAACGGCGTGTGTCCCAGGTCATGCCCCAGGGCAATAGCTTCCGTCAGCAGTTCATTTAAGTTCAGCGCCCTGGCTATGGTCCTGGCATTCTGCGCCACCTCCAGGGTGTGCGTAAGTCTCGTCCGGTAGTGGTCCCCTTTCGGAGACAAAAACACCTGCGTTTTGTCCTTTAAACGCCGAAAAGCCTTGCAGTGGACGATCCGGTCCCTGTCCCTCTGGAAACAGGTCCGAAGTTCGCACTCCACTTCAGGCTTTTCTCTCCCCTTTGAACGGCTGCTCTGCGTCGCATATGGACTCAGCAGCTTAAGCTCTGTCTGTTCCTGCTTTTCTCTGATGTTCATTGCCCCACCTCTTCCTGCATATGGGCGGCCGGAAATTCCGGCCTATTTCCGGGTAATGTCTGTCTCAACGACAGAGATCGCATCAAGCGACATCTTCATGATCTCCTTTACTTCTTCTTCTGTCATCTTAAGGTGATCCGCAAGCTCTTTGGCAGTTGCCTCTCTTCCAAGGTTTTCTGCCAGAAATCTGGCTGCCTCGTCCAGACGGTTGGCCTGCCTTGCCATCTGTTCTCCCACCGAGTCCGTATTCATCTGCTCGGAAACGGCCTTCTTCATTGCCGACTCCGCTGCTTCCCGTAAAAATATCTCGGCTTCCTCCGGCTCTTTGTCTCCAAGTTCAAATACAGCTTCTATAAGGCCCATATTGCCCTCCTGGATCAGATCTCCGAGCAAAACACCGTGCCCCGTGTAATTCTTGGCAGCCAGCGCCACATCGGCGAGCATACTCTCGATCAGTTCATTTTGGACGTCTTCCCCGTCTGCCAGCCGGACAATGAATTCTCGTACTTTTTCGGGATCAGAGCCTCCCAGCTCTGCAAGTTCCTCCTCATAAAACCGGATCACTCCCGGATCTGTATCTTCTTTCTGCGTATTCTTTTTCGGGCTTTTTTCATACCCCTCCACCTGCACTCCAGCTTCCACAAAATAGTCGCAGAGCATGGTCTCGATCTCATCTGTAATGTTCATTCCTCCGAAATACGATAAAATATCTTCCTTCCGGATCTTGTCGCCCCCGGCCTTTGCGACCTCTAAAAGCTCCTGCATCCCTTTTAAAAATAATTCTTTCTCCATGTAATTCTCCTATTTTAAAAACATAAAATATCCGATGACCAGGATACCAAGTATGATCCTGTACACTCCAAACGCCTTAAAATCATGCCGTTTTACGTATCCCATCAAAAATTTAATCGAAACAATGGATACAAGGAACGAAACGATCATCCCTATGGCCAGCACCACAAGCTCTGTGCCGGTAAAGGAAAGACCGAATTTTAAGATTTTTAAAAGACTGGCTCCGAACATGACCGGTATTCCGAGGAAAAACGAAAATTCTGCCGACACGGTCCTGGAACATCCGATCAGGATTCCGCCCACAATGGTAGCTCCGGAACGGGACGTACCCGGAATCAGAGACAATACCTGAAACACTCCTATGATAAAGGCCATCCGGTATGTAAGGCCCGAGAGAGAATCCATCCCTCTTCTCCGGCTTCTCTCGTTATGATTTTCAATGACGATAAATAAGACACCGTAGATGATCAGGGTAGCCGCAACTACCACCGGATTAAAAAATCTGTCATGAATGGCATCGTCAAACAGTATGCCGATGACGGCTGCCGGAAGGACCGCAAAGATTACTTTGTACCAGAGTACCATAGTCTCATGTTTCTGCTTCCGGTTCTTTTTTGGCGAGAGCGGGTTCAGCTTGTGAAAATAGAGCACGACCACTGCCATGATGGCGCCCAGCTGGATCACCACGTCAAACATCTCTTTAAATGCTGCCGAGACATTTAAGTTTATGAACTCATCTACTAAAATCAGGTGACCGGTGCTGCTGATGGGAAGCCACTCCGTAATGCCCTCCACAATTCCTAAAATAACGGTTTTTAAGATTAATATAAGATCCATTTCTGTTCCTTTCAAGATGATATTTTAAAAGGGTGACTAGAAAAAATCCTATTCACCCTTCGTGCTTTCTCTATTCTTCGTCTTCTCCATCCTGAAGAATCTTTACTTTATTACTCCGTATCTCCTCAACCGCCGTGGAAAGAGGCTTCTGTTCGTCTGCGTCTTCCGTAAGGGGCATATCTCCACCGATCAGCTGTCTCGCTCTCTTGGCACTGGCAATGACAAGTGAGTAGCGGCTGGTGATGATATTCTTGTCTTCGTCATCTCCGTTGATGACCTGCATTAATTCTGAATATGATGGGTGTAGCATAAATATGATTCCTCCTATAAGGTTTTTAATCCTTCCATTGTTTCTTTTACCAGATCCATGTTGTGTCTGCGCTCACAGGACTGTGCAGTGACCACCGCATGCACCTGGCCGACGCACACTTCCAGATCGTCATTGACGATAATATAATCATACTGACACATGTCCTCGGACTCTTCCACCGCCCTTGAAAGCCGCTTCGCTATGACTTCCTCAGACTCGGTTCCCCTTCCGATCAGGCGGTTTTTGATCTCCCTGGCACTGGGAGCCGTGATGAAGATCAAAAGAGCATCTTCATACTGTTCCCTAATGGCAAACGCCCCCTGTACTTCAATCTCCAGAATGACATTGTGCCCCGCATTGAGCTCATCTTCCACGAACTTCCGCGGCGTGCCGTAAAAATTTTCAACATATCTAGCATATTCTATAAATCCGTTGTAGTCAATCAGGTTTCGGAACTCTTCTTCCGTCTTGAAAAAATAGTCTCTTCCGTCCACCTCCCCTTCCCGGGGCTGCCTGGTCGTTGCGGAAACCGACAGACTGTATCCGTATTTCTCCACCAGGCGCTTTGCGACTGTACCTTTTCCAACGCCGGAAAAGCCGGATAAGATGACCAACGCACCTTTTTTCATCGTTTTATCCTCCCTACTCGATATTCTGAACCTGTTCCCTGACCTTTTCCACGTTAGTCTTCAGCTCAATGGCGTGGTTGGAAAGTTCCACGTCACTGGACTTGGACAGGATCGTGTTGGCCTCCCGGTTCATTTCCTGGGCAAGGAAATCCAGTTTTCTTCCAACGCTTTCTTTCTCATAGAGTTCTTCCTGCATCGCCTTGATATGGCTCTTAAAGCGGACGATCTCTTCATCCACAGATATTTTGTCTGCGTATAAGGTTACCTCTGCCGCAATCCTGTTTTCGTCGATTCCGGCGTTATTTAGAAATTCTTTTACCTTATCTTCCAGTTTCGTGCGGTATTCCTGAATAATAGACGGAGAACGCTCGGCAATAAACTCAATGTCTTCTTCCATCCGGGCTAGCTTTCCTTCCATATCCTCCAAAAGTCTTTTCCCTTCCACTGTTCTGGACTCGACGAATTTCCCGCCGGCTTCCCTGACAGCTGCTTCGATCAGGCTCCACCACCGGCTCTCGTCAAAAGTCTCTTCTGTGAGAGAGAGCACCTCAGGAAACTGAGCCAGGCGTTCTGCCGTGACCGACACCGGAATTCCAAACTCTTCTTCCATCTGATGAAAGGCATCCATGTACTCTTTTGCCATCGCTCGGTTATAGTGGAGACCTACGCTGGTCTCGGACAAGTCTTCGTATGATATGGACAGATCGATCTTTCCCCTGTTCGCATACTGTTTAAACAGGTTCCGGACATCCGCCTCAAACATAGTAAACTTTTTCGGTATCTTTAATGAGATATCACAGTATCTGTGATTGACTGATTTCACCTCAACGGTGATCGTCTGATTGTTGTCATTGGATACGACGCTGCGCCCAAATCCTGTCATACTTCTAATCATTGGTCTATCTTCTTTCTGTGTATTCACTTGCCGGACGTAACGGCTGTTTCAATGTTTTATTATACGAAAAACAGCAGGCTAAGTCAACGCCTCCCGGCCAATAGTTTATTCAGGCACTCTAAATAATGCAGGATCATACCTTTTTTCATGGGAACAAAGAATCCTGCATCCAGTTCCTCAAATTTAAAATGCTTCGGACCGCCGTTTAACTGCCTGTTCCAGTATTTCATCGTCTCCTCAAAAGACATGAAATAACAGGCCTGCCTGTGGGTAAAATAAATCAGCAGAAAGCTTATGCCCCCCTGTTTTTCAAACCTCTCCATAAATTCTATTTGGTGTTCATGGATATTATGTACGGGAAATACGTCGTTTCCGCACTCTTTTGCGTCAAAACAGACGGGATATCCCTGGACAGCCCCCACATAGTCCACCGTACTTTTCTGGTCAAAATATGCTAAAGTGATCTGCCGGGTGGTCTTGTCAAACCGGACCGGCTTTATGGAGGTGGGGATCTTCTGGATCAGTGCCAGCCCCTGTTCCTTATATTTTTCATTTGTGTGGTTGATCAATTCCTCCAGAACCGATCCCCTCAGTCCTTTTAAATTCCAGGTTCCCATACGACTCTCCCAAACAATTCATTTGCTGTCCTCAAAAATATTTCCGGAGGCTCTGCGGCAACGGTCCTGCCGGACAGTTTCCTGCACCTTTCCATCTTTTCGGGAAACTTAAGACAGCCGCAGTGCAGCAGCTGGTGCTTTACGCCGAACTTCTGCTTCATCCACAGATTGACATCCCTGTCTCCGTACTTGGTATCCCCTGCCAGAGGGAATCCCATCCCGGCCAAATGGGCCCGGATCTGATGCGTCTTTCCGGTAATCAGTTCCACCCTCAGGAGCGTAAAGCCGTGCCCGGCTGCCATCGGCTCATAGGCCGTCTCGATTCTGCTGCCTTCGCCGAGCTTCTGCTCCGAAAAAGAAACCTTGTTTTCTCTGCAGTCCTTATATATATATCCGGAAATTCTTGCTTTTTCGTTCACCGTGCCCTTTACAACACAATAGTAATATTTTTTCACAAAACGGTCTCTCAGCACTTCCGCCATCGTCTGAAGCCCTTCCAGAGAGATTCCCGCGATCAGCAGCCCCGTCGTATTCCTGTCTAAGCGGTTGCAGACAGACGGACGGATTAATTCCAGGTCAGATTCCTTTAAAATGCCGTGTTCCAGACAATAGGGGACGATCAGCTCATTCACTGACACATCCGACGGCTTTGCTTTCTGTGACAGCATCCCGTAAGGCTTATTAATGATGAGCACATTGGAGTCCTGATAAATTACAGAAAGATCCGCCTTTCTCCTCTCCGCCCTCGGTTCTTTCCGGAAGGAGGCAATGGTTGCGTCCGCCATATAAATACACACCACATCGCCGGATTTCAGCTTTTCATTTCCTGATGCTTTTTTTCCGTTCAGTTTAATATTCTTTTTCCGGAGCATTTTATATAGAAAACTTTTCGGAGCCTTGTTCAGATATTTTGCTAGCAGTTTATCCAGCCGCTGTTCTTCTTCCCTGGCTGAGATTCTGATTTCTTTCATACAGGTTCCCTTCTAGCCTATCAGCCTGACGATCAGACCGCTCGGCAGCAGCTTGCAGAGGACTCTCACCGCCTTCATGGAAAGCCCGTAGACAGAGACCGCCCTGCCTCTTTTTACATCCCTCAGAGCCTTTTTTACTACTTTTTCCGGCTTTGACATTGCAAGCTTTTTATATAGTTTCATTTCTTTTTTTTGATAGGCCGTATCAAAGAATTCGGTCTTTACCGGTCCCGGACAGACAGCCGTCACAATAATTCCTCTCTTTTTCAGTTCCTGTCTCAATGCCAGGCTCAGATTCAAAACATAGGACTTTGTTGCCGCATAGACTGCAAATCCCGGCTGAGGTACAAACGCCGCAGAGGACGCCACTTGTACGATACAGGCCTTTCTGGGCATATACGGCAGCACGGCTCTGGTGATCCTTGTGAGTGCCAGACAGTTTACTTTCACCATCTGATCCAGCATCTCTTCCTCCTGCCGGTCAAACTTCCCGGCCAGTCCAAGTCCGGAACAGTTTACCAGCCCATAGACTCTCGGCTTTTCTTTTGCCAGGATATTTCTGATCCGTTCGGCACTGTCTTTTTTCGCAAGATCCAGTGGAATCGGCCGGATCACGATGTTGGAAACCAGCACCCCAAGTTCAAATAAACGGTCCGCCCTTCGCGCCACCACCCAGATCTCATCTAAAAATCCATGGCTCTTTGCCGTCTGAATGACGAACTGTCTTCCCAGACCTGAGGAAGCACCTGTAATAATCGCTACTTTCTTCATGTTATCACCTCTCGTATCGCTTAAACTGATTGATAGGTTCCGTTTATGATATCAAAGTAAGTTTCAATGTAATAGTCCGCCAATTCCTTTTTCTTTTCCGTTACCGCCTGGGAGTAGGAATCCCTGACCGCACAGGTCGTCATATTCGCTCTGTTTCCGGCCATAATGCCGTATGGAATATCTTCAAACACTAAAATATGTTCCGGAGACACGGAAAGCTTCTCCGCGGTCTTCAGATACACATCCGGCGCCGGTTTTCCTTTCGGCACTTCATTGGAAGTACAGATATACTGAAAATATTCCCCGATCCCATGAGCATCGAGACATGCCTTCGTCAGCTCCCTGGAATTGCTTGTAGCGATGCCAAGCGGAAGATTTTTCTCCTTCAGGATATCCAGGAACTCCTTTGCCCCTTCCTTGAGAGGGATCTCATTCATATACATCTCAAAAGCCATACGGTTCCATGTATCCTTGATCTCCTGTATGGAGAGCGGCAGCGGGAAATTATTTTTAAAATACTCCGCCGTCTCATTAAAACTGAAACCTTCCAGGAGATCATTCAGTCCATCCGGAACCTGAAGGCCATACTGTCCTAAAAACCGTTCGTCGATCTCCCGCCAGATCCACATGGAATCCACAAGAGTTCCGTCCAGATCAAAAATAACTGCTTTTTTATCTTTTAGCATTGGTTCTCCTTTAAACATCTGATTTCTTCTTCTGTCAGCTCTCTTACCTGTCCGGGGAGAAGTTTTGGGTCAAGGACAAGGCTTCCCATGGAAAGTCTTTTGAGTTCTAAAACTTTGCTGCCCACCGCCTCAAACATTCGTTTGATCTGATGGAATCTGCCTTCCGTGATCCATACTTCCGCCTCTGATACTTCTCCTGATCTGTGTATGACAAGTCTCGCCGGCTTTAAAGGCTTATCATCTCCGATATCCATGCCTGACTCAAAGACCTCCTGCTGCTCTCTGCCGATTTCCCCTGTTACAGTGACAGAGTAGCGTTTCGTGACATGATGCTTCGGAGACAGCAGACGGTGAGCCAGTTCTCCGTCATCTGTGATGAGAAGCAGGCCTTCTGTGTCCTTATCCAGCCTGCCTGCCGGGAACAGTCCCTTTCTGTGTGTTCCGGTAATCAGATCCATGACCGTCTTATCTCTTCCATCTTTTGTTGCCGTCACCACACCTTTTGGCTTGTTCATCATTAAATACTCATATTCCCGGAAGTTCAGTTTTTGTCCGTCGGCTGTGATCTCGTCTTCTTCTGGGTTTACTTTATGCTCTGGTTTCTTTATAATCTCGTCTCCTGCCAGGACTCTGCCCTGGCGGATCATTTTCCTGGCCTCGCTCCTGGTGCAGCCCAGGGCATCGCACAAAAACTTGTCCAAACGCAGTGTCTTCATCACATCCATCTCCATGACGGCGCATATTTATTTTTCATCCGTCCCTTTGACAGTTTCCCCCATCCGAGAGGATAACCGCAGACGGTGATCAGATACATACCGTCTTCTTTTTCGTCTGCAAGTATCGTTTCACATTTCAAATATTTCATGAGCCTGTCATCTGAAAGGCTTAGATCCAGGGTCCTCACATATCCGCTGTCGGATAGTGCCATAGCCAGCACCTGGCTTGGCTCAAATCTTTTCTTCTTCATCTCTCCCAGAAGCAGCCCGTGTCTTAAAACCCGGAGCCTGCCAAGGTCAGGCAGGTCTTTCGGCATAAGGATCAGTCTCCCCTTATGTTCTTTGATCCGGTCTCTGTCGAGGTCCAGCCTGCACTCGGACAAAAAGGCTTCTGCCTCCTCAGAGATCACTGCACGGGCAGGTCTGGATTCCTTCCTGCCCGAAGCCGGAGAGCCGTCCTTTTTCAAAAGAGCCAGAAAGTGGCCTTCCCCTTTGATCCTGTGCGGCCAGAGCCGGATGCATTTATTTACCTCCTGAAGTCCTGACACCGTCCACTCGGCGTGTCCTCTGTCAAACCCTTCACAGTCCGGCATATCCGCCAGGGACAGTCCGGGCTCCTGTTCCAGCAGATACTCTATCAGCTGCTCGTCCTCCTCCGGAGAGAAGGTGCAGGTAGAATATAAAAGGTATCCCCCAGGCTTCAGCATCTTTACTGCATCCAGGATGATTTCCCTCTGGATCTTTACATAAGGTTCAATGCCGTATTCGGCCCAGTTTTTAATCTCACTGCTGCCTTTGCGGAACATCCCTTCTCCCGAACAGGGCGCGTCCACAAGCACTTTATCAAAATATTCATAAAAGACCGGAACAAGATTTTTAGGTTCCTCGCTTACGATCACGCTGTTGCTGATGCCGAACATCTCCAGATTTTTCAAAAGGGCTTTTGTCCTTGTAATGCTGATGTCATTGGACACCAGAATCCCCTCTCCCCGGAGTCTTGCCCCAAGTTCTGTGGACTTGCCTCCGGGCGCCGCACAGAGGTCCAGTACCTTGTCCCCGGGCTCTACCGGAAGAAATGCCGCAGGTGCCATGGCGCTCGGTTCCTGAATATAGTACAGACCCGCATGGTAAAACGGATGCTTCGCAGGCTGCTCTTTTGGTCCGACAAAAAACCCGTTTTCCGTCCACGGCACCGGCTCGGTCTCAAATGGTGCAATCTTTTGAAATTCTTCCACCGATATCTTTGATGTATTGACACGGATGCCATTCTGCTTCGGCCGCTTTAAACACGCCTCATAATCGCTGTATTCTTCTCCCAGAAAGGATTTCATCTTCTCAACGAATAATTGTGGTAATTCCATAACTTCTCCTATGACAGGCTCTGTGCGCGGTAGCCTTCCGCAATGATGTCCAGCTGCTTATTGAAATGGATCAGCTGCTCCATATCTCCTGTCTCATATATTTTGTAAAACTCATCCTGTATTTTGATGACTTCCTGTTTGTTGGCAACTTTATATAAATTCTGCATCGTTGATAAAATCTCAGAAACGATATTCGCTTTCTTCCTGAAAGAGTTCTGTGCATCCATGATCTCGTCTCTGACAATCGACATCTCTTTGTCCAGGACCACAATGGCATCCGCTGCATTCATGAGCTTTTCCGTGATATGCTCCGGTATATTTTCCTTGTACTTGTACTGAAGGGAATGCTCCACTGTTGCCCAGAAATTCATGGCCAGCGTGCGTATCTGTATCTCCGCCTGGATTCGTTTTTTTCCGTAGATCGTATCGACATCGTAATAAATGATGACGTGAAAACTCCGGTATCCGCTGTCCTTTGCTTTTGTTATATAATCCTTTTTTGTCTTGATCTCCATGTCAGACCGCTGTTCAATAATCTCTACGACACGGTCGATATCTTCAACAAACTGACAAATAACCCTGATGCCCGCAATATCCTCCAGATCTGTCTCTATCTCATTGATATTGATCTTTTTCCTCTGCATCTTGTCAAGAATGCTGGAAATACTCTTTACTCTCCCATCCACCTGTTCGATCGGTGAATAGCGGCCTGCGGTCCTGTACTCATTCATGATGTGTACGAACTTCAGCTTTAATTCTTCCACAGCTAAGTCGTAAGGGCAAAGGATCTCTCTCCACATCTGTAATTCCATTGCCAACACCTCCTTTAATCTATATTCTTATATTATATCATACTTTAACATTTGAAGCACGTTCATCCTCACGCATCTGTGCACAACCCGCGAAGCGTTTTCATTCCATAGGGAAGCTCGTAAAACTTTCCTGAGAAATAAACAAAAAAAGCAGGAAGGCCCTACTTTTTTCTCAGATGAAACCAGAATCATCTCCGGCTGTTTCTTACCATTCTAAATAAATTGTTCCCCAGGTCAGACCTCCTCCAAATCCGCACATGACAATCTTATCTCCTCTCTCAAGCATGCCCTTTTTATTGATCTCATCCAATAAGATCGGGACACTTGCAGAAGATGTATTGCTGCACCGGTCCAGGTTCATCGGAAACTTTTCTATGTCAAGCTTCAGCCGTTTTGCGGCCGAATCGATGATCCGTTTGTTGGCCTGATGCAGGACGTAGTATTTGATCTCATCTTTTGAAACTCCTGCTTTCTCCAATACATTTTCAATCGTCTTGGGAACCGTCTTTACTGCAAACCGGTAAACTTCCTGTCCGTCCATAAAGACTTGTTCCAAAGGCTCATGGTTCTCTACCAATAAGTTATTTAATTTTCTCTCGCCGCAGGTCAATGCTTCACCGAGTTTTCCATTAGAGCCGTAATCAATAAATACTTCTCTGGAATCATCCGCTTCCACCACTGCGCACCCTGCCCCGTCTCCAAACAGGACACAGGAACTGCGGTCGCTCCAATCCACGATCTTTGATAAGGTTTCCACACCGATGACGAGCATCCTTTTCGCCATTCCTGCTTTTGCATATGCGATCGCAGTGGTCAGGGCATAGACAAACCCGGAACACGCCGCATTTAAATCCATACAGACCGCATTCTTGGCGCCGATGGCTTTTTGAACGTCACAGGCCCCGTTGGGAGTGGCCCGGTCACCGGACAATGTCGCAAAAAAGATACAGTCCAGCTCCTCCGGAGCGACTCCGCTTTCCTTCAGGGCTTCTTTCGCAGCTTTCACTGCCATACCGGATGTTGTATCGTCCACAGAAATATGACGTGCCCGGATTCCAGTTCTGCTGGCGATCCACTCATCGCTGGTATCCATCACTTTTGCTAAATCATCATTTGTAACAATCGTCTCCGGAAGATAACTTCCTGTACCTAATATTCTAATCGACATCTTATCATTTATCCTGCGCTTTCCTAATATTTTGTTTACCAAAGTATATTCTTTTTTTCGCAATTTGTCAATGCCGCCCAGCTATTGTCAGATGATGATGCAGACCAGTCCGCCGTTGCTCTCATTGACGATCTTCTCCATAGTATCCTGAAGTTTCTGCTGGCTTTCTTCCGTCATCTTCTGCGCTTTTGACTGCATGCCTTCTCCGACCAGCTGCTCCAGTGTCTTTCCGAAAATATTGATATCCCATATACTTTCCTGAGGATCACTCTTTCCCTTGTCAAAGTACTCCATCAGATCCTTGGCCTGATACTCTTCACCGACGATCGGTGCGATCTCCGTGGAGATGTTGGCCCGTATCATATGAATGGACGGGGCGCTGGCCTTGATCTTCACCCCGTATTTGTTTCCGTGCTTCACGATCTTAGGTTCTTCCAGCACAATATCTCCCTTAGTCGGGGTCACAACACCGTATCCCCGCTGTTTCACTGCGTTCAGGGCATCGGCCACTTCTTCGTATTCCTTTTTCTGTCTTGCAAGATCTCTCATGATAGAGATAAATTCGTACTCATTCTTGATCGGAAGTCCGATCGTATCACTTAAAAATTCATAATAGTAGGAATCATCCATATCCACTGCGATCCGGATCACTCCGGTATCCATGGCGACAGAATCCAGTTTCCACTGTTTTATGTATTGATTTTCGTAATCTTCCTCCTCATAGATGTCTTTCATGGTATCCTTCTCCATGAGCATCCTTCGGGCAGTCTCCATGATTTCCTGTTTGATCTTGTGGTCTTTTGGAAGCACCTCCACCCATTTCGGTACAAAAAAGCCAATAGAAGAAACCGGAAATTCCATCAGTACACTCTTGAGTATATAATAAATATCATCCTTTTTCAGCTGTTCACAGTTCATCGGGAGCACTTTTGCTCCGTATTTGGCTTCTTTTTCTTTGGCAAGATTCACGGTTTCTTCAGAATATGGACGGCTCGTATTTAAAAGTACCACAAATGGTTTATGTAATGCTTTAAGCTGTTTGATTGTCTCTTCTTCAGGCTCCTGATAATTGGCCGCCTCTATGTCACCGAAGGAACCGTCCGTGGTCACTACGATCCCGATCGTGGAATGTTCCGTGATAACTTTTTTTGTCCCTATGCTGGCCGCTTTTGTAAATGGGATCTCATAATCAAACCACGGTGTCTTTACCAGCCGTTCTTCTTCTCCCTCAATGTGACCCACGGCTCCGTTTACCATGTAACCCACACAGTCGATGAGACGGACTTTCATGCTGATGCCGTCATCCACGTTGATCTCCACCGCTTCATTCGGCACAAACTTGGGTTCCGTTGTCATGATGGTTTTTCCGCTGGATGACTGAGGCAGCTCGTCGTTGGCACGGTTTCTTTCATTTTCATTTTCCATATTCGGGAGAACCATCAGATTCATAAACCGCTTGATGAACGTGCTTTTTCCGGTTCTCACCGGACCTACCACACCGATGTAGATCTCTCCGTCGGTCCTGGCCATAATATCCTTATATACATTAAAGTAATCCATAATATCCTCCTACGATAGACTGTTAAAGTATATGCAGACTTCTGGCAGGATATGACTGTAATAAAGAAAAAAGGACTGCCCGGGCAATCCTTTTTCTCTTATATCACTGGTTGATTATGTATTCTGTTTCAAGAAAAGAACTTTTCCTTTACTTCTTTTACCGGCATGTCCTGTCCGGTGAACAGTTTAAATGCAGCCACTCCCTGCCATAAGAGCATTCCGTCCCCCTGGACAGTCTTGCAGCCCGCTGCCTTAGCCTCTTTTAACAGCTTCGTCTCTTTCGGATTATAGACGACATCTGCCACAACCATATCTTTATGGAACAGACTGGTATCCCGGATCACGGAAGTGTCTTCTTTTGGTTTCATCCCGAGAAGAGTTCCGTTGATGAGGATATCGGTTTTTAATACCGCTTCTTTCACAGCAGCTTCGTCATCCAGATCGATCAAAGTTATGTCACAGTCTGAAGTTTCTTCCCGGAGCTTTTTATGCATCTCTTCCGCCCGTCCGAAGAAATCGTCCCTGGGGTTGATGACCGTGACGGATTTTGCTCCATCCAGAGCACACTGTACCAAAATCGCTGTCGCGGCACCTCCGGCGCCAAAAATCACAATATCTTTTTCCTCGATTGAAACCCCATGATCTTTAAGGTTTGCCACAAATCCTTCGCCGTCTGTTATATGTCCGTAAAGTTTTCCGTCCCTGTTTACCACAGTGTTCACCGCACCGATCAGCCTGGCTGCCGGAGACAATTCATCCATATATTTTGCTGCCTCCGTCTTACACGGCATGGTCACATTGATCCCCTGCATATTCAGTGTGCGCACTGCGCTGATGGCATTCTTTACCTGATCTTCTTTGATATCAAAAGCCAGGTAAGCTGCGTCAATCCCGAGTTTCTGAAATCCATAATTGTGCATAGCCGGTGATCCTGAATGTCCCACCGGTGACCCGATCAGTCCCAGTAATCTTGTTGTTCCTTTAATTCTGCTGTCCATAGTTCCTCCTAATTTCCTCCCGGAAAAATCTTATATGCTTCCGGTTTTTATTTTCATTTTATCTGAAAGCAGACGGCAATGTTGAGTCTGCCTTTTTTTCTTTCCTAAGAAGATTAGGGTGTCAAAAGACACATTAATAAATATCTGATTTTGTTTGTACCTTGAAAATTTAACACGAATTGGTTTGAGAATATTAAATTTAGAACAATCAACAGAAAGTGAGCTTGATGTTTTGAGTATTAATTATGCTATCTCTTTTTCAGAGGCACAATAAACCAAGCTATTTTCATAATCCAATAGCTTTTGAAAATTCAAAGCTGCGACTTTGAATCCGAAATGCAGACG
>NZ_NQOG01000002.1 GCF_002270485.1 Anaerostipes hominis (ex Lee et al. 2021) | reverse complement strand
ACCATATGCTTCTCTTTTCAAGATTTACAACCATGAATTTTTAACCGTTTCCATCTCCAAAGGATTGATTGATACCTCCAATCTTTCCATTGCCGGTGACGGTATGCCTGTTGTTACATCTGCACGTGAACGGAAACACCGTATCTGTAAGTGTTCCGAAAATGGTATCACTTCCTGTGATTGCGACCGCTACTTTTCCCAGCCCGATTGTGATGTCGGATATGATTCTTCTCGAGACTGTTTTTATCATGGCTACGATTTATATATGCTGGTTGCATCCAACTCGGAAAGTGATCTGCCTTTATTCCCTTTACTCAATCCTGCCTCAAAACATGATTCTCATGGTTTTTTGGAAACTTACTTTCGTTTCAGAGCCTTTCTTCCTGATTTTCATATCAGCAAATGGCTTTTGGATTCTGCTCATGATGCCATGCCGTATTATCAGTATTGCCGTGAAAACGGCATACAGCCTTTTATCGACTTAAATGAAAAACGCGGAATTAGCATGAAATATAAGGATGATTTTACCATTGCAAAAGATGGAATTCCTATTTGCAAAGCTGGGCGAAAAATGAACCATGATGGTTCTGAGCCATCGAAAGCAAGGTTAAAATTTCGCTGTCCACTTGCCAGCCGTAAATACGGATGCTCCTGCAGTACCCCCTGCTCAGACTCCAAATATGGGAGAACCGTCCATCTTGCAATGAAAGATAATCCAAGATTCATCAATTTCCCGCCTCGTGACAGTAAAGAATGGAAACTGGAATACAATGCCAGAACTTCAGCTGAACGTTCGAATAAACGTGAGAAAATAGACTTTCAATTAGAAAGCGGCAGGCACCGCTCAACTAAGATGTGGTACTGCCGCCTATATCACATCCTTATGCTGCAGCACTTGGATGCTTGGGATTTGCCCTATGAATCCACCCTGAGAAAGTTGATTTTAGATGTGGCATAATCCTTTACTATTATACACCATTTTTCAGGCATAGCGACAGTTATGTCTATTTTCTATGTTCTTTTTTCTGTTTTAAATAATATTTACTTTTCAAAGTACGTTTCTCGGCTGTTGCCGATAATAATCACTCAGGATTCCGAGAGATTATATAATTTTAGCAGACTTCCTTGTTCTGAATAAAAAACATCTATATAAATTGTGAAAATTCTGTCTGTTGGTGATACAATAGGAATAAACTTTAATGATTAGGGGGAAATATCATGTCACTACAACAGATTATTGCAATTGCCATTTTTTTAATCACCATGGCCGCAATCATTTCAGACAAACTTCACAACACCGTTGCCGCAATTTCAGGTGCGATCCTTTTAATTTTAACCCATATTCTTACCATTGACGAGTGCGTTGAGGCCGTAGACATAGAGACCATCGGTATTCTCGTAGGTATGATGCTTTTGGTGGCCATAGTCAAAAATTCCGGTATTTTTGAATATATTGCAATTAAAGCCGCAAAGCTTGCAAAAGGACGCCCCTGGCCAATCATGGTCACGTTTATCATCATCACAGCCGTTTTATCCGGACTTTTAGACAATGTTACCACCGTGCTGCTGGTCGGGCCGATGACTCTGGCTATTACCAATATTTTAGGTGTCAATCCGGTTCCCTACATCATCACACAGATCATGGCTTCCAATATCGGAGGTACCGCAACACTGATCGGGGACCCGCCCAATATCATGATCGGCAGTGCGGCAAAGCTCAGTTTTGTAGATTTCATATTAAATACTGGTTTTGCCATCGTTTTTGTAATGATTGCCGCCCTGATCTGTTTCCGTTTTATCTACGGAAACAGTCTGACCGTCGAAGATAAAAATATAAAGGAAGTCATGAAGCTGGATGAATCAAAAGCAATTAAAAGTAAAAAACTGCTGATCCAGAGCGTGATCATTCTGTTGATTGTTGCATTATGTTTTATTTTCCATGACCAGCTTCAAATGCAGTCTGCAACCATCGCTCTGGCCGCTGCCTGTCTGATGCTGATCATCGGCGGACAGGACCCTGAGGATATTATTCTGAGCGTCGAATGGCCGACCATCCTTTTCTTTGTTGGATTATTCATTGTTGTAGGCGGTCTGGAGAAGGTCGGAGTCATCACAGTTCTTGCCAATGGGCTGCTCTCAGTTACCGGGGGAAATATAACAATGACTATGCTTCTGATCCTTTGGATTTCCGCGATCGTTTCATCTTTCCTGGATAATATCCCATTTGTGGCAACTCTGATTCCGATGATCATGACAATCCAGTCTCACGGTGTAAATGTGACTCCTCTGTGGTGGGCACTTTCCCTGGGAGCCTGCCTTGGCGGCAACGGTACACTGGTCGGAGCCTCAGCCAATGTAGTTCTTTCAGGCATCAGTAAAAATGCAGGATATCCGATTACTTTCGGAAAATACTTTAAAATTGGTTTTCCTATGATGATACTGTCAGTATTTATATGCTCTGTTTTTCTGCTGATCCGGTTTTCATAATTATTTAACTACTGTTTTTATAGAAGGGGTTTTATATCTGCAGATCAAATAGCTGCAATCATTATTTTTGTTGTTACAATGGCTGCCATTATCACGAACAGGGTAAACAATACGCTGGCCGCTGTTTCCGGAGCTATTCTGCTTCTTGTACTGACCCATATTCTTTCTATTGAAGACTGTGTCGGATTTATTGACGCAGAGACGATCGGAATCTTGGTAGGGATGATGCTTATGGTATCTGTCATCAAGACGTCCGGTATTATTGAATACATAGCGATCAAATCTGACAAGCTCGCCAAAGTCCGTGGCCCATCATGGTTGTTTTTATCATCATCACAGCAGTACTGTCCGGCCTGCTTGACAATGTCACTACAATTCTCCTTGTAGGACCTATGACTCTGGCTATTACAAATATATTGTAAGTTGATCCGGTGCCTTACATGCTCACACAAATCATGGCATCCAATGCCGGAGGTACAGCTACTTTGATCGGTTACCCGCCCAATATTATGATCGGTACGGCCACAAATCTAAGCTTTATGGATTTTATCCGGAATACCGGGGCAGCGGTTGTTCTTAGCATGATCGTTTCAATTATCTGTTACCGGTTTATTTATAAAAAAAGCCTCACTGTGGATGAAAAGAATGTACAGAAAGTGATGCAGCCGGATGAACACAAATCCATCAAAGATAAACGCCTGAAGAATTTAAACGGCGGAAATATGATCTTTACCATGCAGGCCAGTGGGGTCCATGCAGAACCTCTCTGGTGGATGGGCGCCTGTCTCGGAGGAAACAGCACTCTGATCGGTGCCTCAGCAAATGTGGTGCTGGCAGGCATTAGCAAAAATGCAGGCTATCCCATCTCCTTCGGGAAATATTTTATAGTGGGATTTCCAATTATGCTGATCTCCATTGCAGTTTGTTCCGTCTTTTTACTGATCAAATTCACATATTTTTTTAAATTAATTCCGCCGCGCTAAGAAATGCGCTTCACAGTATGTACTTTTTAAGGAGGATTTTTTATGAATGAAAACACAGTAACCAGCGATTTTATTAACATTAATCTGCGTCAGCTGGGCGCCACGTCAATCAAAGAATATAACAGCATAATGCACATAGCAGAATTTGACTTGGGAGACGGTCTGATCGTGTCCTATGTCTTTAATATCACCCGCCACAACAAATACTTTCTGCAGCGTGTTCAGCCCTATGCGATGATCCACGGAAAATTTGCCAGCGATCGTGAGATCCTCGAATTTATCCAGAGTGACTTAAAGCGTTTTGTGAACGCAAAGAACAGCAAGAACTTTGATACCTTCCTGATCATTTCGCATTTGGGACATCATGTCACAGAAAACATAGAAAAACTGTTTTTAAATTACAATGTAGACCCCGATAAACTTGAGGGAATACAGGAAAAAATGGAAGAGTCTTTGACAGATATTATTAACCTGTATCAGGCTTCGAAAAAAATCGACCTGAAAGAAGACGATTAAAAAGGAGGCTCCCTGTATTGTTAAGATACAGGAGAGCCCCTTCTTTTTTATTTGAGTCTTACTTTCAGCCTGACCGGCTGATGGTCCGTATAATGAAAATCATGATCCAAGACTTTCACCTGCTCCACCTGCACATTCGGCGAGACGATAAAGCCATCAATCACATAGACCTGTGAATCTTTCTCATAGGCTTTGTTCAGGAGACGGCATGTAGGGTATGAATCATCTACTGCAAATTTAAAGCCCTCCGGAAGAATCTCATTTCCGATAGCTCCGGGAGACCAGTCTTCTTTATTGCGGATCGGATACTTGGTGATCCCCTCAAAAGTCTGGTTAAAATCTCCTCCTGCGATCACATAGTTCCCTTTCTTATATTCTTCTTCCAATACGTTCAGAAGCATTTTGCTCTGGGCTTCTTTTCCTTCTCCGGAATCATAGGCTTCCAGATGCAGATTGATCAGCACAAGCTCCGCCCCTGATCCTTTGACCGGCAGCCTGGTTTTTAAAAGGCACCGTTTCAGATTGCATGTTTTAAGAGGCCATGAAAAAGATTCCGGCAAAGCAATCCTTTCGGCTTTGCTGACCCTGGTGTCCGTCAGCGTCAGAAGGCCACTCTCCACATGTCCGATGGTTGGCCATGGATACGGAGCGTAAGCCACTTTAAAGTTATAGGCAAACATTCCGCCCAGTCCCAGCATAGCCTCATAATACTTTTTCTGGTCAGTGGAATAAGAGCGTTTGGAATCCAGATCCACTTCCTGCAGAAAATAAGCGTCCGCTTTGTGTTCCTTCAGCATGCCCACGATCCCTGCAAGATTTTCCTCCACCTGAATCTTGCTGTCCGGTCTCACTTTTGTACCTCCGTCCATAAAGAAGTCTTCGTCCTTTCCGAGGCCGGCGTATCCGGTATTCAGGCTGACCACGGTAAATGGATCTTCTCTGGAAATCTCTCTGGTTCCCTCTGATTTCTTTATACTTTCTGTCTTTTGGGGCCGGTATTCCATGACCGTGACAAAGATCAGCAATCCTGTAAACACAAAAACGACTGCAGTGATCACCACTGCCATGATTTTAGCTGCTTTTTTCAGCATCTTCATAAGCCTCAGTCCTTTCTATTATTCCAGGTACAGTCCAACCGGGCAGTGGTCAGAACCATAAATATCTGTATGAATGACTGCCTCTGCCAGGCGTTCTTCAAGGTCCCCGGAAACACAGAAGTAATCAATGCGCCATCCCGCATTCTTCTCCCTTGCTCTGAACCGATATGACCACCAGCTGTATGCCTCGGTCACATCCGGGTAAAAATAGCGGAATGTATCAATAAATCCGGCTTCTAAGAGTTTGGTGAATTTTTCCCTCTCTTCATCTGTAAATCCCGCATTTCTCCTGTTTGTCTTTGGATTTTTCAGATCGATCTCCGTGTGCGCCACATTCAGGTCGCCGCAGAGGATAACCGGCTTGTCCTCTTCAAGTTTGAGCAGATACTCTCTGAAATTTTCTTCCCAGTCCATCCGGTATGATAATCTGGCAAGCTCACTCTGGGAATTCGGGGTATAGCAGGTCACCAGGAAATAATCATCGAACTCCAAAGTGATCACTCGCCCCTCGTGGTCAAACCCGTCGACACCGATTCCATTTTTTACAGACAAAGGCCTGATCTTTGTAAATACTGCCGTCCCCGAATATCCTTTTTTTTCTGCGTAATTCCAATATTGGTAATAATCCGGAAGTTCCAGATCGATCTGGCCCTCCTGGAGCTTCGTCTCCTGGATGCAGAAGATATCTGCATCCAACTGCCCCATTACATCTAAAAATCCTTTCTTCACGCAGGCTCTCAGCCCGTTTACATTCCAAGATACCAACTGGATCATAGTCTTTCTCCTTCTGTTACAATATACTGGGATTTATGACACAAAAAAAATCCTGTAACCTCAGTATAACACCTTGATTACAGGATTTTAACCTTTATTGTATATCTACAACAATCTTTTTGTCGCCTTTATCAACGGAAGCCTTGACCACAGTCCGGATCGCCTTTGCAATCCTTCCCTGCTTGCCAATGACTTTTCCCATATCACCTGGGGCAACATGTAATTCCAAGATTAAAGCATCTTCAGTCTCACGCTCGATTACTGTTACTTCGTCCGGTTGATCTACGAGGGCTTTTGCAATCACTTCTAACAAATGTTTCATGCGTTTTGCCTCCTAACTATTTTTCAATTCCAGCAACTTTAAGTAATCTTGCAACAGTATCTGTCGGCTGTGCACCCTGAGATAACCATTTCTTTGCAGCGTCTTCGTCGAATTTGATCACACTTGGATCCTGATTCGGATCGTAAGTACCGATTTCTTCGATGAATTTTCCGTCTCTCGGAGATCTGGAATCTGCTACAACCACTCTATAAAAAGGAGACTTTTTCTGTCCCATTCTTTTTAATCTCATCTTTACTGCCATCTGTTTCACCTCCATAAATTTTAATTGTTAAAAATATCTATAACAAAGCGTTAAAAAGGAAATTTAAATCTGCCTTTTTTTCCGCTCTTGCCACCAAATATACCAGACATCTGCTTCATCATCTTCTTCTGGTTCTGGAACTGTTTGCAAAGCTTGTTGACTTCTGAGATCGGCACCCCGGCACCGTCGGCAATCCTTTTCCTTCTGGAAGGATTGATGATCTCCGGCGTGGCCCGCTCTTCCTTCGTCATCGAATAAATGATCGATGCGGTCCGGTCCATCATACTGTCATCCAGGTCTGCACCCTTTAACTGATTCCCAAGTCCCGGGATCATGGACAGCATGTCGGCAAGTCCTCCCATCTTCTTTACCTGCTCCATCTGTTCTAAAAAGTCGTCAAAGGTAAAGGAAGCTTTTCTGAGCTTTTGCTGCATCTCCAGCGCCTTTTCCTCATCCACGGTAGCTTCAGCCTTCTCGATCAGAGTCAGCACATCTCCCATGCCAAGAATCCGGCTCGTCATGCGGTCGGGATAGAACTGCTGAAGATCATCCAGCTTCTCTCCCATACCAATATATAAAATCGGTTTCCCTGTGACAGAACGGATCGATAATGCCGCTCCTCCTCTGGTATCGCCGTCCATCTTTGTAAGGATGACACCGTCGACTCCGACTTTTTCATTGAAATCTTTTGCCACATTGACCGCATCCTGTCCGGTCATGGCATCTACTACGAGAATGGTCTGATGCACATCGACGGCCTGTTTGATGGCAATCAGTTCTGTCATCATGTCCTCATCGATATGTAAGCGGCCCGCTGTATCCAGAATGACAATGTTGTTGCCATTCTTCGCCGCGTGCTCAATGGATGCCTTTGCGATATCCACAGGGTTCATCTTATCTCCCATGGAAAATACCGGGACACCTTGTTTTTCTCCATTGACTTGAAGCTGTTTGATCGCTGCCGGACGGTAGACATCACAGGCCACCAGTAACGGACGTTTTCCCTTCTGCTTATACTTTCCGGCGATCTTAGCCGTGGTAGTCGTTTTACCCGCACCCTGGAGACCTGCCATCAGAATAACTGTGATTTCATTGCCGGGTTTCAACTGAATCTCTGTGGTCGTGGACCCCATCAGGGCCTCCATCTCTTCTTTTACTATCTTAATGACCATCTGTCCCGGATTCAGTCCGTTTAGTACGTCCTGCCCAACAGCACGGTCCTGAACAGCTTTAATAAATGTTTTAACAACTTTAAAGTTGACATCAGCCTCTAAAAGCGCCCGCTTGACTTCTTTCATCGCTGCCTTTACATCGTTCTCTGTCAGTCGTCCCTTGCTTCTCAAATTTTTAAATACGTTTTGAAGTTTCTCAGATAAACTTTCAAATGCCATAACATCCTCCTGAATCCGCCGCAGACACCGGCGATCTGTTACAAATCTTCCAGAATCCCGTTGGATACCTGCTCTATCTTTCTGATCTCTGTTTTCATCTGCTGCTGATCCACTGCATCTAAAATGCTCTTGGCCAGAAGATGAATCTCACTTACTTTTTCTTTCGTCCTCAAAAACTTTTCCACAAGGTGCAGCTTTCTCTCATATCCGGCGAGAATCTTATTGCAGCGCCTGATCATATCATAGGCAGCCTGTCTCGTAATTCCGTGTTCTCCTGCAATCTCGCTGGGAGACAAATCGTTCAGTACATGGTCTTCGTATATTTCCTTTTGATGTTCTGTCAGAAGCTCTCCATAAAAATCGTATAAGAGTGTCTGTTCTACAATCCGTTCCATGCTGCCTCTCCTGTAAAGTGTTTTTCCTTTACCGAGATATAGTGTATCGGATATCTTTCTGTTTGTCAAGTATTTTTCCTTGCACATTTTACTGTTCTGTGGAAATATCACTTGAAAAAGTTTCACTTTCCTGTAAAATAGAAAAAAGACGATCCCAAACGAATTTTAAATAAGAAAGGTTTATTTCCATGATACAAGCAATCAATGTGACACTGCGCCTTGGAAAACGCGCATTATTTGAAGATGTAAACATTAAATTTACAGAGGGCAACTGTTATGGCCTGATCGGAGCCAACGGAGCGGGCAAATCAACTTTTTTAAAAATCCTGTCCGGTGAACTGGAGCCGTCTCAGGGTGAAGTAGCCATCACAGACGGCCAGAGGCTGTCCGTATTAAAACAGGATCACTACCAGTATGATGAATACACGGTGCTGGATGCTGTGATGCTGGGGAATACCCGGCTTTATGAGATTATGAAAGAAAAAGATGCGATCTATGCCAAAGAGGATTTTACAGAGGAAGACGGCATCAAGGCCAGCGAACTGGAAGCTGAATTTGCCGATATGAACGGCTGGGAAGCCGAATCCGATGCTGCAACGCTCCTGAACGGACTCGGTATTGACAATGATCTCCACTATGCAAAGATGTCTGAGTTAAACGGTTCTCAGAAGGTTAAAGTACTCTTGGCCCAGGCTTTGTTCGGCAATCCGGACATCCTGCTGCTGGATGAGCCCACCAACCATTTGGATCTGGAAGCCATCCGCTGGCTGGAAGATTTCCTCATCGACTTTGACAACACCGTTATCGTTGTATCCCATGACCGCTACTTTTTAAATAAGGTATGTACCCATATCGCTGATATCGACTATGCAAAGATCCAGCTCTACACTGGAAACTATGATTTTTGGTATGAGTCCAGCCAGCTGATCTCCAAACAGATGAAAGATGCCAACAAGAAAAAAGAAGAAAAGATCAAAGAACTGCAGGATTTCATTGCAAGATTCAGTGCTAACGCTTCCAAATCCAAGCAGGCCACATCCAGAAAGAAAGCACTGGATAAGATCCAGCTGGACGAGATCAAGCCATCCAGCAGAAAATACCCTTATATCAATTTCAAACCAATCCGCGATATCGGAAACGATGCCCTCTCTGTAGAAGGACTTTCCAAGACAATCGATGGTGTGAAAGTCCTTGATAATGTCTCTTTCACTATGAATCCAGAGGATAAGATCGCTTTTGTAGGCCCGAATACACTGGCTACCACAACCTTCTTCCGTATTATTGCCGGGGAACTGGAGCCAGATAAGGGGACATATAAATGGGGTGTCACGACTTCCCAGTCCTATTTTCCTAAGGACAACACAAAGGATTTCAGTGAAGATATGTCCATCGCAGAGTGGCTCAGCCAGTACTCTGAGGACAAGGATGTCACCTTTGTCCGCGGTTTCCTCGGGCGTATGCTTTTCTCGGGTGAAGAAGCCTTAAAGAAAGTTTCTGTTTTATCCGGAGGAGAAAAGGTCCGCTGTATGCTGTCTAAACTCATGATCAGCGGAGCCAACATCCTCATTTTAGATGAGCCGACCAACCACCTGGATATGGAATCCATTACTGCCCTGAATGAAGGGCTCCACAAGTTTACCGGAGGGCTGTTGTTCAGTTCACAGGATCATCAGTTTGTACAGACCACGGCCAACCGTATCATTGAGTTCACGGACAGCGGCATGATCGACTTCCTCGGAACCTATGATGAATATCTGGAAAATGATGAGTCTGCAAGAAAACGCCAGGTCGCAAACTACGACGAAGAAAACTAAATAAATTCAGAAAGAGCAGGCATCCTTTATTGGTGCCTGCTCTTTTTCAGCGTTTCTGCTTCATCTCGGCCATGTCTCCGAAGATAGGTGTCGCTTTTCCGAATCCGCCGGATATATCCATGATCTGCCCGGTAGTGTAGGCAGACTCATCACCGGCAAAATACACAACTGCCGCAGCGATCTCCTCCGGTTTTCCCATTCTCCGGATCGGCGTGTGTTTTAAGAAGAATTCTCTGAACTCATCGCTCAGATGATCCTGCACTGCATCAGTCGCCGTCATGCCGGGCAGAACAGCATTGCAACGAATATTGTGCCTTGCCTCCTGGACCGCAATCAATTTGGTGAGATAATTGATCGCCGCTTTGCTGGTTCCATAGGCAACCTGAGAGATATCCGGTACCAATCCGCCTACGGAAGAAATATTGATGATACTGCCTCTCCCCTGTGCTTCCATGTGTTTTATGGCTGCCTGGGAAGCCGCAAACACACTGGTCAGATTCGTATTGACGATCTGAAGGAAGTCTATGCAGTCCGTATGGCCGATATCCATGTCTTTCTTCGGATCTGAAGTGCCGAAATTGTTTACAAGCACATCGATACGCCCTTCCTTATTGACCACTTCCTCAATCATACTGTCGTAAGTCTCCGGTTCATAGGCATCATTATACACATACCTTACTCGAAAGCCCTTCTGATTCAGCTCATCCGCTCTCTGCCCCGCTCGTTCCAGGTTTCTGGCCCCCATATATACAATGGCACCTTCTTCGGCACACGCTTTCGTTATCGCCAGACCAATCCCCCTCGTTGAAGCTGTAATCAAGATTACTTTATCTTTTAATCTCATACCTCTGATCTCCTTTCTTATTTATTAATTATTTCCTTCTTCCACAAAAAAATGCCGCAGGATAACTTTTCATAAAAGCTAGCCTGCGGTATAAATTCTTCTGCTTATGCGTACTGTACTTTCAGAGCAACATTCTCGTAGCTGATCTTAATAATATTTAATATGCTCATCACTACTGTGGTGCACACATCCACAATGTACTTGATATCATCTGCCACGCTGTGTTCACCGCGCATATATTCTGCATGGATGTTCTGAATGAATTCAGACAAACCTTTTGTAGAACTCAACGGAACAATCTTGTCTTTGCGCTCCATGGCTTCTTCTGTGGAGAGATACTCTTTGAGTCCGTGTTTTAAATCCCTCTCATAAATACAATGGTCTTTTACATTGCCCTCGTAAGTGCTGTTGTGGGGAAACGTAAAGTAATCAGCAATATAATGAATAATCACTCCCAACTTTGCACAGCGGCGCATGTTCATCCCCTTCAGGGTATCGTAGTCTGCTACAAAGTCATCAAGTTGATTCTCTATTTTATCATATGTTATGTCAAAAGTATGCGGTGTTGTCAAAAAGGATGGTCTGCAGTCCGGCCAGATACTCCCGACATAAAACGGTAACTTATAGTCAAAAACTTCTTCCAGTCTCAGTGAGTCCATAATTTGTCCAGCCAATGAAATGTGTGATTTTTTTCTCATTCGATCTCCTTAAAGAACTTGACATGTAACTCTGGTTCTAATCTTATTATATCCCGTTTTCTAGAAAAATCAACTGAATTACTCTTTATATTCCTTAAGAATTTCTAAAATGTCATGAATTGAAAATCCCTTTCTGGCAAAGAAAGCCAGATTCTTCTGGAAATTTTCCTCTGTTACCGGTCCTTTCTGCCGAATTCTTTTTTTTATCTGTGTTCTCAGAATATCTGACTCTGAGACAGCAGACTCTTCCCAAATTTGTTCAAACAGCTCCGGGCTTATCCCCTTCTTCAACAATTCCTGTCTGAGTTTCAGGCGGCTCTTTGAAAAACCCCGGTACCCGATATAATTCCTCACATAGGCTTCATCGTCTATATAGTGGTATCCTTCCACATAGGATACCGCTCCTTCTATACAGGATTCAGGCAGTTCCAGACGCCTGAGCCTCATCCTGATCTCTTCCTTTGTCCGGTCAGAGACTTTTAAAAGATTCATCGCCTTTAATTTGGCCCGGCTGAGGAGCATGCTGTCCAGTTCGTTCTTCTGTACTTCGGATAAGTCCATGTCTTCTTTCAGGCCAAGCCGCCTGGCCTCCCCCGCATATAAAAGACAATACCGCTCATCCTCCAGATAAAGTCTGATCTGCTTCTTTCCCACCGGCTCCAGCATCGTCACTCTCATATCCGACGCTTACTGCTGATTTGTATCCGGCTTTTCTTCTGCCGGTGCGGCGTCCTCTGTTCCTGCTTCCAGTCCGTATTCCCTGCGGACTGCGGACTCCACTTCCTGAGCTACTTCCGGATGTTCTTTTAAGTATGTCTTGGCATTCTCTCTTCCCTGTCCGATCTTTTCGCCCTGATATGCATACCATGCACCGCTCTTTTTGATCACATCCACGCCGGCTGCCAGATCCAGAATATCGCCTTCTTTGGAGATGCCTTCACCGAACATGATATCGAACTCTGCCTGTTTAAACGGCGGAGCAACCTTATTCTTTACTACTTTGATACGGGTACGGTTTCCTACCATGTCCCCGGCCTGCTTCAGTGTCTCGATACGCCGTACGTCCAGACGGATGGAAGAATAGAACTTCAGAGCACGGCCTCCGGTCGTTGTCTCGGGATTTCCGAACATGACTCCGACTTTTTCTCTCAGCTGGTTGATAAAGATCACGGTACAGTTGGACTTACTGATGATAGCCGTCAGTTTTCTCAGAGCCTGTGACATGAGTCTTGCCTGGAGGCCCACATGGGAATCTCCCATGTCTCCGTCGATCTCTGCCTTTGGCACCAATGCTGCGACAGAATCGACGATAATGATATCCACAGCGCCGGAACGCACCATAGTCTCGGCGATCTCAAGTCCCTGCTCTCCGGTATCCGGCTGAGAAATATAGAGGTTGTCCACATCCACTCCGATATTCTGCGCATAGACCGGGTCGAGAGCATGCTCTGCATCTATAAACCCTGCAATGCCGCCCCGCTTCTGCACTTCTGCCACCATATGTAATGCGACCGTTGTCTTACCGCTTGACTCCGGACCGTAAATCTCGATCACCCTTCCCCTCGGTATACCTCCGACTCCGAGAGCGATATCCAGGCTCAGAGATCCTGTCGGTGTAGTCTCAATGCTCATGTCTGCCTGGTATTCTCCAAGTTTCATCACGGCTCCTTTGCCGTAATCTTTCTCTATCTTCGTAAGAGCTGCATCCAATGCCTTTAACTTCTCTGTCTGTTGCATCTGTATTCTCCTTTTATCTTATTATGAACTGTTTTTGATTATATCATAGCACAAAGAGAAAAACAAGTGTTCGGCGAATATTTGTTCGTACTTGTTTTTCTCTTTTATTTTAACATATTTTTACATGTTTTACAATCACTCTGACAGCGCTTTCCGTATCATCGTCAGTGCCCTGCACACAGAAACTTCTCTGATCTTGGCGCGGTTTCCTCTCAGATCATACTTCTTCACAACAGTATTTCCCTTTCTGCTGACTCCGATATAGACCAGCCCCGGTTTCTTTGTTCCGGTCTCTCCTCCCGGACCGGCAAGTCCGGTAATCCCCACACCGATGTCGGCTCCTGAAGCTCTTAAGACGCCTTCCGCCATTTCCCGGGCAGTTTCTTCCGATACCGCCCCGTGGGCTTTCAGAGTGTCCTCTTTTACACCAAGATACTTCTTTTTAGCTTCATTGGAGTAAGTAATAAAACTTTCTTCCAGCACATTTGACGCCCCGGGAACATTGATCAGCCTTCCGGCCAGCAGGCCGCCGGTACAGGACTCGGCACAGGCGATCTTATCGCCCCTGCTCTCAAGCATCTTTACGACCACTTCCTCCAGTGTTTCGTCTTCCTCAATGGTATAAATCTTATCCCCAAATCTTGATTTCAGTTCTTCCACCATAGGCATGACAAGTTCCTTTGCCTCATCTTCAGAGTCAGCCTTGGCCGTCACCCTCAAATGCACTTCTCCTAATTTTGCATACGGTGCCACCGTCGGATTGCTCTGTTCATCGATCAGGTCCATGATCTGGGTTTCCACATAGCTTTCTCCCAGGCAGTCGATCTTGACAACCTTGGAATATAAGATACCAGGCTGAAGTCGGGAAAGAATCGGTTCTGCCTGCTCATGAAACATCGGGATCAGCTCACCTGGAGGTCCCGGCAGCAGGATAATCTTCTTGTCTTCCGGTGCGTTGATCACCATACCGGGCGCTGTGCCGTTTTTGTTGTATAAAACAGTACAGTCTTCCGGCACCATGGCCTGTTTTAAATTGTTTTCCGTCATCGGGCGTTTGATGCTCGTAAAGTAGGAAGTGAGCCGCTCCTTCGCCTCTGCATCTTCCACAAGTTCCTGTCCGCATGCTTTTGCCGCAATCTCTTTTGTCAGGTCATCCTTCGTAGGCCCGAGCCCCCCTGACAAGATCAAGATATCCGACCGTTTCATTCCTGTCCGAATCACTTCTTCCACACGCTTTGGATTGTCACCCACAGTGGTCTCAAAAAAAACGCTTATCCCAAGGGCGGCTAAGCGTTCTGACAGGTAGGCAGCATTGGTGTTGACAATGTTGCCTAATAATATTTCTGTTCCCACACAAATAATTTCTGCTGTCATAATTGTCTCCTTCTATTTCAAGACATTCTTGTTTTTTAATAAATAATCCAACAATGATATGATGGTCAACACAAGCGAAATGTATACTAAAATATTTTCAATAAGCACCGCTGTGCCGGTTCCCAGGTCGATGATCAGCATGATGATCATAAACATCTGAAAATTGGTTTTGAATTTGCCCCAATAGCTGGCTGCAATTACCACACCGTTGTCTGATGCAATCAGACGGAAACCGCTGATAATAAATTCTCTGGCAATAATAATGATTGCGATCCATGATGCCAGGCGGTTCATTCCCACGAGAGCAATCATGGCAGAGCAGACCAAAAGCTTATCTGCCAAAGGGTCCATAAATTTCCCAAAATTAGTCACAAGATTATACTTCCTCGCGATATGTCCGTCCAGAAAGTCCGTGAGGCTTGCAATGATAAAAATGGCCACGGCAATCCACTTGCTGATCTCACCAAACGGTTCCGCCAGCAGTACAAAAATAAAAATCGGTATCATCAATACTCTCAATATCGTTAGTTTATTGGGTAAATTCATAGTCCATCTCTCCTATCAAATCGTACTCATTTCCTTTGGTAATTTTCACATAAACATAGTCTCCGGTCAGCAGTTCTTCCGGTGAAGTCACAAAGACACATCCGTCCACTTTTGGTGCATCCATATAGCTGCGGCCCACATACACATCGTCCTCAAACAGATATCCTTCGATCAGTACCCTGATAGTTTTTCCAACCATCCCCTGAGTATGTTCGCAGGAAATCTGCTGCTGAAGGGCCATCAGTTCATCCCTTCTGGCTTCCTTCACCTCTTCTTCTATCTGCCCTTCAAATTCTGCTGCCTTTGTATCCTCCTCCGGAGAATAAGTAAAGACTCCCAGGCGCTCAAAGCGCTGCTGCCTCACAAACCCCTTCAGTTCTTCGTGCTGTTCTTCTGTCTCGCCTGGAAAACCGGTGATAAGCGTTGTACGAATCGCAATGTCCGGTATTTCATTCCTAAGCTTCGCGATGATCGTTTCGATGTCCTTCTTAGATGTCCTGCGGCCCATCCGCTTTAAAATCCCGTCACTGCAGTGCTGAATCGGCATATCAATATAGTTTGCAATCTTTTCTTCTTCCTTTATCGTCCGGATCAGCTCATCGGTGATCTCCTCGGGATAACAGTACAGCAGGCGTATCCATTTTATTCCCTCGATCTTACAAAGTTCTCTCAGCAGAACGGGAAGCTCCTTTTTACCGGTAAGATCGTTTCCGTACAGCGTCGTCTCCTGAGCTACCAGGACCAGCTCTGTCACACCGGATGCTGCCAGCTCCCGAGCGCTCTTTAACAGTTCCTTCATCGGAACACTCCGAAACCTCCCCCGGATCTTCGGAATGATACAGTAGCTGCACCTCTTGTCACATCCCTCGGCAATCTTTAAATAAGCCATATGGCTTCCGGTCGTGACCAGACGCCGGTGTCCGGAATTATCCGGAAGATAATTGATGCTCTCATAATGTACATAGTCATTGCCCGCAAGAGCCTCATCCACTGCCTCGACAATAGAATCGTAACTGGTAGTCCCGAGCACCGCATCAATTTCCGGAATCTCCTCCAGTATCTCGTCTTTATAGCGCTCAGACAGACATCCTGCGACCACGAGAGCTTTCAGATTCTGCTCTTTATAAGCTGCCATCTCAAGGATCGTATTAATGCTCTCTTCCTTGGCGTCATGAATGAAACAGCATGTGTTGATGACGATCACATCCGCCTCTTCCTCGTCGTTCGTCAAAGTGTGTCCTCTCTCTGTGAGCAGTCCCAGCATCACCTCACTGTCTACAAGATTTTTATCACATCCAAGAGAAATAAAAAGTATTTTCATCTGTTATTCTCCAAACAATTTTTTTGACTGTACACAGTTTTTCATCAGCATAGCGATCGTCATCGGTCCAACGCCGCCCGGCACCGGAGTGATCGCAGATGTCTTTTCCTTCACTGCGTCAAAATCCACGTCTCCGCACAGCTTGTTATTTTCATTTCTGTGAATACCCACATCGATAATGACAGCCCCTTCTTTGACATAAGATGCATCAATGAATTTAGGCCTTCCGACAGCTACTACCAGGATATCCGCGCGGCTGCATACTTCCCGCAGATTCCTCGTCCTGGAATGGCAGACGGTCACGGTACCGTTTTCTCTGAGCAGCAGCATGGACATAGGTTTGCCTACAATATTGCTTCTTCCCACGACGACACATTCTTTTCCGCCGATCTCCACACCGGACCGCTTCAGGAGTTCTATAATGCCGGCCGGAGTGCACGGAAGAAATCCGTCATTTCCAATCACCATATTTCCCACGCTGACCGGATGAAACCCATCTACGTCCTTTTTCGGATCAATGGCATGGATCACTGCGTCCTCATCCATATGCGGCGGCAGAGGAAGCTGGACTAAAATCCCGTTGATCTTTGGATCTTTGTTGCACTTTTCCACCAGGTCAAGCAGTTCCTGCTGGGTGGAATCTTCCGGTATCTCATAAGATACAGAAGTAATCCCAATATATTCGCATGCTTTTTTCTTATTCCTCACATAGACAGAGGATGCAGGATCTTCACCTACCTGGATCACTGCCAGAGCAATCTCTTTTCCCTCTGCTTTCATGGCTGCTACTTCCTGCTTTAACTCGTCTTTGATCTCCGCTGAGATCTTTTTTCCATCTATTATCTGTGTCATGTCTGTTTCCTCTCGTCACTCCTAGAATAAACCGGTGATCTCACCGTCTTCGTTTACGTCAATGCCTTCTGCCGCCGGCTTTTTCGGAAGCCCCGGCATGGTCATGATATCTCCGGTCAGCGCTACAACAAATCCGGCTCCTGCATTTACATAGATTTCGCGGATCGTAATATCAAAATTTTCCGGACGGCCAAGCTTTTTCGGGTCATCAGATAAAGAATACTGGTTTTTCGCCATGCAGACCGGAAGATTTCCGTAGCCAAGTTCCGTAAGCTGCTTTTTCTGTCTGGCTGCCGCCGGTGCATAGATTACATTGTCCGCACCATAAATCTTTGTGGCGATCGTCTCAATCTTCTCTTCAATGGAAGTATCCTCGTAAGAATACAGCGGGCGGTACTCGCTTTTTTTCGTCTCTAACGTCCTGAGAACTGCCTTTCCAAGCTCAATGCCGCCGTCTCCGCCTTTTTCCCATACCTCTGACAGGGCAAAATCACAGTCTCTCTCCTCGCAGAAATGTTTGATAAAGTCCAGCTCAGCCTCCGTGTCTGTGACAAACCGGTTCAGTGTGACAACCACAGGCACCCCATACTGCTTCAGGTTGGAAATATGCTTTTCCAGATTTACAATACCTCTGCTCAGGGCGTCGATATCTTCCCTCCCCAGATCTTCTTTGGAAACGCCGCCGTTATATTTAAGAGCCCTGACCGTTGCTACCAGGACAACCGCATCCGGAGAGAGTCCTGCCATCGGACATTTGATATCCAAAAACTTCTCGGCTCCAAGGTCCGCTCCGAATCCTGCTTCCGTGACAGTGATGTCGGAAAGCTTTAAAGCCATCTTCGTAGCCTGGACACTGTTGCAGCCATGAGCGATGTTTGCAAAAGGACCGCCGTGTACAAAGGCCGGCGTATGTTCCAGCGTCTGGATCAGGTTCGGCTTTAAGGCATCCTTTAAGAGGGCCGCCATGGCTCCCACAGCATTTAATTCCGCTGCTGTCACAGGTTCTTTATCCATATTATAGGCAACAATGATCTTGCCTAAACGTTTCTTCAGATCTTCCATGTCATTTGCAAGGCAGAGAATTGCCATAATCTCGGAGGCCACCGTGATCACAAAGTGATCTTCACGGACAACTCCGTCCACTTTTCTTCCCAATCCCACGACAATATTTCTCAGTGCCCTGTCATTCATATCCAGGCATCGTTTCCAGACGATGTCTCTCGTATCGATCCTCAGTGCATTTCCCTGCTGAATATGATTGTCAATCATGGCTGCCAAAAGATTATTTGCGGAAGTGATGGCATGAAAGTCACCGGTAAAGTGAAGATTTAAGTCTTCCATCGGCACCACCTGGGCATATCCGCCTCCGGCAGCACCTCCTTTGATCCCGAAGCACGGTCCGAGAGAAGGTTCTCTTAACGCAGCCACCGTTTTCTTCCCGAGCTTTGTGAGTCCCTGTGCGAGACCAATGCTGGTCGTAGTTTTTCCTTCTCCTGCCGGAGTCGGATTGATCGCCGTCACAAGTACAAGCTTCCCGTCCTCACGATCCTTGATTTCGTTCATGAATCCGGAAGACAGCTTCGCTTTATATTTGCCGTACAGCTCAAGATCGTCTTCACTGATCCCAAGAGACGCCGCTACTTCCCTGATTGGCTGTAACTCTGCTTCCTGTGCAATCTGAATGTCTGTTTTCATTGGTTGGATTCCTTTCTTCTATAAATATTCCTCTTTGTATTGTTCAAATTCTTCCTGGCTCATGAGAACCTTACGGGGCTTTGTACCTTCCTCTTCTCCGACGATCCCGGCTTCACAGAGCTGGTCCATCAGCCTTGCCGCCCTGTTGAATCCGATCTTAAAAATCCTCTGAAGGCTTGCAATGGATGCTTTGTCCTTATCTATGATAAATTTGGCCGCATCTTCAAAATATTCGTCTCTGTCTGCCGAAACCGATGCCTTCACACTGGCCGTCTCGATTTTTTCTTTGATCTCACTGCCGTAGTCATCTTCTATGTTCTGGCTCTTTAAGAAGTCTACGACACGTCCCACTTCCTCATCGCTGATAAATGCTCCCTGGACCCGGACCGGCTTCTGGTATCCTGCCGGATAAAAGAGCATATCTCCTTTTCCTAAGAGCTTCTCTGCTCCGTTCATGTCAATGATCGTGCGGGAATCCACCCCGGAGGACACAGAAAATGCGATCCTTGAAGGGACATTAGCCTTGATCAGTCCTGTGATGACATTGACAGACGGTCTCTGGGTGGCAATGATCAGATGGATGCCTGCCGCTCTGGCAAGCTGAGAAAGCCTTACGATCGCATCCTCTACCTCACCCGGCGCAACCATCATAAGGTCCGCAAGCTCATCCACAATAATGACGATCTGAGGCAGCGGCTGGAAGTCTTCACCTTCCATTCCCTTTTCCTTCATCTCTTTTACTTTTTCATTATATCCGGTCAGATTTCTTACATTGACGTCCGCAAACTTCTTATAGCGGTCTCCCATCTCCATAACTGCCCAGTTAAGCGCGCTGGATGCCTGCTTGGGATCTGTGACCACCGGGATGAGAAGATGCGGGATTCCCTGATATGTACTCAGTTCCACGACTTTGGGATCGATCATGATCAGCTTCACATCGTTGGGACTTGCTTTATATAAAATACTCATGATCAGCGTATTGATACACACTGATTTCCCGGAACCTGTGGCACCTGCAATCAAAAGGTGCGGCATCTTTGCAATGTCTGAGATAATCACCTTGCCAGCCAGATTCTTTCCTACCGCAAACGCGATATTGGAAGAGAAGCGTTTAAAGTCATTATTTTCAATCAGATCCCGGAACATGACCACCTGATTGGTCTTATTCGGCACTTCGATGCCCACTGCTGCCTTTCCCGGAATCGGAGCTTCGATCCGTATGTCCGGGGCCGCCAGATTCAGTTTAATATCATCGGAAAGCCCGACGATCTTGCTGACCTTTACTCCCTGCTCCGGCTGAAGTTCAAACCTGGTAACAGACGGCCCGCAGCTGATGTCCGTAATCGTCACATTGACGCCGAAGTTTCTCAGCGTCTGCTCCAGCTTCAGGGCTGTCTTTTTAAGTTCTGCCTGACTGTTTCCTCCGGCCTTCTTTCCCTTTTTCAGCAGAGTCACCGGCGGAAACACATAATCTCCCTCCTCCAGCGCAGAAGGATGTATGGAAATCTCCGGAATAGGTTCAGGCTCTGATTTCTCTCTGTTCACAAAAGATCTTTTGCCCGGCTTCAGCTCCGGCTCCTCCGGCAGTACTTCCTCATCGGGCTGTCCGATCATCTCGTCCAGATCAAACGGCTTGTCCGGTTCTTTTGCCGGCTCTTCCGGCATCAGAGTAAGGTCATCCAGTACCTTTGACTGTTTCTCTCTCATTTTCAGCTTTAAGTCTGGGAGCTTTGGAGTCTTGATTCCTGATGCCTGCCTGTCCTCTTTTTCTTTTGGCTTTCTCTTATCAGCTGTTTTGGTCTTCTTTCCTGAAGTCCGTTCGGGTGCAAAAAATGCTGCCACACGCTTTACAAAGGAGAGCAGTGATCTCTCGGTAATCAGTATCATAGAAATTGCTGTCAAAAAAAATACGACAACATAACTTCCTGCCAGTCCCAGCTCCTTATACAGAAAAGAAGCGATGACACCTCCGACCACTCCGCCTCCCGCATGATGTTCCGATCCGTACCGGTACAGCACTGCTGCATCAGACATACGGATGTCTGTCGCCATCTGCCATATCGCCGCAGTCATACACAGGAGCAGAACAATAAAAAAAGACTTCTTTACCGAGATGCTGCTGTACTGATTGGAGATCAGCAGAAGGATCATGATCAATATAACAATAGGAGCAGCATAGTGAACACCGCCCAGCACTCCGAACAGCGCAGAACTTACCGTGTTTCCCACTTTTCCGCAGAGTCTGAAATTACTCAAAAATAAAAAAAGACAAACTGCAAAACTTAACAGAACCGCAATTTCCTGATAGAAGCCTGCAAAGTCTTTTTGCTTTTTCTTCTTTCGTGCTGTGTTTCTTCTCTTTCTTTTTTTTGCTGCCATTCTTCTGGAATCTCTTTTCTTCTTATATTTAATGCTCAACAACCCTTTATCAAAAGAGTTATATGCCTATTTTACAATTAACCTAAATAAATGTAAAGAGCCTGGGCAGAACTCTTTGGTTCCGTTCAGACTCTTTTGTATCTCTGAAATATAATGAATATCAGTATTTTGCTGTCTCAGGCGGAATGAACTGCTCTGCTTCATTCACGAACTTTTTAACCTGTACACCCGCTTTGACTACCGGGATATTGGTTCCGGCTCCGGCAACGCACCCTCCCGGGCATCCCATTCCTTCGATCAGGTAGCCGTTCTTCTTGCCGGCTTTTGCCTGAAGGAGCATCTTCTTGCACTCTGCGAGTCCTTCCACGTGGTCAATCTTCACATCTACTCCCGGATGGTATTCTTTCACACATGCTTCGATAGCCGCGGCAACACCGCTTGCAACTGCATATCCGCGTCCTGCACCGAACGCATCGTTCATCTCGACTTCTTTGTCGTAAGTACTGAAATCAATATCCTTGGCGGTAAACATGCCGTCCAATTCTTCAAATGTAATGACGAAGTCCACTTCACTTCTGACAGATTTCCTGGAAGCTTCCAGTTTTTTAGCCACACAAGGGCCGACGAACACGATCTTTGCATTCTTGTTGGTCTGTCTTGCAGCTCTGGCTGTTGCCACCATCGGGGTGAGTGAATTTGATATCTGGTCGATCAGTTCAGGGAAGTACTTTTTCCCGAGCATAGACCAAGACGGACAGCAGGAGGTCAAAAGGAACGGCACCTCTCCTGTGACAACTCCATGTGCATAGTGATCCGCTTCTTCCAGAGCACCTGCATCCGCTCCCACTGCCACTTCCCATACATCGGCAAATCCGATGTCCAGCAGTGCGGCCTTCACCTTGGCAGGTGTTGCCTTCGGTCCAAACTGACCAACAAAAGCAGGGGCCAGGATGGCGATGACTTCGTTGCCCTCATTCATGGCTTTGATCAGCTGATAGATCTGTGACTTGTCTGCGATGGCTCCAAACGGACAGTTGACCATGCACATACCGCAGGATACACACTTGTCCGGATTGATGGTAGCGCGTCCGGCATAGTCGGTTTCGATCGCTCCCACGCCACAGGCAACTTCACACGGTCTTTTTCTCTCATGGATCGCACTGTATGGGCAAACCTTCTGGCACTGTCCGCACTTAATGCACTTTTCCTGATCGATGTAGGAATATCCGTCCACAAAGCTGATGGCATTTTTCGGACATACTTCCATACATGGATGTGCCATACATCCCTGACACTCTCCTCCTACGATGAATGCTCTGTCCTTGCAGGCGTTGCACGCTGCCGGGATCACCTGCAAAAGCGGCGGCTCGTAGTATTTTTCCGCAATGTTGCTCTGTTTGATTCCTTTTGTTATTCTTGCAGGCTTATCAGCAGGTCTTAAAGACATCCCCATGGCAAGACGGATTCTCTCTCCTACCACTGCCCTTTCACGATAAATACTGTCGCGGTATGTCGGCAGCTCACCTTTCACTAATTCGTACGGCAGATCCTCAATTTCTTCAAGGTCTCTTTGTTCATAGGCAAATTTAGCAATCTCTGTAAATACCTTTTTTCTGATCTCTCGGACCGGGGTCTCAATTCCTCTCATAGCTCCTCCTTTAATGTTCGTTAAAATAAAAACAATCTATTATCATTCTACACTACTTTTATCCGAAATTAAAGGATTTTTTTGCTTTTTTTGTACTTTATTCTGTACACCGAAACCCCCGGTTTTCTCTCAGTTTTCCGAGGTATTTTGTACGAGTTCCTGAAGCTTTGCAAAGGCTTCGCTCATGCCTCCGATTTCATTGATGAGACCCAGCTCCACCGCCTGTTCTCCCTCCAATATGGTCCCTGCGTCCTTCACCTGCTCTCCGATGTGGAGCATCAGCTCTTCTACCTTGTCTTTTGTGATATCAGAGTGGTCGCTGATAAACCTTGTAATGCGGTCCTGGATCTTCTCAATATTGCGGTAGCTCTGAAGCACACCGATAAAAGTACCGCCGGACCGCACTGGGTGGATCATCATTGTTGCACTTTTAACAATAAAAGAATAGTCGGAAGAGACTGCAAGGGGCACACCGATGGAATGGCTTCCTCCCAATACAAGAGTTACTGTGGGTTTGCTCAGAGAAGCGATCATCTCTGCGAGCGCCAGACCGCATTCCACATCGCCTCCGACCGTATTGATCAGGATCAGGATTCCTTTGATATCATCAGAATACTCTGCTCTTGCCAGCGCCGGGATCATATGCTCATATTTGGTTGTCTTGGAATTCTGGGCTGACAGCTGGTGCCCCTCGATCTCTCCAATGACCGTCATCACGTGGATACCGCCCAAATCCAATTCTCCGATATCTTTTATTTCATTTCTTTGATCTTCATTCATATCGACATCCTCACTTTGATTTAATAAAAAAAGGAAGAAGCGCAGTGCTTCTCCCTTTTATTGTCTGTCATAATGAGAAAGATTATTCTTCTTCGATTTCAAAAGATACAAGCAGATCTTCCTGATTAACCTGTTCGCCTTCTTTGACGTAGATCTTATCTACCTTGCCGTTGACCTTGGATACGACAGTTGTTTCCATCTTCATCGCTTCCACGGTAAGCAGCGGCATGTTCACAGTTACCGGATCTCCCTCTTTTACGAGGACTTTTCCGACGGTTCCCGGGATTGTTGAGCCTAAATGTGCCGAATTGCTCTTATCCGCCTTGATCCTGTGGTCTGCCTTGACTTCCAGGTTGCGGTCTAAGATCTTCACCTCACGCATGGAACCGTTGACCTCGAATTCCAGCAGACGGTATCCGTTCTCATCCGGTTCTGACATATCCACAAATTTGATGATCAGGTCTTTTCCTTCTCCGATGGTCAGTGTGGTCTCCTCACCCTTTCTCAGCCCGTAGAAATACACATGGCTTTCCAGCCTTGTGACATCATTGTATGCCTCAAAATGTCTGCAGTAATCCTCATATACTTTCGGATACATAGCATAACTGATGGCTTTGCGGTGGAGCGTCTTTTCGTCTTCCATTGTATCAACATAGAAGAACTCCTTGAGCCCTTTCTTGATCTGGTCGAAGTCTTCCGGAGGAATCAGGCTTCCCGGACGGACGGTGATCGGTTCTTTGCCTTTCAGCACAATATCCTGAAGTTCCTTCGGGAATCCGCCTTCCGGCTGTCCGATCATGCCTTCAAAATATTCGACCACTGAATCAGGATAAGATAAGCCTTTGCCCTCTGTCAGGATATTTTCTTTGGTCAGGCCGTTTTTAAACATAAAGATGGCAAAGTCTCCCACGACTTTAGAAGAAGGCGTAACCTTCACGATATTTCCAAGCAGATCATTGGCGTCTTTGTACAGACTCTTGATCTCTTCAAAATCCTCCGCGGCTCCCATCTCTTTTACCTGAGCCAGCAGGTTTGAGTACTGTCCTCCCGGAATCTCATACTTGTAGATCTCTGTATTCGGAGCGTCCATGCCGCTTTCAAACTGTTTATAAACCGGTCTCAGTCTCTCATAGTACTGGCTTAATTCTGTGAGTTCATCCGGAATTAATCCTGTATCCCTCTCGCTTCCCCTGAGAGCCTCTGCGAGAGAGTTCATAGACGGGTTGCTTGTCATGGAGCTCATAGAACCGATGGCACAGTCAACAATATCCACTCCCGCTTCCGCAGCTTTCAGCAGAGTACTGACTCCGTTTCCGGTAGAATCATGGGTGTGCAGGTTGACCGGTATGTTCAGTTCTTCTTTCAGCGTTCTGATCAGCTTTTCGGCCGCATACGGCTTCACAAGTCCGGCCATATCCTTGATGGTAAAGATGTGGCATCCCAGGCTTTCCAGTTCTTTCGCCTTTTTCACATAGTAGTCCAGCGTATATTTTGTCTCATCCGGATTCAGAATATCCCCGGTATAACAGATAGCTCCTTCCACGATCTTTCCGGTCTTTAATGCCGTCTCGATCGGAAGCTTCATATTCTCGACCCAGTTTAAGCTGTCAAAAATACGGAATACATCGACTCCGCGAGATGCTGCCTCTTCGATAAAAGTCGTCACTACATTGTCCGGATAATTCTTGTATCCGACCGCATTGGATGCCCGAAGAAGCATCTGGATCAGGGTATTCGGCATTCTTTCTCTTAAGAGTGCCAGCCTTACCCACGGAGATTCCTTTAAGAAGCGGTAAGAAGTATCGTATGTGGCTCCTCCCCACGCTTCCATGGAAAATGCGTTTGCCATGTACTGGTTGGACGCCTTGGCAGCACCTGCAAGATCCTTTGTTCTCATACGGGTTGCCATCAGAGACTGCTGGGCATCTCTCATCGTTGTATCAGTCACATAAAGTTTTTTATCGTTTAAGATCTTCTGAGTATAACCTTCGGCTCCGAGTTTTAAGAATTCATCGCGGGCGCCGTAAATCTCTTTCTTCTTGTCATATTTGGGAAGCACGCGGTCTTCGAAGAACGGTTTTTCTTCTGCCTTCTGTTCATTGACCATTTTATTTCCGAGGAACTCCAGGATCTTTGTGGCACGGTCCTGGGATGCGGCGAAAAGAAACAGCTCAGGAGTATCTTCTATAAATGTCGTATAGCACTCTCCTGATTTAAAGGTCTCATGGTTAAGGACATTAATCAGGAACGGGATATTTGTCTTGATGCCCCGGATTCTCGTCTCTTTCAGCACACGGGTAGACTTCATCACAGCCCCTAAGAACGTACGGTCATGAGAACATGCCTTTACAAGGAGGCTGTCATAATATGGAGTGATCTCTGCCCCTGCATAAGCATTTCCTCCGTCCAGACGGATTCCATTTCCTGCTCCGGAACGGTATACCGTGATCTTTCCTGTATCCGGCAGGAAGTTGTTTGACGGATCTTCGGTGGTAATACGTGTCTGAATAGCATAGCCCGTAGTTTCCACACTTTCCTGAGAAGGAATCTGGATCTCATCAGAGTCAAGGGTATACCCCTGAGCAACGAGGATCTGTGTCTGTACAATATCGATCCCTGTCACCATTTCTGTCACCGTGTGTTCTACCTGGATCCTCGGATTCATCTCGATGAAGTAAGGATTGTTGTCGGCGTCCACAAGGAACTCTAACGTTCCGGCGTTGCGGTACCCGACCGTCTTTGCCAGCCTTAAAGAACTGTCAAATATAACCTGCCTTGTCTCTTCCGGAATACTGAAGGCTGGTGCATACTCTACCACCTTCTGGTGACGCCGCTGCACAGAACAGTCACGGTCATACAGGTGGACTACATTACCGTAGTTATCTCCGATGATCTGTACTTCAATATGCTTCGGACTTTTAAGATACTTTTCAATAAAAATCTGGTCGTCTCCGAATGCCTTTTTGGATTCATCCCTTGCTTCCGCATATTCCTTCGGCATATCTTCTGCCGTGTGAACGATGCGCATGCCGCGTCCGCCGCCTCCGTTGGATGCTTTCAGCATCACAGGGTATCCGACCTTCTCTGCGATCTCAATGACTTCTTTTTCACTATGTACCGCATGGTCCACACCCGGAATGATCGGCACATCCGCTTGGATTGCCATCTGCTTGGAAGAGATTTTATCTCCCATCGCCCTCATAATGTCAGATGTCGGTCCAATAAAGGTAATACCGTGTCTCTCACAGGCATCTACAAATTCCGGATTTTCAGACAGGAATCCGTATCCCGGATGGATCGCATCAACATTTTTCTCTTTGGCAATCCGGATGATGGTCTTGATATCCAGATACGCATCGATCGGTCCTTTATCCGGATTCAGCTGATATGACTCATCCGCCTTGGAGCGGAACAATGCATAGCGGTCTTCTTTTGAAAATACGCCAACAGTGGTAATACCTAACTCATTGAGAGCACGGAATATACGGATCGCAATCTCACCGCGGTTGGCTACTAATACTTTTTTAAATTTCTTTATTTGCATTGGTAAACTACTCCTTATATAAAATTTGTCTTTCCTGGCAGGACAATGATCCGCCACAGCAAGACGTATTAGAAAACATTATAGCTTAAAATCAGCCATATTACAATAGCGGATTGACGGGAACCCCTGGCAGGTCAAAAAAAGACGGTTTCCTGCATCGGAAACCGCCCCGTCAATCTCTTATTCTGCATCATCTGCATTGTCAGTGATCAATGCTTTCATGCTCAAGCTGATCTTCTTTTCATCCTTTTTGAAGTCAACGACTTTGGCTGTGATTTCCTGTCCAACGGATAAAACATCAGATGGCTTGTCAATATGTTCCTTGGCAATCTGAGATACGTGAAGCAGAGCATCAATGCCTGATTCTAACTCAACAAATGCTCCGAAATCAGTCATACGCGCAACTTTTCCGTCCACAACGTTGCCAACTTTATATTTCTCTTCTGCCTTTAACCATGGATTCTCTTCAGGGAATTTCAGGCTTAACGCGATCTTCTCACCCTGGATATCCTTGATCAGTACCGTAACCTTATCTCCGATAGAAAATACCTTTTTAGGATTCTCTACACGTCCCCAGGACATCTCAGAGATATGAAGCAGTCCGTCTGCACCGCCTAAATCTATGAACGCACCGAAGTCTGTCACGTTCTTGACAACTCCGTCGATCTTCATTCCAGGCTCGATCTTTTCAAATAATTCTTTCTGTTTTTCTTTCTTTGCAGCCACTAACAACTGCTTGCGGTCTCCGATGACTCTTCTCTTTCTCGGGTTAAACTCACTGATGACAAACTCGATTTCCTGTCCGTCATATTTCTTTAAGTCTCTCTCGTAAGAATCAGATACAAGGCTTGCAGGGATGAAGACTCTCGCCTCATCGATAATCACACTTAAACCACCATCTAAAACCTGAGCCACAGGCGCTTTGAGCACTTCCTTGTTTTCGTAAGCTTCTTCCAGACGCTTGTTGCCTTTTTCTGCTGCCAGTCTCTTATATGTCAACAACACTTGTCCTTCTCCGTCGTTCACTTTAAGGACTTTTGTCTCCATCGTATCCCCTACTTTGGCGATCGTTGTTAAATCTAAGTTAGCCGCATCATTAGAGTACTCACTGCGTGTCAGAATACCGTCAGCTTTGTAACCGATGTTTAAGATGATCTCATCTGGTTTTACGTCAATGACTGTTCCTTCCACTACCTCTCCGTTACGAATCGTAACTAAACTTTCCTCTAATAATTGTTCAAAACTCTTTTCCGTCATGCTAGCATGAACCTCCTTGATAATTTTCTCTGGGGTGGATGCCCCCGCTGTAATACCTACCTTACCAGTCGATTCAAAAAGTTTCAAATCCAGGTCTTTAAGTGTCTGCACAAAAAAGGTGTTCCCACACTCTTTCTTGCTGATCTCATATAATTTCTGGCTGTTAGAACTTTGTCTGTCGCCAATGACAATCATTGCATCTACATCGTGTGCTATAGATTTTGCTTCCAGTTGACGCTCTTCTGTGGCATTACAAATTGTATTACATACTTCTATATGATAACTCTTTTCCTTGATAATTTCAACTATATCTTGAAATTTATTGTAATTAAATGTCGTCTGTGAAACAACGCAGGTCGGTTTGCAGCCGAGATCGATCTCCGAAAGCCCTTCTGCATCGGAGATCACATGGACATCTTTGCTGCACCAGCCCCTGATTCCTTCTACCTCGGGATGTTCCGCACTGCCGATGATCAGGATCTGTTTTCCCTCGGCACTGGCCTTCTCCACGATCCTGTGGATCTTTAAGACAAAGGGACAGGTGGCGTCTACCAGATGCAGCCCCTTCTGCCGGATCAGCTCATAAATGTCCTTTGCCACGCCGTGGGACCGGATGATCACAGTGCCCTCTGAAATCTTCTCCAGTTCTTCTCTGGAATGGAGAACTTTTATGCCTCTTTGTTCCAGATCGGAGACTACCTCCGAGTTGTGGATGATCGGTCCGTATGTATAGACCTGTTCTTTCCCTGCTTCCTCATAGACTTTATCCACCGCGCGTCTGACACCGAAACAAAATCCTGCAGTTTTCGCCAAGTTTACTTCCATCTCTTATTTCACCTTTTCAAATTCCCGGATCACCGTATCGACCACTTCTTCGATCGTCATCCCGGAAGAATCCACAAGAACCGCATCCTCCGCCTGTTTAAGCGGTGCGATATCTCTGGTCATATCCTGGTGATCCCTTTTCTTAATGTCTTCTTCAATGACAGCAAGATCTGCCTCCTGCCCTTTTTCGATCAGTTCATCATAGCGGCGCTTTGCCCTGACCTCCACGGAAGCCGTCAAATATATTTTTAAATCCGCATCCGGAAGCACATTGGTCCCGATATCCCTTCCGTCCATGAGGATATCCGCAGTCTTTGCAAGGTCTCTCTGGAGATCTAAAAGCGCAGCCCTCACAGACGGATATGCGGATGTCTTTGACGCCATATTCCCTACTTCTTCCGCCCGGATCTGGCCGGTAACATTCTCTCCGTTTAAAATAACCTGCTGCATCCCGTTCTCATAGGCAATGCTGACTTTGATATTTTTGCATGCAGCGTCGATGACCGCTTCATCCGTATCATCGATCTTGCTGCGGATGAAAAACAAAGCCATAGCCCGGTACATGGCCCCCGTATCCACATAGATAAACTCTAATTTTTTTGCGATGGTTTTTGCGATCGTGCTTTTTCCGGCTCCCGCCGGCCCGTCAATAGCAATGCTGTACATATGATATTTCCTCCTAATTCATTCCTGCCAGGTATCCTGTGGACCATGCGATCTGGAGATTGTATCCTCCGGTCAGCGCGTCCAAATCCAAAACTTCTCCTGCAAAATATAATCCCCGCACCTTCCTGGATTCCATGGTGCTCGGGTTAATCTCTTTTACGTCCACTCCGCCGTGGGTGATGATGGCTTCTTTAAAGCCTCTCGTGCCTGTGACAATAAGCGGCACGGCCTTCAGCAGCGCAGTAAGCTTCCTCCGCTCATTCTTTGTGATCTCATGGACCTTTTTTTCCTCCGGAATTCCCGATAGTTCTAGGATAACCGGGATCATTTTTTTTGGCAACAGCTTTCCGAGAGAATTTTTGAATTCTTTATTGATATTTTCCTGAAAATCTTTCAGAATTCTCTGATCCAGCTGTTCTTCCGACAATGCCGGCTTCAGATCGATACAAAATTTTAACTGTTTTCCTCTGTATCTCACTGCATAGCTGCTGGCGCTTATGATGATCGGTCCGCTGATGCCAAAATGAGTAAACAGCATCTCCCCGAACTCCTTATAAATACGTTTTCCGTCTGCATAAAGCGATGCTTCCACATTTTTAAGGGAAAGCCCCTGAAGCCTTGAACAGACTGTCCCGTCTATATTAAACGGAACCAGCGCCGGATCTAAATGCATCACCTTGTGTCCGGCTTTCTTTGCAAATCCATATCCGTCTCCTGTGGAACCCGTGGAAGGGTAGGACATGCCTCCGGTGGCAATGACCACCTTATCCGCTTTCAGGGTTCCTGAGCCTTTCAGTTCAACGCCGCTGGTTCTTCCGCCCTCTGTCAGGATACGGCGTACCTCCGTATTCAGTTCTACAGTGACCTTCTGTCTGCGAAGCTCTCTCTCCATAGCGCGGATCACATCTGAGGACTTGTCGGACACGGGGAATACGCGGTTTCCCCGCTCCACCTTTACCGGACATCCCCAATGCTCCATCCATTCCATCATCTGCTCATTGGTGAAGGAATAAAACGCACTGTATAAAAACTCCCGGTTTGTGACCACATGGCCCATCAGATCTTCGATATCACCGGCATTGGTCAGGTTACATCTTCCTTTTCCTGTGATAAAAAGCTTTTTCCCCAGCTTTTCATTTTTTTCTAATAAGACAACCTGATTGCCTTCTTTCGCGGAACAGATGGCAGCCATCATTCCTGCCGCCCCTCCTCCAACTACGATTACTTGACTCATAAAACTCCTTTATATCTTTAAGATTGTTTACATTCCAACAAAAGCCGTTTCTTTCGGCAGCCAAAATACATAAGCCCGAACACATCCGCTAAAGCCCATCCGATGGGAACCGCCCACCAGATCCCAATCAGGCCTATGGCAGGCACAGCTGACAAAGCGTAGGCTAACAGAACTCTGCTCCCCAGGGAGATGACCGTCAGCCAGATGGAAACCGCAGAACGGCCCAGGCCCCGGTAAAGTCCGTAGAGCAGAAATAAAATCCCGATGCCCGCATAAAAACAGCCGACGATATGAAGATACTTTACCCCGATGGCAATGATCTCCGTCTCCTGCGGTTTGATGAAGATCAGCATAAGCTGCCTGGCAAACGCCACCACAATCATAGATGCAGCGACACAAAAACAGACAGAGATCCCCACTGCCAAGCGGAGACCATTTTTGATACGGTCAGGTTTTCCCGCTCCATAATTCTGCGCAATGTACGTGGTAAACGCATTGCCGAAATCCTGTGCCGGCATATAGGCAAAGGCATCAATCTTTACTACTGCTGCAAAGGCTGCAGAGGTTAAGAATCCAAAGCTGTTGACCAATCCCTGCACCATCAAAATTCCAAGATTCATGATAGACTGTTGTATGGCTGTCAAAGTGGAGTTATTGATGATCATTCCCAAAAGCTCCCGGCTGTAGTACATATGACAGCGCTTGGGGCACAATTCCCCTTCTTTTACAAAAAAATAGACCGTAATCAGGGCTGCGGATACCCCCTGGGCAATGACGGTAGCCCATGCCGCCCCTGCAATCCCCATTCCGAATTTTAAGATAAATACCATGTCCAATATGATATTCAGGACTGCGGAAACAGCAAGAAACATCAGAGGCGCCACTGTATTTCCGATACCGCGCAGTACACTGCTAAAAAAGTTATAGATGCAGACAAAAAATATCCCGAAAAAGATAATAAACAAATATTCCCGGGTAAAAGGAGCCGCTTCCGGAGGAATATGAAGCCAAAGAATAATCTCATCCAGAAGCAGAAACGCAAGCCCCGTGATTACAGCGGCCACTGCAAAAATAAAGACAAAGGCATTGACCACCGCTGTCTTCATCCGGTCTTCCTCCCTGCGCCCGTACAACTGGGCAAATACCACCCCGCTGCCCATGCAGAGTCCCAAAAGGATCGACGTCAGCAGCACCATCAGCGCATAAGCCGATCCCACCGCTGACAGAGCCGCAGCCCCGATCGTCCTTCCGACAATGAGCGTATCGGCAACATTATACAGCTGCTGAAGCAGATTGCCCAGGATCATAGGAAGGCTGAATAAAATGATGGAACGGCCGATCCTGCCATTCGTCAAATCTACTCGCATTGATACCTCCATTATACACTGAATGCTGCCACATTTTCCTGAGATTTGTTTATAGATAATCTCTAAACAAGGCACAATTATAAATCTTATTTATACGTCCTGGCAGCCTTGTTTTATTATATAGTATCGGAATATTTTAAGCAATTGCATATCTTTAAATTCCTAACCTGAATTCCGTTCTCTTGAGGCATTGCCGGACTTTATCATTAATGCTATACTGTTTGAAAGAATTATAAGAAAGCAGGAGCATTTATGAAAACATCAGATTTTACGTTTGAACTGCCGGAGGAACTGATCGCACAGGATCCCCTGGCTGACCGTTCAAGCTCAAGATTATTAGTATTGGACAAAGAAACCGGGGAGATCATACATGAGGTCTTTAAAAACGTGGTCAGTTACCTGAAAAAAGGGGACTGTCTCGTATTAAATGACACCAAGGTCCTACCGGCCCGTCTGATCGGAGAAAAAGAGGGAACCGGAGCTAAAATCGAGGTCTTGCTGCTAAAACGAAGACAGGACAATGTCTGGGAAACTCTTGTAAAGCCGGGGCGAAAAGCGAAACCCGGAACCAGGATCTCGTTCGGCGGCGGAAGGCTTGTAGGCGAAGTCACTGACATTGTAGATGAAGGAAACCGGCTGGTTCGTTTTGAGTTTGAGGGAATCTTTGAAGAGGTGCTGGACGAGCTCGGACAGATGCCTCTCCCTCCATACATCACACATCAGCTTGAGGATAAAAACCGGTACCAGACGGTCTACGCCAAGCACGAGGGATCCGCGGCAGCACCTACAGCCGGCCTGCATTTTACTAAAGAACTTCTGAAAGAGATCGAAGAAAAAGGGGTAAGGCTTGCCTACGTCACCCTGCATGTGGGACTGGGCACATTCCGTCCGGTAAAGGTAGAAGACGTGACGGATCATCACATGCACTCAGAATTCTATTCTGTGGATGAAACAGCGGCCCAGGCGATCAACCAAACCCGGAAGGAAGGCGGACGGATCATCTCCGTTGGAACTACCAGCACCAGGACGCTAGAGTCCGTGGCGGATGTGGACGGGCATATCGAGCCCAAGAGTGGATGGACCGATATCTTTATCTATCCGGGGTATGAGTTTAAAGTGATTGATGCCCTGATCACCAACTTCCATCTTCCGGAATCTACACTTCTGATGCTTGTTTCTGCATTGGCAGGCAAAGAACATATTCTTGCCGCCTACGAAGAAGCCGTTAGAGAACGGTACCGCTTTTTCAGCTTTGGAGATGCCATGTTTATTCAATAGGAATTATATAAAATAGTAAAACAGGATATATCTTAGTTTTTGATACATCCTGTTTTTTATTCCTAGTCAATTCCATTCCTCAGCGGTTAGGAAATCCCGGATATTTTTATGGTTGATCCCATTCCGGCTCATGTTGAACTCGTCCATGGAAACCACATATTTAGGAAAATTGTCCCGGATACTGTCGTAAGCACCAAATTCTCTCTGGATCGTATCCTCAGAAGCCAAAAGATAGCATACCTGAACATAGAGTTTCTGTCCGCGCTTTTCACAGACAAAATCAATCTCTTTGTCTCCCGCCTTGCCAACTGTGGCTTTGTAACCGCGGCGCAGCAGCTCCATATAGACAATGTTCTCCAAAATCAGATTAATATCCCGCATATTTCCGCCAAAAACAGCCTCTCTGATACCATGGTCCGCGATATAGTATTTTTCGTTGGTGGACAGAATCTGTTTCCCCTGCAGGTCCTGCCGCTTCACTTGGTAAAAAAGATATGCGTCCACACAATATCTAATATAATTCAGAATAGTTTCTGCAGCGACAGTACGTTGCTCGTTTTTAAAAAACTTTACCAGCGAGGAGGCAGAGAAGGTGTTTCCCACATTTGCCATTATATAGGCGATGATGCGTTCCAGCAAGTCCACATCCCTCACCTTGTTCCGTTTCACTATGTCCTTGAGCTGGACAGAGTTAAATAAGTCCATCAGGTATTGGCGGGACGGCTCATCCTCGTAGCGAAGATTACTGAGATATGGCATCCCGCCGGATAGTAAATAATTCTGAAATCCCTGGGCAACAGAGTTCTCAGGCTTGACGGTACGATACAGTTCCATAAATTCAGAGAAAGAAAATGGATAAATGACAAATTCCACATACCGTCCTCCAAGATAAGTGGCAAGCTCGCCAGATAAAAGCTTTGCGTTAGAACCGGTGATATAAATGTCGCAGTCCAGCGCAACGCGGAATGAGTTAATGCACTTTTCCCAGTCCTTGACTTCTTGAATCTCATCAAAGAATAAATAGACTTTTCCGTCGATATCCTCCGTTCTTCTGATAATTTCATCGTGCAGGGTTTTTGCAGTCAGTAGATGAGTATACCGCAAATCTTCAAAGTTAATGGAGATGAATTGTTCCGGCTTTACGCCTGAAACCAGCAGCTCATGCTGAATTAATTCCAGCATAACCGACTTTCCACTGCGCCGCATACCAGTCATTACCTTAATGAGTTCACCACCAATAAAAGGCCTGATGCGACTCATATATAGTTCTCGTTTAATCATTATGGTTTTGCCCCCCTTCTTACTTTATTATGAATAGTATATTCTATTTATAACTAAAAAACAACTGGATTTAATTATTTATATTAGTTATAACTGAATCTTTATACTGCCATATGAAGTCGACAATTTAAAAGCCATTGCAAATACCACGAGACAAGAGTAAAATAAAGACAAAACCAGACGGAAGAGGAGGCTCCCATTATGAAAAAAGATGTATTAGATTTTGTTGTTGCAAAAACCCACGAACTGATTGATTCTCCTACCTGCAGCCCCGAAACCAGGGAGGCTGCCAATGCCTGGCTGAATGCTGTGGATACCGAAAATGAAGCCGAAGAGACAAAGAAATACATTGCCGAATTGGAAGAAGACATTATGCCCATTGACACTTTGATCGGTTTTGCAGAGTCCGAAGCAGGAGCTCAGGTTTTTGGGACAGACAAAGCGAAAGATGTTGCGGCACACGCCAAAGAGATCAAGTCAAACGGAGCTAAATACTGCGACTGCCCTGCCTGCGCAGCTGTAGCCGCCATCCTGGAAAAGAAAGACCAGCTCTAGGAAAACAAACCAAAATACATAACTCCAACAAAACCCGGATATGCAGCATAACCTCTGCATATCCGGGGTTTTCTTTTCATCTGTAGTTTTGTGTATATCTTAGTTTAGTCCCGGAATAAGTACCCCTCAAAATTATACTTCATCACTCTGTAGGAATACTTATCCGCATCGTAGCCAAAGGAATAGATCAGCTTTCCGTCCTTGTCATATTCCCCAAAGGTTTTGCTTGTTCCGCTTCCGAAAGAAATGTTGTTCTTCATGTGTTCCACGCTGCTGACGATTGGGGAGTAAGGGATCGCAAAGGACTGCACCAGCTTATACGTTCTTTTGTTTTCGTCCACAAGATACTTGTAGTACATAGACTTTTCCCCTTCCTTCATTGTTCCGGTCCCCGGAAACATACTCCAGTCAAAGCTTTTGATCGTTGCGGAATAACCATAGTTGTTATTGAACATATACAGGTAATACTGTCCTTTTGGAAGAGATTTATCATGCTCCACTGAAATGGTATGCTGCCCTGCCTGTCCCACAAAGCTACCTTCTTTTTTCAGCATGTATTTCTGGTAGTCCGTTCCATTGTAGACCGTACCTCCATGGATCAGATAATCTACTTCCGGTTTCTCAAACACATTTTTCATCTTAATGAGTGTGCTCTGCTCTCTGCTGCTGAATATCATGCTGTCGTCGTCGATCATATTCATGGAGTTTAAGTGGATCCAGTCCAGGCCTGTTCCGCCGTAAGTATTTTTCTTCGGACGGTAGGCCAGATTCCTCATGGTCTTAAAGTAATCCTCAAAGTCGATCAGCTCTTTTACCTCTCCTGTCCTTACATCTACGGACACTACAACATCCTCGATCGTATCCTGTTCCTTGTCGTTTACCAGACAGATGAATTTATTCTGCTTTTTCGCGTACAGAAAGTCATGATGAAATTCATATCTTTCACCCAGATCATAGGTTTTTGTGACCTTGCCCAGCCGATTCACCATGGCGATCTTGTTAAAATCATAGGAATATGCCATGTCATCTCCGACAAAGAGCAGACGGTCTGTACGATATTTATTCAAAGGCATCCGGCCCCGGTTCACTCCATTGTTGTCATAGAGATAAATATTGGCGTCTTGCGCCTTGTCATGCCCGAGCAGCGCAAACAGGCCGTCCTCCATCTTTTGTGCAGAACTTCCCCTGGTCTTTTTCAGAATTCTGGGTATCACATCATCTTCCGGGATATCCACATAAAAATATTGCTTTTCAATGGCTCTTTTGTCCTCATTAAAAAATTCCATGGTCACCTTATTTCTTGTGCCCGCTGAAAGTCCCACGATCTGGTACTCATGGGTTGTGCTGTATTTCTTTTTAGCTTTCAAAGTATGCTTGTACACGGCAGCCCCTGCATCGGGAGCCTCCACGGTGCACACGGCATAAGATGCGCGGTCCGTCTTTCCATAATAATATAGAGCTGTAGTGTTGGTCCCATAAGCATTCTGGACCACCAAAGGTTTTTGGATGGTATAATTTTTCTTCTTTTGTTGATCAATCTGTTCCTGTGATTCTTGTTGATAAGCTTCTGTAAACACATCCTTTTCCTTGTGTTCCAATACCTTCGGCGTAACCTTGATCTCTCTTAATTTTACACCCTTTAAAAATTGTTCTTCCTTATAATCTGCGTAGATACGGTATCCGAAGAACCCCGCTGCCATAAGAATCAGAATCGCCAGAATGCATATGATGATGTTTTTCTTTTTATTTTTTTTTGTCTCTGATTCCTGCATTTCTTCAATCATTCCTTTCAAATAGCTCATTTCTTTCTTATCCTCCTGTGACATTTTCAACGGTATTATATCATATCTTCACAATATATGTAACTATTTTGTAATATTTTTAACATAAATGAAAAGAAGAGTAGAAAAACTGCAGTAATCGCACTTCCTCTACTCCTCTTATTATTGCCCCTAGTGACTTACTTATGCCCTAAGCTCAATTCCCAATGTTTTTAATTCATCCAGAATCTTATCGACAATCTTGTTGACCTCCGCTTCCTCCAGTGTTCTGTCCTGGGCACGGAAGGTCAGCGAATATGCCACAGATTTATATCCCTTGTCAATCTGGTCGCCCTCATAGACGTCAAACAGTTCAAAGCCTTCCAGAAGCTTTCCGCCTTTCTCCCTGAAAATCTTCTCAATCTGTCCTACAAAGATTTCTTTTCTCACAACCATGCTGAGATCCCTCTTCATAGCCGGGAACTTGGCCACGCCTGTATATTTGCGGTCAAAGGTCGCCTTCTCACAAATCACCGGCATATCGATGACTGCCACATAGACTTCCCCCTTCATATCATAATTTTCAACAGCCTGAGGATGCATCTGTCCGATATATGCTGCTCTTTCCCCGCCGATCAGCACATCGGCCTGGCGTCCCGGATGCATAAATGGATGGTCTTTGACCGGAACATATTCAGCCTGTCCGCCAAGTCCCAGATCTCCAAACAAATCCTCCAGTGCCCCTTTCAGTGTAAAGAAGTCACAGTCTCCGTACATTCCTAGTGTAAGCTGCATCCGTTCCTCCGGAAGCTCAGTGAGCGGCAGTTCCTTCGGAAGATAGATATTCCCAAACTCATACAGGCGCACATTTTGATTTCTGTGGCTGTAATTGTTAGCCAAAGATGTCATCATACCGTTTAATGAAACTGTACGCATGATGCTGAAATCCTCTCCCAGCGGATTGGAAATCTTAATGGCTTTCCTCTCCCCAGCGTCTTCCGGCAGCAGAAGCAGATCAAAAACTTTTGGACTTTCAAAAGAATAGCACATACCGCCGCTGAATCCGTTTTTCTCTACAGAGTCGCGTGCAATATCCTCCACACGGATTTTAAACGGCTTTTTACCCGCGGTGGCCTCTCCTCTCGGAAGAGTGACCGGAATGTTATCATATCCGTAGAATCTTGCCACTTCCTCTGCCAGATCCGCCATGCAGTTTAAATCCTGGCGGAAAGACGGAATCAGCAGTTTGTTGGTATCCACATCATATTTCACGTCAATCCGTCTGAAGTACTCGATCATATCTTCCATGGAGATCTTTGTGCCAAGAAGGGCATTGATTTTGTCCGTCTCCAATGGAAGAGACACCGGCTGTTTTGGGTTTGGATATACGTCCACGGCTCCACCGATCACTTCTCCTGCTCCCAGTTCTTCGATCAGCTGGCATGCACGGTCCATAGCAGCCATGGCATTTTCCGGATCAAGCCCTTTTTCAAACTTGCTGGAAGCGTCCGTCCTAAGCCCGATTCTCTTGGAGGAAAGACGGATATTGGTGCCATTAAAGCAAGCAGCTTCAAATAATAATGTCTTGATATCATCCGTTACCATGGAATTCTCGCCTCCCATGATTCCGGCAAGTCCGACTTCCTTTTCCCCGTCGCAGATCATGAGTACATCGCTGTCCAGATTTCTCTCCTCACCGTCCAGGGTAGTAAACTTGTCACCGTCCTTGGCCCTGCGCACAATGATCTCATTTCCCGCTATGGTATCTAAGTCGTAGGCATGCATAGGCTGTCCATACTCTTCCATCACATAGTTCGTGATGTCCACCAGATTGTTGATCGGACGGATACCCATGGCCGCAAGCCTTCTCTGCATCCATTCCGGAGACGGTGCAAGCTTGATATTCTTTACGACTCTGGCTGTATATCTTGGACAAAGATCTGTATCGTTTACGGTCACTTTGATATAGTCATTGACGTCCTCATCGTTGCCTGTCTCTTTTACTACCGGCGGATGGAACTCTTTGTGAAATGTAGCTGCCACCTCTCTTGCCATGCCGATCATACTGAAGCAGTCCACACGGTTTGAGGTGATCTCAAATTCCACTACCTGGTCACGAAGACCCATGGCCTCCACAGCATCATCTCCCGGTTTTACATCCTTCTTAAATATATAAATGCCGTCTTCCGGTGCCTCCGGATACATATCTTTGGTTGTTCCCAGTTCTTCCACTGAACACATCATACCGAAAGATGCCACACCTCTTAATTTTCCTTTTTTGATCTTGATGCCATTTTCAGGGTTCGGGCTTCCATCGTGGCCTCCGGCCACTCTTCCTCCTACTAAAACCACTGGGACCAGATCACCCTCTGATACATTGCTGGCACCTGTGACGATCTGGATGGTCTCTGTTCCCACATCCACCTGGCAGACGATCAGCTTGTCTGCATCCGGATGCTTTTCAATGGAAAGAATTTTTCCTACCACGATCTTTTCCAGGTTTTTATCTAATTCCTCATAACATTCCACATTTGATCCGGAAAGTGTCATCTTGTCCACATACTCCTGAATCGTACAGTCAAGATCCGGCACATATGCCTTGATCCATGAAATTGGTGTATTCATTCTCTATTCTCCTTCAATCATTATAAGTTATTTACCACTATTTCCGTCACGCTTTTGAAATGCGCTCCTCCAATAGTGGTAAATAACTATCGAAAAGCAGCACATTTTTTTGACAGAGGCCCTTCTCCAGAAGACATTACGTTCATTTTCTATATGATTGGAGTGAAGCATTCTAAGAGCCGAACGGAAATTGCCGCTTTAGAACTGGCTTAAAAACCTCTTGTCATTTTCATAAAGCAGTCGCATATCATCAATCTCGTATTTCAGGAGCGCCACACGTTCCAGACCGATTCCAAAGGCAAAACCTGAGTAAATCTCTGGGTCGATCCCGCATGCCCTGAGCACATTTGGATGCACCATACCACAGCCTAAGATCTCGATCCAGCCGCTTCCCTTGCACATACGGCAGCCCTTTCCTCCACACTTAAAGCAGGTGATATCCACCTCCGCGCTTGGCTCTGTGAATGGGAAATGATGAGGGCGGAATTTGACTTTTGTCTCCGGTCCGAAAAATTCAGTGGCAAACTGTTCAAGTGTCCCTTTCAGATCCGCAAAGGTGATTCCTTTGTCCACGACCAGTCCTTCTACCTGATGGAAGGACGGAGAGTGGGTAGCATCCACTTCGTCTGAGCGGAATACCCTTCCAGGCGCAATCATACGGATTGGCATTTTACCAGTCTCCATCACACGGGCCTGTACCGGTGATGTCTGTGTTCTCAATAAGATATCTTTTGAGATAAAGAAGGTATCCTGTTCATCCTTCGCCGGATGATTCTCCGGGATATTAAGCATCTCAAAGTTATACTTATCGTATTCCACCTCGGGGCCTTCCACAACCTCATAGCCCATTCCGATAAATACCCTCTCCAGGTCTTCCAGGGCAATCTGGTTCGGATGGCGGTGGCCCTTTTCATGCACCTTTCCCGGAAGCGTTACGTCAATGACTTCCTTTTTGAGCTTTTCTTCCATGATCTTTTTCTTAAGAACAGACATTTCCTGCTCCAGTGCCTGTTCGATGACGGCACGTGTATCGTTGACCATTTGTCCTACGATAGGACGTTCTTCTTTGGCAACATCCTTCATGCCCTTTAATACCTGGGTCAATTCTCCCTTTTTGCCCAGAACCGCTACCCTGATATCATTCAGAGCGTCCATGGCATCTGCTGTGTTGATCTTCTCCAAGGCTTCTTTTTTAATCGCCTCAAGTTTCTCCTTCATAATCACTTCTCCTTGTTTTATGGAAATAAAAAAATCCCATCCCTTATATATAAGGGACGGGAATCATCTCGCGGTACCACCCTAATTCCAGGTACAAAAACAACCTGGCTCTTAGTATCCTGCGTAACGTGCAGATAACGTTATCCCCTACTGTTCTTTCAGGGATACGACTCCGGTGTGAAATTCGGGAAAGACTTCCTTACTGTGCACCTTCTCTGTCTTTATCATTCCTTATTTTATCACACAAAAGCGGAATGTCAAGACGGAAAACCGATTCTTTATCTCTCCCATCAGCCCTGCAGCGCACTGTGGAAAACAGCCTCATACAAAATCTGATAATCCTTCATGGTAAATGCAGATACATGAAAATCAGGCGAGGACAGCTCCTGTATCTTCTGCTGGATGACCTCTAAGACAGCATAATCAATATCCATGTGATCCATGACATTTTTAGAAAAATCAAAATCATGTTTCTTCTGAAATAAGATACAATTTGCATGAAAGAGGAATTCTAAGATCAGGCTGTTATTTAACTTAATATCAAGCTTCTTTGCAATTGCTCTCAGAGCACGGAAAAACAGTTCATTCGTTGTAAACGTATTGATTCCGGGGGTAAGCTTGGACGCAAACAAGAGATGTTTATCCGCGGATCTTAAAGTATAACTCTTTAACTGGTTGTCTTTTAATATCTTTATCTCATCATTCTGGCTTATTAACAGATTTGGGATGATGGAAATAATGCTGGCATTTTTCTTCACAGACAGCCTTAAAATCTCTTTCACCAGAATAAAGGAATGAAACTGGACATTATAAGACAATACCTTCGTCTTAGGAAAAAAGTAATTGGTAATGGTTTGTTTCATATCTGCGTCTGATAAGATCAGGACCCCCTGCCCCCGATTAATACTGACCGCAAATTCATATAAGTTCTCAAGGTTCGTTCGTGTCTCATTTCTTTTTCCGGATAAAACAGCAGGAAAGGTATGTATGATTCTCCGGTCAAAAAATAAATTGAAGATATTTGCGTAATTGCTTGCCAGCAAATGATATTTGGAGGTAATAATCACAGGTATATGGATATCACTCATGATGAAGTGGGCATATGTCAGTATAGATTGAATCATTTTTTCTTGGGTTTTTGACAGTTTGCAGTGGTTTGTCTGTGCTAATTGAAGCAGATTGTTGAACAGTGATTTCATCTGCGGTGTTTGAATATCCATAGAAGAGGTTTCCTTCACAATATCCAGACTTTTATCTTTCCGGAATACAGATAGGATCATATGTTCCACTTTTTCTTTTAAAAATGGGTCCTGGCAGAATACACTTTTATTGAATGCCTTTGTGATGCCCGAAATAAGCCTATCGCCGGAATAACTGTTCTCAGATACAACGCCAGTCACCCTGGAACAGATCAGCAGCTGCTTTGTAAAATAATCTGAAACTATATTTTTTGTTTCAGCCAAAGGCTCATGGGAGTTAAGAAACAATTTATTAAAATCAATTTCTCCGTTTGGTCTGATCTGTATCTTGTCAGGGATCTCTGCCTTTAGTTCAGGAATGGATTTTATAAAATCATCCCTTTCATTATCAAGCAGGACCGATGCATCTAACATAAGTTCATTGTTTTTGCCTGCAGTACTTGATGTATAGAGAATCCTTGAAATTGTATATAAAATCTCATTTTCTAATTGATGCAGGTTGCTGCACTTATGTAAAACCAGCTGAATGAACTGGGAAGATACCAACATTGTTTTATCTAAACGGTTGCTCTCTTTTTGGATCATACTCAATAGAATCGAAATCAACTCTGTTTGCGGCCGGTCTTTTGCGGAAGGAAAGTTCAGGATGACAGGACTGATGGAATGAAGCAGGTCCGACTGTAATTCTGATGCCCCAATAAAGGCGATCATCGGCGCGTCTTTTTTATTTTTATATTGAATTTCAAGAGAATGTACAAAACCGCTTAAGATTTCAAAGTCTACGTTTTTTTGAACAAACTCGATTGCCAGGATAAAAATATTATGATCCTTTTCCATCATCTCTATGCTCTGCCTTAGATTGACGTAGATATCGCTGAATTCAATATAATAAACCGATGATTCCCGGGCAGCCAATCCCAACGTTTTTGCACGGTTTAACATTTCTTCTAAGAAAAACTTCTTCCCCGTCCCAGCTTCCCCCTGCATAAAAAAGATCTTAAAGAAATATTTAGGGAGATAAAACACAGGCAGGATTCTGGTTACAGCTTCATATAAGGACCCATTTTGCTGACTTCCGACCATAGAAAACGACTGGACGATGGTCTGTTCTTTTGCAGGTACGTCATATCGGATGAAGTCTGAAATGGTTTCATTTTTATTCAATGTATCAGGGATGGATACAAAAGGAAAAGAGTTCCGGATGATCTCTCTTGAAATAAAAGTGGTGGGGCGTCCTGCCTTCTTGATTAATTTTCCTTCTTTGTGCAGATCATTTAGGATACGTGACACATTTGTCCTGTCAATATATAACTCCATCGACAGGATAAGCGCATTACATTTTTCAAAGGTAAAATTATGATGATTGATGCATTGCAAGGTTTCTTCTTTTAAATAGGATAAAATCTTCTCTTTGTTCGTAGACATGGCCATATCTCCTGCGTATATTTGGTGCTGATTACGGTGTTTCTATAACACACACAAATTGAATCAGCCGTAGTTAATATACACTTATCATACACGAAACTTAAAATTTATGCAAAATCCACAGTAAAAAACTCAAATAGAGTGTAAATCAAGTGTGTATATAAAAAATTTGCGTATATAAAGATTGTGGGTTAGGATATGCCCAAGTGATGTAAGCGCATACAGAACGAATTACCATTTAACGGATAAAGGAGGATGTAGATGACAGACATTATAGTGGCGACACACGGGGGACTTGCAGAAGGTATGATCGATGCATTGGAACTTATGATAGGGAAGCAGGAAAATATATGGTTTCTTGGATTGCGGCATGAGGATAGTATTGATACTTTTATCAAAAGGGTCGATTCTTTCGCCGCGGGCACAGATCACGATATCTTATTCATGACAGACTTATTAGGGGCCAGCCCATACAATGCCGCAGCCCAGGCGATTCATCATAACAGGGACAAACATGTTATCTGTGTGTCGGGAATTAATTTATCTATGCTGGTGGAAGCAGCTTTGAAAAGAAACGATATGAAACTGGATGAGCTGGCAGATTATCTTGTTGAGACCGGAAAACAGGGAATTGCTAAATTATCATTAAATATGGAGAGAGGAGGGACATTATGAGCAAAATAGTATTATCACGGATTGATGACCGTTTGATTCACGGTCAAGTCATGACAGCATGGGTCCAGCATGTGGGAGGGAATGAAATTGTGATCGTCGACGACAAAGTCGCAAAGGATCCATTTTTAAGCGCAGTCATTACAGGTGCAGTACCAAAGCACCTAAACGCTCAGGCAATGACTATTGACGACGCCGCAGAGTATTTAGAAAAGATAAAAGATGAGGATAAAAACATTATTATTTTAGCAAAGGGACCCAAGGTTTTTCTGGATTTGCTTGAAAAAGGTGTCCAAGTAAAAGAAATCAATTTAGGCGGAATGGGTTCTACTCAAGAACGAAAAAAATTATATAAAAATATTTCAGCAAGTGATGAAGAAAGAGATATGTTGAAGCAATTGTCAGCACAGCATGTACATGTCTATATTCAGGTCGTGCCAAATATGGAAACTGTAGAGATAAATAAAATACTTTAATCGGAGGGAGAATCATGCATATTTCAATTTTACAGGCAGTTTTGATTGGCCTGGTCTACTATTTGGGAGCAAATGGGACACCATGGCTTACTGTTAACATGAGCTGGGCGTTGAGAAGGCCTTTAATATCCGGGATCCTGGTTGGTCTTATCTTAGGCGATCCTGTCAAAGGCTGTATGGTCGGTGCGGCGATCAATGTAACCTATCTTGCACAGATTACGGCAGGCGGCGCCCAGACCATGGATGAGGGCCTGGCGGGAACTGTCGGAACAGCACTGGCAATCATTTCAAATGCGTCTACAGGAGTCGCAGTGACACTTGCAGTACCGATTTCCTTACTGGGCAACTTATTATGGATGATTTATATGACAGGGGATATTTTCATTGTCCATAGAACCGATAAAATCGCGGAGACAGGAGATGTAAAGAAAATCATTTTCTATAACATCGTTCCTTCCCAGATTTTTAAGTGCATCATTTATACCATTCCGGTGGCAATTGCCGTATACAGTGGGTCAGGTGTTATTACAAGCATGCTGCAGGCATTAAAGGGAACACCGGTGATTGATGTATTGACTACGATCGGGACAATTCTTCCTGCCCTTGGTATTGCAATGAATTTTAAAGCTATCTTATCGAACGCTGGGGCAAAAGCATACTTATATCTGCTGTTAGGTTTTATTTTATCTATTTATATCAACCTGCCACTGGTGGTCATCGGTATTTTAGCAGTGATTATAGCACTTTTACAGAACAGCGAAAGTTCAGCTTTAAGTTAGGGAGGAATCAACATGGAAACCATAGAAAAAAAGAGATTAAGTAAAAAAGATATCATCAAGTCCTATCTGATCTGGACATTCTTCAGCCATTCAACCTACAACTATGAACGAATGCAGGCCTCCGGGGTGCTGCATACCCTGGCGCCGAGCCTGGAAAAATTATACGGAAAAGAGACACAGGAATTAAAAGACGCATGCAAACGGCACATGGAGTTCTTTAATACAGAACCTAATGTAGGAGGCTGTATCTTAGGGATTACTCTTGCCTTAGAAGAGCAAAAAGCAAACGGTGAAGATGTAGACGAAGAAATGATTTCAAGCATCAAAACAGGTTTGATGGGACCTCTGGCAGGCATCGGCGACACAATCTGGCAGGGAACGTTATCCCCCATAGCATTGGGTATTATCCTTGGAATGGCAAAGGCCGGAAACTTCTTAGGACCGATCATCTACCTGATAATCATTGGCGTTGTGTTATTCGGCCTTGGTTACTTATCCTATACCAAAGGTTACTATATGGGACGCGAAGGAATCGGAAAGATCATCGGAAGCGGTTTATTAAACAAAGTAACCGAAAAAGCAACCATCGTCGGGGCAACGGTACTGGGAGGACTGGTGGCATCCTATGTAACTGTATCCTGCGGATTAAAGTTAAATTTAAGCACAGGTACACTGGACGTACAGACTGCGGTATTTGACAGTATCTTAAAAGGTATCCTGCCGTTGGGAATCACTCTATTAACTGTATTTATGTTGAGAAAAAAAGTTAATGTCAACATCATATTGCTCGTGCTGATCCTAATTGGCACAGTGGGAACACTGATCGGATTCTTTTAGAGGATAAACCATGAAGATTATACTAAATGCTGACGATTTTGGATTGACTCATGAAGCAAATCTGGGAATCGCAAAAGCCTTCGATGAAGGTTTCTGCTCCCAGGCTTCTGTGGTGACCAACACGAATTATTTTGATGAGGCAGTGTCCCTGGCAGAAAAAAATGACTTTAAGCACAAGGTCGGCTTACATATCAATCTGTTCGATGGGACCCCGTTAACCGCCGGGATCAAGAAACTGAAACAATATGCCAGATCAGATCTGTTTGATTTTCACCCCGATTTTCTGCACCGGGTTACACCAATGTACGCAGATGTCATCGCAGAGGAAATAGAAGCACAGATCCAAAAGTATTTAAGCGGAGGTTTTTCTCTAATGAATATAGACTCCCACCACTGTGCATTTTATGATATTCCGGTTCTTTACGGATTGATACCCTTGTTAAAAAAATACAAATTTGAATCTGTCCGTTACATTGGAAACAGTTTTTTTAACGGGAGTAAATGGCGGCATTTCTACGGCACCCAGTGGAAGAAAAAAATGGATCAGCTGCACCTTCGTCATACAGACTATTCCAGCAGTGTGGCCACCTTTGATAAAAACCGCAAAAGCCGGAATCCTCAGCTTATGAAGGCAAAGAAGGCAGAGGTATACGTTCATCCTGTCTTAGTTGAGGGATATTTTATTGATAACTACACAGGCGGTACGCATCTTAAGGATAGTTTCAAAAAGACCAAATTAGACAAAATGAAATTTATTACATCCAGAGACTTATAAAGAAAGAAGAGATAAGAATGAAAAAGGAAGAAATTATTTTAGGAATCAAAAAAACCGGCTTAATGGCAATCGTCCGGGTAGAAACCGTGGAACGTGGTTATGAGATTGCCCAGGGATGCCTGGATGGCGGAGTCAACGTGCTTGAAATCAGCTATACCAACAACAACGCCGGAGAAGTGATCTCTGCTTTAAAAAAGAAATATAAGGAGGATCTGCTGGTCGGCGCGGGCACCGTCCTGGACGGAACAACGGCCCGCCTTGCAATTATGAGCGGGGCACAATTTATCATTGCCCCTTGTTATGACGAAGGTGTCGCGCAAATTTGCAACTTATACCAGATTCCATATGCGCCGGGATGTACTTCTTATACTGAAATGTTGACGGCACTAAAGGCAGGCGCATCCTTTATAAAGGCATTTCCAATCTCCAATTACTACGGCCCCAGCTTAGCTAAAGTGGTAAAAGTGCCATGCCCCCAGGTGCCGGTCATGGCGTCGGGCGGAGCTGACTTCGACAACCTTGCAGAGTGGTTTGAAAACGGAGCTGACTGCGTTGGCCTGGGCGGATTACTTACCAAAGGTTCCACAGAGGAAATTGCGGCAAACGCAAAAAAGCTACGTGATATTGTAACAGACGTAAGAAAAGGATGAGCCTATGAAAACGATTCTAGTAACACCGAGAGGGTATGCAAAATACGGCAGTAAAGCAGGAAAACGTTTAGAAGCACTTGGCTATGAAATGGACGTCAATCATACAGGCAGACCACTTCCAAAAGACGTGTTTGCAGAAAAAGCAAAGCGGGCGTCCGGGATCATCGCGGGTGTTGACGAACTGAATGAAGAACTCCTCCGGGAATGCAGGCACCTGAAAGCCATTGTGAAATTCGGGGTTGGGACCGATAATATTGATCTTTCTGTCTGTGAAGAACTAGGGATTAAAGTCGGCCGCTGTATTGGAACGAATTCCAATGCAGTCGCAGAACTCACCATCGGAATGATGTTTGCGGCTGCAAGGCATATTGTGAGTAATGCTATAAATGTCAAAAGTCACGGTTGGAACAAACCAACAGGACTGGAACTCTTTCATAAGAAAATTGGTATTATCGGGTTTGGTAATATCGGAAAACATGTTGCAAGAATAGCAAATGGGATCGGAATGGAAGTTCTGATCTATGATATGTTTGACGCTGCCCAAGATGTACTGGCTGAATACAACGCAAAACAAACATCTGTGGAACAAATCCTGAAGGAATGTGATTTTATCTCCATCCACGTGCCGCTTACACAAGAGACAAAGGACATGATCTCAATCAAAGAATTTAAAATGATGAAGGACACGGCTGTTTTAGTAAATGCAGCCCGGGGCGGAATTGTAAACGAATATGCACTTTACGAAGCATTAAAAAGCAAGGAGATCTACGCCTGTGCATCCGACGTCTTCACCTCAGAACCTCCCCAGAGGGAACCTTGGATTGATGAGCTGCTCAAGATGGATCACTTTATCCAGACAGCCCACATCGCATCCCGTTCAGTAGAGTCTGAAATCAATACTGTGAATGCAGCAACTGATACGATGATCCAGCTTTTACAGGATCAAAGTAAATAATTCTCCAGAAAAAAGATCTTCCTGCAGACATTTGCAGAAAGATCTTTTTTACATATAAGTTCTATTTCTATTTTTTTAATGTCAGCACTTTTGTTCCGGCTTCCAGGTGCCCGGTATTTTCTATGGTGATGCTTGTATACTCTTCACTGTTGCTCACCACCACCGGTGTTGTGACAAAGTAACCCTCCTGTTTGATCTCTTCAAGATCAAACTCAGCGATCCGGTCCCCTTTTCTCACTCTCATGCCTGGCTCTACCTTCACATGATGATATTTCCCGGCAAGTTTCACCGTATCAATTCCCATATGGACCAGGACCTCAGCACCGCCGCCGGACGTGATGCAGATGGCGTGCTTTGTATTAAACACCGCAGTGACCGTGCCGTCTACAGGCGAAATCAGGTTTCCGTCAGAAGGTCTTACGGCAAATCCCTGCCCGAGCATCGCTTCTGCAAAGACCTCATCTTCCACTTCATCCAGTTCTACTACTTCTCCATTGATCGGCATACAGACAGTTTCCACTGCCACCTCCGGCACCTCTTCTGCCACAGGGACTCTCGGTGCTTCCGCCGCTCTGTCAGACAAGCTGCTTGCCAGATAATCTTCCAGATTGGACTTTATCACAGTGACCATCGGTCCATAAATGATCTGAACCCCGTCGCCTTTCTTTACGATGCCCCGGGAGCCGCTTTCTCTCAAGATTCTGTCGTTTACCCTGCCAGGATCCGAGATCGTACACCTAAGACGCGTCACACAGCAGTCCACATCTTTCACATTTGATTTACCGCCCAGGCCGGCAACGATCAGAGCCGATATATCAGACCCGTCAATTTCAGGGCTGCCCTCCAAAGGTTTCTCAGCCACATCAGCTCTGGTATATAATTTTATATTCTGGTCTTCCTTTTCCCGCCCCGGAGTCTTCAGATCCAGCTTCCTGATCAGAAAACTGAATAAAAAATAATATACTGTAAAATATACAATCCCCACCGGAATGAACATGAGCCAGTTTGTCTTCGACTGACCCTGCAGGGTACCGAACAGGAACATATCAATGATGCCTCCGGAAAATGTCAGGCCCACACAGATCTTCAGCATATGCATGAGCATATATGCAGCTCCCGCGAAAACGCAGTGGATCGCATACAATCCAGGCGCCACAAATAAAAAGGTAAACTCAAGGGGTTCCGTGATGCCTGTGAGCATCGACGTCAGCGCCGCAGAGGCCAGCAGGCCGGCCACCGCTTTTCTTTTATCCGGCCTTGCACACCTGTACATCGCAAATGCGGCACCCGGCAGTCCAAAGATCATCAGCGGAAATTTGCCCGTCATAAATCGCGTGGCGGACACTGCAAAATGGATAGTTCCAGGATCGGCCAGCTGGGCAAAAAAGATATTCTGGGCGCCTTCGACCATCTTTCCGCCGATCTCCATTGTACCTCCTAACGAAGTCTGCCAGAATGGCAGATAAAATACATGGTGCAGGCCGAACGGGATCAGTGCCCGCTCCATGACCCCGTAGATAAACGTACCGAAATACCCGGAAGCGCTGACCATGCCCCCTGCCGCGTACATTGCATCCTGAATGGGAGGCCAGATAAAATACATCAGGATTCCCACAAATACAAATACGACCGTACAGATCACAGGCACAAATCTTGTCCCACCGAAAAAGGACAATACTTCCGGAAGCTTGATTTTATAAAATCTATTATGCAGCGCAGAAACTCCAAGTCCAACGATAATACCGCCGAACACTCCCATCTGCAGGGAGGTAATCCCCAGAACAGAAGCCGTTGCACCCTCACGCATGGCTTCTGCTCCTCCGTTTAAAGAAATCATAGCCGATATGGCTGTGTGCATGATAAAAAACGCGATAGCTCCTGCCAGTGCAGCTACTTCTTTTTCAGCTCTTGCCATACCCACGGCTACCCCAATGGCAAAGATCAGCGGCAGGTTCCCAAACACAGCATTTCCACAGTCCCCGCAGACTTTCAAGATTGCGTACGGAATCGTATCTGGTCCCATAACCCCCATCAGGCCATAGGCATTGAGCATCGTTTCATTTGTCAGTGATTGTCCGATTCCCAGCAGCAGCCCGGCCACAGGCAGGATTGCGATCGGAAGCATGAAGGACCGTCCCACACGCTGTAATACCCCGAATATTTTGTCTTTCACATTTTCCCTCCTAAAATACCTCATATCAAAGACATACCTGATTTTTCGGCTTTATAATTCAGGTCACAGCGTTGCGATCATAACATCCATTGTCCCGCCGAAAACAGTTTCCTTCTGATCCGAACAGATAAGGAAATGATCTCCCTTTTTAACACTCTGTCCATCGATCATCCCTTCTCCTTCTATCACGCTGACCATCTGGAACGGCGCATCGTTTTCTACTGTATTTTTACCGTTTAACCGATAGCAGTCCACTTTAAAAAATTCGCTCTCAACATATCTTACTTTCGTTCCGTTTTCCAGCTGAGTTTCACGGAAGGATTTGCTGCTGCCAATCTGTGCAGGCACATTGGTAACGTCTATGGACTGCTGTACATGCAGCTGTCTTTCGTTGCCGTCCTGATCCTTGCGGTGATAATCATAAACGCGGTAAGTGATATCGGAGGACTGCTGGGCTTCATAGATCAGAGATCCGCTGCAGATGGCATGCAGTGTCCCGGAAGGGATGTAAAAGAAATCCCCCTTCTCGATGGCAAAGGAATTCAGGAGATTGTCATAGTCGTCTTCCTCGATTGCTTTGATAAACTCATCCTTTGTTTTCGCGTGATGGCCCATGACCATCTTAGTGCCCTCATCTGCCTGAAGCACATACCAGCATTCTGTCTTTCCCAGAGAGTCTTCGTGAACCCTTGCATACTCATCGTTGGGATGAACCTGCACGGATAAGTCATCTCTGGCGTCAATGATCTTTACCAGCAGAGGGAATTCCTCTCCCTCTATATTGCCGAACAGTTCCCGGTGGTGTTCAAAAAGCCATGACAGTGTCTTGCCGGCAAACTCACTGTTTTCAATCGTACAGTCACCGTTTTTATGGGCAGAAACTGCCCAGCACTCCCCCGTATGGTCGCTGGGGATCTCGTATCCATACACATCCTTAAGCTTATGTCCGCCCCAGATCATCTCTTTAAACACTGGTTTCATTTTTAAAATATGTCCCATAATCTTATCCCTCCTAAGACTTATTTGTTAAACTTGGCTTTTAACTTCTTTTTGATCACTCCAAAAAAGCTTAAAGAGCGGACCATATGGTCTGGCGCAACATACTTGCTGACCGCACGCAGCACTTTCTTCGGCTCTTTTGAGGCAAAAGAATAGGTTCCGTTTTCTTTTGTCTGGATCGCATAGCGCGGAATGTGTTTTCCCTTAAACATGACTGAGGCAATCACGTAGTCAACTTCCTTCCATGGAATCTGAATATAATCATTTACATTCCGGTCATTATAAAATTCAAATCCTTTATCGCCGATCATGATCTTTCCATAACTGTTCAGACCGTGATAAGAAGTTCCGCTGATCACCAAATCTACTTTTGTATTTATTGACTGAGCCATAGCAACTCTCCATTTCTAATTTATTCTTATACAGTATCCTAAACATTATATCACGATATTGTTCAGTAAACAAAGTGGGAAAGTCCACTTCAAAGAATAAAAAAAGTTCGGATTGCTCCGAACTTTTTTCATTAGCTTATAACAATCCGATAAGGTGTCCGCCAATACCAACTAAGAATAATGCGATGATAATGATGATCGGTGAAACATTTTTCTTCAGCAGCCACATACAGAATAATGTTAATAATAATGGAACTAATCCAGGAATCAAAGAATCCAGGTTGTTCTGTAAAGTTGTGATCTTGGTAGGGGTCAGTGACAGGCCTGATGCATACTGCTCAAATGCCTGCTGGATCCCCTTTGCTCCCTCAGGAAGCTTGCCCCAGTCAATGTACGCTCCCTCACTTAATGTAACTTTAGATACTACCGGCTGGAAACTGATGGATACCCATCGCTGAACCAGTGATCCAAGGATAAACATACCGAGGATAGATGCACCTTTTGTGACTTTCTGCAGTAATCCGCCGGAAAGGTCTTCTGTGATCTTTGCGCCGGCTTTGTATCCGAATTCCTGTGTGTACCACATGAACCCCCAACGGATCACGTTCCACAGTACGAAGAATAAGATCGGTCCTAAGATGTTTCCTGTCATTGCGAGGGATGCACCGAGAGCTCCGAGGATCGGACGTACGGTAAACCAGAATACCGGATCTCCGACACCGGCCAAAGGTCCCATCATACCGACTTTCACACCCTGGATCGCTGCGTCATCGACCTCTGCCCCATTTGCACGCTCTTCCTCTAATGCCAGTGTAACACCGATAACCGGAGAAGCAACATACGGATGCGTGTTGAAGAATTCCAAGTGACGTTTTAATGCCGCTGAGCGTTCTTCTTCTGTTTTATATAACTTTTTGATCGCCGGGATAATTGAAAATGCCCAGCCACCGTTCTGCATACGTTCATAGTTCCAAGAACCCTGAAGGAAGGTAGAGCGCAATGCAACGGACAATCGTTCCTTCTTACTTAATGTAACTTTTTCTGCCATTTTTCATACCTCCTTCAATTAATAATTATTCAGAATATCGCCGAGCGGATCACCTGTATTGCTTCCTCCGCCGCCTGAAGAACCGCCGCTCTCAGACAGTGTAAGGTAAATCAATGCCAGAGATACACCGATAGCTCCCAATGCGATCAATGTCAGATCTGAAAGTGCAGCAACACAGAAACCGATTGCAAAGAACGGCCAAACTTCTTTTGTTGCCATCATGTTGATAACCATCGCATAACCAACGGCTACGACCATTCCACCGCCGATTGCCATACCGTCTGTAAGCCATGCCGGCATAGATGTCAGGAATTTCTGAACGGTTGTTGCCGGGATAAACAGAAGCGCTCCCGCCGGAATCGCAATACGGAGTCCCTGCATAGCGATGGCAATGATATGCCACAGTTCAACACCTTTGAAATTTGCTTTTTCAGCAGCTGCATCCATACGGTGAACACATGCCACGGAAAGTGTACGTACAACCATTGTTAAGAATAAACCTGCAACTGCCAAAGGAATCGCAACTGCGATGGCAGTGCTGACACCTGAGGTGCCCTGTCCTCCAAGGACTAAGATGATAGCGGAAGCTACAGAAGCTAACGCGGCATCCGGTGCAACAGCGGCGCCGATGTTTGCCCATCCCAAAGCGATCATCTGTAATGTACCGCCCAAAATAATACCTGCTTCTAACTGACCGGTCACAAGTCCAATTAATGTACACGCAACCAACGGCTGATGGAACTGGAATTCATCCAGAACTCCTTCCATACCAGCTAGAAAGGCAACTATAATAACTAAAACGATTGAAATTGCTGACATTATAATTCCTCCTCTATTTTCTGAATGTGTGAAGCCTAAGATAACTCGGCTTCTGCTTTTTTAATGATCTCATCCATGTTTTCTTTAGAATCGCTCGGCACCTTACGGACATCAAAGCCGATTCCATGTTCCTTTAATTTTGCAAAAGTCTTGATGTCTTCTTTTCCGAGAGATACAACTTTGCTCACGGCTACTTTTCCGACAGAATGAGCCATGGAGCCGATGTTGAGTTCCTTGATGTCCACTCCGCCTTCGATGGCACGGAGAGCATCCTGAGGCGTCTCAAAAAGCAGCAGTGCTTTTGTGTTTCCAAAGCGGGGGTCTTTTGAGACCTCGATCATTTTGTTCACAGGAACAACATTGGCGCGTACCCCTGGAGGTGCAGCCTCCTGAATCAGTTTTTTACGCAGATCGTCATGCGCTACCGAATCGGATACGACGATGATCCTGTTCGGCTGTGTTGTCTTTGTCCATGCAGTTGCCACCTGTCCGTGAAGCAGACGGGAATCAATGCGGGCAAGCACAAATTTGATATGTCCGTCTCCTAATACGGTTCCTTCCGGGATTGCTCCCTGAGGCTGTGCTTCTGCCTGCTGTCCGGCTGCCGGTTCCTCCTTCGGTTCCAGAGACTCCGGATAAATGCGCACCCCTTCTTTTCCGCTTCCGGCGATCTGAACCGCAACTTCGTGAGCTGTCTCCATCGTCATACGTGAGCCATAGGCATCGATCAGCATCGGCAAGTTTAAGCCGGCTACAATCGCCCATTTGTCCTCATGTTCTGATACAAGTCCGTTTGCCTGATTGAATGGAGTTCCTCCCCAAAGATCGACTAAGAATAATACTTCGTCCTGACTTTCAAAAGAAGCGATTGCATCTTCCATCTTCTTTCTGATGTCATTTGGCCCTTCGCTCGGCTGCAGTGTTACAGCTGCCACATCGGGCTGGTCACCGAAGATCATGGATCCGGACTGCATAATACCATCCGCAAATCCGCCATGCGTAGCAAGAATAATTCCTACCATTTAAACATTCCTCCTTTTCTAATTATCTTTCGGAATCTTTATTCTTTTATATTAACCAAGAATTCAGGTTCCTATTTATAAAATCCCCCGCTGGGGGTGATTTTACGTGAAACATTAATGAAATAAAAAAACCTGACTCAAACACCGGATCTTTTCAATCCACACAGCTCAACAAATTTTGCAAAACATATGAATTCAAAAATCCTTCGGTTTGAATCAGGTTTAGCCTGCATTACCAGTAACAATCCTTATTCTAAATCAATATGAACTTTTATCTTGTAATCACTCTCTTGATATGGACGGTGAGATACATCATTTCCTCATCCGTTATATCATGGTTGCATGTATTCTTTATATAAATTCTGATCTTTTCCACACAGTCAAGACATTCCTGATACTTGTTTCGGATAATCTCCTGGAACTCTGTGTCGTCACTCTCCACTTCATTGCCCGTAAAGATCCTCTGTGCAAAAAACTTCAAGTGGGTGATAAACCTTTCGTAAAAAACGGATTCTTTATCCATCTGGTCAGGAAAACACTCCTCAACAATCTTTAAGATATTCTGCGTAAGCTTGGTCATGGAAACCATCTCCGTCATATCCAGATCCAGTTCTGCATTGACAATATGCAGTGCGATAAACGCCGCTTCATCCTGCGGCAGAGTGACCTTTAGCTTCCGCTCGATCATGCGGATGGCAGCCTGCCCGATCAGATATTCCTGGTAGTAGAACTTCTTAATCTCCCATAAAAAGGGATTCTGGAAGGGAACACCCATCTCTACCCGTTCAATGGCAAAATTAATATGGTCTGTGAGAGAAATATAAATATTGTCATTGATATTCTTTTGCAAAGTGTCTTTTGCATATTGAATAATTTCATTACATATTTCCAATCGTTCTATGGGGATGTCTGCTACCATCTGCTGAAAGCGATGTGTCATCCCATGGTCTTTCATTATGTAAGTCTTCTCGACTTTATCTGAGTCGATCACATCTCCGGGATGTCTCCGAAAGCCCAGTCCTCTTCCCATTAGCACCACTTCACGATGGCTGTTATCTTCTGAAATTACAATATTATTATTTATAATTCTTGTAATTTGCACAGTTCCACTCCGTATTGTAAAATATTCAGTTAAGAAAAAAAATAAACCACACCTATCGAAATCTATCTGTATAAATCTCATAAGTTGGTTTAGCCTGCATTACCAGTAACAATCCTTCTTTCGTATTCCTTAACTTATTTCCAATTTTATCAAACCCTGCCCCCTATGTCAACCACTTTCTTTATAATTTGTTTATAAATTTTTAAGATTTATTCTATATAAAACAAAGCTTCCTCTCCTGCTGTCCCGGTATTCCTATGGCGTTCAGCTTTTTCTTGAGTATTTCAAACGCTTATGATAGAATATATAAACTATTTGTATAAAATTTTGCTATATTAATATGATCTGAGAGGTATTTATATGTTAAAGTTAATCGCCCTTCTGAATTCCGTGATCGCGAAAGCTCAGAAGGATCATATCACTGCCTTTTCCGCTCAGGCAGCATTCTTTACGGTGCTTTCTTTTTTCCCGTTCCTGATCGTTGTGCTGAGCCTGATGCGCTTTGTTCCCGTGACGCCGAAAGACCTGATCGACCTTGTAAACTACTATCTGCCGGAACAGTACAGTGTCAGCCTGGTTGCCGTCATCAATTCTTTATATGGAAAAATCACGACAACCTACATGTCATTCACGATCATCACACTGCTGTGGTCCGCATCAAAAGGTATCCTTTCCATGATGACCGGTCTAAACACGATCCACGAGATCCCGGAAAAACGGAATTACTTTGTGCTCCGGTTTATCTCCACTATGTATATTGCGTTCATCGCGGTAGCTGTCCTGATCGGGATTATTGTGCTCTTATTCGGAAACACACTGCTGAACCAGCTGTATCAGTTTTATCCGTTTCTGTCCAACCAGCATATTATATTTTTGCTGATCCGTTTCGGCATTGCATTTTTTATATTTTTCCTGGTATTTTTCATCATGTACCGCTTTCTTCCAAGTGAACACTTCAAAGCCAAGCAAGTCATGCCGGGAGTGATATTCAGCTCAGCGGGATGGATCATTTTATCCTCCCTGTTTTCAATCTATTTTGATAACTTTAAATTTTTCAGCATTATGTACGGAGGGCTTACCGGTATTCTGCTCACCCTGTTCTGGCTGTATTTTTGTATGATGATTCTGTTCATCGGAGCCGAACTAAACCAATATATTATGAAAAACCGCAAATAAAAAAGAGGAACTTTTCTTCCAGGACACTGACAGAAAAGTTCCTCTTTTTTCGCTACTAGAACAAAGTGGGCAGGCCCACTTCAACGCCCCAACCCCTCACTCTTTGAGGGGCTTTTAAACTTTGCGTGCCAGATGCAATTTGCCGCAGGCAAATAATTTCCTTACGCATCTGTGCACAACCCGCGGAGCGTTTTTATTTCATAGGGAAGGTCGTAGAACTTTCCTATGAAATAAGAAATTCCTACGGAATCCCCTAGAGAATGAAATGTTCCGGGACTCCGTCTTTATACGGAATCCGCACTTCCCCCTGAATCAGAGGTCTTAAATAATCCACCAGCTCCTCCGTGATGTCGTGTCCGTCCTCTGTAATCCATTCAAGAGGCACTGTCTTTTCAACATTTGCAATCTTGGACAGATCGGCCAGTACGATCTCCACCTGGTAGTTATCTCCCGGCATCCGTTTTAAAGCGGACATCTTGCCGGTCTCGCCCCGGATGGCGCTGACGGCGGCAAAGGCCCCCAGATTTCTGGATTCGATGATGTCTGTTTCACTCAGCATGTATCCGGCGCAGCGCTGAAGGATATTGAGTTCCACAGAGCGGACCTTGCAGCCAATCTTATCCGTTATCACCTGCTCCAGGTATTTTCCGATGCCCGACAGGTATTTATGTCCAAAAGCATCTTCTTTCCCGGACTTCATTTCTTCTCCGACGTAATTTCCCCGGGCATCCTTTAATCCTTCGCTGACTGCAATGATGATGTTATTTTCCCGATCCAGCGCTTCCTTTACATCTTTCACAAAACGTTCCGTATCAAACGCCCTCTCACACAGGTAGATCAGCTGGGGCACATTTCTTTCTTCATTTCTTGCGAGGGCCGCACTGGCCGTCAGCCATCCTGCATTGCGCCCCATGACTTCCACAACCGTCACAGACGGAATATCATAGACATAGCAGTCGCATGCAATCTCTGTAAAAGCGGTGGCAATGAATTTGGCCGCAGAGCCAAAACCCGGACAATGGTCTGTCTCTCCAAGATCGTTGTCGATGGTCTTCGGAGCTCCCATGATCTTGATATCATCCACTCCGTGTTCCCGACAGTACACGGAAAGCTTATAGACGGTATCCATAGAATCGTTTCCGCCGGTGTAAATAAAATATCCGATATTATTTTTCCTTAAGATCCGGATGATCTCCTCAAACTCTCTCTTATCTTCTTCCGGATTTTTCAGCTTCCAGCGGCAGGACCCCAGCGCAGCTGCCGGAGTCATGGCCAGCAGATCTCTTGTTTCAGTTTTTTTGCATATGTCATCCAGTATCACAAAATTCTCGTTTAATACTCCTTTGATCCCATTCAGTGCACCGTATACATGTTCTACCCGGCTGCTCGCAAGCCCTGCGTCGATCACGCCGGTAATGGTGGCATTGATCGCCGCCGACGGTCCTCCTGACTGTGCCACTAGCATGTTTTTCATCCTTAATGTCCTCCTCATTCAGCTGCAAAATTTCTGCACATATTCTAAAATTCTATTTTTTATTATATCGTGTTATAATAAAAACCACAACAATAAAAGGAGGTTCTGAATTATGACTACACCGCTGGCTAGACTTCAGAAATCTATGATTGAAAAGAATCTTACGTATTATTTGATTCCCAGTGAAGATCCCCATCAGTCCGAATATGTGGACGATCACTATAAGTGCCGCCAATTCATCTCCGGATTTACCGGATCATCCGGAGCAGTCCTGGCAGAGCAGGCCGAAAGCCGGCTCTGGACGGATGGGAGATATTTTACCCAGGCGGAAGCACAGATCGATCCTGAACAAATGAAGCTGATGAAGATGGGTGTTTCCGGCGTTCCGACTATACTTGAATATCTCACAGAGCATCTCAGTGAGGGCGATGTCCTCAGCTTAAACGGCCGTATGATCAATACCGCTTACGGAAGAAAACTGTCCAGGCTGGCCGCTTCAAAAAAAGCAGTCCTGGAAACAGATCATACTCTCGCAGAGGATCTCTGGACCGGCCGCCCGGATGCCGCAGCATCCCCGATTTTTATCCATGAAGATATTTATGCCGGGGAATCTGTGCCGTCGAAGCTCAAAAGAATCCGCAGCTGTATGGAGACAGTTTCCGCAAGGGCTCATTTTATCGCCTCTCTGCCGGATATCGCATGGATCTTCAATCTGCGCGGCAATGACATGCCCTGCACGCCTCTGTTTTACAGCTATGTATGGATCACACAGGAAAGCTGCTGCCTATTTGTGAGGGAAACCTGTCTTTCAGAAGAAGTAAGACGCCGTCTGGAACAGGATAAGATAACGATTCTGCCTTATGAACAGATCGATTCTTTCTTAAAAAAACAGGAGGGAAGCATACTGATAGATCCGGATACCGTAAACTACAAGCTTTACCTGGAACTCGAAAAAAACCAGATCATTTTTGGCGAAAACCCTTCTTCCGGCATGAAAGCGGTGAAAAATGAGACACAGATCAAGGGGCTTAAAGAATGTCACTTGTCTGACGGCATTGCCATGACCAGGTTCATGTTTTGGCTGAAGCAAAACATCGGTTCTGTTCCTATGACTGAACGTTCCGTCCAGGACCGTCTGGAAGAGGAGCGCAGAAAGCTGCCTCTGTATCAGGGACCGAGCTTTGATACCATCTGCGCCTACAAAGACCACGCGGCTATGATGCACTACTCTTCCACTGAAGAATCCGATGTCTGCCTGGAACCGGAAGGAATGCTTCTGATCGACTCGGGCGGCCAGTATCTGACCGGAACGACGGATGTCACCCGCACTTTTATCTTAGGTGATATCTCCGAAGAAGAGAGACGGAACTTTACGCTCGTATTAAAAAGTATGCTGTCCCTTTCCGATGCCAAATTTCTTCTTGGATGCCGGGGAAGCAGCCTGGACATCTTGGCCAGAGGCCCCCTCTGGGAAGAAGGAATCGACTACCGGTGCGGAACCGGACACGGTGTCGGACATTTTCTCGGAGTCCACGAAGGCCCCAACGCCTTCCGCTGGCAGATCAGAGATAATCAGCTGGATGCAGTCCTGGTGCCCGGCATGGTTACAACCGATGAGCCGGGAGTGTATATCCCGGGAAAATACGGAATCCGTACAGAAAACATGCTCCTGTGCAGAAAGCAGCGGCAGAATGAATACGGCAGCTTTTTAGAATTCGAGCACCTGACGTTGGTTCCTATTGATATGGACGGGGTTGATGAGGCGCTGCTCAATGATAAAGAAATCCGTCTCCTCTATGCCTATCACCGGCTTGTCTTCGACAGTCTCTCTCCTCATCTCACTGATGAAGAGGCCAGCTGGCTGTATCATTTTCTGAAAATCCAAAACAGCTGATTTTTATGCCGAATTCAAAAATCCCATGGTTCTTTTGACAGAATGAACCATGGGATTTTCTATTTTAAGGGGTTAGGGAGATGAGGTGTGGGCTTGCCCACTTTGTCCTTTATGAAAAGAATTTTTCTCCGAGGGAGATCATGAACGGCAGCGTGGCAACCGCTGCGATGGTGGAAACTGCAAATAATTCTGCCGCGTAACCCACATCCTTCTTAAACTTCACCGCAAACATGGTCGTGATCGCCGCAGTCGATGCGGATGAGGCAAGCAGCGACAATATTTTAAGATCCTTGGATACCGGTACGAAAAGAAGGATCAAAAACATGACCATAGGCACGAGAAGGAGCCTCAATGCCGTCATAACATAAATCCTGGGTCTTGTCAGTGTCTTCAAAAGATTTGTCTGCGCGATGGCAGTTCCGGATATGATCATCGCCAGGGGTGTATTCATATCAGCGATAGCCTTCAGTGGATTGTAGACCAGAACAGGGAATTGAATCTGAAGAAGGTAACAGAAAAGTCCTGCAAATGTTGCGATCATAACAGGTGCTTTGAATAATTCTTTGACCGATCCCAGGTTAAATGTCCCCTGCATACTGGCAGCTCCGTGGGACCAGATAAACAGATTCTGTGCGGCAATAAACGCTGTTATGTAAATAACCCCCTTCGGACCCAGCACCGCCTGGGCCAGAGGTATCCCCATAAAACCACAGTTCGGGTACACAATGCTGAACCGTTCCAGAACTGTCCGATCATTATCCTTTCCTCGGATCAGCAGATAGGACAAAACGATCGCTGCCGCATGTGCCGCAATTCCTAAAACAAAGGTAACCAGAATTCCATGAAATATGTCTGCATCAAACTCAATCTGAAAAGAAGTGAGCACCACAAATGGAATGACTAAGTAAAGGGTGATATTGGAAAGATCCGTGCTTCCCCGTTCAGTTATGAGGCCCGCCTTATAGGCGGCTGCCCCCACAGCCATCATACAAAACATCATGACGATCTGTCCGAATACAATTGAAACAATATTCATGAATTTCCCTCTTAATCTTCGTCTTCCGATCCAATCCACTCGTTCTTAATGTTTTGGTAGGTGCCCTCTGTGTTCAATACCTGAAGCGTCACATTAAACTTGCCGATAGAAGGATCTTTCTTCCGGAACATAATCCCATAGTTGCTCTCTGCTGAGTTAAGCTTCTCATCGAGGTCGGAGATTTTGTCTCCTTTATAATTTGCCATAAAATAATCCACGCCTGTTGCATCATAGACCGTAGCATCGATCTTTCCTTTTTCAAGATCTTTGAATACCTTGTCCATGGATGGATAAACCTTAATCTTATTCTCCTCAGAAAGGTTAGTCTGTGCATATTCTTCGTTAGAGGTTCCCTCCTCCACCCCTATGGCTTTTCCGACCAGTTCTTTTCTGTCTGTTATATTTTTATCTGTATTGACCATAACTTTTAATGTATTTTCAAAATAGACATCGGAGAACTGAAACTCCTTTTGGCGGCTGTCCGTAATACAAATGCCGGAGATAGCAAGATCGATCTTCTTCTCCCTGAGCAGATCCGTAAGCTTCCTCATCGGAGCGACGCGAAGCTTGTACTCAAAGCCCAGATACTGGCTGATCCCCTTTATCAGATCGATGTCAAAACCTTTCATCTCCCTGGTTTTTTCATCTCTTACTGAAAACGGCGCCATACCGTCGGACACACCGATAATCAGCTGTCTTCCCTTCATGGAATCTTTTACTTCTGATGCTGTTATATTTTCTTTTTTGACATTTTTATCTTCTGTCTTTTCCTTGTCCCAGGGAAAATTGCAGCCCCCCAAACAAAAAACAAGACATATCATCATACAAATTAGCAGTAATTTTTTCATGATATGATTCCTCATTTCTATATTTTCTTCTTATCATAATATCATTGGTAAATATGGGTGTCAAACGGTCTGGCAATTTTTTCATCGTATAAATCCATTTTGATTGGTGAATGATTTTAATATATCGTTCGCAAGAACAATTTACAAATGGAGGAATTATCATGGCACTTAATAAAGTTGAAATCTGCGGAGTCAATACTGCTTCTCTTCCTTTACTCACCAATGAAGAAAAAGAAGAACTGTTCATAAGGATCGAACAGGGTGACCAGGAAGCAAGGGAACAATACATCAAGGGCAATTTAAGGTTAGTTTTAAGTGTCATTCAACGTTTTTCCGGCAGCAATGAGAATGCCGACGATCTGTTTCAAGTTGGATGTATCGGGCTTATGAAAGCCATCGACAATTTTGACCGCTCCCTGAACGTTAAATTTTCCACCTATGCGGTTCCGATGATCATCGGAGAAGTGCGGCGTTACCTGCGTGATAATAATTCCATGAGAGTCAGTCGTTCACTCAGGGATATTGCCTACAAAGCCATCACGGCAAAGGAGGCCCTCACGAAAAAATTCAACAAAGAGCCTACCATCGAAGCCATTGCTGAGGAAATCGAAATGAAAAAAGAGGATGTACTCTTCGCCCTGGATGCCATCGCCACACCTCTTTCTCTTTATGAGCCGGTGTATCAGGACGGCGGAGATACTCTGTTTTTAATGGATCAGGTAAAAGACAAGAAAAACAAAGAAGAATTATGGGTAGAATCCATCGCTTTAAAAGATGCCATGGAACATCTCCCTGAACGGGAATACAACATCATCAAGCTCCGCTTCTTTGACGGCAAGACGCAGACCGAAGTAGCCGATGAGATCAGTATCTCACAGGCTCAGGTCAGCCGGCTGGAAAAGAATGCGCTGAAACATATGAAGCACTATCTGGATTAAAACAGCACAGGGACATTTCTCAATCAAACGAAATGTCCCCCTTTCTTTCCCATATTTTGCAAAATCATAACGGCTGTGCTCATTTTTTCCCCTGAAAATAAATACAGCATATCGGCCCGGCGGCAGTTCAAAGAATGGCTTGTTAAAAACCAATGTCGTGATGTCTGTATGGAATCTGCTGGAAAATATTAGATTCCTGTATTTAACCTTTTATATTCCCTGTAAACCGATACGTATCCTGCGTAAATTTACAAGATACATCTGCTGCTTTTTGATACAGATCAGCATTGACGATTACAGTTTCCTATCACAAATAGCCAGAATTCATATTCATCAAGCTTTACATAATATTCAAGGAATAGGTCATACCATCACAAAGTTGCAGAATTCCTGAAGCTGTTCCTTGGAATAGAGGTCAAACGGAAGTTCAAATAGTTTCTTTTCTACTGTTTCTCTGATGTAGGGCAAATCTTAAATATATGCACATTCCGTTTCAATTTTCATGTCCTCAAAAATATCTCTTTCCATAAAATTTCTCACAGTCTTTATCTGCTTTTGCGTAATTTCCTTACTGTGAATATGCCAGCCAACAGACCAAGAGATACGAACATGAGTGCAAGCCATGTTGTCATATTTGTGCTGTCGCCAGTTTTAGGGCTGTTAGACGTTGTCTGTTTATCTGTACTAATTGGTTTCTTATCTGTATCCGTTGCAGACGGTTTCTCGTTATCGTCTGTCGTTGGCTTCTGCGTGTCTTTTGCCTTGACAGTAACGGTAATCGTCTTTGTTGCGGAAGCGCCCATACTATCCATTACTTTGTAAGTAACTTGGTATGTTCCTGCTTTTGATGTATCTACATTACTGCGCAATACCTCAATTTTCGCTGTAAGATCGCCATCTTCGGTATCTGAAGCAGTAACATCTTTCAGAGGGTCAAAGGTATCGCCTACAGTCAAAGTCTTATCCTCTGCCATGATTGCAGGAACTGCATTCAAAGGCTCCATCTTCTTCAACCATTTTGCATACAGTGTTATGTGTCTTGTAACAGGAGCGGAAAAATCATACTCGCTTTCATCGCTGTAATTACTGTCTGTGTACCAGCCGCCAAATACATATCCTTCCTTTTCAGGAGCACTCGGTTCATTGGCCTTTTCACGCAAAGGTACATTTTCTATATATTTTCCATCCTGCTCAGAATAAATGTCCCTTGTTTCTGTCCACTCTCCCTCCTGCAGTTCATAGGTAACGACAAGCATGCCGGGAACTCTGTAGGATGCAACCAGCGCTAGCCCACTAGTTGTATTGTCAGTATCTGCCGTTTCTCCATCTTCGCTTGGAGTGTAACGCGAATCTGCTGCATCCCAATACCAACCATCAATTCTAAAGTTTTGATTGTCTGCCAAATATTCTTTGTCCATATCCTTGGCGTTCGGCAATGTTATTATAGAGTCTTTCTTTAAATAAACATCTGCTGCATAACCGCCTGCGGTATTGTTGCAGATAATATTGCCTTTGCTGTCGGTGGATACCGTACTTGCACTGCTGACATACAGTCCGCCGCCACTACCGGTGTATGCTTTATTGCCGCTGACTTCGCTGTTTTCAAAAGTGATCGTACTTTTCGAAGCTAATATGCCTCCGCCATTGTGAGCCTCATTGCTATTGATCGTGCTGTCAGACAACCTTACATCTTTACTGTATGAGGCATAAACTCCGCCGCCACGCGACGCAATATTATTTTGAATGTTGGACTTTGATATAGTTATTTTTCCAGGATACTTCGTACTATAATTGATAGCATAGGCATATATTCCACCGCCATAAAGCGCGTAGTTCCCTTCAATCACTGCGTTTTTAATCGTCGTTGTGCCGTAATAACTATAAATACCTCCGCCGGAACCATATGTTGTTCCTATCACTGAATCACAGGTATTGTTTCGGATTGCTCCGCCTTCAATGTTTACGGCACCCAAACAACTATAGATACCACCGCCACAATGGACCGCTTTGTTCCCCTCAATCAAACCGTCATACATATTAAAAGTCGCGGTTGTTTTTAATACTGCGACGCCACCGCCGCCATACATATTTGATCCTGTATAAGGTGTTATTGCCTCATTGCCAGTAATGGACCCACCATACATATTGAAGGTAGCTTTAAGTCCATTAGCATCATCAACTCCAACTACACTGACTCCGCCACCCGTGCCGCGTTGATTCTTGCATTCTGTGATCACACCACCATACATATTGAAAGTACTATCACCATATTCAGCAAAGCTAGCGCTTTCAACATTAACTCCTCCTCCCATGGTGCTCTTCTGTGCGTTGTCGTTTCCTTTTATAGTAACGTGGTCGTACATATTGACAGTTCCGCCGAAAATCTCGATCACAGCTTCTCTGCGATTTGTTCCAGTCGCGTCAAGTGTTAATTTATTGGCACTTTCATTGCCAAGATTTAATGTGCCGCCGTTTGTCTGCAATGACCCATATTTATTTTTAAAATAAATGGTATGTCCATTACCAAGTAATGTTACCTCACGACCTTTTTTGAGGCTGACCGAATATGACTCGCCTTCTACAGTAATGTCCTCCTTCAATGAAATGGTATAAGTGCCTTCAGTATTCTCAATCTTTTTGAATGCCTCTTTCAATTCAACCGAATCGCCAACTTCAAAGGATGTACCGGAATCATTCCCCTGCGCAAAAACCACCGTGGGAAGCATTGTCGTCAGCAGTATTGTGAACGCCAGCAAAAATGTCAGCAGTTTTATTCGTTTCATTTCTGTTTTCACCTTTTTTCAAAATAATTATTTATTCGATAAAAGGCACATCCCTCCCGTAAAACTCTGGGCAGAATATGTCTTTACATTCTAAATAATTTAATTTTGGGTATGCCAAAAATAGAGGTTACCTTTGTCTGTCTGAGCGTAGCAATTCATGAGCATGGCTGTTCCCCTTTTTTTTGGTATTTTCAAGATAGCTCTTCTATATTCCTTATTATATTGGAATATCAAGTGAAACACAAGATATTTCAGCCGTCCACATCAGAAAAAGTGTGAATTCTCTACTACTGAATGATTTTCCAATTCCTATCCTTATATAGCACCAATTCAAACTGTGTGATACCTGCGTTGCCTTTGTCTGATTGTCTATGAATTTCACGGCAACCTTGACTTTCATATTGTCCTCATGACTGATATGGTATAAAACCGGGAAGCCAGTATACCAGCCAGATATACCGGGATGCGGTTTGCAAATATGAAATAGAGCAGAGTATGAATAGAGCAGGAGGGAGATGTCACGACAATGCCCGCTGTGAGAGCATGTGGGCCAGAATGAAAACCGAGCTGCTGTATGGCCGTTATGGTACAGAAAAAATGAGTACCGGGGAACTCAAGCCAGTCATCTGGAGATATTTCATCAGCTACTGGAATAATCGGAGGATTTGTTCCGCTAATGGAGGACTCCCTCCTATGATCAAACGACAGCAATACTATAATGCCCGGAAAGAAGCTGCATAAGATATAAAATCCTTGTGAAAAATGTGTCAACTAAACTTAACAAAGTCATGTCTAGTCCAAAGAATTTATCAGGGTATTTCACTCCCAATAATCTACATTGATTATATCCTCCATGTTTCTTTCCTCTACAAGAAAAGTTTACTCTCAACCTTTGTCTTATATATCCATCTAATTCATTGACCTTGTATATGACACGCCCATGAAATTCATATCCTTTTTGCTTTAAGACTACTTCTATTCCTTAACAGGCTTTATTTATATAAAAACATTTATCGCCTATATTACTAAGTCTTACAGCAGGTAATCTTTTTATATTTATTTATTATATCTTTTCTTATAGTTTCTAATATGCATATAAATTGTATTCTTAGAAATACCCATAATACTTTCGACTTTCAAGATAGAATCTTTTAAATTAAATATGCCTTTATCATATAATCTTTCCACAATTGCTTTATTGCGGTTAGAAGGTAAAATTGAAGCATTAGCTATAACACTTCTAGTTTCTTCATCAATAGCGTTTTTAATTAAATCATCTGTATCATTAAAATAGCTTTCATTAACACTTAATCCATTCATAAAACTAGCAGCTGATGGCATAAACGAAGATAAAACATCGAAAAAGGAAGTATTTAAATACATATTTATGCATATTAAACCAATAATTCTATTTTCTTCTCCTCTTATTGCAATGGTAGCTGATTTTAATGGCTCTCCATTTTTATTTTTACTATTATATACAATGTAGTCAGCTTCACCTTTTTTGATGTTGTCATACATTTGTAGAGCTAGATCAGTAATTGGAGCTCCAACTTTTCTTCCTGTGTGTTCGCCATTAATAATATGAATAACTGATGATTCTAGATTACCAAGAGAATGAAGAACTATTTCATAAGAGTTACTTAAATAAGCCGATAGTCCATTGACAAAGTATTTATAAGACTCTAGGATTTGTTTGTCAATTTTAGTCAAATTAATATTTTCCATTACATTTCTTCTTTCATTAAAATTATTTACACTAAAATATTAACATACTTCATCACATAATTAAATAGTTTGATACTCAATTAGCGCCTTTTTGATACGTTCAAGCGCATCAACTACTCTTTGATTATCTTTATAAACACCCAATACAATTCTAAGATGTCCTTCGCCTCCCGCACCATAGTTCACACCATCATTACAAGATACTGCAGCCTCTTTGACAAGATAAGAAACAATATCACTAGATTTACCAATTCTAGAAACATCTACCCATAACAAGAAACCGGATTCAGGTAATAAACAACTTACATTAGGAATAGAGTTAATTATTTCAAAAGCCTTATGTCTTCTATAGTCAAAGGCTTCTTTAAATACATTCATAAATTCTGGATGTTTGATTGCTTCTATTAAGGCCTTTTGTGCTGATGTAGAAGTTGCACCAATAACTCCAACAGCATTAGCGAACATTGTATCCATGATGACATCACTACATACAACATAACCAACTCTAAGACCGCTTAATCCCATTCCTTTAGAAAAAGAGAATACTGTTACCGTTCTTTCAAACATTCCATCCATTGAAGATGGAGTAATCATTTCATTCTCATATGTAAAATCTTCAAATGCTTGGTCACACACAAGAATTAAATCATTTTTAATACATACTTCTCTAATCGCTTCTAAAGATTGTTTATTATAAACAACGGTTGTAGGGTTGTTTGGATGAGTTAAAATGATCATTTTAGTTTTAGAAGTAACTAGTTTTTCTAAATCTTCTTTAACTATTTGATAAGCATTTTCTACTTTAACTTCCATTGGTACAACCTTACCGCCCATAATATCAACAGTAAGATAATTGTTCGGATAAGATGGTGAAGGAATAATTACTTCATCACCATCGTTTATAAAAGGAAGTATACTGAAAAATAGACCGCTATCAGATCCTGGTGTAATTAAAATATTACGATTTGGATCTACTTTAAGGTTGTTTTGTATTAGTATTTTTTCTGCAATCAAATTCTTTAATTCTTGATTACCAATCGGAGCAGTATAGTGAGGCGCTGATTCATCTTTAACAGCTTGAATCCAAGCTTCTTCAATAAATTTTGGCATTGAGCAATCTGGCATAAACGGATCTGCCCATCCCATAAGAGCAATTCCTTGTTTTTCCATTTCTTGATAAGAACTACCTACATCAGCTTTTTCAACGTTTGAGAATAATCCACCACTAGCCGCTTTAAATGCGTGTATCATTTTTTCTTTCATTTTTTTTACCATTCCTTTCGCTTCGCTCAAGGCACAAACAGGTTAATGAAAAAAGTTGTGCCCCTCCATTTTCCGTTATATAATCTTCCTATGGAATAGCAATACACTACAGAGCCCGGACTCTTATCATTGGTAATAAACCATGTTTATTTAGTCGCAGGATGACAGTCAATGCTGCTATTCCTTTTTTAGTTAAGGTGGTGATACTTATGATGAAGCTAAAATACTCCATCTGCTATGGGCTTGATGTCCACAAAAATGTTATCGTTGCAACCATCGTAACCACCGGCAAGAACGGAATTTCCGAGTATAATCAAAAATCTTTTTCCACCATTAACTCGGATATCCAAAGGTTTCACAACTGGCTTATCGAGAATAATTGCTAATATGGACGTATCAAAAAGTGTTGTGGTCACAAGAAAGCCATTATCGCCATTGCACGTATGATGATGGTCTGTATTTTCCACATGGTTTCCGAAAAGAAGCCTTTTACCCCGACTGACTATGAGGAATTGATGAATCCTCAAAATCTACTTTATTTTTCACTCTTATCTCCATATACTAATTAGAGAGTAATATATTACTCTCTAACATTAATTCTATTTTATATTTTTTGAGTTTTATTTAGCAGGTTTCCAGCACACAATAGTTAAAGCTGCTGCCACAACGAATGCTACACAGAAACATACCATTACAAGACCCATGTTCATAAAGGCATTTGAACCACCCATAAACATACCAAAACTAAGGAATGATGGACCACCCATTGCATAAGCTTTTAGTCCTAGAAGTCCAGCAACTCCACCACCAACAGCTCCACCGATGCAACCAAAGAAGAATGGTTTACCACTTGGAACAGTTACACCATATAACACTGGTTCTGTAATACCCGTACAAGCAGCGATACATGCAGAAAATGCATTAGCTTTTTGTTTCTTATCTTTAGATTTAAACCAAATACCAAATGCCGCACCAGCTTGACCAATATTTGCGCTACCAGATGTTGGAGATACTAAGTTGAAACCTTGATTTGAAATCATTTGCGTTAATACTGGAACCATACCATGATGAATACCAAGTATAACCATCATAGAATAAATGCCTCCATAAACAAGTCCGGCAATAGGACCTCCATTAGCAAATAACCAGTTAACACCAGCTGCGATTTGTTCACCAATCCAATATGATGCAGGTCCAATTGTCCATAAAGTTACAACAGTTGACACCAAAATTGTAATAGCAGGAACTAAAATAATCTTTAAAGGACCTTTAATAAATTTATCACTGTATTTTTCTACATATGAAGCCAAGATAATTGCGAAGACAATAGGTAATACGCTCCCGCCATAATTAATAACTTTAAAAGGAATACCTAAAATGCTTGAAGTAGATTGACCATTCGTAATCATAGTTGACCAAGCCGGTGCCATCATAGCTGCACAAATTGTAAGTGCAACATATTGATTCATCTTAAATACTTTAGCAGTAGATGAAGCAAGCAAAAATGGTAAGAATGTAAATACTGCCATAGCAATAGTTACGAAATTTGCAAATGTAGGATCTTTCATTGATGCTCCACAAGCCATGAAAATCATTACAAGAGCACTTAAGAAACCACAACCAGCTAAAGATGGTACGATTGGGTTAAATATTTGTGCTACTGTATCAAAAAATTTTGTCATAATAGAACCTTTTGAGTTCTTTAAATCATCTTTTAGCACTTTTTCTTCGTCTAAGTTTTCATCAGCAGGCGCTTCTTCACTTACTCCTGTTAATTCAATAAATTCACGATAAACACTTGATACTTCAGGTCCAATTACGATTTGGGTTTGAGTAGCACCTTCAACCAAACCTAAAACTCCGTCTAATGCTTTAATTTCTTCTTTATCTACTTTTGTCTTGTCTTTTAGGGTGACTCTAAGACGTGTAGCACAATGGGTAGCGTTTACAATGTTGGGTTTACCACCAAGACCATCAACGATCTTGGCAACAGAAATCTTTGCCATACTTTCTATCCTCCTTATATTATTGTATTGCGATAACTTCTATCTCTATAAGAGCGTTCTTAGGAAGGCTCTTTACAGCCACACATGATCTTGCAGGTTTTGAGACAAAGTATTTTGCATACACTTCATTAAACGCTGCAAAATATTCCATATCACTGATGAAACAAGTGGTCTTTACAACGTTGTTAGCATCCATTCCTGCTTCTTTTAATATTGCATCAATATTTTTAATTACTTGATTTGCTTGTGTAGTGATATCACTTTCTACTAAAGAATTAGTTTCAGGGTTTATTGGCATTACTCCAGATAAATATAAAGTATCTTTTACTTTCACTGCTTGAGAATAAGGTCCAATAGCCTTAGGTGCATTTTCACTAAAAATGTATTCCACGTTAATCACCTCCAAATTAATAAAATCTTTTTTACTAATTCATCATAATGCTAAAATATATTTTTGTCAATACATTTTAGTAAATTATTTTTTATCTAATAAAATTTTCAATAAAATATACTTTACTTTTAATTTTTTTTTGATATAATGAAAGCATAACTTCTCGGAATCTCGCCGAATGAGATTCCAACCGAAAATTTACAACTAAATATCATGCAGGGAAAGAAATTTACGAAAAATAGACATAAACATTAGACATAGTAGGTACTATGCTTTGCTGTCCCTTGGCGGTATGTTAAACAACCTTGGATTGTCATCCGTAAAGATGTGTACAGTCCGGCCGTATTTCGCTGGTGAACAGGGACGTTCGCAGAAGCAGACGCGTTTCCGGTTTGCTTTCGGACACCGGTACTTTGCCCGGTGTTTGGCAGCCTCATACCCTTCTTTGTGCATACGTAAGCCCAGCTTACAGACAGGAACACCGTCATCGTCAATGGTGAAATGCCCGGTATGCCCGGGGTTCAAATCAATGAAAGGCTTGATGTTTTCCCGTCTGCAGTATTCATAAACAGCGTAAGCGTCATGTGCAGAATCCAGGAGGAGCTTCTCAATACGGAATTCCGGAAGGTATGCTTTCATGGTGAAAAAGGAATGGAGAAAGGAAAGCAAGTCATGGCGGGAAGCCCGTTCCAAAAGTGGGAATACTGGAAGATCACTATGGGAATCGGAAGTTACATACATGTAGAGGTGGGAACCGAAGAAATAGTACTCCCGGTGGGAATCCCATCCCCAGTTGCAGTCCGGCTGGGAATAATGACGCTTGCAGCCGCAGGAGGGACAGCCGTTTTCCCTGCATTTACAGGTCCGCTTTTTCCGCTGCTGAGCGGCAGTACGGACTGGAGTACCGTCACCGGGAGTAGGAATCGGTCTGGGAAAGATCCAGATACCAGAACTGCACGATATAATTCCAGGTGCTTTTAGGAATAGCAAAGGGATCGTGGTAAAATTTGAGGAACTCGGATACGAAAGTATCCTGAAAAGTGGGTGATTTTTTTGAAATAGGATCTGAAAGCCTTATAAAATCAGGGCTGAAGATTCCGAGAAGTTATCAAATATAAAAGGAGGAAACAGCGAATGAATACAAAATTTCCAAAAAATTTTTTATGGGGTGGCGCCACTGCTGCTAATCAAGTTGAAGGAGCTTGGGATTTAAATGGCAAAGGTCCAAACCTTGCTGATGCAATGGTTGCTGGTAGTCACAAAGTTGAAAGAAAAATTACACTTGATATTAATGAGGACAAATACTATTATCCAAGCCATGTTGCTATTGATCATTATCATTACTATAAAGAAGATATTAAATTAATGGCAGAGATGGGTTACAAAGTTTATCGTATGTCAATTGGTTGGGCAAGAATATTCCCAAATGGCGATGAAGAAAAACCAAATCAAGAAGGTTTAAAGTTTTATAAAGAAATATTTAAAGAATTAAAGAAATATAATATTGAACCTTTAGTTACAATTTATCATAATGAAATGCCTTTAAATTTAGTTAAAATTGGTGGTTGGTCTAATCGAAAAGTGATAGATTATTATGTTAATTTTGCAAAATTTGTTTTAAATGAATACAAGGATGATGTTACATATTGGATTCCATTTAATGAAATTAATGACTTAACAACTGGTGTTGGAAACTGGAATCATGGTGGTATATTAAACGAGGGTACGGAAACTTTCCAAAATCAAAAAGATGATCCTAACAAACGTTTTGCAGCATTGCACAATCAATTTGTGGCAAGTGCTAAAGCAGTAATTATTGGTAGAGAAATAAACAAGAATTTTAAGTTCGGTACTATGATTTGTCATATTACTGTTTATCCACTTACACCACATCCTGATGATGTATTGCTAACACAACAAGAAGATCAATTAAGAAATTGTTTCAGTGGAGATGTTCAAATCAAAGGCTACTATCCTTATTTTATGAAAAATTATTTTGAAAAGAATAATATTAAATTTGAATGCACTGATGAAGATATTAAATTAATTAAAGAGGGTGTTTGTGATTTCTATACATTTAGTTACTATATGACAAATTGCATCACTATAAACAAAGAGGTTACCCAAGTATCTGGTAATATAATGGGTGGTGCTAAGAATCCTTACTTAAAAGCAACAGAATGGAATTGGCAAATTGATCCAGTAGGACTTAGATATACTTTAAATCATGTTTATGATCGTTATGGTGTTCCTATTATGATTACAGAAAATGGAATTGGTGCTAAAGATGTTTTTGAAAACGGAGAAATTCACGACGATTACCGCATTGACTATTATCGTGAACATATTAAACAAATGGCTTTAGCAATTGAAGATGGCGTTGATCTTGTTGGTTATACACCTTGGACTGCAATTGATGTTGTTAGTTGTTCAACTGGTGAAATGGCTAAACGTTATGGCTTTATTTATGTAGATGTAGATGATAAAGGCAAAGGAACACTCAAGCGCTATAAGAAAGATTCTTTCTATTGGTATAAAGATGTAATTTCATCTAATGGAGAAAAACTATAATGGGACTTTTTGATAAATTTAAGAAAAAAGAATTTGGTATAAATGATGTTATAACTCCATGTTCTGGCGAAATGATTCCAGCAAAGAGTATTAATGACCCAATTTTCAGTCAAGAGATGCTTGGAAAAACAATAGGTATCATCCCAACAGACGGAAATATTTATGCTCCAGTAAGTGGCAAACTTGAAGTTATGTATCCAACTGGTCATGCTTTTGGCATTAGTAGAGAAGATGGAACTAGCCTTTTAGTTCATATTGGAATTGACACAGTCAATTTAAAAGGGCAGGGCTTCAAAGTATTTCATAAACAAGGCGATGATGTAAAAATCGGTGATAAAATTGTTAGTGTTGACTTAAATCTTGTTAAAGAAAAAGGCTATGATACTACTACAATGCTTATTATTACGGAGATTGGCACAAACCAAATAAGTTATATAGATTATCAACAAGTAAATAAATTAAGCGTAATTAACAATTAGTATAAGCGAACACCTCGATTCTTTAAATCTGTAAGTACTGATAACCAAAATTTAGCTGTCTCATTTTCTCCAACCCATATACCTAGAACTTCTTTATAGCCCTCTTCAGTTACTCCTAAAACAATATAGGCTGCTTTTTTTACAACCATGTTTTCTGTTTTTACATATTAAGCTGTTTTTTAGTCACATTGCCTGTCATTTGAAAACAAAGTGCAAATGCCGGTATTAATCCAAGTAAGAATATTATCCTTTCTTTTCTATCGACTCTTCCGTTCATACCTCTTATCACCTGGCCTTTTCTTAAAAGTTTAAAAGGGAATTATCCACTCAAGATAATTCCCTCCGAATTTTTAGAATTAATAAGCCCAAAAATACTATTTACAATAGAGACCGTGTCCAAATTATTATAGCAGATTCTTCTTTTTCAAAATCAGCACCGCGATCACACAAACAGCAACAGAAAACGCACTTATGATAAAAAACCCCATCGTACTTCCCGAAAACGGCATTCCTACGGGATTCACGTTCATTCCATAGAGTCCTGAGATCATCGTCGGAAGCTCCAGCACGATGGTGATGGCTGCAAGAAACTTCATGACCTGGTTTAGATTGTTATCGATAATGGAACCAAACAGCGACATGGTGCTTCTTAATATATTGTGATAAATATAGGTCATCTCCATCGCCTGCTTATTCTCAATGATAACGTCTTCCAGCAGCTCCTGGTCTTCTTCGTAGTGTTTAAGTCCTATATGTTTTCTGAGTTTCTCCAGCACCACCTCATTTGACTTCAGGGAAGTGGTAAAATACACAAGACATTTCTCTAAATCGTAGAGTTGGATTAAGTCCTTATTCCTGGATGTCTCATGCAGAATCTCTTCCACCTGGTTGGCTCTTTTGTCGATCATTCGCAGATAAACCAGAAACAGAGCCGCATTGTTATAAAGGATCTGATATACAAATCTCGTCTTCATATATGTATAAAAATTCGGCACCAGCCCGTCCGTAAACTGCTTTAAAATATTGGTCTCTTCCAGACAGACCGTGAACACGACCTTTTCCGTAATGAAGATGCCGAGAGGAATCGTCTCATAAAGCCGCTTGCCCTCTTCTGCACGTACCACCGGAATGTTGGCCAGTATCATCGTATAATTCTCTTCGTGTTCCAGACGCGAACGTTCTTCCTCATCCAGAGGCGCCCTCAGATCGTCCAGATCGATCTGGTATTTTTCTGCCACCATCTGAAGTTCTGTCCCGTTCGGATCCGTCATCATGACCCAGGATTCGCGTTCGATCTCTGTAATCTCTCTTAATTCTTTTGATCCCTCATAAGTTTTAAATATCCTGATCATGATTCCCCTCCTTTTGACAATACTATTATTATAGCAATTGAAAAAGGAAACGGCAACCATTATTCAAACGGATACTTCATTCCCCACTGTGTTCTCACACTGCTCAGGATCTTCATGACGTCTCTTGAAATCTCCAGATTGTTATCGGAAAACGTACCGCTGACGGTTCCTTCCATGGCTTCCACCTCATATACCAGAGCATCTTCTGTGCTGCCCGCCTCAATGGTTTCTGTAACGCCTGTCTCTGTATTTGTGATGGTTGCCTTTGAAGCCCGCGGATATTCATATACCTCGATATATCCCTTGTCTCCGGTGACAACGCCCCTCTTCGGCTGTTTTGCGCGGATGGTAAGGCAGATCACCGCCATCTGATCAGACTCATTTTTCAAAATGATACCGGACTGTTCATCCACACCGGTCTCTAAGTACTGTACTGTGGTAAGTATCGTATTCGGAGCCTCATCCATAAAAGTTCTTGCAAATGTCGTGGCATACCCTCCGATATCGAGAAGTGCTCCTCCTGCTGCTTCCAGTGCAAAAAATCTGTTTGTGGAATCATATCCTTTGTTGCTTCCGAAGTTTACCTGCACCATCTTTACGGTTCCGATGGCTCCTTTGTCAATTCTGTTCTTCAGCTCTTTAAACAGCGGCATATGGCTGATGGTCATGGCTTCCCTTACTGTCAGATTCTTTTCTTCCGCCAGGGAAACGATCTCTTCCAGCTGATGGTCATTGACCGTGATAGCTTTCTCACATAAAATGTGTTTCCCCGCCGCAATCGCTTTTTTCATATTCCCATAGTGCTGGCTGTGGGGAGTTGCGATATAGATCACATCAATGTTTTTATCCTCAAGCATTTCTTCATATAATCCGTAGACATTTTCAACGCCGTATCTTTCCGCAAACGCTTCTGTCTTTGTCTGTGTCCGGCTGCTGACCCCATAAACCTTTCTTCCCATTTTTTCAAATGCCTGCGCCATTTCGTTGGCAATAACTCCGCACCCTAAAATACCCCATTTTAAATCGCTCATCTGATTCTCCTTTCCGAAATAAAATCATATTTCTTATCTAGATTTTATCATGAAACTTTATTTTGTCAAGCATTGCGTTGCTTTTTCCAATTTTTCATATTACAATGAGGATACCAGAAATGAGAAAGGAGCACGACACTATGGGTAAAATATTGAAAAAATTTGTGAAAGTTGTGACTGCCATCATCTCCATCGGCGGAATTTTATATATCGCCAGAGACCAGATCAAAGCAATCATAGACAAGCTGAAAGAATTAAAGGATCAGGAAAAGGATGAAGATCTCGATGACTGGGATCCAGATGCATTTGACGATGACGATGTTTTCCCGGATTCAGCGGAAGACTGCCGTGATTACTTCTCCATCCACATCACGGACGAAGAAGAAACATCTGAGGAAGAGACTCATTCCCAAGATAACATTTCTAAAGAGGATAAGACTTCTGACACACCAGAAGAAGATGATAAATAAAAAAACTCCTATGCTGATTTTTGGCATAGGAGTTTTTTTATTTACAAGTCCAGCTGCATGATGTAGTCATCCATGATAAATCCATTTCCGATATCGGTTTTTACGGAATCAATCGCTGCAAAGCCTTTTGCTTTGTAAATATCCAGGCTGTTTCGATTATATTTATTGCATGTCAGATAAATAGCTTTTTTGTCCAGTTTCTCTGCAAACTCTATGGCCTTTCTCAATAAAATGCTGGAAAGCCCTTTTCCACGGCTCTTCTCGTGCAGATACAACTTACTCAGAAACAGACGGTTCCCATCCGGCTTCACGCCGCAGAACCCGACTAATTGTCCTTCGTCATATCCGAGAAAATAGGTATAGTGTTCTTCTGCGATCGCTTTTTTTAATGCCTCATAGCTCTGAAACTTTTCTACCATATAGTCGATCTGCTCTTTTGAGATGATCGATACAAAATATTCGTGCCAGATCTCAGAGGCCAATTCCGCCAATGACCGCACCTGTTCTTCCGTCTCACATACTTTAATTTCCATATTGTCACCCGTCCTGTTCTTATTTTATCTTTACTTTCTTTGACTTGGAATAGCCTCCAAAATACTTTTTGCCGTTGATGATCTTATAAGCCCTTACCTTTGCATAGTAAGTCTTCTTTCTCTTGAGTTTCTTGCTCGTATAGGAAACTTTTTTGCCGCTTGTATACTGCTTCACTCTCTTGTACTTGCCTTTTTTTCCGGTTCTTATGTAAATTCTGTAGCCGCTGGCCCCGGAGATCTTTTTATATTTGATCTTCAGCCGCCGTCCGCTTCTTTTTACCGTGACTTTCGGTTTCGCCGGCCTTGTCCCTGATTTTAACGGCGCAGAGTATGCCCCGTAATATCTGTCACCGAACACATTACTGTATGCCCTCACTTTATAATAGTAGGTCTTTCCGGATTTCAGCTTCTTATTTGTATATGAAGTTGATTCTGATGAAAGCTGTTTCAGATATTTGTAACCGGAGTTTTTCTTTGTGGAGCGGTAAATTCTGTAGCCGGACACACCGTTTAATTTATTCCATGAAACTTTGATGGAAGTTGTCTTCCTGGAAGATGTCTTTGTCTTGATCGTCCCGAGAGGTTTCAGGGACACATAATAAGAAAGGGGTATCGTTGAGATCTGTCCCCCTTCGATGCAGCCGCCATGAGAATCAAGAGCCACACCCGGCACCCGGTTTCCATTGGCATCATATGCATCATTATATACGACCAGGAGCTCTGACAGCATTAATGCTATGCGCTTATTTTTAATATCATAACTGCCTGTTACGGCAATATCAGCAAAGTCACTTTTTAATTTACTTTTGGCAACTAAATTCAAGGTATTGGTTCCTCCAACCTTATTGGCTGAACTTGAACCGTAATATTCATATTTGCCGTTAGAAAACGTGAAATAGCCGCTTGGATCAAGAGTAAATTTGAGTACAGGTGCTGTTCCTGCATTTTTGTATGTCACTTTTAATGTTTTTTTGCTCTGGCAATAATCAATGGTCCCTATATTCTTCACTGTCCCGATTCCAAAAAAATAATCATAGCTTCCGCTCCACTGAGACACTGAAATATTGTGTTCATCTCTATACCCGGCTGTATCATATGAAAATGGAATTCTTTTGACAACATCATTTCCTTCTTTTAATAAAACCGCAGTCCTGTTAAGACACGGTGCTATATTTTTATTCGCAAAATTTATGGTAATGCTGACTGTTTTGTTCCTGCTCAGCTCTTTTGAAGAAAGTATGAGCTTTACATCACCGTTATAATTTGTGCTGCTGTCTTCCTCTAATACAGCGCTGAGATTTGTGTAATCTTTCTCTCCTGAATTGTGCAGGACCATCACTTTATCTGACGGCATCACAATGGTCTGATCCAGATTTCTTTCTGCCGATGAAAGTGCATAGCAATCTTCTGCATTAGACCCTTCCCCTGCTTCATATTTTCCGCCGCTGTAACTTTTCACGATAATATTCTCATCCAGATTTGGATATGCCTCTGCAGCCTTTGCCATGCTGATCTGCGAAATGATCAGACACAACGACAATAACATTACAACTGCTTTTTTTATCTTCATCTTTCGCCCTCCTTTCCTTTTATCATACCTTATTGTGCGAAGCACGTCTACCCGCAGGGTATGAAACATGGGATGCCTTGTGGGTATACCATGTTTAAGCAAAAAAGCCACGGTCTCCCATGGCTTTTCATTATCTTCCTGCTTCGATTTTTTCCACCATCTGTTTCAGTTCATCTACACTGAATGTATAGTGTGTATTACAGAAATGACAGTTTACTTCTATATCTTTTCCATCTTTGATCATATCATTAATCTCGTCTTTTCCCACACTGATGACCGCTTTCTCCACCCGCTCTTTGGAACAGTTGCATGAAAACTTCGTCGGCACAGTCTCATAGAACTTGACCCCGAACTCACCCAGCAATTCATTCATCATATCTTCCGGAGTTTTCCCCTCATCCAGATGAGAAGTAACAGACTGAAAATCTGCAATCTTTTTCTCCAGTGAAGAAATCACTTCCTCAGAAGCATACGGCATCATCTGAATAATAAAACCCCCGGCATGGCGGACGGTATTATCCTTATTCATCAAAACACCAAGCGCCACAGAAGTCGGTATCTGTTCACTTGCGGCAAAGTAGTAGGTCAGATCCTCTGCAATCTCCCCGGATACAAGATGGGTCTGTCCCGAATACGGTTCTTTCATGCCGATATCCTTAATGACCGTCAGCACCCCTAAGTCCAGGGCCTTTCCGACATCCAGCTTGCCTTCTTTGCTCGGCGGCAGCATTACGTCCGGATGTACCACATATCCTTTTACATCCGCTTTTGAATCGGCAGTCACCGTAAGACCTCCGATCGGACCGCTGCACTTTATCTGGAGCGTGATCATATCCTGTTCATTCTTGCACATGCTCCCCATCATGGCACCTGCGGTCAGAAGCCGGCCCAGGGCAGCCGTGGCCACCGGGCTTGTATTATGCCTCTGTCTGGCCTCCTCCACAACATCTTTCGTATAGGCAGCAAAAAAACGAACCTGCTCGTCTGCCGCCGTACCTCTTACAATATAATCTTTCATTTGTCCACCTCATGATTTATCGTTGAAATAAAATACAGCCGTTCACTCTCTGTCTCCGGCTCTTTTAAAGTATCTGCATCCATAACCTCCCGGACCTCAAATCCGGCCAGACGCAGTGCCTCTTTTATCTCTTCTGTTCCATATGCCTTCTGAAAATGCATTTCCTCAAACTTATGATAAAGCCCGGATTCACTGCGGATAAAGAGTGTCAGGTCATATTCATTGATGCCGTCTTTTGGATCATAGAAATTCTGCCAGATAAAACTGCACTCCTCCCGGTCTTCCGCAAACGTATTTTCAGCAAGCAGTGTTTCATATTTATAAAGCGTGTTCATGTCAAACAGAAAGACCCCGTTTTCTTTAAGGTTCTCCCGCACACGCACAAATACCTGTATCAGATCTTCCGGCTCTAATATATAATTCAGGCTGTCACAGGTCGATATGACCGCATCCGCAGGATGCAGAAGAGCTAGTTCTCTCATATCCTGACAGATATAGAGGATTTCAGAATCCCCGGAACCGGCAGCAATCTCAAGCATCTCCGGAGAAATGTCCAGCCCGGTCATCCGGTAGCCAAAGCCTTTCAGCAGATTCGTCATCCTGCCGGTGCCGCAGCCCAGGTCCAAGACCTCTGCTCCGTCCTTAACTTTGTATTTTCTCAGATACTGTCTTATATTTTCTCCCCACTGTCTGTAAGGGGTCTGATCCATAAATTCATCATAAACCTGTGCAAAACTCTGGTAACTAGTAAACTCGTCCATTTTGTCCTACTCCTTAAAGAAGCGGCGCCAGGACACGGAGCACACTCTGCATCAGCCGCTTCACCATATTGCCCTGACAGTGATCTTTTGTGATCAGCTCACACTGCTTAAACGTCTTCAGCATATCGATCTTGACTTCCGTCACCGCCAGGCAGTGATACATAAAGACTCCGTTTTCAAAATGCAGGTAAAGGCTCCGGTAATCCATGTTGATCGTTCCTACGGTAGCAATGACGTCATCACTGACAAAACATTTTGCATGGATGAATCCGGGAGTATACTGATACACTTTTACCCCTGCCTCCACCAGCTGGGCATAGTATGACTGTGTCAGCAAAAAGACGGTCGGTTTATCCGGTATTCCCGGTGTGACAATCCGCACATCGACTCCTCTTTTGGAAGCCAGGCAGAGCGCTGTCATCATTTCATTATCAATGATCAGATACGGCGTATAGATATATACGTAATCTGTGGCCGCATTGATGATGTTGAGGTACACATTCTCCCCGACTGTCTCCGTATCCAGAGGATTATCCGCGTAGGGCTGGATAAAACCGTCGTCAACAAACCGTCCCTTATGGTGGCCGTGGGGTACGAACATGCCGTAGCCCTCATCGGTCTTCCGGATCGCATTCCAGACCTGGAGAAACATCACGGTAAAGTTCCACACCGCATCTCCGATGACTTTCAATCCCGCGTCTTTCCAATAACCGAAACGTTCCTTCCGGTTGATATACTCATCTGCCAGATTGAGGCCTCCGGTATATGCCGTATGCCCGTCAATGACCACTACTTTGCGATGGTCCCTGTTGTTCCATGCGGTGGACACCAGAGGAATAATCGGATTAAATGCCACGCAGGAAATGCCGCAGCGTTCCAGTTCTTTATAATACTTATACGGGAGCAGGTCCACACAGCCTACGTCGTCATACATAAACCGGACTTCCACACCGTCGTCCACCCGTTCTTTGAGGATCTCTAAGATCGTATTCCACATATATCCTTCTTCCACAATGAAGAATTCCATGAAAATATAATACTTTGCCTTTTTCAGGTCTTCGATCATCTCTTCAAACATGGACTCGCCGGACGGGTAATACTTTGCCGACGAATTCTGATAGATCGGATAGCCTCCTGACATATCGATATATTTTGCCTGTGCCGCCGCCTGAGGACTCCTCTGTCTCAAGTTATTCATGACGCTCTCGCTCTGAGACAGCAAAAAATCTGTCTCGCCAAGGGAACGCTCCAGTTCCAGCCTCAGCTTTCTGGCCATTTTTTTATTGCCCAGAGTAAGATATAAAAGACCGCCGAATACCGGGAAGATCAGGATGGGAATGGTCCACGCCAGCTTATAGGCCGGGTTCTCTTCTTTATTTACAATATATATCACCACTGCAACGCTGACCAGCTGAAGTCCCCATTCAATAAACTTAGATCGCTCTCCGATCACCTGGGCCATCCAGATCAGCCATGCTATCTGCAGCACAATGATAACGCCTACAATCACAAGGCGTCTCAGAAGGACCTTCAGCATCTTCGATATGCCCTTCTTCATTACTTTTAAAATTCTCATAATTCCTCCTGCTGCCAAATAGATTCCTGACAAGGACTTTCCTAAGAAATGAAAAGAAGACCAGAAAATTCTGGTCTTACTATTCTATAATGATTTAAGGAATTGTGTCAAGAAGGCTTCTGTCCTTTTTAAATCCAGCCGAAATGCTCACATGCCTTTTTGATTCCGTCATTCACATTGGTGTCTGTCACGTAGTCTGCCTTATCTTTCAGGTCCTGGCAGCCGTTCCCCATGGCGATGGAAAACCACTCAGGGCTGAACATATCCAGATCGTTATAATCATCTCCAAATACAACCACATCTTCAAGAGGCCCATTTAAGTGCTCCATCATTTTTATGATCCCCTCTCTTTTATTGTCCGGCTGGAACATCAGGTACTCCGGTTCAAACCGCAGATGTCCGATGAGATCTTTTGTCGTCAGACGGTCTTCCTCTTCTTTCGGAATTGCTACATATATTTTATAGAAATCTTCGACCTTATGTATATCCAGGGTGTCATCAATAATATAGCGGGTCGGCTCTTTTCTCTTGCCCACCTGTCTTAAAAACAAATCGTCGGTCATATAGACATCTTTTGTATCGTCTACGGCAATACACCATCCATATCCGAGTTTCTCTGTCTCCTCAATGATTTTAATGCATCCTTCTCTGTCCAGAGGAATATTCTCCACGAACTGATTGTCAATGACAAACCCGTTTCCTCCATTGCAGACCATATTCTTAAAACCGTTGGCCTTTATAAACAGATCCGCTTTATAGTGGGCTCTTCCTGTTGCGATCGCCACAAAATGTCCGTTTTCCTCCAGCTTTTCAAGTGCCTCCAGCGCACTTGGAACTACCTGGTTGGTAGAGCGGTCCGTCAGTGTTCCGTCGATGTCAAAAAAGCAGTATTTCTTTTTCATAAGTACCCTCCATCTTGATATATTTCTCTTTCAAGTATGCCCCAGCACTCATGGCTTGTCAACGATTTTAGGCGACTTCATGAAACCCGACATCATACATCCTCCGGCGGCTCCTGTCTTTAAAACATCCTTTATATTATATGGAGTGATTCCTCCGATGGCATAGACAGGGATAGACACGGATCGTACAGTTTCTCTTAAAAACTCAAGCCCCCTTGGCGGAACGCCCTTTTTGCAGTCCGTCTGAAAAATATGTCCGGCAATCACAAACTCTGCACCCATCCGTTCTGCCTCCACTGCCTCTTCCGGGGCATGAATAGAGGTACTTACACGAAGGTGCTTTTCAATCTTCCCTGCATTTTCCCGAAATACAGGGTACGGCAGATGGATCTTGTCTGCTCCCAGCCTGCGGGCCGCACTAAAATAACTGTGGAGAGTCAGGGAAGCCCCAGCTTTCCTGCATATTTCCATACACCGGGCTGCCAGTACCCCGTACTCTTCTTCTGGAAGATCTTTTTCCCGCAGAATGATCGTCTTTAACCCTTGTCCCGCAAGGGTCTGCACCGTCTTTAAAAAATCACCGCCGCACAGTTTCCGGTCCGTGACAGCGATCCACTCCTGATTCATGTCAACCTCCGTTTCTAGACTCTCACGTAGTCAGTATAGATTCCCTGCATGCCTCTGCGGTCAAGCATGTTTACGACTTCATCCACACTTCTCGGATCTGAGATCACAAACTGGGCGTCTCCCTTTTCCTCTTCTTCATGGCCTCCGACCCCTGTGCTGACTCCCGCGGAAATTTTCGTCGCTGCCATGCCGACCACATGATCGCGGAATCCGGCCCGTTCCCTCGTGGAAATCGTAATTCCCGCAAACGGCATGAAAATGCGGTGTGCCAGCATCACCTGCAGAAGCTGCTTTTCATGGACGTCTTTTGCATCGTTGGTTTCATTGTTCTTATATGGTCTGAGCCGAGGCACAGAAAAAGAAACTTCCGCCTGGGGATATTTTTTCTGAAGAAGGGACGCATGAATTCCGGAAGCAAATGCGTCTTTTCTGAAATCATCAAGCCCCAACAGGGCTCCGCATCCCACTCCCCTCATACCGCCTTTTAACGCTCTTTCCTGGGCATTCAGACGATAGGAAAATACTTTTTTCGGACCGCTTAAGTGAACCTCATCATAGGTCTTTGTATTATATGTCTCCTGGTAGACACTGACAAAATCCGCACCTTTTTGGTGGATATATTCGTATTCATCCACATCCATTGGATAGACTTCAATGCCGATGGTGGAAAAATATTTCTTTGCCAGCTCTACTGCCTTCCCGATATATTCTACGCTTGACGCTTTTTTAGATTCACCTGTGAGAATCAGGATTTCCTTCAGTCCTGTCCCTGCGATAGCTTTGTATTCCTGTTCAATCTCTTCCATGGTGAGCTTTGCCCGGTGGATCTTATTGGTACAGTTAAAGCCGCAGTACACACAGTGATTGACACAGTAATTGGCAATATAAAGCGGTGTAAACAGACAGACCGTATTCCCGAAATGCTTCATTGTTTCCTTTTTTGCTCTTTTGGCCATTGGCTCCAGAAAATCCATGGCAGCCGGTGAGAGCAGAGCCTTGTAGTCCTCAGCACTCACCGTTTCTTTTGAAAGAGCTGTGATGACATCGTCTTTTGTGTAAACATTGTAGTCATATTCATCATATTCCTTTAACACTTCATCTAATATCTCCATCGCCCTAGTCCTCCAAAAATCCTGTCAGCGGAGATGAGGCATCTCCTCCATGGTCCAGGACCCGTCCCAGTCCGGCAAGGTATGCCTTTCTTCCTGCGTCAACTGCCATTTTAAAAGCCTTTGCCATGGATACCACATCTCCTGCCGTAGCTACAGCCGTATTTGCCAGTACGGCATCGGCTCCCATCTCCATTGCTGCACAGGCCTCGGACGGCTTCCCGATTCCGGCATCCACAATGACCGGAAGATCGGTATCATCAATCAGCATTTGGATAAAATCTTTCGTAAGGAGTCCTTTGTTGCTTCCGATGGGCGCTGCCAGAGGCATGACCGCGGCGGCGCCTGCACTTTCCAGGTCCCTTGCCGTATTCAAATCGGGGCTCACATAGGGAAGAACAGTGAAACCCTCTCTTGAAAGAATCTCCGTGGCTTTGATTGTCTCTGCGTTGTCGGGCATCAGATACTTTGTATCCCGTATCACTTCGATCTTGATAAAATCACCGCATCCCACTTCTCTTGCAAGCCTTGCAATGCGCACAGCCTCCTGGGCATTTCTTGCCCCGGAGGTGTTTGGAAGCAGTGTCACCGTATCCGGTATGTACTCTAAAATATTGCTGGAACCTGCCTCCTTTACCCGCCTGAGCGCCATAGTAACAATCTGGGCTTCGGCCGCATTTACAGCCTCCGCCGTCTTTTCCAGGCTGAACTTTCCGGTTCCAAGCAGAAACCTTGATGTAAATTCCTTTGTTCCGATTTTTAATGTATCACTCATCTTTATACCTCTTCTTCTCCTAAAATCAGCCGTATCGCCATGTTCGCCTCGTGTCCCGCACAGATTGATACTCTGGCCGCAGTCAGTGATTCCTCTGTTGATATCCCATGTGTCCCGTCTCCGCACACATAAAGCCGTTTCATTTTCTTTGCCGTTTTTATCAGATTTGAACTGTAAGATCCGGCCATCCCGCTGCCGGAAATAACGGTATTGTCAGGCAGCTGAGACAATACGCCGTTGACCAGCTCGGCTTTCGCCTTTGGCGAGTCAAATGCCTCGCAGATAATCGGATATGGCCGAAACAGCTCTGCCGCATTTTCCTGCGTCACCCTTCCGTCAAAAAACCCCAGTTCAATCCACGGGTTGACCTGGCGGATCAGTTCACTCATGGCTTCTGTTTTTTTCATGCCAATCTGGGAAATGGTGTATGCCTGCCGGTTTAGGTTGGATGGATCTACCCGGTCAAAATCTGCCAGAAACAGCTTCCTGATCCCCGTTCTTGCAAGCATCAGGGCTATATTAGAGCCAAGACCCCCAAGACCCGCAACGGCCACGGTTCCTTCCCTGAGCCTTTCCCTCACTTTCGGCGTCTGGCGTCTGTCCAGTTCCTGTTCAAATCGTTCTCTCGTCAGCATCTCATCCACCGCCTACGAAACTGACGATCTCCAGTGTATCCGCCTCTGTCAGCATGATAGTTTCATACTCAGCCTTTGGGACGATCTTTCCGTTTCTCTCCACCGCAATGTGCTCAAGCCTGTAACCCTCTTTCAGAAGAAATTCCTTCAGAGTGATCCTGCCCTCGAGGAATCTTTTGTTTCCATTGACACGCATCATAACTCTCCTTTCGTTTCCCGGAGCCACAAACGAAAAAAAGATGAAGCGTAAGCTCCATCTCTGTGTTCTATCGATTGAAAACTCCCTACGCTAGTGCTAACTAACAGGTTCCATGAATCTTCGGGTTATACCCTCTTCTCAGCCGATAACATCGGTTCTCCAGTTTTACTTGTTTATGAAATTATATGGCAGACAGCATTCCTCTGCCTTACCAAAAAATATTATAATCCTGTTATCTGAAAAATTCAAGTATATTTTTTGTCGTTTGCGCCGGCTTTTCTATCATTTGCGTTTTTTCAGCACAGCCACGGTTCCGTATGGTACAAGTAATACATCAGAACATTTGCTTTTATTTCAACCTATTACTGCAGAACTATAAGTTTCCAGCCAGGGAAGCAGCTCCATATCCATCCCGATCCCCCGGAAGGAATACTGGGGCGAATGAATATGAAGATCACACAGCCCCGGAAAAATAAGCTTTCCGCTGTAATCCTCAACTCTGATCCCTGAAAATCGTTCAGGAAGTTCTCTCCATTTTCCCTTCACCTTCCCGTCTCCACAGACCAGATAAGAATCCTCGTGGCTCCGGAACTTCCCTGGTTCAGGCGTATAAATAATGTCTCCTTTTAAAGCAAAGCTATCCATAATCATATCCTCCTGAATCTATCTTCAGATCTTTAAGTGTGACTATAGTATCATAAAAATTGTTCAAACATACAAAAATCTGAAAATCTCCATTTCTACAGATAGGATACGCAAATAATACAATATATTATTATTTAATTTTCACTTTCAAGGTTTTCCTTACACAACCTGACTTTATATAAACCGTGATAGTCCCTTTTCTACTTTTTGTCGTAAGCTTTCCGCCTTTTGAAATAGAAGCATATTTTCTGCTCTTTGATGAAAGAGACCATTTGACGGACTTGGAGGTTCCATAGGCTTTTGCTCTAAACCGGTAACTTTTTCTACGTTTCACTGTCTTTCTATAGGAGGTGATTTTCAGGTAAGGTTTTTTAATCGTCACCTTCACTGTTTTGCTGTAATTTTTTAATTTTGCTGTTACTGTGATCTTTCCTGCTTTTTTTGCAGACAGTTTTCCAGACGCAGAAACGGATGCCAAAGACCGGCGGCTGACGCTCCATGCTACTTTTCCTGATACACCCACTGCCTGAGCCTTTAGTTGAACACTCTTTCCTGTATATACACTGGATGGACAGGAAGTAATTTTAATATATGGTCTTTTAATGACTATCATTTTCTTCGTTGAATACACTCCAACTTTTGCAGTAATATAAACTTTTCCTGCCTTTTTAGCTGTCAGTTTACCAGAAGAAGAAATGGATGCACAGGACGCATTATCTACCTTCCATACAATATTTCCCGAAACTCCTGTTGCCTTTGCTGAGATGTTGGCACTCTGTCCCTCATACATCGATGACGGAGCAGAAGTGATGTTGACATACGGTGTTTTCACTGTGATTTTTGTTTTCAGATATACGGTTCGGCCATAATAGGTTACTTTTGTTGTAAGTTCTGCAGTCCCTGACCGTTTTGCTGTAACCTTCCCATCATCGTCAACTGATGCCACAGAAGGATCAGAAGATTCATAGTAGGCAGCTGCATAATCATCCTCGCCTAAATCTGCGGCAAGCTGAATGCTCTGTCCGCTGTACAGTTCCATCTTTTCCCGAACAGAAGGTTTCCTTACTTCCAGCGGCGTCACTTTAATGTTTTGATAGGAAGCCTGAATATTTTTATCAGACTCTCCGGTTCCACTGAAAGCATAAAGCCCCACATAATCCCCTTCTGCATAATTCTTTTTAATATTCCGGTCTGTTACATTCAGCTTCAGAGAATCATTAATATAAAACTTGAATTTATTCCCTCTTACCTCCAGCTTCAGATGGTATGTTGCCCCAGGGGTCAGTGTATACTTAACACGGCTACCGATATCTCCGGTTCCGCCTCCGAAGGTAAAGATCCTTGTGCTTCCGTTACCTTTATGCTCAGGATCGTCAATGTTAACCACATATCCTTTGTCGGAATCCGGACTTTGTCCACGGAAGAAAAGACCAATCGCATTTCCCTCCTGATAGGTGACATCTGCTTCATAAATATAATCAGAGCCTGTTTTCGTGGAAGAAATCAGAAATCCATTATCTTTATGGTTTGAATTATAGCCATTGGCGTCAAGCGTCCACTGTCCTCCTACCTGATGCCATCCGGACAGGTTGCTGTTTAATTTTTCATCCTCACCGTCTACCTGAATTTCCATCGTTCTGGCAATCCCATTGGAAGTTTTCGCCTTAACGATGACCGTTCCCTGCTTTTCTCCTTTCAGGGTAATACTGCCGGCATCCTGTTTTACGATGGAAACCTTTTTTCCGCTGTTCCCTGCAATGGACCAGGAAACTTTCTGCTCCGCTTTCTGAGGAGTGACCGTCGAATTTAAAGTTGTTGTTTCTCCCAGTTTTACGGAAGAACTTGCTGTTTCCGTATTTAAATATACATTTGCCGGATCTGTACTTCCAGACATTTTATCTGACCAGATACTTTTTAACGGATAAATGGTAATATCAGCTTCTGTCTGTCCGCCCTCTGAAAAAACTTCTGCCCCGGTACTTTTTGCATCTGGGAAAACAGCAAGGCTTCCCACGGTCTCTCCCTCATTTCCATAAACCTCTACAATAGAATCATCTACAAAAATATGAAGTTTAATTTTTCCGTCAGCACTCTTTGATATCTTTGACTTTATATCTCCTTTTATCTGCCCTTGTGGAAGAACTCCGGCTTTATCTCCGTTGATGATCAACGTCTCATCTTGGACATTATATTTTACAACGGTCTCCTGCTTTCCATTTTTACCGGTCCGCAGTTTAAATCCGACTTCTCTGGTTCCGGTCTTCGGTGTAAATTCTGCAATTATTTCATATTCCCCGCCCTGGAATCCTGAGAGAAGATTTTCACTGGAATCTGTTTTTTCCGGGATTACAGCATTCTTAAGTTCCGTTTTTGCCTGTTGCATCCGAAGGGATTCATACTCTTTTACAGGCTTCTGCACTAAACGTACTTTCCCGTCGATTTGTTTCAGCGTTAACTCATTCTGCAGATTAAAAAAGCCATTAAATCCGTACTGCCCGGTTACTTCGCTTACGTTGTTGCAGTATCCGTTTTCCCAGGTACTTGCCCAGTTGATCATAACTGTCCTGCTGTCCGGCATATTGCTGTAAGTCTGTGCCGCATAGGATTGAGGTCCAAAATTCATTTTATAAGTATCATCATTTTTGTAACTGCTAGGATCACTGATATTGTCATTTGTATTGCTATAATCAGAATCCGGCACAAAGGTCCAGTGTTCATTTTGCTGCTTTAAATCACCGATTCTGTAATATCTGCCTCCCTCACTCAGCACCCATTTTGTCTGATCGGTATTGTCTACCTTAAGCGGATACAGATCCGGGCACTCTGTATAAATCCTCGCGCTGTCAGCCGGCTGATCCGCGATTCCTTCATTTGTTTTCTTTCCATAGGTACTTTCCAGTTTCCAGCTTTTTAAGTTTTTTGAAGAATAGATACGCAGCGGTCCTCCTGCCACAACCATCATCCACTGACCGGATTCTTCATGCCAGAATACTTTAGGATCCCGGAAGGCTTTATCCAAAAGCCGATCATCCTCCCACCTAAGTACCGGATTCCCCTGATATTTTGTCCAGGTTCTGCCCTTGTCTTTACTGTATGCCAGACACTGTTCCTGCCCCTTATCTCCATTGTCCTGCGTATAAATGGCTACCAGGCCCTCTTTTCCCTGTCCAAAAAATCCTGTGGTGTTATCCTTGTCTACAACACAGCATCCGGAAAACATAGCTCCTCCGTCTGATTCCGGATATAAGGCTATAGGAAGTTCCTCCCAGTGAACCAGATCCTTTGATACAGCATGGCCCCAGTGCATTGGCCCCCAGATCATATCGTCAGGATAGTACTGGTAAAACAAATGGTATTCGCCTTTATAATAAACCATGCCATTTGGATCATTGCACCATGCTCTCTGAGGTGAAAAATGATATTGAGAACGGTACGGCACACTGTAGACATCATCCGGGTCAGAATTTCTCAAAACATTGACTGCCGTAGTCTCTGTTTTTCCATTAGCGCCCTTGACAACGATATTAAACACATAGGAACCTGTTTTCACATTGACTGTCACAGCCTGTCCGGAACCTGCTGCCTTTCCGTTCACAGTAACTGCTGCGTTTCCGTCAATTTTAGGAATTATAGTAAGACTGTCTGTCTTGTGGCCTACCACCACACTGTAACTACTGAATTCCCGGGAAAATGGCTTGTCCAGACTTCCTCCTTTAATTTCCAGTCCGCTAAGGTACGCATCGCTTCTCACTACTTCTGTTACCGCTGTTTGATCATTATTGTCTGCTGCTTTAAATGTCCAGTCAGACACTTTCTGACTGCTTTCCCTTCGTATTCCTTCTGACGCATAAACCTGCGGGGGGACTGCTGTCTGTAATATCATGCCGAAAGATAGCAAACTGGATATTGCCGCTGCCAGGACTCTGGATTTTTTATGATTCATAACCTGTCTCCTTTCTCAATACTTTATTCGGGTTTAAAACAAAAAGGACAGCCGTTTATCATTCTGCGCTGTCCTTTCCTGCAAGAGATTCACTATTACACTTGTCTGATGATTTTATCAACATTGCTCTTTCCGTTTTTGAAGGCAAATCCTATGACGCCGCTTAAAACAACACTGAGAACAATAAAAATAACGCTGACCACACCGACTGCTGTAAACAATGGTCCTTCCTGGATTTTCAGTGCCCAGTAGGCAACTGCAACTCCAATTGAAGAGAAAATCAATAAATTCCGTATCCAGTTCTTTAAGTTTTTTAACATCCTTGTCTGGTATTCAATTTCTTTTATTTTCTGCTGTTTTGTCTGTGGTGTCATAATAGACTCTCCTTCTAATATTTCAATCCAGGATTAAAGAATCCAACCACTACTCCTGCAAATGCTACGACAACTAAAATCAGCATTGTCACAACCGGAGACACTCTCTTTTTGGACATGAGCCACCAGCAGAAAATAACAAATGCTGCTGTCAGGACATTGGGATATACGGAATCAAGCTGATTCTGAAGATTCAAAAATTCTTTTCCGGCATCATTTACCAGATGGAACGATGTTTTTACACTTACCCAGGTAGCTGCTACGGCTCCAACAACCATAGTTCCAAGCATTACAATTGATTCGCGGATCGCGGTCGCCTGCTCACCTACCAGGATATCGACGGCTTTTCCACCCAATTCATATCCCTTAAAGTAAAGAAATCTCATGCCAAAGGTAATTAACAGATTCCATACAACGATATAGAAGATTGGTCCCACGACAGATCCGCCGCTGGATAATCCAAGGGCAATTCCAAGAAGGATCGGAATTAAAGTACCTACGACCAGAGAATCTCCGATCCCTGCCAAAGGTCCCATCAAACCTGCACGGATACCATTGATGGTTTCTGCATCCACATCCTGGTTTCCATTGGCTTTTGCCTCTTCCAAACCTGCCGTAACTCCGACGATAACGGATCCTACCTGCGGTTCTGTATTAAAGAATGCCGTGTATGTTTCCATAGCCTCTTTCTGTTCTTCTTTTGTATCATATAATTCTTCCACCAGCGGAAGCATTGCACATAAATAACCAAACGTCTGCATGTGCTCCTGCGAAAAGCAGGTTAAGTGTCCATAATACCAGTTACGAAATGATTTTTTTAATGCTTTTTTAGAAAGCTTTTTTTCCGCTGCCATATTATATCTCCTCCTCATCGTCATCGATGGAACCGCCGGCGGCTGCCGCCTTTTTTGCACGGATCCCAACCATTTTTATGTTGTAGTAAATAATTGCAAACATTCCCGCCACTACGGTTACTGATACAAGGTTTAATCCCATTCCTGCTGCCAGAGTAAATCCAAAGAAAAACGGAACAAAATCAACTGCTTTATCTACGACCTGTTTTAACAAAATGGCAATTCCGACACAAGGCAGCATACTTCCTACTGTAAACAAGGTTTTCATTGCAATTCCGTCCATCGGAAGTGCTGTTTTAATTGATTCAACTACCGGTACTCCGAGCTTACACATGATCACTGCCGGGATAAAACTGCAGATAATATGTGAAATCCATGGAAGCACCATATCTACTATGTATAACTTTTTAAATTCTCCTTTTTCTACAGCTTTCCATCCCATATGCTGCCACACCAGGTTAATGGTCGCTGTTCCGTAAAATAATACAGTTCCAAGAGTTCCTACCATAGCTCCGAATGATGTTGCCATGGCGATCCCTTTTGCTGATGCAGGGTCCAGCCCATAAGAATTCAGTGCGAGCATTGCCAGAGGCACTCCTATGTAAGATACGGCACGGACATCTGCGGATACTGTTCCCCCCGGTGTGACCAGTGCGATATAAACAACCTGCATTGCGGCACCGACCAGAACTCCTGCCTGAACATCTCCCAATACAATTCCGCATACAAGACCTGCTACTAACGGACGCCCCAGAGTATAGTTACCGATGGAAGTACCTCCCATACCAGGCATACTTGATAAGCAGGCAAAAATACCTAAAATGACTGCTTGTATCCAATTAATCGTCATGTTTTTTCTCCTCTCTGATTTTACTCAAATCCAAACTGACCTCTAAATTTTTTCCAGGTTCCTATGGATGCTTCTTTGATCAGGGCAAATTCAATCTCATACCCTTTTTGATAAATTGCTTCCAGCGCTTCTGCTTCTTCCTGTGTAATGGACTGGTTATTTCCCAGCTTCGTGGCACCTTCCCGGTCATTACACGGACCGATGATCACTTTTTTCACATCACTAGGTACAAATCCGTCATCCACAAGAATACTTTTCATCTGAATCGGATCTTTTGTAATGAGGAAATACTGATCTTTGCTGTCTAAAACTTTCTGGCATTTCTTTTTCCAGTCCTCATATGTCCAAATGAAAGTTTTCTTTCCCGCCGCACTTTTATAAGCTGCTTTTAATGCGGGTGTATTTGCGGCTTTGTCATTGACCGCTATCAATCCGTCGCACGGATATTCCAGTGCCCATCTTGTAACCGTCTGTCCGTGAATCATCCGGTCATCTACCCTCACAAATGATACTGACATAATAAAACTCCTCCTTAGATATCGTCTTCCTCTTCACTCTCTTCAATTTCAAATTCTTTAATTGCATTTTTGGCTTCTGACAACAGATTTTCTTTCAGCATGTCTGTTTCCATATCGTCTTTCATCATTACCGCAGTCAATGCCATACCAAGGTTCATTCCTCCGAAGACGATGGTATTCTTTAAAAGCCCTGCCTCGGATAATTCATTTACCGCATTGGTGAGAGGTGATCCTCCGATCAGGTCGCCAAGCAGGATCACTTCATCATCCTCTCCGAACGGCTGAATCATCAACCTGAATTTTTGAGCGAACTCATCTGCATCCATGCCGTCAATGAGACCGATACTTAAGACATCCTCCCGCTCCCCTCCGGCCAGCATAGAAAGAACACTTTGAAGTCCTGGTGCAAATGTTCCATGACTGACTAATACTACGTATTTCATCCTCTACTCCTTTCTTCTTTTTGTATCTCTTATTAACAAGCACATTTTACCAATTGGGTAAAAAAAGGACATCTGTAAATTGTCATGAATAACAATCTACAAATGTCACAAATCCGTATGACAATTGTCACACGTGCCGATTTTTCTGTTTTTACTGCAGAAATTTCTGTTCTACTTCTTTTTTCAGCGTCAACAAACTATCATCCAAATCCTCTGTCGAGCTAAGAATCCGTTCCAGCTCATTGCTGATATATTTCTCTGCAGTAAAATAATTTCTGAATTTTGATTTCTGCACAGCCTGATTCATCACTTCATTCAAAAGTTCCCGCTTTACTACAGTATCATCGTCCGTAGCTTTTTTCAAAATTTTCTGGCTTTCTTTAGAATTGGTTACTTTCTTTAAGGCAGACACTCCCTGAGAGTTTTTAAAGATTTCCATCTGTGTTTTCTGATCATAGGTGAACATTTTTAATAGTTCCCAGGAAAGCTGTTCATGCCTTGTTCCCGACCCAATTCCCATCATCAGGCTGTCCACATTGGATACATTGTTTCCCTGAGGTCCTGCCGGCAGTTTGATGCAATCCCAGTCAAAATTAAAATATTTATTGATTCTCCATGGATACGGCTTATAAGTTCGGTATTCTGCAAAACTCATTGGCCGGAATGCTACTTTTCCGGTATCAAAGTCATTGGAGGATGCCTTTTGGTAACCTGATAAATCTCCAATCTTTTTGGCAAAAAAAATCGCCTCTTTTACGTGCTCCTCTGTAAGATAACTTTCTGTTCCTGCCTCATTAAATAATTTACATCCATTGGTATCCATAAAATTCTTCCAACTGTAAGCATAAACTCCAAACTGGTCAATCTTGCCGTCTCCATCTGTGTCTTTCGTCAGTCTTTTGCAAATATTATAAAATTCATCCCAGGTCCAGTTATTATCAGGAATCCGGATCCCCTCTTTATTTAACAGCGTTTTATTGACGAACATGAGCGTTGGGACACTTTCATACGGCAGGGCATACTGGGATTCCTCATACCTTCCTGCGGCATACGGACTTTGATAATAATCACTCTGATGGAAAGTCTGGTCGGCTTTCATATGACTGTCCAGTTTTTCCAGAACTCCTGTGGAAGAAAAAGTTGCAACGTCTTCCGGAAGCACCATAAACACGTCTGGAGTATTTCCCTCCAACACTCTTTCAGAAATCCATTCTGAATAATCTTCTTTTAAAATTCCACTGACATATTGAACTCTTACCCCCGGATGTTCTTTTTCAAAACGTTTGATCGTATCATCGATGATCTGATAGCAGTCATCATTAGGCACATCCCACTGGCTGCCTGCAAACATTCCAAAGGTGAGAACTACATCATCTTCCCCCTGGTAAGAAAAAATGCAGATTGAAGAAATGCTCAGGATCAGTCCTGCCAGAACAATTCTCTTCCACCACTTTACTGTTCTATTCATTATCTTCTCTTTGGAATTTCCTTCCGATCCCATTTTGTACCTCCCAGATTGCAAGCTGTGTGCGGTCTCTCAAATCCAGTTTATTTAAAATACTGCTCAGGTAATTCCGTATAGTTCCCTCCGAGAGACTTAATTTCCCTGAAATTTCTTTATTGGACATTCCGCATCCAACCAGATGGGTAACTTTCCTTTCCGTCTCGTTAAGATCCTCTACATTTTTGGCATCGATCATCATATCAAAATTGCTCTGTGCCATTTTTGAAAACAATTCCACAACCTTAGTTGCCACATCCGGATTGATCATGGAGCCTCCCTGAACCACTGTTTTTATCGCCTCCTCCAGATCATCCATGGAGATCCCTTTCAGCAGATATCCGCTGGCACCGTGTTTCAGTGCACTGAATACGAACTCATCATCATCAAACGTGGTCAGAATAATAATTTTGATCTGGGGATAATTTTCCTTAATTATTTCTGTGCACTGTACCCCATCCATTTCCGGCATCCGCACGTCCATCAGAATAACATCCGGTTTTTCTTTCCGAATGCAGCGGATCACTTCTCTGCCGTCTTTTGCAGTTCCCGTCACCTCAATCCCTTCTTTTGTACTTAACACAATCTCCAAACTCTGTCTGATCAGCTCCTGATCATCTGCAATCAACACTTTAATCATAATTCTCACCCCACCTGATCGGTATTTTTGCCGTAATTGTAAAACCATCGCTGCCATCGTAGGCAACGGTACCATGAAGCAAGCCGATCCGCTCTTCAATATGGATCAGTCCAAACCCGGTTTCAATCTTTTCACACCCTTTTCCATTATCCTGGATTAAAAGAGTCAGCCATTTTTCTTTTTTTGTTATGTAAATACTGATCTTTGTTGCTGCTCCGTGTCTGACCGCATTTGTAATTCCCTCCTGTACAACTCTGTAAATAATATCTTCTTCATCACTGTTAAACTTTAATTTCTCTACGGAGGAAATCAGTGAAATATTTACGTTGGACACCGCCATCGTATCCTGAATCATCTTAAACAGTGCATCCTCCAGGGTCAGATGCTCCAGGGCATCCGGTCTTAACTTATTTACAGAACGCCGGATATCTTTAATTCCCTGTCTGGCAACTTCAGAAATCACAGAAAGCTGTTTTTTTGTCTGTTCCACAGAATGATCGATCATAGCAATGCAGGCATCAATACCTGCAGAAAGCCCCGTCATCGTATGCCCCAGAGTATCGTGGATTTCCCTTGCCACACGGTTTCTTTCTTTTGCTTCCCCCATTTTTTCCTGCATCACGGCATAATCCTTCAGCTGTGCATTCATATCTTTTAATTTCTCATTCGCTGTCCGAAGCTGCAGGTTCAACAGTTCGATTCTTGCATTTTCCTTCATTTGATTCTGCATCAAAATGATCATATACATAACAAACGCAATAATATTTACAGCCGCAAGTACATTCTTTATCCCCATCAGAAATGTGGATATGCCCGAAGGATAAATATCCAGATATTCCTGCAGGGATATCATCGGTATCTGCCCTGATACCAGATTGTAATCTGCAAAAATATAAATAACACTCATAACCACAAGAAAAGTCAGGCGGTTATATTTCTCCTTGATTGAAGTTACGATATCTGCGATCACCAGCAAAATAATTCCATTATAGCTGATATACACATACTGTATGATCGTCAGGCAAAGAAAGATCTCCAGCAGATAAACCAGCACACTTAGCCAATGTTTTGTATAGATTTTTTTTCTTGCCTCAATGATCACCAGCAAAGAAAAAAACGCTATGAATACAATAATCGTTGACTGAACAGGCTCCCTTGGAATATGCGGGATATTCTCCAGAAAATTTCTCGCCATACTCTGATCCTTAATATTTACCGTTGTCTTAAGCACAATGGCAGACAAAAACACCAGAATTATGAAATTCACAGAGCTCATAAATACTTTTAGATAATATAAGTTTTTATTTTTTCTATCCATGACGCTTCCCTACTGCCAGTTATTCACATCGAATCTGTTAATATTTTTATAAGTAATGATTTGGACCGGAATGATAATTTTTTTTGATACTTTTTTCCTGTCCAGAAGCCGATATGCTGAACAGATTGCCTCTTTCCCTATTTGTTTTGGAGACTGTGCAGATGTAGCTGTCATCATATTTTCCTTGATCAGTCCTTTCCCGTCCGGAGAGCCGTCAATTCCATAGACCAATACCTGCTCCCGGATCCCCTTCTGATCCAGAGCCGCCAAAGCCCCGATGGCAGTCGGATCATTCAGCGCCATAACAACATCAAACATCTTTCCATTTTTTATCACTTGATTCACTTTGGGAAGAGTTCTCTCCGTCTGCCCCTCTGTATCTGCCCGCGCCACAACCTGATATTCCTGCCTCCCATGTATGGTGTCCAAAAATCCCCGGATGCGGTCCTGAGCCGATTTTGCTTTCTTATGTTCCAAAAGAAGAATTCTCGCACTTTTTCTGCGTTTCATCAGATCTTTGGCACATAAAACACCTGCATTATAATTATCTGAAACAACGGTACAGGAAACCAGATCCTCATCATAGACAGGTGTATCCACAACGATAACCGGAATCTCTGCCTTCTTTGCAGCCCTTAAAGCCCCTCTGATCCCTTTCCAGTCCACCGGGTTGATGAAGATGGCGTCCACCTTCTGCTGAATCAGATAGTAGATCTGTTCCGTCTGCTTTTTCTGATCCAGTGCAGGATCCAGAGTCATCAGACGGTCGCCTTTCTTTTCCACTGCAGAACGTATCTCGTTATTCAGCACCGGATAAAAGTTATTGTTCATTGTCATGTAGGTAGCTCCAAACGTTCTTGTTTTATTTTTTCCATAAGTTTTTTCATAGGAATAAAAAACTTTAGCATAGAGCAGAACAATAATTCCGATCAATATAAGTATACTGGCGGCATCCAGTCTTTTTCTTGTATCCCGGACTGATTTTTTCTGTTTTTCCTGGTGCATATTTCTCTCCTTACTGCTTTGTCACTGTCCTGTCATCATTCCCGTAGACGATTAATATATCTTAGAAAATTATATCATATAACAGAACGAAAAAACAGTTTTCCCCATTCATTGTATATTTTAAAAATATTCGTCCAGAACTTTCTTCAGCCCCTCCTGGTCATTGGTATCTGCTACGATATCCGCCGAATTTCTGACCTCCTCTGACGCATTTCCCATGGCAGCTCCCAGTCCTGCATAGAGAAGCATATCTATATCGTTGTATCCGTCACCAAAAGCTATAATTTCCTGTCTGGAAATGCCGAAATACTCGTCCAGAAGAGAAACTGCACTGGATTTTGATGCCTGTATAGACATAATCTCTAAATATGTATCTTTAGACCGATATGCCCTGAGTTTAGGAAATTGTTCCTTCAGCATTGTTTCCAGGCAAAGGATCTTTTCCGGCTCTCCCATACAGAGGATTTTATGAACATTCTGAAATACTGCCAGGTCGGTAAAATCTCCTGTTTCCGGATACACTCCCGTTATAACGCTCTCCTGTCTGACCCACGGATCACACTGGTCGGGCACAATCCACCGGTCACCGCTGTAAAGGTTAAAGGAAATATGCATATTTTCTTTTTGAATACTTCTGTAAACCATTTCCGCCATATGAGACTCAATGTTCCTGCCAAACATTGTCTCTCCTTTTTCATCCACAACCAGTGCTCCGCTGTAGCAAACTATCGGCCTCCGGATGCCAAGTTCATCCCGGATTCCAATCATTCCCTTCGGCATTCTGGCTGAAACTAAGATAAAAGGAATTCCTTCCCTGTCAATCTCCTGGATTTTTTGTTTTGTAGCCGGCGAAATGGTGTGTTTTGAATCTAGTAAAGTTCCGTCAATGTCACTGAATACTGCTTTATATTTTCCCATATGCTTTCCTTTCTCTGCTATTTTCCTGCTTTGATGATTCTTGTTTCATTCTCCAAAAGCCTTTGTCTCCAAAAAGAATCCGGATCTCTATCCGTAATTAAAATGTCAATCTTTTTTAGAGGTAATGCCTGATATCTGCTCTTTTTCTGAAATTTTGTGCTGTCTGCCAGAACAATGACTCTCTCTGCTCTGGATGCCGCGATCCGTTTTACATCTGCATCTTCTTTTTCCTCGAAATAAATACCGTCTTCAGAAATGGCTGCGGCTCCCAAAAACGCTGCATCAAAACGGATTTTCATCAGCTGTTCTCTGGCCTCTCCTCCATAGGAAAAACGGTTTTTGCGGTTAATGTTTCCTCCCACCGCACAGACTTCGATATTTTCCTTTTCCACAAGTATGCTTAGATTATCCATAGAATTTGTATAAATGACAGAAGGTTTTATAAGGTTTGCACACAGAAAACAGACAGTGGTGGAGACGTCAAAAAAGCACACCTGTCCTTGCTTTATAAGCTCCGCTGCCGCTTTTCCGATCCTTTTTTTTGAGGCTACATTCAGCTGCTGCCTTCCTTTATATTCCTCAATGATATTATTGATTTGCGGCAGCGCAATTCCTCCATGCGTCCTGATCACCGCGCCCTTTTCTGACAATTTTACAATATCTCTCCTTGCAGTATCCCTGGAAATTCGAAATGCCTCCATGATTTCCTGGCTGGAAAGTACTTCTTTTTCTTCTAGAAGCTTCATGATTTTTGAAAGCCGTTCTTGCTGGTACATTTGGTCCTCCTTTCCTGTACTCAAGCAATTATAAGCGTTTTTTTAAGTATTTTCAAGTATTTCTATTAAATTTTAAAAATACCGCCTGTATTTTATCCCCATATCAGATCAAATACAGACGGTATTATATTTTTTCTTAATCTTCTGCTTCCTGTGCTTTTTGTTTTTTCCTCTTGGTCATCAGGCCGCCGATCCTTCCGGTCTCGCTGGCAGAAAGAGCTTTCCAGCCCTCCTCCTTTACTTTGTCAGCCAGTCCAAGTTCCACAGCGATCTCGTACTTTAACCGCTCATCTTCTGTCATCTCTTCAAATGACTTTTCTATAAAATCTTTTTCTTTGGACATCATGTACTCCTTTCTCTTATCCCCCGGCTTTTGCCGGTCATATATAGGATAACCAAAGAAAGGCCTAGTCATTCATCTGTTCTATGACAATATGTCCTGTCTCGTTCTCACTTACTTTAATCTTATCCTTCACTTTTGAGATGTTTGATGTGCCTGCCAGCAGTGTTGCGGCCAGGGCAAATGTTAAACTCTTTTTCATCAATTCTTCTACTGAAAGCGTTGCTTTCTCTGACATGGTCATCACTCCTTTGCTTCATGTCTGATTCGTTCTTTGCTTTCCATGTTTTATGATAGCAGAGAATTGTGATTTCCCTATGCCCAGTTTCTTAAATTTATCTGATAGGATGTTAAATAATTATAAACTGATGGCTTTCCTAAGAGGAACCGAGTAAATGTAACATTCTTTTACCTTTTTTTTCTCCATCTGTTCCAGCGCTTTTTTGTAGTACTGAAGCTGCGGCCTGTACCTTGAGACAAGGACCTCCTCTTCCCCGGGACTTATGCGGTCTGTCTTATAATCCACCAGGACAAGTTCCCCTTCTTCTTCAAAATACAGGTCGATGATCCCCTGGACGACCACATAATCCCGGCTTTTAGCTTCCGGTTCCATCTCACTGAACTTTATTCCCATGACAAACTGAGCTTCCTTGTACTGTTCTTTTCGTCCTGCAGCTTTCTTGATCCGCAGTCCCAGATCTGAGTTAAGAAAAGCCAGGATATCTTCCCGCGGAATCAGCTTTTCCATCCCTTTCTCAATCTTTCCTTGACTGCTCCACCGACTGATTTGTTCTTCCAAAAGCTTCGGTGTATAGTCCAAAGAAAAATCCATAAGTTCCAGTACTTTGTGGACTGCGGTGCCTCTGGAGGCCGGAGAAGCTTCTTTCTTCTCCCCCAAAAACTTTGGATACAGCGGCTCTTTTTGCGGTTCCGGCTTGTATGACTCCTCAGGTTCTGCCGCCTGAGACATTCTTTTGATCTCTGAGACAGAATATTTAAGCCTGCCGTCCCTTTCTTTGTCATACGGATACCGGTATGCAAAGGCCTCTCTCATGTCCTGTGCCTCTTTTGACCCTGCCATGGATTCCAGCTCATCCGTTAATAACCCCCTGTCTCTGTAAGATGTAAAAACTTCCTCTGCGCTTGAGAGCGCTACATCCTCCTCCGAGAGAAAACGGATCTCAAACGGACTTTCCTCCATATTTCCGGCAGCCATGAGAAGCCACTCCAGATAAGACCTGGCGCTCAGCAGATCCACATAGGAGACCGTCCCTTTGCTGCCAGGCTGATGGCGGTTTCCCTGTACTCCCGTCATGATAAGTTTTTCTTTCGCCCTTGTGAGTGCCACATATAAAACGCGCAGTTCTTCCCCAAGCGAATCCTTCACCAGCTGTCTTGAGACCATACCCTTCATGATAGTCCGCTCCTTTGTTCTCTGCCTGATATTCACAAGGTCCGGTCCTATAAAATAATCCGGATGAAACAAAAGGCTCCCGCTCGTATCTCTTAAATTAAATTTTTTATGTGTTTTGGCAAGAAAAACGATCGGATATTCCAGTCCCTTGCTCTTATGGATACTTGTAATCGTAACCAGATTTTCATTTCCGCCCAGTGTATTTGCCTCACCGAAATCCATTTGATATTCTCTGCACTGTTCCATATACCGGATAAAATGGAATACCCCTTTATAGCGGCTGGCCTCATAGGTTTTCGCCTGCTCTGCCAGCATCAGAAGATTTCCCTGGCGTTTCGCACCCTGAGGCATAGCCCCGACATAATGATAATATCCCGTAAGGTCAAATGCCAGCCAGAGCAGTTCGTGAAGGGACAGAAAGGTTTTCGCTTCCCTTAGCCTTTTTAGCACCGACAGTGCAGTGTCCACTTTCTCATCTTTTCCTTCTGTCTCACTAAGGCAGTCATACATATACTTTTTCTTTCCGCCAAGTTTCAGTTTCGCCAAGTCCTCCCCCGTCATGCCGATCATGGGAGACCGGAGAAAAGCAGCCATCTCGATGTCTGCATACAGATTATCCACCACAGTCAGAAGGCTTAGGACAGTGCGAACTTCTACCGTGTCAAAATATCCGCTCTGGCTGCTTGATACGACCGGGATGCCGGCATCCATTAACACCTCCTGGATCTTCTCGGCATTTCCTTTCACAGACCTCAGGAGAATGACAATATCTCTGTATTCTGCCTTCCGGTAAACTTCATTGCCTTCCTCATCATAATCCAGCACCATCTGAGGTTCAGGCCCGTCCACCATCTTCCGTATCCGGTCTGCAATCATTCTGGCCTCCAGCACGTCTTTGTCCTCCTCAGAGGCATCGTTCCAATCTCTGCTGACTAACAGAAGTTCCGCATTTCCGCCTGCACCGTTTGTCTCCTTATAGGGGAAACTTGGTACCAGAGCCACATCCTTTGTATATTCGATATTCCCAAGGGATGCGTGCATGATCTGATAAAAAATATCGTTGACTGTAAAAAGCACTTCCCTGCGGCTGCGGAAATTATTTCTCAGTTCGATGAGCTTTGAATTTTTCCCGTCCTTTTTAAATCCGTGATATTTCTCTATGAACAGCTCCGGCCTCGCAAGACGAAAACTGTAAATGCTCTGTTTGACATCCCCCACCATAAAAATATTGTGTTCTCCCAGGCTCTGTCCGGACACACTCCTTAAAATCGCATCCTGGAGAAAGTTACTGTCCTGATACTCATCGATATAGATCTCATGGAAATATTCTGCCTTTTCTTTGGCGATCTCGCTGACGATTGGAGTCCCGTCCTCCGAAAAGCCCTCGGTTAAAAGTTCCAGCGCCAGATGTTCCAGATCGCTGAAATCTAAAAGGTTGTCCAGCTTTTTGCGCTCCATGAAGCGGTGATAAAACTTCTCTGTCAGGCCGATGAATCCTTCCATAGGCTGCCGCACTCTGCGGATCTGCCGGAGGATCTCGCTTTCCGGCTTGTAAAAATAGCTGCTTCTGATGGAGTCGATCAGGTCATATGCCTTTTTTCTCAAATCCTTGCAGTACTCCTGAAGGTCTTTGTCAATGATATCGTCCTTTTTCTTTCTTCCGTTTAGACGCGGCTTTGTGAAGGTCAAAAACAGTTCTCCGAAGTCCTTATATGTCTGTGCGCTGCGGATCTTTTCCATGGCTTCCAGATCTGCCTTGAGGGTCGGCAGGTAAAAATACGGTCCCCGCGTCTCAGACGCCGCCTCTTTTGCCTTCCTCATCATAGAACAGGCGGATTCCGCCACCGCCTTCGCATCTTTCAGGATCTCCTTCATCCAGACTGCCCGGTGAAGTTCTTTCTTCGTGCGAATCTGAAATCCCTGTCTTGCATGTGAAAGCCAGCCCAGCGGATCGATATGACTCCTGGAACTCTCATAGAGCCCGAGGACGTAGTCTCTGATGCGCTCATCGTTTTTTCCCGGGATGTAGCTTTCAATGAATTCCACGAAAGCATCACTCTGTTCGGTGTATGCCTCCTCCAGAACATCGTCCAGCACTTCCAGCTTCATAAGGTCCATCTGCCCCTGGTCTCCGATTGCAAAATTCGGATCCAGATCGAGTTTGTAGTAGTAATCTCTGATAAGATTGAGACAAAAGCTGTGGATCGTCGTGATCTGTGCCTTGTGGATCAGGGAGAGCTGCCGGATGAGATGTTCATTTGCCGGGTCCTCCTCCACTTTCTTTTCTATGGCTCTGCGGATCCTCTCCTTCATTTCATTGGCCGCCGCGTGAGTGTAGGTCACCACCAACAGCCGGTCCACATCCACCGGTTCCTCTTTTGACGATATCTTTTCGATGATCCGTTCCACAAGCACAGCCGTCTTTCCGGAGCCTGCCGCGGCAGACACCAAAAGGCTGCAGTCTCTCTCCGCTATGACCTGCTGCTGTTCTTCAGTCCAAGGCATCGTCTGCCCCCTTTCCCTCTGCTAATAGCTGCTTTGCCTCAGTGAGGCCGATCTTCTCAAGTTTCCTGAATTTCGTCAGCTTTGGCTCATACGCACATATACTTTTGAATGCACAGTAATCGCACGGCATTGACTGATATTCATACGGACGGATGGAAATGTCCCCGTCCATCATAGCCTCTCCGAGCTGCTTCATTTTTTCTTCCACCTTCTGGCCCAGATTTTTAAATTCATTTGTAGAGAGCAGAGCGGACCCTTTTTTGTACCCTGTTTTCGTCCTTGTGACCGGAAGGGTTACAATCCCGTACTCATCCTCCTGCTCCAGATGCTCCACAAGTCCGAAGTCTTCATTGACAACTCCCCTGAGCTGAAGATTTTTGAGAACTTCCATCTCAGGCTCCCCGTCTGTTTTCGGTGCTATGACCGGATCGTCCACGTGAAAATAAAACATGCCTGCCGGGATCATCCGCTTTTCCGGATGCTTTTTCCCTTCCAGTTCTAAAATGGCATTCATATAAACGACCAGCTGTACCTGCAGACCATTTAAGATTTTAGTAAAATCAAACTGCATATTGCCGGATTTATAATCAATGATCTTTAAATAAAGATTTTCCTCATCCTCATAGCAGTCCACCCGGTCGATCACCCCGGTAAACTTCATCTTCGTCCCATCCTTCAGGGAAAGATTTGCACAGGAGAGGCCGTCTTCCGCTGAAAATCCCAGTTCATATTCATACGGGGTGAATTCTCCCCTTTTTATCTGCTGTTCCACGGCCCAGACAGCCCGTTTTGCCATCCTCTTGATCCGCTCCTTTGTATATTGATTCCGGCTGCTGCTCTCAAAAATCTCCTTCTTATCCGGATCTTCATCCAAAGCACGCTCTACCATGGAATCCACAAATTGGTCCCGTTCCCGGTCATCTTCCCAGTCCCAGCTTCCTTCCTGCCCGACAAACTGCAGGGTCCGGTGAAATACCTGTCCCATATCCATAGGCAGGATCTCATGTACCAGCCGTTCCCGAAGCCGCAGTCCGTACTGAAGAAAATGGGCAAAGGCACAGCCTGAAAACTTTTCTACACGGGTCACGCTGTTTTCCAGTTCCTTACCGTAGAGAAGCGTTGTCAGATGTCTGTCCAGGTTCTTTTCCTCATTGTTGTAGAAATATGCATCCAGATACAAGGAAGCCAGCTTCAGTTCATTTAAGACTTCATATAATGCGGCCATCTCCTGATCCGGCTTTTCCTCACCGAGTTCCTGAAGTTTTTCAACAAACCGTTCTTTTGCCTCGCTGACCGAATAAACGGCTGTCTCTTCCAAATCGCGGTCTCTTTTCAGCCCTGGAAACAGCTTTTCGATCCTTCCGATCAGATAAGAAGGGGCTTTGCTCTCCCCGGAGGAATTCATAGAAGCATAAGTCAGATACAGCTTTTCATTCGGCTTTGCCATGGCCAGATACAAATAGTACTGCTCCATATATGCCTGGTTTGCCGCCCCGGGGGCAAGGGAAATCCCGGCTTTTAAAAGTTCTTCTCTCTGAGAATCCGTCACGAGGCCTCCGCCCTTCGACGGTTTCGGCACTACTCCCTCATTGATGCCGGCAAAGAACAGGACTTTAACGCCTTCCACCCTCGTCCGCTCGATATCTCCGACGATCACCTGATCCAGTCCCGGCGGAATCACACCCACCGTCATCTCTGAGAGCCCGGTCTCCAAGACCGCACAAAATTCATCAAAAGAAAGCGCTTCCTCTCCGAGAATCTCCGCCATCTGGTCCATGATGTTTAAAACTTCTCCGTAGATCTGATCGTAGGTTTTGGCCATAGCCAGGGCTCCGGCCGCTTCAAATTCCTCTTTTTTTCTCTCCATCTGTCCCTGGATATCCAGAGTGAGAAAGAACCCGTGAAGGTGCGTAAGTCTCTCCAAAACAGTGATTCCGCGCTTCTTGATCCCTTCCTTGAACGGACCGGTCTCTCTCATAAATGTTTCTCTGGATTGGTTGATCTGTTTCATCTCTTCCTTCGTAAACGCCCGGCTTTTAAAAGGCCTGTTCCACCGGGCATATCCCCGGATGCCGGAAGCGATCACAAAATTCTCAAGGAGATCAGTCTCCTCCGGCTCAAGGGCAGAAAACCCTGATTTTAAATACCGGAATACCATATCATAAGAAAAATCCATCTGGATCATTTTCAGCGCAGAAAGAATGGTCTCCACGCATGGATTATTCCTGAGCGCTCTGTTCCCGTCAATAAAATAGGGGATGCCGGAATCCTCAAAGCATTTTTCAAGTTCCGGCTGATAAGTCTCTATGTCTCCGGTCAGCACGACCAGATCTTTGTACCGGTATCCTTCCTTCCTGACCAGATGTTCGATACGGCCCAGTATGTACCGGCTCTCCTCCTTTGGATTTTTAAGACAGCAGACTTTGATGTCCTTTGTCTCACCCCTGTACACATGAAAAGGATACCGAAACAGGTTCTGCTCCAGATGGCGCAGTTCCTCCGATCCCGCAGTATTCGGGTGCAGGATCACATCCGGCAATATAGGGACTCCCTGCCTTACCGCTATCTCTTTTAATTGGGAAATTTCTTTTTTGGGCATGGCAAACAGCTCATAATCCCTGTATGGCCCTCCGGCACGTTTCTCGTCAATGGTAAACGCCGCCACGATTTTTTTGGCATACGGCAGCAGTTTCTTGAGTACCTTATTTTGTATGGGTGTAAATCCGGTAAACCCGTCAATATAGATCGTGGCACCTTTTAGCTTTTCGGATTCCGTGATCTTTTGAGCCAGTACGTCCAACAGCTGTTCCGATACCAGATAACGGTCCTTCATGTACTCTTCAAACTTTTCCAGGACCAGGACGATATCTTTCATCTTCAATGTCAGGCTGTCCCTGTTCTCAAAAGACTCCACAGCCTCCTTAAGCTTTTCCAGGGATACATCATACTGATAGGTTTCCGCAAAGAAAGACTTCATCTCATCGATAAAGCCCTGCTTTTCCATACCGGAGCCGAACACGAGAAGATCCTTTCGGCACTCCCCCATGACCTTTCTTATGACCATGGATTTTCCCTCGTCATTGAGCAGTTCTTTGGGAATATAGGAAAGCTCCTCAAACACTCTGTAAGAGAGACGGTAGAATCCAACCACGTCGATGTTCATAGTCCCGTGGTTCGGATGCCTGGTGATCAGCTCCCGCTGGGCATTCAGCGTCGACTGGTCCGGGACGAGAAAAAAGAAATTTTCATCCCGATTCTCCATAGACTCTTTTATCATCTGTTCATATATATAATCCGTTTTTCCTGTGCGGCCTGCGCCCAGGACACACTGTAATGCCATCGGCTTCCTCCTGTCATGTCATTTTCTTTTTCGGCTTCTATTATACATGAAAACCACCGGCCGCTCTACATGGAAAAAATTTTTTCCGTACAGTTCTATTCTGCCTGTCCGGGCCATATACTATAATAGAATCTTTTTAGGAGGACCCTATGTCAGCAAAAACGAAAATCGTCGTATTTAAGGCGAAAGAACTAATCTACACCGGCATCTTTGTCTTGCTTGGAATCTTGCTTATCCTGCTTTTGATTTTTATGTTTGCTCCATCCAAGGAACATAAGAAAAGCACGGAGACTATGGAGTACATAGAAGGGGTATATTCCTCTCCTCTCACACTGGGAGAAAATGAGCTGGAAGTGGAAGTCACTGTTAAGGACAACAAAGTCAATCATGTTGCTTTAAAGCATTTAGATAAAAGTGTAAAAACCATGTACCCTCTGATCGAACCGGCTTTGGGTGAGATCAATAAACAGCTTCCAAAAGTAAAATCTGTGGACGACATCCAGTTTAATGATGAAAGCCAGTATACCAACACCATCTTGAAACAGTCCATCAAAAATGCCCTGAAACAGGCACAGAAATAAAATTTTGTATAAAAAAGCACAGCCATCGGAACCTTAAAAACTCTTTTGGCTGTGTTTTTCAGTGCCGGAACCTTATCATCTACAGTTCTTCGGCTTTAAAAGTTGTATATCCTTCATAGCAGTAGCTGTAATCAATGCCTTTCATATAGACTTCACGGGCAAGATCAGCAGAATTATCAATTCCTGATTTATTTTCAAGTGCCATACTGCACCTCCAAAAGTTAATGACTTCAGCTACTTAATTATAGCACTTCATCAAAAAGAAACAACTCTATTTGTCAGCCCTTTAAATACCGGCCCTTTTCCTGCCATTGCTGTGTTCCCTCGACAAGGTCAAATACAATGATACCCTCTTCCCCCGCTTCTGATGCCTCATTAGGGTCCTCCCCGGAACCCAGGCGGATCTCTTCGATCTGGACAGCTGCCGCAAAAAGACCGTTGCAGTCAAGCAGCTGAGCCTCTTTTCCTGTCTCATGCTGTCCTTTTACGAAGGATACAGACATCAGAAACCGGCCGTTTTCTTTATAGATTCCCTCCACATAGGACAGGCTTTCTGCCTCTTCGTGAAGCCGGAAGACTCTCACTTTCCCTTCTTCGTATTCTCTGGTTGTATGAACTTTGAATCTGTCTAAAAATCCCATCTCAGTCCCCTGTCTTTTTTAAGTTGATTATAATACAACCAGGAAAAAACTCAACGTCCGATTTGATTTATTTCAAGAAATTCTTCAAACTCTTCCATATTGCCTCCCAACTCCTGAATCAGCGGGATTATAAATGCAAGCCCCGTCTTTCTTCCATGCAGAGCTTCTGAGATCCTCGGATAGGCGATCCCCATTTTCTCCGCAAGCTTCCTCTGTGTCAATTCCTGACGGATCATCTCAATCTTTACCCATTTTTCAAATTCCTTATACGACTTTATCATTAGCCTCTCCTTTCCCTCATCCGACTGTAAGAAACTTACATAAATTATATCTCTATACGTAGAGATAGTCAAGAAAACGGTACAATTTTCCACAGTATTTTCGTTACAACTTCGTTTACACTAAATTTCATCTATGCTACAATAGACGAGTAAATTTGTTACACGCCAGAGAGGGAAAATACATGAAGTTTGCAGAAAATTTAAATGAATATCTGGACAGCCATGATATTTCCAACTATCGTATTTATAAAGACACAGGTCTGTCTGACAGTCTGATCGGATACTGGAGAAAAGGCCAAAAGCAGCCAACTCTGGAGAATCTGGTCATTCTCTGTGATTATCTGAACGTTTCTATTGATTACCTTGTCGGCAACATCTCTACCAAAGAAGAAAAACTGCTCCACTACTACCGCTGCCTGTCCCCGGAAAAGAAGGACGAAATAGATACCTACATGAATAATTCTGCCATTGACACATAGAATGAAGTGTGGTAGATTATCATTATTAATAATCCAAATGCTTTGATGAGGAATAGTAGGATATAGAAGGCATTCAGAGAGCCGCTGGCTGGTGAAAAGCGGCTGCCCGGTATATGTGAACTCGCCTCTGAGCAGCATGCTGAACAGCTAGTAGGCATCGCCGGTTCCAACCGTTATATTGGGAAGATATCAGTTGTTTCAACTCGTATCGGTAGTGAGTGCACGCGGTTATGGCGTGAATTAGAGTGGTACCACGGAGTGTCTATGACCCTTCGTCTCTATCCAGAAATGGACGGAGACGAAGGTTTTTTTTCGCCGTATCGCACGAGTGCAGTCTTATTTTTATTCTCAATAATGAAAGGAGATTTAATATCTATGAATTCAGAAAAATATAAACGCCAATACTTTATGCCTCCAAAAGAGTGTCTTGACTGGGCCAGAAAAGAGTACATAACAAAAGCTCCGGACTGGTGCAGCGTGGATCTTAGGGATGGAAACCAGGCACTGATCATCCCGATGAGCCTGGATGAAAAAGTAGAGTTTTTCAAATACCTGGTAAAGGTCGGATTCAAGGAGATCGAGGTAGGATTCCCCGCCGCATCCGAGACAGAATATACTTTCCTGCGCACCCTGATCGAACAGGACCTGATCCCTGATGACGTCACGATCCAGGTGCTGACACAGGCCCGGGAACATATTATCAAACGCACCTTTGAAGCTTTAAAAGGAGCGAAGCGTGCGATCGTTCACGTATATAATTCTACTTCTCTTGCCCAGAGGGAACAGGTTTTCAAAAAATCCAAGGAAGAGATTTTAAAAATTGCCACAGACGGCGCCAAACTCCTGAAAAAGCTGGCAGACGAGACAGAAGGGAACTTCCAGTTCGAATACTCTCCGGAGAGTTTCACCGGAACCGAAGTAGAATATGCATTGGAAGTGTGCAATGCGGTCCTGGATATCTGGAAGCCGTCTCCGGACTGGAAGGTTATCATAAATCTTCCGGTCACCGTTCAGCTTTCCATGCCGCACGTATACGCCAGCCAGATTGAATATATGAGCAAACACATAAAATACCGTGACAGTGTAGTACTGTCCATTCACCCTCACAATGACCGCGGATGCGGTGTGGCGGATACGGAACTTGCCCTCCTGGCAGGAGCGGACCGGGTGGAGGGAACGCTGTTTGGAAATGGTGAGAGGACCGGAAATGTCGATATTGTAACCGTCGCTCTCAATATGTACTCTCACGGCGTGGACCCTAACCTGGACTTTTCCAACCTTCCTGAGCTTACAAAAAATTATGAGTGCCTGACCCGCATGAATGTCTATGAGCGCCAGCCCTATTCCGGAAAACTGGTATTCGCAGCATTCTCAGGCTCTCATCAGGACGCCATCGCCAAAGGAATGCACTGGATCGACGACCACCATCCGGATTACTGGTCTGTTCCTTATCTTCCGATCGACCCGAAAGATATCGGCAGGGAATACGAAAGCGATGTGATCCGCATCAACAGCCAGTCAGGAAAAGGCGGTATCGGCTATGTGCTGGAAGAAAACTTTGGTTTCCATATCCCGGGCAAGATGAGGGAGGACGTGGGCTATACGGTCAAAGACGTATCCGACAAGCAGCACAGGGAACTGGTTCCGAAAGATATTCTGGATGTATTTAAGACAGTGTATGTAAACATATCATCCCCTATCGCTTTAAAAGAATGTCACTTTATCCAGAAAGACGGGGGTATTGAGGCCGAAATCTCACTTGAAAAATCCGGTGTGGATAAACTTTACCACGGCAGGGGAAATGGACGTCTGGATGCAGTGAGCAACGCGCTTCAGCGTCACAGTGATCTGGATTACTCTATTGTCAGCTACCAGGAACACGCACTAAACGTAGGTTCTAATTCAAAGGCTTGCTCTTATGTAGCCATTCAGCAGCCAAACGGCACTGTGGTATGGGGTGCGGGAATCCATGAGGATATCATTACGGCTTCTGTTCTCGCATTGATCAGCGCTGTAAACAGAATACAATAAGATGTCTGTAAAATAAATATTGAGCCGCGGGCAAACACCCGCGGCTCTTTTTCACTTCTTTTCATTGGCCACAATGATTCATTGTTTTAAAGTTTCTTTTTATCTGTCACCGTATATTCGGTGCCTGTGTCTTGTGTCTCTGCCATGCCGCCTGACAGGTCATTAAGCTTCTTCTCAATCTGTCCGCATCTGGCTTCCGGTACCAAGTACTCCAAAGTTACCTTTTCTGTGTAATCCGTTTTTATGATTGGAATGTCTTCGGTCTCAAGGAAATACTGGATCTTTCCTGCAGCTGAATAATCACACCCGGTCCTGAACCTGCGCCCAAGACCCATGGTCACGATCCCTGCGTCCTCCACGGCTTCCTGGGCAGCCTTCGTATATGCCCTCACGAGTCCCCCGGTTCCGAGCAGTGTACCTCCAAAATACCGGGTTACAACGATGACAATATTCAGAAGCTGATTGCCGGTAATCACTTCGAGAATCGGTTTTCCCGCCGTGCCGCTGGGCTCTCCGTCGTCATTGGCTCTCTCAAGAGGTCTCTCAATGCCTGCACAAAATGCACTGCAGTGATGCCTGGCGTCCCTGTATCTGCGCTTTTCATCCTCTATCACTGCCAGAGCCTCTTCCTCCGAGGAAACCGGCACGGCGATCCCGATGAACCTTGACTTTTTTTCTATCACCAAAGACTGTCCTGTTTTCTGGATCGTATCATAGTATTCCTTCAATTTTCTCCTCCAACTCCATCACCGCATCCAAACTCTCAAAAAAAGAAATCGGTGTCACTTCATATTTGATCAGCAGCCGAATGACATGTTCTGCTTCCTGCCTGTTCAAAAAGGCCTCTCTTACCTCTTCTGTCTCAAGCACATCCGGCTCCCCGGTCGTTCTCTCCAGCGCAGCGCCGTAGCTTCCTCTGGCAGAATCATTCAGCATATAATAGGATACTACAAATTCGCCCCCATTTCCATCTTTCAAATAATTCGTTCCTAATTTCTCCTTCTTCATCTTTTGTTCCTCCTCATTTGTAAAAAAATCTATAACTCTCCTTAAACGTGATTTCAATAAGATACCCTTCATACGGGTGTGTTATTTACTTGTTATTTCTTATTTGTTATAATGCTAAACATAGGAGGGCTTACATGAACTTTAACAAGCAAAAAACAAAGCAAAAAAAGGATATCCTTTCTTCACCGAAATTACGGCGCAGTTCACACCTTACGCTTTTTTTCTATAAATATGCACTGGTTGTCATCATCGCACTGATCGTCACGGCCGCTGGTCTGTCCATAGGTTTCATCCGCGGAATTTTAAACAATACCCCGAATGTTTCTTTGGACTCGATCCACTCCAAAGGTTTTATCACGATGATTTACGATAAAGACGGCAATGTGACAAGAAAGTTATCTACCAGTGATTCAAACCGTGTCTATGTATCACTGGACAAGATCCCGGCAAATCTTCAAAATGCTTTTATCTCCATAGAGGATGTGCGGTTTTATAATCACAACGGTATCGACATGCGGGGCATTGCCAGATCCTTCTTCCTGGGCCTCAAAGAAAAGTCTCTGGACCAGGGCGGGAGTACCATCACTCAGCAGCTTGTAAAAAACAATATCCTCGGAATACAGCCTGAAAAAACTACGATCGAACGCATAGAGCGCAAGATCAAAGAACAGTCCCTGGCTCTGGAATTAGAAAAAATCACTTCGAAACAAAAGATCCTGGAAGAATATTTAAATGCGATCAATCTGGGGGAAGGCACATTAGGAGTGCAGACTGCATCCCAAAAATATTTTAATAAAGATGTATCAGATTTGACTTTATCAGAGTGCACCGTACTGGCCGGCATCACAAAGAACCCAACAAGGATGAACCCGATCACACACCCTAACAGCAATGCTGCCCGGAGAATGACGATTCTGAAAATCATGCTGGAAGAACATTATATCACAAAAAGTGAATATTCGGAAGCGGTGAATGATAATGTTTATGAAAGAATCCAAAAGATCAATGCAAGGCAGCAGAAAAACTATACTGCCAACTCTTATTTCGATGATGCACTGATCCTTCAGGTGGTCCGTGATCTGAAAGAAAAACTTGGATATGATGAGACAAAAGCCTACAATGCCATTTACAGCGGAGGTTTAAAAATATATTCTACTCAGGACTCCAAGATCCAGAGGATCGCAGATAAAGTGACCAATGACCCGGATAATTATCCGGCGGGTACAAAAGTGGCTCTGTCTTATTCACTGACAGGCACAGACAAAAATGGTAAGGAAGTCAGTTATTCGGAGAACGATGTGCTGAGTTATATGAAAAAGCATAAGCTTGGCACCAGTCTCATATTCGCAGATAAATCATCTGCCGAGAATATGGCCCGTAAATTCACCAAATCCTTAAAAAAGAACGGGGTCAGCGTGATCAACGAGCAGGTTTCCACAGTGATCCAGCCCCAGATTTCCATGACCATCATAGACCAGCGCACCGGACAGGTGGAAGCCCTTGTGGGCGGCCGCGGAGTCAAATCCGAAAACCTGTCTTTAAACCGCGCTACCGGTACAACAAGACAGCCCGGATCGACGTTCAAAGTACTTTCCACATTTCTTCCGGCGCTGGATACGAAAAATATGACATTAGCTACTGTTTACGATGATGCGCCGTATGAATATCTCGATACGGGGCGCCCGGTCCGCAATTATTACAAAGGCTACCGCGGTTTTTCCACAATACGGGAAGCAGTCACCAATTCTATGAATATTGTGTCTGCCAAAACCATGGCTGATGTAACACCTGAAGTCGCCTATGAGTATTTACAGAAGCTTGGCTTTACCACCTTAGTTGATAATAAAACTACGGCAGACGGCAAAACCTTTTCCGATGTCAACCAGTCCATGGCCCTGGGCGGCCTGACTTACGGAGTGACCAACCTGGAGCTCACCGGTGCTTTTTCTGCCGTGGCCAACGGAGGCACATACCACCGGCCTTCTTTATACACGAAAGTTGTGGATCAGTCCGGAAAAGTACTCTTAAACTCATCTTCTTCCGGCACCCTCGTTATGAAGGAATCGACTGCTTTCCTTCTCACCGACGCCATGAAGGATGTCATCAAGAAAGGAACCGGTAAACCCGCCGCACTTTCCTCAGGAATGCCTGCAGCAGGAAAGACCGGTACTACGACCAGCGATTACGACTACTGGTTCTCCGGATATACCCCATATCACACTGCCTCTGTGTGGATGGGATATGACAGGAATACATCATTTTCTTCTGGCAGCCAGCACGAAAAAATTTGGAAACTTGTCATGGACCAGATTGTAAAAGAGAAAAACGAACCGATCAAAGAGTTTTCAAAACCAAACAGTATTGTCAAAGCCCGGATATGCACAAAGTCAGGAAAACTGGCTGTCAAAGGCACATGTGATCATGATCCCAGAGGCAGTATGATAAAGACAGAGTACTTTGCCCTGGGAACCAAGCCCACCAAACCCTGTGACATCCATGTGGCCATAGAAATATGCAAAAAATCCGGATATCCGGCCAACAGTGCCTGTCCGGAAGGCCAGCTTCTGCGGAAAATCTATATCACAAGGCCAAAGGGCAGCAAGGGAATCACAGACGATACACAATATCAGATCCCAGACCTGTATGTAAAATATATGTGCGGCCTGCATACTCCGGAATAATTAAGTTACCGAACCAATCCCTGATCCAAACAAAGATAAGAGCGTTTCTGACAGCAGAATCTGCAGTCAGGAACGCTCTTTTATATATATAAAAAGCAATCCCGCAGCAATGGCGGCACCACTTAGTATCAAGTTACCTGCCATACGGCTATTTTTTTATCTTTGGCTGGAAAATCAGGGACGCCAGATAGGAGAAGATCAGAGCTGCGGATGTTCCCACGGCTGCAGCTGTAAATCCGCCTTCAAACAGTCCGAGGAATCCGTGCTGGTCGATGGCTTCTTTCATTCCTTTCCACAGAGTAAAGCCAAATCCCGAGAGGGGTACCGTTGCACCGCAGCCAGCAAAATCAGCTATTTTTTCATAGATTCCAAGTGCTCCGAGCACTGCTCCTGAAATAACCAGTATAACCATGATCCTTCCCGGCTGGAGCTTGGTATTGTCCATTAAAATTTGTACAAGAATACAGATAACGCCTCCGACAATAAATGCTTTTACATATTCCATCTATACTTCCTCTCTTTCCAACAAAACTCCGTGCGCAATACCCGGCACTGTCTCACCTTCATTGAAGCTCGTCTTTGATAGCAAAGCTCCAGTAGGTACAAACAAGACTCTGTTCCATCCGCCGTTTATCATCTTTCTTGTGATCATAGAGGACAGGACTACGGCACTGCACGCACATCCCGATCCCCCTGCGTGGGTATCCTGAGTCTCATCCTGATAAACTTCGATACCGCAGTCTCCGTGTACTTTAGAAATATCATAACCATTGTCCTTCAGAAGTTTAATGAGAATTTCTTTTCCCACCTCTCCCAGATCGCCGGTATAGATCGCATCGTAGTCATCCGGTGTCATGGCAAAATCATTAAAGTGCTGATAAATGACTTCTGCAGCCGCAGGCGCCATGCAGGCTCCCATGTTCATCGAATCTTTCACGCCGTAATCTACGATTTTACCGGTTGTGATGCCCCGGACTTTGATCGGACTTTTTTCTTTGGAGATTACGAATCCCCCGGCTCCGGTCACGGTCCATGTGGAGGACAGAGGCCTCTGGCTCCCGTATTCCAATGGGAAACGGAACTGCTTTTCCGCACTTCCGATATGACTGGAGGCAAGGGCCAATGCATAGTCTGCATATCCCGCTGCCACCGTCATAGACGCAAGAGATATGGATTCTCCTGCGGTAGAACATGCTCCGTACAGGCCAAAGAGAGGGAGCTCCAGGTCCTTGATCCCGAAGGATGTCGCCATGATCTGCTCCAAGAGATCTCCGGCAAATGCATAGCGTACCTGATTTTTTGTGATCTCTGCTTTTTGTATCGCAAGCAGGGCTGCCTGCCGCATGAATCTTCCTTCTGCCAGCTCCCATGTCTCCTCGCCGAACAGCGGATCGTCGATGATCTGGTCAAATGCCTGTCCGAGAGGCCCTTCTCCTTCTTTTTCCCCAACTACGGAGGACCAGCCTTTGAGATAAGGCGGATGTTCGAATTCCAGACTCTGCTTTCCCTTCATAACTTTCATCACATAACCCCCAATCGGACTAATATCATATAAATAACTCCCAAAATAAAGGAGGATAAGATTCCGTACAGAATGACCGGACCGGCGATGGTAAAGATTTTAACTCCGATCCCGAACACCTGCCCCTCTTTTTGATACTCGATAGCCGGAGAGGCTACAGAATTTGCAAATCCAGTGATCGGAACCAGTCCTCCCGCTCCTCCGAATTTTGTGATCTTTGAATACAGATTAAATCCTGTGAGAAGTACGCTTAAAAGTACAAGGGTTACTGTGACAGCCAGGAGAGCATCTTTCTCTCCCAGATGCAGCCAGTGCATCACTGCCTGTTTGATCCCTTCTCCGATCGTACAGATCGCTCCTCCCACAAAAAATGCACGGACACAGTTCATAAGACAGCTGCTTGCCGGCGTTACCTGTTCTACATATTCGTTATATTGATCTTTTGTCGGTTCATTGTGCATGACAGAATAAGCTCCTTTCGTTTGTGTAAGTATTTATGTCACAAGTAATAAGTTTATACGGATGAGCTTTTTTGCTCATCCGTTTCTGCGGCAGTCGCCGCAGAAAACCCTGGTTAAAATTTATATTCCGGCAGTATTCGCATGGAGATTGTTCTCTTATCTAAATATATTATTATCTGCACTTTCTGTGGCTCGTTGCTAACGCAAAAATTGCATCCAGCAGCCTGCTATTTTACCCAGGGCTATGGAATAGATGACGAATGGTATTCCGTCCCTCAGTTTCATTCTTCTTGAGAAGACCGGCAGGCTTTTGAGCATTTCGGCCAGTGCTCCAATGAGGCAGCCAGTGAAGATTCCTCCGAACAGTCCAAATAAGATCAGCAGCGGATATCCCAGCGGTATGTGCCACCGGTAGATAAAAACTGCTGTTCCCAGGACTCCGCCCAGGGTAATGCATGTTTCATACAACATGGCATGTGATATCGTTTTGGAAAGGCCTGCGAGTCTAGGCACAACTCCAATCATGCTTAAGAATGCCAGGAAGCTTCCCGCGATGAGTGCTCCTGCGGACAAGCCGTATATCACAAGGAGTAAGTTACGAAGAAACATCCTGCTCCTCCTTTTTCCGTCCGGCGTCGATCATCAGCGTGTCATTTACATCCCGCTCGTAAAGTCTCATCTGGACTTCAAACGGGGTCGGATCATCGGTAAGCTTGATTTTTCCCGCATGATTAAAGAAGATTACGATTCCTATCGCAAGTCCCGCTGTATAGGCCAGATGAAGAATCGTCGGTCCTTTTGGCGGCGTTCCCATGACCAGCTGATATACGGTTGCAAACAAATCGTCAATAGCCACATCCGTGTTATAGCTCATGATCGAGAAACTGGCTCCGAAAAATGCGACCAGGCATACACCTGCAATCTTTAAGTAGTGGGCCCATTTCTTTTCCTTTGTCACTTCTTTTAAATATACGATAAAATCTTCCGGGCCCATATTGACCACTTCTGCAGTTTTGTCGATTTCTTTGATCACTTCCACTGCTTTTAAGATGGAAATAATCTCCCGTTCGTTTCCGCGCTTTTTAAAATGAAAAAGCTTTGCTTCCTTCACCTTTTGTTCCATGTCTTTGTCGGTACAGTAAATGGATGCCACATCTTTTATCTTTACATCCGGATTATGAATACATACACTGTCTTCCGCTTTGATATATACGGTCATGATGTTCCATCCTTTCCAAAACTAACGTCCCATCTTTTCTCTGCTCCTGATTCGTGTCACAGAAAAGAATCACGGATAAGACTGCAAGGAGAATGATCAATGCGATCACCATCCACTGTTTTCTTTGCTTCATAAATATCACCTCTTCATTCTTATGAGATAAATTAGTTGTAGTATCTGTCTTTTTTTCAATTTCATTCATGGATTCTGTTCTTGCAGGAAAGGTATCCAGATGGTATCATTTAAGAAGTGCATGTTTCATAAGGAAAGGAAGGATTGTATGGAAGAAAACGGTCTGACTTTATATAAATTAATGATTTTATTTTTAATAAAAAAAGTGGATTTTCCGCTGAGCAACTCACAGATCTCGGAGTTTATTCTGGACAAAGGGTATACGACCTATTTTAAACTCCAGCAGGCTTTTCACGAACTGGAAGACGAAGACATGCTGCGGACAGAACTGGTAAGAAACGCAAGCCATTATTTTCTGACAGAAGAGGGGAAAGAAGCGATTGATATGTTTGAATACCAGCTCTCCGAGCCTATACGAAATGACATTCTAACATTTTTGGCGACCAAAGAATACCAGCTGAGAGAGGAAACCAATCTGGAAGCCGACTATTTCCCTGCAAAACGCGATGAATATACCGTAAGGCTCAGGATCAAAGAAAAAGACAGCATGCTGCTGGAAGTCAACTTAAACGTAGTATCCAGAGAGCAGGCCATCTATATCTGCGATCACTGGAAGTCTAATCACTCGGATATTTATGCTTATCTGATCAACCGCCTGCTTTTTCAGGACCAGAGCCAGGAGGCAGAAAAAAAGACCGATTCTTAAACAGAACCGGTCCTTTTTATATTCATTCATCTGAAACATGATGTTCCTGTTCCGGAAGAAGCACTTGTTCAATAAAGTCCCATATTTCATCTCTTCCCTGCTTTGAGAGCGAAGAAAACGGAAAGACCGGCGTCTCCTTATTGAGCCTGAGTTCCTGACGGATCTCCTTTACATGCTTAGGAAGCTGGCTCCGTTTGAGCTTGTCGCTCTTTGTAGCAATAATGACCGGATGATAGCCGTTATGTACGATCCAGTCATACATCATCACATCATTCTTTGACGGCTTGTGTCTGATATCGATGAGAAGGAACACCAGCTTCAGCTGCTTTGACGTGTGAAGGTACCGTTCAATCATCGCACCCCACTGCTCTTTTACCGACTCCGTGACCTTTGCATATCCATATCCGGGCAGATCTACATAGTACAGTTCTTCGTTGATATTATAATAATTAATGGTCTGAGTTTTCCCCGGCTGAGCGGAAACCCTTGCATATGACTTCCGGTTCATCAGTGCGTTGATGAGGGAGGACTTGCCCACATTGGACTTGCCTGCAAATGCTACTTCCGGAAACTCATTGTCCGGAAGTTTGCTGGTGATCCCACAGACCGTTTCCAGATTAACTGATTTAATGATCATGGTATTCTCCTTATCTTATGAGTAATTGTGCCAGATAAACTGCAAATAATACAAGCATCACAAACCCGCTGCCTCTGGCAAGCTTCCGGTCTTTTGAAGACAGAATCCACAAAACCGCCGCTGATAAAATCGCAGCCAGTGCATCCGGAATAAAGCTTGTATCAAACGGAACCGGATGAATGACCGCCACGGTCCCTACGACAAACAAGATATTAAAGATATTGCTTCCCACAATATTTCCCACTGCAATGTCTGCTTTTCCTTTAAATGCCGCTGTAACTGAGGTGACCAGCTCCGGCAGAGAAGTGCCGAATGCCACAACTGTCAGGCCAATGATCCGGTCAGAGACATTCAGGGCCTTGGCTATCGAAGTCGCCGCATCTACTGTCACATCGCTTCCCAGTACGATGGCAATCAGCCCGCCGATCGTAAAAACAAGCATTTTGAGCAGGGACGCATTCACTTGTTCTATCTCTTCTTCAATGCCTTCTTTTTTTGTCAGCCTAAACAGATATACAAAAAAACCGATAAACAGCACCCATAGTATCACTCCGTCCAGGCGTGAAAGACTGCCTCCGGCGATTCCCATAGCTGTGAGGACTACAGTGATAACAATTACAAAGGGCATTTCCACCTTTACGGTTCCTTCTTTGATGGCAACTGCACTGACCACTGCGGTAAGCCCGAGAATCAGCAGAATATTCATGATATTGCTTCCAAGAATGTTTCCGACGGTGATTCCAACATTTCCTTTAAACGCTGCCGAAATACTCACTGCCGCCTCAGGAGCGCTGGTCCCGCAGGCGACGATCGTAAGCCCGATCACGATCTGCGGAATTCCAAACTTTGCAGCAATCATAGATGCCCCTTCTACAAAATAATCCGCGCCCTTCATCAGCAGAATAAAGCCTGCCGCTAAAAAGGCTATGTGTGGCAATAAATTCATAAGTGTTCCTCTTTTCTCAAAAAAATAAATGCTGTATTAAAATTTTACATCCGAGGATGATTAAAATCAACCCTCCCATAATCTCTGCTTTTTCTTTCAGTTTGTCCCCAAATCTGCTTCCGATGGCAACTCCTGCCAGTGATATGGCAAAGGTAACACTCCCTATGACCGTTACAGCTTCTAAAAGATTGACGCTCAAAAATGAAAACGTGACTCCTACCGCCAGTGCATCGATGCTGGTCGCGACCGCCAAAATAAAAAGCTCCCGGAAAGAAAATCCGCAGTCCTGTGTTTCCTCTTCATCATCGGATATCCCTTCTTTTACCATATTGAAGCCGATCATCACCAGCAGGAAAAATGCGATCCAATGATCAATCTGCATGATCTTTCCCGCAAACTGCTTGCCTGCCAGGTATCCTGCCACTGGCATCAGAGCCTGGAATCCCCCGAAAAACAAAGCGATCCAAAACATTTCATTTTTCCGGATCTTTCCCATATTGAGACCTTTTCCTATAGACACAGCAAACGCATCCATGGAAAGGCCCACACCTATCATCACTACTTCAATTATGTTCATTTTTTAACCCCATTATGTACATTATCGCGTCAGATGGACCAGAGGCCCGACGCCTCCGGTCCATTTTCCACACTTGATACTCATTCTAAATTACCTGCATTTATTTGTCAACGGACACATGGTGTATCTGCTGCGTATATTTTGTAATCGGCAGAATCTGATAGCCCTCTTTTTTCAAAGTCTTGATCAGAGAGTCCAAACTTTTTACCGTGTTTTCTGCCTCCGCCAGGTCATGCATCAGTACAATGCTGACCTTTTGTTTTTTTACATCTGCTAAAATATTCTGGTTCAGCCTTTCAGGACTCAGGTTAAAATTCACTGCATCTCCGCTTAACGCATTCCAGTCAAAGTATAAAAGCCCTTCTTTGTCGATATACTGAATATAAGGTTTGATATCTCCGGCACAGGAATTACTGCTTCCACCCGGAAAACGGTATATGGTGGGCTTTACATCTGTTATCTCATACAGCATCTCCTGCAGCTTCTTGATGTCCTTTCCGAAGGCTTCTACGGAAGAATAAATCTGGTCATAGTTATGGCTGTAAGAATGCATTGCCAGGGTATGTCCTTCAAGTACGATCCTTTGATACTGCTTCCTGGCCTTCTCCGTCTTCTTTCCCACTACGAAGAACGTCGCTTTCACCTTGTTCTTTTTCAGAATATCCAGGATCTCATCGGTATTTTCAGACGGCCCGTCATCAAATGTCAGATATACCTTTTTATTTGTAATCTTGCTGCCGGCCATCAGTCCGCCTTCTCCTTCTTTCTGGCTCGCTATAAAAAGTCCGTCAGAATGATCCGCCGCATACCGCAGGATGAAACCGATAAAAAATAATGCGCACACAACTGCAAAATAGGTTTTTCGTTTCATAAACTCGCTCCCTCGCTTTCAAATATAGGATGTGAGGAAGCAAAAAAACTATGCTGGCATTTTATAGATAATTAAAAAAATCCTGCAGACGTGTTTGAGGTGTGAGATGTCCCCAATTCCGTCCGCGGGATTTTTATTTTAATATTTAAACTTCAAAGATCAGATCTCCGTAGCTTGGCATCGGCCAGTCTTCTTTCGCCACAAGCATTTCAAGCTTATCCGCCGGTTCACGGACAGCATTCATGCATCCGAACACTACATCGTGATAGAAACGTGCCTGTTCGTTTACTTCTCCGATGGACTGTGCTTTGACAGTTTCACTATCCAGAATACCGATTGCCGTGTATAATTTCTTCAGATTCTCTGTGATTTCGCCGAGCAGGGATTCCTGTACACCCGTATCCATTCCTGTAGCCTTTAAAACAGCGACTGAATCGGCCAGCGTCTTCTGATATTTCATCACAGCAGGAACGATCTGTTTTTTAGCAATATCCAGCGTTGCCAACGCTTCGATATTGATCGTCTGAGCATACTGTTCAAACAGGATTTCTACACGGGATTCCAGCTCTGCCTTCGTAAATACACCGAACTTTTCAAACATCTTGACTGATTTTTCCGTGATCAAAGCCGGAATTGCCTCAACCATGGACCTGATGTTCGGAAGGCCTCTTCTCTCTGCTTCCTTTACCCACGCTTCAGAGTATCCGTCTCCGTTAAATATGACTCTCTGATGATCTGTAAGCATCTTTTTCGTCAGCTCATGGGCTTCCATCATCACATCCTGCAGATCTCCGTCTACCTTCTCCAATTCATCGCAGACCTCTGAGAGTGCATCTGCAACGATAGTATTCAGCACCACATTCGGGTCAGAGATAGACTGGGTAGAGCCAACCATGCGGAACTCAAATTTGTTTCCGGTAAACGCAAACGGGGATGTCCTGTTACGGTCCGTGGCATCTTTTTCAAAGTCCGGAAGGGTATGTACGCCTGATGCGAGCTTATCCCCGTGTTTGGATCTGGTAGCCTCTCCTCTTGTGACCAGCTGTTTTACCACGTCCTCAAGCTGCTCTCCGAGGAAGATAGAAATGATGGCAGGAGGTGCCTCATTGGCTCCCAGGCGGTGGTCATTTCCAGGTGTAGATGCGGCCATACGGAGCAGATCTGCATGCTCATCTACAGCCTTGATAATGGCTGACAGAATCAGAAGGAACTGCTGATTGTCATGCGGGGTATCGCCCGGTTCCAAAAGATTCTTTCCTGTATTTGTCACGATGGACCAGTTATTATGTTTCCCGGAACCGTTGATTCCCTGGAACGGCTTTTCGTGGAGAAGGCATTTCAATCCCTGGCGTTCTGCCACACGCCGCATCGTTTCCATCAGAAGCTGATTGTGGTCCGTCGCTATATTATTGCTTGCATAGATCGGCGCCAGTTCGTGCTGGGCAGGAGCCACCTCATTGTGCTGGGTCTTTGCTGTGATGCCCAGTTTCCAGCTCTCCTCATTGAGCTCTTTCATGAACTTTCCGATCCTCTCACGGATGATTCCGAAATAGTGGTCATCCATCTCCTGTCCTTTCGGAGGCATTGCCCCGAACAATGTCCGTCCTGTAAAGATCAGGTCTTTTCTCTGCAGATATTTTTCTTTGTCTACAAGGAAGTATTCCTGTTCCGGTCCCACAGAGGTATTGACATTTTTTACATTCTTCTTTCCAAGCAGGTGTAAAAGCCTTGTAGCCTGGATATCCAGCGCCTGCATAGATCTCAAAAGAGGAGTCTTTTTGTCCAGCGCTTCTCCGGTATAGGAACAAAATGCCGTAGGGATACAGAGAATCGTAGAATCCGGTGTCTCTTTAATAAAAGCAGGTGAAGTACAGTCCCACGCAGTGTATCCTCTGGCCTCAAATGTTGCCCTCAGTCCTCCTGACGGGAAGGAAGAAGCATCCGGCTCACCCTTAATCAGCTCCTTTCCGGAAAATTCCAGGAGCACTTTTCCGTTTTCCGTCGGAGCGATAAAAGCATCGTGCTTCTCCGCCGTCACACCGGTCATCGGCTGGAACCAGTGGGTGAAGTGGGTTGCACCTTTTTCAAGAGCCCATTCCTTCATCTCGTTGGCAACTACGTCTGCGATGGCAGGGTTTAATTCTGTTCCCTCTTCGATCGTCTTCTTAAGGTCTTTGTAAACTGCCTTCGGAAGCCTCTCCCGCATAACACTGTCGTTAAACACGTTACATCCGAACATTTCTGACACACTTCTTTTTTCGCTCATAAGATATTTCTTCCTTTCCTGATTTGGACTTCAAATTATAAGAATTTAACCTGCCGGAAACCTGTGACAGATTAAAAAAATAGACGCCAAACAATCCTCGAATCGTTTGACGCCTTTGTCATTACTTCGCTAGGTATAAGATACAATGATTCTTTCTAAAAATCAAGTACTTTTTTGTATTTTGTCAAATACAAAGCCGCCAGCTATTGTGTTATCTGATAAATGCCGCTCTCGTCTTCTTCGTAGGAAATCTTGATCTTATCCCCGGCATTCCATCTGATCGCACCTTCATTTTTTGAAAATTCTTCTTTATAGACATTGCCTTCCTTGTCGGTGATATACACGTAAGTATTGCCTTCGATCGGTATAAAATCAACCTTTTTGATCGTGATCTCCTTTGTCTTCATTGACTCTGCCGTGGCAGCTTCTTTGGCAGAGATAATCCCCTGCTCCTTTAGAAGTCTCTTATATTCCTTCTGGACTCCATTTTGAGTGGGAGAAGTTGCCACAATGTTATACTTTCTTACATTGACCATGGCAAACATCTTCACAAGCCCGCCTTTATCCTTCAGAATCATGACATACGTCGGCTCTCCGTTTACATTGATCAGAGCCGGAAATGCCGCAGAATACCTGAGGTTCTGTACCTGCCCCTCGGCCGCTTTCATGGCCGACTGCTCATTGGCTCCGGAAACCGTGTAGTATTTGGATTCGGAAGTTCTCATGTTCATAAGAACAAATGCGATATTAGACTGATCTCCATTTACGGATGTGACACCGGTATAAGCCCAGATGTCTCCGTCTATGGCCCTGTATCCGTAGTCGTCAGTTGCGATCTTACAGCCCTTCTTGCCGAATACACTGTTAATATAGCCGTTGGAGAGGAGTCCTTTCCAATTATATTTTTGGAGGAGCAGCCTGCCGTCATATACATGATCCACCCATCTCGGAATATTTTTTGCGTCATAGTATGTGCTCTTCCCGGTGACCGGATCACTGATCACGGCTCCTTTGACATCTTTAGCCCCGAAAAATCCTGCGTTTGCCTTCAGCACCGGACAGATATAATAGGGATTTCCTTTATTGTCGATCTCAAAATAGTAGCCCTGGAAAATTGCTGTGGGATACTGGAATCTCAGATGTCTTTGAAGGTTCCTGGAAAAGTATGCGGATGTAGAATACTGCATCGGCTTTTTGAGCTTTACATACTTTGCCTCATTGCTGATAGGATCTACCTGTACATAACCCGGAATCCCTGCTTTGCGGTTTGTCATATACCGGATGAAGCTGGCGTAATTAAGAGGTGCCACTTTCATCGGCTGCCCGTTATAATCAATCTGGGTGTAGTCGTCACTGACCTCATACTGGCTGACCACATCGGACAGAGAGCCAATGGCGCGGTCGCCGATGATCCTTGCCCCTTCCGTGTCCATCAGGGCGATATCTGTGATCTTTTCCGTCTCTTTCATGTCTGTCTCAAATTTCTTATTTTCTATCTTCAGCCTGCCTGCATATTTTTTAGAGGATACCAGCTGGCTTGAAAGAATCATCCCTCCAAGAAAACCGACAATTACAAGGACCAGCAGAGCAGAAAACAGCGAAAACAGTTTCGTCTTCTGTCCCATCCCCCTCAATGCGGCCCACGCCGTCAGCACTCCTAAAACTGCGATTAGAACCATCCATATGCCGGTCTCCTGAAAATTAATTGCAGGCAGCGCCACATAATAGTACAGTCCCACTAAAATCAATGCAATGAGGATTCCCACTGCCGCCGTTTTCTTTTTCATCTTACCGACTTTAAAATTTTTGACCCGGTTCAGATCGTTCATATCAAACCGAAATATCATCTAAGTCACCTTCTAATCTTGTATTTCACAGTGTTTCTGCGATACCTAGATGTTATCATATTTCGCATAAAATTGGTATAAAAATTTATTTTCTGCGCTGTTTGCCCTCCGGGTCTATATAAAAGTTTTTGGTCAGGATCATCTTGGAGACCGGCACAAAGGTATATCCCTCGGACTTTAACCGTCTTATGATTACCGGAAGGGCCTGTTTCGTGTAGACAGTTCCAGTGTGCATCAGGATGATTGCACCGTTTTCCAGCTTTTTGTTATCGCAGACACGGTCAATGATGTCCTGCCTGGAAATGTCCTTCCAGTCCAGGCTGTCTACGGACCACTGAATGACTTCATAGTTTAACTGTCTGGCCGTTTTTACCACATTTTCATCATAGTCTCCGTAGGGAGGCCGGAAAAGTTCCATCTGCTCTCCTGTCACGGCCTGGACTTTGCTGTGAGCCCCCAGAATCTCTTTTTTCTGCTCATCAGAAGACAATCTGGTCATATATTTGTGGTTATCCCCATGGTTGCCAATGTCATGGCCTGCTTTGGCAATCTTCTTTACATCCACAGGAAACCGCTGTACCCAGTCGCCGGAAAAAAAGAAGGTTGCTTTCACATTTTCTTTTTTTAAGATTTTGAGAACCTGGTTGATGTCCTCATTTCCCCACGCTGTATCAAAGGTGAGGCTGATTTCCTTCTTTTTTGTATCCACACAGTAAATCGGAAGTTCCTTATTCTCTGCAGGATTTAAGATCCTCACATTTTGATTCCAGACAGAAAGGGCTGCATTGCCCCCGCCGAGCAATGACAGCCCTAAAACAACAATGCAGATAAAACCCGTGATCAGATTTTTCTTATTCACTCTGTCCATCCCCTGTTCATCTTCTATGTACTATTTATATGGAATGAAAGATTGTCTCATTCTGATTTCCTTGACATGTTCTTTGCTTAAAGGTATTCTGATAAAAGCGTTGAAACCTGTAAACTGTAAAAAAGAAAGGATGTGAGAGTATGGATTCGCCCCGAAGTCAATACAGCATGAATGAAAAATCCAAACCTCCTTCACATTATTTCATAAATACAGGGAAGGGTTTTTTATTCATGTTTTAATCTTCAAATTTCTATATAAAAGGAGAAAGAAACATGAGAGAAAAAAATATCAAAGCTTTGCTTTTACGGCGGGAATATCCTGTTTTAAAAGTTATGCTCAATTCTATGAATAACGTCGATCTGGCATCATTGCTGGAAAATTTCACCGAAAAAGAATACACAATTTTATTTCGTTTAATCCAAAAAGAAAAGGCAGCGGAAGTATTTACCGAAATGTCCTCTTCCATGCAGGAGACCTTGATCAATGCCTTTACCCGGACCGAGATCAAAGAACTGTTCGACGACATGTATATGGATGATACGGTCGATATCATTGAAGAAATGCCTGCCAACGTTGTTGAGCAGATTTTAGATGTGACTGACAAAGAAACACGCCAGACCATCAACCGTCTCTTAAACTATCCGGAAGACAGTGCCGGGAGCATCATGACGGTGGAGTATGTGGATTTGAAAAAAGAAATGACTGTGGAGCAGGCGCTGAAAAAGATCAAGCGGGTAGGCATTGATCAGGAGACCATTTATACATGCTATGCGATCGAACAAAAACGGCTCATCGGGATTGTGACAGCTAAAAGCCTTTTGCTCAGCGAAAGCCATGTGCTCATAAAGGATATCATGGAGACCAATCTGATCTATGTGAACACTCACGAGGACAAAGAAAATGTCAGCAAGCTGTTCCATAGATACGGCCTCCTGGCAATCCCTGTAGTAGACTTTGAACACTGCATGGTAGGCATTGTAACCTTCGACGATGCCATGGAAGTCTGGCAGGATGAGGTGGAAGAAGATATGTCCATCATGGCGGCTATGCAGCCCAATGAGGAATCCTATTTCGGCACCTCTGTCATCAGCCACGCCAAACACAGAATCTTATGGCTGCTTTTCCTTATGCTGTCCGCCACCATTACCGGAGCCATTATCACCAAATATGAGAATGCATTTCAGACTCTGCCTCTGCTGGCAAAAAAGATCGGTCTGGACCCGGCCATCATGGCGGCTCCCCTGATCACCACCCTGGTAGACACCTGCTCCATCTTGATATATTTTAATATTGCAACCCATCTGTTTTCGCTCTGAACACAGATACATAAACGGCTGCGAGACCGCCCGATTAAACTGTGGTCCCGCAGCCGTTCCGATTCTTCTCTTCTTTTGCTGCTTTTCATTTATGCTCTGACAGCTTTTAAAAAGTACTTATTAAATAACTCCAGCTGATCGTACACAATGCCGTGTCCGCTTTCGTCCAGCTGAATCAGCTTGGAACCGCAGATTTCATCATGCTGTATCCTCACCAGATCATTCGACACCACTACATCCTTTTTCCCGTGAATGATCCATGTCGGCACATGGACGGCCTGCAAGTCCTCTCTTCCGTCTTCATCTCTCAGGGAAACTGCAGCCCGGACCGTTCCAAGTCCAGAAGCGGAAAGTGCGATCTGTTCAAACCAATTCACTGCCGGTTCAGACTGAGGACCTGCAAACAGCTGCTCATGACTGAAATTAAAGCAGAGCTGAGGCCTGTCAGTTTCCGCCAGTTCGATCAGTTCATTGACATATTCTCTTGTCAGTCCATACGGAAAGTCTCTTCTTTTTGTCCATGATGGAGCTGCGGCTGCCAAAAGAATCAGTTTTTTAACTCCAAACCCTTTAAATTTTCTCATATATCTAAGGACAATCGCGCCGCCCATTGAAAAACCTGTAAGAGTAAAATTCTTAAGTTTCAGTCTTCTGATCACCTGATAGATATCCTGGGACATTTGATCATATGAATAGCCGAAGGCCGGGGCGTCAGAATTTCCAAAGCCTCTCAGATCCAGTGTCACCACCCGGTAACCCTGCCTACATAAAAGTTCCGTCTGGTATTCATACATCAGATGGGATAAAGGCCATCCGTGAATTAAAACGACAGTCTCCTCCCCAAAGGGATTGTAGTCATAGACTGCAATCTTTATTCCATCCGTTGATCTCACATAAAACAAATCACAGCCTCCTTATTTTTTGACCACCAGGGTATCATAGCCTCGCTGCTTCAGCTCATTTTCCAATTGGACTGCTTCATCCAGCGTTCTGAATTCTCCAAGCTGTACGGCATAATATGGCTCCTCATACACGATATCTCCGTCAAAGCCCTGAGCCAGCGCTTCATTCAGCGCGTACTGCGCATTGGAGAAATTGCGGTACAGTCCGATCTGCACCCGGTAGGTGCTGCCAAGCTCCTGTTGTCCTGATCCAATCGTGTCAACAATCCCGTCTGCAATGGCATTTGCAATGTCGTTAAATCTTGAATCGAAAAGCTCATTATCTTTTACCGTATTGATGAAGCCAGCCTCGATCAATATTGCAGGGATATTCGTCCGTCTGAGAACCGCAAGTCCCGGCCGCTCCTTGACTCCCAGGTCATTAAATCCAACCTCGCTTAATCTGCGGTTTACATTCCTGGCCATCTCGGCCTTAATACCGCTGTCGTTGTAAACCAGAGTCTCCACTCCGCTGTATGTGTTGGGAAGCGGGCTTGAGTTTCTGTGTATAGAGACAAAGTAATCGGCCCCGCTCTCATTTCCGATTCTGGCCTTCTCAATCGGAGACTGATAGACATCGGTCTGTCTCGTATACTGTACCGGGACTCCCTTATCTCTCAGCGCCTGACCCACTGCCAGAGTCAGTCTTAATGTATCGTCTTTTTCCCTTCTTCCATTAAACTGGGCACCATTGTCATAACCGCCGTGCCCGGCATCCAAAATTACGCCTGCCATAAAATTCCTCAAATCAACTTTCTTTTGCTAATATATGCAGACAGTCATAAAAAGTGTCCTGAAAAATACAATCAAACATAAAATAATGCATCCAGTGCGTCATATTTGATGGCATTATAAATCCGAACAGCGAATTCTTTCCCCTCTCTTTGAAAATATTGTTTCCAAGGCTCCATTCCGGCCCTTTGTACGATAAACCCGATCATTTCCTGTAATTTATCCTCTATCGTTTCTGCCGGGTCACCTGAAAAATATTTCCGTACCTCTTCTGTATCTGTTCCCGTCAAGGTTAAATCCGTAAGCTGTTTTTTTGAAATCAGACATCCGAGAGATTGGAGCAGGACCAGAGAACATATATTTTCCATATAATCAACGTCCTGCTTTCTTTCCACATGCCTTAGGAGAGCTGTGATGATGCGGCTGTCGAAACATCTTAAAAGTCTCTGTTCTCACTCTGCGCCACATAAATATTCATAAATAAGCCTTATCCCGCTTTTCTTCCCATACCTGTTCATCGTTGGATAATCCAGTGTCAGGATATGATCCTGAGGACAGAATCTGGCATCATAGCGCAGAAAAAACTGCGGCATGCCGCTGACTATTGTATCCCTGTAATTGACGCATCCATAATCTTCAAAATCCATGGCCAGACGATCATAGACAGCCTTTGCCTCATATGTTTTTTCTATTACCTTTTCATACCCAATGCTGTACGCCTCCTCCGCACGAAGGCCCCTTTTGGACCGCAGCGCTCCTCCGTAAGATTCTTCGCACAGGCCGATACAATATATAACTGCCTCCATCAGCATCTGTGCCGTCTCATAGGTGACAGAACTGCTTTCTTTTTTTAGACTTTCATTCCTCCCCGCGATCAATTCTCTCGCCTGTTCTTTTGACAGACTCAGCCCAAATCTCCCATCTGTCTTCTCGCTGCACGCTTCAATGACTCTTAGTTCCTCTACTGCCGCCGCTTTAGGATCACAAGTCTTGAAAAATTCGTCATTTTATGGTAATATAATATTAGAAAAAGGAGCAGATATGCGTATATCTGCTCCTTTTTGATTCTTTCATCTTATTCCTTATTCGAAAATTCCTCCAATTCCAGCCTGCGGATCTGGCTTCGTTTGAGTCTCTTCATTTCTTTTATCTCCGGGTCTGAACTTCCCTTTAAATATCCGATCTGTTCAATCAGAAGTTCCCCCTCCGTCAGTGTCAGAACATAATCATTGGCCAGCCGCTCGCCGGAAGGATCAGACAACAGATGAGAGACCGCATTAGAAATGGCATTTGCGATCGCCTGTTTGTTTGAAATCTCTTGATAAGCTTTTAACACAATCGGCATATAATTCACCTCACGCCATTTAAAAATTTTTAATTGGAATCTCTTTCAGTTTTGAAATAGTATCGTACATAATTTTCTTACATTTATCAAATTCTTCTTTCGTCACTGTATAAAAATCGTCGCCGGGATATCTGGCATCATAATAAAAATCTGTCAAATAGGCCAGACCCACTGTATCCAGCTTTAAATCCGGCTTCCACTGATTCATTCTGACTGCAATCTTTTTCATATTATGCTTTCTTAATAAGTCCGAAACATCTTCATCTAAAAAGCACAATTCCAGGTAGCCTTTCAGAAATTTCTCTGTTACCTGCTGACACTGTACTGCAAGCTGATTATAGAAAGTACTCCCCACAGCGAGGATAGATTCAAGATACTCCAAGTCATTTTTTGCAATGTCCAGGTAGTTATTTTTAATCATTTCATCACCTCCAGTATTAACTTTTTATCTCTGTTCAATATTCTCTTAAAAATAGTATTTTCCTTTATGGACTCCTCGTTGGTATAGACTACATCCGTGGATATACCGGATATCTCATCATCTAAGGTCCATCTGATATCCGCCGCCAATGCCCTGTCTTCCAATTTTTGTTCTGTAAATATAAGCAGGTCTATATCACTGCCATTTCGGATATTTCCCCGCGCACAGCTGCCGAATAAGTACACTCCTTTTAAACCGGGAATATCAGCTTTTATCAAATAGTCAAGATCCGATTCAATTTTATCAACAAAACGCTTGGGCAAATGCTCATAATTTTCCCGGTAAATCTTTATCTTTGTCATCATTATATACTTTCCCCCGTCTCTTTACAATCTTTCTCCCGCTCCACAATTCCTTTTTCCTTCCACTTGCCGCTTCGATATCTCAAGGTTCCGATCGTAAATGCCGCAGCCCATCCGATCGGGATAGACCACCAGATTCCGGACGCTCCCAGAAAATGAGCCAGGATATAAGCAAATATTACCCTGCATCCGAAATTGCAGAGGGTGCCCGCCATAAATACACCCACATCTCCTGATCCACGGAGAACCGCATTTACCACATTCATAAGTCCCATCAGTGCATAAAACACAGATACGACCCTTAAATAATCCACACCTATGGCAATGACTCCGGCATTGGACGTCTCATCCACAAACTGGGCAACCAGCACATCCCCCTTAAAAAACAGAATTCCCGTAATGACAGCCGCGATGCCTGCTGCCATGAGCCTTCCCGCTCTCAGCCCTTCTCTGATCCGTTCCGGTTTTTTCGCCCCGATATTCTGCGCCGTAAACGTAGACACTGCATTCCCCACATTTACCATCGGCATGATCGCAATCGAGTCAATCTTCGTAGCCGCCGTATATCCTGCAAGCACCACAGATCCGAAACTGTTGACAAGACTTTGTACAAACACCATGCCGAACGAGACGATAGACTGCTGCACCATAGACGGTACTGCAATCCGTCCCATCTGGACAAGGATCTTTCGGTCAAATAAAACCGGCTTTTTTTCTGTCTCTATCTTCTTAAGACGGAACAGCAGATTGATAAACGAAATGACTGCCGCCAGCCCCTGTGCGATCAGAGTTGCCCATGCAACCCCGGTCACTCCCATCTGAAGCCGGATCACAAAATACAAATCCAGCACAATATTCAAAATTGAAGAGCCTGCCAGAAAATAAAGAGGAATTTTTGACGCGCCAAGTGCATTATAAACCGCATTTAAAGTATTATACATAAATAAAAACACAAGGCCGAACATATAGATTCTCAGATAATTGGCGGCATCCCGGTAAATATCCGCCGGTGTCCTCATCAATACGAGGATTCCTCCTGTACCGGCCACACCGATAATCATTAAAATCAGTCCCAACACAAATGTGGAAATTAAGGCCGTATAGATCGCCGTCATCATCCGGTCCTGATCCTTTGCCCCGAACAGCTGAGAAATGACAACAGAATAACCGATGCTGGAACCGGTCGCAACTGCTACAAATAAAAAAACAATGGCCGTCGATGCTCCGACGGCGGCAAGTGCCTGTGCACCGACGAATCTTCCCACTACCATAGAATCAATAATATTATAAAGCTGCTGAAATAAATTGCCCAGCACAATGGGAACCGCAAAGAAAAATAACTTCTTTGCGGGATTTCCTACACTCATGTCATTGGTCAGCTGTTCCTTCATCTTTCATTGTTCAGATATAACTCCGGTCCACTTTGATCACTGCAAAGTAATTTTCCCGGTGCCTTCTGATCTCCTTTCTGATATAAGTCGTAATATCCCCCACTTCCTGGTCACATTCATAGGGCACCACCAGGTCAAAGATCAAGTTGTTGTGCGTTTTTCCCTCTACCATTCTGAAATCATGGATAGACAGTTCGGTTCCGCATTCTTTTACGATCTTTTCCACCATCATTCTTGCCTCGTTTGTCTCCTCATCATCCGTGACAACCGGATCCATATGAATGGTGGCGTCACAATTAAACTTATGCATCAGATGATATTCAATGTTGTCAATCACGTCATGTGCCTCCAAAATATCAACATTGTACGGCACCTCGGCGTGAAGAGAGATCATCCGCCGGCCCGGGCCGTAGTCATGTACGATGATATCATGCACCCCTACGATCAGCTCATTATTTAAAACCTCATTTTGTATGTTCTCCACCAGTTCCACATCGGGAGCGGTTCCAAGCAGAGGCGAGAGAGTATCCTTTGCCGCTCCGAATCCGGCCCACATAACAAATCCGGCCACTAAAATACCTACATATCCGTCCACGTTGATCCCGGCAAACCTGAAAATCAGCATCCCGCCCAGAACTGCCGTTGTAGCGATACAGTCGCTTAAGCTGTCTGTGGCTGTGGCCTTCATGGCCTCTGAGTCGATCAGATTTCCGACCTTTTTATTGAAAGCTGACATCCAGAATTTCACCAGAATGGATACAATAAGAATCCCTATGGACACCGGACGGAACATAATGTCTTCCGGGCTGAAGATTTTATTAACAGAAGATTTTAATAATTCAAATCCCATTAACAGTATAGCCAAAGAAACCAGGAGTCCTGAAATATATTCGATTCTTCCATGTCCGAACGGGTGATTCTTGTCCGCCGGACGCCCTGCCATGTGGAAACCAACCAGTGTGATGATGGAAGATGCCGCGTCAGAAAGGTTATTGAAGGCATCTGCGGTGATGGAAATGGCCCCTGTGAGAATCCCCGCAGTCAGTTTCCCTGCAAAGAGAAATATATTGCAGAATATACCCACTGCTCCTCCCATTGTGCCATAGGCCTGACGGACTTTATGGTTTTTTAAATCATCCTTATTCTTAATAAATGCCGATATCAATAATTCTGTCATAATTTTTCATCCCCTTGTGTCAAATATTTTCCATTGTATCACAAATCACTTATATTTTCATTTCCCTCAAGCAAAATATTGATGAATTCTTTCATAGGCCCTGTCCGGTATTTATCCTTATGGACAACGATATGATTCTCATTCTTGAGTTCTATGCCCCTGATTTCTATTTTCTTTAATTTTCCTTTTGAGACTTCCTCTGCCGCAAGGCGTTCCGGCAGCACGGTGATTCCGAGCCCTTCCTCTGCCGCACGAATCAATACCTGAGAGTTTACACTGGTCCAAAAAGGATCGGCCCTCAGATCATGTAAAAGAAGTACGCTATCCAGCACGTCCCTGGTCGCACTTCCCTTTTCACGAAGCAGAAGCGGCTGTTCCAGAAGTCTTTCAAGTTCAATGTCCTTAACGTTTGCCCATGGATGGTCCGGAGAACAAAAAGCAAACAGACGAAACGAAGAAAAGACCGTGCTGTCCAGCGTACTGTCTGAGACAGCGCCCTCGATCAGCGCCAGATCGATCTCATTATTGTGGAGCATGGAAAGGACATCCGAAGCCTTGCATACCTGAACACTGACCGGCGTTCCGGGATATGTATCCTGAAATCGTTTCATAGCCCCGGGCAGCCAGAAGCTTGATATGGTTATGCTGGCCCCTACACGGAGTACAGCCTGGTTCTCCAAGTCATACACTCCTTTTTCCAGATCCTCATAAAGCTCCAGGATGCGGACTGTCTTTTTTAATAATAATTTGCCCGTCTGGTTTAAAAATACTTTCTTTGATATACGGTCAAACAGCACAGTGCCAAGTTCTTCTTCCAGTTCATGGATCACATGTGATACTGCCGGCTGGGTCATATAGAGCTTCTTCGCAGCCCCGGTGACACTTCCTTCCTCGCATACTGTTTTAAAAATATATAAACGCCTTATCGTCATGGCTTTCCCTCCTATCATTACTATTTTAACATGTTATATATAAAATAATATAATTTTCTTTATGTTTCGAAAAAACGTATACTGTTAAAAAAAGGGGAAATCCGTTATGAATAAAGATATACTAAAACAATATGCCTGGCTGTTCCGTGTCAATTTGATTGTCAGTGCTTTTACTTTTGGCGGCGGCTATGTGGTCGTTCCCATGTTAAAAAAACATTTTGTGACAAACCGTCATGTTTTATCCGAGAAGGAGCTTTTTGATATCGCAGCAATTGCCCAGTCTTCTCCTGGAGCCATCGCGATTAATCTTTCGGCTCTCACAGGATACAGGATAGCCAGATTAAAAGGAGCAGTCATAAGCTGTATCGCGGCCATCCTGCCGCCGCTGATCCTGCTTTCCATAATTTCCGCAGGATATCAGGCTTTCAGGAGCAGTCACATCGTATCCGCCGTTCTCCTTGGCATGCAGGCAGGAGCGGCGGCACTGATCGTTGACTATATCACAGATATGTGCCGCATAATTCTGAAAAAGAAGTCTCTTTTTCTTACCCTCATGGTTCCTGCTGCTTTTTTATCCAACCTCGTCTTCCACATCAATGCCATGCTGATTTTAATCTTATGTTCTGTGCTTTGCCTGTTTAAAGTATGGCTCCATAAAAAAAGGAGGTGTCAGACATGCTCTTAAATCTGGTCCGTTTGTTCAGTACATTCTTTAAAATCGGCCTGTTCAGCATCGGCGGAGGCTATGCGATCCTCCCGATGATCAAAGAACAGGTCGTACTGGCAAAGCATTGGCTTACCAGTCAGGATTTTACCGATATCATTACGATCTCACAGATGACGCCCGGTCCTATTGCAGTCAACACTTCCTCCTTCGTGGGTATCCGCGTAGCCGGAATCCCCGGCGCAGTGGTGGCAACCGTAGGATGTGTGATCTCAGGATTTACCATCTCCATCCTTCTATACCGGTTTTTCCAGAAGAAAAGTGATTCATCCTATATGTCCGCTGTACTGGACGGTCTGAAGGCATCTTCCTCAGGGCTTGTACTTTCCGCTGCTTTTTCCATCTTGCTGCTTACCCTGTTTGGTACGGATGAGCATGTCGTCCTTTCATCTTTTCAGCTTCCTGCGGCCATTTTATTCGGGACCGCTGTACTTCTACTGAGAAAGTTTAAAAAGCCTCCTGTATTTGTAATTGTGTTTACGGGAATTGTTGGGTTGCTTATCTATTGATCTTTTTATACAAAAAAGCTCCTGTAAAGACAGGATTTTGTATTCCTTCTGTCTTTGCAGGAGTTATAATATCATTGTTGAATCTCTCTATGAATGTCTTAAATACAAGTAAATCTTACGGATCAGTAAACTACATGCTATTATAATTAAAATTGATTCTAATGTATAAGTACTAGTGTCTATGTATTTTGCAAAATACAGCAAGCTACTTCTGATCAATACAATATAGCATCCACACAATGCACAGATTATGATAAAAATATTTGAAATAATGGTTAGCTTCGTTTTATCCCTGATAACCCACAAAATATAAATAAGCACTCCAATTGCCCATATTCCATTGGTCACAAAATCTTTTACGAGATAATATATAGCATCTCCATCCAGATATCCGGTATAATAATGTTGGCTCAAAAACAATATCTTAAGGAAAGGAATAGCCAAAGTTAGCAGCACCGGAAGAAACAAACCACATAATATAGCTGAAATTTTATTTAGTTTTTTGTTCAAAATTTGTTCTCCTCTTATGGATTACTTTAGATTGTCTAAAATATCGCTCCCACTAATTTTTAATTCAATCTGAGCTTTTGAATTCATTCCACCAACTCTGCCTACTGCGTTCATAATCATGCCTGTTCCTGATAAACTGGATTGAGGTACATAAGGCTTATATCCCCATTTAGTATTATAACTAAAAGAATTTTTACTAGGTCTTTTTTTCATATGTTGTCCATCTCCGCCATGAAGAACTACTTCACGATTTGTTACATATACTCCCTGCAGTTTGGGTTTCCATGATCCTGAACAGCTAGACACCTTTACTTTATCTGGATATTGGGTTGTATAGTTAAATTTTCCTGTAACTTTAACCTCTTTTTTGGTTGCAGTTTTACTAATACTATCACTTGCTAAAGTAGTAGCCTCTGTGTTAGGTATCTCAATTACCACCTCATAACTCTTTTCTATCTCCCCTTGTTTTGATTTCTGTTGTAAAGTTGTTGAACAAATTCTTTTTGGAATAACTACAGTTTTCTCTCCTGATTCTAGATTTGTTATTACTGCCAATGTTTTGTCATTTTCGTTTGTCGTACTAGCATTGGGCGATGCATAAACATGCCCTTGAATTGTAAAAATCATTACCAAACTTAAAAATAAACAGTTGATTTTCCTCATATCTTCCTCCTTATCAAATTTTTGTTATTCACTATCTATATAGTTATATTATACTATGTAGAATTATTTGTCAATAACTATTTTTATAATTTGTTTTTAAACAATAAAAAACTTGCTCGAAATACTTCTTTCATAACGTATTTCGAACAAGTTTTAACTTTTATTTTAATATCAAATGAGCTTTCTACTCAGCCGCCACAATCTTCCCAGCCACAGCAGATGCCGCAGCCGTCTTCGGTGACCCGAGATAAATCTCAACCTTCGATGTTCCCATTCTTCCAAGAAAATTTCTGTTATTGGTGGCTAGAATCTTCTCCCCGTCGGTGAGGATTCCCCCAGCTCTTCCACAGCAAAGCCCGCATCCCGGCTGGGTGATAATGGCTCCTGCCTCAGCAAGAATTTTCAGATAGCCGGCTTTAGATGCCTCCATATAAATTTTCCTGCTGGCAGGGGTCACGATCAGCTTCACAAAATCAGCAACCTTTTTCCCATCGAGGATTTCTGCCGCTGCTTTCAAATCTTCCAATCTTCCGTTGGTACAGGAACCGATGAATACCTGGTCAAGTTCTGTACCTCCAACCTCAGATACTGGTTTGATCTTATCCACCTGAGACGGACATGCGACCACTGGAACCAGCTCCTCTGCCTTATAGACAACCGTCCTGCAATACTCGGCATCCTCATCTCCGTAAATCCAATCCACATCGGAAAACTCTACTTCAGAATACTCTGCTGTCTTCTCATCCGGCGCAAACAAAGCCGCCTTTGCCCCAGCCTCGATGGCCATATTGGAAATTGTCATCCTGGAAGCCACACTCATCTCTTCCACTGTGCTCCCGGAAAACTCCAGAGCCTTGTAAGTAGCCCCGTCGGCCCCGAGGTCTCCGATCAGTCTGAGGATAATATCTTTCGAAGATACATTGTCCGGAAGTTTGCCGTCGATGACAACCTTGATCGTTTCCGGTACTCTGACCCACATCTCTCCGGTCCCTAAGATCGAAGCCATCTCCGTGTACCCGATGCCTGACGAAAAGCAGCCAACGCATCCGTAAGTGGTCGTATGAGAGTCAGTTCCGAATACAATGTCTCCTGGTTTGGCATACCCGCACTCTGTCATGAGCTGATGGCAGATCCCATCGTTTCTGTGAATGTTTTTCAGTCCGTATTTCTTTACAAACGCATCACCAATCTTAAAATGCCGGATATCTTCCACCGCACTGGCCGGAACCAGATGATCATAAATCAAAACCACCCTGTCCGAATCCCACAGCTTTGTAAATCCCATCTCCTCAAACTTTTCTGCAACAAACGGGATAAAAATATCATGGATCATCACGCGGTCCACATTGACTGTCACGATCTGTCCCGGGGAGACTGTCGGGGCCCCTGTATTTCTTTTAATAATCTTTTCGATAATTGTATTTCCCATGCTATTTCACCCCATTTCTTTTTTTCATTGCTTCCACCAGTCCTCCGGCTTCTATAATGTCCATCAGATTCTGAGGCAGCGGCTGGATCGGATACTCCCTGCCGTCATACACAACAGACTCGCCCAGCGTTACATCAAGAGTATCCCCTTCCTTCACCTTCTCCTGAATCTGGTCATTTTCGATGAGCAAAAGCCCGTTATTGATGGAGTTGCGGAAGAAAATCCGCGCGAAGGATTTGGCAATGACACATTTGACGTTCAGTGCCTTAATGATCTCAGGAGCCTGCTCTCTGGAGGAGCCGCAGCCAAAGTTTTTTCCGGCCACGATGATATCGCCTTCCTTTATCTGAGATGCCAGCTCCGGACGCAGCGGAGAAAATCCATACTGCTTCATGTCTTCCACGGTCGGAAGCGCCAGATACTCTGTAGGAATGATGATATCCGTATCGATATCATCGCCCAGCACCCATACTTTTCCAGTAAACTTTTCCATATGTAAACTCCTTTATCTTTTCACGATTTTCCCTGCGATGGCAGACGCTGTGACGGTCGCCGCAGATCCCAGATAGACATAAGAATCCGGATGTCCCGCACGTCCTTTGAAATTTCTAGTACCGGTGGAGATCAAAACTTCCCCTTCACCGATCACACCCTGACAGCTTCCCCAGCACACACTGCAGTTGCTGTTCATGACCATGGCTCCGGCTTCCATGAAGATGTCGATCAGTCCCTCGTCCAACGCCTGCATATAAACTTCATTGGAAGCAGGTGCGATCAGGAATCTGACGTCCTCATGAACCTTCTTTCCTTTCAGTATCTCAGCCGCCAGACGCAGCTCATCAATCCGTCCGTTGTTGCAGGAACCTAAAAATGCCTCGTCAATTTTAACGTCTCCGGCTTCTTCAACCGGCACGACATCATCGATCAAATGCGGCCTCGCAACCACCGGCTCTATCTCATCCAGGTTGATATGGTAAACTTTTTCAAAACGGGCGTCCTCATCGCTCACAAACAGGTTTTCTGCCTTACGGCCCCTGGATTCCACATATTCCACAACCTTTTCGTCAGGCTCCACGATTCCGGTTTTAGCTCCTGCCTCCACCGCAAGGTTACACAATACCAGACGCTCATTAATACTTAAGTTGTGTGCCCCTTCTCCTGCAAATTCCATGATCTTATAGTTACATCCATTGGCTCCTACCATGCCGATGATTGAAAGGATCAGATCTCTGGCATATACGCCTTCTCTTAATTTTCCGGTCAGCTCAAAGCGGATCGTCTCAGGTACCATGACCCAGGAGGTCCCTGTGACCATGCCGTATAAAAAGTCCGTACATCCGATCCCTGTTCCGAAGGCGCCAAGCGCACCGTATGTACAAGTATGGGAATCGGCTCCCATGATCAGCTCTCCCGGACATACATAATCCTCCACCATGATCTGGTGGCAGACTCCCTTTCCTTCATAAAAGGCGATGTCATGTTCCCTGGCGAAGTTCCTCATTTTCCTGTGGGCCTCCGCAGTTTTTGGATTCTCCGCCGGAATATTGTGGTCAATAATGAAGACCAGTTTGTCTTTATCTGCAATCTTTGGATGTTTTAAATCATTGTGATACATATCGATCGTCAAATGTGTCGTCCCGTCATTGCTCATCAGGCGGTCAAGCTCCACTGTATGGATTTCTCCCGCTTTCACTTCCGGCACCTTTGCCGCCCTCGCGATAATCTTTTCTCCGATTGTCATTCCCATAATCTACACCTCGCCTTCATTCAGAAAATTAATTAATCCGCCGTGATCCAAAATATTCTGCATATAAGGCGGCAGTTTTGTGCAGGGCAACGTCTCATCTTTCGTCTTGATCACGCCTTCAGACAGATCCAGTTCGATCTCGTCAAGCTGCTCTACTTTGTCATAGAGTTCCCCGCTTACAACGACCGGAAGTCCGATATTGATGGCGTTGCGGTAAAATATCCTGGCAAAGGATTTGGCAACGATGGCTTTTACCCCCAGGGCCTTTAACACACTCGGCGCCTGCTCTCTGGAGGAGCCGCATCCAAAATTCTCCCCGGCAACAACGATGTCGCCTTCCTGCACCTTCTTTGAAAAATCCGGATCGATAGATTCAAAGGCATATACTTTCATTTCCTCAATATTCGGCAGCAGTAAATACTGGGATGCTATAATCTGGTCCGTATCCACATCATTGTGGAACTTAAATACTCGACTCATAATCAACCTCCTTGTATAAATTCTCATTTTAATAAGAATACTATAAAACAGGCAAAAAATCCATGGCGTTTTCAGAAAGGAAGGTGCAAAATGAAAAAAACAGACCCCGCAGGGTCCGCTGTACTTCTTTTCGTTTTAACAGAATGTATTCTTTATGTTTCCTTCTTAGTGCTGGATCTCACATCTTCCTCAGGCCTTTTAAGCACCATTCTGAAATACTGCTCCATCCTGCTGTGCTTCTTCTTCGGTTTAATGTATGGCAAAACTAAGGACCGCATACTGGTAATATCCGCCCTCGGACTGACCGCCGCTGCCGATGTATTTCTCCTGGTCCTTGACACAAATTATCCGGCCGGTGTCCTGTGTTTCTGCGGAGTCCAGATGCTGTATTACTGCCGTCTCCTCCGGGCCGGAGGCTTTGCCTTTCTTCCGTTTCTGCCCGTTCGTTTTCTTCTCACAGGATGTATGTTTGTGTTTTTAGGAATTCTCCATACATGGAATCTTCTCACGGCGGCCGGAGTCTTCTACTTCACCCAGTTACTCTTCAATGCGGCAGAAAGCCTTGCCGTACGCCGTATAAATCTTCAACACAGATTGTTTAGTGCAGGACTCATTTTATTTCTCTGCTGTGATATCTGCGTAGGACTTTTCAATCTTTCCCCCGCAGCTCCCTTTTCTGTACCGGAATCGGTTTTATCCTTTGCACAAAACGGAATGTGGTTCTTTTACCTGCCATCCCAGGTTCTGATTACACTTTCTATACTCCAGGACTATCCTTCCTGTACTTCGGAATCTTCTTAAACACCTTGGTATCTCTCCATGTAATCGGACTTATGAGGACCAGCATCGGGAACAGCTCAAGTCTTCCTGCCAGCATATCAAACATCAGGACCACTTTGGAAAAATCAGAAAACATACCAAAATTGCTGGTTGGTCCCACCAGCTCAAGCCCCGGTCCGATATTGTTCAGAGTCGCCACGACCGCAGTAAAATCTGTGATCAGGTCAAATCCATCCAAAGCGATCAGCAGTGTAGAAAATGCCAGAATCATCATATAGGTGATCAGAAAAATATTGATGGAACGTATTACCTCATGCTCGACTACATGCTGATTAAATTTTATTTTCCGGATACTTCTGGGGTGTATGTAAAAATACATCTCTTTTTTTACCGTCTTCAGCATCAGAATCACTCTGGACACTTTAATCCCTCCCCCGGTGCTTCCGGCACAGGCTCCGATAAACATCAGCATTACCAGAATCACCTTGGAAAATTCCGGCCAGACATTAAAATCTACGGAGGAATAACCGGTAGTCGTAATAATGGAGCCTACCTGAAAGAAGGCATGGCGGAATGAAGATTCCAGGGTTGGAAACAGGTCCCTGATATTGTAGGTAATACATATGACAGCAGCCGCAATGACAAACAGATAGTATTTCAGTTCTTCAAACTTCCATGCGTCTTTAAACTTTCGGATCAGAATAAAATAATATACATTGAAATTTACACCGAACAAAATCATAAAGACTGTCACCGTATATTGAATATAGGGAGAATAGTCGGCCAATCCGGAGTTAAGAATAGAAAAGCCTCCGGTACCGGCACTTCCGAAAGAAAGCAGCATGGAATCAAACAGAGGAAGTCCTCCAAACATGAGCAAAACGATCTCTATCAGCGTCATAAAACAGTAGATTCCATAGAGGATCTTGGCGGTCTGCCTTACCTTCGGCACCAGCTTTCCTACGGACGGGCCCGGACTCTCCGCTTTCATCAGGTGCAGATTTTGTCCTCCTCCCATCGGAAGGATTGCCAGGATAAATACAAGAACACCCATACCCCCGATCCAGTGGCTGAAGCTTCTCCAAAACAGACTGCACTTTGCCAGCACTTCGACATCGGACAAAATACTGGCTCCCGTGGTGGTAAATCCTGAAATCATCTCAAACATTGCATTTGTAAAGGATGGGATGTCTCCGTTAAATACAAAAGGAAGACACCCGAAAAAACTCAGCAGAATCCAGCTCAATGCAACGGCCGCAAATCCCTCTTTGGCATAGTACTGCATATTTTTGGGTTTCTTATGGCTCAGTAAAAATCCGACAAAGAAACAGAGGAGCATAACTGCAAAGAAAGGGATGCCTCTGGCTTCCCTGTAAATCATGGCTACAATGCACGGCAGTGACAGAAAGGCACCCTCAAACAGGATGACCAATCCTAATATGTATCGGATAACAGCGTAATTCATTTTCTTTTTTCTCCAATCATCTCTATTCTTTTTTCAGTATATCACTGATGTCGTGCAGGCCTGTCTTCGTGGTCACAACGATCACGGTGTCTCCCACCTGTATCATATCCTGTCCTGTTGGAATCTTCACCGTTCCGTTCCGGTTAATACTGCAGATCAGGATCTGGTCCCTCAGCGGCAGTATCTGGAGCGGAATACCGATGACCGGTGCATGTTCTTCAATATGAAACTCCAGGGCCTCTGCCTTTCCGTCCACAATCTTATACAGATTCTCTATATTGCTCCCGATAGAATTCTGTTTTGCCCTGACATACTGAACGATATACTGAGCCGTGATATATTCCGGATATATAAGACTTCCCAGGTCAAGACCGTCGATAATATGATTATAGCTGACACGTTTCACCTTTGTGATCAGCTTTGCGGGTGTCTGCCCTTTTACAAAGAGAGATAAAAACACGTTCTCCTCGTCAAAATTTGTCAGTGCCACAAAGGCATCTGTCTCCAGGAGCCCCTCTTCCAGCAGGACTTCCTGGTCACTTCCGTTTCCGTGGATAATGACCGCTTTGGGAAGCAGTACGCTCAGTTCCTCACACCGATCAAAGTCCTTGTCTATGATCTTTACCGATATCCCTATTCTGAGCAGCTTTTTAGAAAGATAATACGCTGTTTTGCTGCCTCCTACGATCATGACGTTCCTGACAGGGTTCATCTGGACACCGATTTTCTGAAAAAACTTGCTGGCACTCCTCGGGGAAGCCACAATCGAAATCCTGTCGTTTTCCTGTAAAACAAAATCCCCGGAAGGAATGAAAACATCCTTCTGCCGTTCCACTGCACAGACGAGAACCTCACCGCGCATTCTCTCGCCTATTTCTTTCATCTTCATTCCATTTAGGATGGAACTCTTTCTCAGAACAAATTTTAACAGTTCTACTTTCCCTTTTGCAAAGGAGTTGATCTCCATAGCCGTGGGAATCCTTAAAATTCTGGACATCTCGGAAGCGGCTGCGAGCTCCGGATTAATGATCATGGAAATCCCCATCTCTTCTTTGATAAAATTGATCTCATCAAAATAAACCGGATTGCTGACTCTTGCGATGGTGGCACATTTTCCGGCTTTTTTAGCGATCAGGCAGCACAGCAGGTTTAATTCATCCGAATTCGTCACCGCAATCAAAAGATCGGCCTCTTCCACTCCGACTTCCGTTAAAACATTATAGCTTGCCCCGTTTCCCACAATTCCAAATACATCATACATATCTACCATTGACTGAACGACGTATGCCTTTGGATCTACAATGGATATATCATGATTCTCGCTGCTTAACTGTTCTACCAAAGAACGGCCGACTTTTCCGCAGCCTACGATAATGATGTTCATATTCCCCTCATCTTTCCCATACTTCTTTCTTTTTCGCTAAGATAACAGTATCGTAACAAGAATTCACCAGAGAAGCAACAAAGAAATGCCATGAAAACCAAATATTTGTTAGTTTCTATTTCTTATTGCTTTTCAGTGTCACTGCATAAGTATAGACATTCAAAGGATAAGTACCATTTCGAATGGTCTCTTTAGAGGGCTTGACCCCATTGACAGAAAGCATTTCGATGTGTGGATTCACAACCAACATCAAGTCTTCCTCCTCCATAAACCAAAACAAAAGCTCCGGCAATCAAGTAATCAAAAAATCGGAAAAAAGCTGTATGGTGCAGCTGCTATGCGAATCATAGAACCCAGACACCATACAACCCATCCCGCAAATCCCCAGACTTCTGTCATGATCAGATTAAATCCAGCTCAGAAAAGCTATTTTAAGGCCTGGTTATATTTATCATAAAATATAATGAACAAGCTGAGTCATATTCTTTACGAAAAAGCAGCACAGACAGCCGGCTGCGGTGGGGAGCAGAAAAGCAGCAAACGTCCACTTGAGACTTCCTGTTTCCTTTTTAATGGTGAGGAGCGTCGTGGAACACGGCCAGTGCATCAGAGAAAACAGCATCATACACAGGGCCGTCGTCTGTGTCCAGCCGTTATGTATCAGAAGCTGACGGATCGTCTCCACACTTCCGGGTTCTGTAATTATCCCCTGAGACAAATATGCCATGATCATCACCGGCACGACAATTTCATTGGCTGGAAACCCGAGGATAAACGCAGCCAGGATCACTCCGTCCAGTCCGATCATTCTCGCGAACGGGTCCAGCAGCTCCGTAAATCCGCAAAGCAAGGTTGTTTCCCCTATTGAAATATTGGCCAGAATCCAGATCAGCAGTCCTGCCGGTGCAGCCACTGCCGCCGCACGGCCCAGGACAAATAAAGTCCGGTCAAAAATAGATCTTACGATGACTTTCCCGATCTGAGGCCTCCGAAACGGCGGAAGTTCCAGCGTAAAAGATGCCGGCATTCCTTTGAGCACCGTTTTTGACAACAGTCTTGAAACTGCAAGGGTCATAAATACCCCCAGCAGAATCAACAGCGTCAGCAGCACCGCCGAGCCGATGGAGGCGGGCAGTCCGTCTCCTGTCCCTACAAAAAACAGGGTGATCATAAGGATCAGCGTCGGAAATCTGCCATTGCACGGTACGAATGAGTTTGTGAGGATCGCTATGAGCCTTTCCCTGGGCGAATCAATGATACGGCACCCAACGATCCCTGCGGCATTGCATCCAAAGCCCATACACATAGTAAGTGCCTGTTTTCCGCATGTACAGCATCTTTTAAAGGACCGGTCCAGATTATATGCGACTCTCGGAAGATATCCTGCGTCCTCCAGAAGTGTAAAAAGAGGAAAAAAGATTGCCATGGGCGGCAGCATGACGGATACGACCCAGGCTAAAACCCGGTAAACTCCTGAGAACAGCATACTGCAAAGCCATGCAGGCAGTCCCGCATTAAGAAACAGCCCGGCAAGGCGGTCTTCCGCCCAAAACAGAACCTTTGACAGCAGTTCTGAAGGATAGTTGGCTCCAACGATCGTAACCCACAGTACCATGGCCAAAAGTCCGATCATCACCGGATATCCGGTTTTCCTGCTGGTCAGAATATCATCCAGCTTCCGGTCCCTTTTTATATAATCTTTTGTCCCGAACAGGACTGTATCGGCACAAATGTCCTGAGCTGTTTTTACCAGCCCTGAGACAATCCTGTCTTCCAGATCCTCTGTTCCGTCTTCTGAAAGAATCTGTTCTGCTTTTTTAACAGCCTGTTTCATATCCGGATCTTCTCTTAGCTCGGTGCCCAGCCGCTGTTCTATCTCCAGAAGCAGAAAAGGATCTGACTCCAGAAGCATAAGTGCAGACCAGCGGCCCGGAAACCTGCCCGATACCTTTTGGTCCACCACCGGCTTGAGATTTTTCAGTGCTTCCTCTAAACAAGAATCATACAATGGTTTTACAGGCTTTTGATCCCATCTGCCGTCGGCAACGGCATCGACGGCATTCATCAGTTCCGCAAGGCCCTCTCCGCTTCTGGCAGCCGCTGCCACCACCGGAACCCCCAATTTGTCTGAGATCGCCCGGACATCGATCGAGATTCCCTTCTTTCCCGCCTCATCCATCAGGTTGATACAGACTACGACCCGGTCTGTGATCTCCATAGTCTGGAGTACCAGGTTTAGGTTTCTCTCCAGACAGCAGGCATCACATACAACGATGACCGCATCCGGTTCTTCAAAACAAATAAAATCTCTGGCAACTTCCTCTTCCGCGGAATGTGCCATCAGAGAGTAGGTGCCGGGTATATCGATCATGACATAGGAATTCTTCTCTGTTTTGCAGTACCCCTGTGCATTTGCCACTGTCTTTCCCGGCCAGTTCCCTGTGTGCTGTCTCATTCCCGTCAAATTGTTGAACACCGTACTTTTCCCCACATTGGGATTCCCCGCTATGGCAACAATTTTGTCCTTTGGATTCTGTTTTTTTACGTTCAGCCCCGAATCTACGGATTTCATTCCGGTGGAATGACTGGTCAGTCCCATCGCATTATGTCCTCCTGTTTTAAATCCTTACTACAATATCTTTCATATCTTCAGACCGTATCGCGATCACCGCACCCCTGATCAAAAAGGCCGCCGGGTCTCCTGCCGGGCTCTTCCCGACGCACTCTACCTTAGTGTCCTTCACCAGTCCAATGTCCAGAAGCCTCCTGCGGATGCTCCCCCTGATCTTAAGTTCTTTTACCACCGCGATTTCACCCGGATTTAATTCATTTAAACTGCAATTCTGACTCATAAAACGATTCACTCCTTAATATCCATTAGGATAGGGAAACTTTATTTCTCAATGCTATTATATTGAGGGACAAAATAAGGCGTTACAATATTTTTATGAAAAGGAAGCGGCTCATGGAAAAAAAAGAAGGATTTTATACACTGAAAGGGTATCAGAACGGAGAGGCCCACAATATGACGGCCTCTATGGAAGACTATCTGGAAATGATCTGCCGCCTGCTCCTGACAGAAGAAGTCGTCAGGGTAAACCAGCTGGCCCACATGCTCCATGTCAAGCCTTCCTCTGCATCAAAGATGGTAAAAAATTTAAAGGACCTGGGATATCTGTTATCTGAAAAATACGGATATATCCGGCTCACCGACAAAGGCAGAAAAGCCGGGGATTATCTTTTATTCCGGCATGATATCCTGAACCGGTTCCTGTGCATGATCAATGAAAGCGAAGATGAACTGGAACAGGTAGAAAAAATAGAACACTTTATAAATGAAAAGACCATTTATAATATAGAGAATTTCTTAAAAATTCACGAAAAAGAAAAACGGCAGAACAAAGGTCCTGCCGATTAAAACGAGAAAAAACTTCGTAATTATTTGGTTTTGCAGTCGAAAGCGGGGTTGAAAGCGTAGAAGTTTTTAGAATCAAGATGATCCTGAACTCTCCTCAGAGCTTCACCAAACCGCTGGAAGTGGACAATTTCTCTCTCTCTGAGGAAAGCAATCGGATCTCTGACATCCGGATCTTTAATCAGACGGAGCAGGTTGTCATACGTTGTTCTTGCTTTCTGCTCAGCAGCCAAATCTTCTGTCAAGTCTGTAATTGGGTCTCCCACAGACTGGAAGAAATCTGCGGTAAATGGTTCTCCGCTGGCTGCCTGTGGCCAGATACCGGTTGTGTGATCTACATAATACTGGTCAAACCCGGCTGCCTGTATTTGCTCGGGCGTAAGGTCACGTGTAAGCTGATGAACAATGGAACAAACCATCTCCAGATGGGCAAGTTCTTCTGTTCCCACATCTGTAAGCACGCCGCATACTTCTTTATAGGGCATCGCAAATCTCTGTGACAGATAGCGCATAGAAGCGCCCAGTTCACCGTTCGGTCCGCCGTATTGAGTGATGATCACTTTCGCAAGCATCGGATCACATTTTCTGATGTTGACTTTATATTCCAAACGTTTTTCATAATTCCACATAGGCTAACATCCCTCCTTCTGCCAAGGCCATTTCGTGGTTGCCCAGGTGAAAGTGTCAGTAATCTCTGCAGAATCAATTGTTAATGGCTCAAAGTATTGGGAATACTCTTTAACAGCCTTATTTCTGGCACACTGGTACTGATTAAAGTGACTGATTGCCTCCTGGTCATCCGGATGGGTATCCAGGTACAGTGTCGTATCAATCAAGGCAAAGCTGACTGCATCAATATATCTCAATAATTTTTCCTGATCATATTTATTCATCGTCTGCACCCCGCTTTCCCATAAAATGGTTTGTTAAGTTCCGGGAAAATGGTACCGCATGCCAATCCCTCTTCAGGGCAATAGATCTGATCCCAATGCTGCCACGGCACATATGCCATTGCGAGTGCCATGGAATCCACGCCGTCGTGGCGGTGACCGTAATTACCATTTCTCTTCATTTTTGAATTGTACCCGCAGGTACGTTCCATCTCATATGGTGCCGGCTGTCCGCATGAGCATCTATGCTGATTGTATTTTTCCAACGAAATATCTCCTTTCATTTCTGTTAATATCAGTTTATGTGAACATCCATAGAATGTGCAGATCAGCTTTTATTTATATTATGGAATCAGAGTCATGAACGCCAAAAAAAGGATTGCCTAACAAAAAGGCAATCCCGGAAAATTTTATGAAATTTATAAAACAGTCAGTGACGGAGCGGCATAGACTCTTGTCTGAAGCTCTGCGTCCAGCATATATAAGCCTTTCGGATCAGTCCCAAACATTTCAAATTTTTGAACGAGGGAATCGGTATTATTCTCCTCTTCCATCTGTTCTTTCACAAACCAGTCCAGGAACTGCATACTCCTGAAGTCCTTGCACTGATATGCCGCATCATAAATATTGTTGATCAGAGAAGTAACATACTGCTCATGCTCCAATGCTGCTTTGAGCGGGTCCATCGGTTCTTCAAAGCTCTTATCCGGTTTTGCGACTGCCTCCAGTGTTACTTTGCAGCTGTTTGCCTGAAGATATTCCATAAATAAAATGGCATGATCTCTTTCTTCCTGTGCCTGAATCTTAAACCAGTTGGCAAATCCGTCCAGATTTTTGTCCACATAGTAATTGGACATATCTAAATACAGATAGGAAGAATAAAACTCCTTATTGATCTGATCGTTCATCAATTGTGCTACTTTTTCATTTAACATACTGCTTTTTCCCCTTTCTTTATGTAAAACTTACCATATCCATATCATAACGCATAATTTTCAAACTTTAAAGAGGCTTTCTTGCTTCTTCAAATTCTTCCTGCATTTCTTTGGTCGGTTCTTCTGTCAAAAGGCTGACAACGATGATCATCAGAGAAGACACGATAAATGCAGGCAGCAGGCAGTAAATTTCAAAAATCCCGCCAAGCTTTGCAAACGTATACGGCCAAACAAGGGCGATGACACCGCCGCTGACCATTCCTGCAACTGCTCCTTTTAAATTGGTGCGTTTCCAGAACAGTGCAAATAAGATCAACGGACCAAACGCTCCGCCAAATCCTGCCCATGCATTTTCCACCAGCTTAAATACGGAGCTGTTTTCATCCAGTGCAATGATAACTCCGATGGCCGCGATGACAACTGTGGTAGCCCTGGAAATGATAAGAATTTTTTTCTCGGAAGCTTTTCTCTTAAAGAATCCCTGATACATATTCTTCGCGACACAGGAAGAAGCGATCAATAGCTGGGAATCTGATGTACTCATGGTTGCTGCCAGAATTCCTGACAAAATAATACCTGCAAAAAGCAAAGGAATAATTCCTTTAAACAGGTGCATCGTCATATAGATAAAAATCCTCTGGTTTCCGCTGCCTGCAAGCTCCGCTACGTTCGGATAAAGAGCCGCTCCGGTAAATCCGATGCACACAGCCACAGTCAGTGAGATCATCACCCATACCATAGCAATCCTTCTGGATTTCTTGATCTCATTTACATTCTTGATGGCCATAAAACGTACCAGGATATGCGGTACGCCGAAGTATCCAAGTCCCCATGCAAGTCCTGAAAGGATGGGAATTACACCCTGGGATACGGCATGTCCGGTGGCCGGATCATGATATTTCATGACATCAAAGAATCCTTCCATAGCCTTGCCGTGTTCCACAACATTTCCGACGCCTCCCACAGCCGCAACTCCCACGATCAGGACTGTGACGATCGCAAAGGACATTAAAAGCCCCTGGATCAGGTCTGTAGTACTGGCGGCAAGGAATCCGCCGATCGATGTATAGATGACGATAACTGCCGCGCAGGCGATCATGCTTGCCTGGTAATTGAGCCCGAATACTGAATTAAACAGAGTTCCGCAGGCCGCAAATCCGGATGCTGTATATACCGTAAAACAGATCAGGATCATGATGGATGAGACAAACATTAAAATCTTCTTCTCATCTTTGAAACGGTTGCTGAAAAAGTCGGGAACCGTGATAGAGTTGTTGGAAACTTCCGTATAGCGGCGGAGACGTTTTGCAACGATCTTCCAGTTTAAATAGGTTCCTAAAATCAGGCCGATGGCAGTCCATCCCGCCTGGCTGAAGCCGGATGCATAAGCCAGTCCCGGAAGCCCCATCAACAGCCAGCTGCTCATGTCGGAAGCCTCGGCGCTCATTGCCGTAACCCAGGGACCGAGTCCTCTTCCTCCCAGAAAATAGTCTTCAGAAGTCTTATTCTTCTTGCTGTAAATCACTCCGATGTACACAACCATTGCCATGTAGGCAATCATGGCGATCAAAATTGGTGTTTTCATATGATTTCTCCTCTTTGTCAAAATATAAGACCAAGCCTTTTGACTTGGTCTTTTTCGGATAATATTATATCATAGCTTTGACAACAGATGCAATTACTATTTTTAATACCTTCTCTCGGGTATGATGACTGCCGCCACGATGTAAACCAATATTCCGGTTCCTGAACAGCCCAACAGTACGGCGCCCAATCGTACCAAGGTCGGGTCCACATCGAAATATTCTGCGATTCCTCCGCATACGCCGCAGACCATTTTGTCCTCTCTTGATTTATATAATCGTTTACTGCTCATGAAAATCTCCTCCTTATACATTGTTCAAAAAGTTGATGTCGATATCTCCGCTTCCACATTCAACACCTATGAATTTCGTCCCATTTCCCCAGGAACCCTCTTTATTGCTGTGTTCCAGTTCGTGTCCGTCAAAGACCACATCTCCGCTTCCCACACTAATATTATATTTGTAGTTCTCTCTGCCGTCCCATATATCTGCGTCCACATCCCCGCTTCCACACTGGATATCAATATTATCAGACCTGAGACCAGACAATTTGATGTCTCCGCTTCCGCACTGGATCTTCATGTTTTTGGAAGACAACTCCTCTGATGAAAAATCTCCGCTTCCTACATCCACACTGAAAACATCCAGATTCATATCTTTTGGTATGCTCAAAACTGCCTGTTCATATCCATAATCAAAGAAAAAGGGACGGTGAACCGAAGATTTTGACCGGATGGTCAGTTCATTGAGACCTTCATCAAGCCGGGATTGAAACAATTTTCGGCTTCCTTTTGTTGTGAACACAATTTGACTCCCCTCTCCTCTGACGATGGACAAATCCCTGCTTCCAACCGCTATTTTTATCTTCTTTACTTTGGCTTTCGGAAATTCCAGCCGCTCTGCCTCATCATTTTCATATCTGCCTGTGTACCCGTTTATTTTGTCTCTGACATAGTCATAAGTATCCGTGAAGGAAAAACCCATAGCCGCCGCTGCGATAATGCAGCCAGCTCCTGCAACAGTAAATACCAGACAGATGATCAGGCAGATCTTATAAAATTTTTTCATGCTTCTTCTCCCCCTTTATGAAACAGCCTCCGGATCAGATCTACGACTCCTCTGATCAAAGGAGGAAATACTTTTACGAGTATCCAGACAAAAAGTACACAGAACAAGAGGCCCACTGCCATCATGATCAAACCGCCGCCGCACATCATAAATCCTGTGGGAAGCTTCGTGAACATCTTTACGATTCCGGCAGCGAATACACCGAACCCTCCTGCCAGAAGCCCCACACTGATTCCGGCAACCCCGGATATGAAGCCGAAAAATATACCGACGATCCCGACCGCAGTTCCTCCAATCACACCGATCAGGGGAAGACCGAGTACCACTGTGCCCACAACGATCAAAACGATAAGGATCAGATTCCGGTCCCGGTTCCCTTTGAAATGAAATCCTGATTCTTTCTTTGCCTTCTCAGGCATTTTCGTGTTCTCATCATATCTCTGGTTGTGATATCCGTTTTCTGTATATTCTTCTTCTCCGGTCGTCCCGTTCAGTGAGTCCCGGATCATGGCGGCAATTTTTTCAGGGCTCCCCAATTCCTCGATCACCTGCTGCTCACGTTCCGGTCCCGCCTCCTCAAAATAATCCACATAATATCCAATTGCATCATCCCGTTCTTCCGGCGCAATGTCCTGAAGCAAATATGCCAGTTGGTCCAGAAATTCTTTTTTACTCATGGACTGCCCCTCCTTCAAATATTTTCGTAATTTTAAATGAGTAAGATTTCCACTCTGTCCTATATAAGTTCAGTTGAATCATACCCTGACTGGTCACTTTATAGTACCTTCGGTTTCTCCCGTCGCACTGCCTGTCGTAAACCTCCATGCAGCCTTCTTTTCTGAGTCTGCGCAACACGGGATACAAAGTAGACTCTGATACATCCAGGACTTTTCTTACATCCTGGGTAATCTTATACCCATAGGATCCTTCTTCTTCTTTTGAGACTACTGCCAGGACAATGGCGTCCAGCAAAGCAGCTCCTGTATTAAATACCATAGACACGCTCCCATATTATACTTTTATTAATACTATATGATATATAATATACTCTTTCTTATAATATGTCAATGCAAATACTTTTTTGTCCGTGAAAAAGGAGCATATCACACAGGTTATTTTATGTGATATGCCCCTTTTAGATGTTGTCTTCCAATCATACGGCAGTCCATTTTTTAGTTTTCCAGCATTCTAAGCACTGTTTTATCTTTCCGTGTCCCTGTTATAAATGATGTTACGTTGATAACCGGACAAGGGACTTCACAAAGCATTTCAGGGAAATCCGGTCCGTGACGTTGACCTGCTGATCACAGATTCCGATATTTTGGCTGAGGATGCCAAAAGTATTCAAAACAGTGCGAAAGAGATGATTGTTGCAGACTTGTGACATATCATGAAAAAGTAAAGTGGGCAGTAAAACAGCATTTTTTATTAAGACACGGAAACTCATACTAATTATAATGATAGAAGGAGGTGAAACTATGAAACAGCAAAAAGAGGTTGTAGAAAAAGTCGTGAATTACATTGAGGATAATATCAAAAGAGAAATTAGTGTAGATATAATTGCTAAAAATGTTGGTTACTCAAAATTTTATCTGAATCGCATATTTTCTGAACGTACCGGAATTACCATTTATAAATACCTGCAAAGCCGCAGGCTTACCATTGCTGCGGAAAAACTGATAAAAACAAACGAGCCTATTACAGAAATTGCTTATGAAGCCGGATATGACTCTCAGCAGGCATTTTCACTTGCATTTAAGCAGTTATATGTATATCCGCCCAAAATTTATAGAAATAAAAGGGTTTTTGTGCCAAAGCAAAATAGAATATTCTTGTGTGGAAATTTCTATTTTGCACAAAATATTAGATTTATCAGTAGGATTAAAGAGAAGGAGCTGGCTGCATGAGTACAATTCCTTATGTCATTGAGCAAACGAACCGGGGAGAACGAAGCTATGATATTTTCTCACGTTTGCTGTCAGACAGAATTATTTTTCTAGGTGAAGAAGTAAGTGATACTTCTGCCAGTTTAATTGTAGCACAAATGCTCTTTCTGGAAGCCCAGGACCCAGGCAGAGATATTCAATTCTATATTAACAGTCCGGGAGGTTCCGTAACTGCCGGCTTTGCAATCTATGACACCATGAAATACATTAAATGTGATGTTGCCACAATATGCGTTGGTTTAGCTGCAAGTTTTGGAGCTTTTTTGTTAGCCGGAGGCACACAGGGCAAGCGCATGGCGTTACCCAATGCTGAAATTATGATACATCAGCCGGCTATACATGGTAATGGTATTCAAGGACAAGCAAGCGATATAAAAATAATGTCTGATTATATGCAAAAAAACAAACAAAGATTAAACAGAATATTAGCTGAAAATACAGGACGCAGTATCGAAGAAATTGAAAGAGATACTGACAGGGATCATTTTATGAGTGCTGAAGAAGCACTAAAATATGGTCTGATTGATTCTGTTATTTCCAGAAGGCAGAAAAAACAGCACCGCTGATCTTTGTGAAGAAGACCGGGCACAGCATCGATCTATATTACAAAAAAAGAGATTATTCAGAATTTTATAATTCTGAATAATCTCTGAAAATTTTTTCTTTACTTTAATACTGTCTTCAGCTGGTTCACTGCCTTTCTGCTTGCCTTGCTCTTAAGGTCCTGGTAATCAAAAAATGCGAATCCGTCCACTTTGTACTTGCGGCCATACTGTACCTGTTTTTTCAGCACCTTCGTGTCACTCTTCCATTCTTTTCTCTCTGCCCGGTTCTGTCCCGCATTGTGGCCTGCCCGGTAGACTCCGATCCCAATATAGAGCTTCACTTTTTTCTTCTTTGCAGCCTTCACCCATCGTCTCGTCACTTTGTCAAATGCAGCCGTCGGATGTTTGAATCCCCAGTAGATCTGAGGACAGATATAATCCACATAAGCCGTGGAGTTCAGCCACTTATAAATATCTACATAGTAAGAATACTTGCTGGTCAGATTGTCAATGTTTCCAGCCGGACTGATGCCGTAGGTCACGTTCGGGTCCACGCTTTTGATCGTCTTTTTCATCCTCTTGACCAGGTTATTTACCTGAGCCCTTCGGTATGTATAAATGCTTTTTTTCTTCTTTTTGTAGGAAGACTTGTTGTATTCTTTTGCATCGAATGCTTTCTTGACATTCTTCTTTGTAAAACTCGGATAGAAGTAGTCATCCATATGGATACCGTCCACATCATACTTCTGGACGATCTCCTTTGCCCCGTTCACGATCAGGTTCTGAACGCCCTTTTTGGATGGGTTGTAATAAAGGCTTCCTCCGTAGGAAAGTACATTCCTCCTTGTAGATTTTTTTGCATTCCACTTTCTGGCCGGGTTGTTCTTTGACAGCTTTTTATAGCTGGTGCTGCCCTTGGTCACCCTGTAAGGATTCACCCATGCCTCAATAGCCATTCCTTTGGAATGTGCCACGGATACCATAATCTTCAACGGATCATATCCCGGGCTTCTGCCCTGTTTTCCTGAAATATATTTGGACCATGGGAAGTACTTGGACTTGTAGATGGCATCACCGAACGGCCTTACCTGAACGATCACACGGTTCATGCCAAGGCTCTTTCCCTTGTTTACAACTTTTGTAAAATACTTTTTGAAATTTGATGCGTTATTCTTTTTATAGGTGTCACGATATTCATCGTAATCATAAAACGAGAACCAAAAAGCCTTATATTCTTCTGATGCTTTTGTTGTCTTTGCCTTCTGTTCTGTTTCTGTCACAGCGGTCTTTGGCTGTACTTTTGCGATCCTGTTTCTTCTCTGGGCAGCCCGCACCACTGCCTCACTGCTTAAACTGACAAACATGGCACTGGCAACCAGCCACGCTGTCAGACGCAGGATCTTCACTCTTGATTCTTTCATACTCTGCGATCCTTCCCTTCCCACTATTTGATTCTGTCAATTTTCTGTCACTGCTGTCTCCATTGTATGAAGAATTTTCCAGCTTGTCAATGGAAGAATCCTATTGTCCGGCGAGCATATGTAACTGCTCATAAAAGTTGGGATATGACACGTCCACACACTCTGCATCCTCAATGACCGTCGTTCCCTGTGCATTGATCCCTGCGACAGAAAATGTCATGGCGATCCGGTGGTCATATTTGCAGTGGATAGACACTCCCCTCAGTGGATTTCCGCCGCGGATGATCATTCCGTCATCGGTGGCCTCGGCATTGACTCCCATTTTCACCAGGTTATCCACGGTCAGATCAATCCGGTTAGATTCTTTCACTTTAAGTTCTGCCGCATCTTTGATGACGGTCTCGCCTTCTGCAAAAGCCGCCATCAATGCAATGACAGGGATTTCATCAATCAGTGTGGGAATCAGCTCTCCGCCGATCTCCGTGCCTTTCAGCCTGCTTGTTTTTACTGTAATATCTGCCGTCGGTTCTCCGTTATCGTCTTTTACATTGGACATCGTAAGATCTGCCCCCATAGCTTCACAGACTTTGATGATGCCGTTCCTGGTCGGGTTAATGCCGACCTGTTTCAAGGTAATACAGGAATCCGGAGTCACAAGTCCCGCGGCAATGAAAAACGCTGCAGATGAAATATCCCCCGGCACTGCAATGTCCGTGGCCGTCATCTCTTTTGGCGGCATCACGGATGCCGTTGTACCCTCCGACAATACCTGAACTCCGAAAGACTTAAGCATCAGTTCCGTATGGTTCCTGGACAGGGCAGGCTCTGTGACACTCGTTCTGCCGTCCGCATAAAGTCCGGCGAGAAGAACTGCGGATTTCACCTGGGCAGATGCCACCGGTGATTCATAGTGGACCGCCTTCAGCGGTTTTCCGTTAATCCTTAACGGAGCACATCCATTTCCGCTGACACTCTCAATTTCTGCTCCCATCACAGAGAGCGGTATCATGATGCGCCCCATGGGGCGTTTGTTTAAAGATGCATCGCCTGAAAGCGTAACTTCAAAATCCTGTCCGCAGAGAATCCCGGAGATCAGCCGGGTCGTCGTCCCGCTGTTTCCCACATCCAGCTGTTTCTCAGGTTTTTTAAGTCCGTGGAGGCCGTTGCCGTGTACCGTAACCTCTGTGCCGTCCTGTTCTATCCTGACTCCCATTGCCCGAAAACAGTCTATGGTAGCCAGGCAGTCCGCACCGGATAAGAAGTTTGTGATATGTGTCGTTCCCTTTGCCAGAGAGCCGAACATGACCGCCCTGTGGCTGATGGATTTATCTCCCGGTATGGATATCGTGCCTTTTAGTCCTTCTACTTTCTTAAGTTTCATTTCTAGTTCCTTTCATATACACTGTAATTTTTATCCTGCAGTATCTCTCTGGCGCGTTTGGCGGAGACATCATCATAGAGCATAATCTTTAAGACACCTTCCTCAAACTCCCGGTTATGGATGATTCCGATATTTTTAATACTGATGTTATTAAGCGCCAGCAGGGTCGTAGTCGTAGACAATGTTCCCGGCTCATCCGGAATATCTACAAATATCTCATAAGATTTTTCCATCAGTCCCACGGCACTGTCCGGAACGGTCTCCCGGTACTCCCCTGCCTCTCTAAAATACTCGTTCAGATAACTGTGGTCGTCTCTGTCCAGCGCATGGATCATTTCGGAAATGCTGTCTTTGATCTGCACTAAAAGCTCTCTTATGTTTTCCTTATTGGAAAGACTGATCTGCTCCCAGACAACAGGAGAGGATGATGCAATCCTTGTGATATCTTTAAACCCGCCGGCTGCCAGCTGTTTTAAGATGCCGTCTTCGGTGTCCATATTTCTCACCGTATGTACCAGTTCTGCCGCCATAATATGCGGAACATGGCTGATCGCGGCAGTAAAAGCGTCGTGGCGCTTTGCATCCAGCAGGATCGTCAATGCACCCAGTTCTTCTATGAAAGATGTAAATTCTTTTACCTTCTCGGTATTTACTTTTTCTGTCGGCGTAATAAAATAATAGGCATTTTCAATCAAACGGTCAGAGCTGTAAGAAAATCCGGCTTTTTCTGAACCAACCATGGGATGTCCCCCGATAAAGCAGGTCTCCATGTCCAGATCTTTTACTTTTTTATGAATCCCACCTTTTACGCTTCCCACATCCGTCACGATGCATCCCTCTTTCAAATATGGCTTCAGCTGCTCTAAAAACTGGAGGTTATGCTGCACCGGCGCACATAGAAAAATATAGCTGCATTCGGAAAAATCACTGTTAAGTTCCGCCGCCGGGCGGTCGAGAACTCCTTCCTCCACAGCCTTTTTCAGGGCTTCTTTATCTGTGTCATATCCGATCACCGTATAGTTCGGAAATACACGGCGTACATTTTTGGCAATGGACCCTCCGATGAGTCCAAGCCCGATAAATCCTATTGTAAAATTCGTCTCTGTTGACATATAGATCGCTCTCCTTGTGTTGATTGATATGGTTCATTTTACCGTGGCGATGGGGAAAAGTCAACACATCGTCACTTTAAAGCATCAAAGCAGAGAATTCCTTCATTGACCGCATCATAAAAATGATTTATGATAAGTATGTAAAAATGTCCGCAAAAAAGGAGAAACCCATGTTTGAGAAAGCAATTATCTTTGCAGCGAAAGCCCATTCCGGCCAGAAGCGAAAGGGAACCGATATCCCATTTATGATCCATCCCCTGGAAGTCACCTCGATCGTTGCCGGCATTACGCCGGATGAAGAGATGATGTGCGCCGCGGTCCTCCACGATGTCATCGAAGACTGCAAAGATGTGACCGGAGAGGATATACGGAGGGAATTTGGGGACAAAGTAGCGGATTATGTCCTGATGGAGAGTGAGGACAAGAGCAGATCCTGGATTGAGAGAAAACGTCATACTGTGGACTTCTTAAAACACCGCGCCAAACGTCCTGCCAAAGTCATTGCCCTTGGGGACAAGCTTGCCAACGTCCGTTCTCTGGCCAGAGACTACAAGCTTCTGGGAGACGAGCTGTGGCAGCGCTTTAATATGAAAGATAAGAATATGCAGGGCTGGTATTACAAAAGCATGATCGAGTGTTTTGAAGAGTTTTCTGATTATCACGAATACAAAGAGTACTGCTGTCTGGTAGAACAGGTATTTAAAGATACCATTGATATCGATATAGAGAACGAAAAAACAGGCGTGAGATAAATATCTCGCGCCTGTTTTCGTTCTCTGAGCCCGATCCGTAAAGCAGCTATGCACTGGCTATCCCAAAGCCACATCCAGTACCATCATGATCAGGAATCCAACCATGACGCCCAGGGTTCCCGTGTGGGAGTGTTCCCCAAGGTGTGCCTCGGGGATCAGTTCTTCCACTACCACATAGATCATAGCTCCCGCGGCAAAAGACAAAAGCCACGGCATATAAGTTCCAAGTCCTTCCGCTGCCAGCACGGCCAGCACACCGAACACAAATTCCACCGCACCGGACAGTGCCCCGAACAAAAATGCCTTTCCTTTAGAAAAACCTTCTCTCCTTAGCGGAAGAGAAATTGCCGCCCCTTCCGGGAAATTCTGAATCCCGATCCCGATGGCCAGGGCCACAGCACCGCTGAATCCCACTCCTCCGTGTCCGCTTGCCACGGCGAAAGCCACACCGACAGCCATACCCTCCGGAATGTTGTGTAAAGTGACGGCAAGGACGAGCAGGGTCGTCCTTTTAAACGAGGAGGAAAGTCCCTCCGGATGTTTCTCCCCCAGATGCAGATGAGGCATCAGCCGGTCCATCAAAAGCAGGAAAACTCCCCCGAGGATAAAGCCTCCGGCAGCCGGTATCCAGCCTATCTGCCCATTAGCTTCTGCCTCTTCGATAGCAGGAATGAGCAGGGACCATACAGACGCTGCGACCATAACTCCTGCGGCAAACCCCAAAAAGACCCTCTGCATATTTTCCTGCACATCTTTCTTTAAGAAAAAAACAGTGGCTGAGCCGAGGGCTGTCATCAAAAATGTAAATCCCGTACCTCCGGCCGCCCACTTTAAAGCTTCCATATATCCCACTCCTTTATTGCTTTTTGTTAAAACTAAATAAGCCATATCTTAAATGATATGACTTATTATTTCATATTTCTATATTATATGCAATCTTATCGAAAACATAAAGACCTTTATTGAGTCAGTTTTTTCAGCAGCTCCTCCAGTTCGGACAAATTTTGTATTACATAATGGGCACCGGCATTTTTAAAGGTTTCCTTTACTTTCCTGCACACAGCTTCCTTCTGTGAATCTGTCATATTTTCGTATTCCTCTTTGGTCAGTCCCATCTCTGAGCTTCCTTCCACCACACCCACAGAAATGACACCCGCATGCCGTGCTTCTTTGATATCGGAAACCGTATCTCCGATCTTCACCACATTTTTTACCGTGGAAACCTTCAAAGCTTCCAGATTTTTAAATATCATATATGGATAAGGCCGCCCGATTCCTTCTGTGGAATCCGGTGAAAACCATGCGTCAGGCTCATATCCCTGTTCCTTTGCACCTTTCGTCACGACTTCCATCATAGTATCCGTATAGCCGGTCGTGGAGCCGATCTTAATGTTCTTCTGCCTGAGAAACTCCACCGTTTCCGTCACATACGGCTTGAGCGTTGTAAACTGGTCTAAAATACTCATAAGTTTGGATTCAAATAAATCATACATCTGAAGCACGTGATCCTCGGAAGGTTCAGATCCATGTTCCTTCACCCACAGATCATGAATCCGCGGCATGGAAAGCATCGTCCTGATATGATCGATCTTCAGCATTCCCATAGGTTCTCTCACCTCATCCATCGTCGGTTCGATCCCAAAATGTTTAAACACTTCCACGAAAGCCTGCACCGGTGCAAAACATCCATAATCTACCGTTGTACCGGCCCAGTCAAAAATGACTGCTTCTATACATCTGCTCATTGTTTCTTCTCCTTTAAAAATTGCTCCATGATTTCTGAGAGTTTCTCAATATCCTCCGGGTATATTTCTCCGATGGTGCCGATGCGGAACGTCTCGGCTTCCGTCACCTTTCCCGGATATATCGCATACCCGCGCTCTTTGATATAATGATACATCTCACTGAACGTAAAATCTGCATCTTCCGGATACAAAAACGTAGTGATGACCGGACCCTGATGAGTGCCGTCAATATAAGGCAGCATGCCCATTGAGCGAAACCGTTCGATCAAAATACGGTTATTTTCCCGATATCGGGCCGCTCTTTTTGGGATTCCGCCTTCTGATTCCAGCTCTTTAAGCGCTTTTGCAAAGGCCAGGATAGTATGGGTAGGGGAAGTGAACCTCCATTTTCCATCCTTCTCCATCGTTTCCCACTGGTCATATAAGTCAAGAGACAGGCTTCTGGCGTTTCCTTTACTGTCTGACAGCTTCTTTTTATCGGCAATAATAAAAGAAAAGCCTGGGACACCCTGAATACATTTATTTGCGCTGCTTATGAGAAAATCAATGCCTAATTGTCCGACTTCAATGTCCACGCCTCCGAAACTGCTCATAGCATCGACAATCAATATCTTATTGTGTTTCTTCACCACAGAAGCAATGGCCTCAATATCATTGAGAATGCCGGAAGTCGTCTCACTGTGCACCATAGCCGCATGAGTGATTGCAGGATCTTCTCTCAGTATCTTCTCAACAACTGCTGCCCGGGGAACCTTTCTATAATCTTCCCGATAAATTTCATAAGGTATCCCTGCATGCTCTGCAATGTCCGCCATGCGCTCCCCATATGCACCGTTGGCAATGATCAACAGCTTTCCGTTTTCATTTATCACGCTGGTGATCACGGATTCTACACCGAAGGTCCCGTTGCCCTGCATGAGGACGGCCGTATAGTCGTCCTCTGACACGTGAGCAAGGGAAAGCAGCTGCTTCCTTATCTTCTGGGTGATGTTTTTATAATCTTCATCCCAGGTGCAGTGATCAAAAAGCATCTCTTGTTTTACAGTGTCCGTGGTTGTAAGCGGACCGGGGGTTAATAGCTTATACTGGTTCATTTTTATACCTTTCTCTTATTTTGCGCTTTCTGATAATCTCTGATGTTTTTCCAGAAGATCCAAAGTCAGCTTTTCTTTAAATACTTTTGGATTTCCGGATTTATTTTCACCTGATTCGTCTTCGCCATTATAAATCGGGATCGGATAAGTCCTGATCAAGTCTGTTCTTCCCTTTTTGATAATACACTCTGCCATCTCAAGGGCAAGTTCTTTCTTGTCGCTGTCTTTTTTGTCCACTACGGAAACACACTCTGTCAGAGAAAAGTTTCCTTCTTTCGGGTCTACATAATCAATCGGAAGACCGTCCTTTTTGTCTGCCACCGCCTGCTGTCTTAAACCGAATCCGATGGCCACTTCCCCTGCCCGGACCTTCTTGATCGGAGCAGAGCCTGAATCTTCGATGTGGTCTCCTGCATTCTGGTAAATGTCATGGAGGATACTTTTTGCCTCCTTCTCCCCATATTCAGACACAAGACCCTGGATTAAAAGCCATGCGGTGGAAGATGCTTTAATATCCGTCACAGAAATAGATCCTTTATACACAGGCTTTGCCAGGTCTTTGATAGACTCCGGTTTCGGAAGTTTCTTCTCCTTCATTACTTCCGTGTTCAGGATCAGCGTTCCTTCCTGTGCCGTGATCGGAGACTCATATTTCTGAAAATCAGATTCCTTCTTTAAGTTCCTGTCGAAACCAAGATCCGCAAACATCTTGTTTTTCTTCTGGGCACTCTCAATATAAAAAGTGCTCATCGTCACCATATCGGCCTCTATATTTTTGCCCTCTGCGATCAGCTTTCCTCCCAGTTCTGAGGTTCCAAACGTCTGAAGAATATATTTCCCTTTGTATCCGTTTCCGTCCAGTGCTTTTTTCATTGCCTCCACAGCTTCGTCGTCCGCGTTGGAATAGATTACTACCTGCTCATCCTGTTTTTTGGCGGAACACCCGGAAGTGAACACTCCGGTCGCTGTCAGAAGGGCAGCCATACACATCACTGATACTCTTTTTAACCATGTCTTTCTCATAAACTTCTCTCCTTGTTTTTTCTAATATGTAATTTAAAGAATTGTCCAGCCGCTCCTCCTTCTGTGACCCCTGCAAGCTTGGTAAATGCAAACTTACCGATAATATTTGTCGCAAGGATTAAAAGAGAAAGCACAAATACTTCGTTAAATTTGTTATAATACTGCAGTTCTTTGATCTTTGTCGTGATGACCATTGTCCTGGCCCCTGCGATAAAGATGACCGCACTGATCGTCACCATGGCATTGATAAAGTAATAGCTGAATACCTCGATGATCGTACTCAATGCGTTGGGCGTTACGATCCTCAAAATGGTTTTTGCCCAGCTGTCTCCCATGAGCATCGCCGTTGTCTCCCATGAGGCGTTCATTTTCCCCAGAGAACTCTTCATCATCAGATAAGGCGTGGAAAAAAAGTGGACCACGTTGCAGATAATGATCAGCAAAAATGTATTTTGAAGACCGGTGCCTGAAAATAAGAATAAAAATGCGAGGCCCAGCACCATTCCGGGTATCGTGTTTGTCACCAGGGCAATTCCTTCTATCATGTCTTTTGCCTTTTGGCTGATCTTGCTCCTGGCTGTCACCAGCGCGCTTCCATATGCGGCTATGGTTCCGAGGGCAGCCGTGGCCGCGGCTACAAACAATGAATTTGTGTAGACATTGAAAAGGTTCGGGTCCTCAAAGACATTTCTGAAATTGTCCAGTGTAAAACTAAGCCTGTAAGGCCATTCTTCCACAAATGGAATCACAAAAATGACTGCAAATACAGATAAGACGCTGACGATCAGAAGAATACTGACCCCGCCGCATAAACCATCTCTGACTCTGTTCTTTTTCAGTTCGATCTTGGAAATCTTGTTATACCGAATCTGGTATTTCTCCAATATTTTTAAAACCGTAATGCTGACGACAGACGGCACAAGCATTACAACAGCCACTACCGCGCCGTTTTGGAAATTCGGTATGCTGCCGAGCATCTCGCTGTAAAGCAGAGATGCGATGGTCTTAAACTTTCCTCCCACTGCCGCCGGAATACCGAAATCCGTAAAACTCAAGAAGAAAGACTGGATCACGGATGCGGCCAGCGTACCTAAAAGAGGACGAAGCACTGTCATTTTGAAATTTGCAAAGGCACTGTCACCCATAACTCTGGACACAATCATATATTTTTTATCTATGTAGCCCATCGTATTATTGATCAGCATAAATGAGATAGGCAGAGTATAAATGACGTAGCCCATCAAAAGGCCTCTGATCCCGTAGATTTCAAACAGCTGCTTCCCGAACAGACGGGTCAGAAGCCCCTGTTTCCCGAAAGAGTATATGATCGCAAAACCGTAGGTGATCGTCGGCAGAAACATGGGCAGCACAGCGGCTCCTTTTATCAATGTTTTGATCCAGTCCGGTATATTTGTATAGTGAATCGTACAGGCCAGGAAAAATGCCAGCAGGGTCGTAACTGCCGCGCTCAGTCCGGCAACGCCGAAGCTGTTTCTCAAAATCTCAAAAAAGTCTTCCCGCGCAAAAACAGACTGAAAATTCTGTAAGGTAAGTCCTCCTCCTTCTGTGGTAAACGACTTCATAAGAAGCTGTACCATCGGGACTGCTAAAAATGTAAGAAAGATCAGTGCGATCCCGGCAAATATGACTTTAATCTCTTTTTCTTTTCTATGTTTCATCTGATTTCTGCCGCCTTACGAAACAAGGCTTTCCTTTCCGGGCTGTATATTCAGCTGATTTTTAAACAGCGTAAAAATATTGTTTTTTTTGATCTCCAGCTGGTTCAGGATAAAATTCTTCACAAAGTCATTCCGGGGCGCGTTGACGATCTGTTCCGGCTCGCTGTACTGGGAAATCCGTCCCTCGTTTACAATCAGCACCCGGTCAGACAGAGTCAGCGCCTCTTCCGGGTCATGTGTCACGATGACAGTAGTCAGATGAAATTCCTTCGCGATCGTCTTAATTCTGTTTTTAATAGATTCCTTGATCACTCCGTCCAGTGCACTTAAAGGCTCATCTAAGAGAAGGATCTTAGGCTTCATGACCAAAGTTCTTGCCAGGGCCACTCTCTGCTTCTGTCCCCCTGAAAGCTGCTCAATCTTCTTCGGAAGATGTTCCTTCAGGCCAAGCAGGCCGATCAGTTCCTCCAGCTCCTCTTTTGAAGAGATGTCCGGCTTGTTTTTCAGTCCGTAAGTAATGTTCTGATATACATTCAGATTCGGAAACAGGGCATAATCCTGAAACACGATATTGAATCCCCGTTTTTCCATCGGTGAATCAGTGATATCCTTTCCGTTAAACTCAATGCTTCCGCTGTCCGGTTCCGTGATCCCAAGGATCATATTTAAAAGTGTTGTCTTTCCGCAGCCGGACGGCCCCAGGATGGAAACAATCTCTCCATCCGGAATCTCCAGAGATATTCCGTCCAACACCGTAGTGCCGTCATAGGATTTCTTTATATTTTGTAATTTCAGCATAAACTTCCATTCCTTTCTCAATCGATATCATTTCTTTGAACAAGACCAAGTCTATCACCGAAAGTTTGAATTCATTTGAACATCATGTTAAATGTTGGTAAAAAAACAGAAGGAAGATCCCTTGATAAAGATCTTCCTTCTGTGAAAAAGTATTGAATCATTAACCCAGTATTTCTCTCAGATCACTTTCCGGGTCTGAAACAGGATGTATCCGGTATTCCTTTACCAGCATATCCAGTACGCCCGGTGATAAAAATGCCGGCAGTTTCGGTCCAAGATAAATATCCTTCATGCCGAGATAAAGAAGAGTCAGCAAGATACATACCGCCTTTTGTTCATACCATGACAGTACCAGGGTCAGCGGCAGGTCGTTGATCCCGCAGGAAAAGGCTTCTGCCAGAGCCTGGGCTGTTTTGACGGCACTGTATGCGTCATTGCACTGTCCCATATCCATGATCCGGGGCAGTCCTCTGATCTCTCCCAGGTCCATATCATTGAACCGGTATTTTCCACAGGCCAGCGTCAGGATGATGCTGTCTTTCGGAGTCTGTTTTACGAATTCCGTGTAATAACTCCGCTCCTTGTGTGCCCCGTCGCAGCCTCCGACAAGAAAGAAATGACTGATCTCGCCCTTTTTCACCGCATCCACGACCGTATCTGCTACAGACAGTACTGTATTGTGCCCAAAGCCGGTCACCGTACTGCTGCCGCCGTTGATTCCTGTAAATTCTCTTTCTTCTGCATACCCTCCCAGTTCCAGCGCTTTTTCGATCACCGGGGTGAAATCTTTGTCCTCACCGATGTGAATCATTCCCGGATAGGAGACGACTTCCGTCGTAAAGACTCTGTCTGCATAGGACGGTTTTACCGGCATCAGGCAGTTGGTCGTAAACAGCACCGGAGCCGGGATATGGTCAAATTCTTTCTGCTGGTTCTGCCACGCAGTGCCGAAATTGCCTTTCAGATGAGGATACTTTTTAAGTTCCGGGTAAGCATGGGCCGGGAGCATTTCTCCATGAGTATAAATATTGATCCCCTTGTCTTCCGTCTGCTCCAAAAGAAGTTTCAGATCGTAAAGATCATGTCCCGTTATGACGATAAACGGTCCTTTTTCCACCTTAAAAGGAACGGATACAGGCTCTGGGTTCCCAAATGTTTCTGTGTTTGCCTTATCGAGAAGTTCCATACACTGTAAATTCACTTCTCCAAGCTTCAGTGCAAGTGATAAAAGCCGTTCTTTGGGAAGATCGTAGCCTATGGATGCCATGCCTTCATAGAAGAACCGGTTTACCGTCTGATCCGAATAGCCCAGCACCATGGCGTGATAAGCATAGGCTGCCATTCCCCTCAGTCCAAACAAGATCAGGGATTTTAAGGACCGTATATCTTCCTGCTCCTCCCAGAGCTGCTTCATCACATAGTCATCGTTTTTCCCACAGGGTGAAGAACACCCGCCGCAGGAAGGCACTAATTTTTCTTTCTCCCTGTGCACCAGACTGATCTGCTTCCTGATCGTCTCCGGGTTAAAATTCACATTGGTCACTGTCGTAAACAGACCTGACAGCATGGCTCTGTCCGTGCTGTCAAAAGTCCGGTTTCCTTCTGCGGAACGGGCAAGGCCGATCAAAGCGCCGGTCAGCCGGTCCTGGAGTTCTGAAGTCTCTGCATCTTTCCCGCAGACCCCTGCTGCTCCTGTACATCCGCTGCATCCTGCCGTCTGTTCACACTGAAAACAAAACATCTTTTTATCCATCGCTCTATCCTCCTGAAATTTCTTATATTTGAGTTTGTTCCTTGAGTATACAGGAGTGAGCCTTAAAAATCTGTTGGATATTCAACACTTTATCAATTAATTTTCTTTGTCTCCATAAACATCATGAAAAATACTGCCAGAAGAAGTGCAGAACAGATCAGAACGGCATTGTGAGAAAGCACATTTCCTGCCGCCGTGCCTGCTGCCGCACCTACTATGAAAAACAAAATAATCCCAAAGTATTTCAGGCTCCTGTTCAGCAGTTCCCGGTCTTTCGTCTGGAAGTATTTAAACAGTATTTCCATTCCGCTTCTTAAGTTTCCTGTGCACATGGTCGTCGCATAGACATTTCCGTGTACCTTCCGAAAGGTCTCCACCTGCATGGCACAGACAAAAGAAATGATAACATTGGCGATCATATCCGCTTCTCCCGAAGGGATAAAGGCAACCAGGCAGATCATCGCCGCTTCAATCATGACAATGATCTGTCTCCAATGGATTTTGGGATGCTGTTTAAAATACTTCTTGATGAGTTCCACCACAATGACTCCGGCCGCAAAGGCCAGAATAGGGATGGCGTAATGGACAGCCCCCTGCCACTTTCCTTTTTGCAGGCTGATGCCCAGCAGTACGATATTTCCTGTCTGGGCATTGGCGAACACCCCTCCCCTGAAAAGATAACTGTACGCATCCAGAAATCCCCCGACAACAGCCAAAACGGCACCCAGCTGAAAGGCCTCGGACATCTGGATCTTCTTATGCTGTTTCACTGAATCTGCCTCCCTTAACCGCGATAAAATTCCTGAAGGGCCCTGATCATATATTCTGTGTCTCTGGCTCCTGCCGTCTCATAGGCAGAATGCATGGCAAGCTGGGCAAGGCCGATATCCACGGCTTTTAACGATACACTGCCCGTCAGAATATTTCCGAGAGTTGAGCCTCCCGGCAAGTCTGAACGGTTGTGGAAGGTCTGATAAGGGACTCCGGCTATTTCGCAGATATGTTTCATCATCGCACCGGAGTATGCATCCGTCGTATATTTTTGATTGGCACTGTACTTGATCACAATTCCTTCATTCATATACGGCCGGTTTGTAAGATCTGCCTTGCCGGGCTGGTTTGGGTGCACCGCATGAGCATTGTCCGCAGAGATCATGAAGCTCTCCGCCACGGCCATCCGGTACTGCTCCCCGGTTCTCCCCAGCGCCTCATTTACCCGCCACAAGACATCTTCTAAAAATGTAGATCCGGCTCCCTGTTTTGTTCCGCTGCCGACCTCCTCATTGTCAAATGCACAAAAGACATTCATATACTCTTTTCCCTCACTGTTGACAAAAGCCTGCAAAGATGCGAATACACACTGAAGGTCATCGAGCCTCGGTGCCGACATGAACTCGCCGTTTGCTCCCCATACAGTTCCCGGCATCCGGTTGTATAGGTAAAGATCTGTACCGAGGATATCTTTTTCATTTACACCCGCCTCGGATGCAGCTGTCCGCATAAATGCCTTTTCGGCTGTCTGGTCTCCGAAGACGGGAAGCATATGAATCTGGGGATTCAGTGTGTCATCCTCTGCTCCTCTTTTCATATGGATTGCCAGCCCTGGGATCATTAAGAGATCTTTCTTTATATGAATTAGCTTTTCCGTAAGTTTTTCCCCGTCTCTCACGATGATCTTTCCTGCCACAGAAAGTGGACGGTCAAGCCAGGAATCCATCAGCATTCCCCCATATTTTTCAGTGTTCAGTTTTGTATAATGCTTTTCCGCCTGTAATTCCACATTCTCTTTTATCTTAAAAGCAGGTGAGTCCGTATGGGACGCGGTAATATGAAACCCTTTTAATTTTTTCTCCGGTACGCAGAAAGCAGCCAAAGAAGAACCGTTTCTGCTGGTAAAATACTTACCGCCCTTTTCTACTTCCCAGGCCTCCTGCTCTCTCAGTTCCAGAAATCCATTTTCGGTCAACTCTTTTTTGATCTGCTCCACAGCGTGATAACTGCACGGACTTTTTTCAATAAACTTAAACAGCTGCCGGTTAATCTGATCTGACATGTTCTGCCTCCTTCTCAACTTATCTGTCATATGAAATCTTTTCTATCTATTTTAGCAAAACAGTGAATGAAAAGAAAGGTGTGTCGAACCTTCATTATGACTGCACATCCATATAAAGAAAAAAGACCCTTATGAGTTATCATAATGGGTCTTAATAATATTGATGAAATACTTACTTTATAACTGCAAACAGCATTAATATCATTACCGTTTTTTTGAGCATATTTGTCAGTAATTTTAGGTGTCCCTTCTGACACCGTGACTACTCCAAACGAATCAGAACCTGATTCGGCATATCTTGCCCTTAATCCGTATTTTCCAATGGAATAATGAAATTTAAGATGAAGCTTAGAGTCCGGATAAAGTTTATGTTCAACAACAACAATTGCTGTAAACATCCTGTTTCCAAATTTTTTCGTTCGTATAGTATTTTTTGTATATGATCCCGTTGATAATAGTTCGTGTTCCTTTTCATCTTTAAGCGTAATCGTTGTAGCTCCCCCATCTTTCAAAGTGTACTTTCCTTCAAAAATGGTTTCAGTATTTATGATATGAAAAAATCCATATCAGGATATTGATAATACAGATAAATCCTAAAATTATAGATACAGGTAAACACTTCATTACGTCAAAACCATTTGTAATCCAAATAACAACGATAAATGCAATTAAAAGAAAGGGGATAATTCTCCCCTTTTTGATATTTTTTGAAGATATATGATACTGAAAATAAACACTCAAAAATAATACCAATATATAAATTACTGGAAATAATAGATTCTCTTTCATATTTTTATTATTTCCTCCTTTTTTATAATTTTTCAATATAATTCTATTTTTTATAATTTATGTTATTATATTCCTTCAAATTCATCTTGTCAATATATATAACTATATCAACTACCATTAAATCTAATCCTCATAAACATAATCTAATAATATTTTATAACAAAAAATAGCAGCCAGAAAGGCTCCTTTCTGCTGCATATTCTTTCGTTATAAAATCTTTAAAGCTCAGATCCCAGCCAGATGCCTTAAGGATGCCTTCAGCGCTTCCTGCTCCTGCTGTCCCATATCTTTCAACACGATCCTGTTGACCTCTTCCACTGTTTCCAGAATCGGTTCTTCCAAGTCATTCCCCTTATCAGTCAATATAATCTCTACAAAACGCCGGTCTTCTTTGCTGACTTTTCTCTTGATCAATCCCTTTTTCTCCATTCTCTCAAGAACACCTGAGATCGTAGAGTTTTCCAGCCTCAGTTCTTCTGCGATCTCCTTCGGGCTGTTTTTCTTCTTCACCCAAAGACAGTACATAACACCGTACTGTACCGGAGTCACGTCAAATTTAGAGAGCTGTGCGCTCATCTCCTGAAACACCGCGTGCTGGGCAGTGGTCAAAAGATAGTTGATACATTGATTCAATTCCATCCGTTCCTTTTCCCTCCTACACAAAACTACATGCAAACACTTCAAACTGTTTGCATACTATATATTTCATCATATCTGTTACAAAAACTTCTGTCAAGAAGACATACTATAATTTTAAGGCTTTTATCCTAAAGCAAAGTCATCCTTGTAAAGCATGAAAAGGGGATGCCATAATTGACATCCCTGAAAACTTAGGATTCATATTCCAAAAACAGACTATCTGAAAATCGCTCCGCTGACCACGAGTTTCTGGATCTCGTTGGTTCCCTCGTAGATCTGAGTGATCTTGGCATCTCTCATCATGCGCTCTACATGGTATCCCTTCATGTAACCGTTTCCTCCCAGCATCTGCACCGCCTCTGTTGTCACATGCATTGCCGCCTCTGTACAGAGGTATTTTGCCTTTGCGGCCGGAATAGAATATGGTCTTCCTTCCTGTTTGTCGGTAGCAGCTTTATAAAGCATGAGCTTTGCAGCGTCAATTTCCATTTCAAGTTCCGCCATCTTAAATGCAAGATACTGGTTCCTGTATAATGGTTTGCCGAACTGCTCTCTCGTCTTTAAGTATTCTTTTGCAATCTCAAATGCACCTTCTGCAATTCCAAGTCCCTGTGCGGCAACACCGATACGGCCTCCGTCCAGAGTCTTCATAGCCAGTTTAAATCCGTCTCCGGAAGGAACGATCATATTTTCTGCCGGCACCCGTACATTTTCCAGGATCATCTCTGAAACCTGCGCGGAACGGATTCCCATCTTGTCTTCCACTTTGCCCACTGAAAATCCGGGAGTTCCTTTCTTCACCACGAAACAGGACAGTCCCTTGGCTTTTTTCTCAGGTTCCGTCAGGGCATATACTGCCGTATAATCGGCTAAAGGTCCATTCGTATTGAAACACTTCATACCGTTTAATATGTACTCATCCCCGTCTTTTTCAGCAACGGTTACACATCCGCCCGCATCAGATCCCGCATTTGGTTCCGTGAGTCCGAAAGATCCGAAGTGCTGTCCGGACAATACCGGCGCCAGAAATTCATTCTTTTTCTCGACCGGAGCGTCAGAGTTCATGATGCTTCCTCCATATAAAGAAGTGGATACAGAATAAGAAATACCCACAGAAGCATCTACTTTAGAGATCTCCTCCACTGCCAATACATAAGACAGGTAATCGGCTCCCTGGCCTCCGACTTCTTTCGGATAAGGAAGTCCGATCAGTCCCAGTTCTCCCATCTTCTTATAGAGATCTACCGGAAATTCACTGTTGGCATCTCTCTCGAGCACTCCCGGCTGTAACTCTGTCTGAGCAAAGTTTCTTGCTGTCTCCTGAATGGCTGCCTGCTGTTCCGTTAATTCAAAATTCATAAATAATCACTCCTTTCACCAAACTTAACATAAATTTACCATTTTGTTTCCCTATATTTGCATACTAATATTTTGTAAGCTAAATATATCACCCCTTGTGCATATTGTCAATAAACTTTTATAATCTTTTATAGAATTATACAATTTAAATAAAATATATTGATAAACCATTGACAAACATGCAAATATAGTCCATATTAGAAGCATAAATAATATTTTGTATCCTAAATATTTGCACGCCAATATGTTAATTTTCTAACAAGAGCTGATTAAGTGTAATGTATATGTCATTTCAAGGAGGATTTAGAATGAACAATTTATTAATGGAAGTAGAAAACGAGATCGCAGTAGTTACAATCAACAGACCAAAATCTTTAAATGCCTTAAACAGTGAGACATTAGCAGAATTAGACCAGTGCTTTTCCGAGATCTCCCGCCGCAAGGACATCAGAGTCGTTATCCTTACAGGATCAGGAGAAAAATCATTTGTAGCCGGAGCCGATATTTCTGAAATGGTCAATGCCACTCCTGCGGAAGGAAGACAGATGGGTCTGCTGGCAAAGGAAGCATTCCTTAAATTAGAGACAATGCCTCAGGTAACGATCGCCGCTGTCAATGGATATGCTCTCGGAGGCGGATGTGAGATCTCCATGGCCTGTGATATCCGTGTAGCCGCAGAAAATGCAAGATTCGCACAGCCGGAAACAGGACTCGGAATCCTCCCGGGATTCGGAGGAACACAGCGTCTCTCCCGCTTAGTCGGAAAAGGACGTGCAAAAGAACTGATCTTTACCTGTGACCAGATTGACGCCGAAGAAGCTTACAGGATCGGACTTGCAAACAAGGTAGTTCCTCAGGCAGAACTGATTGATTACTGCAAAAAGATGGCAGCTAAGATCATGTCCAAAGGAAGCTATGCAATCTCTCTTGCAAAAGAAGCGATCAACACAGGCATGGACACCGATTTAAGCAGCGGACTTACATTAGAAGCAGATTTATTCGGACTCGCATTTTCTACGGAAGACAAAAAAGAAGGCATGACTGCATTTCTTGAAAAACGCAAAGCAGATTTAAAAGATTTCTAAAATAAATGAAGGAGAAAAACTATGGGAAAAGTTAAGATTATTACAGCAGATCAGGCCGCTGCCCTGGTAGAAGATAATACAACCGTCACTACCAGCGGATTTGTTGCCAGCGGAATGCCGGAAGCCCTTACAAAAGCTCTGGAAAAAAGATTTTTGGAAACCGGTTCTCCGAAAAACCTGACTTTATTTTACGCTGCTGCCCAGGGAAACCGTGACGGAAGCGGTGCGGATCATTTTGCCCACGAAGGAATGACCAAACGTGTCATCGGCGGACACTGGAACATGGTCCCGACGCTTGGACAGCTGGTCCTTGATAACAAAATTGAAGGATACAATCTGCCGCAGGGCACTCTGGCACAGCTCTACCGTGCCATCGCCGGTCACAAACCCGGCGTGATCACTCATGTGGGATTAAATACATTTGCCGACCCGCGCATTGAAGGCGGCAAATTAAATGACATTACGACCGAGGACATCGTAGATGTGGTAGAAATCTTAGGAGAAGATAAATTACTATATAAATCTTTTCCGCTGAACATCGGATTCATCCGGGGTACATATGCTGACGAGCACGGCAACGTGACACTTTCCCATGAATGCTGTACAACAGAAGTCACAACCATGGCTCAGGCAGTGAAGAACAGCGGCGGAAAAGTTGTGGTGCAGGTGGAAAAGGTCGTCGCAGACGGTACCTTAGATCCAAAATTAGTCAAGATCCCCGGAATCTATGTGGATGCAGTCGTGGAAGTGGAAAATATGCAAGACCACGAACAGTGTGTAGGATGTGACTATGACGGTGCAATGACCGGAGACTTCCGTATTCCTTTAAGCAGCCTTGAATATCCTCCTCTTTCCGCAAAAAAGATCATCGGCCGGAGAGCTGCCATGGAACTGACGGAAAATACCGTGGTCAACTTAGGAATCGGTATTCCTGAATATATCTCTATGGTTGCCAATGAGGAAGGCATCGGAGATTATATGACTCTGACCGTAGAGGCAGGGCCTGTCGGCGGCGTGCCTCAGGGAGGAGCCAAATTTGGAGGTTCCGTCAATCCCGAATGTATTTTAGACCAGCCGTACCAGTTTGATTTCTATGACGGAGGCGGAGTTGACTATGCATTCTTAGGCCTTGCACAGGCAGATAAAGACGGAAACATCAACGTCAGCAAGTTCGGTCCGAGGATTGCAGGCTGCGGCGGATTTGTAAACATTACTCAGAATGCAAAACGCTGCTACTTCTGCGGAACCTTTACTGCCGGCGGTTTAAAAACGTCTGTAAAAGATGGAAAGCTTATCATTGATCAGGAAGGAAAATCTAATAAGTTCCTGGACACGGTAGAACAGATCACATTCAGCGGCGAATACGCAAATAAAGTCGGCCAGCCGGTTCTCTATATCACAGAGCGCGCTGTCTTTGAACTCAGAAAAGACGGTGTCTATCTGACAGAGGTTGCACCCGGCATCGATATCCAGACACAGATCATCGACCATATGGGATTCACTCCTAAAATGGACGGTACGCCAAAACTCATGGATGAAAGAATTTTCAGAGATGAGCTGATGGGCCTGAAACACGATTAACAATCCACAAATAAAGGAGGGTTTTTGTGAATTTACAAATCTTAGTCTTAGTCCTGGCGATTGTCCTGTTCGGAGTTCTGGCATTTAAACAGATGAGTGCTTTGATCCTGGCTCCGCTTGTCACGATCTTCGTGGTCATCTGCTCCAGGCTTCCAATCCTGGACTCGCTGAAAAACGCATTTATGCCTGCAGCATCCGACTATGTGACAAAGTATTTCCTTGTCTTCTTTGTCGGCGCACTTTTTGGTTCTGTTTACCAGTATACTGGAGCCGCAGAATCGATTGCCAGAGCGATCGCAGGCCTCTGCCGCGGGAAGTTCGTGGCACCGATCATCATGATCATCACCGGTCTTTTGACTTTTGGAGGAGTCAGTGGCTTCGTTGTATTCTTTGTTATCTATCCAATCGCACTGAATCTTTTCAAAGAGGCGAACCTTACGAGAAGGCTCATTCCGGCGGCAATCTCTGCCGGATGCTGGACCTGGTCCATGAGCGGTCCCGGCTCTCCTTCTATTCAGAATGTCATTGCCATGGATAACCTCGGCACACCGGCAACAGCCGCATTTGTACCATCCCTGATTACGACCGTGGCTATGTTTGCCATGATCTTTGTCTGGCTGGAAATGCGCGCAAGAAAATTTACAAAAAGGGGATATCGTTTCATCGATAAGTCCTTAAAATATCAGCTGAGTGAAGAAGAGATGGCCATCGATGAAGATAAAAGTCTTCCTCACGTTGCCATCGCCGTTCTTCCGATCGTTCTCATTCTGGTGCTCTTCAACATCGTGAAGCTCCCTGTGGAAACATCTGTATTTGCAGGTGTGGCCCTGGCAACCATTCTGATGTTTAACAGGATCAAGGGAATCAACGAATGGATCAACGTTTTCAACAAAGGTGCTTCTGACTCCGGCGTTGCGATTCTGAATACCGCAATTGTTGTCGGTTTCGGAGGCGTAGTCCAGAAGACCCAGGGCTTTACCGACCTGGTTGCCGCTCTGAAAGATATGAGCATGCCGCCTCTGGTGTTTGTAATGATCACCGTGGCTGTCTGTGCAGGAGCCTGCGGTTCTGCTTCCGGCGGTATGGGGGTTGCCTTTAATGCTTTGAAGTCTACCTATATTAAAATGGGAATCCCTCTGCCTTATGTACACAGGATTTCTGCCATCGCAGCCGGTACTTTAGATACACTTCCTCATCAGGGAGCGCAGATCACACTGCTCGGCATCTGTAAAATGACCCACAAAGAAGCTTACTGGGATATTGCGGTTACGCAGATTATCATACCATTTATATCCTGCGGAATATTTATTGTTTTAGCTTCTTTTGGATTATAAACTTATCTATAGAAGATCCGTGAAATACCGGATCTTCTTTTTAATTTTCGAGAAATTCTTTTAGTATCTTTTGGGCATCCCCCACGATTCCATAGTCACAGTATTGAAAAATAGCAGCATTCGGGTTGTTATTGACTGCGATCACAGTCTTTGCCCGGACTCCGGTCATATGCTGGATTGCACCGGAAATCCCAAATGCCAGATAAAGATCCGGTTTCGTAATGGAACCGGTCTGGCCAATCTGCTGCTCCGGCAGGGTCCACCCTGCATCCACACACGGTCTTGTGGAGCCCATTTGAGCGCCGATGCGGTCGGCAAACCGTTTCAGAAGTTCAAACCCTTCCGGCCCTTTCAGCCCCCGTCCTCCGGCAGCAATGATCTTTGCATCCTCCAGACAAATCTTTTGATCTCCTTCAAAAATAAAATCCAGAGTTTTTTTCTGCTCTTTGATATCCTCCAGCCAGTCTGCCGGAATCATAGTAATGTTCCCTTTTTTATTGTCCGTCTCATCAGATTTCTGAAAGACTCCAGGCTTTACAGAAGCGATTTGTACCTCAGCCTCAGGCATTGACACTACTGACATCTGCTTCCCGTCAAAGGCCGGTTTTATGGCAAGTAACCTTCCTGTCTCTCTGTCGATATCCAGGCCGACGGCATCTGTCATAACTTCTGTTCCAAGAGCTGCTGCCACAGAGGGGATCAGCGTCTTTCCAAATAAGGTCCCTCCTCCCAGAACAATATCTGGTTTTTGTTCCCGGATCATGACTTCCATCACCTTGCCGTGGACCTCCAGCTGTGCAGGCTCCAATCTTGGATGATCCATCGCTATGATCCTGTCCACCGGATACCGAAGGAGATCCCTGCAGATTCCCCGGATCCCGCTGCCTGCAACTGCCAGAAATAGTCTGGCGCCCGTAAAAGACGCAAGCCTCTTTCCCTCTCCTATCAACTCCAATGTCACCGGAACCGGCTTCCCATTTTGTATTTCTCCAATGATCAGTATCTTTCTTGATCTCTCCATACGACTCTCCCTCTACTCCAAAACGTCCTGCTCTCTCAGCACCTGATACAGCTTTTCTGCCAATTCCTGTTCATCTTTCCCATCCAGCAGCTTTCTTTTCTTCGGCGTTTCTTTTGGTGTATATTCTCTGACCTTTTGGATCATCCTTTCGGTCTCACTTTGTCCTGTTCCAAAAACGGGAATGGCTGTACTTTCCGCATAGGCTGACATAATATCTGCAACATTCGGATGCCTTATTTTCTGATTCTCCTTCACTGAAAGAACCAGTGCCGGCATGCTGCACTCTGTCTGTTCTGTCCCATTCTCTGACATGCACCAGTTATAGAGCTTTCCATTTGCTGCTTCTATTCTTCTGGAATACGCAATAAGAGGGATCTTTAGAAAAAATGCCGTCATAGCCGCCATATGTGCCGCGTCTCCGTCGAGAGCCTGCCTGCCGCATAACACAATGTCAAATGCCCCTTCGGCCTCTATGGCTCTTGCAAGCAGCCTGGCGCTCTTCCGGACATTCCCTGTCCCGTTCCTTCCTTGTAAAACCAGGATCGACCGGTCAACGCCCCAGGTCAATGCCTCTCTTGCCGTCTTTTCCGCCCTGGACGGTCCGATGGTCATGACTGTCACCGTTCCTCCTTCTTCATCCCTCAGATTCAGAGCTTCCATCAGGACATTTTTATCGCTGTCATTGAGGCCTTCTGTATCCTGGTATTGATCCCGCTCTTCCTCCGGAGGTATTTCTTTTAAGTACACTAAGATCCTCATATTGGTTTCACTCCCTTCACCGACGTAATATTTTGTAAAAATTTCTTTAATATAAATTAAAGCTGACTCTTCAAAAATGCTGTACCCAAAAGGGCATCCCGTGTTTTATGCCCTTCGGGCTTGACGCGCTCCGCGCGATAAGGTATACTATGATAACCATACAAATTAATTTGCATCCCATTAGTTCGTATGCTAATTAATTTTTACTGTTATAATATCACCATTCATTTTATATGTCAATCATAGAAAGAAAGGAATCTATTATGCCATTAATTCAAGTAGATCTGTTAAAACAAAACGATAAAGCGAGACTTAAAAATATTCTGGACACGATCCATCAGTGCGCTGTTGAGGCCTTTGAAATCCCCGAGCGCGACCGCTATCAGATTGTAAATCAGCATGAACCGGAAGAGATGATCCTGTTAGACACAGGCCTTGGATTTGAACGGACAAAGGACCAGATCGTCATCCGGGTCACAAGCAAACAGAGAACCCGGGATAAAAAAGAACTGCTCTATACTCTGCTCTGCCGGCGGTTAAAAGACCGGTGCCAGATCAACCCCCAGGATCTTCTTGTCTCCATCGTGGAAAACGGGGATGCGGACTGGAGTTTTGGGTTTGGAAAGGCACAGTTCCTCACCGGAGAACTTTGATTATTTTATAAATGATACCGGTCAACAATTAAACTGTTGGCCGGTATCATTGAATAGAAATCTCTTGATTATAACTTTACAGTTTTTCTTATAACATGCAATGCCATATTTTAAAATCTTCTGCATCCCATCTGCTAAGAGCCTGTCTGCATATCTATTTTTCTCAATCTGTTCTAATGCTTTCCTGCATTCAGCATCAAGATCAGCGTCATGGGCATATTTAACTTCAATAATAATTCTAACTTCTTCGTCATCAATCTCAACCTGAATATCATTATAGCCATCCCCTGACTCCTTGTTTGACGCTACACTCCACGTCTCTTTAAATCCTAAAATTTCCAACAGAATGCCGCGATAAAAATTTTCTTTTGTCTGTTTTCTTACAAATGTATTCCGAATACTAATTGTTTTCTTTAAATATTCTGTAAACTGATTTTCTACACCCCTGGCATCACCATTTTTCAACACTTTGCAGAATATATTTAATGTCTCTCCACCTTTACATACATTTTCCTTAAACAGTTCTATAATCTTCCTTGTAAATATCTTACGGATTTCCATATTGGGAATCACTAACTGAAAAGTATCACTCATTGCTTTCCCGCGCTGTGTCAGGTAACCTGTGGTAAATAAAACACTCCAGATATTATCTATGGAATCATACAATTCTTTATAGGTTAGTTCCTGATGAAGTTCTTTTGATACTGCTTCTCCCGCAACAAGCCTTTCAATCTCTCGCTTTATCGTCCCTGTGCCCGCCTTCTCAATAAAATTTCTCACAACATCATTGCCGCTTGTGTTCGACCAGTAATCTTTCGGAACAGCCATTTTGTCTGCCCCCAGCTCGTCACAATAACTAATGACAGCCCACGGACAGTATACGTCAATACTTCCAAACCGATATCCGTCATACCATTCCTTCACAGCATCATAGGCATCTGTAAGTCCGTAGTATTCCAGCATTTTTCTCACCTCTTTGTCCGTAAATCCAAAATATTCATCAAAACGGACATCTGCAATAGATAAGACTTTCAGATTGTTCATTCCTGTAAAAATACTTTCCTTTGCAACGCGTAGGCATCCAGTCAGCACAGCAAAAAAAAGTGATTCATTTGTCTTAAACGTTTGACCAAAGATATTTCGGATCAATGCAGCCATCGAATCATAATAATCCTTTTCATTCGCCTTTGCCAGCGGTACATCATATTCGTCAATCAAAATAATGACTTTTGTCCCATAATGCTTTTGAAGAAGAGCGGAGAGGGTCAAAAGGCTGTTCATCAGCACTTCATCCGACATTTCAAAATTTCCGCTGTCATCCACATTGATCAAGGCATGATACCGCATTTTATCCACTTTTGACAGTTGCCTGCTCTTTGCCAGAACTTCAAACCGCAGCGCTTCATTTCCGACAACGGAGCACATCATAGAACGGGCGGTTGTGAAGTTGTCTCCGTTTACACCTTTTAATGAGACAGAAATCACCGGAAATTTTCCCATATATTTTTCACACAAATCGACCTCTTTTCCATTGTATGCACACACTCCTTTCTGAATCCCCATGATTCATGGTTCTTATTTTACCATCAGATGTTGGAAATAACAAGCTATGCGAAATCCTGGTTTTAGAGTATTTCCCCATTGGATTCGATACATTTTTTATACCAATAGAAACTGTCTTTTTTTATCCGTGAGTAATCTCCCATCCCATCATCATTTTTATTGATATAAATCAAACCATATCGTTTTTTCATTTCACCAGTGCTGGAACTGATAAGATCTATAGGACTCCACATAGTATATCCGATCAGATTTACGCCGTCATCAACCGCTTTGCTCATTTGTTTTATGTGATCCTTCAGATATGAGATACGATACTCATCATGAATTTTTCTATCTGCAGTCAATTCATCGACAGCACCCAATCCATTTTCAACAATCATCAAAGGAATACCATAACGGTCATTTAGCTTGTTCAAGGTATATCTTAATCCAATCGGGTCGACCTGCCATCCCCACTCACTGTTCTTTAAATAGGGATTTTTAACGCCTCCTAGTAAATTACCGGCACTTGTCTCATAATCTCCTTCAGCAGAAACACAGTTGCTCATATAGTAAGAAAATGTATAATAATCCACACAGCCTTCTTTTAAAATGTCCATGTCATTTTCTTCTATGTTAATCTCAATATTATGTGCTTTATAATAATTTTTCATATAAGCAGGATATGTACCGAATACCTGTACATCTCCACAAAAATCATTAAATAAATGATCTAAATCTTGTACCTTTATCATATCCTTTGGGCTGCATGTTCTGGGATATAAAGTGACATGGGCGATCATACATCCAACTTTGTTATCGGGATTAATTTTATGAGCTGCATTTACTGCCTCAGCACTTGCGATCAATACATGATGTAACGCCTGATATCTTTTGTTCAAGTCATCGTAAGGGTCCGTATAATCCGTGGTCCGGTCGTCGTAAATCCCCAATACTTCCAGGTTCCCGGAAGGTAAACAAGCAAAATTAATTTCATTAAAAGTAATCCAGTATTTCACTTTATTTTTATATCGTTTGAATATAGTTTCCGCATATCTAACAAAATGACGGACCACTTCTCTGCTGCAAAACCCTTGATAATGGTCCAACAAAAAATATGGCATATCAAAATGCATTAACGTTACAATGGGTTCAATTCCATGTTTCAGGCATTCATCAAAGATATCGTCATAGAATTTTAAACCTGCTTCATTAGGTTCATCTTCTATTCCTTTCGGAAAAATTCTGCTCCAAGTGATGGACATCCGAAAAGCCTTAAATCCCATTTCGGCAAATAGTCTGATATCCTCTTTATAATGATGATAAAAATCTACTGCTTCATGGCTGGGATAAAATGTATCTGCCTCAATCACTCTGGTAAATCTTCTTTTAATACTGCGGGACCCACCACTTATATGATCGCTGATGCTGTCACCTTTTCGGCCTTCAAGATATCCACCTTCTATTTGATTGGCAGCTGTGGCGCCTCCCCATAAAAAACCTTTTGGAAAACTCATTTTTCACCACCTCCTAATAAGTGGCTTCCAACAGGATTCCACTACTATTTACTGTTTTTATTTCTTCATAGTCACTTGAATTTGTGATTATGATCAATGTGTCCGTAGAATAGCCTTCCTCTTTAATTTTATCAATGTCAAAAGAAACTAATAATTGGCCCTTTGATACTTTATCACCCTGCTCCACATGTGCTTCAAAGTATTTTCCTTCAAGCTTAACTGTGTCTATACCAATATGAATCAATACTTCGCACCCATTGTCACTCACGATACCAATGGCATGTTTTGTGGGAAATAGTGATAATACAGTTCCATCAAATGGTGCATATGCTTTACCCTCACTTGGCACAATCGCAGCACCTTCTCCTAAGGCACCCTGTGCAAAAGCGTCATCTTGCACCTCACTTAACGGCTTGACATCGCCTTTCACCGGCATATTGATTTTTTCTAATTCTATCTTGGCTTCATCTTTATAAAACACATATGCCAATACAAAACTCACAGCAAATGCGATCACAGTAGCAGTTGCCGCCTGGATCATCACTGTCTGTACCCCTGTTTTTGGAAACATAGCAGGAATCTCGAAAATTCCCATACCGGCCATCTGTTGGTATTTCAATCCAGCCAGTCCGGCAAATCCTCCTGAAACAGCCCCTCCAATACAAGAAATAACAAACATTTTAATTCTCGGCAACGTAATACCGTAAATTGCCGGTTCTGTCACTCCGAACATTCCTGAAATAAAGGCAGGAATACAAACCGATTTTAATTTTTTATCTTTTGTTTTAAGTGCCACTGCTAATACTACTGCTGATTGTGCAAAGGCTACAAAAACCGATAATGACAGAATTGGATCCGGTGTTCCTGCCGCAATATTCATAATAGCCAAAACAACGAGCGTCATATGAACTCCAAATACAACCATTATCTGCCACAAGCCGCCGACCAAAACACCTGCTAATAACGGACTCATATTATAGACGCCTGATAAAGTACTGCTGATTATATTTGAGAGATAATTAGCGATTGGTCCGATCACCATAAATCCTAAAATTGTAGAGCTCAATAAAACAATCATAGGAGTAAAAAATGATTTAATAAGGTCAGGAAGAATTTTATTCAGCCATTTTTCCATAGGCGCTGCCAGTGCAACGGTTAAGATCACTGGCAGTACAGTTGATGTATATGTTACATTCATGCTTATCCCAAAAACCACCAAATCAACCCCATTGATCGTTGGATAGCATAATGCTGCACCGATCATCATTCCTACATATGGGCTCAGCTTAAATTTCTTGGCGCTATTATATCCGATTACGACCGGAAAAAAATAAAAGATACAATCTCCAACAGCGTTGATCAAAGTATAGATCCCAGACGTGTCTGTATAGACGCCGGCAAACTGCAGAATTGAATTTAATCCTTTGATCATCCCGCATGCGCAAAGAATAGAGATAGACGGCATAAAAATAGAAGTCAGCAGATCAATAAACTTTTCTTTCAATGTCATCTTTTCTTTCTGATGATGATTATCTTTGCTTAAATTTAACTTGGCACATGCTTCATCGTAAACATCTCTAACATGATTGCCAATAACAATTTGATATTGTCCCGCACTGTGCATCACAGTTATAACTCCATCAAGATTTTTAATAATATTATCCTTTGCTTTGTTTTCGTCTTTCAACCGAAATCTCAATCTTGTCACACAGTGAGTCAAGGAAATAATATTGTCTTTCCCTCCGACATTTTGAACGATGTGTTTTACTAAACTTTCATATTTACTCATTACAGTACCTCCATTTTTCATTGCTAAGTTTTCAAATATGAATTTTGAAGGTTAAGCCAACTGAATGTTACCATCCTCTGAGTGAAATTAAATCAATTATTTTCCATCGCCTCCTTTCGCATTCATTTTTGTGACAATCCGATGTATATGGATTGTCAGATATAATAACTCATCATCTTTTAGATGATAGTCATACTTATGAATCAAAAAATCCTTGATCTTTTTTGCACAATCATACGCAGTTGTATATTTTTCAATCACCATATCCAATAATTCAGTTTCATCATTTTCATCATATTGATCATGATTAAACAGCCTCAATGAAAAAAATTTCAGATGAGTGATAAACCGGTAATAATATGCTGAACCAGTATCAAATTCAATGTGAAAATGATACTTTACAATCGTGGTTATTTCCTGAATTAACTTCGTCACTTTAAATATATTTTCCATGCTGTTTTTATCCAGTTGGGCATTTACGATGTGCAGAGCTATAAAGCCCGCTTCATCCTCCGGAAAATCTATCTTCATTTTATCTTTTATCAACTCAACTGCCCTTAAGCCGATCTCATATTCAATTTCATAGAAATTTTTTATATCCCAAAGCAAGGCATTCTTAATCAGCAGCCCTTCTTTACATCTCTGGATTGCTGTATATAAATGATCGCTTAAAGTAACGATCATACTATCATGAAAGCTTTTCGCGAATTCCATTTTAGCCATTTCTGCTATATCATAAGCTAACCTGATATACTCAATCGGTACATCTTTTAAAAGTTGTTCAAATTTTATGACATTAGAATCATTTTGTAAAATAAATACTTGATTTATCAATGAAGGATCGATTTCATCACCGCTTCTTTTTTTAAAAGCAATCCCTTTCCCACAAACAATCTTATCCTTGCCATCATCTCCAATAGTAATGACTGCATTATTTGTTAAAACTCGTTTTATTAGCATTGAAACTACTCCTTTGAAATAAAAAAACCTGTCTACATAAATTTTTAATACAAAAAATTTATGTAGACAGGTTAAGCTTGACAAAATCAATTACCATCCTATTTACAAATTTTATTGTAGCATAGCATTTTCATTAATTCAATGCTTTTTAAAAAAAAAGTATGGACCCAGGAGAAAAAAGGTCCATACTTTTGTAATGCAGATATTACACAATAACAATTCATTTTTGAGCCAGGTATTGGAGGGTTTGGCCCGGGGTATTCTTATTGTTTTTATTTTTAGGAGTTTCAGTGGCATAAATCTGCATTGATCTATATTTAAGTACGTTAAACGCACGTACTTACTACATTGTGATTACCACAGATTGCGGTAAATTTCTTTGACATCTTCCGCTGTGATGGCTTTTCTTGTGTTGGACGGGCTTCCGCTGTCCATGGCATCGTTGGCCATTTTGTCGATCACACCGAAAAATTCTTCTTTATTGATTCCATATTCCTCTAAGGAAGGAGTTTCAAGCTCATCGCAGATATCCACAACTGCCTGAAGGAATTTCTCACTGGCTGCCTGGTCTGTGTCAGTCTCAGCCGCCACGTTAATCGCTTTGCCAAGCTCGCCAAAACGGTCATAAGCCCCGTCCAGCGCATAGATAAAGCATTCCTTCAGCAGCATGGCATTGGAAAGTCCATGTGCCACATGGAACATAGCACCGATTGGACGGCTCATTCCGTGGACTAAGGTCACGGATGCATTGTTAAATGCAATTCCTGCTTCCAGTGCTGCTATTGACATCTGTTCTCTGGCTTCAACATTCTTTCCGTCTTTGAATGCAACCGGAAGATATTTGAAGATCCTTTTAATAGCAGAAAGCGCAAATGTATCGGATAATGGCTGTGCCAGCTTTGATGTATAAGCCTCTGCCGCATGAGTCAGGGCGTCAAGTCCTGTAGCCGCAGTAATCTTAGGAGGTGCAGTCATTGTAAACTGTGGATCGATGATGGCAAGATCCGGCATTAGAACAGCGCCTTTGAGCAGCATCTTGATATCATTTTTTGTATCTGTGATGATGGTAAACTGAGTTGCCTCAGAACCTGTACCCGCTGTGGTAGGAATTGCAACAAGTGTCGGTGTTTCCTCTGTGATAATCTTTCCCATGTAATCTGAAATCTGTCCGCCGCTGGTTACCAGTGCACCGATTGCTTTCATAGAGTCAATCGGGCTGCCGCCTCCGAGAGCGACAATAAAGTCACATCCTTCTTCTTTGTAAAGATTCAGTCCGTCTTCAATCATTGTGTCGGTCGGCTCACCGTTGATCTCGCTGTAGATCACATATTCAATGTTCTGGTTTTTTAAAACAGTTTCTACCTTTGCTGCGTTTCCAAGCTCGACCATCACCTTATCTGTGACGATCAGCGCTTTTTTGCCGAGAGTTCCTAACTTTCCTTCTGCCATATCCAGTGCACCCTCACCAGTATAAATCTGGCCCGGCGCGATAAATTCTCTTGCCATGTTCTTATCCTCCTATACTTTCTTATGATTTTCTATCTTAGAATTCTGCGTCATGAAGCCAAACGTAGCGTTCATCTTCATTTCTGTCTGTCTGAAGCCATGGGTTCCCTTCCAGATGACGGATCATCCAGCAAGTATACATCTGGTATCCCGGAGCCACTGCCTGAGGATGAAGTTCTCCCCCTGGAATCGCTGAAAAGCTTCCGTCTGTACTCTTAAATACCTGGTCTCCCACAAAGCTTGCCCCGAATCCTTCCGGATGGTCAAACAGGAAGTAATAAGTTTCCGGCTGCGGATGTCTGTGAGGAAGATATCCTGACCAGTTTCCGCGGTCATTTAAGACTTCACCTAATACCATGTTGGAGTATGGTGCAATGTCATGGTCAAAGATGGTATTGACACGGCGTTTCGCAACATTTCCGAACTTTCCTACACAGGAGTATCCCCAAGGAGCATCTTCCGGCGCATACAGTTTACTCTCAAATGTCTGGTCATTCATTGTGGACTGTACCAAGATTTCAGAGTCTGCCTTTGCTTCCACTGTGACTTTGGCTCCTGTGCAGATATGTACTGCCCAGGGTCCTTCTGTAAATACATCTTTTCTTGTGACTTCCCTGGAAGTTTCATCAAATGAGAATACGACATCCCCTTTTAGTAAAAGAACCGCGGTCTCCTCTTTTTCTTTGCAGAAGGTCTTCACATCTCCCGCTTTTAAGCGGAAGACGCGGATATCCATCAGCATTTCTTTATAATCATTGTCATATGTTGTTAAAACCTTTTCCCCGTTTGCATCAAACTCAGGATAGCCGAATACTTTACCCATTGTCATACCTCTTTTCTAATACTGTCTTGCGTTTCTGCGGCCTTCCAATACTCCTTCACATGCTTTCTGCACGCTTTCTTTCACAGAAGTTGTCGCAATACCTACGTTCCACCATGATTTGTAACCATCTGTCATTGTTTTCGGAATGACCTTCAGGTCGATCAATGTGGCTACGTCCTGTTTCTTAGCATCGATCAATGCTTCCTCAAGCTCTTTGATCGTTCTTACACTGTATGTCTTAAGTCCGTATCCTTCACCGACTTTTGCATAGTCAACCGGGATCAGATCGCCCTTGATCTCATTGTTTTCATCGCGGTATCTGAACTCTGTTGCAAGACTTCCCACTCCATGATTCATCTGAAGGTTGTTGATGCAGCCGAATCCACAGTTGTCAAATACGAGGATGTTGATCTTCTGTTTTTCCTGCATTGCTGTCATGATCTCACTGTGGAGCATCTGGAAGCTGGCATCCCCCACAACCACATAGGATTCATGCTCAGGCTCTGCCATCTTTACGCCGAGCGCTCCCGCCACTTCATATCCCATGCAGGAATATCCGTATTCTGCGTGATATCCGCCTCGTTTGTCTGTAGTCCAGATTCTCTGCATACAGCTCGGAAGACTTCCCCCTGCTGTCACAATATTAGCGTCTTCATCAATGACCTCACGAATCTTGCACAATGCTGCAGTCTGAGTGATAAGTCCCCCTGTAAGTTTTACGAATTCAGGAATCGTACGAGGATCTCTCGCTTTGATCTCCGGCTCAAAATCATCACCTGTATATTCAATGTTTGCAAGGCGGTCCATCTCTTTATCCCAGGCTGCCTTTGCGTCCTTGATCTCTGTTGTGTAAGCAGATTTGTATCCTTCTTCTTTCAGACTGGCAGAAAGAGCTTCTACTGTCACTTTTGCGTCTCCGACAGCTTTCACTGCATCCATTTTATATGCATGGTATTTGTTGTTGTTGATGGTTACCATTTTTACATCAGGGTTTTTGAACTGTCCTTTGGAGCCTGTTGTAAAGTCTGAAAGTCTGGTTCCCACTGCGATGACTACATCGGCCTGCTCAGCGATCGTATTTGCAGCCAGAGTTCCTGTGACACCGATTCCTCCTAAGCAGTAAGGGTGGCTTGACTTGCAGGCACTTTTTCCTGCCTGGCTCTCTCCGAACGGGATGTTAAAGTCTTCGCAGAACTTTTCTACAGTTTCTCCTGCCTCTGAATACTTCACACCTCCACCCACGATCACTAACGGATTTTTAGCTTCTTTAATAACTTTTACTATATCCTCAATCTCTTCTTTTACCGCGCAAGGTCTGGTGATCCTGTGTACGCGTTTTTCAAACAGGTAATCAGGGAAATCATAAGATTCTCCTTCTACATCCTGAGAAAGTGCGATGCACACAGCGCCTGTCTCTGCCGGATCTGTGAGAACACGCATAGCGTTGACCATGGCTGTCATCAGTTGTTCCGGGCGGATGATCCTGTCCCAATATTTACAAACTGGTTTGAATGCGTCGTTTGTTGTTGTAGAGAGACTATCGCTCTTTTCTAACTGCTGGAGCACCGGGTCCGGCTGTCTCGTGGCAAATGTGTCAGAGGGCACTACCAAAAGCGGGATATTGTTCACTGTGGCTGTAGCCGCTGCTGTCACCATGTTTGCCGCTCCAGGTCCTACAGAAGATGCGCAAGGGATGATCTTTCTTCTTCTGTTCTGTTTTGCGTAAGCTGTCGCCACATGGCACATTCCCTGCTCATTTCTTCCCTGAAGAACCTTTAAGCTCCCAGGATTGCTGTCCAGTGCCTCTCCGAGACCAACGGCGATCCCGTGTCCGAAGATTGTGAAGAAACCTTCTACAAATTTTGTCTCTTCCCCGTCAAATTCCACATACTGATTGTCAAGGAATTTTACAAGGGCCTGCGCTACTGTCATTCTGGTTGTACTCATTTTCATATCCTCCTATACTCTCGCAATCATTTCGCCATATTTGTCTTTTGTTTCGCGGATAAAGTCTTTGACTTCCTGAGGGTTTGGAAGTTCCTCAGAACAGGAATGGCTTCTCACCATCATGGCCGCTTCCGCACTTCCGAATTCCAGACACTCGATCATATCCCATCCTTCAAATACTCCATATAAGAAGCCGGATGCATATCCGTCTCCGCCTCCAAAACCTTTTAACGCCTCAACCGGGAACGGTTTGATTGAATAGTCATTTCCGTCATTGGTATATGCTGTAGATCCTTTTTTGCCATGTTTGATGACAACGATCTTTGCATTTTCATTGTTCCAGGCCTGTGCAGATTCTTTGTCTGTTCTGCCCGGTTTTATCAGTTTTTCTGTCAGGTCAAATTCTTCTCTTGATCCCATGATGATATCTGCTTCTCTGGCTACTAAAGAATAGTAGATTGAAATCTCATCGGAATTTTTCCAATTATATTCTCTATAATCGATGTCAAAGATGATCTTTGTTTCATTTTTCTTGGCAAGCATCACTGCTTTTAACACTGCTTCCCTGGATGGGCTCTGCGCCAAAGCTGTTCCGGAAACCAGGATCGCCTTTGTGTTTTTTATGTATTCCTCATCGATGTCATCTACAGATAACTGTAAGTCTGCGATGCAGTTGCGGTACATTAAGATGCTGCTCTCTTCCCTGGAGAGGATTTCTGTAAAGGTAAGTCCAAGCTTTTCTCCGTTCGTACATTTTGTAATATGGGATGTATCGATTCCCTCTTTATTGAAGAAGTCTACTACATACTCTCCGAACTGGTCGTCGGAAACTTTGCCGATGAATCCTGCTTTCTTTCCGTGTCTCGTGATCCCCACTGCGATGTTTGCCGGAGATCCTCCCACATACTTCTTAAATGTAGTGCACTCAGATAACGGGTGGAAATAATCTACCGGGTTAAAATCGATGGCTACCCTTCCGATGAGTACTAAATCCATTGGTCTTGTCTGGTCAAATTCAACATACTTCATAACTTTCACCTCAGTTTTGTTTTCCACGCACATTGCGTGTTATTTGCGTGTTTTATTATTTGCTTTGCTTTTTTCAAATGCGTTTTATGTGCTTTACTTATGTGCTTATAGTATCACGCACGCCATTTATGTGCAAGCACTTTTTATAAAAAAGATTGTTTTTGCTACATTACACAAATGTATACAGACTTCTTAGTCATTATTGCACAATCGTTTGACACGCATATGCACGCAAAAAAAAGAAGAGCAAGACACTATATTTGTGTTTCACTCTTCTATCAAACTGACAGTATACCTTATCGTGCGTAGCACGCCTATCCGGAGGATATAAAATACGGTGTGCCCTGCGCGTATATTTTTTAATATTGTTTATGGATCCTGTAATTGGTGTAGGAAGCGGCAATCTGCGCCAAAGGCTTTTTGTGCTGTACCTGTTTGATGATTTGATACCTCACAAGGTCATAAACTTCAAACCGTTTTCTGGTGTCCTCCGGGTTTCCGTAAACCTTCCAATACCCTGAAAACAGATAGCTGTGCCCCTGATGTCGGATAAATCCTTTTACATCACACAGCGGGTATCCAAGAATCAGACCCAGTTCATGGGGAAATCCTTTTCTACCGTTTTTGTACTCCCAGTAGTTTTTACAAAAAACCGTAAACATGTCATTTAGCTGAACAGAATCATATCCACAATCCCTCATAAATATTTGATGTTCTCTTTTCATCAGATATTGTTCAAGGTCTTGTTCCCTGTACAACAGCCAGACGCACCGTTTCGCATCGGCATATAACAGTCTGTATTGAATTCCAGTGTCTTTCAGCGCCTGCGTCAGGGAAATTGTTTCTTCCCTGTCCAGAGTCACCGCATTTGAAGGTTTAACTCCGGCAAACACCTGCGCACAGTGAGCCGCAATCTTCATCTGCACATCATTTTTATATGTGATCCTGCCAAGCTCTAATCGGCAATTCATCCGGCCGCTCCTTCCTTTGGTTATTAGTATAACCTTAGGATGGACACTTCCGAAACTTATTATGTATGAGTTTTTCTTCATTATCTCCAGTCATCTCTGGAAAGGTCTCCTTCCGGCAATGAAGAAAAACTCTCGTAGGATAGCACCTTTTGGCTTGCGGTAACCTAATCCGGCAGATACTACGTCCATGTTCTACATGATTGGAGTGAGGCATTCTAAGAGCCGAACGGAAATCATGTGGAACATGTCACACATTGTATTTGTTCTTGATCTTTATATCGGTATAGATATGGTCCTTCTCCGGCATTTCCTCTTTTTGGATCATGTTATAAAGCAGGTTCGGAGGCCTGTAGCCCTGTTCGTAGCCTTCCTGGTCGATCAGGAAATCATACCGGTCTTCTTTGAGGGCTTTTGCATTCTTAGGCGTGGCGTCATAGACTATGACATATGGCCTCTTTTCAAGCTTCAGCTTCTCAAAAGCCAGGCATACTCCGGCCTGTCCGCCGGATGCCACAAAGACTCCGGCCAGATCCGGTGCAATGGCCATTGTATTTTCGATAATCTTTTCCACTTCCTTTGTCTCATCGAAGCTGCTCTGGACGCCCAGCAGTTCCATTTCCGGATAGGAATTCTTGATCTCCTGCACGAAGCCTTCCACACGCAGACTGTTTACACTGTTGGTAAAGAATCCCGTGATCACGAGGACTTTGCCCTTTCCTCGTGTCAGCATTCCCATGAGCCCTGCGGCGGTTCGCCCGCTTTTCTTGTTATCCAGTCCCACAAAACATGCACGCTTGGTGCCCACGATATCGGAGTTAAATGTGACCACTGGGATCCCCTTTTCCTCCATTAAGCGGTTCAGCCGTTCCCTGACACACTCTGACTGCACCGGCATGATGGCAAGGCCGTGGATCCCCTCCGCTTCCAGTTCGTCAATGGCTTTTATCTGGGCTTCTTCATCTACGGATTCAATATCCTTCAATAAAAGCTCCACTCCCAGATACTCAAGCTCCCGCTCTGCATCACGGATCCCCGCTTTAACAGGGATCATAAAGGAGGCTTCTGAGAGCTGGGTGATGACCCCTATCTTTATATTTTTGTCCGCTTTCTGCGTGTTCTTTTTTGTCTTCCTGTTAGAATGATAGTCTAATTCTTTGGCGATGGCCATGATCCGCTCCGCCACTTCCGGCTTGATTCTGCCCCGGTTATTAAGCGCCCGGTCCACGGTTCCCCGGGAGACCCCGGCACGCTCTGCAATTTCTTTGATTGTTCCTGCCATGTGCTTTCCTCACTTTTCCTTTTTATTTGACACATTGCACGCATTTGTTTTATTATAACCGCGCATTTCTGAAAAGTAAAGCAATATCCCATTCGGGCATTGCAAATGTGTCATAAAGGGATTATAATTCGAATATATTGACAATACTCATCAAGTATAGAAAGGGGTTTTTATATGAATCAAGCAGCAATGTTTCAACTAAGCTACGGTTTGTTTGTACTGTCAGCAAAAGACGGAGACAAGGACAACGGTTGTATCGTCAACACAGTCCAGCAGGTCACGACCACACCGAACCGTATTTCCGTAGCAGTCAATAAAGGCAATTACACTCATGATATGATCCGGGACACCGGTTCCTTTAATGTATCCATCCTGTCCGAGGAGGTTCCCTTTGATATTTTTAAGCATTTCGGATTCCAGAGCGGCAGGGATGTTGACAAGCTGAAGGATTTCTCCGGCTATGACCGTTCCTCCAACGAGATTATTTATTTAAGTCAATATGCGAACGCATTTCTCAGCGCTTCTGTGGCAGAGACAGTTGATCTGGGCACACACACAATGTTTATCGCCGATGTCACAGACGGAGAAGTCTTATCAAATATACCTTCTGTTACCTACGCATATTATCACAAGAATATCAAACCCCAGCCGCAGGAAACAAAGAAAACCGGCTGGCGCTGTAAAATCTGCGGATATATTTACGAGGGTGAAGAACTCCCCGCCGATTTTGTATGCCCGATCTGTAAACACGGCGCTTCTGATTTTGAACGAATCTAGCTGGAATAGGGTTGCTCTTACAATAAAATACCTCTAAAGCAGACACGGCAGACAGCCAAAACTGCTTTAGAGGTATTTTTATATTTCTCGGTTCAAAACCAACGTTTCAATTGCCTTGGCCACTCCGTCACTGTTGTGATCGTCAGTTATATAATCGGCAATCTCTTTCATCTCATCACTGCCGTTTTCCATGACAACCCCGATCCCTGCCGCCTCGATCATCTGATAATCATTTTCCGCATCGCCGCAGGCCATAATATTTTCTTTCTTTAAGTCCAGGTGCTCCATTAGATGGGCCAGCGCATCACCCTTATTGCAGGAATGAAGAGAAATCTCCAAATTATTCTTTAAGGAAGCCACAACAGCATATAAACCACATTCTGTCAGTTCCTTCCTCGCCTTTGCCCGTTCTTCCTGGTCTTCAAAAAACAGCGTCATTTTTTCTGAAGTTCCGCCTTCCTTTTGGATAAATTCTTTTAAATCCTCTACCGGCGTCCTGGAGGCACGGATCATCTCCTCGGAATACTCTCCCAGATGAAATGATTCCAGCCTATAAAGCTCTTCTTTATAACAGTATACCTTTCCATCCTTTGCTATGCTCCGGAAAGCATGGTACGGTTTGACCGCTTCCAAAAGCTTGAGGATCTGATCTGTGTCAAACTGGTTTTTGTAAATCAATCTCTGTTCGTGTAAATCATAAACCCTGGCCCCATTGCTCAGAATGCAGTATCTTAATCTCTTAAGATCCGTCAGCTCCTTCGGAAGCCCATTCACTGACCGTCCGGTAGCCGGGACGATCTGGATCCCTCGGTCCATTGCTTCTTCTAATACTTTTACTGTCTTTTGTGTCACTTCCTTCCGGCTGGTCAGAAGTGTCCCGTCCATATCCATGGCGATCAATTTGATTTCTTGTTCTTTCATCCCGTCCCCCACTGTTCCTTTCAGCATGTTTTATACCCTTACATTCTTGTACTTCACGCGTTAAGGTTGCTTGTTTCTGCTTTATTATACCTCAGAAAAAATGTCAGGAAAAGACCTCCTTGATGATAAAAGTATGGACTAAAGTTATTAGCATTAAACTTTATCACAACTTACCAATTGCTTCTTTTCAATTTACTCATAATATACTATAATAAAACAAAGCTTTTATTTTTATGGCCAGACTGGGCCTAAATTTGAATAAACGAGAGGGAGTTTTCATATGCGTACAAAACGAATCGATGAAATAGAACAGTATATCACAAAAGAAAAGTCGGTTTCCTTGGATACCTTATGCGAGGTTTTCCAGGTCTCCAAAAATACGATCCGAAGAGACATTGACACGCTTGCAAAAGCAGGAAAAATAAAAAAAGTGTACGGAGGAGTCACATTAAATGACACTCTTCCGTCGAAAAAGCTGCTTCCTTTTGCAGAACGCCACGAAAAGTTCGTAGAAGAAAAGAAGGCCATCTGCCGCCTTGCAGCCGATCATATTGAGGATGATGACATTATCTATATCGACACCGGTACAACCTGCCACAATATTGTGGATTATATTTCAGAGAAACGCTGCACCATCATCACCAACAGCCTGCAGGTTTCCCTGAAAGCCCTTCCTTATAAGAATCTGACCGTTATTTCCCTTCCAGGCTACTTAAAAAGGGAAACCCTCTCCTTTGTGGATGCGAAGATCTCTGAGTATCTTAAAGCTTTTAATATCAGCAAAGCCTTTATGGCATGCACCGGCCTTTCCATTGAAAACGGCCTGACAAACGCGTCTGAGGAGGAATACCGGGTAAAGGAAGCCGTCGTCTCCAACAGCATGCAGCGATATGTGCTGGCAGACCACTCAAAATTCGGCATCTTTTCTCTGATGACTTACTGCCCGCTGGAAAAGATTAATTATATCCTCACGGATCAGCTTCCCAAGGAAGAGTATACAGATTTCTGCCGTTCCAATTCCATTACAGTGGAAACCATTGATTAAAGGTCCTGTATCAAGTGGTCAAGGACAGCGCCGGACAAAACCGGCTCTGTCCTTTTTTATCATAGTTAGAAATAATTTCTCCTATCAACAACCAAATAAAAATAGTCTGGAAGAGATCATAAACCGCGTTGTAGATCATCTTATACCTTATCGCGCAAAGCGCGTTCACCCGAAGGGTATAAAATGCGGGATGCCCTTTTGGGTATACCTTATCGCGCAAAGCGCGTTCACCCGAAGGGTATAAAATGCGGGAAGCCCTTTTGGGTATACCTTCCCAGTCATTACCATAATATTGATATGTCAGAAAAAGAGCAGGGCTAATGACCATATTCCCTGCTCTTCACTCGTCAATTTAACTAAATACTGTCTTCATGATAGACATCACTTATAATTATCTGTGTTTTTCAATATATGACAAAATAACATCTGCCGCTTCTTCAAAACTGATCTTCCCCATGTTCAGCGCAAGATCATAGTTTGTCACATCGCCCCACTTCTGCCCCGTGTAATAATTGTAGTAGGATTCTCTAGTCTTATCTTCCTTTTTGATGTCAGCCATAGGAACTTCCCGTCCCTCGGCTTCTGAAAGACGCTTCTGCCTGAATTCATCATCTGCATAGAGATATACAGAAGTTACATTCTCAAAATCTTTTAAGATATAGTCAGCGCATCTTCCGAGAAAAACGCCGGATCCATAGCCTGCCAGCTTCTGTATGATCTTTCCCTGTTCTTTGTACATCTGGTTATACACCGGAATATGGCCTGGAGTTCCCATCATGACACTCAGTCCTTCCATATATTTTGAGCTCTTCTTGTAGTTCAGCTCCTCCATGGCCTGCTCATCCAGGGAGTCAAATCCAATCTTGTCTGCCGCAATGTATAAAATCTCTCTATTGTAATACCATACCCCAAGTCTGTCTGCCAAAATCCGCGCTACTTCGGTTCCGCCGCTTCCATGCTGACGGCTGATCGTGATCAATGTTTTTTCCATTTTTCGATTCCTTTCTGATTTACTTTTGCGGGTATACCCGAAAGGGCATACCATAAGATACCCATCTTATTTATGACTTATCACTATTATTGCTCTTGATTTTCTGTTTTCGCTCTCATTATACTCAATTAGTCCCCAGAATACTATAGTAAATTTTATTTTTAGTGAATTGATCATTCTTTATGTAAAAATCAGTCCGTCTCTTGTCAGGTTTATACAATACTTTATTTTTCAAATGAAATAAATCCGCAGTCGGTTGGGTGATCCAGGATCAGCCCATTTTTATGCTTCAGAAGATAACATCCGATGGTAAGGTCCCCGCCTGCAGACAGCATATTCAGGACTGCAAGCAAAAAAACCGTATTATTGGGAACGATCATGGAAACTGCAAAAAGGCCCAAACCTAATACACAGAAAGGCAGATATAAGCCCACCGAATAACTGCCGAACTTCAACGGCTCTCTGCAGTGGCAGTATGGAGTCAACGAACTCCACATCACACCAAATGCAATACTTTTCCATCCATCTTTACAATTCAGACTCCACCCCAAACCATGAAGCAGTTCATGGACAAATATGGCTGCAAAAAATAGTGCAAAAAAGAAGATCAGATTTCTTCCATTCATGGTCCACCCACTTTCTCCCCAGCGAATGAAATATAGTATATAAGCTGCAATACAGATTGGTCCGGCAGTAGCAAACGCCAAAACATTGGCCCTCAGCACAGAAATGATCCCGGAGGATTCCTTGTACCCTGCCTTTTTCATTTTTTCTCTCTGACTTTCAAAATTTTCAATCCGTTCCTGCTTTTTGTCTCTTTTTTTATCCAACATTTGCGATATCTCCTGTCCAATGTTCCTTTTTCTAAATAATTTTTTGTATTCTCCTTTTAATCTACCATAATGATTAAATATTGTCTATAATACTTGTAATCTATGAGTCGATAGCTTATAATAAAAACAATGATAATATTACGATAAATTATTGATAAGGAGTGATGATTTGATACAGATCAAACCTGTTTCTGACTTAAGAAATAAGTTTCCCGATATAGAAAAATTGGTCAACAAAGGGGAGCCTGTGTATCTTACAAAAAATGGTTACGGTTCTATGGTAGTTCTTAGTCTGGAGGCATATTCCAATCTAACAGACGGTTTAGAGACTGCTCTTTATAAGGCTGATGCTGCCGCCCAAAATAACAGTAGGCGTTATTCACATGAAGAAGTTTTTGAAGGGCTAAGAAGGAAAATAAATGACTGATAGCAAATATAGTTTGCGGTATCTCCCATTATTTCTAAAAAGACATCCTCAAAGTTAAATACAAACTCTGAGGATGCCTTTTTATTATTCTTATTTTCTTCTCTTTTCAATGTACTCAAGAATTAACTCTGCACAGTTTTCAGGGCTGATTTTCGTCATATTGACAGCCAGATCATAATTCTGTACGTCGCCCCATTTCTGTCCAGTGTAGTAGTTATAGTAAGATTCTCTTGTCTTATCTTCCTTCTTCAATTCAGATTTTGTAATCTCGCGGCCTTCCGCCTCAGACAGATGACTTATACGGAATTCATCATCTGCATAGAGATATATTGTATAAACATTATCCATATCTTTCAGCACGTAATCTGCACATCTTCCAAGAAAGACTCCAGAGCCGTATCCGGCAAGCTTGCGGATGATCTTGGACTGTTCCTTAAACATCTGATTGTAGACCGGAATGTGTCCCGGTGTTCCCATCATGACACTCAGTCCCTCCACATATCGGGAGCTTTTTCTGTAATTCAGCTCTTCCAGCGATTTCTCATCCAGATCATCCACGCCGATCTTCTCAGCAGCCATATACAGGATATCTCTGTTATAGTACCAGACATCCAGCTTGTCCGCCAAAACCTGTGCAACCTTTGTTCCATCACTTCCGTACTGGCGGCTGATGGTGATCAATGTTTTTTCCATAGTTTCTCCTTTCCAATCTCGGTTTCAGAAAATTATCATAATATATTCATAATTTGCAACAGTTCCCTAACAATATTCAACTATATTATAAATATATATTCTAATTATACTCAATTTATTACCAAAAGTCTATCTCTTTTCCAAATTCCCGACTTTGTATACAGATAACCGATGGGAAAAACGTTTTCTATAAAAGAAACAAAAGCAAGCTTGCTTTTGTTTTATGTCTGTCCTTTTCTCTCACTGCGGACTTCCCTCGGTGTGCTCCCATAGATTTCCCGGAACATTTTAATGAACAGTTTATAATTTTTAAATCCATGCTTCTCAATCAGATCCATGATCCCCTCCTCCGTGTTGCAGATATCATAGTATATGTGCAGCAGACGGACCTGGTTGACATATCTTGAGAAAGACACTCCCATATTCCTTTTAAAAAAGCGGCTGAAATACTCACGGTTTAGGTAAAAATGGGAAGCGATCTCCTCCAGCGGGATCGGATCTCTGTAATGCTCTTCAATATAATCCGTGATCTCACCCAGACGTTTTAAAGCTCCTTCCTTCTCTGCGGTCCTCCCGGTATCCTCTTCCCCAAAATGATTCAGCAGCTCATACAGGATCTCCATAGCGACTGCCTGGCTTTTTAGCTCATATCCCACGGGCTGCCTCACATACAAAAGGGGAAGCTTACGCAAAAGTCCGCAGACCGACTGGTATTCCTTTTCTTTTCCATGCTCCGCGCTCTCCCGGCTGCAGGACAGGCGGAAGCTGTCAATGTCCTTGACGTAGTTCTTCATTCTTTTCCTGGAAAACTGGATTATGATCATCATGGAGACTTCCGCACACTTCATCTCATGGATTTTATTGGAGTCAACGACCAGAAGATCCCCCGCTTTTGTGAGATGCTCTTTCCCGTCAAAGATCACGGATCCCGTGCCGTTCAGCACATAGATCAGCTCGATGGCCGTATGCCAATGGGGAGGGGTATACTGTCCCTTGTTAGTCCAATATTTGATATCTATACCTGTCTTTTCAAGTCTGTAGAGTGTTTCATACATATGTCAGCGCTTTCCTTTCCTATCACCCAGCCTCCTTGTCAATATTGCCCTAAAAACTGGTCAAAAAATCATCTAATCAATCCTTGTATACAATGATATCATAGGAACCGTAAAAGAAAAACATCATTTAAGAAAGGAGGAACCGATATGACAAATACAAAAGCAGTACAGATGAATGCAGCAAACTCTTCTCCAGCCAATACAGCAAAACTGTCCTTGAAGGAGAAAGTGAAAAAATATTTAATTGATAACTGTGACATCATCAGCGCCGGGATCACCGCAATGAACGGCGGTCATTACTATATCCCACCGAAGAAAAGAATGTGAGGTACACGTGCAGAACGATGAAACAACCAATGAACCAATGAAAGAGTAAAACAGCAGGTATGATCCATAGGATACCTGCTGTTTTGCCGTCTATTTATTTTACTTTCTAATAGGGTCTCCCACCATCAGTTTTCTGATCACCCCGAGAAGGCTTTCGTATCCTCCCAGGAACTGGCTGATGGTCTTTACAAAGGCTCCGTAATGTACAAATTCTTCTGGTTTCAGGCCGTCTTCTTCATATGCCATGATAAAATCAGGGATCTTCTTCAGTTCATTTAGATATTTTTCGGGAACCGGGCGGCTCATACGCTCTTTTACTTCCACGTCGCTTCCGTTGATCTTCTCCTGCCAAGGCTGTGTGATGGTGAGCACCACGTCTCCGCCGATAAACTCTGACCAGTGGAAATAATTCCTGTACGCGGCAGCCAGAAGTCTTGTCTTATATCCGCGTTCCTGATAGATCTTATATGCATTCTTGAATGCTGCAACTCCCGCATACTCTAATGCGCATGGATCCAGACACAGATTGTCCCGTTTCACTGCTTCTTTTACCCAGTCATCCGTGCGTCCCACCATGATGGTGCACACCGGTGTTATATTCTCGTTAGAAAGTCCCGCTTCTTCTCTCCGTTTTAATCCGCGCTCTACTGCCTCTGCCACTGCTACGGCCTGTGCCACAGTGAAGGATACAGTGGCGTTGATACTGATACCGGCGAAGGTAGCTTCCTCAAATGCCTTGATTCCCGCTGCGGAAGTCGGCATTTTAACCATGATATTCGGTGCCAGGTCCCCGAATCCGATTGCCTGTTCTGCCATTGCGTCTGCGTTTCTGTATAATTTTGCATTGGTCTGGATGGAGATTTTCCCTTTTTTATGATTTGTCTTTTCATAGACCGGATTAAGAAGTTTTGCTCCGCGCACTGCCATCTGTTCGATCAGGCGCCATGCAACCTCCTCCTCTGTTGCGTCCGGCATTTCATCGATCCACTTTACAAGAGTATCTTCCCAGAGATCCATCTCCTGATTTAATACATTTCCTACGATCACAGGATTGGTGGTAGCCCCGGTTGCTCCACGGTCGATGGCATACTCCAGTTCTTTTACCGCACAAGAATCGTTCCAATATTCGGTCTGTGGGAATTTTTCATTAGTTTCAAACAGTTTTCCTTTTGCATCTGACATAAAGAAGACTCCTTTCATGAGAAAGTCGTTGGTTACATAATGATTATATATTAGTATATTTAGATAATATTTTCAATATTTATTCCGAATTTTAACCAAAATATTATCAGCTCATTCACATGAACCTTTTCTTTTTCTCCAGAAACACAAGAATTCTACACCCGAAGGGTATAGAATACGGGGTGCCCTCTGGGTATAAGATTTGTTTATATTTCATTTAGAATTGTTTATTTTCTATCCATTGTTTCCTACGGTAATCCTGCTATACTAAAAACATACCTCATAAGACATGAAACACAGCATGTCCCTGAGGCAATCGTTTTTCATATATATTTTTAATCCTCTCTTTTCATTAAATATAAGAACCCCGCAGAGTACACTGCGGGGTTCTTATTATGATACCGGGATCTGATTATTTAAAATAGTTCACTCCTGAAAGGAAAATCTTCTGGTTTTTGTTTCCGGCAATGTTATTGGAAACAAAACGTCCCATACGTTCTGAATGGCCCATCTTTCCCAAAACCCTTCCGTCCGGGCTTGTGATACCCTCGATGGCATAATAGGAACCATTCGGGTTAAAGTCCTCATTCATAGTAGGATCTCCATTCAAGTCCACATACTGGGTTGCCACCTGGCCGTTTTCAAACAGCTTTTTGATCACATCGTCATTTGCCACAAAACGTCCTTCTCCGTGTGAAACAGGGATACTGAAAATGTCTCCCGCATTGACTTCATGGAACCATGGTGACAGGTTTGAAGTCACTTTGGTATAGGCTACTTTTGAAATATGACGTCCAATCCGGTTCATCGTCAGCGTCGGAGACTGCTCTGTCTGCTCCACAATCTTTCCTTCCGGTACCAGTCCAAGTTTGATCAGTGCCTGGAACCCGTTACAGATTCCCAGCACGAGACCATCCCGATTGTTCAGCAGGTCCATGACAGACTCTTTGAGCTTTTCATTTCGGAAGGCTGTTGCAAAGAATTTGGCAGAACCTTCCGGCTCATCACCTGCACTGAAGCCTCCCGGGAACATGATCATCTGTGACTCTTTGATTGCTTTTTCAAACTCATCTACAGAGTCACGGATTCCCTGTGCGTCCAGGTTCTTAAATACCTTAGTAATGACCTCTGCCCCTGCGTCTTCAAACGCCCTTGCAGAATCATATTCGCAGTTTGTACCCGGGAATACCGGAATAAATACTTTTGGTTTCGCTATTTTATTCTTGGCAAAATGCGCCTTGCCTTTGGTGTAGTTTCTTGTCTCTACTACATCCTGGCTTCCTTCAGAGCGGGTCGGGAAGACTTCTTCCAAAGGCTTGGTCCACGCATCTGCGGCCTCTTTCAGCGGAACCACTTCATTTCCTAATACAAGTTCCGGTGTTGTGGTGATCTCACCGAGGAGAAGGCTTGGGATCGCAAGTTTTCTGATATCCCTCGTATCCATTTCCACCACGAAAGATCCGTAATGGTTCTCAACAAGATCTTTGATTTCAACTTCCTGGTCAAAAATAACTCCAAGGCCATTTCCGAAGGCCATCTTGGCAACCGCTTCAATGGTTCCTCCGAATCCGATGGCATAGCAGGATTTGATCGCACCTTCTTCTATGAGCCTGTGGATACGTTTGTAAACTTTTTTCGCCTCACTGTAAACCGGAAGGTTATAGACATCCCTCGGAATACAGATCCGCACGAGGCGGTTGCCTGCGCGTTTCAGTTCCGGAGTGATCACGTGTTTTCCGTCTGCCACATCTACAGCAAAGGATACGAGCGTCGGAGGCACATCAATGTCGTTGAAGGTTCCGGACATACTGTCCTTTCCTCCGATAGATGCAAGTCCAAATCCGATCTGTGCGTGGTATGCACCGAGCAGTGCCGCGAATGGCTGTCCCCAGCGCTCCGGATCTTCTCCAAGGCGTTTGAAGTACTCCTGGAAGGTCAGACGGATCTTCTTGTAGTCACCGCCAGCTGCCACGATTTTTGCGATGGAATGAGTGATCGCATAAACTGCTCCGTGGAATGGACTCCATTTGGACAAGTATGGGTCAAATCCATAACTCATCATGGTCACGGTATCTGTCTTTCCGTGAAGCACCGGAAGCTTGGCTACCATCGTCTGGACCGGTGTCATCTGATATTTTCCGCCGTAAGGCAGAGTGACGCTGCCTGCACCAATGGTGCTGTCAAACATCTCCACAAGTCCTTTCTTGGAGCATACATTCAGATCTTTCAGTGTATTAATACATGCTTCCGTAAAACTCTTTGGAATCTCCTTATCAAAGAAGCTGCTGACGCGGTGTGGAATCTCTACATATACATCATTTTCCTGATGGGCTCCGTTCGTGTCCAAAAATGCACGGGACAGATTTACGATCTCTTTTCCTCTCCAGGAGAGAACTAATCTTGGCTCCTCGGTTACAACGGCAACCGCCACTGCTTCCAGGTTTTCTTCCTCGGAAAAGGCTAAGAACTGATCCACATCTTTTGGGTCCAGGACAACCGCCATACGTTCCTGGGATTCAGAGATGGCAAGCTCTGTTCCATCAAGTCCCGCATACTTTTTCGGCACCTTGTCAAGATCGATCGTAAGTCCGTCTGCGAGTTCTCCGATCGCCACAGAAACACCGCCTGCACCGAAATCATTGCACTTTTTGATCAGCCTGCTGACTTCTTTCCTTCTAAACAGTCTCTGGATCTTTCTCTCTGTCGGAGGATTACCTTTCTGTACTTCCGCGCCGCATGTCTCGATGGACTCTTCTGTGTGGACCTTAGAAGATCCGGTAGCTCCTCCGCAGCCGTCACGTCCGGTTCTTCCGCCGAGCAGAACGATGATATCTCCGGGATCTGAGCTTTCCCTTACGACGTTCTTTCTCGGCGCAGCACCCATGACAGCCCCGATCTCCATACGTTTTGCCACATAATCCGGATGATAGATCTCATCTACAAATCCAGTGGCCAATCCGATCTGGTTGCCGTAAGAACTATATCCATGAGCAGCTCCGGTCACGATCTTCCTCTGCGGAAGCTTTCCTTTTAAAGTATCTTTTAATGGTACAGTAGGATCGCCGGCTCCGGTCACACGCATAGCCTGATACACATAAGAACGCCCGGAAAGCGGATCTCTGATCGCTCCGCCGAGGCAGGTAGCCGCACCACCGAACGGCTCGATCTCAGTAGGATGGTTATGCGTCTCATTCTTAAAGCTTACGAGCCACTCCTCCTCTTTTCCGTCTATGGAGACAGGCACTACGATACTGCACGCGTTGATCTCTTCACTCTCTTCCATGTCATTTAAGGCACCTTCCCGTTTGAGCCGGCGCATAGCCATCAGCGCAAGGTCCATCAGGCAGACAAATTTGTCTTTCCTTCCCTGGAAAATGCTCTTGTGATCCAGCATATACTGCTCATAGGTCGCCTCCAAAGGAGCACGGTAAAAGCCTTCCTGGAACTTAATATTTTTAAGTTCCGTTGAAAAGGTCGTGTGACGGCAGTGATCAGACCAATATGTGTCCAGAACACGGATCTCGGTCATGGACGGGTCTCTCTGTTCCTCTTCTTTAAAATGCTTCTGGATGTGCAGGAAATCCTTAAAGGTCATAGCCAGGTTCAGGGAATCATAAAGTTCCTTAAACGGCTGTTCGTCCATATCCCTGAATCCTTCCACAATCTTTACATCTTCCGGCTCTTCAAACTCCATCACAAGAGTATCCGGTTTTTCTTCAGAGGACTCTCTGGAATCCACCGGATTGATGCAGTAATCTTTGATCTGCCCCATCTCATCCTCAGATAATGCTCCCTTTACTACATATGTAGTGGCGCTCCGGATGACCGGTTCTTCACTTTCATTTAACAGCTTCAGACACTGCTGGGCAGAGTCTGCCCTCTGGTCAAACTGCCCCGGGAGGAATTCCACGCTGAAAGCCGTTTCCCCTTCTTCCGCAGGGAACGCTTCCTCATAAACTTCATCCACAGGAGGCTCACTGAACACGGTGCCCAGCGCCTTTTGATAGCTTTCCTCAGAAACATTTTCCACATCATAGCGGATCAGTACGCGGATATTTTCCACATCCAATCCCAAGTACTGCCTCACTTCCTCCAGCAGTTCCTTTGCTTTGATGGCATAGCCCTGTTTCTTTTCCACATAAACTCTCTTTACTTGTCCCATATGGTCCTCCTCTATTCGTGCAGCTTCTTTATGATTTGAAACGCAGAAGCATTCTCCAAGATCATTGGATCTTTCTTCGCGTAAAAAACGATTCCATCCACGGTGGAATGCACCGCAGAAATAATATCTCCCTCGTAAGGGTCCAGGATCTCTCCTAAGAGCTGTCCCCGGTGCACTTCCTCTCCGACATTGACAAGACGCCGGAAAAATCCCGGTGCCTCCGTCTTAACTTCCGCCATGTCCTCTTCTTCTATAATACTTGCAATATAGCCGTTATGGCAATTATATTTTAAAATTCCCATTCTGGTTAAAAACCGCAAAACAGCAGATACAGCCTGTTTCGCCGAAAACTCATTGATATGTCCCGTATCACCGGAATAGACTGAAAATGCATCTGTCCCGTTGATCTGCCAGTTATAATTTAACGTCTTCACATCAAAGCTTCTCGGCTTGCTTGTGATCACATAAGGCAGTCCGAATAAATTTGCCAGACTTGCACTTTCCTTTCCCGTAGTCTGCATCCGCACATGGGGTATAAAATCTCCCTTCCGGTAAAATGAAGGAAACTGGATTCCATAGCGGTAGCCCTTTACTTTCTCAAATATATTGGCCGCCAGACGGCTGGTTGGCTCTCCCTGCGGATTCCCCGGAAACTCCCGGTTGATGTCACTGTTGTCCGATACCCAATACCGCATCCCTACATTCATTGATGAATTATTCATTGAAGGGATGACCAGGATCTCATGATTTCCCACAATCGAGCCGGATGCTTCCAGCTCCTTCAGTCTTTTTACCAGCAGAGAGCAGATAAAAAGCTGCTGAAATTCATTGCCTCTCATGGAGCCGACAATGCAGGCAGACGGTTCTGAGTCTTCGCCTGTACTGCCGAACCGAAATCCTTTTATTTTAAATTCTTCCCTGAGGTAAGAATCTGTCGTATACAATGTCTCTTTGATCATACCAGGGCACCTCCCACGACTCTGGCGATCAGAGACCCCTCCGTCACGCCCGGGTGTTCTCTGACAGTCATTAAGATACCGTCCACCGGCGCAATGATTTCTTCCTCCACCGCTCCCAGGATGGGACTGGTGATGCTGCCGATGATCTCACCCTTTTTCACATAATCTTTCACCTTCTTGTGAGTGACAAACAGACCGTTCGTCTCGCAGTTCAGATAATGAATCCCGTCATCATGGACGACCGGGGCCCTTTTCGGTTCTGCACACGTTCCCTTCCAGATGCCCAGTTCCTTCATGATGGCAAACACTCCCTCTATGATCTGTCTGCAGAAGTCATATTTAATCCTGAATGCAGCCCCTGATTCTGTGACCATACAAGGCACTCCCCGTTCATTCAGGGCATAGGAAAGGCTTCCCTCATTCACTGTCGTAGACGGATGTATCCAAATCAGATCAGTATTCATATATCCTGCGAGGCGGAGCAGGCGCTCGTCCGCATCGCTGTTTAATCTCACCTGGGGGATCTCCTGAAGGAAAATATTGCTGGAATGAATGTCGATTACACAGTCTGCACTCTCCATATCCTCCAGCAGCTTGGCCGCTGTATATTCCCCGAGTTCCCCTTTTAAGTCTCCCGGAAAAACCGCGCTGTAATCCTCCTGTGTAACTGGGATGCTCCGGCTCCTGGCATCCAGCCCCAAAGGGTTGACCGACGGATATACGTCCACGATTCCTGACAGGGAATCATAGTCCTCTTTGATCCTCTTTATGATTTCTCCGCATATATACTGCCCTCCAAGCTCATCTCCATATAAACCTGAAACGAGGCATATTCTCTTTTCTCTTCCCGTCATCACGTCCGGATGCAGGGAATTCTTCTTAATCCTTAATGTCTCCCGCACCGGGAGCTTTACTGATACTACTGTCTCAATCATCCTGTTATCTCTTTCCTGTCCTGTACGTCAATCCGCTGAACCACTCTGAAAAAAACAGCTTGAGAAGAATCGGCGCCAAAAGGGTTGTCACCAACACCATAATGACCATAGGTGCAAACATCTCTTCCCTGAGCAGCCCGACATGGATTCCTTTTTGTGCAACGATCAGTGCTACCTCTCCCCTGCAAACCATGCCGGCTCCGATCTTTAGGGACTCCTTATAGGAATACCTGCAGACCTTGGCCCCGATGCCGCAGCCGATGATCTTCGTCAGGACAGCGGCAATACTGATAAGTACAGTGAAGATGATCATCGTCTGAGTCATTCCCGCCACTTCGACTTTGAGGCCGATGCTGGCAAAGAAGATCGGGGTGATCAGCATGTATGAGATACACTCCACCTTCCGGTGAATATAGTAAGTCTCCGGTATTCTGCACAGGATGATCCCCGCCAGATATGCCCCGGTGATGTCTGCAATTCCAAATAATTCGGCCAAAAATGCCAGAAACAGGCAGAATGCCAGTGCAAGCACCGGAACCCGCCTTCTGTGGACCTGTTCGTTGTTTACTTTCATCGTGGACATCCTGCGGAAAAACTTGTACACAACAATTCCGCCGGCACCTGAGAGCACAAAAAACAGAGCCATCTTGCCGATTATCATAAGAACTCCTGTGACCTCAACCGTTCCGGCCCTGCCGATGCTTGTCATCACAGAAAGCAGTATAATACCCAGGATATCGTCAATGATGGCCGCACCGAGTATTGCCGTTCCGACACGGCCCTTAAGCTTTCCCATATCCTGAAGAGTTTCTACCGTTATACTAACAGACGTGGCAGTCAGAATAACCCCCACAAAAATATTTTCCATTAAATTCTTTTCAAACATAAAAGAGATGACCGCTCCGACCGCCAGGGGCACGACAACTCCGCACAGCGCGATCACCATGGCTGCTTTTCCGCTCCGTTTCAGTTCCCTGATGTCGGTCTCCAGCCCTGCCTGAAACATCAGGACAATAACACCGATCTCTGCCAGACTCAGGATAGTATCAGACGGTTTGATCACGTTCAGCATCACCGGTCCCAGTATAATACCCGCAATCAACGCTCCGACTACAGGAGGCATGTTTACTTTTCTCGAGAACAGGCTGAAAGACTTTGTCAAAACCAGTATCACCGCTATATCCAATAAATATCTGTATTCTTCCATAATAATAGCCTCCGCTGCCAATATTCGATGGTATCGTATCACACAGGAAAACACTTGTCAAACCTGTAACAATCTCTTTGTCCCCTTGCTTTTTCCTTTATTATTTAGTATATTAAGAACAGCCCAAAAATGCAAATAAAATTAGTAGAATTTCTGTGCTCACAAAGCCGGATTCTAAGAAAAGAGGTAGTCTTATGAGTGAAGATATCAACGTAGAAGCTGACGTATTTGAAGAAGAAAATCCAATCATCCATCTGGAAATGGAGGATGGTGTCCAGCTCGACTGCGCCGTGATCTGTATCTTCGGCATCGAAGAACAGGATTATATCGCCCTGGTTCCCGTAAAAGACCTTGAGAACGATGAGGAAGAAAGTGAACTGCTTCTTTACCGCTATAAAGAATTGCCGGATGATGAGGTTCAGCTGGACAATATTGAGGATGACGAGGAATATGAGATGGTTTCTGCTGCTTTTGATGCTATTTTAGACGACGAGGATGATGAAGAAGAATAAAACATTCCTGTTCCTCTGCCAAGCTTTGGCCCATTCCATATAAACAATATAAAAACCTTCGGAAACGGCTTTTTCTCTGCCGCAGCCGAAGGTTTTTTACTATTCAATTCATATACTTCTTAACTCTGCAGATCCAAAAGCCATCTCTTCTTCTGTTCATCATTTGTTGCGGTCCAGATGGATATCCCGGATGATCTTCATATCAATCTTGAGATATTGGGCTGTCACTACAAACACAAGAATCTTGTTAAATTTGTTGGAAAATGAAAACAGCTGATCTGGCTTCCGTTTTTTGCAGCTTTCGGAGTGTACATCTTATTACCGTAAACATCAAAAAAAACAACAGCCAGACTTTACGTCCGGCTGCTGCTTCGCTCATCCCATTTTTTTAATACCTGAAGAAAGCTGGCGACAGGAAATCCTACTACATTGTAGTAGTCTCCTTCGATTCTGCGAATGAAACGCGCCGCCCTGCCCTGAATTCCGTAAGCTCCGGCTTTATCCATCGGTTCTCCCGTCTCAATATAGCATCTGATCTCATCTTCTGAAACAGGATAAAAGAAGACGGATGTCTCTTCGTAAAAAACATGTTTCTTTCCCCCGCAGATACACGCAACACCTGTATACACCTGATGTCTGCTTCCGCTGAGCATGCGGAGCATCCGGGCAGCATCATCCTTATTCTCAGGTTTTCCGAGTATACTGCCCTCCATGGCAACTACGGTATCAGCGCCTACAACCATACAGTCTCCGTCAACACGGCCAGCTATATCTTCCGCTTTTTGAAGAGCCAGCTCCATCACCGCATCTTTCGGTTCCTGCTTTGTGATCACTTCCTCTTTTGTGCTCGGGATCACCTCAAAATCGAGTCCTGCCTGCTTCAGTATCTCCCTGCGCCTCGGAGATGCGGATGCCAGTATTAATGTTTTCATTCTTTCTCCTCTTTTCTGATGGACTAAGCGGGCAAGCCCGCTTCATCTTCCCATTCTTTCTCTCTTTGAAGGACTTTGAAGCTTATTATAATGCAGCAGAGCCTGCTTGTCGACCGTTAAGCCTCTTTTATCATACCAAGGAAATACCGGTGGACGGTATTGTCTTCATCCAGTTCGGGATGAAAAGCCGTGACCAGCTGATTATCCTGTCTGGCAGCTGTGATCTTTCCTCCCGATAAGGCCAAAACCTTAACTCCATTTCCCGTCTCTTCAATATAGGGTGCGCGGATAAACGTCACGGGAATTTTTCCTTCTTCCCCAAACTGTTCTTCTGTTCGGAAACTTCCGAGCTGGCGTCCATAGGCATTTCTCCTGGCTGTGATATCCATCGTCGCAAGATAAGCGCTCTCCCCTTTTATCCTTTGAGCCATCAAAATCAGCCCGGCGCAGGTTCCAAAAGCCGGAAGCCCGTTTATGATCATATTTCTAATCTGATCGGCCATCTCAAGATCCCGCAGAAGCTTTCCCATGACCGTGCTCTCTCCTCCCGGAAGGATGATTCCGTCCATCTGGTTTTCTAAGTCTTTCTTCCTCCGTATTTCAAAACTCCGTACACCCAGTCCGTCCAGCTTCCTGCGGTGTTCCGTAAATGCTCCCTGTAAAGCCAGTACTCCGATCCTCATTACCGGCCTCTTTCTGCCATCAAAAGCTGAATCTCATCTTCATTGATGCCCACCATGGCTTCTCCCAGATCTGTGGATAATTCAGCAAGTATCTTCGGGTCACGGAAATTCGTAACGGCCTTTACAATAGACTGTGCACGCTTTCTGGGATCACCCGATTTAAAAATACCGGAGCCAACGAAAACTCCTTCCGCCCCAAGCTGCATCATCAGAGCCGCATCCGCCGGAGTCGCCACCCCGCCCGCCGCAAAATTGACTACGGGAAGCCTGCCGTCTTCGTGCACTTTCAGCACCAATTCGTAAGGTACTCCAAGTTTTTTTGCCTCGTCGAATAATTCGTCTTCCGACATAGAGGCAATCCTTCTGATGTCCCGGTTCATTTTCCGCATATGACGCACAGCCTGGACAACATCTCCGGTTCCCGGCTCTCCTTTGGTCCGTATCATAGATGCACCTTCATTAATCCGCCGGAGCGCTTCGCCAAGATCTTTTGCCCCGCAGACGAACGGCACATGAAACTTCGTCTTATCAATGTGATATACATCGTCGGCCGGCGAAAGCACCTCGCTCTCATCAATATAGTCGATCTCAATCGCCTCCAGTATCTGTGCCTCCGCAAAATGCCCGATTCTAACTTTTGCCATCACGGGGATGGATACCGCTTCCTGAATCCCTCTGATCATTTTCGGATCGCTCATTCTGGACACGCCTCCGGCTGCACGGATGTCTGCCGGAATCCTTTCCAGTGCCATGACCGCACAGGCCCCGGCCTCCTCTGCTGTTTTTGCCTGCTCGGGAGTCGTCACGTCCATAATGACTCCTCCTTTTAACATCTGTGCCAACTGTTTATTTAACTGGTAACGCTCATTATTCATTTCTGAAATCCTCCAAATGCAAACTATTTAAATATGTTATTATATCAGCCTGATATAGTAATTCATTATACAGTTTGCTGGTACTATATAAATATCCAGTTTTTATTTTTTTGACAGGGCCAGTTTTTAATATTATAATTGACCGCTATTCCAGTGCTCCTTTAACTTTCTTTTTGCGCCCGCAGAGTCTGGCTTCCGCATTGTTTACTTGATTTGCGTATGCAGAATTCGTCCATCGACAAAAAGATATCTTCATTAATTATACGAAGATATCTTTTTACAGTTCTTTATTCTTTATTCGATTTTATTTTGTTAAAATAGGCTTTTGTCTCTGCGATAACGACCGGACTTAATGCCGCCAAAGCGATCAAGTTTGGAAGTGCCATCAGCGCGTTAAAGATATCTGCGATCTTCCATACTGCTTCCACCGTCATAAATGGTCCGATAAACACAGCCAGAATATATAGATACCGGTATCCCATAACGATCTTCATTCTGCCGTTTGTGAGGTATTCCAGACACCGTTCCCCGTAATAATTCCACCCGAGAATTGTGGTAAATGCGAAAAACACAAGGCAGAGCATCAAGATGAAGGATGGCACGACCGGTGGAAACGGCATTTCCATCTGGAACGCTTTTGTGGTAACTTCCACTCCCTCAAGCCCTACATTCCATGTACCGGAGATGACAATGCTGAGCCCGGTCATCGTACAGATCACAATTGTGTCGATAAATGTTCCTGTCATGGACACAAGTCCCTGGCGCACCGGCTCTTTTGTCTGGGCTGCAGCTGCCGCGATCGGCGCGCTGCCAAGGCCCGCCTCATTGGAAAAAATACCTCTTGCAATCCCGGACTGCATGGCAGCCAGCATCGTTCCGAGAGCTCCGCCTGCCATTGCCTTGACTCCGAATGCACTTTTTACCACAAGTGCGATCGCCGCAGGTACTTCCTGTATATTAAAAATGATGATACTCAGCGCAGCAAGAACGTAAGCCACCGCCATAAACGGCACGACTACCTGGGAAACAGCCGCGATCCTTTTGATCCCTCCGAGAACTACTGCCGCAACACAGAGCGTAATGATCACGCTGGCAACAAGCACCATATAGGAATAGTCTTTTCCGAACAGGGAGATCACATGGGCATTGTTTGGATCAAAGAAATTTTTGACTGCTCCTGAAATACCGTTCACCTGTGTGAATGTTCCGATTCCGAACAGGCCGACGCCCGCTCCGAAAAAAGCAAAAATCTTGGCCAGCGGCCTCCATTTGCGCCCCATACCATTTTCTATGTAATAGAACGGCCCGCCGAGCACGTGGCCCTTCTCATCGATGGTCCGGTATTTGATCGCCAAAAGGCCTTCCGCATATTTCGTGGCCATGCCGAAAAATGCCGCCAGGATCATCCAGAACAAAGCTCCCGGTCCCCCGGCACAAAGCGCCGTCGCTACTCCAACGATATTTCCGGTACCGATCGTTGCAGAAAGGGCCGTACAGAGAGCACCAAAACTGGTGACTTCCCCGGAGCCTCCCTCCTCATTTTTCACCATATATTTTAATGCTCTGGGGAGATGCCTGATCTGTAAAAGCCTCAGACGCATGGTGAGATAAATACCCACAGATAAAATGAGGACGATCAGCGGTATCCCCCAAACTACATCGTCAAGCCAGATAATAAAATTGTTCAATTGTGTCAGCATGTTTCCTTCTCCTCTTTCGTTTCCTGTATTCTTTTCATTAAAAATTCATGGAGAACTCTTTATGGAAGAACTTAGTGGGCAAACCCACTTTAACTCCCCAGCACCTCAATCTTTGAGGGGCTTGCCCACTTTGCGTGCCAGATGCGATTTGACGTAGCCAAATAATTTTCTTACGCATCTGTGTACAACCCGCGGAGCGTTTTTATTTCACAGGGAAGGTCGTAGAACTTTCTTATGGAATAAAAAAAGCCAAACCCAAAGTTTGACTAAGAAAGAGTAAGCAAATATACAGTACACCGAAAACGTGCCGCACGATTATGTCTGCTCTGTCCTTTTGCCTGAGAGATAAACAGCTTGCGCTGCCGTACACCTTCGGCGCTCTTTCTTTGAGACTCTCCAGAGTGTATATAGTATCTATACATACGTTAAGATATTAACATACCTTGTTTTGCAAGGCAAGAAAATCTTACCTTGAATCCGTGAAAAAAATCCATTACCATTAGAAATAAAGAAAATCAGAAAGGAAACTCCCCGATGGAACACATGATACATGAAATAAAGCCAGTTTTTAACGACAAATCCAGAATCCTGATCTTAGGAAGCTTCCCCTCTGTAAAATCCAGAGAAGGGCAGTTTTTCTACCATCACCCTCAGAACCGCTTCTGGAAAGTGCTTGCCGCTTCGCTCTCCCAGCCTGTTCCCGCCACCGTAGAGGAGAAAACCCTCTTTCTCCTGTCCAATCACATAGCGGTCTGGGATGTAATCGCATCCTGCGACATCCGGGGTTCCAGCGACAGCTCAATCCGTAACGTGACCCCAAACGATCTGACCAATCTGCTTTCCCTTGCCCCCATCCGCAGCATTTACACCAACGGCGGAACTTCCCACAAGTTATTCTGTAAACACATTGAGTCTTCTCTCGGAAGATCTGCCGTCAAGCTTCCATCTACGAGTCCGGCCAATGCGGCATGGACACTGGAACGTCTTGTCAGTGTGTGGGGACCCGCCATCCGCGAAGGTTTATTTCCCGGAAATATCTGACCGTCGTGGGTATGTCCGGACAGGTCCAGATCGGCGCCAGCCTCCGACAACTGTTTAAACTCTTTCGGCTCATGATCCATGACGATGACCGGTTTTGTCAGGTCGCAATCTTTCAGCAAATCTTTTGCTCCCCTGCGCAGTTCTCCTATTTTCCGTGCTTTTGAAGAATCTTTCCTGCCCGCCAGATAAAACGCCCCGTCAATCAGGATTGTCTTGTCATCCAAAAGTCTGATCCCCGACCGGGATAAAAGTTCTTCCATCTGTCTGTCATTATCAGATGCTTTTTTTGTGCCGAACGTAAAGCCTCCGAGGATTTTTTCGCCTATATCGTGATTTCCCCAGCACGCATATGTACCGTAAGTACTCTGTATTTTCCCAAGCTCCTTCTCTATCTTTTCCGGATCTTTTACCGCCCTGTATTCATTGTCAAAAATGTCTCCCGCAATACAGACCAGATCAGGCTTCCCCTGATTAATCTGTTTTACAATCTTTTTCACCTGAGAAAGTCCGCTGTTATAGCCGAGATGCAGATCTGCAACTAAGGCGACTCTGAGCTCCTTTCTGCCTGCACAGGCTTTGTCCACCGTCACTACATAGTCAGTAGTATCAATATGTCTGGCATGGATACTGCCGTAAACCGTAAAAACCAAGACCGCTGCTAAAATCATCACTCCTGCCGCCGCCAATATACTCTGGTCTTTCTTCGGGATGAAAAGTCCGATCAGATCACCGGCCGCTGCCAAAAAAAGGGCACAGAAAAAAATTCCGATCCAGTAATTACTCAGGATTTTAAAAATCCTCTGAAGCCGCGACTGGGGCAGCACAAATGCGATCAAAAGGGAAAAACCCGTGATCCAGTACAGGATTCTGTAACAAAAACGAATCTTGTCCGGATGGATAATATGAATACATACGGTAAGCCAGCTAAAGCTCCGCTTATATAGATAATAATTCAGCGCCAGGTAAAACGGCGCCAATATCACTGCCAGCATACCTTTTCCTCAACTTTCTGCAATCTCTCTTACTGCCTCCACTGCCTTTTCTGTCTGTTCTCTTGTATTAAAGCTGGAAAAGCTGAACCGGACCATTCCCTGCTCCTTTGTCCCAAAGGCTTCATGCATCAGCGGCGCACAGTGTCCTCCGGATCTTGTACAGATCCCGTATTCCTCTGTCAGCCAGCAGCTTACTTCTCCGGAACGCATCTCTTTTATATTCAGGCTCACAATCGGCGCCCTCTCCTCTTTTGTAAAATCACCATACAGAGTAACCCCCGGTATCTCACGGACGCCTTTATAAAACATATCGGCCAGGCACTGTTCTTTCTGCCGAAGCTTTTCCATGCCCTGTGACCTGATATAATCGATGCCGGCTCCCAGCCCGGCGATACCATGGCCGTTTAAAGTACCGGCTTCCAATCTCTCCGGCATCTGCTCCGGCTGTCCTCTGTCAAAGGTTTTGATCCCGCTGCCCCCTGTTTTTAAAGGGGCTATGAGAAGTCCCTGCCGCACTGCCATGCCTCCGGTTCCCTGGGGTCCAAGCAGACTTTTATGCCCTGTAAAACAAAAGACGTCCACATGGTCTTTGACAAGATCAACAGGAAAAACACCTGCGGTCTGTGCACCGTCCACGATCATCAGAATTCCCCTCTCATGAGCCAGTCTTCCGATCTCGCGGATGTCCGTCAGATTGCCGGTCAGATTCGACGCATGGGTGCAGACTACGGCTCTTGTGTTTTTCTGAAACAAGGACTCTATATCCTGGGCACTCACATTTCCCAGTTCATCACATCCCGCAGCGGAGAACTCCACTCCCTGCTGTTCCAGACGGTACAGAGGCCGCAGTACGCTGTTGTGTTCCAGCACGGTTGTCACCGCATGATCTCCTGGCCGGAGCAGTCCGCAGAGGACAGTGTTCAGACTCTCCGTTACATTGGATGTAAATACGATCTGAGAAGTCCCGCATCCAAACATATTTCCAAGCTTTTCCCTCACTTCGTATATAGTTCTGGAAGCATCCAAAGACGCACCATGAAGCCCTCTGGAGCTGTTTCCCATATGCCGGACGGCCTCCGCCACCGCAAGCGCCACGGATTCCGGGCGGTAATAGCTGGTGGCCGCACTGTCAAAATAAATCATAAATACCTCCCGGCTGCCTTTAAGGCTTAATGATCTGCGATGCCTGCATCATTGTCTCCGCAATCATATACATATTTGTCACCTCTCCCACGGCAAGCTGTTCTTCCAGACCGTAGTGGTTCAGACAGGTTCCGCAGGTAAGAATCTCAGTTCCGCCTTCCTCCAGAGTTTTTAAATCCTTTAATGCATCAGACCCCTCGCAGGAAAGCTTCGCGCCATTATTAAACAAGAGCATCCTGTCCGGCTTTTGGTCCAGCTGGGTCAGCGCAAAGACAAACCCTTTCATGAGCATCTTCCCAAGGACCTCATCTCCCTCTCCCATCTTATCTGAAGAAAGTACGACAACCGTGTCCCCTGTTCTTTCCCGAATATTATCAGTTCTTTTCCCGGTTTCTTCCGCAGTTTGTTCCTTGTCTGCGGTTCCCACTGTCATTCTTACTTCATACGTGTTTTTGCCTGTCTCTCTGGACACAAAACCGTATTGCTTCTGCACTGCCAGCTTTGACAGGTTCTGGACTGCAATATCATTGTCTACGACCACCGTGACTGTTCCGCCTTCCGGTGTTTCTTCCAAAGCCTTCTTTGCCAGGATCACCGGCATTGGGCACTGTTTTCCGACAGCATCAATTCTTTTTTCCATCTTTCTTCCTTTCCCTTAGTAAACAAGAATCTTTTTCTCTCTCCGTTTTGTGATCCTGCCCACAGCGGCACACGGCAGGCCGAGTTTTTTTAACTTTCCCAGCGCGCTCTGTGCATCTTCCGGCCGAATGCCTGCCAGAAGCCCTCCTGAAGTCTGAGGATCAAACAGGATTTCCTCCATCCAGAACGGAACATCTGAAAACCACACATCACTTCCGACCGAATTTCTGTTTCTCTGTCCCGCCGCGGTCAGATAAAATTCATCTGCATACCGCGCCGCATCCTCAATATATGGGATTTGGGAAGAGTCGATTTCGGCCGTATACTGTTCTTCGATCATTTCATCCAGATGTTTTAAAAACCCGAAGCCCGTTACATCTGTACAGCCATGGACCTCATATCCCGAAAGAATTTCTGCCGCATATTTATTCAATGTCGTCATAGAATTCACCGCCTGTTCATACGCCGCAGCAGAAGCCGCCTTCATCTGGTTCGCCGCCAGCACAATGCCGACCCCCAGAGGTTTTGTCAGCAGAAGGATATCCCCTTCCCTGACTCCGTTATTTGCATAGACTCTGCCGGGATGAATGGTCCCCATGACCGACAGGCCGTACTTTACATCCTCATCCGCAATAGAATGACCTCCCGCCAGCGTTCCTCCTGCTTCCTGGACCTTGGAATTCCCGCCGAGCAGGATTTCTCCCAAAATGTTTAAATCCATCTTTTCCGGAAAACACACGATATTCAGGGCAGTCTTCACCGTACCGCCCATGGCATAAATATCACTCAGTGCATTGGCAGCGGCGATCTGTCCGAATATATAAGGGTCCTCCACCATAGGCGGAAAAAAATCCAGTGTCTGCACCACGGCCAGATCATCGCTGAGTCTGTAAACCGCCGCATCATCCACATGGTCAAACCCAATCAGCAGATTGTCATCCTTTTTCTTGGGGAGCCTGCTCAAAACGTGCTCTAACACCCCGGGGCCCAGTTTCGCCGTACAGCCGCCGCTTTTGCAAAACACAATATTCTCTTCACTCATAGAACTCTCCTTACAACAAAATCCGGTAAATTCCTTCCGTCTCAATGGACTGCCCGTTAAGAACTTCTTTCACCGCAGCCTCCTCTTCCGGCTCTGCGCACCAGGCCATTCCGCAGCCCGCCGTAATAGAGGGAGGAACCGCGATCAGCCTTCCTCCCACACCCCGCTGCCTGCAGTACTTCTCCATCGCCATGGCATTGGTAGTATTGGGAAACGCAACTACCAGCCTTAAGCTCTTTTCTCTCATAGAATAAACTCTTCCCCGGCCTTTGTGATCTCTCTGACGATGCCCTGATAAGCCCGTCCGTCATCACAGTTCAGATAATGCCTGGAGATCTTATACTCTCCGAATGCGTGCATCGGGAACACAGCTTTCGGATGAATCTCTTTCATGAAATAATTGATCCCTTTACAGTATTTATCCTCCTGTCTAGGATCAAGGAGAAGAAATGCCAGATCGATCTCTCTTCCTCTAAGGCGGGCCACTTCTTCTTTATAGGTCCGGATCATAAATTCATTGTCCTCCTCCGGTTCCCCGTTCCAGTACCACCAGTTTAAATCTCCTGCATGATAAATCGTCCTGCCCTCGGCAGTAACCAGGAATGCAACGCCTTCGTCATTGGACTTCAGCGTCTCGATCCGAACGGAACCGACCATCCGGTCTTCATGTTCTCTGATCTTTGTGATATTTTGAGAAGCTTTTGCCGGGATATCATCGGATAAAATATATCTTACATTCGGGTATTTCTCTTCCAGATCAAAAATCCTGCGACAAAAATGGTCCGGATGGCTGTGGGAAGCAAACACATAAAGCTCTTTGTCTTTAGGTATCTCCGGAAATGCTCCTTTATAGTAGTCAAACAGCAAAACCGTCCGGTCAAGTTCCACACAAAAACCGCTGTGTTCAATAAATGTAACTTTCATTGCCTATTTACCTCCTGTCTCTAAAATCTTTTCTTTCAGACTCGGATCAAATGTCCCATTTTTGAGCATCTCGATCTCATATTTGTACGGAGGATAAGAATTTTTGGTCCCTTCCTCTTTAATATACGGAGTCTCCAAAATCTTCGGCACCTGTGCGAAATCTTCATGGTGCACAATGTAATTCAGTGCATTGAAACCAATCTCCCCAAAGCCGATGTTTTCATGCCTGTCTTTCGCCGCACCCCGGGGGTTTTTACTGTCATTAATGTGAAACACCGCAATCTGATCTTTTCCTACGGCCTTATCAAAGGAATCCATGACTCCCTCAAAATCACTGACAATATCAAGCCCGCTGTCGCTTGTGTGGCAGGTATCGAAGCATACTCTTAATTTATCATTATATTTAACGCCGTCGTAGATACGCTTCAGTTCGTCAAAATTCCTTCCGACTTCACTGCCCTTTCCGGCCATGGTCTCCAGAGCCACAAAAACCGGTGTATCTTTTGTGAGAACTTCATTCAGCCCTTCAACGATACGTTCAATTCCTGCGTCCTCTCCGGCGCCCACATGAGCTCCGGGATGAAGTACCAGGGTTCTGCTTCCCATGGCACTGGTCCGCTCGATTTCAAGTGCTAAAAACTCCACCGCCAGTTCAAATGTCTCCGGCTTCACCGTATTTCCGAGATTGATGATATACGGTGCATGGACGACAAATGTTTCAATTCCTGACTCCTCCATCAGAGCTTTTGCTTCCTCAATCCTAAGCTCGCTTATATCCTTTCTCCTTGTGTTCTGCGGCGCACCTGTGTACACCATAAATGTATTGGCTCCATAAGACAATGCTTCTTTGACTGACCCAAGAAACATCTCCTTTCCTTTCATTCCCACATGTGATCCTATTAACATCTATTTTCATTCCTTTTCTATTATATTTGTAAAGCATCTCTTATTATAAATGAAACCCTCCGAAATGTAAAAGGCTTCATGTTCAGAAAAAAATACAAATTTTTATTTGCATTTCCATAAAATCCATGATATTATAACTGTGTTGTGCAGTCGTGGCGGAATTGGCATACGCGCTAGACTAAGGATCTAGTCCGGGCTAACTGGGTGCGGGTTCAAGTCCCGCCGACTGCATTCTTTTTATGTAAAAAACTGCTGTACCATTGATTTTTCATCATCGGTACAGCAGTTTTTTCTATATTTCCGTCTTAAATTTCACCGTTCCAGGCATGAACTAAAATATCCTTTAATACCAAACCCGCGTCTGTGTCATTATATCCATAGTCTCTTTTTAAACTTTCCAGCATCCGTTTCATTTCATCTTCATGACTCTTATATCTCCTTCTCATTTAGTATAAGACGATAGGAAAACGAATGCCACCAAAGATACTGTTCAATTCTTCACTTTTTCTCTTTTTATTCTATAATAGAAATCCGGCTTCCCGCTTTCAGTTCCGGCATCCTGCTCTTTTCCACACAGATGCTCCCCGGGAGGCATTCTCTGTCTTCGTGAAAGAATACTGTCAAATGCCCGAGTTTCCCAAGATTCTCTGCCGCAATGCTGCCGACTTCTGTAATCCTATACTCGTTTCCGTCAATGACCAGTCTGCTGCCCGGCTTTATTTCTCCCATGACAGGATTCACTTCGACAAAATAACAAAAGTCTTTAAGGCTTACAAGAGCCGGCTCACCGAATGTTATGAAAAATCCTTTTTTAGCAAATGCCGCCACATCACTTCCTGCAGCTTTCACTGTTGTATGGTAGATCATAATTTATCACCCTTTCTTTAGAGAAGCTCCCGCTCAATGCGTTCTCTTGCTTCCGGCGCCTGTTTCTCCATCTTTTCCGGAAACCCGAACATGGATACACATGCGATATTGTCTCCTCCGGCTTTCGGTGCATTTTCTTTCAGCTGTTTATTGGCAAAATCCATCTCTCTCAATGTCTCAAAGATTCCTTCAAAATCCACGTCTCCCTCGCCCATAGCCAAATGCTGGTGGATCGTCACATCGGCCCTTCCACGGCTGTTTAACCATGGCGGGTTGGCGATATAGCGGCAGTCCAGAGTCTGATTGAACGTATCTGCAAACAGTACATGGGTCAGTTCTTCTCCCGCATATTTTAACATTGATCTCACGTCACCTTTTCCCTCGTCATAGAAGAATCCGTGCGGAGAAGAATATACATATCCAAGGTTCGGAGATCGAAAGGATTTTACCAGATCACAGGTCTCATTATTCAGCTCACAGAAATCATACGGATGAGACTGGATCTCTACTCGGAGCCCTTCCCGTTCGATGATCGGGAGCAGTTCTTCGATAGACCGAAACCACATGCCGCTGCAGATCTCCTGCTGATTGGGATCACCGGAGAGTTCGGTGTTGATCACGGGCACGCCCATGTCCACGGCGATCTCGATCATCCGTTTCCAGTTGGCTACTGCTATCTTCCTCTGTTCTTCGGTCGGCCCGGACCAGCGGTACACCACGATAAAAGAGGAGATCTCCACTCCGGTTTCCCGGAGTGCCTTTCTGTATTCCGCCTCACATTCTTTGGAAAACAGAGGATGTTTATAAAACGGATTGATCCTCGGATGTGGAGACTGTTCAATGTATTTGTATCCCCAGTCTGCCACCTGATGTACCATCCGGTTAATATCCATCTGCTTTGCCAGCACATCCACGTCAAATGCTATTTTCATAGAGCAGCTACTCTCCTTTCCGACAACTTATAAACCTGTTTTTTGAGCAATGTATTTTCTTGCCTTCACTGCATATTCCAGCGGATTGGCAACGGCAGGGTCCTGCTCTGCCTCCACTACGACATATCCTTCGTATCCGCTCTTTTCGATGATGTCAAAGATTGGTGTGAAATCCACGTCTCCGTCTCCGGGAACAGTGAAGGTTCCTTTCCTGACTCCTTTTAAGAAGCTCCAGCTTTCTTTTTTTGACTGAGCCACCACATCAGAACGAAGGTCCTTCAGGTGGATATGTCTGGTTCTGTCAATATACTTCTCAAGCACTTTCACCGGGTCCATCCCTGCAAAGGAGCAGTGTCCGCTGTCAAACAGCAGGTATACAAGCTCCGGATCAACTTCTGCCATAAACCGGTCGATCTCTTCTTCCGTCTGTACGACAGTTCCCATGTGATGATGGTAGGTCAGGATCATTCCCTTTTCTTTTGCAATTTTACCTAGTTTGTTCAGTCCCTGCACGAGAAGCTTCCACTCCTCATCGTTCATTACATATTTTCCTTCAAAGATCGGATGGTCCTTTCCCTGAATGCTGTAACTCTGTTCGGACACTCCGATGACTTTTGCTCCCATTGCTTTCAGGAAATCGGTCTGTTCGATAAATTCTTTTTCTGTTTCTTCATATGGTTTGGAGATCAGGAAACTGGAAAACCAGCAGTTACAGATCTCAATTCCTCTTAAGTCCAGGGCTTTTTTCAGTTTGGTGACATTCTTCGGATATTTCCCTCCGACCTCAGACCCCGTAAATCCTGCCAAAGCCATTTCACTGACACACTGTTCAAAAGTATTTTCTTTTCCCAGATCCGGCATATCGTCATTGGTCCATCCGATCGGCGCGATTCCCAGTTTTACTTTCTTTTTATCCAGCATTTCTATCATTACCTTTCTTTATTTTTAAAGCTTCCCTGACAGCTCCCTCACGGTCAGCTCCGCTATCATTTCCTTGTACGTCTTGTCCAGCTTATAGCACAGGGCGATCAGCATCATCACGACCCATACAGCAATCGGTACATAAAGATAAGTCACCTTAATGACTGCAATGGCAGCCGGTGCCTGTTCTGCCGCTGTCTGTGCCATTCCGTTGTATCCCACATAGGATAATGCCGCTCCTAAAACTGCGTTGGTGATACCCGCTCCAAACTTCTGTCCGAAACTCATGGAAGAGAACATAAGTCCCTCAATCCGTTTTCCAGTCTTCCACTGTCCGTACTCGATCGCATCGCTCGGCAGCGAATACTGCACACCATAGAACGGTGACATTCCGATACCACGGATAATGGATGAAAAGATTGCCAGCGGCACGCTTGTGATATTAAACAGGAAAACAATCTGGCCTGCAATGCCGAGAAGGCATCCGGCTACGATCATATTTCTTTTCCCGTACTTCGGTATCAGCTTCGGCAGAAGAAGGATGACAAAGATCATCGGTACTTTCTCAGCCATGGATAACGGCATGACCAGGTTTACATCATTCAGCACATACTGACAGTAATAGGTGAGATCGATCCCAAGGATGATCTGATAGATCGTATAGAACAGCATAAGACCCAGGGAGATCAGGAAATACCGATTCTTTGCCATCAGCTTCAGCGCTGTGAATATCGGAAGTTTTTCCTCAGATTTTTCAGAAACCTTTACCCTTTCCTTACAGCAGCGGAATGTATTTAACAGAATGAGGACAGAGATGACCGAAAATACTGCTGTTACAATGATCCATGCCAGCTGGGTATTGTCGATCTTTACTGCCACCCAGTTGATGATCGGCAGTGTCAGTGCTGTGACCACCATACTTGCTGTGATGGATAAAGACATACGGATGTTGCTGATGGTTTCCCTCTCATGCTTATCACGGCTCATCAGGGAACCGAGTGTATGGAACGGCTGACTAATTCCGGTATACATTACGGTGTTAAGTAAGTTATATGTAATGAACACATAGGCTGCCTGCACTGTTTTTGTACCCTGCGGGACTGTCATCAGCAGTACCGCAGCAATGGCATAAGGAATGACCAGCCGCAAGATCCATACTCTGGACTTTCCGTACTTGGAATGAGTCCGGTCAATGATCGTTCCCATGATAACATCGGATACACCGTCAAATGCTCTGGACGCCAACATGATCATTCCTATGACTCCTGCTGAGAGTCCGATTACATTTGTATAGAAGTAAACCAGCAGAGTGTTCGCCAGAGTATATACAACCGTCAGCGCAGGATCGCCCACACAGTATGCCAGTTTTTCAGAAAGCTTTACCCTGGCAAACTCCCCTTCCAGCTCCTCAAAATTTTCTTCCACGTTCATAGTCATCTTTATTGCTTGTTCACTCATAGACATCTTTGTCCCCCTTATGCTTTATGCAAAGTATTTTGCTACAAAATCCCTTGTCACTTCAGCAGATTTCTTTACGTTCTCGTCATGGGACATTTCATAATACTCCGGACGGAATTCTTCAATAGTACATACTCCGTCAAATCCGATCTTCTTTAAGGCCGCTGCTATCCCCGCATGGTCTACCACGCCTTCTCCGGGCCACAGGCGTTTGTCATCGCCGCAGGAACCAAGAGGCAGGTCTTCACAGTCATTTAAATGATAAGCAAAAATTTTCTTTCCGTCTGCCGCTTCCAAATCTTCTAATTCAGAACACATCTCATGGAAATGGAACGTATCCACTGTAATGCCCACGTTGTCGCGGTCTGTGGCTTTCACTACATCATAAGCAGTTCCGAACTGGTTAATGGAACAGTTCGGCGCACCACAGAATTCCAGTGAAATTTTAATGTCTTCTCCGACTTTGTCTGATAAGTAGCGGAGGCGTTCCACTGCTTCTTCTTTGATCTCTGAAATACTCTTGTCTTTGACATCAAATGAAGGAACCGTGATCAGCATCTTCATGCCGATGGCTTTGCAGACTTCGATGATAAAATCTGTTTCTTCATCAATTTCTTGCACTCCTTTTTCGTCTCTCTGGTTAAAAAAGATCAAGGTATTGTAAGCCCAAGGTTTTAAATGGTGATTTTTAAACCAGTCAGCCAGTTCTTCCAGCGTGTGTTCTTTCAGATAATCCTTTATGCAGTCAAATCTGATCTCTATGTAATCAAATCCGTATTTTTCACAGGCTTCCAGATCAGCCATCAGAGACTGTCCTTTACATTCCAGTGCTGTTGCTTCATTAAATCCAATTTTCATATCTATTTCCTCCTGATTTATGTAATGATCCTATGGCAGATTCTCCGATTTATTTATAGAATTCAGGTTTTTCTGCTGTCACGATCGGTTCAATCTGTCCTGTCTCCTGTGCTTTTACCAATGCGTCTGCTGTCACAGCCGCCAGGTATCCGTCCCATGCAGTAGGTCCGCTGATCACTCCCTGCCCGGCACAGTCTACCCAGTTCTGGACTTCTGTGTCATATGCATCTTCAAATCTTACAAAGCAGTCCGTGTCAATGGCTGTTGAAACTGCCGCATTCTTCCTGATGCTCGGGTAAGAAGGTTCAGCCATCTTGATCGCACCGTCTTCACATACCACTTCGCAGTTGATGTCATATCCGAACTTGCAGTTGACGAATACTTCTACGTCGATGCAGATTCCTCTCTTTGTGCGGAGCAGCATGATCTGAGGATCTTTCAATTCTGAGTGGGAATATTTTGTCACTTTCGGCATGATCACCTGTGCACTCTCATATTCATCGTCTACTAACCAGTGAAGTGTGTCGATCTCGTGGATTGCTGTGTCATGGACTGCCATCGGCGTATTATAATTGGTTCCCACTTCTGGATTCCTGTGTGTGCAGTGAAGGATCAGCGGTTCACCATACTCTCCGGACTGGAGCGCCTCCTTTACCTGTACATATCCCTTATCATATCTTCTCATAAATCCAAGCTGGATCAGATGTTTTCCTGAAGCAGCTTCTGCATCCACAACCTTTTTGCAGTCCTCTGCCGTCGTTGCCAGCGGTTTTTCACAGAAAACACGTTTTCCCGCTTCAATAGCCTGAAGCAGAGAGTCTGTGTGGGCAAAACCCGGGGATACAATAAATACCGCGTCTACATCAGGATCATTAATCAGATCTTTTCCGTCTGTATATACCTTAGCTCCTCCGGCCAATGCCGCTGCTTCTTTTGCTCCTTCTTCAAAGACATCAGAAACTGCCACTACGTTTGCTCCCTGGATCTTGTTTGTGAGACGTTTGATATGATCTTTTCCCATTCCGCCGCATCCAATTACACCTACATTTAACATTACTCTACCTCCATATGTTCGTTGATTTGTTGTTTTTTATTGTGAACTTATGATAACATTGCGTGCGCGTGCACGCAATCAGCAACATACACAATAATTCCAATTATTTTTTAAATAATTTCACTTATACTATCCTTTTTGCACAAAAAAATACAATATCGCAGTCCGATATTGTATTTTTATTTATACATTCTGTATAAACAGAAAATTTAAAATGATTATATTATGATAATATTATTATTATATTTTTGTAACAATCAAAGATTGCATCTTGTTTTAATTACAATATCTGTGTGCCAAAACTCTCCCTGTCTCGTTGGATTGCCGCAGAGTGTATGGAATAGTTCCATGACAGACTCATACCCCTGAACATAGGAATTTTGTCTCAGGATGAAATTAATGATTCCTTTTTTGAGATTTTCACGGTTTTCTCCCTCATAGTCATGGGCGATCACTTTGATCTTCTTTTCCAGCCTGTATTTTTTTAATGTATCGCAGACCCCGCTCTCCCCCTGCGCCGTGATATAGATGCCTGCCAGATCCGGAGTCTCTTCCAGCTGTTCTTTCAGGAGCTTCCCGGCAACCCAGTCGTCATCATATGCATATCTTGGCTCCAGGACCTTTATCCTTGAATAATGGTGCTCCAGTTCATCCAAAAATCCTCTTGTACGCTCCATAGTGGCTACATTTTCCTGAGAGCCGGACAGGATCATAACCTTCCCGTCTCCGGGGATAATCTCCCCCATGAGTCCTCCGGCCACTCTGCCGCTGGCATAGGAGTCCTGCCCGATGAAGCAGAGCCTCTTTGTATCCTCCAGGTCAGAGTTGATCGTAATGATTGAAATCCTGTCCTTTTCCACAAACTCATTGATCGTCTTTTTGAGCAGTTCATCGTCGGTGGGAACCAAAGCGATCCCCTTCACCCCGGCTTCCCTGAAATCTTTCATTGTCTTGAGCAGCTTCTTTACGTCCCCACCGTGAATGCACTCCACAAATACATGTCCTCCGAAGCGTTCGACTTCTTCCTTCGCGAATTCCGTGCCTTCCAGCACTGCCTTCATAAACGGAGTCTCTGCGTACTGAATGATAACTCCAATCTGAAGTGCGTGATTGGCGGTGGAAAGTGCCTTTGCCGCCATATTGGGCTGATATCCAAGTTCCTTTGCGATCCCTTTGATCCTTTCTGCCACTTCCGGCCGGATTCTTCCCCGGTTATTTAATGCCCGGTCCACCGTACCCCTGGATACCCCGGCCAGGTCTGCAATCTGCTGAATCGTAACTGCCATACTCTTTCTCCTCTCGCGTTCTCGTGCACGCATTGTTGATATCATTATATCATACTCTGCTGAATATTTAATAATCTCCAGCTTTCTCCCGCCATCGTTTGTCTTTAACGGCTGCTATGACACTATTTTAAATTCCTCTTCTCTTACCTCAAAACAAAAATATTATTAAAAAGGAGAAATGCTCCGGTAAAATAAGCCGGTGCGCTTCTCCTTTTAACAAAATATAATTTGGAATACCTTTACTTGCAGTTAAAGATCTCAATATGACGTTTTACGTTGTCATAGACACCTTTTACCATAGCTTCATTCATGTCAAAATAATTATGTTTTCCTTCAGACCCTATGTATTTTTCTACTTCTTTTGTCAGGCTGTTAAAACTTGCCGTTGCAATGTTGACTTTGCAGATTCCAAGAGAGATAGCTTTTCTGAAGCCGTCATCTGTAATTCCGCTTCCGCCGTGAAGTACCAGAGGTTTCTTGGTAATATTGCGGATTTCTTCTAAAACACCAAATTCCAGCGTCGGCGCCACCGGATAATCACCGTGTGCATTTCCTATGGCCACTGCCAGAGCATCTACACCGGTCTGTTCACAGAATATTTTTGCATCCTGCGGATTGGTACACTGAATCCCGTGATCACTCTTTCCATCTTCGCTTCCGCCTACAAGCCCTAATTCGGCCTCCACAGTTGCTCCATATTGAGCTGCCAGTTCCACTACTTCTTTTGTCTTTCTTATATTTTCTTCAAACGGATCTCGGGAAGCATCCAGCATGACAGAAGTAAATCCTAATTCCAGTGCTTTTTTTACAGTCTCCAGTGTAAGACCGTGATCTAAATGAACCGCCACATCCACCTTTGCTTCCTTTGCGGCCCGGACCATCATCGGGCCCATTAAGTGCAGGGGAGAATGTTCCAAACGCACTTCTGCGATTTGGAGGATGATTGATGTATTCATCTCTTCTGCAGCTTTGACGGCCCCTTTGACCATCTCCATATTTCCAACACTGAACGCGCCGCATCCTCTGTTTTCTTCTTTTGCCTGCTCCAGTAATTGTTTCATTTTCACTAATGCCATAATTGATACTTCCTTTCTCTTAATATCATTTCAACTGTAATTTTATCTGTGGTTCCAGCCTCTGTTTCCCGTTTTCCTGTTTTTCATTCTTAATTTCTTTTTCCAGCCTGGTTAAAAACAGAAATGCCGCTGCTGAAAATACAAAGCCGATTAAAAATGTCGTATTCACCGGATACTGCCCTGCCGCAATTAAGTTTGTAATGCATGGAGACAGTGCCGTCACGACGACAATCCCAAACATAACGATTCCATAATTCTGTCCGGAATGTCTCAGCCCGAAGATAGAGCTTGCCAGGGAAGGAAAACTTCCCATTATCCCTCCGAAGCATCCATAGATCAGGATCACTGCCAGAGTTGTCAATATCTTCTGTCCCGTTATGAGAAACACCATAGCTGCCATAGAGAGCAGGAGCACACCTTTGATGCACTGTATCCTGCCGATTTTATCTGAAAGAGACGGGAGCACCAGCCTCATCCCTGCATTCAATATGGAACCTGCCATGACCGAACCCACTGCGAGGGCTGCGCTGATGCCTCTGTCCGTCTGCAGTGTCTGCGATAACGGCGATGTGAGATAATATGCCATAAGTCCGCACATCATCGTGCATAACAGGTAATAAAATTTTCTGGTCTTTACCATCTCTGCTGAGGTGTACTGACGTGTTTCCCCGTAAGATACCGGCATCTTCTCTTTTGCTGTTTCCTCTGGTTTCCTGATGAACAATGTTCCCAGAATCCATGAGACTCCAATCAGTAATCCCACGGCCAAAAATGCCAGCTGAGGGCCTCCGGCCTCCAATAGTGTTTTGCTCACCGGTGCCATCAAAAGGCCGCAGATTCCGTTTGCCGTGATCACAACGCCGGATGCAAACCCTGTTCTTCCCGGAAACCACTTTTGAGCCGTTGAAAGGATCGGTGCGTAGATCATTCCTGACCCGATGCCCTGCATGACTCCGAACGTCAGGTACATCCAAACGGGTGACGGCAGGAGCATGTATCTGGACAACAGCACTCCTGAAGTTAAGACTGTTCCCCCGATAAACACAGCGGGAGTCGGCCCCTTTTTATCCTGAAGCCTGCCCCCTAAAATATTTCCCAGTACAAAAAACATGGTCGGCAGATAAAAGCATATGGAGGCCTGCCCCGTGCTCCATCCTGCCGATTTCATCACATATGGCTGGTAGATAGACCAGACATGAGGATATCCGGTAAATAATATGGCAAAGGCTCCAAAAGCCATCATTGTATTGCGTTTTTTTCTGTTCATATTACACTCCCCAACCATCATGATTATATTTTGATCATATTTTGATTATATTTTAAGTTGATTTTAGCATTATTATTGAGCATTGTCAATAATAATATCAACAATCTCTCATATAGTAATAAGCAAAGAAATCGGGCAGGAAGGGAATGATTTCATTTTCCTTCCTGCCCGATCTCTCATTTATATATCATTTTCCTTAAAAGCTTTTATTAGCCTGTGCCAGGGTTGTTTATAGGTGTATCCTCTCGTTCCACAAAATCAATTTACTCAGTTGAATCTGCTTTACCATTATATCAAAAAACGATCTTACAGATATCTCCCGTAAAATTATCGTTCAGCTTTTCAATTATCTGATTTAGGTTCAACTCTGCCATGTTATCACTTTCATTCCGGGAACTGTTCACCCGCAAGATACATCGTGTTTCTTGCGTTTCCACTCTTCTTTAAGATGTTCTTTTTTACAAGGCTTCCAAGAATAACTCTTGCTCGTCTATCTTTTACCAAAAGCAGCTCGGCCACTTGTGAAGTCGTACAGCTGCCATTGCTTTTTACAAATCCGACTATTGCAATTTCTTGATCCGGCATTCTGGCAGTGCCGGATTGTGCCGGATTTCCGAATTGTGCCGAATCCTCTTTCATCATTTCCAAATTGGTATTTGGGGCGGCTTTCCGATACATATTCACCCGGAAGTCTCCATCAAAATCAAAAAACTCCGGCTCAGGCAAGCCATATTCATTGCATTCTCGAATAATACGAGGAATGCCGCTGCCCCATTTTTCAATAATCTTCATGTAGGAAAATGCATTGGCAATAGCTCTGTTTCTAATCTTAGAATAGCCTTCCTTCATCTTGGCAATGGAAACACCGTTCAGCAGCATACCGGGAGAAGTGACCTCCAGCCGGTCATCGAACAAAGCGATTTGAATATTGCCCGATTCCAAGTAGCTGCGGTGGGCAACAGAATTTGCGATCAACTCACGCACACTGTCCAAAGGCAGTTCGTAAACGTCCTGCCGGTACATTCCTTGGATTTTCATACCACGGTTGATTTTCTCCTGCACGTACTGGAACGCTGCTTCCATCTGATCCTGAATGGAGCCTTCAAACTCTCGGCGGTCTACAAAATACGCTCTGTCAGTTCCCTTGAAAACAGCACATTGAATAATTGGCTGCTCATGTGCCTGCCCTGTCAGCAGCGCATAGGCATTGGTCGGAACAGCTGCCCCATCCTTTTCTATCAAAACGCCCCAAGAAATCAGAACGTTTTGCGTAAGGTCTTTGACCTTTGCCTTCTCTGCATCAGTCAGAGTGTTTCGCAGCGCCATTGCTTTCATATTGGAACACAGAATGGCAATGTCCTCAGAAGTGACAGCTAGTCCTTCACAGGGTTCGCAGTCATAATAACGGTTCTGGCCTTCCAGAATCAGCTCCTGCACCTGATAACGTTCTGCATGACGTGTCGTACCGCTCACCCGGACATACGTCCCATCCAAAAGACCTTGGCTCTTGATATAGTAAGGACGCGTCATACCGGACATGATTTCCACTTCAATAATGGATTTCCCATCAACTTCCTGCACACCGATACTGGGTATGATTTTCGGTTCACAGCTGTCAAAAATGGCATTGGTGATGGCATCCATTTTTTGAAAAACCTCTTCTTTTGAAAAACCGGTGACTTTCCAAGTGTTGTTTTCCACACCAAAGATCAGCTTGCCGCCTCTGCCGTTGGCAAAGGCCACAACAGTCTTCATATACCTTTCGCTTTTTACCGGGATTTCTTCTTTGAATTCCACATTGTCGGATTCACCGGCAAAAATCTCTTCTGCTGTCATTGGTCACACCTCCTGTTCTATTCAAAGTATTATACTCAAATTTTAGAAATAAAACTGTGCAAAATGTCTATAAATCCGTCCCACCCAAGGGCAATAGTAATAATTGAGCTAAGCAAACCAATTAGTGTAAGAGAATTCCACTTCCAAAACATAAGAATGGATTCAAAATACTCTTTTTTTCTTGTTCAATCACCCTGTCTAAATTGCCAACATGCCTTCTAAGAGCATCATCACACAAGCCTGGCAATTGACCTATTCGCTCTCGAATCATTATACTGTCAAGCTGGTTTACCATGGAACGCATCTCAGGGAGTATATTCATGAACAGTTGATAGTTTCTCCCCTTGATTTGTTTGAATGGATCAACAAACTCAGCTAGTACACCATCGTTCCCCAACTCCTTTTGGATTTTATCAACATCATGAATGCAAACAGCATACAACTCAGGCTCAATCGAACAGTGTTCGATATAGTAATTTGCCAATTCTATGAATCTATTTGAGAATTCTATCGTTTCATCTCTTCGCTTCTTATATTCGAGCAGTGAAGTCCATTTTAAGACATGTCCTATTAGGACAATCGCTGCTGTGATCAACGCTGGATAAAACCTATATCCCATAGGACACCTCCTCGTCATTTCTTGGTCATAATGGATTTTGAGTCGGCCAACACTTCGTAGAACTTCCCATCAGATCCTATCTACACCTTACGGTAATTGGCTTTAATACCATAATCCAAGTGGATGGCAATACAATCCAGCGCAAGATGAACAATTCTTTCATCATACTCCTTACATTCCCATAATTGTACTCTCATTGCTTTACATCAGAACAAAACTCATTGCCAATTATTATATCACTTTATCTTCACAAGCGGAACCTCTACATATAGGTTCTTGAAGACAATATCCAAAGATAATTTTTCTGTTGTTCAAAGTCAACGCAGATCACGGACAGAATCGGTCACATAAAGTGGACTTTGGCACCTTTTAACTTAAAGAGTCCACCGCTGATATGGCTTTTTGTATAATTGTCATATTTTAGCGGTCACTTCGCATGCTTCTGAAGAAAATCCTTTAATTACAAGAATTAGTTTTCAATCAATAGTATCTCGTTAAGCTTATTCTTTAGATGTTGATACTCTTTCATCTGGTTAGTATCAAACGCTGGCAAAACACTAATGTAAATTAATGTCCGAATATATTCTAGTTCTAGCACTAGACATATCTTCTTTTTGTATTTCATAAACAATCATATTGGTAAAATAATTGCTTTGATAATCCTTTACTAATATGCTTTTCGATAGTTTTAATATCCCTTGATATCTTCTATTTCAAATAAAACAATCTATTTTTTATTTTATCCCTCGGCTAAAACAAACAAAAAGAAGGAAAATAATCTGCTATTCTCCTTCTTCCCTATATTATATATAATTATTCTTTCTATATATCTTATTTAGCTTTCAAAGCCTTAACCGCTTCCGTAAGCTTCGGCACGATAGTATTTAAATCTCCTACGATTCCAAGATCCGCAATGTCAAAGATCGGAGCATCTTCATCTCGGTTGATAGCTACGATAAATTCAGAGTTTTCCATGCCTGCTGCGTGCTGGATGGCTCCTGATATACCGCAGGCCAGATATAATTCCGGACGAACAGTCTTTCCTGTCTGCCCTACCTGGCGGTCAGCACTGATCCATCCAGAATCCACACAGGCTCTGGAAGAGGATACTTCGCCTTCCATAACATCGGCAAGTTCTTCTAACATCTTGAACTTATCTGCGCTTCCGATTCCTCGTCCTCCGGAAACAAGAATCTTCGCCTCTGTGATGTCTACAGATTTATGAGCTGTCTTTACAGTCTCGCGTACTTTTACATTCATGTCTGCAGCAGAGAATTCCACCTTGAATTCTTCAACCTCACCACTTCTGGATGCATCGCTTTCCAACGCTTTCATAACACCCGGACGGACCGTTGCCATCTGAGGACGGAAGTCTTCACACACGATCGTTGCCATGATATTTCCGCCAAATGCCGGACGGGTCATCATAAGAAGCTTTGTCTCCTCATCAATCTCGAGTGCAGTACAGTCTGCTGTCAGTCCTGTGTGAATTCTTGCGGATACTCTCGGCGCAAGGTCTCGTCCGATGGAAGATGCCCCATAAAGCACGATCTCGGGATCTTTTGCATTGATCACGGCTGTCAGTGCCTTCGTATACGGCTCTGTGACATACTCTTTCAGCATAACATCATCTACAACAACGACTTTATCTGCTCCGCAGGCAATCAGTTCCTGCGCTTTATCTTTCACGCCTGACCCAAGCAGAACTGCAGCAACCTGCTGTCCAAGGTCGTCTGCCAGTTCTCTTGCTTTGCCAACTAATTCGATTCCGACTTTCTGAAGTTCGCCGTCTCTCTGTTCAGCGAATACGTATACGTCTCTGCTCATTTTTAATTCTCCTCCTTGCTTAAATGATGTGCTTTTCCTGAAGTTTACCAACAATAGATGCCACTGCTTCGTCTGCTGATAAATCTTTTAAAATGGTTCCCGCACCTTTGGCCTGTTTTGTAAAAGATTTCTTTACTCTTGTAGGAGATCCCTTTAATCCAATGTTTGCCTGGTCTATGGTATCTTCTAAGTCTGCAAGCCCCCAGACTTTTACTTCTTTTTCTCTGTAGGCATCAAATGCACCGTGTACCGTCATATATCTGGGATCAGCCAGTTCAGCCAAAGCTGTGATCAGACAAGGAGTCTTTACTTCAATGATCTGATGACGGTCTTCAAACTGTCTCTGAACGATCAGAGTGTCCTCCCCTTCCACATTTAAATCTTCCACATAGCTGACCTGAGGAATACCAAGATGTTCTGCGATCTGAGGACCTACCTGTGCGGTATCTCCGTCGATTGCCTGACGTCCTGTGATAATCACATCAAAATCTAATTTTTTGATAGCCGCTGCGATCGTAGAAGAGGTTGCCCATGTATCTGCTCCTCCGAAAGCTCTGTCAGAAACAAGAACTGCATCATCACATCCCATAGCAAGTGCTTCTCTTAATGCCACATCTGCCTGAGGCGGTCCCATGGAAACAACGGTCACAGTGCTTCCCGGGCATTTTTCTTTTAACTGCAGGGCAGCTTCGATCCCCGCTTTATCATCCGGATTGATGATACTAGGTACACCGTCTCTGATCAGGGTATTTGTCTTTGGATCTAATTTTACTTCAGTTGTATCTGGTACTTGTTTTGCACAAACAACGATTTTCATCTCTTTATTCTCCTTCCGCTTTAAGCTTATCTTAACAATCCGCCGCCTACGATCATCTTCATAGCCTCAGATGTACCTTCGTAGATCTCTGTGATCTTGGCGTCACGGTACATTCTTTCTACCGGATATTCTCTGGAGTATCCATATCCCCCAAGGAGCTGTACAGCCGCTCTTGTCACTTCCACTGCCACATCAGATGCAAACAATTTGCAGGATGCTGCCAGCGGAGCATAATTTTCATGATCGTCTTTGGCCTTTGCCGCTCTCCATACCATAAGGCGGGCAGCGTCAATTTTCACCTGGAGTTCTGCGATCAGGAACTGTGTATTCTGAAATTTAGAAATCGGTTTCCCAAACTGTTTTCTTTCTTTTACATATTTGATCGCCTCATCTAACGCACCCTGTGCAATACCAACAGACTGAGCTCCGATTCCGATACGTCCGCCTGCCAGTGCCGACATCGCGATCTTATATCCTTTTCCTTCACCTGCGATCACATTCTCTTTCGGAACCCTCACATCAACCAGCGCAACTTCACAGTTAGATGCAGCACGGATACCCATACGAGGAATATTTTTGCTGACCTCTAATCCCGGTGTGTTTCTGTCAACAATAAATGCAGACATTCCTCTTGTTCCCGCACTCTTATCTGTCATTGCAAAAATGATAAAAGTATCGGCAAAACCTGAGTTTGTAGTAAATACTTTCTGTCCGTTTAATACATAATGGTCACCGTCCAGCACAGCACTTGTCTTCACACCGCTGGCATCCGTACCCGCTCCAGGCTCTGTAAGGCCGAAGCATCCTACTTTAGATCCGTCAACCAGAGGACGAAGGAATTTCTGTTTCTGCTCTTCGGAAGCAAAGTCATTGATACAGGAACAGCATAGCGATGTATGTACGGAAATCGTGATTCCTGTAGAGGCATCTACTTTAGACATCTCTTCCATACAAAGTGTATATGTTAAGACATCGGCACCCTCTCCGCCGTATTCTTTGGAATATGGAATTCCCATAATACCGAATTTTTTCATTTTTTCAAGCAGATCCATGCTGAATTCTTCTGTTTCATCCATATCCCTGGCAATTGGTTTGATTTCTGTCTCTGCGAAATCTTTGAACATCTGCTGTGCAAGCAGCTGTTCTTTTGTCAATTTAAATTCAACCATTTTCTTTTTCCTCCTGTTTGCTTTTACATAAAACTTATTAGCATCCCTACTATTAGCCCGCCAATACTTTGTAAGCTAAATATTTGTGAGCTAATAGTATCACTTTGTGAAAGTTGTGTCAACAGCTTTCGTTAATTTATTGTCTATTTATATTGTATATTCATCATCTTTGTGCAAACTGTTGAATATATCAAGGTAATCTTGTGAAAAAATGCTATGATACCTCCACACGAATGTAAAATCATGAACTACCGGAAAATCTTTCAATTCCAGTTTTCTCAGTATACCGTCTCTTAATTCTTCTCTTGCGGCTGCCTCATACAGGAAGGTAATCCCGCACCCTTCAGCCACCAGTTTTTTTATCATATGCAGACTGCTGGCCTCATGATTTTTCTTAAAATCTCCGATCTTTAAGTTCCTTCCCTCCAGACTTTTTTCCATAATCTCTCTCGTACCTGATCCCGCCTCCCTCGTTATCAAAGGTTCAGAGAGCAGGTTCTCCAGCACCTCCGGTTCCTTTTGAAAACAATAGTCTCTGCCGCAGACAGCAATATAGGATTCCCTGGAATATATGCGGTAATCATATTCCTTCTTTTCAAAATATCCCTCAACCATGGCAAAATCAATCTCACCCTGATCCAGCTGGTTTAAGAGATCCTCTGTATTTGCAATCCTTATTGAAATTTCTGTGTCGGGATGCATTTTAATAAATTCAGCCGCTGCATGGGGAAGAATAAAATCTCCGATCGTCAAGGTCGCTCCGAAATAAAACCTGCGTTTTCCCTTTTTCATTTCCTGTATTTTATGTTTTAAGTACATCTCATCGTGCTGAAATGTCATAGCCGCATTCCGGAACAGATCTCCTTTTTCGGTAAGACTCAGCTTTTTCCCTTCCATCTCAAACAGCTTTATCCCGTATTCCTTTTCAAGCCATCTTATATGCTGTGACACCGCAGGCTGTGTGATATTCAGTTTTTTAGCTGCCTTTGTAAAATTCATCTGTTTACATACTTCAAGAAATGTAAAAATCCTAAAATCCAGCATATCGTTCTCCTTTGTCTTTTATGTCTGGGACAGAATGGACAAGTTTATATAACGAAAAAGACATCCCTGCAAATCAGAATGTCTCTCCTCTCCCGGCTGAACTTTTCCCGTTTCCAATACTCTGTCAGATCAATCTGCATCCAATTCGTCCAGCAGCTTCTTCAGTTTTTGGTGCTCGTCCCCGGATATTCTCTCGCTGAGAGCACTGATAAAGTTTTTTGCTGATCCGTCAAACCAGATATCCAATACCTCTTCTGCCTTGACTTTCTTGTAGTCATCTTTTTTGACAACCGGCTTCACATAGGAAAATTTTCCCCGTCTCTCAACCACCGCATATCCCTTTGCTTCCAGATCAAAAAGAAATGTACGTACGGTTGTCCTCTTGTAATCCTTACCATACTTATCCTTCAGCTCTTCTATTAATGTCAAAAACGGGATCTCTTCTTTCTCATAATTCCAAATACATCTCATTACTACTGATTCTGCTTCTGTTAGTTTTGCTCCACTCACTTAAATGCATCTCCTTTATATTTTTTGACTAAGCATACAGTTAGATTAACATATATGAATGCTTTATTCAATAGCAATTATGATAAATGTATATATATTTTTTATTTTGAATCAAAAATCATTAAATTATCTTATTATATGATCTATGAAGCCCGGGATTGCCTTTACCTCGAAGAAAATTTTGCAGTATGCGGTCATCCTCCTTGGATTCGGCATGAATCTTACCGATATCCTGGAAAAAGGACAGCAGCCACTGCACCTGTGATCGAAGCCGATGACGAAGAGATTGCACAATCTATCTCCGTCATCTTTCTGTTCAACGTGATTGCTGCCCTTATATTTCCAGCACTCGGAAATATACTTCACCTGTCCAATGGAGGCTTTGGCCTGTTCGCAGGCACAGCCGTCAACGACACATCCTCCGTCACTGCCACCGCTGCAGCATGGGATGGAATTCATGGCAGCAATACTCTGAATGTTGTTACTATTGTAAAACTTACATGAACTTTAGCAATTATTCCGATCACCCTGGCGCTTGCGATTTTCCGTGCAGAGAAAAAAGAGAAGACTTTGGAAGAAAGCGGCTCCAATTTCAGCCTAAAGCAGGTCTTTCCAATATTTGTATTGTTTTTCATCCTTGCCTCTGTCATCACAACTGTGTTTTCCCTGCCTGTAGCTGTGACAGATCCTTTAAAAACTTTAAGCAAATTTTTTATCGTTATGGCAATGTCCGCTATTGGGCTGAATACTCATATCGTCAAACTTGTAAAAACTGGCGGTAAGCCAATCTTTATGGGATTTTGCTGCTGGGTTGCCATCTCTGTGGTAAGCCTTGGGATACAGAGTATTATCGGAATTCTATAAATCGTGAAAAAAAGAAGTCTCAGCCTAAAAGCGAGAGACTTCTTTTATCTTTAAATCTTTATATCATTTCAACTTTATATGACTCAGGAAACAGCCGCAGTGACATAACGTCCTTTCCTCCATCAATATAAATCTCTAAAAATGTATTATCATAATACAGATCAACTTCAACAGATTTATGTGTATCCAGAGGACAGACCCTTCGTGTCCCATATTCCTCACTGATCTTTTGTTTCAGACAGCTCCGGTCAGCAATGAATTGTCCTTTGATTGGGTCCATAACAATCTTCAAATGATCATACGATTCCCCAATATGAATTTCTGTTTTGCATTCTGTATCAGATATGAGATGAAGTCTCCATGCATTTTCTTCCGGGATAATAATTTGACCTCTCTTTATGTCCAATGCAGAAAACTGTGAAATTATTTCCTGTGCAGGCATCTGATACAGTCTGCCGTCTTTAATACAAATTTCTCTTGGCAGAGTCAAAGCATGCTGCCACATATCTTCCCTGAAATACGGCAGTTCCTGTACTCCGCACCCGAACCAGCCAAACATCAGCGGCCTTCCGCCTTTGCCGCAAAACATCTGAGGAGCATAAAAATCAAATCCCTTATCCAGTTCTTCCATAGTTTCCGTTTCAAATGTAAGCTTTTCAAGATCAATTCTGCCAGTAAAACATACTGTGCTGAATTCATTCTGAAAACGTTCTTCCTGGGCTGCGCGGCCGATCAGAGATAAAAGAAGTACATCCTTTCCATCAATTTCCATGTACGCAGGGCATTCAAACATTGTGCCAAGATCCTGCCTACCAAGATCCAGATTTCCCCTATAGTCCCAGCTTAAGAGATCCGCACTTTTATAAATTAAAATCTGTCCGGTTCCGTCAAGATCTGAACCTCCAAGCATCATATAATAACTATCGTCTTTCTCAAATACAAACGGGTCACGGATCTCTCCTGACATTCCTTCCGGTGCTCCGTCTATGACGGGATTACCCGAATATTTATGAATTTTTCCGTCTTTTTCCATTACGGCCAATGCCTGTTTCGGCACCTTTCCCTGTTTGGTCTTATAGTTGGCTGTATAAAACAGATACTGTTTTCCTCCAGCCTCAATAGAATTTCCCGAATAACACCCGTTTTTTTCAAACTCGTGATCCGGCACAAGCATCTCCTCAGACCATTCCCAGTGTACAAGATCTTCAGAAATCACATGGGCCCAGTGTTTCATCCCATGTTTCGGGGCAAACGGAAACCATTGATAAAAAACATGATATTTCCCTTCAAAGTAACAGAGGCCATTGGGATCATTCAGCAACCCGCACGGCGGATGAATATGATATCGTGGAAGACGCGGGCTTTTTTTACAGAAGTCTTTCAGCTGGTCCAAATAACCGCGGTGTTTTTCTTCCAGATATGTATACTTTTCTATATTCAAAAATTCCATAGCTCTACCATTCTCCAATAACATCCGTACCAGCACTTACTTTCTGTCCGGTCTTAAATTTTATCGGCATCGGTGTTCCCTCTTCTGTTGCTACTACGATGACTGTTGGATCAAGCCCGTTTTTCTCAATCTTTTTCTTATCAAATGTCAGCAGTCTCTGTCCTTTTTTGACCTGATCCCCTACCTTCACGTAACAGGTGAACCCATCGCCGTTCATGGATACTGTTTCAATTCCCACGTGGATCAGAAATACAAAGCCATTAGCAAGTCTTATTCCTACCGCATGATTTGTTCCTTCCATAACAGTACAAATCTCACCATCGGCCGGAGCTTTTACCGTTTCTCCCTCAGGACGTATTCCGATTCCGTCACCCAGGATTTTTTCAGAAAACACCCCGTCGTTGACTTCTTCCACCGGAATCACGGTCCCGTCTGTCACTGCAAAAACTGCATGAACTTCCGCCTCTGCAGAGTTCTGTGCGAAAGCAGGCACTTCTTCCTCCGTTTCCTCATTCTCCTCTTCCTGTTCTTCTCTGGGCACCCCTTTACTCTTGTCATAAAGCAGGATTAATCCAATCGGCACAACAAATGCGATCAGGTTGCCTATTACATACATGAGAAGTTTATCCGGCACTACGATCAGCATTCCCAATACTCCGGTCAGTCCCTGTCCGATTGCTCTCACGGACATCAGCTTCATAAAAGCACCTCCCATTCCCGCTCCCAGACAGGAACAGATGAATGGAATGATGGAATACTTCATATTGACCGCGAAGATTGCAGGTTCTGAAATTCCTACCAAAGTCGGTACAAAACTGGACATTGCGATATCACGGTCTTTTGATTTTTTCTTTGCCAGCAAATACATTCCAATAGCTCCGCCGCCCTGAGCAATGATAGAGACAGACCAGATTGCCTGGATATAGTTATATCCGGTGGTGGCTACAAGATTAGCCTCAATTCCCTGGATTGCCTGGTGAGTTCCTGTGACAACCAGCGGCTGGAGCATAGCTGCGAACACAAAAGCTCCCAGAGCGCCTAAACGGTTATAAAGGACATCAATGATTCCTGCCAGCACACTTCCAATCACGTTGCCCACCGGCCCGAATACGGTAAAAAGTGCAATATTTGCCAATAGAATAGTGATTGTCGGTACTAATACAAAAGAAACTACTTCCGGTACATATTTCTGTGCGATCTTTTCAACCTTGGACATAAACCATGCGGTCAGGATTGCCGGGAACACACCTCCCTGGAAAGCCACTCTCGGCACAGAAAGTCCGAGGAAATTCCAATAATCGGCCTTCTCCGGCGTCAATGCAAAGACATTCCGGTTTAACAGCTCCGGATGAACCATAACAATTCCAACCAGGATACCAAGGACCGGATTGCCGCCGAACCGTTTTACTGCACTGTACATAACAAGAATCGGCAGATAATCAAAGGTGGTGGCTATAATTCCAAAGAAATCGGCCATGTTTGCCAGCAACACACTTTTGTCAGCCAGACTTCCTGTTATACCGAATAGACCGTCTGCCAAAAGCAGTGATTTTATTCCAATAATGATCGCTGCCGCCACAAAGGCCGGAATGATGGGGATAAAAATGTCTGAAAAGACTTTGAAGCCCTGCTGAAGTTTTCCCATCTTGCTCACGGCCTGTTTCTTGGCATCCGCCACAGTCACTTCTTTAGCCCCTGTCAGTCTGATAAATTCATCATATACCTTATTCACTGTTCCCGCTCCAAAAATGATCTGCAGCTGACCGCTGTTGAACATGACACCTTTCACCCCTTCAATCTTCTCCAGAGCCTTCCTGTCATATGCTGTGCTATCTTTTAAAATCAGTCTCAATCTTGTCACACAGTGAGTAGCACCATCTATATTCTGCGCACTGCCGATCAGTTCTGCCACATCCCGGGCCGTCTTCTGATAATCCATATCTGTTACCTCTCTTTCTTTACTTTCTTTGAAATCTTTGTATCCTTACAGTAGAATGTACCGTCTGTCACCGTCATTCCCAATGCAGTACCCGGTTTGTCATAAAATCTGGCGTTGAGTGCCGTTCCATTAATATACAAAGTGCCGATCGTATCATCCACGATAAGCCGGATCTTATATTCCTTCTCTGCCTCCAAAAGAATCGGACGCTCCAGGCCAATATTAAAACACTGATACCATGGATAGTTTGGAGACTTATCAAACACCACTCTGTTTTCTTCTATGAGAAATCTATATTCATAAGCAGTTCCGCTTTCCGGATCTTCATAGAATTTCAGCGAAAAAGCTCTGGTGCCTTCCGCAAATCTAATGGTTGTCTCAAAAGCCATCAGATCTCCTGTGTCTCCGATTATGATCTTTTCTGTTTTCGTGTCAATCGTTTTCACACAAAACCCAGAGAAATTTTCCCATTCCTTAAACGCATTCCACAGAGAATCCACTGGTTTTGCTCCCAGTGTCCCATCTTCTCTCTGGTAAAGCTCATGAGGTACAAAGGTCCCTCCCCAGAGGTAAGAGTTCTTATCATTATCTCCTTCAAATGACCACTCCTCCAGATCTCTGGATGTAAACTTTACCAGGCGTCCCGTCTGTTTTCTTTTATCCTCACCCTTTCTGGCACCAAGGATCAGCAGATACTCACCTTTATTTTCATCCCATAGTACAAACGGATCTCTCCAGTTTCTCCTGTCATATCCCTCCTGGGGCGGAAGTTTTAAGATCCCTTTTGATTTTTCCCACGTAACCCGTATAAAACGCATGAAACTTCCCGCCTGAACGAAACACGCTTCCCGCATAGATAAACTGGTCCGGGTCTGTATCAGATCCTCTTTTCAGACTTTCTCCCAAATCTTTATACTTCACAAAGTCCTCAGTCTTTGCCAATGCCCATCCAAACGGCTGACCAAATGGCACCGGATCCCGGGTATCTCTCTGGTGGTAGACAAAAAATTCTCCATCTTCGGCGTATGGCATGATATCACCCACCCATACACCCTCTGGCTGGTAGTAAAGCTTGTGCATGGCTGCTCCTCCTTTTCCCCTTTTTATGACTTATTATATGTCAATCGTTACCATACTGTCACTTTAAATAAAATTTCCATTGCAGATTTGGTGATATCCAACAAAAAAAAGAAAGTCCCTGAGAACTTTCTTTCGTTTTTTACCATATCTGTTTACGCCGTAGTACCCTCAATCAGCCGAACAGGAAGATCCGTATGACTCTCCACTTCTTTCCCTTCAATCTGATCGATCAGCGTCTGGACCGTCACCCTTGCAATGGCTTCAATAGGCTGCTGGACCGTTGTTAGCTCCGGCACCATACTGAGTGTCTGCTCTGCGCCGTCCACCCCGATCACTTTCATATCCTTGGGTATCTGGATTCCCTTTTCCCTGGCCAGGTTTAATACAAGCACTGCCAGTGTATCATCACCAGCAAAGACTCCGTCGATCTCCGGATGTTTCTCCAACATTTCGCTGACCAGCTTCTTCTTTTCCTCAATTGTTTTTATAAATTCCACTTCCATGATCAGCGGTTCATAGTGATATCTTTTCATCGTTTCCATATATGCGCGGCTTCTGTCGTTTCCAGGCATCTTAAGCCGGCTGTTTCCACGGATACACAAAATATGACGGCAGCCTTTCGCAATGAGCCGTTCAGTAGCGATCTTCCCTGCAATGTAATTGTCGCAGGAAACTGTTGCCACATCTTTTGCAATGTAACGGTCAATGGCCACAATTGGAAGTTTAGCCTCCTCATACTCCTTTAAATTTTCATTATGGGTTCCCACAATGATGCCGTCCACCTGGTTCCGCCTCAGCATACTGACATATTCTTTTTCCGTATCCGACCTGTTTTTGCTGTTGCACAGCAATGTTTTGTAATTGTCCTTTGCAAGAAACTGCTCAACATATTGTACAACCTGGCCGTGGAAAGGACTGGAGATTGATGGAACGATGACACCCACCAGGTACGTTCGGTTATTCAACAGTGCCCTGGCTATTTCATTTGGAGTATAGTCAATCGTTTTCATAGCCCGGTAAACTTTCTTTCTCGTCTCTTCGCTGATATACCCCCGGTCATTCAGCACTCTGGAAACGGTGGTTGGTGAAACTCCCGCAACTTTTGCCACATCTTTTATTCCCGGCTTCATTTTATTTCTCCTTTATCTCTTGGACTCATTCAAAGATATTTTAGATCATTTCCTTAAGATCCGTCAAGAAAACAAATGTGCAGGGATCCTTTCTGTTACTTCACTAAATAATCCACAGTATACATCAATCATCCTGCTGCTTTATTTAGTGATCAGATCCTTGATGACTTCCCCTGCTGCGATCAGTCCTGCCACAGAAGGCACAAACGCCACGCTTCCCGGCACCGCTCTTCTGCCTTCTTCCCCGGACAGATCAACTCCAGGCTGCAGGGCTTTTTCTGTAGAGTATACTACCTTCAGATTTTTTACACCCCGTTTTTTCAATTCCTTTCGCATAACCTTTGCCAGAGGGCAGACGGATGTCTTATAGATATCCGTCACCTCAAATTTTGTCGGGTCCAGCTTATTGCCCGCCCCCATACTGCTTATGATCGGGACTCCGGCTTTCCGGGCCTGCATCACAAGCTCAATCTTTGCAGTTACCGTATCTACTGCATCCACAACATAAGAATAACGGCTGAAATCAAACTCCCCTGCATTTTCCGGCAGAAAGAAGCACTTATGAATGTTCACCTTTGCTTCCGGATTGATCTCCAGGATCCTGTCTTTCATCACTTCCACTTTGACTTTACCGACAGTACTGTGTGTGGCGATGATCTGACGGTTGATATTGGAAACGGAAACCGTATCTCTGTCGATCAGGTCAAAAGTGCCGACACCCGTCCTTGCCAATGCCTCCACCACATAGCCTCCCACTCCCCCGACTCCGAATACAGCCACATGGGACTTTTTTAATTGTTCTACTGCCTCTTCTCCCAAAAGCAGCTCTGTTCTGATCCACGGGTTCTCCATATCATTCTCCAATAATCTTGATCAGTACACGCTTGTCCCGTTTGCCGTCGAACTCAAAATAAAAAATCTGTTCCCATGTGCCAAAATCCAGATCACCTTCAGTAATTGCCACAACAGATTCCCTGCCCATGACCGTCCGTTTCAGATGGGCATCCGCATTGTCCTCAAATCCATTATGCTGATACTGGCTGTATGGTTTTTCAGGGGCCAGTTTTTCCAGCCATTTCTCATAGTCATGGTGAAGCCCGGACTCATCGTCATTAATAAATACACTGGCTGTGATATTCATGGCATTTACTAACACCATGCCTTCTTTTATGCCGCTTTTATCCACAGCAGCCTGGACCTTATCCGTAATATTCACAATCCCCCGCCTGGACGGCAGATGAAAATGCAGTACTTCTCTGTATGATTTCATAAAACCTCCTGGATATTATATGAGTGATACTTTTTGTTTTCTTTCTACAATATCTTAACCCATACAACATCTATCTGCAACAGACATTACATCCTTTTTCCGGCCTTGTTATCCGTATAAAAATTGTCCTTATTTACTTCCAGAAATTGCTGTGCCTGTATGGGAGAAGCAAACCGGATATTCTCCCCTGTCAGATATCTGACAGCCTCATTCCATTCCCTCACGCTGTAACGTTCAGCCTTAACGGAACCGGCAATAAAACATGCCACCGGGAACCAAAAACCGGTGGGCAGATCGGACAAGTCCTGACAGCCCGCCTCCTCTGCCAGATATTCTAAAAGCCTGTTCCTGAAATCTTTTTTCTTCTGTATCATATCTTACCTCCAAAGAACGATAAAGCAGACTTTTTCGTTCGCTTAATGTATACTGTAAGAAATGAATTTATCTCTTAAATATATGAATATTTTTTGCAGTTTTATGTACAAAATGGATTGAATGATAATGTCTACTATTTCTTTTACTTCTGTCCTCTCGCCCACCTAAGAAATGTATCCTGGGCAATCTGAAGCTGTGCAGCGGCTTTCCGTGATGAAATTTCACCGCGTTTCCACTGTTCTTTTAACTCATAAAATTTCTCCGGTATCGGTTTCCTCGGCCTCCCAAAATGAACACCTCTCAGTTTGGCCGCCCTGATTCCTTCCTGTTGGCGTTTCTTTATATTTTCCCGTTCTGTCTGGGCCACATAGCTTAAAATCTGAAGTACCAGATCGGCTATAAATGTGCCTGTGAGATCATCCTGTTTCTTTCTTGTATCCAAAAGCGGCATATCTAGAACGACGATATCGGCTTTGGTCTCTTTCGTGACGACCCTCCACTGCTCCAGAATTTCGCCGTAGTTCCGCCCCAGCCTGTCTATGCTCTGGATCACCAGTACGTCTCCTTCCCTCAGTATTTTTGTCAGTTTCCTGTAGCTGGGCCTGTCAAAGTTTTTTCCGCTCAATTTGTCCAAATAAATATTCTTTCTCTCCACTCCAAACGCTTCCAGTGCAAGAAGCTGTCTGCTCTCATTTTGGTCCTTAGTTGACACACGGGCATAACCATAAATATTTGATGCCATAAAACTCACCTCCATATGAAATAGAGTTTCGTAAACGAAACTTTGCGCCTGCGTTGGCTGCCATAAGGCAGCAATTTCCCTATGCGCCGCAGTGCGATCCCACCGGAGAATTTTTATGGCAGAGGAAGGGTCCCAGAACTTTCCTCTGTTATAAAAATAGTACCCTGCCTCGGCGGGATACTATTTATTATGGAGCTTTTGAAATTTTTTTTACATTTCCTTTATAAACATATGCTGAAGATATTCCCCCTCAAACCGTTTGACAAAATAGTCGCATTTGCATAAGAAAAGATAATATACATTCAGCCCGCATCCGGATAAGGTTTCATAATTTCCCTGTCCTTTCGCTATGATCACGTCGGCTCTGCCAATGATTTCTTTTGCTTCCCTGCTGATCCTGTTTAAGCTGGTCCCTGCGATCCTCGTACCGTTTCCGATCACCCTGGCCTCGTCGGAGAGACCCACCTGTACTGCATCCTCCATGGACGCATCATTTGCCACACCCGCTCCACGAACGATCACTGTGACATCAACCTGAGGATAAAATTTTTTCAGTTCCTGGATCAAAACCTTATCCACCACAATCTCACCGCAGTTATCTGTAATATAGACAAGGTTTTTTGCAGAACTGAGATCTGCCTTAAAAGAATCGTAAACCTCAGGCTTCAGCCCTTTTTCTCCATTTTGAAACAAGAGCTGTTCCAGCTGGTCCCCGTCAATTTCGCCCAGAGCGATATAGTCTATGTAATTCCCCGCCTGTGCCGCCTGAATCGCTGTAGCTACCGGATCTTCAGACGCCTCGATCCTTTTTCTGATCTCCGGCTCTTTTTTAAGCATCAGTTCATTAAAATGCCGTTTGAGCGGATCAAAGGCTGTCTGCGCCCCAAAGTGCCGCTCATACAGTTCTGTAAACTCAGCCAGATATTCCGGCGGAGACAGTTCCAGATCCTCATCTCTTAAAGCTGCCCGCACCTGGTCAAGAAACAGCTGTTTCTTCTCCCAGTTCTGCTCCTGTTCCACTTTCCGCTCTTCGCTCCGAAGCAGACATTCCCTGCAATATTTCCCTGTCCTCATAATTTCCCTTTCCTTATCCCTGAATCACTGACTCATAAAAATCATACCTTTATAATATCATTCAATCCTCTGCCTGCAAAGCATTTCCTTATCAGTTCATCCTCTGACGGCACATATCCTTTTGCACTGTACCGGCCATTTCTCAGGCATTCGCTGCTTTGTGATGAATCTCGGAAGAAATGACCAGCCCGGTTCCTGCTTTTTTCGTGGAAAAATCGAGACAGGGATTGATTGTCCCCATCTCCCATAGATGAAACATATCAGGGACCTGCGCCGCAAGTCCCTGGAAAATAGTGTACGGTTATGATATAATACATCCATAAGAAAGAAATGCTCTGCCGACGCTTCGCCCCAAATGAAGACTGTCTATGAGTGTTTCTTTTTTCTTTCTGTGCTGTATATCCATCATTTTAACCCTTTCTGCATATGCTCTTTAAAAAATTCATTCAGCAGTGCACAGATCTGCGCCGGTGAATCCAGAACTTCAAGCTTTGCCATTTCTTCTTCATTGGAGATCAGCAAAACCAGAGTACTCAGCACCTCTACCTGCTGACTCGGCTCTTTGACGCCCAGAACAAAAGCAAATTTTGCGTTCACCTGGATTTCAGGATCTCCCATGTGCGAAAACAAAACCGTCTCTTTAAATCTTACAAAAGATATGGATGCCTCTTTTACATGTTCCACATCCGTATGCGGAATTGCAATCTCAAATGCTTCGGTCTTGAGACCTGTAGGATAAACTGCTTCCCTGCTTTTCAGCCCATCGGCAAAACTTTCTCTGACTTTGCCCTGCTCATAAAGCCTTTCTCCGATCTGTTCAAAAAACTGATTTCTGTCCTCAAATGCTTCGTCCAGCCAGATGAAATCTTCTCTGAAAATCTGCTCCATCCTGTCTCCTCCCTTTATCTGCCGTCAAGATTCTTTTCCACTTCCTCATACAGTTTCCCTGTCCCCATCCATGGATATAAAAGACACAGTCCCTGAAGTACCGGAAGCGATGTATTCAGACTGCCTGTCGCCGTGGAGATCACCATATCATGGCCCTCTTCCAGACTTTTTATGTCCGTCACCTCATATGTATTTACAAATGTCACCTCGGCCTTTATGTCCCTTTCTATTAATCCTTCTTTCAGAAAATCTGCCGCCTTTTGGGCTTTTTCTTTCTTCATGCCCCCGGCCAGCAGTAAAGATGTCTCTCTCATAATATCACGCTCCTATTAGAATTCTTCCAGGATCGCTTTTGTTTTGCTGATGCCGATCCGGTCAGATCCCGCCTCAATCATTGCCACACATTCTGCAAGATTGTTGATCCCTCCGGCGGCTTTTACATGAACCTTCTCAGACACAGTATCTTTCATGAGTTTGATATCTTCAACCGTAGCCCCGGAAGGTGCAAATCCTGTGGATGTCTTTACGTAGGCGGCCCCTGCCTCCTCTGTCAGTTCACAGCCTTTTTTGATCTCTTCTTTGGTAAGAAATGCGGTCTCAAGAATGACTTTTACTATGCCCGGTGTCGCATTGACCACTGCCTCGATGTCCTTTTTTACATCCTCGTATTCACCATTCCTCAGTGCCCCGATGTCAATGACCATATCAAGCTCCACTGCCCCTCTGGCATATGCATCCACTGCCTCCGCTACTTTTGAAAATGTTGTATGTGCCCCTGAGGGAAATCCGATCACCGTTCCGATCTTTACATCGGTACCCTCCAGTACTTCTCTTGCCATATCCAGATTACACGGATTAATGCAGACAGATGCACAGTGATTCTCCTTTGCAAACTGAAGTCCTTCCATGATCTCTTCTCTGGTCAGCTGAGGTTTTAACAATGAGTGGTCCACTTTGCTTAAAAATTCTTGTTTTGTCATTTTCATAATCTTCTTTCTCCTTTAATCAATGAATGTGTTATTTAGCCAAACAGCGAGAATATCTTAACGAACAGCCACGAGATCAGGTTCGCGCGGTCAAGATTTCCGATCTGGGAAGCTCCCGCCGGCATTTTGATTCCTGCAGTCAATGCCATCTGCGTCTCGATCGGTGCCAGATTTGTTGCCATCAATAATACGCATGCCATAACGACTGTTCCCACGATCAGCGCCCGGATGACATTTCCCTTTGACATGGCAGTGATCAGACATACGATGAACGGGATAACCGCCAGATCCGCAAACGGCAGGAGTTTATTGCCCGGCAGTACGATAGCCAGCAGTATCGTGATCGGCACCAACAGAAGCCCTACAGCAATTACAGAAGGCTCTCCCAGAGAAACTGCGGCATCCAGTCCGATAAAGATTTCTCTGTCCCCGAAATGCTTTGCCATAAACTCCCTGGCAGCCTCTGAGATCGGGATCAGCCCTTCCATCAGAATCGCTACCATCTTTGGCATGAGATACATGACCGCTGCCATGGTGATGGCAAGTTTTAAAACTGCGTCAATCTTCTGTCCTCCCAAAATCCCAAGTGCAAGACCGATGATCAAGCCCATGGACATTGGTTCTCCAAAGATGCCGAACCGTTTTCTGATGGTCTCCGGATTGGCATTCAGCTTATTGAGTCCCGGAATCTTATCGATCAGCCAGTTTAAAGGCACGACCAGCGGCAGAAATCCAAGTGCCGTCAAATGCGGAAATGAAATGCCCGGCATGCCGAAGAACTTTTCCACAAAAGGCTGGGTGTAATCTGCAAGAATCAGCGCGAGGATGGACAGTGCACTGGCTGCAATAATTCCCATCGGCAGGCTTCCGCTCACGGTTGTCACCGCATATCCCACGAAAGCGAACTGCCAGTAGTTCCAAATGTCAACGTTCATGGTCTTCGTAAGTTTCAGCGTCAGCATCACGAAATTAATCACGAGTCCGATCGGTATCATCAGACCTGCCGCTGCCCACGCCCAGGAAATAGATGACATTGCCGGCCATCCGATGTCGATGACCTGAAGATCCAGTCCCAGACGTTCCGTCATGGCCTGTGCCACCGGGCCCAGCTGATCCGTCAACAGTGTAATGACCAGATTGATCCCTGTAAATCCGATTCCTATGGTCACACCGGATTTAAATGATTTTGAAAATCCTGCCCTCATGATGAGCCCGAACACGAAAATAATGATCGGCAGCATAACTGTGGAACCCAATCCCAATATAAAATTTAATATTTCCATACAATTCCTCCCATTGTACCCTCATTCATCTATGGTACTTTGTGGCCCTTGACTGCCGTCCAGACCATAAACCACTGTTCCGGCGTCAGCCGGTATTTCAGCGCTTTGACCGGCCTCTCTGCCAATCCGATTTCTCCTGAACCTGTGATCGGAATCGGCTTTGCCGGATGTGAGAACAGCCATGCGAAGGCCACTTCATCGATCTCCTCCGCACCGATCTCCTCCCGGATGACTTCTAAAACCTCTCTGAGCCTTATTTCCTCTTCTCCCTGCCCGGTAAAGATCCTGCCTCCGGCAAGCGGAGACCAGAGCATCGGGTGAATTCTCTCCTCCAGACAAAGATTCATGACTCCGTTTTCCATATTTCCCATCCTGAGAGGAGAAAGTTCGATCTGATTGGTGATCAAAGGCACGGTGAGATAAGATTTCAGCAGACGGAATTCGTCCGGCAGAAAATTAGATACTCCAAAGGTCCTTACTTTTCCTTCCTTTAAAAGGATTTCAAACGCCCTGCTGATCTCTTCCGGGTCCATAAACGGACTCGGACGGTGCAGGAGCAATGTGTCCAGGTGATCGAGTCCCATATATTTCAAAGATTTCTCCACCTGTCCGATGATATAGTCTGTACCGTAGTTATAATACTTGACACGTGCAGTTTCTGACTTGTAGACAATGCCGCACTTTGAAATGATCTGCATTTTGTCTCTGAGATCCGGCCTTTTTTTCATGGCTTCCCCGAATTTCTCTTCGACCGTGTAGTCCCCGTAAATGTCCGCATGATCCATCGTCGTAATCCCCAAATCCAGACATTCTTCCAGATAGCGGATCAGTTCATCAGTTGAAAGATTCCAGTCTAAAAGTCTCCAAAAACCAAGCACCACCCTGGAAAACTCAAGGCCTTCCGCCATTGTTACATATTCCATGCTTTACCTCCATATACATCGTCATTCTCCCAGGTCCCTCAGGACCTTAAGAATTTGTTCGTCAACAGCTTCCGGTTTGATCCCTGTCAGATAGTTAATGGCAAATACTGACGGTGTCGTTACTGTTTCAGGAACTCTCGTGCTTGCAACAATGAGGTCAAATTCCGAAGCCATCTTTTCTACCTCCACAATTTTCACCTGCTGTACTTTTACTTTAAATCCATTGTCCTCGCAGAGATTCTTTACCCGGTTGGCAATCACCGTGCTGGTAGCAATACCGCTCCCGCAGGCGATCAAAATATGGTATTCCTTCATGTCATCCACCTCCTTTCTTAATTTATTTTTAAAGACCGGTTTTCCGGTCCTTAAAATCATTTGGACAGATACTCCGCGGTATCCTGATCCGTGATCAATATATCGATATATCCTGCCTCCAGTGCGGATCTCACGGAGTCATATTTTTCTTCACTCTCTACCACACAGATTTTGTTGGGAATCCTTTTTAACTGTTCCTCGGTGATCCCTATGCATCTCTCAGTAATATTTTCACAGCATATATGGCTGTTCTTATCCAGAAAAACAACGGAGACAACGTCACAGATGGCATCCTCCTTTTCCAGCTGTCTTAAGTCTGCCTCAGAAATGTAGCCCGACTTTTTGATGCTGCTGTCCTTTGCCAGCGGATTGCCAAGGCTGAAAACCGCATATTCTGCCTGGGCTGTGCGCTCGATTACACGTTTTACCTGGTTGTCATCTGTCAAAAATGCTTTCTCTTCTTTATTTTTCACAAGTGCTGGAGCAATCAGGGACAGCGATCTTCCTCCTGTTCTTTTTGCCAGGTTGGAAGCTATGGTCGTGGCGTGCATATCCAGTTCGCTCTGTCCGTGTCCGCCGATGATTGGTGAAAATAACAGCTCCGGATCATCCATCTTCTGTATATAATCCGGGATCAGACGCATCGTGGACCCCCACCCGACGGCGACTGTAGAGCCGGCTTCCAAATGCCGTTCCAGATAATAGGCCGCGGCGGAGGCCACCTGTTCTTTTGAAGAATTTCCGATGGAGGTGTCTACGATGACCACATCCTTTAACTTATATTTTCCTTTGATGTCCTGTTCCAGTTCCGGATAAACGCCGGAGTAATCTATGATAATCCTTACGATACCTTCTTCCTTTGCCTTCTGGAGAATCCTGGACACTTTCATCCTGGACAATCCGGTCTGCTTTGCGATCTGCTGCTGGGTCATATTTTCTTCATAATACAGCTTGCTGATCATAGTCATAGTTCTTCTCTGCATATCCATGTCATCACCTCTTTTTGTTCATTTGAACATATATTGTTATTTTGTTCATCTTTATAATATAATACTTATGTAAAAAAGTCAATAAAATTTACTGACAGGAAAATTTTCTCAACAGCAAAATGAACAAGCCGCCTCCTCTTCTGGGCCCCTCACTCGTTGAGCGGATTTATAATTTTTCCAAAAAAAATCAAAAAAGGATGTAAGTCCTGTTTTCTGTACAGTTCTCACATCCCTTTTCAGTTTTTTAGCGGTTCGTCCGCCGTTTCCAAAAGTTCTCCGGCCACATCTCACCTATAGAACGATACTTTTTTACATGAATCTCTGCCTTGTTTTTCCCTGCCGCTTTTCTGCCCTTGTTGTACGCTGCTCTGCTTTTTATTTTTAGCAGCTCCGTAATGTCTGTTTTTTCTTTTGCTGAAACCGGAACCAAAAGACTTCCCATTGCCAGAACAACAGACATCAAGATTCCTATCAACTGCTTGCATCTTATACTCATAACCATTCCTCCTGTCAACTTGTCTGTCTATTATAACAAAATCCAAGGAGAAATTTGTAACATAACTGTGATGGATCTATTACGAATCACTCTCTGGTGCCGCCGAATGTAAGCAGATAAACACCCTTCTTGACCTGGATGCCGATCCACGCTCCCTGCTCATCTGCATAAAATGTTCGGTACCACTTTGGTTTTCCCTCTTCTTTCACATTCTCTGCCTTAAAATCTGCCATGCTCCAGCCGGCCCCTGTAAGGACAGACCCGATAATCAGAAAAACCGCACTCATTATAAGACATTTCTTTTTTAAATTTCTGATCTTCATAGTTTTTTCCTCCTCATCCCGGTGATTATCCCTGCCAGCCATTTACTGAATCTGACAGTTACTTTCACGAAATATTGTCCTAAAATCCATGTCAGCAGGCCTGCCAGAATAAAAATACCCGCAGATGACATGCCAACGCCCAGCTGTATGACCCCTGCCGCAGAGTTCTGAAAAATGATCACTGCTGCGCCGCCCATACTGACTACCGACAGGATCAGGCCTGCCACTGAAACTGCTCCGGTACATATCGGAATACACCAGATAACAATGTAGGCAGACAGTACCAGCAAAACAGCAGACAGCACGAGACAGAATCCGGCAAGCACCAAAGATCCCCAGAGCGGAAAGCCAAGGACCAGCAGGACTGCGATTAATCCCTTCATCCCGCGGGACATCGGCGTCTTCATCTGTGTCTGCTGTTCCTTCAGAATCTCCTGTGCGATCTGCCCCGGAGAGCCGATCTGCTCCACCGCTTCCTCCTCTGTATATCCGTCTTCCATATAATCGTCAATGATTTCATTGTAATAGGAGAGCGATTTTTCTCTCTCACTCTTCCCAAGACTTTTTAAAAGCCGGTTAAGACTTCCTAAAAACTCTTCTTTACTCATGTTCTGCCGCTCCTTTCACAAACTCATAAATACCCATGATCTGCTGCCACTCATCCAAAAATTCTCTGATATGGTCTCTTCCCTTTTCTGTTATCCTGTAATACTTTCTGAGACGGCTGTTGTGTTCCACCGTGTAAGTATTCAGATATCCACTGTTTTCCAGACGTTTCAGAATGGGGTACAGAGTTGACTCGGAAATCTTAATACATCCCGATACATCTTTGATGATCTGGTAACCATAGGAGTCATCCTCACAGAGGGCAGCCAAAATACAAAACTCTAAAAACCCTTTTTTCAACTGTACATTCAATCTATCGCCTCCTTATGCATTATACTATATATTACATAGTATAATGTGTCAAGAGGTAATTATAACTTCATTATAGATTAATCGGACAATAAACCGAAAAAAAGCCAGCGAAACCTTTTTCAAAGGCTCATTGGCTTTTCGCTTTTTATGTATTTTAATTACTGCAGATTCTTTCTGAAATCGGCAAACTCCCGGGCATCTGCCATGGCTGCCAGTGCTCCTTCTTTTGTCGTCGTGCAGGCCGCATACGCATTAGCAAAATCCAGATACTTCTTTAAAGTCCCCAAATCCACCGCTTCCAGATCCCTCACTTCATCCCTCAAAAGCTGGTATAAAAACGCTCCGATAAAGGAATCACCCGCTCCGGTCGTATCTCTTACGTCAATGGAATATCCGGGTGCTTCCGTCATTCCATGTTTCGTATAAATCTCCGCGCCGTCTTTTCCTTTTGTATAGATGACATACTTCGTCCTTCCGTTCAGCAGGTCAGGCACTGCCTCCCTTATATCCGTATGTCCTGTGATAAACTCCAGCTCTTCATCCGAGATTTTTATGATATCCGCAAAAGGCAAAAATTCATTGACTGTCTCTTTCAGTTCCTGTAAATCGTCCCACAGGGAAAAACGGAGGTTTGGATCAAATGATACAAGCACGTCTTTGCCGTTAGCCATGTCAATTAATTTTTTATGTGCATCTTTCATCGGCGAATTCACCAAGTCTACGCTGCAGAAATGGATCATCCCGCAGTCATCCAGAACATCCGGCTCGATGTCATAGACACTATAACGCAGATCCGCGCTGTTCTTGCGGTAAAACTTAAAATCCCTGTTCCCGTCTGATGCCAGAGAGACAAAGGCGAGAGCCGTCTCTGCTTCTTTGTCCCTTTTGATATGGCTTGTGTCAATTCCAGCCTCATCAAGTACTTCAACTATATAATCACCAAAGGGATCGTCTCCAAGCTTTGTCAAAAACTTGGACGGAATCCCAAGCTTCGTCACCGCACCGGCTACATTGGCAGGAGCCCCTCCTGCTACCCTGGTAAAAGACGGTACATCCTTTAATCTCTGTCCTTTGACTTCCGGAATAAAATCAATCAGTGCCTCTCCAATTCCGCATAATTTTCTGGTCATTCTCTTTCTCCTATCTCCAGGGGCCGCAGGCAATAGATCTTCATGGTACCCGAACAGTCCCCGTCTATGCCAAGCTTTCCCTGGCTGCTGTATACCCTGGTGGTAAAGACTTCTTCACCGCCGTTTACAAAAATTTCAAGAGAAGTAGTGTCTGCGAAAATCCGCAGGTCTTTTAATTCATCCAATCCGGCACATCTTGTCGTCCTGCCCGCACCAAAATCCCCCAGATCAAGGGTGAGCAGTCCGTCACCATAGGACAAAGTGACACCTTTCTTTAAAGTCAGAACCATATCAGCACAATGTCTGAATCGAATCTCTGCTTCATACAGTTTAAGATTGCTCTCCATCCTGCCCTGTTCAGAAAATGTACAGATCAGTTCTCCTTTTCTCATCTGCTCCGTCTCCTTTATGGGCTGCTGAATGATCCTTCCATCCTTTATGTGCAGTTCCCTTGGTATCGTCAGTGCGTGCTGCCATCCATGCTCAACTGTCGGATTCGCGTAACCGGCATCCGGAATCCCCATCCATCCGATCAGGATACGGCGTCCTTTCTCATCCTCAAAGGTCTGGGGCGCGTAAAAATCAAAGCCCCTGTCTAACTGCTGAAACTCCAGGTTATCGCAGATCTCATATGTCTTGTTCTCAAAGTCATAGTCAATCCTCACCGCTGTACACTGATGCACATTCTGATAGTCGATGCCTTTCGATTCTACCCCCTGAGGGCAGGTAATCAGCATCATCTGTCCGTCCAGCTCAAACAAGTCCGGACACTCCCACATATAGCCGAACGGTTCTTTCGGAACGATCCTGTCAAAATACTCCCAATGAGACAGATCCTTTGAATGAAACATCAGGATCAGTCCATGGCTGTCCATATCCCTGGCTCCCTGGACCATGTAGTAATCATCCCCTCGTTGGATGATCTTCGGATCTCGCACATGACAGCTCATATCTCCAGGATAATCGTCCGTGGTCATTAAAAGCTCTTTTTCAGAAAAATGATATCCGTCTTTGCTGGCCACATGAATCGTGTTGCTGCCCCGTCCTGAGTTGACGTAATCGTAATCATCCCTGTCAAAATACTTGATATTTCCTGTATAGAAATAGTGAATCGTATCCTCTTTTACAAAGGCGGAACCGGAGTAGACACCGTGGGCGTCAAACTCCGAATCCGGAAATAATGCCGGTCCTTCATCTATATAAGAAACAAAATCTTTTGTCGTATAATGCCCCCAAAGCTTCAGTTCTCCAGTCGGTTCAAACGGGGTGTACTGATAATAGATATGGTAGGTGCCGTGAAACTGGCACAGTCCGTTGGGATCGTTCAGCCATCCGGTCTTGGGCATCAGATGAAACTTAAGCCGCATCGGATCTTTCGCTGTCTCTTCTCTGTCACTTTCATGTTCAGCATACCACTTTTCATAGTCTTCTTTCAATACTTTATTATACTTCTTAAACATGATTTCCCTCTTATCTAACGATCATAACCTGTGTTTTTGTATCTGCACCAGTCTTTGGAATGACTTCCACCTGGCCGTCTCCCTCTGCCAGCGTCATCATAGTCTGAGCACTGTAGCCTTTTTCTTTCACGAGATCCATATCAAACGTTAGAATCTTGTCTCCCTGTTTTACCTTTGTTCCGGCTTCTACGAATGTCTCAAAGCCTTCCCCTTCCATTTTTACTGTGTCAATTCCCGCGTGAATCAGAAAACTCTTTCCTGTTTCTGCCTGAATCGCAATCGCATGTTTCGTCGGAAAGATCATAGTTACGGTACCGTCACACGGCGCGTACACTGTGCCCTCAGAAGGATTGACGGCCACACCGTCCCCCATGGCTTTCGATGCGAATGCAGCATCCTCAGACTCTGTGATGTAAAGCACTTCCCCTTTCATCGGTGAGTAAAGCACTGTTTCTGCCTGTTCCGGCGCTTTCTCTCTTTCCTCAGAGGTCTGTACCGGTTTTACTGTTTTTTCGTTACCGCCAAGGTTATATTTTTTCCAGAACACAACCGTGAGTCCTGCTGAAATGACCATGGAGAGGATCAATCCGATCCCAAAGTGAAGGAAATGCTCCGGTTTCATTGATATAAATCCGGGAATTCCCGCTGCTCCCAATGCCTGTGCCAGTGTTCTTGTAGCTGCCGCATATGCACTTCCCACTGCGGTACCAATGATCGCCGCATAGAAAGGATATTTTAATTTCAATGTCACACCGAACATGGCCGGCTCCGTGATTCCCAATAATGCGGATACTCCGGATGCAGAACAGATAGACTTCTGTTTCTGATCTTTTGTGAGGAACAGGACTGCTAAAACTGCCGCTCCCTGTGCAACATTGTTCATACTTGCTGTCGTAAAGATGAAACTTCCTCCGGTCACTGCCTTTGCGGCCAGAAGCTGAGTTTCGATGGCAATAAAGCTGTGGTGAAGTCCTGTCATCGTGATTGGTGCGTATACAAAACCAAAGAGTCCGCCTCCCACAGCGCCAAGTGTATTGTAAACCCATGTGATGCCGTCTGCTAATAAGTCACCTGCTTCTCTTAATACCGGTCCCACACAGATGAATGTTAAAAATGCAGTCACGATAATAGAAAGCAATGGTGTCGTAAGATTGTCAAGCCAGGTAGGTGTTACTTTGTGAAGCCTTTTTTCGATCTGGGCCAGGATCCAGGAAACTGCCAGAACAGGAAGTACCGTTCCCTGATAACCGATCGCCTGAATGTTGAATCCGAAGATATCCCATACCGGTGCCTGCCCGATGCCGATCTGGTAAGCATTTAAAAGGTCTGGATGTACCATGATCATACCCATTGCCGCGCCTAAAAACGGATTGCCTCCAAACTTTTTCGTGGCGCTGAATCCGATCAGTACCGGAAGAAATGTAAACGGTGCGTTGGCAAATGTATTGACTGCCTGAGTCAGCCCCTTCCACTGTGGATATAATTCAATGATCGATCTGCCGTCAAACAATCCCGCAGTCAAAATATTGTTCAGTCCCATCAGAAGACCGCCTGCCACGATGGCCGGGATGATCGGGACAAAAATATCACTGAGCATCTTTACAAAACGCTGTACGACAGAGCCCTGCTTTTCTTCTTTCTCCTCTTCTCCTCCGGCTGAGGAGACATCCCCAATCTGTTTCTGTACTTCGTCACAGACCAGATTTACGAGTCCTGATCCAAAAATAATCTGGAACTGTGACTGGGTTAAAAAGACTCCTTTCACCCCTTCTAAGTCACTGATGGCCTCTTCATTTCTCAAGTCATTATTCTTCAGCTGAAAACGAAGCCTGGTCGCACAGTGTGCCACAGATTTGATATTCTCTTTTCCGCCCACGTTAGCGATGACCTGGCCTGCAATCTTTGCATAATCCATAGTTTTTTCTTATCCTCCTTACGATATTTATGGCATCGGTTCCATATTTGTATTATAGGACGATTCTTTCTTTTCGTCAATACTTTTATGGTATCGGTTCCATAAAATTTTGCACAAAATTAAAGACTCCTGATTAGAAGTATTCAACAAAAACTAAATTATTGATGAATACTTTGCCTTGATTTGATCTGTCACTTCCTGATCTTCCAGCTCTCTTTCACTCTCCGGGACTTTTGTTTTTATCTTATTTAAAATACTATAGGTTTCCACTGCATAGAGCAGCCCTTCCTCCCTCCTTTTCTTTATGAAATTTATAAAATTCTTCTCCGTAGCTTTCATAATTTTGTCTCCTGTCCCCTGAACAGTTCCCGCCTTCACTCTATATTTTGTACGCAGACAGACTTTTCTGACAGAAAAAAAGGCCATAAGCTCCAGCTAAATCCGGATCTTATGGCCTTTTTGCAGTCCTATGTTCGATTTTTTACGCTCTTTCCTTCTATAAATTCATACTCTACGATCTGTTTTTTGGATATCGGTTCTTCTTTTATCATCTTGAGAATCGTTTCCGCCCCAAGATATCCCATCCCATACGAATCAAATTTCAGTGTCGTAAGCTCCGGCGTTAAAAGACTGCTCTCGTCATATCCACCAAATCCCACGACCGAAATATCTTCCGGAATTCGCAGTCCTTTCTCCTGCAAAACTTTATAGGCCCCGAACGCCAGGCGGTCAGTGGCGCAAACAATAGCGTCCGGCTTCATTTCCTCCAGGATCTCTCTCGTATTTTTCTGTCCTCCGAGAAAACTGTAATCACTCTTTTTTATCAGCGGATCATAAATTCCGAATGACGCAAGTCCGTCCAGAACTCCCTGACGCCTCCGGACACCTACGGCCTCATCGGTCTCATAAACGCCAATATATCCAACTTTCTTATGACCTGTCCTTCCGATATATTCTCCCACACATTTTCCTGCATTGTAATCATCGTCGATGATAGAAATCCCGTCTTCATAATCCTGAGCCAGGATAACAATGGGAATCTGTGTCTGTTCAAAAATATCGTGATGATCCTCTGTGATCGCAATAGAGCTGATCAAAATCCCATCTACATTTAGATGGATCAGCTTTTGTATGTTTAAAAGCTCCAGATCAATATCGTGATCCGAATTCTTGATCAGTGTTGTATAATTCCTGTCCCTTAAATACCGGTCAATGCTTGTGATGACACGGCTGGTAACCTTGGAATTCAGAGTGGGCACTACGACCCCGATCACATTGCTTTCCTTTGCCTTTAGCCTTGCGAATGTATTCGGCGCATAATTATATTCTTCGATTACTTTCTGGATCTTTTCCCTTGTAGCCTTTTTGACATATCCCCCATTAAAATAACGGGAAACCGTGCTTTTTGTCACTCCCGCCATCTCTGCCACAACAGCCATTGTTATTTTTTTTGGCATTGTGTATCCTGCCTTTCTCTCATACTTGATTTTATTGTAAGATGATTTTCCGGATTGTGCAACCGGAATCCGGTTTCTTTCTGTTTTCTTTGACATTTTATTATTTGTGTAATATATTACATATAGGAGGTGCTTTGACTATGAAATTGGAAGATTACGACAGCAGACACCTGCTGTTTGCAGCATTATTTACGACCAGCAACCGGCTCCAGTCGATCGGAGACCGCTTTTATGAAGAGATCACGTCAAAACAATGGTTTCTTCTGGCTGCTCTCAATACCTTTGAGTATGCCCCAACCTTTAATGAGCTTTCCTCCCTGATGGGCAGTTCCCACCAGAATGTAAAGCAGATCGCTTTAAAACTTCAGCAGAAGGGTTATGCAGAAATAGAAACAGACCCCGATGACCGCCGCAAAAGCCGGGTTCGCCTTGGCAGAAAGGCCGAGTCACTGCATTCTGCATATGCCTCAAAGGAAGAAGATTTTATGGATCTTTTATACAAGGGTATCTCAGAATCACAGCTGAAAACTACACTGGAAACCCTGAATACTATGATGAAAAACATGGAGGAATGTAATATATGAAGAAAACCGCAGTTGTCTACGGGTCCGTTTACGGTTCCACAAAGCAGTACGCACAGTGGATTGCCGACGCCTTGTCCGCAGATCTATATGAAAATAAAAGTCTGGACATTTCTGTCCTGGATCCTTATGACATTATTATTTACGGCGGCGGCCTTTATGCCGGAGGAGTCACCGGTATTTCCCTGATCTCCCGCCATCCTGAATTTATTCAGAAGAAAAAAGTGTTTTTATTCACTTGCGGAATTGCCGATCCTGCGAAACCTGAAAACATAGAACATATTTTAAAAAACTTAGATTCAGTTTTCACCGGTAAATTAAAAGAACAGATTTCTTTTTACCATTTCAGAGGAAGAATGGATTATGAACGGCTCAGCACAAAGCACCGGGTCATGATGTGGATGATGAAAAAAATGCTCTCAAAGAAAAAACCTGAGGAGCGGACGGAAGAAGATCAGGGAATCCTTGACACTTATGGGACACTGGTTGACTTTACCGACCGGAGCAGCATCATTCCTCTGGTGCAGGATGCCAGTCAATATATCTAAAAATTCCAAGAAAAGTCGTCAAAAACTCTGAAATTAAGCCATAAAACAGGGATACGCCTGTACAATACAAGTGTATCCCGTAAAATTTTATTCTGTTTCTGCTGCTTCCCGGTTTTTTACCTGTTCTTCCTGCATATTATCTTTTTGTAAATAGATTCCTGCCAAAATAGTTCCTGAAATTGAGTGCCATACACAGGATACAGCACTGGCCATAGCCGCCTGAGGTGCCGCAGCAAAATGGGCTGTCGCCAGATTTGTAGCAAGTCCCGCATTCTGCATTCCGACTTCAATAGAAATTGTGCGTTTCTTTGCTGTGTTCATTCCTGTCAGTTTGCCGACTCCATAGCCAAGGGCATATCCAAGGCTGTTGTGCAGCAAGACTGCAATAAATATCACAGCACCGGATTTAAAGAAATTCGCTCCCTGAAGTGCAATGACGCCTCCGACGATCAATGCCAGTCCGATTACTGATATTCCCGGCATGACCTGCTGTGCTTCTTTGAATGCTTCCTTTTTGCCAAACAACGTATTCAGTATAAATCCGAGCAGGACTGGAAGCAGCACAGATTTCACGATCGAAATGAACATGGAAGCGGCGTTGACTTCGATCCTCGCTCCTGCCAAAAACAGTACCATCATCGGTGTCATGACCGGTGACAAAAGCGTGGATGCCGTAGTCATTCCCACGGAAAACGGCACATCCCCATGGCATAAGTATGACATGATATTAGATGATACCCCTCCCGGGCAGCACCCGACGAGAATTAATCCGATGGCGATCTCATTGGGCAGGCGCAGGATAGTCGAAATCCCATAAGCAAGGAACGGCATTATCAGATACTGTGCCGCTGCTCCGATAAAGATATCCAGCGGGCGTTTTGCCAACACTTTGAAGTCCTCTGTCGTCAATGTCAATCCCATCGTAAACATGATGACTCCAAGTACAAGACTCTGATTATTTCCCTGTACCCAGGAGAAAACATCCGGGACAAAGAAGGCTGCGATTGCCACTAAAATGACAAAAACAGACGTTTTGCTGGACAGCATACTGCTGATTTTTTGTAAGGTTTTCATATGTATCCTCCATCTTTCATATATAAGTCTATTGGATATTTTATTCTAATGAACAGAATGTGTCAAGAAAAGGAAATACGTATATTATTGAAAAATCCAGGACTTTCAGCCTCCCATGGAATGTTCTTAGCCTGAGATGCCTGAGCAAGACAAAACAAAATCTCTCCTTCATTCGGGTCCTCAGCATAAAAGCCTGCCTGCCATAATTCGTAGCTTTTTTCAGCCCCTTATTCTCCAGCAGAACTGAAAGAATGGCACGGTCCCCCTCTGTTCTGCCAGCTCGCTTAACGGCTCCACGTAAAATTCCTCATAAAGTCTCTTAATCTGCTCATTTTCATGGCTTATCCGAAGACCTCACCTTATGAATCATTTTTCTGGCATTTCCTGTGCCGTAGATCACTGCCACGTTGACTGTGAGACCGCCGATATCAAGTTTTCCCCTTGTAAAATGCAATAAACAGTAAAAATTACTATTATTATATATCATTTTCCAGGAGAGCACAATGTTTATTTGCAATATCCTGTCTGAAAATCAACTACATGAAGCAATTCTTCTCCGCTCAGATATCTTCTGACATTTTCCACTGCGATGTCTGCGATAAAATCCAGTGTCTGCGGAAGATGGAAGTCCCCTGAAATATGAGGTGTGATTACTGCATTTTTAATATTCCACAGGCGGTGTTCCTGGGGCAGAGGTTCCGGATCTGTTACATCCAGTCCCGCGGCATAGATCTCTCCCGTGATCAGAGCATTGCACAGCGCCTCCGTATCCACGGCATTTCCGCGGCCTGCATTGAGAAAGACAGCGGTCTTCTTCATTGTCCTGAACTGCTGCTTTCCGAACACACCCCGCGTTACCGGTGTATTTGGCAGAATAGAGACGACAACATCAGCCTTTGGGAGCAGCTCATCGAGTTCCTCCATGGTATGCAGTTCATCCACTCCCTCCGGACACTCTCCCTTCCTTCTCTTAATCCCGATCACATAGGAATCCAGCCCTTTCATCAATTTAGCAAATGACAGCCCGATATCTCCGAGTCCCGCGATCAGCACCGTATTTCCGGTCAGTGAGAGGACCTGCCCTTCATCGGACCAGTCGCAGCGGTTCTGGTTATCCCGGTATACGTGAAGTTTCTTTTGTATAGACATGAGCACGGCAAACAGATGCTCCCCCACGGCTTTTCCATAGGCGCCGGTAGCGCTGGTCATGATTGTATTGTCATTTAAAATATTCACGCCCATATAAGCATCGGTCCCGGAAGAATTCAGCTGCAAAAGTTCCAGATTTTTTGACATGCCGATCATCCATGCGGGGACATTTCCGATGATGATATTTGCTTCCTGCACCATTTCTCTGTCCACATCCTCATAAGAAGAATACCTAATATCACATCCTTCGGAAACCTCTCTTAACTTCTCTTTATATGTATCACTCATCGGAACAACGGTCAAAATCTTTTTCTTTGTCATAATGATTCTCCTATCCTGTTTTATTTTTAGGGATTTTATTATATCATAAGGCATGGAGGAAAAAATATGAACCCGAAAAAGAAAATTTTGATTATCGGCTCCTCTGTGGCCGATGTAATTATAAATGTCAAAAAGCTCCCGGCACCCGGGGAAGATGTGCATATCTTAGATCAGCATCTCTGTATCGGCGGATGTGCTTTTAATGTATCCGATATCATCCGGCATTTCCAGGTGCCTCACCTGTTGTTTTCTCCGGCCGGCACCGGGATCTATGGAGATTTTGTCAGAGAAGAATGGAGAAAGCGTGGAGTTGTCCCTGTCCTGCCTGTCCCTGATCTTGAAAACGGCTGCTGCTACTGTTTTGTCGACCAGACAGGCGAACGGACTTTTGCTTCTTACCACGGAGCCGAATATCTGTTTCAGAAAGAGTGGTTTGATCTGATTGATGCTTCCGACTATGACACAGCCTATATCTGCGGACTGGAAATCGAAGAAAAAACCGGAGAACACATCGTTTCGTTTTTAGAACAGCAGCCGCATATGGACATCTATTATGCGCCGGGTCCAAGGATTGACAAACAGCCGAAAGATCTGATGAAACGCCTTTTTGCACTTCATCCTGTAGTACATTTGAATGAGGCAGAGGCCTTCATACTGTCCGGCGAAACAACGGCAGAACATGCCGCACAGTCCATCAGCAGATTGACCGGACAGGATATAGTGATCACTCTGGGCAAAGACGGAGCATACTGCCTGGAAAACGGAAACGGATTATTTCTTCCGTCCAGAAGTGCAAAACAAATGGACGCCACCGGAGCCGGTGACGCCCACATAGGAGCTGTAATGGCACTTAGAAAACTCGGAGCTTCACTTTCCGACGCGGTCCGCAGGGCCAATCTGATCTCCGCGGCGGTCGTCGAAAAAAAGGGAGCTTCTTTGGATCATCAGTCATTTTTACAATGCCTCAATAGATAATCGTCCCATAGCTTTCAAATGCTTCTTTCATTTCATCGGACAGCGGTTCATCCAGGATAAAGCCGTCGAAGTCTCCGATTTTTGCATACGAACAAATGGTACGTTTTCCGATCTTGGACGTATCGCATACGAGATAATTCTGATCTGCCGCGGCCATCATTTCCTTTTTGATCTCTGCCTGATCCATATTTGGTGTGGTGACGCCCTTGGTCAGTGACACACCGTCCGATGACATGAATGCCTTTTCTACCGAAATATGTTCAAGAAATTTCATGCCCATGCTGCCCACTGTGCTTTCAAAGGCTGTCCGCACATGCCCTCCGATCAGGATCAGATAGACGCCCTCCATTTTTTGAAGTTCCATGGCAGCAGGCAGGTCATTGGTCACGACCGTAAGCTTTTTTGCATCCTTTAAGAGTTTTGCAAGCTCCAGCATGGTCGTTCCGCTGTCCAGAAGGATCGTGTCTCCATCCTTAATCATGCTCCTGGCCTTTGCCGCTGCTTTCTGCTTTTCTCTCAGACATTTCTGCTTTCTTGCGGCAATGGATTCTTCCACATTTAAAATATCTTCGTTCAGCAGAGCCCCTCCGTGGGTCCTTGTAAGCCTCCCGGCATTTTCCAGTTCCATCAGATAGGTGCGGACCGTCGTTCCGCTCACATGAAACCGCTCAGAAAGTTCGGCGCTGCTCACCCTTTTATTTTCTTTCAAAAGCCTCATGATCTCTTCTTTTCGTTCTTCTGCAAACATACGGTCCTCCTGTCAGTCTCTTTTTATAATTTCACAATCTTTTTGTTTACGATGGATTCATTTCCTGCTTTTACGATCCTTACTGCCATCTTTCCGTCATAACCGCTGCACTCTACAGGCGTATCATTTATAATAGAGCGAATAAAACTCCTGTCTTCGGCTAAATAGGCATCCTTGAACAGGAACTTCCAGCTCCTTGTAGTCGGACGTTTCAGCTCATGGTTCGGGGTACAGGTAAGAATCTTCTTTTCATGGATATCGCCAAGACAGATCACCCCTTTTGTCCCCAGGATCTCTACCCTGGCATCATATCCGTACTGGACATACTGGGCGCCTTCCACGCAGGCATGTATCCCATTGGCAAACTCTCCGGTCATGATGACATTGTCATAGAAATCCGGGTACTGTTCGGCAATCTCTTTATTTCTGAAATTCCCTCCTATGGCGTACACGCTCTCAAGTTCACTCTCCGCGAACCAGCGGACCGTGTCAATATCATGGCTGCTGACCTCTGCCAAAGGCCCGTTGCTCTTCTTGATATCAAACATCCACTCTTTTGGTTTACTGGGCCCTCTGGAATGAGATTTGACCAGGACAATATCGCCGATTTCCCCTTCTGCGATCATCCGTTTTGCTTCCTGGAAGCTCTCGTCGAAACGACGCATAAATCCAATTTGAAGCTTTACATTGTTTTCATCGGCAGCCTTGATCATCTCGTCACATTCTTTCTCGTTCATAGCCATAGGCTTTTCACAGAAAATGTGCTTCTTTGCCTGGGCTGCGGCCACTGCGATCTCTTTGTGGTACTTGGTCGGCGTCACGATGTAAACCGCATTGATCTCGTCATTTTTCAGGACATCTCTGTAATCTGTATAATACTGATCAATCCCCAGTTCTTCTGCCGCATTTTTTGCTGTTTCCTCCACCGGGTCACAGACTGCGATAATCCTTGCATTGGGAACGCTTCCTGTGTAATTATGTGCGTGGACCATTCCTGCCCTCCCGGAGCCGATCAGACATACTTTGACTTCTCTCATCTTCTTTTCCTCCCCTTATTCATGCATTTCTTTTACAATCTCAACACCTGCACTCGTTCCGAGCCGCTCTGCACCGGCTTCTATCATGGCAAGGGCCGTTTTCAGATCTCTGATGCCTCCCGCGGCTTTTACCTTCACCTCATCGCCCACAACAGATTTCATCAGCCGGACGTCTTCCACTGTGGCCCCTCCGGTTCCAAATCCCGTAGAAGTTTTTATAAAATCCGGCTTCACTTGTTTTGCAATTTCAGCAACTTTTTGCTTTTCTTCGTCAGTGAGATAACAGTTTTCGAAGATCACTTTGCTGATGACCCCTGCCTTTCTGCAGACAGCGACGATCTGCTCCATCTCTTCTTTTATGTATCCGTAATGATTGTTTTTTACTTCCGCCACATTGATGACATAATCGATTTCATCGGCTCCTTTTTCTATAGCATCATTGGTCTCGAAGACTTTGCACTCGAGTGTGGTCTGACCCAGAGGAAATCCGATGGCTGCACCCACATGTACCGGGCTTCCATCCAACAGTTCTTTACACAGACTGATCTGTGCCGGATTGATCGCTACCATCTTGAACTGGTACTCTTTCGCCTCGCCGCAAAGCTTTTCAAACATTACTCTGTCTGCAAATGCCTTTAAATTCGTGTGATCCACCATACCTGCCAACTGTTCTGCCGTGATCTTCATCTCTGCACCCTCCATTTCGTTTACCTGCGTTATGCTTCGTTTACTTGTGTTTATGATTTTATATTACCACAGGTAATATAAAAAAGCAATACATAACTGAACAAAAGTAAATAAAAGTTTTCATAAGTATTTTATTATTAAAATTCTCAAGTACGTCTATTCATTTGGCACAATTTTTGAAATATTAAATATGCTGCGGTTCTTATTAGATAGTCTCTCAGAAAATCCGGATTATTTGAAACAATCATCATACTCCAGAAAAGGTATGAAATGGATATTACAAACAAAATAAAATTTCCTTTATCTAGATGCCCACTTTTTAGTTGCTTCTCTATAAGTGAAATCACTTTAAACCAATTTGCATCTCTTTTATAAAGATAATAGCCTGCAAATAATAACAGAACCCCTAGATAAGTTATTTCCAACACCTGTTCTATCTCTTCGTTTTCACTGTGGTGGTATCCGAAAATTTTACGAACCATGCTGTTTATTCTCGTTGAACAATATGTTAATGAACCATATAACAAACGATCCAATACTACTTTTCTAAAGTTCTCTGTTTCATCAAATGATACAGGCAAAATAAACAAAACAGCAATTACAACCAGAAAATCTTTTATAAGCATAATTTATACCTCCTTCGTTACTATAAACAACTTTGTGTCACTCATAGTATGAAGAAAGAAGAGTCCTGAAAGATTTTCTCTCATAGACTCTTCTTTTATAAAAGATTCTTCAGTTTTCTTATTTTTCTTTCATCCCCATGTAGATCTTCTCTGCTGTAATCGGCAGTTCTCTCACACGCACTCCTGACGCATTGTATACTGCCTCAGCGATTGCCGGACTCGGGGTATTGATGACAATTTCTCCGATGGATTTTGCCCCAAAAGGCCCTGTCGGCTCATAGCTGCTCTGAAATTCTATCCGGATATTTCCGATGTCCTGTCTTGTAGGAATCTTGTACTGCATAAAAGAGTTGGCCGATGTCTTCCCTTTTTCATTGTAAAGGATTTCTTCATACAAGGCCATTCCGATTCCCTGAGCAATGCCTCCCTCGGTCTGGACTTTTGCAAGGTTTGGATTAATGACGGTTCCACAGTCCACCACAGCCGCAAAATCAATCAGTTCCACTGCCCCTGTCTCCAAATCCACTTCCACTTCTGCGGCCCCTGCCATAAACGGAGGCGGAGAAGTCGGGGAGTAATGGGATTCACTTGCCTGAAGCGCTTCCTCATTTCCGCACATCACCTGATTGCCTATATCTTTTAATGATATTTCTTTTCCGCTTTCCGGGTGGAACACTCTCTTTCCGTCAAACTCTGCTTCTTCCGGCGGACAGGACAGGTACTGGGCACCTTTTTTTAAAATCTTTTCTTTCAATACCTCACAAGTCTTCACCACCGCCATCCCGGTCACATAAGTTGTGCTGGATGCGTAGGATCCTGTATCATACGGGGAAACATCTGTATCCACTCCGTGGACAATGATCTGATCCATATCACAGTCCAGACAGTCTGCCGCCATCTGGGCAAGAATCGTGTCACATCCGGTTCCCATATCAGAAGCACCGATGATCAGACTGTAAAATCCATCGTCGTTTACTTTGATCGTCACCGCAGCCGTGTCCACATTGGAAATGCCAGAGCCCTGCATAGCTAACGCCAGGCCGACACCCCTCACTTTTCCGTTGCCCATGTCTTTTCTTGGATATTTCTCATCCCATGAGATCATTTCTTTTACCCGCTCCACACACTTGTCCAGTGCACAGCTTGTTGCTGTCTCTCCATAGTAAGCAGGCATCTTCTGGCCTTTCTTCACCATGTTCAGTTCTTTTAACTTCACCGGGTCCATGCCCATCTTGTGAGCCAGTTCATTTACTGCGGATTCCACGGCAAAAATACCCTGGGTAGCTCCGTATCCCCGGTAAGCCCCGGCAGACATAACATTGGTATAGACTACATCGTAGGCAAAACGGAATGCTTCTGCCTTGCCGTACAGAGGAATGGACTTATGTCCGGAAAGCCCAACGGTCGTCGGACCATGCTCTCCGTATGCCCCTGTATTTGACAGGGTATATACATCAATTCCTTTAATAATTCCATTTTCATCTGCACCGATGCGCACGGTGATTTCCATCTCATGCCGCGGACTGGATGCGATGAAAGATTCTTCTCTTGTGTAGACGATCTTTGCGGGCTTTCCTGTCTTCATGGTCACCAGGGCCGGATAGACTTCCGTGACCACCGTCTGCTTCGCCCCAAAGCCTCCTCCAATCCTTGGCTTTACCACTCGGATTTTTGACTTTGGAATATCCAGGGCGTTGGACAGGATTCTTCTCACATGGAATGTAACCTGCGTGGAGGACACCACATTGAGCCTTCCATATGCGTCCATATGCGTAAACGTACAGAAGTTTTCCATCATAGCCTGCTGGTTTGCTTTCGTGTGATAAGTCTCCTCTACGTAATATTTACAATCTTTCAGTACCTGATCAATATCGCCTTCCTGTGTCTCACTGCGGGCACAGAGATTTCTCTTATTGTCCGCCCCTACCTCACAGAGAGCTTTCCAGTTTTCCTCCGGATGCACCAGGATCTCATGATCTTTCGCTTTCCTGAAATCCAGGACCGGCTCCAGCACTTCGTAATCAACCTTTACAAGCTTCATGGCCTTTGCCACTGCTTTTTCAGAGACACCTGCGATAACTGCCACCGCATCTCCAACAAAACGCACCCGGTCATCTAAAATCCTGCGGTCATAGGGGCTCGGTTCCGGATAGGTCTGTCCTGCCATGGTAAATCTCTTATCCGAACAGTCTTCATGGGTCAAAACACACTCGATTCCCGGAACTTTCAGTGCTCTTTCCGTTTCTATTTTCCTGATCTTGGCATGGGCATGGGGACTTCTTAAAACCTTTACGATCAGGCAGTCTTTCGGAGCCAGGTCATCCGTATAGACAGGTTTTCCGGTCACCAATGCCATGGAATCTACTTTTGGGACAGAAGTATTGACTAAATTCATGTTACTGTGCTCCTTTTTCTTTCATGTAATTCCGGATAGCGCGCATCTGGCCCTCATATCCGGAACACCGGCAGAGGTTCCCTGCCAGGTACTCTTTTATTTCCTCAATAGACGGATCTTTTAATTCCCTCATCATCGCAATCACGTTCATGATAAATCCCGGAGAACAGTATCCGCACTGTTCTGCCCCTTCTTTTGCGAGGAACCTTCCAAAGACTACCGCCTCTTCCTGAAGCCCTTCTAAAGTTATGATTTCTTTTCCTTCTGCTCTGGCTGCCGGCATGGCACAGGAAAGACTCGGCTTTCCATTCACCAGAACGGTACACAGGCCACAGTTGGTTGTGTCGCATCCCCGTTTTACACTGTAACATCTCATATCTCTCAATAAATCCAGCAGCATGCAGTCCGGCTCTATATCAGCTGCCGCCGGCTTTCCGTTTAACTGAAATTTCACTTCCATCCCTATGACTCCTCCAATACAGCATTTGCAGCGCGCCTCACGAGAACTTTTGCTACCGCTTCCCGATATTCAGCGCTGCCTCTCATATTGCTTCCAAATTTCATGTCAGCGACTGCCTTTTCGGCTAAAGTATCTGCCGGTTGCCCATGGATCACAGCAAGCTCAGCCTTCGCCGGCCTTGCTCCCACAGAGACATACCAGATATCTTCCTTTTTTGATACAGCACATGCAGCCACAGGGAAATCGGTCTTTGTCGCCCTCTGGGACAGATAAGCGACTCTGCGCCCATCTTTTTTAATGATGATCTTCTCTAAAATATCACGGTCACGCTTCCTGTCAGCAAATTCAGCCAAAGTCATTTTTCCTGCATGGACCAGCACCACTTCCGTGTCAAGGGCAAGCAGACAGGTCAGCACGTCAGAAAATCCAAATCTTCCATAGATACTTCCCCCTACCGTGGCCTGGTTCCTGAACTGGACACCCACGATATGCCGCACACTTTCCTTTATTGCCCCGCAAAAATAAGCCTCCAGCTCCGGATGAGTTTCCAGGCTCCTCAGGGAACACATAGCTCCGATCTCAAATGCTTCTTCTGTTTCCTTAATGTAGTCTAAATCAAGTCCGGACAAATCAATGGCATTTTGTATGCGCGGGGAACAAAGTCTCAGCCACATCATCCCCCCAAGGACCCGGTTTGTCTTTTTTTGATTCAGCTTATATGCATCTGAAAGACTTTCCGGCCTTAAATAATTTGCTATCGTTACCAATTCAATCTCCTCCATCGTCATTCGTTAAAATCACTCTCTGTCCGACACATTTTTTCGTTTCCGGACAGAAAATACTAATTTATACTGTAACATAGAAATAAGAAAGAGCGGAAGAGTTTTTTTAGAAAAATCATATGTATACAAAAATTAGATTAATTTATACCCACAGGGCACCCCGTATTCTATACCCTTCGGGTGGGCGCGCTTTGCGCGATAAGGTATACCCACAGGGCACCCCGTATTCTATACCCTTCGGGTGCGCGCGCTTTGCGCGATAAGGTTTGACATACAGATAAATACCCTGGTAGTTAATCACAGAATCCTTTTCTGTGCCTAACTATCAGGGTACAACTTATTTCTTCTTCAAATATTCCTTTACTTAAGAATTAAATAATACTCCGATTCTATAAATAGTGTCGTATACAGATGCGGTTAGTTTTCTCTTATCATAGATAACACAATTTACTCTTGTTACTGTTTATCATATATCCGCTCTGTAATGTCCGTAATGGAGTGTCATTTCAATACAACTCTTGTTACTGTTTATCTGTAATCCCTTCTTTCACAAGCTGTTCAAACGCCATTTCAATACAACTCTTGTTACTGTTTATCCGAAAGAGGTGATAAACATGGAGTATCCAAATAAGAATTTCAATACAACTCTTGTTACTGTTTATCAGAAAAAAACCAGACTCTAAAATGCATCTATTACAAATTTCAATACAACTCTTGTTACTGTTTATCAGAATTTGCAATAAAACGGTTCGAGATCAGAAAAGAATTTCAATACAACTCTTGTTACTGTTTATCAATTTAACAGCATCCGAAGGAATTGGACAAAAAACAATTTCAATACAACTCTTGTTACTGTTTATCGTGTATCCATCTTCATATTCCCCATAATAGCTGTATTTCAATACAACTCTTGTTACTGTTTATCGTAGCCAAGACGGAAGGGCCGTCCAGAACAGAAAATTTCAATACAACTCTTGTTACTGTTTATCCTCAGATCCGATCACTACAGGGATGAATGTGTTTAGATTTCAATACAACTCTTGTTACTGTTTATCCAACACTTTTAAGCCATTCTTCTTTTTCATTATAGTCAGTTTCTCTGATAAAATCAACGTTTCTCTATATTTTTCCCAACCACCGTCAATTTTCTCACATTTTTCTCCAATGTGGCCTCAAATGGCTATTTCCCGTGGTTTACTCACACTTATCGATTTTATCGGTTGGGAAATCAGCAAAATATTGTGACAAATTTTCCGGCTTGCTGTTTCAAAGACGTAAGTCTCCTAAATAGCCAACTTGGACATAGTTTCTTCAGATAAGTATCCATCAATCAAGTCAAGCCATTCAACGATAGTATTTTATCACTATTGGAGGAACGCATTTTAAAGCGTGACGGAAATAGTGATAAAAAACTTATGCAGAAAATGGAACTGGCAATACTCACAGTTATTTTATCATTTTTTCATTAAACTACACAAACTTAATAAAGTTTATATTTTTCACATTACAATTATAGTATTCTAAATGCCTTACCGTGAGATCACACTCTCCGAAGTATCTTTAATCAAGGTATCCCTTACGGTGTTTTCTTCACAAAAAAATTTATAATCAAAGGAGGCTCTATATGTTATTTCAAACAACCGAAGCTCATGAAGCCCGCGTGCGAAATTCATGGAATTTGCAGAAACCGAAATAAAACCTCTCACCTTCCTCTTAGACAAAGAAAATTAATTTCCGACAGAAGCCATCGAAAAGTTTGCCAAAACAGGTATGATGGGACTGCAGTATCCAAAAGAATACGGGGCGCGGGATCTGATGTCCTGAGCTATGCCATTGCTGTAGAAGAACTTTCCAGAGTTGATGGCGATCATTACGTGTTAAACGGAGGCAAGATCTTTATCACCAACGCCGACAAAGCGTATGTAGGAATGTCCTGACAGAAATTTAAGGGCAACCTGTACATCGCCTGCGGCATTTCCGGAGCAGGGCGGCATTTAAGAGGAACCAAAGATGCCACAACCATCGTAGCGATCAATACCAATGCGAACGCACCGATCTTTAAAAATGCAGACTACGGCATTGTCGGGGATGTGGAGGAAAATCCGGCGAACGGAGATCCCGAGGGTGATATCGATCCGGGCACTCTGTTTGAAAAACTTCCGGAAGAGTGGATCTGTCCGGACTGTGGTGAATCAAAAGACATGTTTATTGAAGTTTAAGCGTTCCTGCGTTTGGATGACTGATCAAAAGGAGGTATGATCCATACATTGTGTTAGAAAAGTTACCAAAGATTTATATTGGGTTGGAGGTAATGAACACTGCCTGGTATGGATATATAAGCTGACGGTCTCATAGAATCCATCAAACAGTAAAAATGTTCTAACCCAGAAAAACCAGGTCCGCACTTAATATTGGCGGGTCTGGTTTTTCCCTTAAAGAATTCACTGGGTTCCATTGACAGCTATTTTTTAGTCTGGTATATTTTCACTAAGATAAGGAGGGAGAAATACATGCTGATCTCAAGAGAAACCGATTATGCCCTGCGCATTTTAAGGGCTTTAAGTGACGGAAAGAAACGCTCAATAGAAGAAATATGCTCTCTGGAAGCGACACCAAAACAGTTTGCATACCGTATCATTAAAAAACTGGAGACAGCCGGATGGATCATCATTACCAGAGGAGCAGAAGGCGGATGCCGCCTGACAGCAGACCTGCATGACATAAGCCTCTTTCAGCTAATGCATGGCCTCGGCAGCGGCTTCGGCATCAATGCCTGCTTTAAAGAAGGATATGAGTGCACCAGAGCACCTCTGTGCGATGAACCGTGCCATATCAGAGAAGGACTCTTACAACTGGAAAAAAGTATGGAAAAGGAGTTAAAAGGAACAAATCTATATTTTCTCATTTTCGGAATATCTGACTGAGATCAGTTTCCCGTTTTTGCCGGCATCTAAGTTCCGTTTTCCCCTGCGGTTTCATCGGATGCCAGTAAAAAACTCTCCTGCTCCAGGCCTTTTCCCTCTCTGGACAGAAGTTCTCTTAGCTCCGCCAATTCTGGGCTTCCATTCATTTGCATTTTTTTGAGTTTCTTTAAAGTCTCAGGTTCCATTTTTACCGCATACTTCTCATATTTATGATAGATTTCTCCATCCATTTGAAAAGGCATAAGATCTGGAAATATTTTTTGTTTGATATACCGGTAGATCAGGATACCGCCGTAATCCAAATCTCCGGAATGCAAATACTGTGTCTCCGGACAAAGAACATTTCGCAGGCTGATGAGAAATTCCCGTTCTTTTGGGGTGAAGAACCCATGGCTGTAAATGATGACGGCTTCTTCGTCATAGGGCGTCGCCATATAGTTTGCCTTGTTTTCTATTGTCAGGATTCTTTTTATATTTTGACCTGCCAGCGGCTTCGCATGGACCAGCATCTGTGAATTTAAGACCGCGCCGTAGCAAAACTGCCCGAGATTTATTTCCTGTCCGTTCACTGATATCCGCAGAGGCCCCTTTACGGCCAGCTCCTGAGAATATTCTTCGATCAAAAGCTGTGAAAGAATCTGCGTATTGTTCATTCCCTCTTCTATATCCTCATGATATTTTCTGGCTATGGAAAGCACAATGCTCTCCAGACTATTCTCAAACAGCTTGGAATCCCCCAGACAGTATTTGCTGAAGACCCTTTTATACAGCGGCTCTTTCAGCCCGTCGATCACTTTAAGGCACCGGAACAATGCATCCCTTTTTGAAAATTCCTGCGGGATCTTGCCCTGCTCCAACCGTTTCATGCAGCGAATTAAATATTCTTTTATCCACAGTCCTTTGACCGAATGAAGAAGGTTTTCAACAGCCATCATATTTTCTTCAATCCTCTGAAACTTCGGCCGGATACCGGACATTTCATACATGACTGCAAGATCCTTTAGGGAATACCGGATTCTGCGTATATCAACCCCTATGGCTTCCCATTCAATTTTTAACAGTCCCTGACGCTGAAGCTCTTTGGCTCCGTTTATAAACTCCGTTTTTCCTATCTGATCATAAAGTTCCTGGTGGACCAGAAAGGAACGGTTTCCTTCCGCTCCCTTCTTCCAGTCTGATGCAGACTTCTCGGTCCTGTCGATGATCATTTTAAGCAGTTCCTTCTTCATCCTCTGCTTCCTCCATCAGATGATCAAATTCCCGTTTTTCAAATTCCTGTATGGAAATACTTTTTTTATTTGGGTTGGCATAGACAAAGGTCTTGTCAACGTTTTCCAAATAATTCTGTATCTTATCATTGGTGGCACTTATGATAGCCTGGAATCCGAGTCCCCGGATCAATTCGATGCAGCTGGCTACCTTTTCCGCATCCATCTTGGAAAAGGCCTCGTCAAGGACTACCAGCCGGATCGTAGGGCTTCTCCTTAGCTTTGGCGACAGATTGATCCGGTAGGCCTGGGCAAAGCTCGCAAGAAGGGCTACGTAGAGAGGATTCTGCCCTTCCCCTCCGGAATTTTTCTTGATCATCCTGCCGAGACCGATGGTCAGCTTTTCTTCCCCTTCCACGATCTGTTCCATATCAAAAGAAAGATAGGTCCTGTAATCCGCATATTTTTCCATGTTCCTCTTGGCCTCTTCCAGCTCTTCCGGCGATGCGTTCTCCGGCGGTATGAAAATATCGATCAGATCACTCATGACCTCTCCGTATCGGTTTTCATGTTCCATGGAAAACAGATTCATCTGGTGATCCATGGATGCATCCAGGGTGGACGGATCGATCTGAAGCGATTCATCCATAAACATAGGATAGTAAACACCATCAGGGCCTTTGTTTTTCGTGATGCGGAACTGGTACTTATCTTTTCCGAAGTCCAGCCGGCTGATAATCCGGTTCAATTCGTCTCTTCTCTGATATGCCTCCAATATGGCATACCTGATCTTGGAAATAAAATCGTCCTTAAAATGCTCTGCCGCTGACCTCGCCTGTTCTCTGGCCCTCTCCTGATAATCCGCAAGATGGTCACATTCAAGCTTCAGCAGCAGTTCTTCATATGGTTCATTCGCCTCTATGGCCGGCGAGAAGGTCCGGTTCGGATACTCTCTCAAATATTCAGAGCGCAGTTCCACAAGTGACCTGTAAGCTTCTTCCCTGCCGTTCTCCGCCTGTTTGATCATTCTAAATGTCCCGTTTTTAAGGCTTTCAAGACTTGACGACACCCGCCCCTGCATATAGTCATCAAAAACTTTTTCCAATTCTTCGCTGTAACGAAAACTTCTCTCTTGTTCAGTCAGCTCACTGTTTGCGGAAACATAGAGCTTCTGCCAGTCCTCTATCTGTTTTTCCCTGTTCCAGACGGCTCTTGAAACTTCATTTAACAGCTCCTGCTTCTGTGTCTGAAGCCTTTTATTCTCTCTCTGTCTTTCTTCCAGTTCACCGATGGAGTCTTCCTTCATCTTCAGCATTCTATCCTGCAGGTCTTTTTTAAGCGCAGTTTTTTCTTTTATTTTCTTTAAGGCTTCCTGCTGTTCTATATATTCTTCCTCAGAACGCCCCAGGGCTTCCAGTCTCAAAATATCTTCTGCTTTTTCAAGCATCTTGGCAAATGGTTCTTTTTTGGCTGAAAGCTGTTTCAATTCTTCCTTCAGATCCCTGATCCTTTGTTTCACACTACTCTCACCGATATAGGAACGCTTCGTATAATCTGCCGGATTCAGCCGTTTTAACTGAAAATTCTTGTAGAGCAGACAGTCAGGGGTCACTCCGGTCCTCTGATTTCTCAGTTCTTCGATGGTATGACATTTGATCACCCTTCCGAGAAGCAGGTCCATGAAACTTCTGACATACGGCTTCTTGGCAATCAATTCCTCTGCCAGTGCGTGATCCATGACGGATATCTTTTCTTTTAGGAGCTTTTCCGTGTCCAGAATGGATGCCCTGAAAAACTGCTTTTCATCCATTTCCCGGTAGATCTCCATGGCCGCTTTGACATAATCAGGCTCCACCACCAGTGACAGCTTATTCGATCCTAAATACCCTTCCACAGCCTTATGCCATGTCTCTGACTTCATGTCCAGAAGATCTGAGAGAATGTGTACCTTTACTGCCGTTCCGAATTGAGAGCTTAACCGGGTCTGCAGCTCATACCGGGCATTTTCCAGCTCTCTGGGATAAGCCTTGTTCCCTTTTTTCAGTTCTTTCAGCTCCCCATCGATTTCCTTTTCCCTCTTCTTGATCCTTCTCAGTTCTGAGGCCGCGTCCTGCCGATCGTTTTCCACCTCTTCCCGGATCTCCTTTAAGCTGTGCCGGAGCCTGCGCAGCTCCCCGAGACTGATATTTCCCTTGGAAAAGCTTTCAATATCCCATATGGTCTGGTTCGGTGTTACCTCCAGTTCTGCCCATTGGCTCAGGCCTGCGGACGTCTGCTGCCACGCGGCCTTGCTTTTTTGCAGCTGATCCAGAAGTTCATTGACACCCTGCAGTTCTGTTTTTAAATTCTCATAGCCGCTGTTTGCGATCTGCTTTACCAGACGGTCATACTCCTCCGCGAGATCCGCAAGCTGGGCGGACAGTTCCTTTCTGTTCTCCTCCTGGATTTTCTTGTCTTCCCCCGCCTTCTCTATTTTTTCGTGCAAGTCTCTGATCTGTTCTTTCAGCTGGAGCATTACGAGCTTTTCCATCCGGTACTGACAGACCCGAACCTCCTGCTCTGCCTTGGAAAAACGTTCGTAACCGATTCCTATCTGTTTTAAGCTGCCGATCTCCCTCAGTGTATCCTCGATCTTCTTGCGCATCCTGCCGTATTGAAGCACGCTTTCCTGCATATCTTCGATCTGGATATCCTGTTCCATGCAGATGTATTCCCTCACAAAATCTTCCAGCTTAATGTTCATCTTAAACGGGATCGCTCGTTTGAAAAGCCTCGGAAATTTCTCCGCATCCAGTCCTCCCAGGTAGATGTCGTAGAGCTGTCTCCGAAACCGCTCATTGCTGGAACCAAAATAAAATTCTTCTCTTGGAAAATGTTCCTTTATGTAGTCTCTCACCTCTGTTGTAGCCATGGCACGTTCTTCTTTTCGATAGCGGTTTTCAAGGATTCCTCCTTTATGCCAGAAAAACAGCCTGGAAATCTCGTTGGTAGCAGTCTCCACATCAAAGACGACTCCGACGCATTCCTTTGTTCCGGTGACAATCTGTTCGAGTTCCAGAACGATCGTTGAGGAAAAGTTTCCGTTTCTAATATATTTGCCCTCATTATTGTCTCCCACTGAGATCATGCCTCTCAAATATTCGATCAGGCTCCGGTCCGAGTCATCAGCCGCCGCCTTGTTGAAAAATCCCCTTCCGTCCGTGTTGGCGTACAGAACGATCTGAAGGGCGTCGATGACCGTAGATTTTCCGCTGCCGGAATGTCCGGTAAAGAAATTGATCCCCTCACTGAAAGAAAGCACTTTCCGCTCAATATAATGCCAGTTATTCAGACAGATCTTCGATAGTGCTTTGAATGCCTGTTTGTTCTCCGTCTTCTTCTCCACGTTCGTCCTCCTCCGTAAATGTTTCAATCAATTTCTGTACATCCGCCCCGAGAAGAACCGCATTGATGCACGGATACACCACCATACGACTCTCCTCGTTAAGATCTTGGAGCACATCCATCGGCTCAATAATCTGGTATTTTTTTAATAGAGAAATGGTCTTCCTCATCTCTGTCGCGGAGGACAGATTTTTAAGCAAGCCAAAATCCCCGATTTTTTCATTGATTTCTCCCAGGGACGTATACACATAGCTGCTTGCAGACGCAGTTTCCATCTGCTCATCGTAGATCAGCTTTAAAATCAAAAGGTAAATGGTAGCCAGTCTGGGCAGCTTTTCTCCAAGTACAGTCTCTCCCTGGATATAAAATACTCCCATATGACTGTTATCCCGAAGTTCCAGTCCGGCAATCGAAAAATACTCCCTTAAAAATTCCAGGTGCTGGTTTAAGATCCTGTAATCCTTCTGGAAAGCAAATCTTCCGGTCCTTTTTTCGTATTTCCGTTCCAGCACAAAGGTCTGCCGGAACAAAAGCTGAATGACACGCTTTACATCATCTCTCTCCTCATCACTTAGCTGTTCATAGTATTCAATCATGTCTTTCTCCTCACAAACAACAGATCCGGATAACGGTATTTTCCATTTTCCAGCATCTTATATTCCCGATCGATCACCTGATACCGGCTGTTTTTCCTGGTACAGTAGTCATAGGCCAGGATCAGCTTTTCAAAAGCCTCATCGTCGCCGATGTCGACGTCTCTCATTTCCATGGAGCCGTCTTTCATATGGCTTTCCAGAAACTCCTCGATCTCTTTTTTACTATAACGTGTATGAATCTTATTGAGTCTCAATACTTCTTCTCTGGTAAGCTCCTGCACATCTTCGTCAGGTTCTAACCGGCTGATGAAATCTCTCCTTTTCTTTCTTCTGAAAAGAGATTTTTCCGACAGGACTTCCAGACGTAACAGATTCATTTTTTCCGCCACCTGAGAAAGCCGTTCTTCCCTCTTTTCATCGATTTCCAGGTGCTTTAAAAGACTGACCACCATTCCCTTCATATCTGCCTCGCCGCTGAGCATATAATTAAGTCTTGTGACTGTGGCACGCACATATTTGGAATGTTCTTTGTCCATGTTGGCGATTCGGTGCTCGATGTCGTCAAAACCTCTCTCGATGGCGTCCAGAATATCAAGCACATCTTCCTTTTCATCCCTGCCCTCTGCTCTTGCCTTTGCCCGGACTCTCTCGATCCACTCTGCGTCTTCCCGCATTTCCTGAAGACATTTTTTAATATCCATTTTGTAGAGATAAAAGTTATCGTTGGTCTTCAGCATATGGTACTTTTTCTTGACGATTTCTTCCACATATCCCTCCAAATGCTCCGCCAGGACATCGCCGTAAGACTGCTGTTTCAACAGGCGGCCGAAAAACTTGTCCATGTTGTGGAGCAGATCCTGAAGCGCCTTGTTCAATTTCTTCGTATTGATCAGGGCTGTTTTCAGCATCCCAAGATTGATCCGTTTATCATTTTGAAATGAGAACAATGTTGCATAGACATTTTGGATATAAATCTCCGTATCTTTCATCTGCGGATTCACGAGCTGTTCAAAAGTCTCGAGAAAAATTGCAGCGTAATCAGGGATCACAATATTGGACGTAAGTGTTGAAAAGTCATCCAGTTTTTTCAGCCATCCGGTCCTGATCAGCCAGTTTAGTATCCGGTTTGGGGGAGTCTCCAGTACATCCAGTTCAGATTCAAACTCTTCCCTCTGAAGCCAGATGCGCTTGTCCGCATTCCAGTCGCTTAAGACCTGAATGCAGACCTCCCGGCTTAGAAAATAGTTGTTATATTCATATTCTTCGCTGATTTTCAACAGCGCTTCTATGTAAAGCTCCCGGTTTACAGAACGGAACAGGCTCCAAAAAGAATCCGGGATGTCGTAACCAAATCTCATAGTTCCTCCTTTGTGTTTTGCTCTCTTATCATAACATAAAAAAGGCAGCTTGTGGACTGGTGCAGCTGAACAGACAAAAGGTAAAAAAATAGAAGATAGGAAATCACTCCTGTCTTCTGAGCATATGTTTACTGGCTAAAATGAATGTGTTACAACGATACAACGTTTGTTTTTATTTATCTCGGTATAGTACCTGAAGAAATCAAAGAACACACCTACTTCCAATATAACCCTTGTTGATGTTTATCAGCAACGGCCCTTGTAACAAGCAATGGGACCTGTGATTTCAATACAACTCTTGTTGATGTTTATCAAGAGAAAAAGATCGGAAGACAAACAAGAACATTCATTTCAATACAACTCTTGTTGATGTTTATCCTGTTTTCTTTCCTGCACCCGCGTTGTTGGTTGCTATTTCAATACAACTCTTGTTGATGTTTATCATTAGCGCAGCGGCGAAAGCGGCGTGAGAGCACAATTTCAATACAACTCTTGTTGATGTTTATCGTAGTTTTATGCCAACATGGCAGAAAGGGATCATAATTTCAATACAACTCTTGTTGATGTTTATCCTTTCTTCCCATCCTTGGTATTTTTCTTTGGTTTATTTCAATACAACTCTTGTTGATGTTTATCGTGCTTTGATGTAGAACACTATGGAACACTTATAGAATTTCAATACAACTCTTGTTGATGTTTATCACGATTGACGCCGCACGGTACGGCTTAGAAGATGATTTCAATACAACTCTTGTTGATGTTTATCTCCCGCTTTTAAGCCATTCCTATTTTTCATTATAGCCAGTTTTTCTGATAAAATCAACGTTCCCTTTGTTTTTTCCCAACCAACTTCATATTTCCTGTTTTTTCTTTCAAATCGCCTGCAAACCACCAATTTCTGAGGTTCTGCGATACTGTTTAAATATTTGTGGTTGGGAAACTTAATATTTATCAACCAGCCTCAATGTAGTGCTGAAACAACTCTCCATTTCTCAACGACTGCAGTGCCCACCGCAATGTTTGCAGTCATTCCCGCACTGGATCGACTTCCCCTGTTTCTTATCCTTTACCATGCTTCTGACTATCAAACTGACAATGCCAAGGACGGCCAAACCTACTGCTATTGTTCCCATATAAACCTCCTTCATAATGCAGGTCTGCACATTGAGTGCAGACCCGCATGTTTCCGGCATTATCTCACACCGGTTACTCCTTTTATATCAACATTTAACGTCTTGCCTTCCCTGTATGGCCTCACCAGCAGATAGATAAATCCAATAACCAGCAGGAAAGCAACGGCTGTACCGATCCCAAAGGTTCCTGTGGTGATCAATGTTCCAATCTGGTAAACACAAAGGGAGACCACATATGCAAGCGCTGTCTGGTATCCAACGGCGAACCAGAACCATTTCTTGTTATTCATCTCTCTTTTAATTGCTCCCATTGCTGCAAAGCATGGTGCACACAGCAGGTTAAATACGAGGAAGGAATATGCTGCCGCCGCAGTCATGCTTCCGGCAAGAGTTCCCCAGATCTCAGCTCCGTCTTCTGCCACTTCTGCGAAACCAAACAGAATCCCAAAGGTACCTACAACATTTTCTTTTGCTACCAATCCGGTGATAGCAGCTACAGCTGATTTCCAGTTGCCCCAGCCAAGCGGAGCAAAGATCCATGCAACGCCGTTTCCGATCGCGGCAAGAATACTGTGATCAAGTTCCATTTTAGTGAGCATTCTGAACTGTCCGTCAACCCATCCAAAGTAAGTAGTAAACCATACGAAAATGGTGGAGAGCAGGATAATGGTTCCGGCTTTCTTAATAAAGGACCATCCGCGCTCCCACATGCTTCTCAGCACATTGGACACTGTCGGCATATGATATGCAGGAAGTTCCATGACAAACGGCGCCGGATCTCCTGCGAACATGTTTGTTTTCTTTAAAATAATTCCAGAGCAGATAATGGCTGCGATACCCACAAAATAAGCACTCGGGGCCACCCACCATGCACCGTGGAACAGTGCCCCGGCGATCAGTGCGATAATCGGCAGCTTTGCGCCGCACGGAATGAATGTGGTTGTCATGATCGTCATTTTACGGTCCCGGTCATTTTCAATAGTACGGGATGCCATGATACCCGGCACTCCGCATCCGCTTCCGATTAACATCGGTATGAAGGATTTTCCGGAAAGTCCAAACTTGCGGAAAATACGGTCCATGATAAACGCTACTCTTGCCATATATCCACAGGACTCCAAAAACGCAAGGAAAATAAACAGCACCAGCATCTGCGGCACGAACCCTAATACCGCACCTACACCGGCAACCATACCGTCAAGGATCAGTCCCTGCAGCCATCCGGCACATCGGGCTGCGTTCAGTCCGGCTTCGATCACGGAAGGAATACCCGGCACACTGAGTCCAAAAAGGCTCCATCCGTCGCCGAACACTCCGTCGTTTACCCAATTTGTCGCCCATGTTCCTATGGTGCTGACGGAAACATAATAGACAACAAACATAACCGCTGCAAAGATCGGAAGTGCAAGAAATCTGTTTGTGACAATACGGTCGATCTTGTCAGACGTCGTCATCGTTTCTTTTCGGTTTCTCGTAAAACACTGTTCAATGATGGAAGAAATATAAGTATAACGTTCATTGGTGATAATGCTTTCTGTATCATCATCCATTACCTCTTCAATCTTCTTGATGTCATCAGAAACATCCGGAACCAGTTTCATCTGTTCCTGAATCTTATCATCTTTCTCCAGCATCTTGATGGCAAAGAAGCGCTTCTGTTCTGCCGGGATCTCACTGCCCAGCTTTGATTCTACGGAATTCAGAACTTCTTCTACCTGAGGATCAAACGTATGTATCGGAGGAGCTGCTTTTCTGTTATTTGCAAGTGCTGCTGCTTTCTCAGCCGCTTTTTTGATTCCTGTCCCTTTCAGTGCAGAAATCTCTACTACTTCACATCCCAGCTTCTCACCCAGCTGCTTGATATGTATCTGGTCTCCGCTCTTCTCCAGGACGTCCATCATGTTGACTGCCATAATGACCGGAATACCAAGCTCCATCAGCTGTGTGGACAAATAAAGGTTCCTCTCGATATTGGTACCGTCTACGATATTCAAGATAGCATCCGGCCGTTCCCCGATCAGAAAGTTTCTGGCAACAACCTCTTCCAATGTATACGGGGAAAGGGAATAGATACCCGGAAGGTCCATAATCGTTACATCTTTGTAGCCTTTTAGCTTCCCTTCCTTCTTTTCCACCGTAACACCGGGCCAGTTGCCCACAAATTGATTGGAACCCGTCAAAGCATTAAACAGCGTCGTTTTACCACTGTTAGGGTTTCCAGCTAAAGCAATTTTAATTGACATTCTGCATTTACCTCTTTTCTTTCCATACACTCTTGTTTGTTCATGCTTATTTATATTAGTTTTAACTAACTCCTATACAAAAAAAGAAAAAGCTATTCCACCAAAATCATTTCCGAATCCGCTTTTCTCACAGACAGTTCATATCCCCGCACCGTGATTTCCACCGGATCGCCCAAAGGGGCTACCTTTCTTACAAAAACATCCACTCCTTTTGTGATTCCCATATCCATAATACGGCGTTTTACAGGGCCTTCTCCATTCAATTTCTTAACTTTTACAGTCTCGCCGCAGGCAACTTCTTTTAATGTCTTCATTTTCTCTCCTTTTTAGTTCACCATAATCTTATTTGCCATATCTTTGCCAATCGCCACTCTGGAATCTTTGACATTCACAATGACATTTCCACCGATGACAGATACGACAGTAACCATCCCGCCAACAGTAAATCCAAGGTTTTCAAGAAATCTTTTCGTTTCTCCCCTGCCGCCGACTTTACAGATGATATTTTCCTTCCCTTCTCTTACCATTGTTAAAGGCATCATGACTCCTTCTTTCTTAATTGGTTTTGATTATCATTTTCTTTCAGTAATTAGTATATTCTAACATATGTTATCAGTCAATATCTCTTGTTGATTCTTTTTATCAATAAGCCAAATATTTGAAGTATATTATGAGATATGATATACTTTGTAATGCTTTACATAAAAATTATATATTATTAGAAATGAGGTAAATTCATGAGTTTAAATGAATCTGCTGAAAATTATTTAGAAACAATCTTAGTCTTGAGCGAGTCCCGCCCTGTTGTCCGGTCTGTGGATGTAGCAACAGAGTTAGGGTTTAAAAAATCCAGTGTCAGCGTAGCCATGAAAAAGCTCCGCCTGAACGGACATATTACCGTTTCGCCGGAAGGATACATTTATCTCACAGACTCCGGAAAAGAGATTGCGGAGATGATTTATGAGCGGCACAAGCTTCTCTCATCCTGGCTTACCGCGCTGGGAGTTAACAAAGATACCGCGGCAGAAGATGCATGCCGGATCGAGCATGTCATCAGCAAAGAGAGCTTTGAAGCCATAAAAAAACACGTAAAATAACAGAGATGCCAATACAACTTGGCATCTCTATTTTTTTGTACATTTTGCCTTCTCTTTGTATTTTCCTTAATTCTCCAGGAATCCAAGGATCTCTTCCACACTTTTCTTTCCGAAATACACATCTTTTTCATTCACGATCATGCACGGCACGCTCATGATCTGATACTTGTCTTTCAAATAAGGGAAATATGCCATGTCATAAATATCTGCCTCGACATTAGGATTTTCCAGTGCAATCCTCTGTACGGCCATTACCAGTTCCGGGCACATCGTACAGGAGAGAGATATGACAGTCTGAATCCTGATCTCTCTGCGGATGTTCCGAATACGGTCCAGCAGTCCCTCATCGATGGCCTGTCCGGGACCGGCGGCATTATAAATCGCTATAATGAAAGAATTGAATTCATGTCCTCCGGGAACTCCGTGGAATGCAGTGCCCAGATACGTTCCGTCGCCACTGCAGATACAGATTGCAGGAAGTTCGATCTTCTCTGCTCCTTCCGGATTCACTTCACATCGGATATGAGGCGACAGGTCTTTCATCTCTCCGGCAAACTCTTCCACTTCCCGTGAAATTGGACTGTCATCCGTGTAAAATTTCAGCACTACGTCTTTCTCAAGCCTCTCAAATACCGGCACCAGCTGCTGTTTCATTTCTTCTGTCAGAAATCCGCCAGTTTCCGCAGATTCCTGCTTCGGCACATCCGTCGGCTTCCTTCTTTCCGGTGTGGATATCTCACGCTCGGGAAGCTGCAGTTTTTCGTACATTCCGGATAAATATTTTTCCAGTGAGGTGGCGGCCACTGCCCCGTCAGAGACGGCAGTCACTACCTGCCTCAAGTTTTTCACACAGATATCCCCGGCGCCATAAATACCGTCTTTGCTTGTTTTCTGGTTCATATCCGTCACCAGATAACCGTCCTCATTCAGTTCCAGAAATTCTTTAAAAAGCCCCGTAGCCGGTGCATATCCGGCAAAGACAAAGATACCAAAACTTTTTCCTGTCGGCGGCTCGTATCTCCATGTTTCCCCGGTCTCATTGTTTCGGAACACGGCATACTGAAGGGTGCTTTCGCCTCCTGCCTCTACGATCTCGGTCTGATAGTGTACTTCGATCCCAGGATGGTTTTTGACCTGTTCTGCTACGGCTGCCGCACAGGTAAAGTCCTCTTCCCTGACGATGACCGTGACTTTTTTTGCGTACTTTGTAAGGAATACAGACTCTTCCGCCGCGGCAAAGCCTCCGCCTAAGACAAACACATCCAGCCCCGTAAAAAATTCTCCGTCGCATGTGGCGCAGTAAGCAACACCCCGTCCCTGGTATTTGATTTCTCCCTCAAACCCGATCTTTCTGGGACTGGCACCGGTGGCCAGCACAATCCCCAGGGTCTCAAAGCTCCCCTTGTCTGTGACAACCTTTTTGACGTCTCCATCCGGATTCAGCTCCTTTACATCTGCCATCATAAATTCCGCACCAAAAAACTCGGCCTGCTGTCTCATATTTTCTGTGAGCCTTCTACCGTCAGTTTCAGGAACCCCCGGATAATTGACGACCTCCGACGTGATTGTGATCTGACCGCCCATCTTTTCTTTTTCTATGACCAGCACACGATATTTTGCCCTTGCGAGATAAATGGCGGCGGAAAGCCCTGCCGGGCCTCCGCCTATAATGATGCCGTCATAGAGTTTACTCATATCAATTCCGTTCAAAGTATCACCTTCCATTTACATCTGTGCTTAGATCAAACCTACCAGATCAAGACTCGGTTTTAAAGTTTCTGCTCCCGGCTGCCATTTTGCAGGACAAACCTCATCTCCGTGTTCTGCTACGAACTGGGATGCCTGTACTCTTCTAAAAAGCTCTTCCGCATTCCTTCCGACATTACCGGCAATGACTTCATAAGCCACGATCTTGCCTTCCGGATTCACAATGAAGCTTCCCCTCTCTGCCAGTCCGCTTTCTTCGATCATCACATCAAAATCTCTTGCGAGCACTCCGGTCGGGTCTGCCAGCATCGGATACTGGATCTTCTGAATTGTCTTAGACACATCATGCCATGCCTTGTGCACAAAATGTGTATCACATGACACAGAATAGATCTCACATCCCGCTTTTTTAAAGTCTTCATATTTATTCGCCAAGTCTTCCAATTCAGTTGGGCATACAAATGTAAAATCTGCCGGATAGAAAAAGAACACGGACCATTTTCCAAGGATATCTTCCTTTGATACCTCTTTAAATTCGTTTCCCTGATAAGACTGTACTTTAAAATCTGTTACTTCCTGACCTATTAATGACATTTTATTGTCCTCCTTAATTTTGTTTGCTTTATTCCAGGTTCTGTTCTTACTGCTTAAACTTTCCGAAAAAACAAGGTTTTATGCACAAAAAAGCAGAAAGAAATCACCTTAAAAGACATGTTCTTTCTGCTTTCCATGATACTCTTCATTTAAAATTGCCACCCTTTCACTTCTGCTTGGCGCACCGGTTTTAATCTGTCCGGTATTTAATGCTACGGCAAGGTCAGCTATGGTCGTGTCTTCCGTCTCACCCGAGCGGTGGGATACTACAGCGGTATATCCTGCCTTGTGTGCCACTTTAACAGCCTCCAGCGTCTCGGATATTGTCCCGATCTGGTTTAGCTTAATCAGGATAGAATTTCCGCATTTTTCTTTCGTACCTTTTTTAAGACGCTCCGTATTTGTTACAAACAGATCGTCTCCTGCCAGCTGAATCTTGTCTCCAAGCTCTCTGGTCATATGTTTCCAGCCTTCCCAGTCCTCTTCATCCAGACCGTCCTCAATGGACACGAAAAAAAATTCCTTGAGCGTTTGCTCAAGGAATTTTTATTTTTATCTGATGATTCAGTTCTATTTATCGTTCAGCGCCGCCTGTGCTGCTGCAAGTCTTGCGATCGGCACACGGTATGGGCTGCATGATACATAGTTTAATCCAACTTTATGACAGAACTCAACGGATGCAGGATCTCCTCCGTGCTCTCCGCAGATACCAAGTTTGATATCCGGACGGGTTGATCTGCCCTTTTCAGCTGCCATGGCGATCAGCTGTCCGACTCCGTCCTGATCCAGTTTCGCAAACGGATCTGACTCGTAGATCTTGTTGTCGTAGTAAGCTTCCAGGAACTTACCTGCGTCATCACGTGAGAATCCGAAGGTCATCTGTGTCAGGTCATTGGTACCGAAAGAGAAGAACTCTGCTTCTTCTGCGATTTCATTGGCCAGAAGAGCAGCACGAGGTATTTCAATCATTGTACCAATGTGATAATTGATATCTGACTCATAATAAGCTTTTACCTTCTCTGCTGTTTCTACAACAACATTCTTGACAAACTGGAGCTCTTTCTTCTCTCCTACCAGAGGAATCATGATCTCAGGAACAATGTCGAATCCTTTTTCCTGTTTTACTTCGATAGCAGCTTCCATAACGGCTCTTGTCTGCATCTTGGCGATTTCCGGATAGGTGACAGCCAGACGGCATCCGCGGTGTCCCATCATAGGATTAAACTCATGCAAAGATGCACGTGTCATATTGATCTCTTCTACTGTCACATTCATGTCTTTAGCCAGTGCTGAAATCTCTTCCAGTGTGGTTGGCAGGAACTCATGCAGAGGCGGATCTAAGAAACGGATAGTAACCGGTTTTCCTTCCATAACCTCGTACAGTTCTTTGAAGTCTTTCTTCTGATATGGAATCAGCTGATTCAGAGCGATCTCTCTCGCCTCTTTGGTCCTTGATAAGATCATACGGCGGATCTTCGGAATTCTCTCTGCGTCAAAGAACATATGCTCTGTACGACAAAGTCCGATTCCCTCTGCCCCGAACTTAACTGCGTTCAGTGCATCTGCCGGTGTGTCGGCGTTGGTGCGTACCTTTAATGTACGGATCTCATCTGCCCATGTCATAATGCGGTCAAAGTTTCCGCTGATGGTTGCAGGTATCGTGCGGATCTCTCCATAGTAAACTTTACCGGTAGATCCGTCGATGGAAATATAATCTCCCTCACGGACAGTCTTTCCGCCCAGGGTGAACAGTCCTTTTTCTTCGTCTAACTGAATATCACCGCATCCTGCTACACAGGCTGTACCCATACCGCGGGCAACAACGGCCGCATGGGATGTCATGCCTCCGCGGGCTGTCAGGATGCCTTCAGCCGCATGCATACCTTCGATATCTTCCGGTGATGTCTCTAAGCGGACAAGGATAACTTTCTCTCCCGCTTCATGATGAAGTTTTGCAGTCTCAGCAGTAAAGTAAACCTTACCGGTTGCAGCTCCTGGTGATGCCGGGAGTGCTTCCCCGATTGGGACAGCAGCTTTGATGGCTTCCGGGTCAAAGCGCGGATGTAAGAGCTGATCCAATGCTTTTGCCTCAATCCTTGAAACGGCTTCCTCTTTTGTGATCATGCCTTCATCTACGAGCTCACAGGCAATACGGAGTGCTGCCGGTGCAGTTCTCTTTCCATTTCTGGTCTGTAAGAAGTAAAGTTTGCCTTCCTGAATGGTAAACTCCATATCCTGCATATCGCGGTAATGGTCTTCCAGAGTTTTGGCAATCTGCATGAATTGTTCATAGCAGTCCGGAAGGTCTTCTTTCAGTCTGGTGATCGGCTGCGGAGTACGCACACCTGCTACCACGTCCTCTCCCTGTGCATTGATGAGGTATTCTCCATAGATCTGTTTTTCACCGGTGGATGGATTTCTTGTAAATGCTACACCGGTTCCTGATGTATCTCCCATATTTCCGAATACCATGGTCTGCACGTTTACTGCAGTACCCCAGTCTCCAGGGATGTCGTTCATTCTTCTGTAATAGATAGCACGAGGATTATCCCACGAACGGAACACAGCCTTGATCGCTTCCAACAACTGTTCTTTCGGCTCCTGCGGGAAATCTTCCCCTAACTCGCTCTTATAAATCTCTTTGTATCGCACGATGACTTCTTTCAGGTCATCTGCCGTTAAATCTGTATCAAACTTCGCTCCCTTGGCTTCCTTCATCTCGTCAAGGACCGCTTCAAATTTAGCTTTGTCCACTTCTTTTACAACATCTGCGAACATCTGGATAAATCTGCGGTAAGAATCATAAGCAAACCGTGGGTTGCCGGTCTTCTTTGCAAATCCTTCCACAGCTACGTCATTCAGACCTAGGTTCAAAATCGTGTCCATCATACCAGGCATAGATACTCTGGCCCCGGAACGTACAGAAACCAACAGCGGGTCTTCTAAGTCTCCGAACTCCTTCCCCTGAATATTTTCCAATGCTTTCATCGCATCGAAAATCTGTCCCTGTACCTCATCACTGATGTTTTCGCCGCAGTCATAGTAATTGGTACATGCTTCTGTCGTTACCGTGAACCCCTGAGGAATTGGAAGACCAAGTCCTGTCATCTCTGCCAGGTTTGCTCCTTTGCCGCCCAAGAGGTTTCTCATTTCTGCATTGCCCTCGTTAAATTGATAAACCCATTTTGTTGACATGTCTATACCTCCTAAAATAGTATGTTGTAACAGTGTATGTCGTTGGATTAATTGTACCACAAAACAAATTATTTGTTAATTATTTTTATACGTTTTTAACAATAAATTTTATAAACTATTATAAAAACTATTTATATTCTCTAAATCGACATGTTTTTCTCACTTTTTTTGTTTTATCTTTCGTGAAATATTAATAAAATGGAAAGCCCTGCAATTCTTCCGGTGTAGCAGTCTCGTTCTGAAGCGCCTGTTGGCGATTAACTTTATAAAACTCTGCCCATGTTGCCTGCCGGTAAGGCATCACATAAAACACATCCAAAACCCCGCAGGTAATACTAGAGAGAATCCACCATCCGATAAAAGATAAATCCAAAAAGAAAGCGTTCAGCTTCTGTCCGTCCATCATCTTTCTGCTTATCTCAAAAGCTCTTCTCCTTGAAATCGAAGGATTTTCCGCCAGTATATACGGAATCATTGAATAGGAATAAGACTTTACAAGTCCCGGTATCAGCAGCAGTAGACTCCACAGCGCTGTAAACAACTTTCTCAGAAACATTGTCAGCACAACATTCAGATAGTTTCCACTCTGAAAAACAGTTCCTATCAACCCAAATCTAGCCTTTCTGTCACTGTTTTCCAAAAAGAAACGGCTGCATCCTACCAGAAGAGGATTGCCCAGAAAGATTTTAAGCAGCGTAAATCCTATAAAAAGAATCATAAGAATTCCAATCGCTGCCGACACAATCATCAGAAATTGAGTGCTCGTAAAGAAATCCATGTTTTCCCCATTCCATCCGGAATCCCTCAGTTCGGTTTTTAAACTGTTGTAAGATACATTTCCCCCAATTTGTCCATTGATAATACCTGCGATCAGCGCTACCACCACCATAATCCAGTAGTTTCTCCTGATTGATTCTTTTGCCCTCTCTTTTAATTCAGCTCTCGTCCACCACATATTATGTCCTCCTTTTCTTGTCATCTTATGTGAAAGTTACATTAAATAGTATGACATTTTCCACACGATTTCCGTTCGGCTCTTAGAATGCCTCACTCCAATCGTGTAGAAAATGGACATATTATCTCCTGGAGCAGGCTGCTTAGAAATCAAAGTTGCCACCTGCGATAGTTTTTCTCCATTGTCAGAAGGAGGCCTTTCCAGAGCCGACTGGAGATAATGGAGAAAAACTCGTAGAATACAGTATGCCCTGTAGATATATCTTATCACCTTTACCTTGTCTGTTCCAGAAAAAAAGCAGATGCCGTAGTTCTTAACAGCATCTGCTTTTATACTTCTAATTTTCTATATGTTTTTTCAGATCGATTTTATTCCCTATCTTCAGCAGACCGTGGTCAATTCCTTTTTCCTGTACTTGCTTTTCCGGTTCTGTATAGCTGATCTCCCAGAAAGGACCACCGGCATCCGCGCCTTCTTTCCCCTGGCTTACGACCTTCTTTAACGACCATGTCTCGGCTGTATTGGCACGGCTGCCCACATCGGCAACCCTCACCTTATCTTTTCCGACCATCCTGGTCAAAACGATAAAATGTCCGTTTTTTGTGAAATCTCCGGGGCCTACCAGAGCAACCACCGGATGTCCGTTTTTCAAAGCCTTTTTTATAGCATGATAGTCGGTGCCCAGACCTTTGCAGTCCAGTCCGTATTCTTTTGCAAGCCCCGGAATCACCTGATGGACACATCCCTGTCCGTTGATATACCAGCCCTTTTTATAGGCTATTTTGCACATCTTCGGCACACTGACTTTCTTCCCCGTCAGTGAACTGTAACAGACTGCAATGCAGGTCGGCCCGCAGCCTGCAGCCTTGATCGTGCTCTTCCCGATTTTCTTACCGGGATAATCCGCCTGATTATAATAAACTACATTAAGTTCTTTTTTGTCTCCCTCTGCCGCCGGTACATTTGTCACCTGAAATAGCATGCCCAACATAACGCAGCACATCAGTGTACATACGATGCGTTTCAAGTTCAGAATCTTCATTCCCTGTTTCCCTCCGATTCTTTGCGCATTTTTCCCCACAATTCGAAGTATATCAAGGTTTGTTCTAAGAAGCAAGTATTATTTTTAATACTTTTGTAATAATTTTGTGAAATTTCTTCTAAATCAGCTGTCTTTTATCGTCAGACAGCTGTCTTTCTCTGAAAAACCATCTTAATATAAATTAATCTGTTTTTCCGCCAAGAAACGTGGCCCGCTGCACCGCGTCTCTTCCATACCTGTTCCTGATGGCATCGATGGACTGATCCAGTCTGCGGAGTTTCTCTTTTTTCTGATCACCGAAGAGATCCATCTGTGAGAATTCTACACTTGATATGTCTGTAGCCCGCAGCCCGATCAGACGAACAGAAACACCCCGAAAGCATTCTCTGTACAGTTTCTTTGCCGCCTGGACAATCTCATCAGTGATATCCGTGGGCACAGAAAGTTTTCTCTGATGGGAACTCCGTCGGAAATGACAGTCTTTGATCTCCACCGTGATGCATGAAGTCTTAACGCGGTCCGCCCTGAGCCTGGAGGCAACAGACTCTGCCAAAGATAATAAAACCACATCCGACTCCTCTAAAGAATCAACATCTGAGGGTAAAGTAACACTGTTGCCGTACCCCTTGCTGTCCGCCTGTCCGGCTTCAACGGGAGCCCTGTCAATGCCGTTGGCATATTCATAGATCAGCATGCCGTGCTTATTTCCTATATGGGACCTCAACAGTTCCGGATTCATATGTGCCAGTTCACCAATGGTCCGAATGCCCAGGTTGTGAAGCTTCTTTTTTGTGGCAGGACCGACAGAAAACAAATTCTCCACAGGCAGGGGCCACATTTTTGCCGGTATTTCTTCCTGAAACAAGGTATGCACTTTATTTGGCTTCTCAAAATCGGATGCCATCTTGGCCAGCAGTTTATTCGGCGCCACGCCGATATTGACCGTAAAACCAAGCTTTTCATAAATACGGTCTTTCAGCAGACAGGCCGCCTCATAAGGACTCTCGTACTGCCCCGCCGTCTCGGTCATATCCAAAAACACCTCATCGATACTGAATTTCTCAAGAACCGGTGAAAACTCCAGCGCCTCTTTTAAAAAAGCTTCGGAGAACTTTTCATATAGCCCGTGACAGGGAGGACGAATAATAAGATCCGGACATTTGTTCAATGCTTCACGGACAGTCTCCGCTGTGCGTATTCCCTTTTTCTTGGCGGGTATGGAGGCCGCCAGTACGATCCCGCGGCGCTTAGACTCATCTCCGCCAATGATGGACGGTACTTCCCTCAGATCCACCTCATCTTTCCGTACAGAAATCCCATAGACCGCCTCCCAGCTGAGATAGGCAGAATTGACATCAATATGAAAAATCACCCTGGAATTCATTCTCATCTCTCCTTTTACTCACTGTTGAGATTATAGCACATCCAAACATATGTTTTCAACGAAAAAACTGCTCAGATCATTAATAAAAAAAGACCCTTTGCATTAAACAAAAGATCTTTTTCATCTTATTAATTATAAATGTTTTTCAATCCACAGCAGCGTGTCGTCGATGACTTCTTCTTTCTCCACTTCATTGTAGATTTCATGAAAAAGTTTTGCATATATCTTTAATGTCTTGTCCTCAGAGCGATATCTCCAAAAAACTCTCTGTAGTCTTTTTCGCTGACCAGTCCGTCGTTGGCCCCGTGAAGGATCAGTACAGGATCGGTGAACTCCCTGCTGTTTTCTTTCAGCCATTCCACTCCCCGTAAATGCTGTTTAAAAGTACCGCGGAGATCTCCTTCTCCACCAGGGGATCATTGTTGTATGCCTCCAATCATAGCTGGCTTCCTTATTTGTATTTATTTTAATACAATTCCAAGCCATTGAAAAGGATATTCTTACGCATCTGTGCACAACCCGCGGAGCGTTTTTATTTCACAGAGAAGGTCGCAGAACTTTCCTATGGAATAAGAAAACTTCCCACCTGGTAGATAATTACAGCCACGGCCCACGCAAAGACCATCTGGAAAGCGACCAGCCCCAGCGTCCACCGGGTGGACCCTGTCTCTTTTCTTATGGTCATGACGGTTGCAAGACAAGGTGTATACAGAAGGCAGAACACCAGCAGGCAGTAAGCATTCAGCGAAGTGAAGCCCATTCCGGACAGCATGTGCACAATGTTTGCGTCCGAAGACGATGATACCTGAAACAGGACCATAAAGCTTGATGCCACCACTTCCTTGGCGGCCAGCCCTGAAATCAGCATGACTGCGATCTGCCAGAGTCCAAGACCTGCCGGGGCCAGCAGAGGCACTAAAAATTTTCCGAAAGAAGCACCAAAACTCTGACTCATGTCGCTGACCAGCCCTGTATGATTCAGATTGAGCAGCACCCACATGACGATGGATGCGGCACAGATCGTCGTTCCCGCCTTTGAGAGGAAATCTTTCAGCTTGCTCCACACATAGATGGCAATCGTCCGCTTATTTGGCGTCTTATATTCCGGCAGTTCGATCAGAAGCGGCTGTTTTACACTGCCTTTGAGCATCTTACTGTGGACAAACGCCACAAAAATCCCCAGAACCAGCCCCAGGATATACATGGAATAAGCCACTAACATGGCGGCTTTTCCAAAAAACAGCTGGGAAAACACAAGGTAAATAGGAAGCTTTGCGCTGCATGACATAAACGGGATCAGCATAATCGTCCTCTTCCGGTCCCTTTCATCTTCCAGAGCCCTTGATGCCATGACTGCCGGCACACTGCATCCGAATCCCAGAAGCATCGGGATAAACGCCCTTCCGGAGAGACCCAGTCTGTCCATGACGCTGTCCATGACAAATGCGACTCTGGACATATATCCGCTGTCCTCCAGAAGTCCCAGACTCAAAAACAGAATAAAGATATTCGGTACAAAAGAAAGTACACCTCCCACTCCGGCAAATACTCCGTCCTTCATGAGGGAGATCACCCACGCTCCCGCTCCCAGACTTTCAAGTCCGCCTATTATGTACCCGCTGACATAGTCGATCATCATCTCGACATATCCTTTTAAGAAATCTCCGACCGTAAATGTCAGGAAAAATACCACGGCCATAATGCCAAGAAAGATAGGAATTCCCAGGACCGGATGCGTCAGGACATTGTCGATCTTATCGGTAAACGCTTCCTTCTTTTCTTTGTTGACCAGAACTTCAGCCATAACCCGTTCGATAAAGTGATATTTTTCATTGATAATATCATTCTCGTAGGACCTGTCCACGATCCCTTTCACGAGAGTTCCGTACTTTTGTGTAACTTCCTCGTCCTGTTCGAGAAGTTTTATGGCATACCACCGGCTGTTGGGCATATCCGGATATTTCTCCTTCAGCCGCAGCCTGATCTGTGTAATCTTTTCCTCGATCCTGTCCGGATAGTCAAAGACCTGGCGGTCATTTCCCTCCACCTTGTGATGAGCTACCGCATGCATGAGCACTTCCAGTCCGGTCTTTTTCCGGGCTGAAACCGGCACCACCGGAATCCCCAGCACCTCCGGCAGACGGTGAAGGTCCAGCTCCATTCCCCGCTCCTTGACAATATCCATCATATTTAAAGCCAGAATCACAGGCTTTCCAAGCTCAATCAGGCATAAAGTCAAATAAAGATTGCGTTCCAGCGCAGATGCATCTGCCACATCAACGATGACATCCACATCATCCTGAAGAATATATTCCCTGGAAAGCTTTTCTTCCATCGTATAGGATGTCAGGCTGTAAATGCCGGGGAGATCCACCAGCCTGTACATGTGATTGTGGTATTTTAAAGCCCCTTCTTTCTTTTCCACCGTGACACCAGGCCAGTTTGCCACTTTAAGCTTGGCCCCGGTATAGGCGTTAAATAACGTAGTCTTTCCGCAGTTCGGATTTCCCACGAATCCGACCTGCAATTCCTCTGCACTCATGATAAATCCCTCTTTCCTGCACGGTCCCTGACCTTGATCCCCATAACAATCTCTCTTCCGAGAGCAAATCGGGTCCCTCTGATCTTAATGATCACAGCCCCGTTGCGCTTCTTCCGCATCACGTTAATTTTAGAACCTTCCGTCATGCCGAGAGATTCAAGACGGCGTTTCGTTGCAAGTTCCAGCTGGATTTCTTCCACCAGATACTGATTACCTGGATTTGTCTCTGTTAATCTCATCTTTCGCTCCATTTTGATAATTGTTCTCAACAAAATAGTACGTCATATAAAGCTCCGTGTCAAGCTTCTTCTTTCTTTTCCATTCTCATCTCAAAAAATGTTGCGGCCAGCATAATGAGGACCGTTCCAAGGATCATCAGCGTCGAGAGTGCATTTACGTCCGGCGACACTCCTTTTCTCACCATTCCGAGGATCTTGATCGGAAGTGTCATGCTGTCCGGTCCGGTTGTGAAAAAGCTGACTACTACGTCATCCAGGGACATCGTAAGCGCCAGCATGGCTCCGGATAAAACCCCCGGCAGGATCATCGGCAGCGTAACCCTGCGAAAAATTCTCCAGTCATTTGCCCCGAGGTCTCTTGCCGCCTCCTCCACGGAAGGGTCGAAGCCCGCAAGCCTTGACCGCACTGTGATGACTACAAAAGGCATGGAAAATGTCACATGAGAAATGATCAGGGTAGCCATACTCATCTGTATTTTCACCATCGTAAAAAATGCCAGCACCGCAATACCGAGCACGATCTCCGGGATCACAATAGGAATATACAGCAGATTGCTGACAGTTTCCCGTCCTCTGAATTTAAACCGGTACATGCCCACGGCACACAGTGTCCCAAGAATCACGGAGAGCAGGGTGCTGACGGCCGCTACGATCAGAGTGTTGAAAAACGACTGCATCAGCTGGACATTTTCAAACATCCTTCCATACCACTCAAATGTAAAGCCCTGAAAGGTCACATTGAGCTGGGATGTGTTAAAGGAAAATGCAACGACCACCGCGATCGGCAAATATAAAAACAGATAGAAAAGACATGCATAGCACAGTGCCAAAGGGCGGAATCCAATCTTTTTCTTTTTCATTGCTCATTCCTCCTATACCATATCTTCTATACTTCCGACCCGTGTATACAGCTTCATGATAACGATCGTCACTGCGATGAGTGCAATCGCAAGCGCCGCTCCGAGAGGCCAGTTTCTCGCAGTCAGGAATTGGTTCTTGATCACATTTCCAATGTTCATCGTGGTGGCCCCTCCCATCATATCCGTGATAAAGAAGTACCCCAAAGACGGAATGAAGGTCTGAACCGATGCCGCAAAAATCCCGGGCATCGTGAGAGGAAGTATGACTTTTCGGAACACATGTACCTTGGATGCCCCCAGATCGCTGGCCGCCTCCAAAAGGGAATGATCAAGCTTTTCAATGGAAGAATACAGCGGCAGCACTGTAAACGGGATCAGCGCATACACCATACCCAGCAGGACTGCCCCGTCTGTGTAGAGCATCTGAAGCGGCTGGTTTATGATCCCCAGCTGCATCAGGAGTGTATTTAATATCCCCTGCTCGCGCAGGATACTGTTCCATCCGTAAGTACGGATCAGAGAATTGATCCAGAAGGGCAGCATGATCAGCAGGACACAAAACGGTTTCCATTTTTTCTTTGTATTTGAAATAATATAGGCAAACGGATAGCCGAACAGCAGGCAGAGCCCGGTAGTCTTCAGTGACAGCCACAGCGAATCTAAAAGAATCTTCATATACTTCGACTGAAACATCGTCTTATAGGCTGTCAGATCAAAGGTCTGGATCACGCCCCCATAAAGCCCTTTTTTCATGAAACTGATACCAACGATATACAGAAGAGGCAGCACCAGGAACAAAATAAGCCAGATGATGGCCGGCGATACGGTTGACAGAAACGGAATTTTATTGCTCTTCTTTTTCATTTCCGGCCCCCTCTATAATCTCATAGACCCGGTCTTCCCGCGTGTGCATGACCACAGTTTTTTGGGGAAGCCAGTGAAGGTATACGTTGGTACCCACCGGGATCACTTCATCTTCCGGAGGATTTGTCATCTTGACCAGCTGGCTGCTGGGCAGTTCTATGATGGTCTTTATAGTGGAACCAACAAAAATATGTTCCATCACAGTCCCTCTCAGGGTAAATCCATCCCTGGGTTCCATGGACGCTTTCATATTTTCCGGCCGTACACATACATAGACCATCTCATCGTATTCAAAATCCGGAGCGTCAAGTTCCACTTTCCCGGACTCCATCACGAGAGAAATCCTGTTTCCCTTCTTTTCCTCAATGTAGGCTTCAAAAATATTGGACTCCCCGATAAAATCAGCTACAAATTTTGTCTTAGGGTGATTGTAGATCTCGACCGGAGTCCCCAGCTGTTCGATCCTTCCCTCATTCATAACCGCGATCCGGTCGCTCATGGTCAGTGCTTCTTCCTGATCGTGGGTCACGTAAATGAACGTGATCTTCAGCTTTTTCTGCAGTTCTTTCAGTTCAAACTGCATCTGCTTTCTCAATTTTAGATCCAGAGCTCCCAGCGGCTCATCCAGAAGAAGCACCTTTGGCCGGTTCACCAGCGCTCTGGCGATGGCGACTCTCTGTTTCTGTCCCCCTGACATCTGAGATGGCATTCTTTTTTCCATACCCTGAAGCTGCACCAATTCAATCATCTCATCAACCCGTTTTTTGATCTCCGCTTTCGGCACCTTTTTTTCCACAAGGCCAAAAGCCACATTGTCAAAAACGTTCATGTGAGGAAACAGCGCATAGCTCTGAAACACCGTGTTCACATCCCGGTGATTCGGCGCTTTGCCCGCCACATCTTTATCTTCCAGAAAAATTTGTCCGCCGTCCGTATCTTCAAAACCTCCGATCATTCGAAGCGTAGTCGTTTTTCCGCAGCCTGACGGACCGAGGAGCGTCAAAAATTCACCCCGGGCCACATTAAGATTCAGATGATCAATGACAGATTTTCCTCCGTAAATTTTTTCTATGTTTCTTAAGCGTACGATGATATTTTTCAACGAAGTTTCCACCACCCTTCTACAAAGTTTCAGCGCCCCGTTCTCCGGTGCGGATGCGCATCACATCGTCCACCGGGGATATAAAGACCCTTCCGTCTCCCACCTGTCCGGTGGCCAGTTCCTCATGGATCGCCCCCAGCAGATCCTCCACGTCTTCTTCCCACACGACAACCATCACGACAACCTTCGGCAGCAGATTGATCTCAAAATTCATTTCCTCAAATTCAGGGATAAAGCCTTCCTGGTATCCGCATCCCATTGCCGTGAATACAGTCATGCCCGAATAGTCTTTCTTTTCCAGTATCTCTTTTAACTTCTCCAGTTTTTCCGGACGGATGATAATATCCAGACGTTTCATCGCTTTCATACTCATTCCTCCCATATATTACTCTGTCTTTAATTTCGTATACAGATCGTCATAGATGCTCGCCGAATCCTTTACATCATCAATATATTCTGCCCTTTTTAACTCTTTCTGATCGACATTTGCACCGGGATTTTTCAGATAGTGGTCATCCAGCAGCTTCTTTGTGCCGTTATTGATACATACACCATAGTACTCATCCAGAACTTTTTTGTAGTTTTCAGGCCGTAAAACATAATCGATAAACAGCCTTGCCTCTTTGGCATGCTTTGCCCCCTTGATGATCACAAAATTGTCCAGACATTTCTGCGCGGGTTCTTTTGTATAGATCACGTCCAGGTCTTTATTCTCCTCAATGGCCATAGCCGCATCCATACTGTACATGAGGCCGACTGCCACGTCATTGGAGATCATTACGCTTTTCGGTGCATCAGCATCATAGACCTTCACATTTTTCGCCAGCTTCTTAAGCCACGGCAGTGTGCTCATAATCTCATCTTCCTTTGTGGTACTGGAGCTGTATCCTTTGACTTTCAGTGCCATGGCGGCGATCTCACGGATATCATCCACAAGCACAATATTATTTTTCAACTTCGGGTTCGTCAGATCATTAAAGCTTTTGATATCCACACCCAGCTCTTTTAATTTTTTTTTGTTTCCACACAGTACTGTAAATGAAGTCATATATGGAATCGTGTATTCATTGTTCTTGTCAAATGGCTGGTTCAGCGTGCTTTTGTCCAGATACTTCACATTTTTCACCTGATCCATCTGGATCGGCTCGATCAGGTCCTGTTCTTTCATGGCATCGATCACATAATTGCTGGCGATGGTCATGTCATACTGTCCGGTCCCTCCGGCCGTCAGCTTGGCAAGCATCTCTTCGTTGGACGTAAATGTGGATTCCACAACTTTGATGCCATATTCCTTCTCAAATCCATCCATCACACTCTGCGGGATATATTCTGTCCAATTATACAGGTACAATTTCTTTGCATATCCGTCTTTTGTTTTTTCTTCTTCCTTCCCGCCGCATCCGGCCAGCAAAGATACGGTAAGTGCCATCAGAAGCAGCAGAACTGTTACTTTTGTTTTTCTCATATCACTTCTCCTTTATAATCTTCCATATTTAAAATGCCGTCAGCTTACACTGACGACATTCATTCTTTCTATCCTATTATCTACCATCTTTTTTCATTTGTCTATTATTTTTTAATATAAAATCCGTTTGTTTTTCTCGTAGTCGTATTTCCTGATTTGTCGGTAAACTTCACATAAACGCGGACCCATTTCTTTTTTTTCTTATACGTCACACTGTTTCCTGTTTTCCATTTATACTTTGTATTTTTCTTGCCCCTGGGGACGATCTTATACTGGACTTTGGATTTCCCGCTTGTCCCGTAGGAGGCAGAAAATGTAAGTTTAATGGACTTCTTATACTTCTTGTTATAGCGGTTTTTCGCAGATGTCTTATAAGTCTTGATGCCTGACTTGCTGCCCTTGATCTTTGCACTGGACGGCGCAGAAGTATCGACCGTAAATCCCGGAAGCTTGATGACAGTGGAGCCGAGCCATGTATTGTATTTTACATAAATTCTTCCCACCGATCCGTTCTTTACTGCCACGGAGCTTCCGCTGCGGTAAGGAACTGTCCGGTTGTCCACGCCTTTTTTCACAAACTTATACTGGACGCTCTTTACTTTCGTAAACGGCTGAGGCGTCCCTGAAAATTTGACCGTCACATTTTTCTTTTCATAAAGCTTATAGCTGTTAGCCGCACTGTAAGTCGTCGGCACCAGCTTGTTTTTTCCGTTGGTAGATACGATGACGCTCTTCATCGTCGGTGACGATTTCTTTTTCGGGTTATAATCGCCTGCGTAACTCGGTGCATTTTTCCCTTTTTCTGTCTGGACAGACAGGTTTGTTCCGTCAGAGGATACAATGACCGTACCTCGGTTGCTGGTCAGATAGACATCTGAACCCGCCAATTCATTTAACACCCTTGGAAGAGGTGATTCATTGTCATTGTCATAGCCATTGCTGACTACGGAAATTGATGCATTTGCTTTGTCAAATAAATATTTGTGGTCAGACGGATAATCTTTTCCAATTTTATTGTCTTCTGTCACATCCTGCATGCCGTGATGAGGAACTTTCAGCACCTGAGCCGACAGATTGTACCCTTTTCTCACAATTCCATCTATCGTCTGTCTCTGTGCATCTCCTGTCATAAGAAACGTATTGCTGCCATTGGTAATCTTGCATACAATAGATCTCTTATTAATCTCACGGACATCCAGATTCACTTTTCTTCCATACTGAAATGAAGTTTCATCCACCGGGCCATAGAACTGAAGCCGTACTGTTCCGATATTCGCCACACTTCCCATCTGGGGAACTTCATAAAAATCATCGCCCTTTCCGTTTCTCTCTGCATAGGAATCAATGGCTTCCAATGTTTCTGTATAAAATTCTTTATTGAACTCTTTATTGCTGCCGTCTGCTCCTGAATAAGTAAGATTCCGGTTATTTCCGTATATTTTTTCGACCTCAATATCATCATCCCGAAGGATTCTTCCGAGACCTCCGATGTGATCCCTGTGCGGGTGGGTCAGAAGGATAAATTTAAGCTTTTTGACGCCTTTTTTCCTGAGATAATTATATGCCCAGTCTTCTGTGGTAATCTGCTCGCCTTTTGTTGTTGTATAATAGTCAGCCCCGGTGTCTATCATGGCATACTCCGCACTGCTTCCTTCCCCATATTGAAGCAGCGCTCCATCCCCTGCGCCCACATCTATAAAATGGATCTGAAATTTTTCCGCTGCCCGGACCTGCTTTTTCTGCAGTCCTCCCGCTGTCACTGCAGCCGAGATAACAAATACTGCTGTCAGCAAGTAACTGATACATTTTTTCATGCCCGCTTTCATAATAAACCTCATTTCTTCTTGTCTTCTCTGGTAAACTCCCCCAGAACCTTGAAGCATATCTTGTAAGTAATTTACTCTATTTCAATTTTAACATAACATATTTTTAATATATAATCAATATATCGTCACAATTTTGTAACAAATAAATCTCCCCAAACATCTTCGGAGAGATTTATTTCGTCTATATAAATTCTTAAAAACTTCTGCACAATTCCAGAGTGATATCTTTCATAGGAGTCACTACATGGTCGGCCGGTTTTAGTCCCTGATTTGCAACCTCTAAATTCCGGAATCCGATCACACTCATTCCGGCACTCTTGGCAGCCGTGACTCCGTTGCTGGAATCCTCGATCACCAGACACTGTTCCCGGATTTCGTGCGTGCCCTTCAGACATTCCTCTACAGGAACATCCAGTCCCAGCATTTCTGTTGTTGTCTTCCACATGTGCACCGATGCGCCGCCGAAAAATTGTTCAAAATATTCTTTGGTAATACTCTTTCCATAGCGCTCCAGAAACTTATTAGCCACAATAAAAAAGCCGGGTTCTGTATCTACGATGACTCCGTCCATGTCGAAAATAACTGCTTCCACTCTATTTCCTCTCCATTTATGTATTTTAATTAAATAATCCTTTCAAAGTAGTTACATTCACGTCTTCCAGGGAATGAACAACTTTGTGTGCCTTTTCATGAGCTGGACTTCCATATTCAGGATTGCTGAAACCGAGAACCTTCATACCTGCCCTGCTGCCTGCCAGAACACCATTGACAGAATCCTCCACCACAGCACAATGTTCCGGATTGATTCCAAGCTGTCCAGCGGCCTTTAAAAAGACTTCAGGATCAGGTTTGGAATGTTCGCAGTCTTCTCCTGTCACTAGCGCACGAAAACAGTCAATGACTCCTAAATTCTCTGTGATCCTTACGATGTGATCCATCGGTGAAGAAGATGCAACCGCTGTCGGAATTCCTTCTTTATGGAGAGAATGGATCAGCTCCAATGCTCCTTTGATCGGGGTAAATCCTTCCTCCTCAACCACTTCTTCATAGATCTCGAAAAAACGCCGAACACAATAATCAACGGTCGTATCCAGGTTTAAATATTCAATGGTATCCGTAAATAACTTTTCCATCGTAGTGCCGAAATACCGGGCATTGTATTCTTCATCCACATATGCATCGAATTCATCCAACAGTCTGAGCAAAGCTTTATAATATCCGGGCTCAGAATCTACAATAACTCCGTCCATATCAAAAATAACTGCTTCTAACATAATTCCCCCCTAAGTACTGCCTTTAACACTTTTAATACACCGTCTTCTTTGTTGGAATCTGTCACAAAATTTGCGGCTTCTTTCACCTCTTCCCTGGCATTGGCTACGGCAAAGCTGTGGGCAGCCCGTTTCAGCATCTCAATATCGTTGATATTATCGCCGAAAGCCAGTGTCTCATCCGCAGAAATATTATAATGCTCCTGAAAACGTTTCAAAGAGTTCCCTTTATTTACTCCAAGGTTCATACAGTCTACCCATTTCTCTCCTGCACTCGCAACGTAGATCCTGCCTCCCCATTTATCATAAAAATCTTTTCCTACCGCATCTTCCGCATTCCGGTTGTGGAACACAGACACTTTGCAGACCCCTGCTTCCACTTTGAATAAATCGTCCACCATCACTGCATTGTATCCATAGTCGTCCTTCATATGGCGGTAAAGCATTTCGGAGTCAAAATAGCTGGTCTCCCCGTCGTTCAGAGCGCAGGTACATCCGGGAATCTCCTTTGCATCCTCCATTATGCTTTTGACGATGAACGGGTCCATCACATCTACATGTTTATATTCTCTGGATGTGATACAGGCACCATTTTCGGACAGGAAAATAATATCATCTTTGATCGGTTCAAAAAAACGCTCAATGCTTTTTCTCTGACGTCCGCTGGCTGCTACGAACAAAACTCCCCGTTTTCTGAACTCCCGGATCACATCGAAATATTCAGGATTCAGATTCATAGCTGCTTCTTCTACCAGAGTTCCGTCAATATCTGTTGCAATTAGTCTAATCATGGGCATCCTTTCTATGAACAATAGTTATCGCTGTAAGATGGTATCTGCCATAAACTCCGCAAAACAAAGTGGGCAATCCCACTTCAATGCCCCAGCCCCTCAAGCTTTGAAGGGCTTGACAACTTTGAGCGCCAAATGCGATTTGACGTAGTCAAATAGGTTCCTTTCGCATTTGTGCGCATCATGCCCGGAGGGCTATATTATTCCATAGGAAGGTTCTTAGGACTTTCCTATGGAATAATATAAAAGCCTTGATACCATAGCTAATGCTATCATATCAAGACTCTAAATTCAACGCCGCCGATTATAAATCTTTCTCTGTCCCAGGGATCTGGTCTCTGACCGCTTTCTCTCTATGGGCAATGGCAAGCATATTTTCAAGATAGACGGAAAAATTCTCATCCTGTAAAAGCATTTCGTTGATGAATCCGCTTCTCAACAAAAGTTCTCCGGCATGGATGATGGCTTCTAGCCTCCCGGAATGATCGTGTAGGCTGCATTCCCTGTACTTCCCTTTCTATTTCTCTCCCACTTTTTCGATGATACCGGGGTCTCGTACACGTTTTCGGGGTCTCTTAAATGCTCTTCTCCTTTTCCAAAAAACCAGCATGCAATGAGTACTCCGAGTCCCGGTCCCAAGTTGCCTTCGAGGAGAAAGTAGATTGATTTTCCGGCCTCGGCCGCGTCTGCAAGTCCAAGCGGTGTCAGCACGCCATACTGAATGGCGTTGTTTAAGATTACGAGAATTTCTGCTGAAGAATTGTCATAAAGCATCTCAAAGCCTGTCGGAATCTTGTTTTTCAGCAGACTGTCCAGCTTTTTCACAAGCTATCCTCCCTGCAAAAAGATCGCGGTGAAAAATCCCATGCGATCAGAGCACTGATGTTTGGCAGCACCATGCCGCTCAAAAAAACGTCCGAACTTCTGTACTTGCTGTTTCATAATGTCTCTCTCTTTTCTTAAAAAGATTGTATTGTTGGTATGCTTTTATTATAAAGGATGTTCAGAGCAAATAGTTGCCTAAGCAATTTAACCTTGGCAAGAATGAATCCTGTCAAAATTTATAGGGACATATTGTTCGTGTACGAAAAAAAAGCCAAAAGTGACGTTCTTGAACAAGGTCCTTTGGCATGATACCATTATGAATTGCTGAAAGGAGGCATTCTAATTGAACAATAAGACTAAAAAGATACTGGCTTCCTGCCAGGAAAGTCTGAAGAAGAATTTCAGATTTGCCACTCTGGATTTTATTTTTATTATTACTTTTGTTACAGTATTCCAGAAAGTATTTGGCATGGAGAATTCCATCGTCGGTGTTATTTTTACCATTATGATGGCATCTTCCATGTTAAAGGATATGACCGCTTCACCGGTAAAACATCTGGCAGGCCAGGCTGCTGTCCTTGCAGCCATGGCTGTCTCCGCCTGTGTTGTAAACACACTGCCCCCTGTGTTTTCATTTCCGCTGAACTTCGGAATGATCTTTCTGATCCTTTATGTTTTTACTTATGAGCATTCCAGCCACCTTTACTTCCCGTACATACTGTCCTATTTGTTCCTGATCTTTATATCACCGATTACACCGGATCTGCTGCCAAAGCGTCTGGCCGCCATGATCACAGGTGCTGTCTGCATCATTCTGTATCAGTTCATTATGGGCCGTAAACGGGTTGTTGAGACCACAAGAGATGCGCTGTCTGATATGATTGATGAGACGTGCAATCTGATCGATTATATGATCACCGGAAAAGGCTCCCCTGACACACCGGAAGACGTGAGAAAAAATCTGTTCCGCTTAAGCCGTATGGTTTATGACCGCCGGAAAAGGATTTTGTGCATTTCAGATGCTGATTTTGCAGTAATTGATTCCGGCCGGGGTATGGAACATCTGTTTCTGATCCTTTCCGGTATGGAACAGCCGCTCTCTGTCTTCCAGACTAAAATGCTTTGCTCCGTCTCCGAAAAGCTCTCTGTCTTCCGGCAGTTTGTCCAGGGACAGATCAAAGAGCTCCCTCCGCTCCTTTGGTCTGAATTTCTGTCTCAGAAAGAGGATTCCAAGGCAAATGAACTATTTGACGGGCTTACCTATCTGCGGGAACATCTCCTCCATATGACGGATCCGAAAAAAAAGACCCGGTACCGGAAGACGATGCTCTCTCTTTCCATCCGCCTTAAGGCCGCCCTGGATATCAGTCCCGTCAGAATCGTATATGCCCTGCGCGTCGGTCTGCTCCTGGCATGTTCATGCTTGTTTGTCCAATCCATGCATCTTGTTCACGGGAAATGGCTGCTGTTTACCATCGCTTCTGTTTCTCTGCCGTATGCCGACGACATCGGACAGAAGGCAAAGAAAAGGTTTGCCGCCACAGCAGCCGGCGGTCTCCTCAGCCTGCTTTTGTATGCGGCTGTCCCGTCTATGACAGGCCGCACTGCGATTATGATGTTATCCGGGTACCTTTCCTTTTACTTTACAGACTATACCGGTACTTTCGCCTGTTCCACCATTGGTGCTCTGGGCGCCGCCGTCTTTACCGATGTCTTTGGGTGGAGCAGTGTGGGAGAAATGCTGGCAATCCGTCTGGCGTATATAATAGCCGGAATCCTTGTCTCCCTGATCTTCAACCTCGTAATCTTTCCATTCAGCCGGAGACTTGCAACAGAACAGCTTTGGAATAAATATGCCGCAGCTACAAAACTGCTGACACAAATATGCAGGCAGGAGGATACGGATACACAGCTCTATTACAGCCTGATCATCCAGTCCCATCTGCTGGAAGAAAAGCTGGCAAAAAATGCGGATGATGAAGAATGGGAGAAACTGAAAAATATGCTTCCAAAATGCCGTCAAAGAGTGAGAAATGCCCACAGAAAGAAAACCCGCATTCAGACAGTGTAGGCATCAGAAAAGGGACAGCTGCAGATCCGAAGGCGAAGCCTCTGTTTCACAGTGATTTAACATAGATTTCTCTTTTCCTGTACCTGATCCTAGGCAGATATACTATACCAAAAGAAAAATGTGGGAAGGAGCTGACCATACTGTGATGTCATACAGATACAAGAACAAAAAGGGATTTACCTTAATGGAACTCATTGTAGTTCTCTTGCTCCTGGCAATACTTCTGGCTCTTTTGATTCCTTCCCTGATCGGCTATATTACAAATGCTCAGAAGAAAGCATGCCTGGTCAACAAAGCAGGGCTTCTGAGGGCTCTCACTGCCAATGAGATCTATGAGCTGGAAGGATCAGGCAAGTACGACACCGCATACCTGAAATCTCTTGCCGAGAAATCCGAATACAAATGCCGGATATGTGGCTGTACGGCGAGAGACATTGTCGGCTTCCGATTCTTTTGACGGAAAACCCCCGTACTTATAACGTGCCCGGAAGAAGCGACAGTGATTGGACGGAGTACACTGGAGTGAAGCAGAGTGAGGATGATAAGAAGAATTATACAAAGATATATCAGATATTTAAGAACATGTAAAATTAATGCTCCATTACCACAGGGACGACTCTGAAAAGTCCTCCCTGCGGTAATGGAGCAAAATTATGAAATAACCACAATCTTTTTTCAACAAGCATTATGCCTCTTATTTTTCTTCCGGCTGTTCCTTTTCATCTTTTTTATTATTTTTACTCATAAACTTATGTTTCTCCCTAAAAAATTTTCTGCAGCTGGGAAAATGCTTTTGTTTAGCATCATATGGAATACTGCTTTATTATGTTCTTTTTGTCCCGCTGCTATAATCTGCATATCTTGAAAGTTCTCAGGGATCCCGTCTATAATCTTTTCAACTGATTTTACATCCAAATGCTTTACAAATCTCAACAATGCAGCTGTACAGTCTGGATTTTCAGCGTTTTCAATGAACCGAAACGGATGAATATTTTTATCGTTTTTTAGACAGAGAAAACAGAAAATCGCTATGTCACAGCCTTGGTAGGCCATCGCGCAGCGATTTTGTTCAATTCCAGTTTATATGGCGAGTGATAGATTGGAAGTTGTCAAAATAAAGCATTTCGGCTATGAAAGGAGATATATAATTATGAAATATATTATTAGGATTATTCAGGTTTCTACACTTCTAGGTGGAGCAGAGTTTATGCTAATGTTGCTTTTTGGAGATTTAACCGAAAGTGTAAAGCCAATAGTATTAGGTGCTGTATCTATCAGTCTGATTATATCTGCGGTACTTGACATAATTGACAGAAGATTAGCAAGTAAAAAAATGGGGTATCTAGTGTTTTATCCTGATATTTTAATGAATTTATCAGGAAATATTAGTTAGCAAAGTATTTATCAAATCCCTGTTTATGCAGGGAATAAGCTTAAAATTTTACAAACCGACAGAGTGATCCAGACACGGTGGCGATCGAAGACATAGAGCCACGCCAGCTATGCTGGCGAGTGTCAGCGAGCCGTTCAAAGCCCCCGTTATCTAACAGGGGGGGTACTATTAGAAGAAATAAGAGACAAAGCAAATACAAAAATGCCGATATGCAACGATTTATAAGGTTATAAGAACTTACTGCACTTCACACCCTGTCTTTTCTACCCGACAGGTCAGAAACAGCATATCGGCACAAGAAATTATATGATACAAGGTGTATGCTCCTATGAGTATATGCCTTTTTTGATTTAAAAAAAACAAATACCGATACCAAGGGCATCCTGATAGATATCTCTTTCATTTGCAATCCTCCTTTCTTTATTTAATTTCACACAAAAAAGAACCATTGATTTTTTCAATGATTCTTTAAATATCCATTATATTAAAGCCTTTTCATAACAGCATGTTACTTTTTTGTTGACACCAATTCTACACAATTTTCCTACAGATCGTAAGGGGTTGCCTGATAAACATAATAATTCAGCCAATTATAATACATGGCATTGGCATGGCATCTCCACGACTTTACAGGCCCCTTTTTCGGGTCGTCATCCAGGTAATAGTTTTTCGGTATCTCAGGGTTTAATCCGCGGTTTATATCCCTTATATATTCCTGATGCAGAGACATGACATCGTACTCCGGATGCCCTGTGACGAAGATCTGGCTCCCGGTCTCGTTTAAAATCAGATATGGCCCCGTCTCCTCGGATTCCGCCACAACCGTCAGCTCCCTGCACTGTTTGATAGCCTCGCCGTCCACACCGGTATTTCTGGAATGAGGGACAAAAAAGTAGTCGTCAAACCCTCTTACCAGCAGCGTCTTTTTGTGAAGCGGATAGTGCCGATACACACCGGAAATCTTTTGGTCCAGAACGTTTTTCTTAACCCCATAGTGATAGTAAAGCCCTGCCTGGGCAGCCCAGCAGATATGTAAGGTGGAAGTGACATTCTCTTTCGTCCATTCCATGATCTCCTCCACTTCCTTCCAGTAATCCACTTCTTCAAATTCTTTCAGCTCCACGGGAGCACCGGTTATGATCATTCCGTCAAATTTTTTGTCCCGTACCTCATCAAAGTACACATAAAATTTCTCCATGTGGGATTCCGGCACATGAGTGGGCTCATAAGAGGCTGTCTTTAAAAATGTAATATCGATCTGCAGCGGAGTGTTGGAGAGACTCCGGAGCAAATGCAGCTCTGTATCCAGCTTATTCGGCATCAGATTCAGGATCGCAATCCTAAGCGGCCGGATATCCTGCGTCACCGCCCGGTCTATATCCATCACAAAGACATTTTCCTCCTCCAGGATGGCCCTGGCCGGCAGGTCTGTATCAATTCTAATCGGCATATTTACACGCTCCTTTGTTCTCTACTTTTTCTTCTTTTTAATTACGAAACCTTTTGTCTTTACAATCGTGCTTCCGGAAGTAGTATTGTATTTTATGTAAAGACATCCTTTAAATCCTTTTTTACCCTGTCCTTCTTTCCGGTCTTCCATCGGTATTTGGCACTGCTTTTCCCCTTTTTGACCAGCTTGTACTGGACATTCTTAGTCCTTGTAAATGACTGGGGTTTGGCCTTAATTGAGATTTTCAAAGGTTTCTTTTCTTTGACCTTATACTTGTTTTTCGCATTGACTGACACGATAGACAGTTTTTTCTTCCCGCTGGACTTCACCGACATCTTTTTCAGGAGCAGTGATGACTTCTTGGAAGAAACATAAGTGCTGGCCCTGGCCGGCTCATTTTTATTTCTGGATGTGCTGACGCTCAGCCTGCTTCCATTGGAAGTAACGATAATATTGCCATTGTCGCCCGTAGTATAAATATTAGACTTGGCAAGTTCCCTCGTGATCAGACCGGACGGCACTCTGTCCTTATTTCGGTATCCATTGCTGATAATCGATATGGCCGGCTGTACTTTGTCAAAAAATTTCTTGTGATTCGATGAAAACTTCCCTTTCGCATCTTTATTGCGCACATCCTCATATCCGTGGTGCGGCACCTTCAGAACCTGGGATTTGAGTTTAAGTCTCTGGTTTATCATATCGTACTCGGATTCCTGCTGAGTATCCCCGGTCATCAGAAATGAATTTTTTCCATAAGTAATTCTGCATACAAGGGAAAATTTATTGACCTGCCGGGAATTAAAATCAACTTCCCGCCCATATTTAAAATTGGTCCGTCCCGGTGAATAAAATGTAAGCTTTGCGTTTCCAAGATATATAGATAATTTCATCCGCGGTACAACAACCGGTATTCCCCGCTTCTCTATCAGTTTATTGACGGCGCGGTAGATTTTTGAGCTGTAAATATCATCCTCGCCCGAATAATGATAATAAACCGGCTGCCGGGTCGCATAGACCCTTCCCACAGAGATCGATCTGTCCTCCAGTATGGAAATAAATCCTCCGATGTGGTCCTTGTGCGGATGAGTCATGATGACAAATTCCAGCCTGCGGATTTTATATTTCTTTAAGTAATTATGTACTCTACGGCTGACATCTATGGTTTTTCCTCCCAGAAGCTGTGTCGTCTGAGGTCCTGCATCGATCAGCGCATATTTTGCACTTTTCCCTGATCCATACTGAAGCAGGGCACCGTCTCCGGTGCCTACCTCGATAAAATGCACTTTAAATGCAGCTGCCGCTTCTGCCTGTTTCTCATTTCCCATCCATACGGCCGCAGATGTCATGACCATCACCGCCGCCAGCATCCATGAAATTAACCTTCGTTTCATTTTCATCATTCCTTACTTTATCATGTCCATAAATTCCTCTTCTGTTATGATCGGTATGGAAAGCTCCATGGCCTTTTTGTTTTTGGATGAAGTGGAATTTTTATTGTTGTTGATTAAATAGTCTGTTTTTTTCGTCACGGAGCCGGTCGCTTTTCCTCCCAGCAGTTCGATCTGCTCCTGGAGCTGCTTTCGGTTTTCGTAGTGCTCTAAAGAACCGGTGATGACAAAAGTCTTGCCGTCCAATATTTTCTCTGTCTTTTCGGGCTGCTTCTTCTCAATCTCCACGTACTGAAGCAGTCCATCCACAGTCTGCCTGTTGTTTTCCAGACGGAAGTATCCGCTGACAGCATCACCGATGACCGGTCCGATACCGTCAATGACTGTGAAATCATCGGCATCCGCATTTCTGATGGCATCCAGGTCATCCTCAAAGTACCGGCAGATCAGCTTTGCATTGGACAGACCTACATTGGCGATGCCAAGGCTGTACAAGAACTTAGGAAGTGTCACTTTTCTGGCTCTTTCAACGGCATCCACCAGGTTATGAAAGGACTTCTCCCCAAAGCCTTCCATCTCTATAATCTCTTCCATGTGATCTTTCAGGGTAAATAAATCGTACAGTTCGTTTAAAAGACCCTTGTTCATCATCTTATGCAGAGATGCCTCTGAAAGTCCGTCTACGTTCATGGCATCCCTGGATACAAAGTGCGAAAACAGCTTAATCTTTTTAGCACTGCAGAATTGATTCGGACAGACCAGGGTGCGGATCCCGTTTTCTTCCTCGATTTCCGTCTTTCCTCCGCAGGCCGGACAGGTATCCGGGATCGGTGCATCGCCGCTTCTTGTCTGATTTTCTGCAAGCTGCGGAATGATCATATTGGCCTTATATACGGAAATCTGATCTCCTACGCCAAGTTCCAGTTCTTCCATCACGCTGATATTATGGAGACTTGCCCTGCTGACCGTAGACCCCTCTAATTCCACAGGATCAAAGATCGCTACAGGATTGATCAGTCCTGTCCTGGACGGGCTCCATTCGATCTCTTTCAGTGTAGTCTCCGCAATCTCATCCGCCCATTTAAAAGCGATGGAATCCCTCGGAAATTTGGCTGTCGTCCCAAGGCTCCTGCCGTATGCAATATCATCATAGATCAGCACCAGTCCGTCGGAAGGCTGATCATTGGTCTCAATGGCCTGCGAGAAGCGTTCCACTTCCTCTGCCACCGTATCTTTCGTCACTGCCACATAATCCACGATATCAAAGCCAAGAGATCTTGCCCAGATGAATTTCTCTTCTACAGAATTATGAAAATCCACATCCGGAACATCCCCCACGGAAAAACCATAAAAGCGGACATTCCGTTTGGCTGTCACTTCATTGTTCAGTTGCCTGACAGAACCGCTGCAAAGATTCCTCGGATTTTTATATCTGCTGTCCAGGTCTTCCATCTCTTCGTTCATCCGCTCAAAATCAGAATAATGGATCACGGCTTCTCCCCGGATTACAAGGGTTCCTTTGTATGCGAGCTTTTTGGGCAGATTTACAAATACCTTTGCATTGTTTGTGACGACCTCTCCCACTTCCCCGTTTCCCCGGGTCACGGCTTTTAAAAGTACGCCGTCCTGGTACGTAAGGACAATGGTAAGCCCGTCCAGTTTCCATGACAAAAGGCCCTTTTGGTCTCCCAGCCATTCTTCCAGCTGTCCCACCTCTTTTGTCTTGTCCAGGGAAAGCATCGGGGAGGAATGGGGTTCTTTTTCCAGTGAAGTTAAAAGCTCATATCCCACATGGACAGACGGGCTGTTGGCCAGCACCGTATCTGTCTCTTTCTCCAGCTCCAAAAGTTCATCATAAAGCTTGTCATATTCAAAATTACTCATGAGCTCTCTGTTTTCCTGATAATAGGCTTTGGATGCCTCACTCAGGATATGGATCAGCTCTTTCATTCGGTCAAACTTATCTTTCACGGATCAGTTCCTCTTTTAACTTTTTTATTTCCTCCGGCGTAAGCTTCCGGTAGGATCCTTCTTTCAAATTGCCGAGCCTGATATTCATGACCCGGACTCTTCTTAGTTTGGTAACCCTGTATCCAAAATATTCACACATTCTGCGGATCTGCCGGTTTAAGCCCTGGGTCAGGATGATCCTGAAGTTCTCGGGACCTTCTTTTTTGACCGTACATTTCCTTGTGACTGTGTCAAGCTCTGAAAGGGGCACACCGTTTCTCATTCCCTGGATAAAGTCATTGGTGATCCTTTTGCTGACTTTCACTTCATATTCCTTTTCGTGATAATTCCTGGCCTTCATAATCTCATTGGCGGCTTCCCCGTCGTTGGTCAGCAGGATCAGTCCCTGGGAATCCTTGTCCAAGCGGCCCACAGGATAGATTCTTGAGGGATAACCGACGGCGTCAATGATATTGTTGGCTTCCTCTTTGCTTGATGTACAGACGATCCCTTTCGGTTTATTGTATGCAAGATATACTGTCTGAGTATTCATCCGGATCGGCTTTCCATTAAAACAGACTTCCTGCCCCTCACAAACCTTTGTCCCCGGCTCGGCTGTTTTTCCGTCAACCGTCACCTTGCCCTGCTCTACATAAAAATCAGCCTGCCTTCTGGAACACACGCCTGCCTGACTTAAAAACTTATTAATCCTCACGGCGGAGTTTTCATTCCGTCTCTCTTCCTTCATCGTTTCTCCCATATCCTTAAAAATGTCATACTTAATAATTGTATCACGATTGCCTGAAAATTGCACGTCTCTATAGACAGTTCCCGGATCATCCGGGTATTTTATATTTCCTGTGCAAAATACCCCAGCTCCCCCAAAACTTCTTTTGCTTTTTCGATCAGTGTATCATCATCTTCCGGAAGGATGATACTTTTGTCACTCAGTTCAACTTCCGCTTCAATGCCCGCGTCCATAAGACCTATCTTTATCCGGTCCACACAGTGGTCGCACAGCATCTCATCAGACTTTAAAACCTTCATCTGTTTCCTCCTTCATGATCGCATCTCATAATGCTCTTATGCTGTCATCGCTCCCATTTGTCACAGAGAGCATTGATCTGATCCGCAAATCTGGCCAGATCCTTGTTGGCCCCGCCTTCACTTTTCCGTATGACAGACATCATGCGCTCACCTGCAGCCAGCAGCCTTGCAAATACAGCATTGGCTCTTCTCGTGCTCTTCCTGCTTTCCGGCACTTTTTTCGGCGCAACTCTGAGCTCCCACTCTCCTGCGGCTAAATCAAAAATATCTCCGCTGTACGGTGCTTCCGCCTTCCTGCCGCATTCACTTTCCAGGTATTGGGCAAAGCTGTCGCAGGTTTCATCCTCTCCGTGAACGATAAAAAATTTTTCAGGCTGGTCTTTAAAAGCCTCCGCCCAAACAGAGAGTCCTTTTTTGTCCGCATGTCCGCTCATTCCTTCCAGGCGCACCACATCGGCTTCTACTTTGATAGTCTCACCGAACAGCCGGACTTCTTTCGTACCTTCCACAAGAGCACGGCCCAATGTGCCGTAAGCCTGGTATCCGACAAACACAATGGTATTTTCAGGCTTCCACAGATTATGCTTTAAATGATGCCGTATCCTTCCCGCCTCACACATACCGGAAGCGGAGATGATCACCTTCCGGTCTTCATCAAAATTGATCGCCTTGGAATCATTGCTTGTGATGGATAATTTCAGATTGGAGAAAGTGATCGGATTGATGCCCTGATTGATCAGTGCCATGGCATCCTCATCAAATGTATCATGTATGTTTTCCTGAAAAACGTTGGTGGCCTCCACTGCAAGAGGACTGTCTACATACACGGCAAAATCTCCGTGGTCCTTCACCCTGCGCTCCTCTTTGATCTGGCGGATATAGTACAGAAGCTCCTGGGTCCTTTCAACCGCAAATGACGGGATAACTACATTTCCGCCCCTGTCAAACGTCTTCTGAATCAAACCTGCAAGTTCACCGACGTAATCGGGATGACTTTCATGAAAACGGTCTCCGTATGTGGATTCCATTACCACATAATCTGCACTCTCCGTATAATGGGGGTCTTTGATCAGAGGCTGGTTGTTATTCCCGATATCACCGGAGAAGACAAGCTTTTTCTGCGTGTCCGCCTCGGTGAGCCATACCTCAATGCTGGCGGAGCCGAGCAGATGTCCTATATCTGTAAAACGGACGCTGATGCCCCGGCTCAGTTCTAATTTCTCGTTATACTGACAGCCTATGAACTGCTCCATAACACTTACCGCGTCATCCATCGTATACAGAGGAGGCTCTTCCGGCTTCCCCGACCGTCTGGCCTTCCGGTTTTTCCACTCCGCCTCAAACTCCTGAATATGGGCGCTGTCACGGAGCATGATGTCACAGAGTTCTTTGGTAGCCTTTGTGGTAATGATACTGCCCCTGAAGCCATTGGCATATAAAAGCGGAAGCAGTCCCGAATGATCAATATGGGCGTGGGTCAGCAGCACAAAGTCAATTTCTGACGGATTCACCGGAAGTTCTGCATTCTCATAAACATTCTTTCCCTGCTCCATTCCATAGTCAACCAAAAAACGCTTCCCACACGCCTCCACGTAATGGCAGCTGCCCGTTACTTCATGGTCTGCTCCGATAAACATTAATTTCATAGTTATACCTCCTCGGTAATATATACGGCGTCCAATGGTATCAGTTCTCTCAGACACGGATGCCTCTCCAATACTTCCTCCCCGCCGTATCCAAATACTGCTTTTGAGAAATCACCGATCGACAGCTCTCCCACAGCTTTTTTGGATGAAGGGCGGATTTCTGTCCCGTCTTTTGAGGCGGAAAACAGGAAAGTTCCGTTATTCTTCCCGATCACAGGGTCCGTTACAGTAAGAATAAATTCTGTTTTCTTTCTGCTCTTCAGGCAGCGGCACAGCGCCTCAAGGGATGTAATTCTGAACATGATCTTCGGGACCTTTTTCCCCTGTTTCAGACAGCCCGCGGATATCTCGATTTTATTGTCCGGAAATGTTCTGCTGATCATCTCTAAAAATCTTTTCTCATCTGTACCGAATCCCAACCGTATATATACTGTATCTTTTTCTTTTCCGTATGCAAAAACTCCGGTTATCTCACCGTGCTCTCTGAACACCATCAAGTCTCCGTCCTGGCTTTTTGCTTCCCTTGCCGCCTGCTGTATATAATCCTGATCTATCACCGTATAAATATCATATGACCGGATCTGCCGGTTTAAGAACCGAAGTACTTCCTGCATATCATCTCCCCGGAACTGTTCCGGAGAACCTGTAACTGCGCCCGCTTCCCCTGTGATCTCTGTCTCTGCCCAGTCCATCACAAACACAAAGTCGAAAGGTTCATAGTAAGCCTTGTCGGCAGGTATCAGATATGTGAACGGCTCACCTCGCTCTGCCATATCATTGAGGACCCTGCAAAGCATTTTTCGCATGACGCCTTTTCTCCTCATTTCTTTCCTTGTGGCCACAGCCACGATATAATGTGCATCAAATTCTTTGTCTGAGATCTTCATGCGGTACGGATTCAGGTGGATCATTCCCTGCAGCCAGACGCCGTCCCATGCCATGAGCACCTGATTTTTAGGATAGATCACATCAAAATAATACTCCGCAAACTTTTCAGGGTCCTTAAAAATATCCTGATACATCTGAAAAATCAGATCCCTGTGGCTTTTGTCGTCATAAACAAGTTCCATCTATTCCCCTTTCCGGCATCCCTGGCATCCCTGACATCCGGTCTGTGCGCCCGGCCTCAATACGTCTTCATAGATATAATTATCTACTGCAGTCAGCATGCAGACCGCCTGGGCGCTGATCCCAAGTCCTTCACCGGTAAATCCCAGATGTTCTTCCGTGGTCGCCTTTACGTTGACCTGTTTTCTTCCGACTCCGAGTGTCTCTGCGATCTTCTCTGTCATATCTTCAATATAGGGCGCCAGCCTGGGTCTCTGTGCGATCACAGTGGCATCTACATTTTCAATCAGATAACACTCTTTCTCCACCAGTTCCCTGACCTTCTTTAACAGTTTCATGCTGTCCACACCTTTATATTTGGGGTCTGTATCCGGAAAATGCCGGCCGATGTCCCCCAGAGCCGCGGCTCCGAGCAATGCGTCACAGATGGCATGCAGAAGCACATCTGCATCTGAATGGCCTAACAGTCCTTTTTCGTATGGAACATGCACGCCTCCTAAAATCAAAGGACGGCCCTCTACTAACTTATGCACATCATATCCCATTCCAACTCTCATATCCCATACCTCGCTTTCATATTTTTCTGTCATCTATATAGAATATCTCATTTTCTTTATTATAATATAATTCCATGCAAGATACAAAAAAAAGACATGTTCTAAAAAAACATGTCTTTTCATAGCGATGAGCAGATTCGAACTGCTGACACTACGGGTATGAACCGTATGCTCTAGCCAACTGAGCTACATCGCCATATCCTTATGCGTTCCGCATAAAGAATGGGACCAATAGGGCTCGAACCTATGACCCTCTGCTTGTAAGGCAGATGCTCTCCCAGCTGAGCTATGATCCCTTGTCTCGCGACAAAAATTAGTATATAAAATAATGCGAAAAATGTCAACAATTTTTTAAATTTTTTTTAAAAAAGTTTCCAGATTCACGGTTTCCTTGAAAAACAAAGCAGACAAATCCACCTCATCGCCTGAACCCTTTCACTCTTATTATTAAAGAAAAAATACAGCCTGACCGCGTCTGTCCGCGGTTCAGACCGTATTGCTTATTGCTCAGTTTAATCTTTTAAGAAATCAGACAGGGTAGGTCCCTGGCTCTTTTCCATCGGATGGGTCATCTCCCAGAAGGTCTGGCTGATCGCCTTCGTCTGCAGTTCATCCACAACCGTCTTCAAAGAATAATCTTTGATCACCTGTTCTTTTAATTCTACGGATACATGATCCCTGGAATCAATATCCAACAGAGTCACAAAGCTTTCTTCCGTCACAATGGTTCCCCTTTTTAATGGAACAACAACGCTCTGGTGCTGCACCAGGACTGCTTTTAAGTCATTATAGCGGTGCTGTTTCTGCCGCTGTTCCTTTGTCTTTTCCGCATCATCTCTTGACTTCTTGGCCTTCAGTGCAGCTTTCTCTTTCTTTCCGGGATTATAGATCTCCCAGAACGGCCCTCCTGCGGATGCAGATTTAGACTGCTCGATCACATCTTTTAAACGGTACTTGTATGTACTGCGCTGTCTGCTTCCCACGTCTGCAACCGTGACCTGGTCTTTGTCATCGATCGCCACCAGAGCTATAAAATGTCCTCCTTTGGTAAAATAGCCGGGTCCCATGAGACCGACTACCGGATGCTTCTTTTTAAGCGCATCCCTGATCTTCTTATAGTCCGTTCCGAGTCCATTGCAGCCCAGCTGATAATTTTTAGCCAGGGCCGGCACAACTTCATGAGCAGAACCTGCATTACTGTAATAACCATGCTCATATGCCCAGACAGTCGTGTCAAGCGGGGTTACCCACTTGCCGGTCAGCGAGGTAATACACACTGCCATGGCAGTAGGTCCGCAGCCGCTGCTCTTAATGCAGTAGCCATTCTGGTTCCAGGCGGAATCTCCCTGATTAAAATAGGTAAAACCTGCGATGGTTTCCTTCTTATCCTTCATGCTGAGACGCGTGTCATTGTAGATCTTGGGGATAATATTGGAAACTGTCTTTTCTTCCTTCAGATTCTTGTTCTTTTTCAGCTTTTTGACTTTGTTTTTCTGTTTGATCTTTTTTGTCTTTTTGTTAGAAGCCTTAGATGTCTGTTTCTTCTTTTTTGTCGTTTTCTGGTCCTTATGCGCCGTTGTCGTCTGCTGTTCCGTCGTCTCCTGCGGCTGTGCCGTGGTTGTGGCTTCTGTCTGTGCAGCCGTTGTCGATGTGCTTTCGGACGCTGTTGTCTGATCTGTTGCCGAGCTCTGTTCTGTTGTCTTTGCCGTTGCTGCCGCTTCCTGACCGTATGCAAACGTGTTGCTGCCCACTACAAGGCAGCCGCATAGTACAGCAGAGCAGATGGATTTCATGTGCTTGTTCATTCTGTATTCACTCCTTAGCTCACTCATTTATTCTCCATCCCCCAAAATTTATTATAATCCTTTTCTCACAATTTCTCAATGATACTCCCCATATTTTTCTTACGGACCGTAATTTTTTCTTCAATCCGCTCAGACAGCTCCGGAACATGGGAAATAATGCCGATCATCCTGTTTTTTCCGGAGAGCTCCTGGAGACAGGAAACTGCCTGTTCTAAGGATTCACTGTCCAGGGAACCGAACCCCTCGTCTACAAACAAAACTTCGATCTCAATGCCTCCGGCGCTGTTCCTGACAATATCCGATAGTCCCAATGCCAGGCACAGTGCCGCCTTAAAGGACTCACCGCCCGAGAGGGTTTTTACAGACCTGCGCTTTCCGGTATAATAATCCATTACTTCTATTTCTAAATTATCTTTTTTTCTGGCATCTGTGACTGTCTCACTCCGAAACATCTCATACCGCCCTCCGGTCATTTTCAGAAACCTGATATTTGCGGCCTTTAAAATATCCCGGAAATAAGTAATGAGAATAAACTGTTCAAAGGTCAGACGAAGTGCATTATTTCCGCTCAAAAGCCGGTCCACATCTCCCACAATGCCGTAACTCTCTTCAAGCTTTTCTCTCTTTTTCTGCTTCTCTTTTAAAGAACAAAGTGCCCTCTGTCTCTGATGCACAAGCACGGCAAGCTGTTCTCTTTCCTCCTCTGTTTTTTTGATCTCTTCTTCCAGTTTCTCCAGATCACCTCTTGAAACCTTCCCGCGTTCAAGCTCAGCCTGCTGTTTCTGCTTTTCCTCAAAATCCGCACGGCGTTCCTCCAGGAGAGTCCGCGTCTTGGAAAGCGCCGTTTCCGACTCGATGCTCTCTGCCGTCAGCCGGTCTTTCCCGGATTCATATTCTTCCAGCTCTTTTGAAAGCATGAGATGCTCCTCCTGGAGTTCCTCCGCTTTGCCCCACGATTTCAGCTGTTCTCTGAACGCCCTCATCTGGCCTTCTGCCTTCATCAGCTGTTCTCTGATGTCCGCCAGACATCTTTCTTCCTCCTGTTTGGAAAGCTTTTCCGCTGAACAGGCTTCTTCTCGCGTGATCTCCTCATATTCAGGTTCTTCTCCGAGCTCTTCCTGTTTTCTTTTCCATTGTGTCTCTGCCGTATTCTTCTGTTCTTTCAATTCCAGCATTTTTTCATACCATTTACGGAAAAGTTCTTCTGCCTTTTCTGCCCGGTCTTTTTGTGCCTCCATCTGCTCCCTGTCCGGAGCTTTTGAAGGAACCCTGGCCGGCTTTGGATGCTCCATGGAACCGCAGACAGGACATGGTTTGCCTGCCCTTAAATCTTTTGCCAAAATGCCAATGCTGCCCGCATAAAAAGCGGACTGCATCTCCATATAGGTGCCCTGTTCTTCTTTCCTTAATGTATCTGCCCTCCGGTACTCGCATTCAGCCTGATCAAATTCATCTGAGAGACGCTTAAAAATCTCAGAAGAAGCCTTTGCCTCTTCCTCTGCTTCAAGCCATTCCTGGTAAACTGCCATCCTGGTCCTCTTGATCTGCCCGAACTCTTTCTGACTGGCTTTTTCATATTCTGTTTCCAGCTGTCCCAATCGTTCCAGTTGGTCTTTGATCTCCTTTAATGCGCCGAGACGCTCCTTTTTAAGATCCATCACATCCCTGAGGCTGTAAAGTTCTTGCTTCTTTTTCCGGATATTCTCACGCTTTTCTTTAAGCTTTACTAATTCCTCTTCCAGACTGCGGATCTTGGAAGCCAGAATTTCTGCCTCCTCAGATATTGTCTTCGACTGCTCAAAAATCTGTTTCTTTGAGTCAAACTCTTCTCTCTTATGCCTGCTGTTTATTAAAGCCTCGGCTGCCTGCTGTTTCTTTTCCTTGTAATCGGCCTTAAGATAAGCGATCACAGACGGGAAATCTTTGTTTTCCCTCATTTCTTCGTATGCCGGATCTTCTCCTGACAGTTTGGCCGCCTCTTCCATCTGATTTGTGATCTCACGTATTTCACCAAGCAGAGCTCTGGCTTTTTCACCTGCCAAAGCCTGGATTCTTTTATAGATCTGCGTATGAAAAATAGAGCGGAACACTTCTGCCCGGTCACTGGATTTTGCTATGAGCAGCCTTTGGAATTCCCCCTGTGCCAGCATGGAAATCTGGCGGAACTGGTCATAATCAATAGAGAGGAGGCGGGCTAACTCCTCGTTAACTTTGGACGTTCCCGCTTTTACAGTTCCATCAGGCAAAGTCAGCACAGCATCCTCTTTTTTTACCGTCATTCCCGAACCTTTTCTTTTGGCTCTCCTATATTTCGGATGGCGCTCTACCCGGTACTTCTCATTCCTGTGTGTAAATTCGAGGATCACATAGGTATCTTCCTTTTGTGAAGCGAAATCGCTCCTAAGATTTTCCTTCGTGCGGATGCTTCCGCTGACTTCTCCGTAGAGAGCATAGGTCAGCCCGTCAAATATTGTAGTTTTCCCGGAGCCGGTAGGCCCGGTGATCAAAAACAGTCCTCCCTGAAATTTTGAAAAATCAATCTGGTTTTTGCCCGCATATGGACCCCATCCGCTGATCTCGAGAAATAATGGCTTCATGAGTCCAATCCTCCTTCTTCCAGAAGTTTTTTAAGAAATTCCATCCTCTTTTCTTCTGCCTCACCGCAGGTCAGCTTAAGAAACGATTCCCCGAGTTCCAGCGGTGTCTTTTCACGGACATCGGCATAAACCTCACCGCCACCGGATCTCTGTTTTTTTTCCAGGTTCAGTTCCATAATATTCGGATAAGAGGCACGGAGCTTTTCCATAGGATCTGCAAGTTCCTCATCATCTGTCAGCACAGCGCTGATATAGTCTTCACAGTCGGCGGCCTCAACCACCTGCGGATCGAGTAGGTCTCCAAGTTTTCCTTTGATCCGGCGCATATCATGTCTGGGCCTGAGCGGGTAGACTGTCAGTGTTATATTGCCTTTTTCTTTCAATTCAACCAGCGTCACAGATTTCTTGTGAAATTCTTCAGAAAAAGAGTATTTAAGTAGGGAACCGCTGTATCTCACGGTCTCCCTTCCCGCTTTTTGAGGGCCATGGATATGCCCAAGTGCAGCATAGTCATAGTCTTCAAAAATGGTGTAAGAAATCTGTTCTGTCCCTCCCACACTCAGCAACAGTTCTGAATCAGACTGCCTGACAGGTTCCGTCCCTGTGACAAACTGATGGGTGACCAGCACATTCCGCTCTGTCCTGTCCACCGGATGACGGGCGAGGACGGAGCGCATGGCATCTTCATGTGTGCGGATCTCATCCTCAGGAAACAATGCTCTTGCCTCAGCCGGCTTAAAATACGGAAGCAGGTGCAGGCAGACCGGCCCGTATTCATCTTCCAGCCTGACAGCGGGGAATTCTTCTCTAAGCGTCCCTTCCATATAAATGTTCTGCTGTCCGAAAAGCTTCTGCCCAAACTCCAGCCTCTCGCCCGAATCGTGGTTTCCCGCCACTAAAAAAACAGGCACCATAAGCTTTGCCGTACCTGTCAGAAACCAGTCAAACAAGGTCACAGCCTCAGCCGGAGGAATACTCCGGTCATAAATATCTCCTGCCAAAAGGAGCCCGTCAACGGGCTCCTTCTCCATCAGTTCCAGTACCTGTGTAAGCACATGTCTCTGATCTTCTATGAAATTCATTCCATTTACTGTCTTGCCCAAATGCAGGTCAGCCATATGCAAAAGCTTCATGATCTTTCGTTCCCCTTTAGTTCAGCGCGAACCGCTCGATGGCATAGGCGACTCCGTCTTCCTCATTGGATTTTGTAACAAAGTCTGCTATATTTTTCAGTTCATCCATTCCATTCTCCATCACTACACCGAAGCCCGCTGCCTGAATCATAAATGTATCATTGGCTGCATCCCCGCACGCCATCGTTTCCTCGATCGGTATGGAAAGATGTTTTGCAAGCTGTGTGATCCCGTCTCCTTTGTCACATCCCATCTGAGTAATCTCTATATTATTAAACAGTGCGCTGGAAACGCTGGCAATCCCCAGATCACTCAGTTCCTTCATGACACGTTTTCTCTCTTCCAGATCACCAAAGAAGGCACTGATCTTTTCAATGCCGTCACTGTTTTCTTCCACATAGGCTTCCAGATCATTGATCTCCTGTCTGGTTCTTAAAATAAGGTCTTTCTGCTGGCTCTTAATATCAAAATCTTCTAAATGATGATAGAATTTTCCTTCCATATAGCCCTGGCCGTTCCTGTAAATATCTCTGGTACAATTATATTCAGTAAGTTTCCTGAGCAGAGTCAGAGCTGTCTCTTTCGGAATGTGGTTCTTGTATATAATTTTATCTTCCAAAGCGTCATAGATCGTCGCCCCATTGCAGCAGACGGCATATCGGACTCCCTCTAAATTCCTGATAAAATCTGGGATTGCTTTGTAAATCCGCCCTGTGGCCGGCACAATATGTACGCCTCTCCTCGCTGCTTCCTCAAGTACTTCCCTCGTATGTTCCGAAATCTGCTTCTGGTCATTCAGCAAAGTTCCGTCTAAATCCATGGTTACCAATTTAATCTGGCTCATAACTGTCCTCCCTAGGTAAAAAAGTAATGCTGTATCCGTATCTGCAGGCTCTCATTTCCCCTGTATACGTTAATATCCGGATAGTAGGTGCAAGTGATGTACTGCTTTCCCTCTCCCATCTTTTCACGGAATATATCTTCCTCTTCAAAGATCATGCCCGTCATTCTTGTTCCCCTGTTACTTAAAAGCGACAGCCGGATTACATTTCTATTATCGCCGAATACCTGGATTCTTTCAATGAAAAGTTTTCTGTGGGCAAACAAAGGCCTCTTATTTTCCTTTCCAAACGGCTCCAGCACCGCCATCTGGCGCACCAGTTCTGCAGAAATATAGTCAATCGGCATATCCACATCGATCGAAACCTTTTTTATGAAATCATCCTCTTTAAGATCACAGCAGCCATTGATCCGTCTGCGGAATTCCTCCACTTTCGACTCATCTGACAGAGAACACCCTGCAGCCATGGCGTGTCCCCCGAATTTGGTAAAGACATCCTTCACTTCATTCATGGCTTCAAACATGTGATAGTTCTCGATGGAACGTCCGGAACCTTTGATCCCCTCTCTTCCTTTGGTCAATACAAAAACCGGCCTGTGCACCTTGTCTTTGACCCGCCCGGCAATGATTCCCGCGATGCTCTCATGGCAGTCCGGAAGATAGATCACGAGGACCTTGTCTTCCCCGTATCCATTTTGTTCTATCTGATCCAGCGCTTTTTTGACTCCCTCGTTGGTCATTCCCTTTCTCTGGTCATTGAGCTCTTTCAATTCCTGAGCTGTCTCTTCTGCGGCGGCCATATCCTTTTCCATGAACAGTCTTAAAACCTTTTCCGCCGATTCCAGTCTTCCGCTGGCGTTGATGCACGGGCCGATGACAAACCCTAAATGATAAGAATTGACAGATGCCTCTTCAAGATTGTGTACCCTTAAAAGCGCCCTCAGACCAGTATTTTCAGTAATACCGATTCGGTTCAGCCCTTCTCTCACAAAAATGCGGTTTTCCTCCGTGAGATCCACCACATCACATACTGTGGCGATGGCCAAAAAACAGAGCAGCGGTTCCAGGTTCTTATCCTCCCTGCCCTCCATTCGGTAAAGTGCTCTCATGAGCTGAAACGCCACCCCGGCCCCGCAGAGCTGTTTATAGGGGTATACGCACGATTCCTGTTTTGGATTCACGACCGCATCCGCCGGCGGCAGGATCTCCCTCTTTCTGCCTTCTTCCATTTGATACGGAACCTCATGATGGTCTGTGACAATGACTTCTATGCCCAGATCTTTTGCTTTTTTTACCGGATCAAAAGCGGCGATCCCATTGTCACAGGTAATGATCAGTCCGACACCGTCTTCTTTGGCATTCACAGCCATCTCCGAATTCATTCCGTAACCGTCCTGGATGCGGTCGGGAATGGTAAAGTCCACACTCCCTCCGAGATCACTGAGGCCTTTCCACAATATATAATTAGATATCACCCCGTCCACATCATAGTCAGAGATGATCCTGATTCTTGTGCCCCCACGGATCGCATGATGGAGCAGTCTGCATGCTTCCGTTGCGTCCTTCATCATGAACGGATCTGAAATATCCGAAAGAGTCCCGGATAAGTACCTGCGTATCTCCTCCTCTCCCGTGATATCCCGGTTCCGGATCAGCCTGGCTATGACCGGATCGATGCCGAATTTCTCTCCGATCCGGATAAAATCTGCTTTCTTCTTGCTGATAAACCATTTTTCCATAAGTAACTTTTTGTCCCCTTCTCGTGATGTAAGAAAACTGCAATCAAACTTCTTGTCTGATCACAGTTTTCAAATGTTCTATCGGATTCCTTTTTTCTTTTTCTTCTTCTTTTTCTTAGGCTTTGGCGCAGCAATGGTCTCCTGCCCGTTTTCGGTCTCTGTTTTATGGTCAGTGACAGCAGCCTTCTGCTCTTTCTTAAACCCTGTCTTCATAAAGTACCAGAGCGGTCCCGTGATGCACACAGAGGAGAATGCCCCGCACACAACGCCGACCATCAGGGTCAAAGCGAACTGGCGGATGGATGACACTCCCATCAGGAACAGTACAAACACCATGATAAACGTAGTGAGCGACGTATTGATGGATCTGGTGAGTGTCTGGATGATACTCCTGTTTACAATGCCTTTCAGCTGTGTATTGTCCGCCTCCTGTATATTCTCCCGGATACGGTCAAATATGACGATGGTAGAGTTGATAGAGTATCCGATGATCGTAAGCATACATGCGATAAAGGTTCCCCCCACGGAGAGCCTTCCGATAGAGTATGCCGCAAAGACGATGAGCACGTCATTCAGCAGTGCGATGATGGCACTGGCTCCGAATTTCACATCTTTAAACCGGATGGCGATATAGATCAGCATACAGATACTTGCGATCACCACGGAAACGATTGCATCCCTCTGCATCTCATTGCTGATAGTAGAGCTTATATTTTCAGTGGCAACGGATTTTGCCTTAAAATCTTTCTTCATGGTATTCTCGATCTGCTTCCTCTGACTAAGGTTCAATTCCACAGACTTGATTACCATCTGATTATTTGCTTTTACTTTCTGTCCCTGGACCGAAGTGGATTTGCTGACTTTTTCGTAGGCAGATACTACCTTCTTCTCAAGGCTGTCGTCTACTTTTACACTCTTATCAAATGTAATCGTAGAAGATGTCCCTCCGGAAAATTCCAAATCAAAATTAAGCGGCGACCCAATCTTTGATTTATTGACCGGCAGGAATGCCAGACCTACAACGATCACAAGCAGCGCTGCCGCCATGCACCGTCTGCTGACTCCGATGAAATCCCGTTCTTTTAAAGCTCTCGCTTTTCCATAGAGTTTAGGGCTCCTCAGACCGAATTTGTATGCGGCGGTAACCAAAAACCTGCTGATGACCAGGGCTGTAAACATGGAAATCAGGACACTCATACCGAGTGTCTGCGCAAATCCCTTGACCGTTCCGGTCCCCTTAAACCAGAGGACTGCCACCGCGATCAGCGTGGTCACATTTCCGTCGATAATGGCTGAGGCAGCCTTGTGAAATCCCGACTTAATGGCAGTTCCCACATTTTTGCCAAGCGACACTTCTTCCTTGATTCTGGAATAAATGATGACATTGGCATCCACCGCCATACCGATACCGAGTATGATACCGGCCAGACCCGGAAGGGTCAGCGTCACATTGAATCCATTCAGCGCCAGCAGCGTCATGAGCACATAGATGGCCAGCGCAAAACATGCGATCACTCCCGGAAGATAATACAGGGCGATCATCAGTATACAGACTAATGCAAATCCAATGGCACCGGCTTTGACACTTGTCTGGATGGCATCCACTCCTAATTTGGCGGAAACCACATTGGAGCGCAGTTCCTTTAATTTTACAGGGAGCGATCCGATCCGGATGGAAGATGCCAGATTCTCGGCGGCTTCAAAGCTTTCCATTCCTGTTATGCTGCATTCTCCCTTAGTTATGACAGTCTGCACGTTCGGCGCACTGATGATCTGATTGTCATATATGATATAGATCGGTTTTCCGACATTCTTCTTTGTGGCATCTGCAAATGCCTTGGTTCCTTTCTTGTCGAACTCCAGGGCTACGACATAGTCTTTTGCCCCATTGTCTCCCTCGGTTGTCTGTGCTTTTGCGGATTTGACGTTATTTCCGGTCAGAACTGTCTTCATGGACTTGCCGTCCTGGACCATAAATGCCAGAGTTCCCGGCTGTCCCAGTTCATCAAGGATCTTATTGGCATCTGTCACACCCGGGATCTCGATGTTGATTCTGTTTTTACCCTGACGGTAGACTTCGGATTCTGTACTGTATCCTTCCACACGCTTCTGCAGCTTATATACCGTATCGTCAATGTTTTTATCAGATACATTTTTGCCGTCCACTTCATAGGTAATGCTGACTCCTCCGGCCAGATCCAGACCCAGTTCGATGTTTTTTGCACGGCCTATCTTGTTTTTCCCAAGCCCCTTTGCGGTGATAAAAACTCCAAACACACACAACGCGGCCAGCAGGATAATCCCGACAGCGTATCTTCCCTTCTTATTTTTGTTTGTCTTCATAAGTTTTCTGCTCCTTTATTCTTCACTCTGATCAGCCAATGCAGCCTTTATCATCAGTGCACACTCCACTCGCTTTCTCTCCAGCTTACAGCCCACTTCATAGGTACCGTTGATCGTACCGTTCAGTTTATGAGAGTTAGCACTGCATCCCCCGCTGCAGTAAAATCTGGCGAAACACTCCCTGCAGTCTTCTTTCGAGTAAACACTGGTCTTCTTAAACTCAGAGACAATATCACGGCGGGTGACTCCGTCAAACACATTTCCCACACAGAACTCATCTTCCCCCACAAACTGATGACACGGATACAGATCTCCCCACGGTGTCACCGCGAGATATTCGGTTCCCGATCCGCATCCTGAAAGGCGTTTTGCCACACAGGGTCCTCCGGTAAGGTCGATCATGAAGTGGAAGAACGTAAAGCCCTTCCCTTCTTTTTCCCGCCGGATGATTTCTTTTGCCAGAAGGTCATATTCTTCCATGATTTTTGGAAGATCGGCTTCTTTGATCGTGTACCGCTCCTCTTCGGGTCCTACCACAGGTTCCACGGAAATCTGGTCAAAACCTTCGTCTGCAAGGTGCAGCACGTCTTTTGAAAAGTCCAGGTTGTCATGGGTGAAAGTACCTCTCACATAATAACTTTTTCCGTTTCGCATCTCTGCAAACTTTTTAAATTTATCAATGATAAGATCGTAGCTGCCTTTACCGTTTCTGGTAGGCCTCATCTTGTCATGAACCTCTTTCCGCCCGTCAATGCTCAGGACCACGTTGGCCATCTCACGGTTTGCAAACTCCATCACATCGTCATCCAGAAGGACGCCGTTGGTCGTCAGAGTAAAACGGAACTTTTTATTGTGTTTCTCCTCCAGAGACCTGCCGTAAGCCACCAGCTGTTTTACAACTTCAAAGTTCATCAGCGGCTCCCCGCCGAAGAAATCCACTTCCAGGTTTCTCCTGCTGCCTGAGTTTTCAACGAGGAAATTCAATGCCTGTTTTCCTACCTCCAAACTCATCATCGAACGGTCCCCGTGATATTCCCCTTCTTCAGCAAAACAGTATCTGCACGCCAAGTTACAGTCATGGGCAATGTGCAGGCAGAGTGCTTTGACCACGGTGGGGCGCCTTTTGAACTCCGTTATGTAATCCTCATACTCGTCCCTTGTAAAGAGTGCCCCTTCGCTCTCCAGACGCCTGATTTCCTCATAGACTTCCTCGATCTCCCCGGCATCGTATCCGGAAAGTTCTTTTTGTATTTCTTTCAAAGTGTGGGTGCCGTAAAGCCCAACAACGTCATAGCTCAGATCATCCACGACGTGGACTGATCCGCTCTCCACATCCAGCACCATATTATATCCGTTATTTTTGTATTGATAAACCACGCTGCTTCTTCTCCTTTATCTGTCCTTAACGAAAAGAGACGGTTCAAAAAGGAACCGCCTCTCATTCTTCTGCTCTTTCCCACCGTGGGTTATTTGCTGTGTTCGCAGCTCTGGTTTCCTACGGTGCAGGATGTCTTGCATGCTGACTGACAGGATGTCTGGCACTCACCGCATCCGCCTTTCTTTACTGTGTTCTGCAATGTTTTATTCGTTAGAGTCTTAATGTGCTTCATGCCAAGTTCCTCCTTCAATATGAATCTCTCTTATTCCCTTTTTAACTTGCCCATTATATCATATTCATTTCGGAATTACAATAAGTTCTTCAGTTCATCGTAGAGGTGATCCGGGACCTTTAAATTGCCCCGTCCCGTCCCGATCTCAATGTCCGGTTTATTGCTCCCATGAAAGTCCGAACCTCCTGTGGCCAGCATCCCATATTTCCTGCACCATTGCCTGAGCTTCACGATCTGTCCGTGATGATGGGAAGAATGGTAGACCTCTATTCCCCCCAGGCCGTAAGAGATCAGCTCCCTGATCAGTTCCTCAAGATCCGCGTTGGAAAGATGATACTGAAACGGATGCGCCAGAACCGCAGTGCCTCCTGCATCTTTGATCAGCCTGACCGCATCCCCGGGCGCAAAATAAGGCTTTGGAATATAGTATTTGCATCCATCACCCACATATTTCTTAAATGCCTGATCTTTACTGGCACAATATCCTTCCTCGATCAGCACTCTTGCAAAATGTGCCCTGGTGATCACCGTCTCTTCGTTGCCATGCAGAAGTTTTTCGAGCGTCATCGGTATCCCGTCCTCACGGAACTTTTCAATCATGGAGAGATTTCTCTGCCTTCTACCTCTACGCAGCCCCTCCAGTGTTTCGAGGAGTTTCTGATCACAGATATCAATATTATAACCCAGTATGTGGATCTCGTGTTTTTCCGCCTCACATGAAAGCTCGATCCCCGGCATAAAATGAATATCTGTAAGTTCTCCCGAATAAAGGATTGGCGGAATTCCTCCGACTGTATCGTGATCGGTGAGTGCGAACGCATAAAGTCCCTTTTGTTTGGCTGCACGCAGCACCTCTGTCGGCTTCAGTGTTCCGTCCGAAGCATCCGAGTGCAAATGTAAGTCAATCATCGTCTGTCCTTTCTCTCTATGTGTCATAGAATGACCCCCTCCTGCATAAAATCTTACTAAAAGGAGGCATCCCATGGAAAATAAAAATATCGGTATTTCAATCTTAAAAAGCTTAATCTTTTCCTACATATTGACAGGAATTATTCTATGTATTCTGGCTTTTATTATGTATCAGACCGAAGTCAGCACAAAAGTGGCAAACCTTGGTGTAACCTTTACCTATGTGGCTGCGTCTGTATTTGCAGGGTTTATCATCGGCAAAAGGATGGGAAAGAGAAAATTCCTCTGGGGCCTGGCCGTAGGCCTTCTGTACTTTGCCGTACTCTTTCTGATCTCCCTTCTCCTGGATCAGAACCAGGCACTGATGAGCGGAGAGCGCATCACCGCAATGCTTCTGTGCGCAGCCGGAGGAACCCTGGGCGGGGCTCTGGCATAATCTTTTGCCGCCGGCAGCGGGCTCTAAGCCCCTGCCGGTATCTTCCATACTTCCTCCGCAATTCTCTTCATATTCCTGATCTTCTCCCACTGCTGTTCCTCTGTCAAAAATCTCTGTTGTTTTTCTGAGGCAAATCCGCACTGCGGGCTTAAGCAAAGCTGTGTCAGCGGAACATAGGACGATGCTTCCATAATTTTCTTTTGAATTACTTCATCCTTTTCCATCACAGGAGACCTGGTAGAAATCAATCCAAGCGCAACTTTCTGATTCTTTATGTATCTGAGCGGCCTGAAATCTCCGGCCTGCGCACTGTCATTATATTCCAGAAAAAAGCCGTCCACAAGACAATTACCGAATAACTGCTCTGCCACTGCCTCATAGCTTCCTGATATCATACAGGCAGAATGGAACTTTCCCCGGCAGATATGAAGGGTCACCGCCATATCCTCCGGTTTCACTTTCAGCACCTGGTTGATCAGCCAGACATAATGCTCTGACAGGTTCTCTGTGTCAATCCCCCTGTTCCGATAAACCTCCCTCCGTTCCCCGGAACAAAATTCTCCCCAGGAGACATCATCAAACTGAAGGTATCTGCATCCTGCATTGTAAAAAGCCCTCAGCGCTATTTGATAACTCTTGACGATATCTTCAAACAAAACTTTTTCATTCCTGTAAAGCGGAATCGACTGGTATGACTCAGAGTGTACACAGCAGATTAAATGGAACATAGCCGGTGACGGAATCGTCATCTTAGTCGCCGTATTCCCGGCAATCGACTTTAGAAACCGGAAATGGTTTAAAAACGGATGATTGCCGAAGCTGATCCTGCTGCAGACTGCAAGCGTCTCCGGCTCTGTCTCTTCTTCCCTGAAAATGTCCGGTCTCCGTTTATATTTCTTTCTCTCGATTCCGTTCAAGTACCAAAGAAAATCCAGATGCCACCATCTTCTGTGCAGTTCTCCGTCGGTAACTGCCTTAAGTCCTGCTTCTTTCTGCTTCCTGACCAGTTCCCTGACCGCCTGATTTTCAACTCTCTTTAATTTTACTGCACTCATATCACCCTGTTTATACTGTCTTTTGGCAGCTTTCAATGTCTCTGTTCGCAAAAAACTGCCAACGATATCATAATAGTAGGGAAACGATGTCCTGTCCATGATCACTCCTCCTGGATGCTTCTGATAACCAACTTCTTTTGACTCACTCCTTCTTAAAGCGCCCTCTTGGGTACAGAAAAGACGGCGCAAAAAAGCGCCGTCCCTGCATATTAATCTTCTTTTGTTCCCTGATTCGGTTTCTCAACCTGAGAAATGGCAGCACGTTCCATAGGAATACGGCAATGTTTGTCATTTCCGAATTCTACAACGATCGTTTTGTCATCTACGACATCCACGATCACACCATAGAAGCCGCTGATGGTAAGTACACTGTCCCCAACTTCCAGAGAAGCCGCTAATTCCTTCATCTGCTGGTCTTTTTTCTTCTGCGGACGGATCAGTAAGAAATACATACCTCCGAACACAATAATAAGCCACAGAATCATACTAAATTGTGATTGCATTTGTTCTTTTTCCTCCATTTAAAATAATAATATATCAAATTCAATTTCTTGAATCCTGATCACTTATTTTCCATACCAGAAAGCTTTCTCTCCTTGTACTCTCTGTATCGCCCCTGTTCAATGGCCTCCCGAATCTCTTCCATCATTGTATTATAAAAATATAAGTTATGCAAGACACACAGTCTCATACCAAGCATTTCTTTTGCCTTGAGCAGATGTCTGATATAAGCCCTGCTGAAGCTTCTGCACGCTGGACACTGGCATCCTTCTTCTATAGGCCTGTGATCCAGCTCATATTTTTTATTGAACAGGTTCATCTTGCCGTGGTTGGTATAGACATGTCCATGCCTGCCGTTTCTTGTCGGGTAAACGCAGTCAAAAAAGTCTACTCCCCGGTCTACCGCTTCCAAAATATTGGCGGGAGTGCCCACTCCCATCAGATAAGTAGGTTTTGCTTCTGGAAGATACGGGACGGTTTCATCCAGAATACGATACATCTCCGCGTGGGATTCCCCTACCGCCAGGCCTCCCAGGGCATAGCCGTCAAGGTCAAGCCTGGAAATCTCTTTTGCATGAGAGATACGGATGTCTTCATAGGTTCCGCCCTGATTGATTCCAAACAGCATCTGATGCGGATTCACCGTATCCGGCAGACGGTTCAGACGATCCAGCTCTTTTTTACAGCGGTGCAGCCATCTGGTCGTGCGGTCCACAGAATCCTGCATGTATTTTCTCTCCGCTGGATGGGGCGGACACTCGTCGAAGGCCATAGCGATAGTAGATCCCAGATTAGACTGGATCTGCATACTCTCCTCGGGTCCCATAAAAATCTTCCGTCCATCAATATGGGAAGAAAAAGAAACACCTTCCTCCTTTATCTTACGCAGCTTGGCCAGGGAAAAGACCTGAAATCCCCCTGAATCTGTAAGGATCGGACGGTCCCAGTTCATAAACTTATGAAGGCCCCCGAATTCCTTGATCAGCCGATCCCCCGGTCTTACATGGAGATGATAGGTATTGGAAAGTTCCACCTGTGTTCTGATCTCTTTTAAATCATCTGTGCTCACTGCCCCCTTGATCGCAGCCACTGTCCCCACATTCATAAAAACCGGGGTCTCTATCGTCCCATGAACGGTCGTAAACCGTCCTCTTTTTGCTCTTCCGTCTTTTTTTATTAACTGATACATATATTCACCATTGTCCGTATATTTTTTTTACAGAGTCCATGCTGGCACTCAGATTCATAAGCAGCCCGTCTGCAATCGTGACCGCTGCCATGGATTCGACCACTACCACAGCTCTTGGAACAATCATCGGATCATGTCTTCCCCCGATGGAAAGGTCGATATCTGCTCCGTTTTTTCCTGCCGTAGGCTGGACCTTTGCGATAGACGGAGTCGGCTTGACTGCCGCCCGGAACACGACCGGGCTGCCGTCACTGATTCCTCCCAGCACTCCTCCTGAGTGATTTGACTTTTTTACAATTCTGCCTTCCCGATACTCATAAGCGTCATTATTCTGGGATCCGCTGGATGAGGCCGCCGCAAAGCCGTCACCGATCTCAAATCCCTTTACGGCACCGATCGAAAGCACTGCTTTGGCCAGATTGGCATCCAGCTTTTCAAACACCGGATCACCGATCCCGGGCTTTAACCCTTGAACGGTACACTCGATAATACCGCCCATAGAATCCTGCTCTCTCATCATGTGGTCCGCATATTCCTGCACTTTCAATGCTGCTTCTCTGTCGGGCATATAAAACGGGTTCCGGAAGATCTCTTCTATATCAAATCGTTTCTCGTCTGCCGTGATGCCGCCGATCTCTTTTGCGTATGCCGTTACCGTAATGCCAAGTTCCTTTAAAAGCTTGACGGCCACTGCCCCGGCAGCCACACGCCCGATGGTCTCTCTTCCGGAAGACCTTCCTCCGCCTCTGTAATCCCTGATTCCATATTTGGCATCATAAGTATAATCCGCATGCCCGGGCCGGTAAACATCTTTGATCTGACTGTAGTCTCTGGATCTCTGGTCCTTGTTATAGACAGCCATGGAAATGGGAGTTCCGGTAGTTTTTCCTTCGAAAACTCCGGACAGGATCTCTGCCTGATCGTCCTCTTTCCGGGGCGTCGTATATTTTGACTGTCCCGGTTTTCTGCGGTTTAAGTACTGCTGAATATCTTCCTTTGAAATAGAAAGTCCGGCCGGGCATCCATCTACGACGACTCCAAGCCCCTCTCCATGGGTCTCTCCCCACGTTGTAATTTTGAATAATGTGCCAATGCTTGAACCTGCCATCTTTTGATTCCTCTCTGAATTATAACTTAAGATTTGCCAGTAAGTCTCCGAGGCTGGTCTGTGCCTTTTCCTCTTCCTTATATTCAATTCCGGTCTCAACTTTTTCCGCCTCTCTGGATTCCTCCAGTACCTTCATGCTGAGACTGATCTTGTTGTCGGCGATTTTTAAAACCTTTACTTTGACCTTTTGTCCTTCTTCTACCATTTCTTTCGGGCTTTTAATTCTTTTTTCGCTGAACTGTGATATATGGATCAAGCCGCTAAGTCCATCGCCAAGATCCACAAACGCTCCGTACGGCATGATATTTTCTACAGTACCTTCCAGCACCATGCCCGGACGCATCATGGCCATCTTGTGGTTAAGCTCCTCCTGAGCCTTTGCCTTTTCCACTTCTTTGGCTGAGAGTACAAGTTTATTCCTGCTCTCATCTACGTTAATGATCTTGGCTTCCACTTCTTTTTTGAGCCATGTGTTCAGGTCTTCCACATAATTTAAGGAAAGCTGGGAAGCCGGGATAAACCCGCGGATTCCTTCTACGTAAACGATCACACCTCCGTTGACGACTCCGCCCACAGTGAGACTGAGAACTGCTTCTTCATCCATCAGTTTCTGAAGGCGGTCCCAGGCGAGAACCTGATTGGCCTCTCTCTTGGACAACAGGATATTTCCCTCTCCGTCATCCACGGAAATTACTTTTGCTTTTAGCCTGTCGCCTTCACGGAGTGCTTCTGTCAATGTGATATTCGGATCATCGCTGTATTCAGAAGCTTTCAGAATACCCTGAGCATAATATTTTAAATCGATAACTGCCTCTTCGTCGCTGACGCTCAATACATCCCCCTCAACTATATCTCCCTCATCCATCTTACGGAAGGATGCTTCCAATTCATTCTCATACTGTTCCATTGTTTCTTTCATTTCTTCTGCCATTTTTAAATCTCCTTTCACGAAACCTCTGCATTAAGCCTCATTATAACACAGAATAAAGAAGATTTTAACTTGTTTCTTATGATTTTCGGCTTCGGAAAAAGAAAAACATGAGATAAAGTGCCGTAAGGAAATAGATCCCGGAAATCAGAAACCCGAATGGACGTTTTGAATGTTTTCTCTGTTTCGTACTGATTTTAAACTCCACCGTTCTGCCGGACTTAAGCCCCGACCTTCCCACGGCCTCAGCCTTTAGCCTGTGATTTCCGTCTGTGCCGCACCGGATCACCGTCTGTCCGTCTGAAAACTTTATCTTCCTGCCGTCCATCCATAAACCCGTTATCCGGTCCTGATCATCCTGAACTTTTACCTGGATTTGCTTTTTCTCCCGATAAGTGATTCCGTGTCTGACCCCGGATATGAGGATCACAGGAGGTTCCGCATCATAGTGAAGATTCAATGGCTTTTTCAGTGTACTGACATGGCCGGTTATATCTTTCATCTTCACTTTTATCTGGTTTGACCCATTCTTTAAATACTTATTGCTTATATAGACATAATCTCCCTTTCTCTCATAGGGTACGGTCCGGCCATTCACAACAAATTCTGTCACATAAGAAGGCACTACATTTTTCATCCGAAATCCGAATGATCCCTGATCCTTCATTGAACTGCTTTGGTGTACGGTATTCCCGTCCGGTATGATCTGTGTTCCCTTACAGCTGACAGTAAAAAAAACTTTTTCTGATGCCGTATTTCCGGCACTGTCTCTGGCCCGGGCTTCGGCACAATAGTATCCGTCTTCTGACAGCATCGGGTACGCCGCTTTCCTGTTTTCTCCTGGCTTTACGTTCTCTCTCTTTAACAATTTACCGTTTAAGTATAAAGAAACCTCCGTAGGAGTATCGTCCATACAGCTCACCTTGGCCTCTGGCGCAAAATTATAGATTCCAAGAGAACTGATCCCCGTGATTTTAAGCTGTGGTTTTGTTTTATCTATGAAAAAATGCCCGGCAGAAGCCTCTGCGGAATTTCCGGCCTGATCCTGACATGAGACTGACAGCTTTTGCTCCCCTTCTTTTTCAAAATATATATCTGCTTTCAGCACTCCTTCTTTTGCTGTTTGATTCACAACTTTCCCCGTAGTCTGCCACCGTATGCTCTCTGCATCCAGATAGGAATCTTTTATGGTCACTTTGAGTTTGCAGCCATCCTTCTCATATAGATTCACCGTTTTTCCTTCCAGGCTGATCCGGGGCTTACTGCCGTCTATATAAATATTCTTTTTCCATTCTTTCTTTGAGATATTTCCTGCCTCATCCTTCTGAACCACTCGGATCTGGTATTTCCCTTCTTCAGAAAGCAAAAGACTGTTTTCTTCAATAGTTTTTTTCCTCCCCGTATCCAAATTCTTTGCTGTGATAAAGGTTTTTAGTCTGGGACCCTTTTTCTGCCTTTTCTCTGCACGGATCCTCACCTCTTTTTTGTGCCACTCTCCATCCGCGGAGCCGGGGCAGTTTACCTTTGGTTTTCCGGGCTGTTTATCCCAGAACTTCACAAAGACATCGGCAGCGGCACTCCGGTACCCTGCTTTGGAAACCGCGCGCACTTTGTATCTGTGTATCCCGTTTGTCTTAACTGTAATACTGTCCCCCTCAGCTTCTTTCCACTCTCCCTGTTCTGATTCCAGGTATTCAAAGCCGGATCGTCCTGAAAAAGAGCTTCCCTGAGACAAATTTATATGCACAGGGCGGTTTGTCCATGTGCCCTGCATATAGGAACCCGTATCCGCCTCCGGCTCCTCCGGTTTTGTTGTTTCCAGACAAAATTCCTGAAGCATACTGGATTCACCATCATATTCCACACTGACTCTGTACCAGCCCTCCCTCTGAAAGATAACCCTGCCTTCTTTGTCTGACAGCCAAGTTATATTTCCTGCATCCCACTTTTCTTTACCATCGTTCCCTTCGGCGCGGCAGATTACTTTGTCCCTGTCTGCTTCTTCCTTCAGCAGAGTAATTTTAAGTTCCCGCTCCTTTGCTATATAGGTTTCCTGCTCTCCATCCGCAAACTCCGCCCTCAAAGAAGGTTCCTCTTTCTCACCGCCAAAAACCGTGCATCCCGCCGCAGCAAACACGATCATAAAAACTCCTGCTATCTTTTTTCGATTCAGCATCTAATTATTTTCCTCCCCCAAAACAGCTCCGAGTTTATGAAGTTCCGTATCCCCTCCTGCACCGAGGCCCTTTGCCCTGCGGTACATATTCTGTGCCATATCCCTCTTTCCTGCTTCCGCCAAATAAAAACCATATGCTATATATCCCTCAGGCCATCCCGAATACTGTCTGATGACTGCCCGGTACACTTCCTCTGCACTCTTTTTTCTCCCATACCCGGCGAACAGTCTGGCCTTTTTCAGCTGCATCTCTGCCTTTTCTTTTTCCTGCTCCAGCATATCTGTGTACCGGTCTGCGGCCTCTATCCATGCCTCAAGGCCGCAGCTGTCTATCATGCGCTCATAATATGCCGCTTTTTCGCGCAGTGCAGTCCTCCTTTCATCACTGTTCTCAGACAATTTTTCCATGAGATCTGCCAGTTCCTCCTGCTTTTTTTCAACATCCCCGAACTTCTTCAGCTCCTGCTCTTTTTGTCGGCAGATCTGAAATAAAAGATATGTCTGCCGGAAATCTTCTGTCTTTTTCCCGCACCGGTCCAGAATTTCCCACAGCCTGTCTGCCTGATAACTCTTTCCCGATAAAATCCCCGCAAGTTCTGTATAATCTTTTTCGATATCCGAAGGATGCTCCTGCATCGCCAGATACCGGTATGCCAAAATCGGGTCCGGTGGGAATCCTTCCTTTCCCTCTTTTCCCTGGAGATATAAAAGACCCATCCTGTATAAAAGAGCTTCCTTCCCCACGGCATCAAAGTCTTTAGACTCCACATATTCTGCCAGAACTGTAAGGCCTTCTTTTTCCCTTCCGGCAGACTGATAATATTTCAGCAGTCTCTCATATGCCGGTGCCTGACCCGGGCCCCGATCGATCGCCAGCTCATAATACCGGACTGCTTTCATCGAAAACCTGCTCCCTGCCTTTGACCGTTCTTCTTCGGCTTTGGATAACAGCTCAGCATATGCAGACTGCTCTTGCCCGTCTCCAGTCTTCCAGCAAGTTCCCGCCGCAAGAATCAAAAAAACTGCTGCTCCGGTCCGGATAGCGGCCCGCTTTCTTAAAGCTCTCTTAAGCCCGCGTCTCACTTCTGATACCGTCAGATAACGGTCTTTCTTATCCTTTTGCAGGCACTTGTTCAGCACCTTTGAAAATCCCCTGGAAAACCCATAGTTTTTATCATCTTCCCATGGTTTCTTACCAGGGTGGTGTCCTGTGGCCATGTGATATAAGGTCATGCCAAAACTGTAAATATCACTCTGTTCATCTGCATACCCGAGTCCATCCATCTGCTCCGGTGCAGCATATCCGCAGGTCCCCAGCTTTTGATTCCCATCCTTCCCCAGAATTGCCGTGCCATAGTCGATCAGAAAGAGCCTGCCTCTCTTCGTGATTATCAGATTGGACGGTTTAATATCGCAGTGGATCACCGGCGGAGATCTCCTATGAAGATAGTCTAAAATATCCAGCAGCTGTATGCCCCATACAGCTGTCCGGCGTTCGGGGATCTTCTCATGAATCCTGATATACTCTTTCACTGAGATGCCCGGAATATATTCCATAAAAAGATCTAAGTGTCCGTCTTCCGATCTCCGTCCAAGATACTCTGGTATCCCCGGATGACATAATGACTCCAGTATCCGCGCTTCCCTGATTCCTTCCAAGAGCTGGCTTTCAAACCTTTTAACCGCTGTGTAGCTTGATTTCTCTTCATCCCAGGCTAAATAGATCTCTCCCTGTCCTCCCCTGCCTAACCGCTTTAAAAGTATACAGTTTCCTGTACAGTCTCTGTCCATGTCAGGAAACTTTTACGACAATGCATGATAAGTTGTCCAATTCCCCTCTTTCTTTTACTTTATCAAAACATTTTCTCACCCATCGTCTCATCTCGTCTTTGGAAGCTTCCACTTCGTAAATCTCCTCCTCCCTGAGCATACCGTAGAACCCGTCTGTGCAGAGCAGAAATTCCATCCCCGGTTTAAGTTTCCCATTGTAACAGTCAATGGTGATCTCCTTTGTAACACCAATGCACTGCATCAGAATATGTTTTCTGGCATCGGTCTTCGCTTCCTCTATGGTCAGCAGTCCGCGGCTGACTTCTTCCTGGACCAGGGTATGATCCCTGGTGACATACTTCTGGTCCCGGTCAAACCAATAGGCTCTGGAGTCACCGATGTTCAGTACAAAAAACCGGCGGTCTGCCGCAAAAAGAAGCGTCAGGGTGCTCCCCATCGTGTCCCCGTATTCTTGGCTCAAAAGGATCAGCCGGTGGTTGATCTTCTTGATGGCAGCCACCAGTTCCTTTTGAATCCTCATGATCTTCATCTTTTGTTTGAGGAGGACCGGGAGTGTGTGGGCAAACCACCGGTCCAGCGAACCTACAATGTATCCGCTTGCGATCTCTCCCCTGCTGAGTCCTCCCATGCCGTCGCACATAACCGCCATCAATATCTGCTGTCCGCAGATCTCTTCTTCTTTGAGGAGATAAGAGTCCTGATTGGAATCCCGGCCATTGCCCATATCTGTCATATCTACAATTTGAAACATAATGTAAATCCTCCTTTTATTTCCATTTATTGATCTCATTATACAATTATTTCCAGTCACAGTCAATTTATTTTTAAAAATTAATTGACTTTTTTTCCAGTCTATTATACCATTGTACTAGATACTTAATACAAGAAAGCGAGGTTTATTATGGCATGGGAATTATCCGATGACCGGCCGATTTATCTTCAGCTGATGGAACATATTCAAGGCGATATCCTTTCCGGTGTCTATCCTCTCGGAGGAAAGCTGCCTTCCGTCCGGGATCTGGCCGCCTGTGCTTCTGTGAATCCGAATACAATGCAGAAAGCACTGTCCGAACTGGAGCGCAGCGGCCTGCTCTATTCCCAGAGGACCAGCGGACGATTTGTCACCGAAGATGAGCAGCTGATTCAGTCACTGCAGGCTTCAATTGCCGAAAAGGAAATTGCAGAGTTCCTGAAGAAGATGGAACGATTTGGTCTGAAAAAAGAAGACATTATCAAACTAATAAGATAGCAATGAGAGGTATCTATATGAACTATATTCTTGAATGTAATAATCTTTCTAAGGTTTACTCAGGTTTTTTAGCCTTAGACAGACTCAACTTAAAAATTCCCTCCGGACGTATCATCGGTCTTTTAGGCCCTAATGGAAGCGGCAAGAGCACACTGATCAAACTGATCAACGGCCTGCTGACGGCAACAGAGGGAGATATCCTGTTTGACAGCCAGCCCCTCGGCATCCATTCCCGGGAGCACATTTCCTATCTTCCGGACCGGATGTATCTGCCGGAGTGGATGAAAATCCATGAAGTATTTACTTACTTTGATGATTTTTATAAAGACTTTAACAAAGAAAAGGCGCTCTATATGCTGAAGGATCTTGGAATTGATGAGAATAAGCGCCTGAAAACACTGTCTAAGGGAACAAAAGAAAAAGTACAGCTCATCTTAGTCATGAGCCGGAATGCAAAATTATATCTTCTGGATGAGCCGATCGCCGGTGTAGATCCCGCTGCCCGTGATTATATTTTAAAAACGATTATTTCAAACTACAATCCGGATGCCAGCCTGATCATTTCCACCCATCTGATCAGTGACATCGAAACCGTCCTGGACGACGTCCTGTTTTTACAGAACGGAAAGATCACTCTGTCTGCAACCGTCGACCAGATCCGGGAGGAGAAACAAAAATCTGTGGACCAGTTATTCAGGGAGGTATTCAAATGCTAGGAAAACTACTGAAATATGAATTGAAAGCCACCGCCCGGTATTTTGTGCCTCTGCTCGCAACATTCGGCGGGATCACACTGTTATTCAAACTGTTTATGATGATGATCGGATTCGGCAATGATCCGCTGCGCATGACTCTCAGCATTTTTATTGTGACCATCTATGTAGTGGCCGTGATCGCTCTGTACCTCATGTGCTTTATTATCTCTTTTTACCGGTTTTATAAGAACTTTTATACCGATGAAGGATACTTAAGCTTTACGCTTCCTGTTTCCATCAACCTTCAGATCCTGAACAAACTTCTGATCAGTATCTTCTGGTTTGTTATCTCCTCCGTCGCATTCATGTTCTCTATTTTTATTTTCCTGGCAGGTACGCCATACTGGACCGATTTCTGTCATGTGCTGTCCCTTTCATTCCAGGAATTTAACAAGATTGACCCAGGAATCAGATTTTTATTTATCACTGAGACTTTGTCTTCATTGATATTGAGTGCCATATCATCACCGCTGTTCGTATACCTCTGTATTACCATCGGAGGTCTTTTACCGAACCACCGCCTGGCGGCATCCATAGGAACTTATTTCCTTGCAACTGCGGCACTTTCACTTGTGACCAACATCTTCTCGTCCATCTTCCCGAACTTTATGAATTTTACCGGACTTGAGAAATTCTGCTACTATCTGCTGCCTATGATGATCATCGGCAGCATCATAGAGATTATCGTCTCCTTCTTCCTGACAAGATATCTCATGGAAAGAAAAACAAATCTCTGATCACACAACACTAAAAAGCCGGCAGGATAAAATTTCCTGCCGGCTTTTATATTTTACTAATCTCAATCTTACGATTCTTCTTCTCTGACCATCTCAAGGTCCGCTTCCATGACTTTGATATCTCCCCGGATCTTTTCGATCAGATTAAACAGATCAATATATTCCGCTTCCGGATAATCCATATGAGACTCAAAATACTGCCGTCCAACCTGCTCATACAAATCATTTAATTCACGCTTCGCAACGCGGATATCATTTTTAATCTTTGCCGTATCTGCTACTTCCCTTGCCTTTTTCGCCGCTGCCTTCCCAGTAGTCGTTATGGTCTGCTCGATCTTATCAAATAAATCCTTTGGCATAATCACCGTCTCCTCACATACTTTTTCTTAAATTATACCTTAACACGCGAAGCGTGTCCACCCGTAGGGTATAAAATACGGGATGCCCTGTGGGTATACCTTAACACGCGATGCGTGTCCACCCGTAGGGTATAAAATACGGGATGCCCTGTGGGTATACCTTAACACGCGATGCGTGTCCACCCTCAGGGTATAAAATACGGGATGCCCTGTGGGTATACCTTAACACGCGATGCGTGTCCACCCTCAGGGTATAAAATACGGGATGCCCTGTGGGTATACCTTAACACGCGATGCGTGTCCACCCTCAGGGTATAAAATACGGGATGCCCTGTGGGTATACCTTAACACGCGATGCGTGTCCACCCTCAGGGTATAAAATACGGGATGCCCTGTGGGTATACCTTAACACGCGATGCGTGTCCGCCCTCAGGGTATGGCATTTTTATCTCTGAGGCATCTTAAAGCTTTCCAATGCTCTGTTCAGATAATCATTAAACGGTTTCATTTTATGAAAAATGTCTGCAGCTCTGTCCAGAAATTGTTCCCCATCCAGGAGTTCCTCGTCTTTTATGAAATATTCCAGATACCAGCTTTTATTCTTCAGATATTTAGCCTGTAGATGATCCTCATCGTAGCCTGCAGGCACATTTTTCAGTGCCGTGCCCTTTACAGCAAAATAGCTCTTAAACTCTTCAGACCCGATGATTTGTTCCCACTCCGCAGGATGTTTTGAAAGATAGTCCCGCACCATCCTTGTAGCGTCTTTAAACATATCCGCAAATAAACCTCCGCCTAAAAAAGACTGATCACCCGGCCGGATCATGATATAATATCCAACGGGAACCGGCAGTTTGCCTTTTGATGAAATGTGAGCGCGGAAACAGGGATTATACGGAGACTTATCACGGCTGAACCTGGTGTCCCTCACCAGTTGCATTGGCCTGCTGATACTCTTCCTTGTGCGCATGATACCACTCCCGGTTATTATTTCGACTGAGTTCCGATAAATAATTTAAAATCAGTTCCATATTCATGTATAATCCCTCCTTACGATTCTTTCACGACAGAAAACGGAGCAGAATCCAGAAACTCCCTGATAAACTGTTTCATTTTCTCCGGTGACCCATAGGATTTACAAAAAGAAAATTTCATTGATAAATCATCAATATCTTCCATTGCATCCTTCACATGAAACAATGTCTGTTCTGAAATTTTATCTGCCGCCGTATAATCCAGCTTGCCCGGGTCCAGGCGGTGATTCTCGATGGCATAGTTGAGCCTGTCTCTGCATCTGCATGTCCCCCGGCCAAATTCACCGCAGTAGCAGTCAAGGAAATCTGCAACTTTGCCGCGTATTCTGGAAAGCCTCTTTCGGTATGCCTCCGGTGTCATTCCCAGGATATCACCTGCGATACGGCTGTCCAGTTTAAACATTGTTCCCAGAATAAAAATACATCTGCTCTCGCTGTCCAGACACTGCAGCAGCACATTGGTACATGACATTTTCAGTTCTTCTTCTAAAATAGAAACCTCTACATTCTGTGTAAGATCAGGGATGTCCCGGATTTGGGCATTCTCAATATCATCCCTGTAAAAATCCAGACTCAGAGGACTATTGGCAAACATGTGCTTTTTATAATCCTTCAAATGGTTTACCGCAATCCTGTAGACCCACGTAGAAAAAGCACTCTCTTTTCTAAACGATGACAAGTGGGTGATGACTTTCACTATGATGTCCTGTGACGCATCCTCTGCATCCGCAAAAGTCCCGAGCATCCTGAGGGAAAGATTGAAGATCAGGTCCTGTACGCTCATGATCACTGTTTCCAGGGATTTTTTGTCTCCGTCTACGGCTTTGCCGATGAGCAGTTCAAGTTGTTGGTTTGTTATCTTATCCATAAATTTTACCTCCTGCAGTATTAGACATCAAAAATACTTTTTTGTGACAAAAAAACGGCAGAGAATTCAACTCTGCCGTTTTTAATAATTGGTATCTTAAATATTCAAGATTTTTTTCATTTCTTCTTCCATAGCTGCCGTCTCACAGACTGTATCGTGGAGGATCGGAGCCGTCCTGATCTCTTCGATGGCGCCGGGGACAGTCACGCCGGAAATTCTATGTAACTCATCCACTAATTCAAAATCAGACTTTTCATCATATTTTGGATCGATGGCATTCATTACGCTTCTGGTAAACTTATACGGGCTGGCGGTGGACGCTATGACTGTCGGTGTCTTGTCACCACTGTCTTTGATATATTTGTCATATGCCACGGATGCTACTGCCGTATGGGTATCCAGTACATAATGTTCTGCCTCATAGATCTGTCTGATCTTCTCCATAGTCTCTTCTTCTGTGGCATAAGCCCCGAAGAACTCTGAGAGCTGGTCTCTCATCTCCTGTGTGATCTCATATGCGCCGTCTTCTGTCAGAGCATTCATAAATTTCGCACACTGTTCGGCATCATTTCCAGCAATTCTGTAAATCAAACGCTCCAGATTGCTGGAAATCAAAATGTCCATGGAAGGAGATGATGTCACAACAAACTCACGCTTTCTGTCATATTCTCCAGTCCGGAAGAAATCAAACAAAACTTTATTTTCATTGGACGCACAGACAAACTTTCCGATCGGAATTCCCATCTGTTTTGCATAAAACGCTGCCAGGATATTTCCAAAGTTACCCGTAGGGACTACGACGTTCATCGGATCTCCTGCTTTTACTGCACCTTTTTTCACCAGATCCGCATAGGCTTTTACGTAATATACGATCTGAGGAACCAGACGTCCGATGTTAATTGAGTTTGCAGATGAAAACTGATACCCGTTCCCGTCCATCACTGCTGCCAGTTCCCTGTTGGAGAACATCTTTTTCACGCCGGTCTGGGCATCGTCAAAGTTACCTTTGATGCCGATAACGTAAGTATTTTCACCCTTCTGGGTCAGCATCTGCTTTTCCTGGATCGGGCTGACCCCGGATTTCGGATAAAAGACAATGATCTTCGTTCCCGGCACGTCTGCAAAACCGGCCAGAGCAGCTTTGCCGGTGTCTCCGGAAGTGGCTGTCAGGATCACGATCTCATTTTTCACATGATTCTTTTTTGCGGAAGTAACTAAAAGATGAGGGAGGATGGAGAGAGCCATATCCTTGAATGCGATGGTGGAGCCGTGGAACAGCTCAAGATAATATACATCCCCTGCTTTCACTATCGGAGCGATCTCCTCTGTGTCAAACTTGTCATCATAAGCATTGGCAATACAGGTCTTTAACTCTTCCTCTGTAAAATCTGTGAGAAACTCCTTCATAACCGCATACGCAATTTCCTGATAGGTCATCTCTGTCAGGTCTTCTACGGAAACCTGGAGCTTCGGAATAGAATCCGGCACAAAAAGTCCTCCGTCATCCGTCAGTCCCTTAAGGATCGCTTCAGAAGCAGATGCCGTCTCTTCCCTGTTTCTTGTACTACGATAAACTAAATTCATAATTACCCGCCTTTTCCCTGGTTTATAATCTGTAAGGCCATAAATGAGGCCTATTTTTTCTTTGGCTATGATTATAGCATACTTGTGAATTGCGGTCTAGCACGAAATACTGTACATTCTGCCGTTTTTTGTACTGCTCATCCCTGCGAACTGCCTACTCTTCCATGACATAAGCAAGCATCAGTTTCACTCCGCTTACCAGTGCCTTTTCATCCATGTCAAATCTGCCGTGGTGATTGGGAAACTGATCTTTACCTCCTCCCACAAATGCAAAGGCTCCCGGAATCGTCTTTAAATAGTTGGAATAATCTTCTCCTAGCATCATCGGAGGCACATGCACAAAGTCCTTCTCGGAAAAAATCTTTCCTGCTCCCCGCATGGCTCTCTCCACCGTCGATTCCCCGTTGATCAGAGGCGGATGACTGGACGGCGGATAATCTACGGCCGCTTCTCCTCCCAGCTGACCGGCTGTTCCCACGGCGATTTCGATGACCCGTTCCTTCACCATTTTTTCAGTCTCCTCCGAAAATGTCCGGACCGTTCCCTCGATTCCGGCAGAGCCGGATATGACATTTCTGGCTGTACCTGAGGTCATCTTTCCCACAGTAACTACAGCTGAGTCCAGAGGATCGGTATTTCTGCTCACGATCGTCTGAAGGTTCATGACCGTGGCGGCAGCGATCACCGATGCGTCCGTACAAAGATGAGGTTTTCCGGCATGACCGGATTTCCCTCTGATGTCTATAGAAAACCAGTCCGTAGCAGCCATTCTCGGCCCTGCCTCCAGAGAAATCTTCCCGGCTTCGATCCCGGAAAAAATATGGAGGCCGAAAATTTCTTTTACACCTTCTAATAGCCCTGACTCCAGGACCAGTTTTGCCCCCTGGGCAGTCTCCTCCGCCGGCTGAAAAACAAGAAATACTTTTTTTGATAATTCCTTTTCATGCTTTTTCAGAATACCGGCTGCGCCCAAAAGAATGGCTGCATGCCCGTCATGTCCGCAGGCATGCATATATCCCTGATGTTCTGACGCAAAAGAACACCCTGTCTCCTCTTTTACTTTTAATGCATCAATATCGGCCCTTAGGGCAGCCGCTCCCCTGCCCTTCCCGATCTCCGCCACAATACCTGTGGGATGCAACGGTGTATAGGATATCCCCATGGCATCCAGCTGCCGCTTGATATAGGCTGTAGTCTTATATTCTTCAAAGGCCGTCTCCGGACATCGGTGAAGATCCTGCCTGTACTTTACGATCCTCTCCCTGGCCTGGTTTACTTCCTGAATGATATCCATTTTCTGCCCTTACCTCTTTCCAAAAACATTTTTGATCAGGTAGATAAGAAGAAGGATCATAATGATCGGTCCGATAAAGCGGAGCGCTACGGCGAACACGCTTCCAATCAGTATGATGACAATGATCACCGCTGCCAGACACCCAATCTTCGTCAGAAAAGAATCAAACACAAAAACTTTCGGAGAACCTTCCTCTTCATTCACCTGTTCTTCATAGGTATCTTCATAATAGATCTGCTCCCCGCCCTTTGTCTCGATGATGGATTTTGCGATAAGTCTTGGGCTGCCTAGTTCTTCCAAGATCTCCTGCTCACTCCTTCCATCTGCCTCCTGGCGGCTGAAATAATCTCTGTAATAGGAAATGGAATCATCAATTTCACTCATCGGCACCTGTCCCTCCAGCGCTTCCCGGAGTTCCTTTAAAAACTCATATTTCGTCATCGTATGTCTCCTTTAGCTTCTTTCTCTTTCTGAATTTCAATAAAGGACCTCTGCCTCACTGAGAACACAGAAACGGCCGTCTTTTAATTCTGCCGTACTTATGGAACAATTCTTCAGCTTCGGCCCCTTCCAAAAGTCTCTCACATCTCTTTTATACATGTTTGTCAGCATTCCGTGAATAAACGCTCCGTGCGTAAATAAGATCACACTTTCTGCTTCCTTTTCCATCGGAAGAATAAATTCCTCCAGAAATATTTTCGACCGCTCTACGACCTGAGCCGGGGTTTCCGCGCCCTCGATCAGTGTCATCTTGTGCGGACGGTCAAAAAAGTCCAGAATAGGTTCTTTTTTTTCGTATAATTCATTCAGGTCAGCCCCTTCATACGGTCCGAAATTGGCCTCTTTCAGGCGTTCGTCTTCGATCAGCGGAATATCTCTTCCTGCAAGTACGATCTCCCCCGTTTCCCTGGCCCTGCTGAGCGGACTCGTATAGGCTGCGTCGAATCTGAAATCTTTCAGAGCCTTACTCGTGAGCCTGGCCGCCTCTCTGCCGGCCTCATTCAGATCAATGTCCGACTGTCCCTGAATCCTGCGTATTTTATTCCATGAAGTTTCTCCATGCCTCATCATGTATAATTTCAATAAGATTCCTCCTCACCTTAATTTTAATATTATATCCGTCAAAAACTATTTTAACGTATTTACCGGCTTTGCACCATAGCCTTTTGAGGACTTTTACAGCCTTACGCTGTGAGAATCATCTTCAGACATATATAGATTACAATAAATTCTTAAAAAACTATGGCATTTTTATCTTATTTTGCTATACTAAGTGTATGAAATGTTACCTATCCTAAAATGATATGGAATAAATCAAGAGAGGACAACTTATGAAGATTGAAATTGGAGACAAGATCACCCTGTCAGAAGAAGTTACTGACGAATTGACTGCCGCCCGCTGGGGGAGCGGAAGCCTTCCTGTGTATGCCACACCTGCCATGACACTCCTGGTAGAAAGGGCTGCCGTAAAATTATTAGAGGGAAAGCTGGATGAGGGCATGACCACAGTCGGCACCAATTTAAACATTTCCCATGTATCTGCCACTCCCGTAGGCTGCAAAGTGACCTGCCAGTGTCATCTGACAGAGATCAACCGCAAGAAATTAGAGTTTCAGGTGGAAATTATGGACAATAAAGGCCGAATCGGTATCGGCACACACGAGCGCTATATCGTAGCCGCCGATTCATTTTTAGATAATGCAAAACAAAAATTAAATTAAACATTCAGAACAAAGTGGGCAAGCCCACTTCAACGCCCCAACCCCTCACTCTGAGGGGCTTGACAACTTTGCGTGCCTGATGCAATTTGCCGCAGGCAAATAATTTCCTTACGCATCTGTGCACAACCCGCGGAGCGTTTTTATTTCATAGGGAAGGTCGTAGAACTTTCCTATGAAAATCGAGTGGGGCTGTCGCACTAAGTGATTAGTGCGCAGCTCCTTTTCTATGCAAAAAATAACTGCCAGACCTCGAAAGAATCCGGCAGTTGGTGTAAAATATTAGTATGCTAACACTTAATAAATTACAAAAA
>NZ_NQOG01000019.1 GCF_002270485.1 Anaerostipes hominis (ex Lee et al. 2021) | reverse complement strand
CCAAGTCTGGAAGGGATAAACGCTGAAGGCATCTAAGCGTGAAGCCCCCCTAAAGATAAGATTTCCCATAGAGTAATCTAGTAAGACCCCTTGAAGACGACGAGGTAGATAGGGCAGAGGTGGAAGTGCGGCAACGTATGGAGCTGACTGTTACTAATCGGTCGAGGCTTTAACCAAAGAAGGTAAGGAAGATGTTTGATGAAAGGTTCTGTATGTAGTTTTGAAGGTACATAAAATGAAAAAGAGGGATAAAAAATAAAAGTATTTTTTATCTTTTTGCTGTATAGGGGCATAGTTCAGTTGGTAGAATAACGGTCTCCAAAACCGCAGGTCGAGGGTTCAAGTCCTTCTGCCCCTGTTAAAAAGTCTAGGAAAAGTTAATTTCCTAGACTTTTTCTTTTACTTATTATCACAGGCAGTTTTTTTATCTGTAGGATATCCATTTCCCTGTGCATCTGTTCCGGGATCACCTGATGCAATATCGTTGCTTTTTTTAAGTGCATGATTGGTGATCCCAGCCTCATAGGACCCTTTTGGAATTGTATTGATTTCTTCGTCGCCTCTTGCTTTTTTCATGTCGTCCTCCTTTTTCTGCATTTATATTATCCCCAAAATAGAATAAAAGATTAAAGATTTTTAAATTAACAGCAAGCCTCCAAAGAGGTAAAAAATTCGTGCTATTGACAAAAGGACAAAAAAGGCTGAATATAAGATTTAAAGATGAAAGAGTGTGCAGTAAATAGAAAATTGGAAAGGAAATAAAATATGAGAAGAAAAGATAGACAAATTACAGAATTTAACGAAATCATTGAGATCATTAAAAAGTGTGATGTTTGCAGAATTGCATTGAATGATAAAGATTTTCCCTATATTGTTCCCTTGAATTTTGGATTAGATATACAAGGAGATCAAGTTTTCCTGTATTTTCATGCTGCTATGAAAGGAAAAAAATTAGATTTAATAGCAAAAGATAATCGTGCAGCTTTTGAAATGGACTGTGACCACAATTTTATTCTTTATGAAGAGAGAATGAGCTGCACCATGGGGTATGCAAGTGTTACTGGACATGGGAATATAGAATTTGTACCGGATGAAAATAAATATGAGGCACTGAAAATCTTGATGAGACATTATCATGCGGAAGATTTTAAATTTAATATGGATATGATGAAAGTGACAACTGTTTTAAAAATGACAGTTACAGATATGATAGGGAAGCGAAGGAATAATATACATTAAATATTTTGTATATGATTTTCGTTGCAGAGCCGGGGATTAGCCCTCGGACTCTGCAACGATTTCCTCCAGAACACGGATGAGGTCGTGGATCGTATTTAACTCCACGTTGCGTTCCAGGATCATATCCTTTAATTCGATACTGAGCGTTTCAAATTTTGGACGAAGCTCAGGAGAAACATAAGACATCTTTATCACCTCATAGAATAGTATGGGCAAACTTCTGGATTCTCATTAAATAAATAACTCATAAATACCTAAAATTAAGATTAAAAGTCCGGAAATTAATACCGCATAGTTTCCGAAGATATCAGACAGAAATTTTTTTCCTGCAGCCATGCCTGTTGTGAGAAAGAATAAACTAAAGAAAAACGTAAAAGCAGAGGTAAGATATGGATTTAATCCGGTGATTCCTGCACCAAAACCGAGCCCCAGATTATTTAAAGTCAGCGCCAGGGAAAGAGCAACCAAAGATGCTATGGGCATAGAATGCCGTTTGGTACTGGTACAAGACAATGTTTTTTCTTCTTTCTGTGTCAGTTCGTCCGGTACATTTTTCTTAAAAAAGTAATCCATCATCATCCAGATGCCAAGAAAGATGATGATAAGGCATCCGAAGGTATTTGCTGTGGAGATCGGAAGAATACTCACAAGCCATTCACCGAGAAACATGGATAAGTAGGTGCCTATGGAAGTAAGAAAAGAAATTGTAATATTATCTACAATATGATATCGGTATCCTTTGGTGCCGTAAGCAGCGCCAAGAAAAAAAGCATCGATATTCGCTGAGATCGAAAATAAAATGACAGATATTAGATGCATATGAAATCCTTTTATTTTGTTGTTTTATATATACTATGGCAAAAGCAAAAATCAGTTCTAAATAAAAATATTATTACAACTGGTAATATATTAATATTACCAGTTGTAATATACAAAGGAGTATAGTATAATAGTAGTATCAAAAAAGTAAAATCAAGGAGGATAAAAATGGTCGGTATTTTAATTGCTACTCATGGAGGTTTTGCTGAGGGTCTGTTAAGCGCAGTTGAGCTGATTGCCGGAAAGCAGGAAAAAGTTGAGACTGTCGGCTTGTATCACGGAGACGGAGTCGATGAATTTGAAGGTAAGATCACAGCTGCAATGGACAAGCTGGATGACGGAGACGGTGTGCTGGTGTTCGTAGACATTCTGGGGGGAACACCTTCAAACACCGTTATGCGCTGCTTTTCAAAAAAAGACCATATCAAAGCGATTGCAGGAATGAATATGGCAATGGTTGTGCAGGCAGTCATGATGAGAGACGGAACAGATTTGGATTCACTATGTGCAGAATGTGTTGAAGTTGGAAACCAGCCGCCGATTCTACTGCATGACATGTATGCAGATATGGTAAAACAGCAGAGTGAAGATATAGAAGAAGACGAAATTTAAAAATATGTTTGAGGATGCAGCCGGGTTTCCCGGCTGTTTTTCATTTCATAGGAAAGTTCTACGACCTTCCCTATGAAATAAAAACGCTCCGCGGGTTGTGCACAGATGCGTAAGGAAATTATTTGCCTGCGGCAAATTGCATCTGGCACGCAAAGTTGTCAAGCCCCTCAAAGAGTGAGGGGTTGGGGCGTTGAAGTGGGCTTGCCCACTTTGTTCCCAAATTTTGATTATATAAAAAGGACACCCGCTAAAAAGCGGATGCCCAACCAACAAAAATGAGTTAGAGTTACCAAATTTAATCTAAGATACTGCTTGCAAAAACTTTCATAGCAGCTTTTACGTTTTCTTTCATGGCAGCTTTGCCGGCAGCAATGATATCATGGAAAAATACTTTTTCACCTCCGGCATCATTAATGAATTCACGGACTTTGTTTCCTCCGGCCATAGCACTGTATGTATAGTAGTTGATCTTAGTGATTCCATTTTGAATTGATGTCTTGAAGTCTTCATCAGAAACACCGGAACCGCCGTGCATTACAAATGGAATATCAATCTTATTTTTAATTTCTGTGATACGGTTCAAGTCAAGCTTTGGTTCGGTTAAGTAAACACCGTGAGTGGTACCGAAAGAAATAGCAAGTGCGTCAACACCGGTTCCTTCTACGAATGCTTTAGCTGTATCCGGATCTGTATAGCAGTCTTCCAAAGATTCAAAGTCTTCGGCTCCTACAGCTCCGCGTCCTTCTCCGCCGCCTACAGCAGAAGTGAAGATGTGGCCTAATTCAGCCTCGACAGAAACACCTGCAGCATGTGCGATTTTTACCATTTCTTTTGTTTCTTCAAAGTTTTCTTCATAACTTTTGGCAGAAGCATCATACATGACAGAAGTGAATCCTAAACGGATCGCCTGTACACATAAGTCAAAAGATGCGCCGTGGTCTAAGTGAACACAAACAGGAACAGAAGCACGTTTTGCGTAGTCCAGCATGATCGGCCCGATCTCCTGCATAGTGATTAAGTTCTCATGTACCTCTGCATGCTGGATGATGACAGGAACATTGAGTTCTTCAGCGGCAGAGATCACTGCCTGTATAGATTCCAGGTTAGGAACATTGAATGCGCCGACAGCATACTTTTTCTCTTTTGCATCTTCTAAAATTTTTTTCATTGTTACTAGCATATCTTATACCTCCGTGAATCATTAATTACTTGGCTATAAAAAATTATAACCGATGGTAATAATAAAGTCAAATATAAAATTACCAATGGTAATAAAATGAAATAATAAAAATGTAAAATTATTGTATAGAAAAATTAATGTAATTGTAATTGTAATATATTTCTATGTAAGTTATAATAAAAAAAGTATAAGTTAAACGATTAGCAATATAAGGAGGTATAGGTTATGAAGAAAAAAATTGTAGTAGCTTTATGTGTTTTAACATTAGTATTAGGTTGTAATATTTCAACTAGAGCGGCCGATTATATTGATGGCGTTAATGGATTCGGAGGGATGCTAAAAGCGAATGGAAAAACAAATTATGTTCCATGTTATCCTCAAAAGTTAGGGAATAAAAATGGAAAATGGAGTTTGAAAGTAGAAAAAGTTCCAGGGTGGGGATTACAATATGAAACAAAATTTTGGGTTTCTACAGTTAAAGTATCAAGTAAAGGAAATGTAACTGAAGTGAAAAGAATTTCAAAAATCCATACTATATCACCAAAGAACGCAGGAAAAACATATAACTATAGCGATGGTAGTGCTATGTATAACAATGGAAAAGGAAAAAAGGTTGCATTGTTTGCAAAAACAACTAAAAGTCATGGAAGTAATAAGTACTTGGTTTCTGGATATTGGACAAGATAAAAATATTTGAGATTTTAAAATAGTGGTTGTAGCATATTAGCTCAACCACTATTTTTTTTGAGAATAATAAAATTTTGTGTATAGATTTTAAAGGCATTGAGGTTGATTTTGATGAAGTATTTTAGATTATAGAATCTAGAAGTAAGTCTCTATTTTGTTTAATGGAATTATTGGAATTAAATAGACCAGAAGTTCCACCAGTAAAAATATCAGCACCAGATTGAGAAAGAAGTTTTATTGTTAATATATTTACATTTCCATCAGCTTGAATATGAGTAGGTAATCCGGCAGTTTGAAGTCTATTTCGTATTTCTTGTATATGTAGCAAACTCTCCTTCTTAAGTGTTTGACCTGAAAAACCCGGATTAACAGTGAGTTTTAAAATCCAGGGGACTTCTTTTGCTAGTGAGAGTAAATCGTCTGGTGGAGCAGTGCCACACTTAAATGCCAATACAGGTTCCGCTCCAAACTTTCTTATTAAATCAAAGGTTTTCAGTGGATGTTTCATGGCTTCGTAGTGCACCGCAATATAATCTGCCCCAAGTTTTGCATAACGTTCAATATAAGAGTCTGGATCATATGTTGCCAGGTGGACTTCTATAGGTAAGGTTACTTCAGAGCGCATCATTTCTAATAGTGTATCTCCCAGAATGAAGCAATGATTAAATTTACCGTCTACCATATCATAATGAAAAAAAGAGATACCGGACTGTTCTGTTTCCAGTATTTGTTCTTTTAGATGAAGCAAATCCATACAGGATACAGAGGCAGAAACACATGGGGGGTCGAATATAAGTTTTTTCATAGGCGGAGCCTTCCTTTCCTCTAAATGAACGAAACTAAGTTGTATCTTTTCGTTCAGTATAAGAAAAAAAATACAAAAATGCAACAAATATAACCGATGGTCATAAAATTTGTATAATGTTTATAATTTTTTTATAAATTTAAGTCACTTTTCACAAAAAGAATGAAATATTATAAAAAAAGTTGACATTTTAGTGAGTGGTGGTAATATAGAACATAACCAGTGGCTATATTGGAGGGTAGCCAGAAAATGAGTAAGAGTTCATATTTTTTTCTAACGAAGGGAGCAGGCATTATGAAAATCGAAGGTATCGTATTAGTGAGGATTGATGACAGACTGATTCATGGTCAGGTTATGACTTCCTGGTTAAATTACACCGGAGCAAACAAAATTATGATTATTGATGATGAAGTTGCAAATGATCCATTTATGAAGAGTGTATTAAAAACATGCGTACCGGCAAACGTGAAACTGGCGACATTTACAGTGGAAAAGGCAGCGGTAAGATTGAAAAAAGGTTTTGCAGGAGACAAATGTATTATTCTCGTCAAATATCCAAAAACTTTATATCGCCTGAAGAGTGAAGGAGTCGTTTTTGATCATGTCAACATCGGAGGAATGGGAGTTAGTGGAGATCGCAAGAAATTTTTCCGCAATATTTCTGCATCTGATGAGGAAAAGCAGATGTTAAAAGAACTAGTAGATGCAGGATCTAAAATTGGAGTCAGGATCATTGCAGAAGACAGCGAGACCGACATTTCAAAGATGCTTTGATAATGGCTAATAAGGGACTGATAATATGAACATAAAATATGAGAAACTATTAACAGAAAGCGGAGAATAAAGGAGGTAAAGTATGAAAATTACACTGATTCAAGCGCTTTTGATTGGTATCGTTTATTATTTGGGTAATATCGGTACACCATGGTTGTCACTGCTGGGAAGTATTTCTGTCGTTTACAAACCATTGGTAGCAGGAACTATAGTAGGTTTTATTTTAGGGGATCCGGTACAGGGCTGTATGATTGGTGCAGCGATTAACTTACCGTATGTAGCTTTTATTTCAGCAGGAGGAACTGCGCCGGCTGACCCGGGACTTGCAGGAACAGTCGGAACAGCCTGGGCAATGGCAGCAGGGGTAAGTCCTGCGGTAGCAGTGACTTTGGCAGTGCCCTTGGGGCTGCTCGGAACTATGATTTGGGTCGCACATATGACTTTGGATGTTACTTTTGTACATATGGCTGATAAAGCAGCAGAGGAAGGGAATATCGAAAAGATTTGTTTCTATCATGTTGTTCCACCCCAGATCTTGATGTTTTGTTTATGTGTAATTCCGGCAACGGCTGCCACATATCTGGGATCATCAGCAGTTAAAGGGTTAATTGCACAATTGACAGGTAAACCATTGGATGTATTAGCTGTAATTGGGGCATTGCTTCCGGCACTTGGAATTGCGATGAATCTTAGAGCAATTAGTAGGCCAGGTACTTTATTATTCTATATTGTAGGATTTATTCTTGTTGTATATCTTGGACTTCCGGTTATTGCTGTAGCTGTTTTAGCTGGTGTTATAGGATATTTCTATACAATGTTGAGTAACCAAACACCCCAGGTAGCAGCAGCTGATTCAGGGGCAGCAGCTTCAATAGATGATGACGATGAGGAGGATTTTTAATATGGCAGAAGAAAAAAAGAAACAACTAAGTAAAAAAGATGTCGTAAAAGCCTTCTGGAGATGGACCTTTTTCTCTCATGCAAACTATAATTATGAACGGTTAGAAGCTACAGGTCTTGTATTTTCTTTTAAACACGTAATTAAAAAGCTGTATGGAGATGATCCGGAAGCCTACAAAGCATGTATTCAAAGACATATGCAGTTTTTTAATACAGAACCGCATATAGGCGGTGTTATTCCGGGTATTGTTTTGGCTATGGAAGAAGAACGCGCTAATGGAGCACCGATTACTGATGAGGCAATTAATGGTGTGAAAACAGGTTTAATGGGTCCATTTGCGGGTATTGGTGATACCCTCTGGCAGGGGACATTAACACCGATATTACTGGCATTTGGTGTCAGCATTGGTTCTAAAGGAAATTTAATGGGGCCATTAGTTTATACATTATTAATGTTTGGAATTATGTTTCCAGTAGCATATATTTGTTGGATGAAAGGGTATAGTTTAGGTAAAGAAGGTATTGAAAAAATCCTTGGTGGAAACCAGTTACAAATGTTAATTACAGGTGCTTCTGCAATGGGAGCAATTGTTTTAGGAGCTTTGTCGGCTCAGTTTGTAACGGTGCAATGTTCAGCAATTATAAAACTTGGTGCTTTAAAGATGAATGTCCAGGAAACAGTTTTTGATGCGTTGTTCAAAGGAATTTTGCCTTTGGGATTTACGTTACTTACTTTATACTTATTAAAGAACAAAAAGATGAAAGCGACAACAGTTATGGCAATTCTCATTGTCATTGGACTAGTTGGAGGAGCTATAGGATTCCTTGGTGCAAAATAGAATAGCGTGGAGGGAAGAACAATGGGAGAAATGGCAAGAACCCTTGTGTTTACAGGGGAAAAGCAAATTGAGATACAGGAATATCCGATTCCTGAAGTCAGTGATGATATGGTTCTGGTAAAAACAGATGCGTGTGCGATCTGCACATGGGAGCAGAGGGTTTATACCGGAGTAAAAAAAGTAGATTTTCCGTTTATTGGCGGACATGAAATGGTCGGAAAAATTGTCAAGATGGGTAAAAATGTGGACCAGAGACAGTGGAGTGTCGGTGATTTTGTGGCAGTCGGGGTAACGCTGCCATGCAAAAACTGCTATCAGTGTAAGAGCGGAAATGAGCAGAACTGTGAACATTTTGATCACAGCAAACAATTAGAGGGACTTCCGGAGAAAGGTATGGGCGGATTGAGTTCCCATCTCTTAGTACATCCGTCAAACCTGTTTCACCTACATGATATAACACCGGAAGAAGCAACGATCACAGAACCATTATCCTGTGTGCTGCACAGTGTAGAAACTGCTGATATTGAATTTGGTGATACCGTTGTTGTGATCGGATGTGGAATCATGGGACTGCTGCACACGATCCTCGCAACAAAACGGGGAGCCTCTGTCATTGTCTCCGACACGAATGAAGAAAGAACAAAGCTGGGCTTAGAGCTGGGCGCAAATTATGCGGTAAATCCGGCGAAGGAAAACCTGGAAGAATTCGTGAAGGAAATCACAGGCGGAAACATGGCACAGGTTGTCTTTGATACGACACCGATCTCCAAAGTTGCCGAGGACGCAGTGAAGGCTGTCGCTAACAACGGACGTCTGGTACTTTACAGTTCATTCTATCCGGATACTCCGATCTCTATCAGTCCGGATTGGCTTCATAAGAGCGGTGCAAAGCTGATGGGTACAGCAAACTCCAACACCGTAGATTTTACAAAAGCGACGAGACTGCTCTCAGAGGGAGTTGTGGATGTAAAACCATTTGTCAGTGAAGTCTATGATTTGAGTGATTATCAGAAAGCATTTGAATCTGCCATTAAGGGCGATAAATTCAGAGTAGTATTAAAATTCTAAAGACGGGTGACCTTGTTGGTTGCCGCTGTCAGGATGCGGATAAAGCAGAGAGGGAGCCGGTTAAATAATGGCTTGCTCTCTGTTTTTCTGAACAAATGTATATTTAAAAAACCACTTTTATCCAACAGGATTTATGGTGTATACTATAGGTATCTGGGGTAATATTCGTCAAGAACTGAGGTCTCTTATACATACAAAGGAGGGCGTATGAGTGAAGTGAAAAAAAAGCAGCTGCTGTATATGCAGCTGAGAGATTCCATTTTGGCAGACTATAAGGACAAGCCATACTATTCTCCTTTGCCGGGGGAGCGCGAACTGTGCGATATTTATTCTGTCAGCCGGCCTACAGTCAGAAAGGCACTTGAAATCCTTGAGGATGAAGGATGTATCATAAGGCTGACGGGGAAAGGAGCGTTTTTTATCGGCAATAAGGAGTTTGTGGATGCGAATAATGATATGAGGTTCTCAGACATTGCTTTCTACAATCAGGTTAGTCTGAGGGGAGACTATACGAGCAGTAAGGTCCTGCTGCAGAAGATTGAGATTGCAGATAAAGAGGTTGCTGTGATGCTGAGACTTCCTAAAAATGCCAAGGTGTTTCATCTGGAGCGTCTGAGGTATATCAACGGCAAATTGTATTCTCTGGCCAATGCATATATTCCCTATGAGCTTTGTCCTGAGCTTACGGAATATGATTTTTCAGACCGTTCTCTGCACAACACACTTTGTCAGTACGGTCATGTGCCGTTTAAAGCGGACAAAACCATAGAAATTTCAAAAGCATCCGAGTATGATGCCATGCATTTAGATCTGAAACCCGGAGACCCGATTTCAATTTCTTCCACAGTGACGTACGATGAGCAGGGGAATATGCTGGAATATGCGGTAACGAGGGCCGATGCATATAAGACTCTGATACAGATGCAGGTGTATAACCAGGATCATGTTAAAGACAAGGTTATGAGAGAGAAGCGCCAGTAGTACGCCGGCGCTTTTCAATTCAGTTCCATAGATGAAGCCGGTAATGAAGTCATTTTGATGGGAACCGGACTGGGATTTAAGGGGAAAGAAGGAAAGCTGTATGTTTCAGCAATTTTCGACTGCTTTGATCTTGGCGTTCTTGGTCTTGCATTGGAAATGAACATGAAAGCGGATCTGTGTGTCCAAACCTTGGAGAACGCCTTAACTGCATATCCGTCTTTGGAAGGAGCCATTATACACAGCGACCGTGGAACGCAGTATATCAGTGAGGTCTACCGCCAGAATATTCGGAAACACGGTATCCATCAAAGTAAGAATAGTACCGGAGGACGATGTCATGATAATGCACGATGTGAGAGTATGTGGGTACGGTTGAAGACAGAACTCCCCTATGACCGTTACGATGCAAGAGAGATGACAGTAGAAGAATTAAAGGTACTCATCTGGAGATACCTTCTCAGCTACTGGAACAACCGAAGAATCTGCTCCGCCAATGGAGGCCTGTCTCCCATGTTAAAACGCAGACAATATTATGCGGCTTTGGGACGGGCAGCATAGTCAGTGATATCTTTGAGAAAAATGTGTCAACTAATATTGACAATATCAGACTAAGCCCATTCATTTTACTGTTGACTGGCTCAGCTGGTTTTGCCATTTTGCATAAAAATGAACGTGCAGGGACGTGCCACAACCTTGCTTTTGCGGAAGTGGTAAGCTACAATAAAGACAATATTGAACGTGTGGAGCAGAACGAAAGCCGACAGCATGACCGACAACAAAGCAGGACTAAGCAGAGGGAAGAAGAATTGTTGTGAAAATTAGAGGAAAATAACAGCATAATAAAACAGCTCCCTAATGCCAAAATCGAGGGCACTGAAAAATACAGGTCTTTCAAATTATAATTTTAAGGACATAAGAAATCCACTTGTCTCATGAACCGACCCCCAAAAGTTAGACCAAAAATCTAACGATTGGGAGGTCGGTTTTTAGATGGCAAAATATAGTTTCGAATTTAAGAAGAAAATAGTAAATGAACACTTAGAAGGAAAAGGAGGGTATAAAGAATTAGGTAGAAAATACTCTATTCCCTGGGAAAATGTTCGGAAGTGGATAAAAAATTACGATGCTAATGGCGATGAAGGACTTACACGCTTCAGAAAACAATCAACTTTTTCTTTCGAATATAAACTTCATATGGTAGAGTTATATTTATCAAGTGAGGTCTCATATCGGGAATTAGCTCTCTCTCAAGGTATAAACAATTCCTCCATGCTTACTAGATGGGTGAACAATTTCAGAATTGCCAGTCCTGATGCTCTGAGACCAAAGAAGAAAGGTCGGAAGAAGTCATTGAAAACAAAGCTACCGAAGGAAACTGCTGAGAAAAATAGCGAAGGAACGCCTGTAGATACCAGTGCAGAACATATAAAACAGCTTGAAGATGATCTTCTCAAGCTTAGAATCGAGAATGCCTATTTAAAAGAACCGAGGAGGCTGCGTTTAGAAGGGAAAGCTCCTCTGAAAAAACAGCGAGGCGGAATTGCATTTCGACCGTTATTCAGATAATATTTATCAAGAAGTTCATCGTAAATAAAGCTAAAATCAACATATATTTTCATGTATCGACTTAACACCAATCTCTGATGTTGTTCGATCATAAAAACACCGCCTATATTTGATATATACATTGTAGCAAACACAGGCGGTATTATCTACTTTTTCAGTGTCCTCCCAAAATCACAAAGGGGAGAAATGTTAGCTCATATTTACACGCTTTATGCTACTTCATAAAAACGAATGTCGGGTTCGCCTGCCCAAGTTGGCTTGAGTCCTTTAACGACATCATTGCTAAACATATCTGTTTCAAGATATGCCTTTGCGTGTTCCATGCTATCGAAACCATGAATGACCTGAACATCTTCGTTACGGATAAGGAGTTCTTTAGTTAATGCCCCCTCAATGGTATCAAGAAACGGTTGGCGGTAATCAGTGTATACCTTTGCAGCCGCAGCACGATTTTCGGGGTTGATTTTCATTGTGATTTCAAGATAAGCTTTTACATTCATTGTACATACCTCCGTATAATTTTGTGTTTACATTTTTGTAACGTATACGAATAATAGCACAGTGGCTAAAGCAATAGAAGATATAAAGAAATTTATTAGTTACTATTAAATTTATTAGTTACTAAACAATAAAAAGTAAGCGTGATATAATCAACTTATAAATTTTGGAATAAGGGGGTATGCAAAGTGTATCAGAAAAAAATGGATACGGATATAAGGTGTCCTTTAGAATACGGATTAGAAATATTTGGAGGTAAATGGAAATCTCGTGTGATATGTGTCCTAAATGAAAAAGGCGTTTTACGTTATAGCGGCATCCGAAAAGAAATGATGAATATTACAGATGCGGTTCTTGCATCTACATTAAAGGAGCTTATTAGTGATAATCTTGTGGAAAGAACACAGTATGATGAAATCCCGCCAAGAGTAGAATACTCTCTTACGGAAAAAGGAAAATCTGTTGTTCCAATTTTGCAGAGTATATGTAAATGGTCTGGAATATTTCATAAAGAGAATAGTGGAAATATTATGACACAATGTCAACAGTGTGATTATAATAATTAAACCAATAGATAGTGTCAAGTGATGTATGAAAAAGGTGAGCATAAAAAATAGGATTAGATGAACCTTGAAAACTGTAGATATTGATAACGTTAAGCTCTCCGAGGGCTTAGGGCAGCGCCCGAACCCATCCTCGCCGGAAGGCAGGAAAAGGGCGCAGTTGCTCCTTTTAGGCTGTGGTTCGGTTTTGAAGATTCAGGATCGTCTGTTGGCCAAGGAATATAAGAAGCTGCCACTTGCCGGGCATGTTTTCGGAAGCTCTATCAGAGATCCGGATCGACAAAGGGTTTGATGCAAAGAGCTGCGGATTTACAGTAGTTGGAAATGTTCTGACGAGAGATAATGATACCGTAAAAGTCATGGAGCGCCTGCTTAGTTTTTCTGAGAGAGTTTGATCATTTCACACATGAACAAGTCGCAAATCCATTTCGCATCCTTTCGGTCGGTCTTATTTCCTTTTTGATGTTTTGTATATTTTGGATGAGCAAGAAACACAGAATTATTTTCCTTTTCTAAAACATTAAATACAGGGATCCAATACTTGCCGGTAGATTCCATACAGACTTCAGAACAGTTATACTTTGCAAGCCAATCACACAGTTTCTTCCATCCTTTGGAAAACTATTGACAGCTGCATTACGAGACTTCGTCTGGAGATTAAAGATCAGGATCAGGTAGATGAGAAAAAGATCAAATCTGCTGGAATTGCAGGAATCATCCGTCCGGGTAAAAACAGTATTCAGATTATTGTAGGAACTAAAGTCCGGTTTGTTGCAGATGAATTGATAAAACTTGCTGAAAAATAAATTAAGCGTTATATTGTAAGTGATTAGGGATAACATATGGGGAGACAGCAGTTACTGTTTCCCGCATTATAGAAAGGAAGTACAAGATGAGAGTTATTAAGGGAAAAGATTACAATGACATGAGCAGAAAAGCGGCAAATATTATTTCTGCAGAAATTATCACGAAACCAGACTGTGTTTTGGGATTGGCTACAGGTTCTTCACCGATCGGGATTTATGAAAATTTGGTGCACTGGTATGAGCAGGACGATCTGGATTTCAGCCAGGTAACCTCAGTGAATCTGGATGAGTACAAAGGACTTCCGAAAGAAAATGACCAGAGCTATGACTATTTCATGCATGAATACCTGTTTAATAAGGTGAATATCAAGCCTGAAAACATCAACATTCCGAATGGTATGGAAGAAGATTCCGAAAAAGAGTGTGCAAGATATAATCAGGTGCTTGAGGACTTGGGAGGAGTTGACCTTCAGCTTCTGGGTATCGGACACAACGGCCATATCGGCTTCAATGAGCCGGGAGAAGCATTTGAGAAAGAGACTCACTGTGTGGACCTTACTGAAAGTACAATCAATGCCAATAAAAGATTCTTTGAGAAAGAAGAAGATGTGCCGAGACAGGCGTATACTATGGGAATCAAATCCATCATGAAAGCAAAGAAAATTCTTCTTATTATCAGTGGAAAAGAAAAAGCAGGCATTGTAAAAGAAGCATTTTTCGGACCGGTTACCCCGAAAGTTCCTGCATCTATCTTACAGCTTCACAATGATGTGATTCTGGTAGCAGATGCGGATGCGCTGTCAGAGGTTGAGGATTTATTATGATTATAAAGAACGCAGATGTTTTTTGTGAGGACGGGGTTTTCAGGACAAAAGATATTTGTACAGACGGTGAAAGGATCAGCAGTTCTTCAGAGAATGATGAGATTCTGGACGCCGAAGGCTGCTATGCGGTTCCCGGGCTGATCGATATTCATTTCCATGGCTGTGTAGGACACGATTTTTGTGACGGAACAGAGGAAGCTATAAGAGAAATTGCTTCTTATGAGGCAGAAAATGGAGTGCTTGCCATATGTCCTGCAACGATGACTCTGCCGGAAGAAACACTGATGACCATCGCCAAGGCGGCGGCAGCCTACAATGGGGACAGCGGAGCAGATCTGGTTGGAATCAATATGGAGGGGCCGTTTATCAATGAGGCCAAAAAAGGCGCACAGAATCCGGCCTATATCCATAAACCGGATGTGGCAATGTATGAAAGACTTCAAAAGGCATCCAATGGTCTGTTTAAGCTGGTGGACATTGCGCCGGAAACTGAGGGCGCAATGGAATTTATCCGTCAGGTTAAGGATGAGGCGGTGATTTCGATCGCACATACGGTTGCGGATTATGAAACCGCGGTCAAAGCGATTGAACATGGAGTCAGCCATGTGACGCATCTTTACAACGCCATGCCGGGGTACAGCCACAGGGCACCAGGGGTAATCGGAGCGGCATGTGATCACGGACTGCATGTCGAGCTGATCTGTGACGGTATCCACATCCATCCGAGCGCCGTGAGAACAACGTTTAAGATGTTCGGGGATGATAAGATCATTCTGATCAGTGACAGTATGATGGCTACCGGAATGGAAGACGGAACTTATCAGCTGGGAGGACAGGACGTGAAGGTGGTCGGCAATCTTGCTACTCTTGCCGAAGGAGGCGCGATTGCAGGCTCTGCAACCAATCTCATGGATTGTCTGAGAACTGCCGTCAAGACAATGGGAATCCCACTGAACAGTGCAGTAAAATGCGCCACTGAGAATCCGGCCAGATCCATTGGCATTTATGACAGCTATGGAAGTATTTCAGAGGGAAAATATGCGAATGTTGTCCTGCTGGATAAAGACCTGGAGATCAAAGCGGTCATAAAAAAGGGAGAGATCCTGAATCACAAATAATAAAAGTTATCAGGTACCGGAGATACGCAGAAAATGCGGACTCCGGTACTTTTTTTATTTTTAGGACAGGTTTTATGCGCTCTTTCTCGAGTTTGGAGGAAAATATATTTAGTATATAAATTGTTTGTATACAAATAATATTGGTAAAAACTCTTTTTTTCTTTCTTATATTTGTGTATAATAGCCCAGTAGGAGAATACAATAGTGATGAAAAAGAGATGGATGGCAATCGTTCTTATGGCAGTGCTCATTTGGAATATGGCAGGAACAAATTTAGAAACCCGAACGGCCTATGCAGCGTCTAAACAGACAATATGGCAAAAAAAGTTCAGTCAGTACCGGTATAACAAGTCAGTAAACCAGCTGATTTTTGTGAAATACAAAAAGAAATCAAAAGCAACTGTCTATATGTATCAAAAAAGAGATCATAAATGGAAGCGCATTTTGAAATGTAAAGGTTATGTAGGGAAAAAAGGAATCCACAAGAAGAGGGAAGGAGATCTGAAGACACCTTCCGGCACTTTTGGATTCACAGGTGCTTTTGGGATCAAAAAAAATCCGGGTGCAAAGATGAATTATACCAGAGTCAATAAGTACCTCTACTGGTGCGGGGATAAAAAATATTATAATCGGCTGATAGACGTGAGAAAAAAGAAGCACCGCTGCCGCGGAGAGCATCTGATTGACTATAAATCACATTATTATTATGGAATGTTTCTTAATTATAATCCAAAACATAAATATAAAAAAGGATCTGCAATATTTCTCCACTGTAAAGGAAAGAAGCCGTACACGGCAGGATGTATTGCAGTAAGCCGGAAGAACATGAAGAAGATTATAAAAAATGCGGAAGCAGGAGCCAGGATCTGCATTTATCGAAAATAATACTGAAAGTTACCAGGAGGAAAGAAAAATGGAATATGAAGGAATGGTATACAGACCGCCGAGTGAGGCATACAGTCTGATCATACAAGCGACCATCGGATGTAGCCAGAATGACTGTATCTTCTGCAATATGTACAAAGAAAAAAGGTTCAGGATGAGGCCGATTCAGGATGTTCTGGCCGACTTCAGAGAGGCAAGAGAGTGCTACAATTCGATCGGAAAGATTTTTCTGGCAGACGGAGATGCTCTGATCTGTAAAAACGAGTATCTGAACGAGATTCTTAAATATATTCGTGAAGAAATTCCGGAATGCCGGCAGGTCACCTGCTATGCTTCTCCTAAGAGTGTCATGATCAAAACAAAAGAGGAACTCCGGGAACTGAGAGAAAACGGTCTGGATATGGTATACATGGGGCTGGAATCGGGAAATGCCCAGGTGCTTAAGTTCATGAAAAAGGGAGCCACGCCGGATGAGATGATACAGTCTGCGTCCAAGATAAAACAGGCGGGTATCCGGCTGTCAGTGACGGCTATTTCGGGGCTCGGGGGAAGAAAGCTCTGGATGGAGCATGCGGTTGATACAGGGAAAGTTTTTTCTGCAATGAAACCGGATTATATAGGACTCCTGACATTGATGATAGAACCCGGACTTCCGCTGGAAGAAAAGATCAGAAGCGGAGAGTTTGAACTGATCACTCCTTATGATAATCTGAAAGAGACAAAATTGATGCTGGAACATATGGACTGTCCGGGATGTATCTTCCGGTCCAACCATGCATCCAATTATGTCAACTTGAGAGGAACTTTGAATGAGGACAGAGATAAAATGATCGCTAAACTTGAAAAGGCGATACAGGGCAATCTGCATTTGAAAGAAGAATGGATGAGAGGATTTTAAATTTTTAAGTGATAGAAAAAGAAGGAGAATGGGTAAATAAATACATTTTCCTTCTTTTTTCTATTACAGTTTTATAAATTCCGGTGTCTGGTTCTGAAAGACGGTATAGAACCGGAAGCCGAGAGAAGTGAGGAGTTCCCGGAGCTTTGGAAAGTCGTATGCCATATGTTCGGGACAGTGTCCGTCAGAGCCGATCGTAAGAATTTCTCCTCCCAGTTCCAAATAGCGTTTGAGAATATCCGGATGGGGATTCGGATATCCGAGCCCGTACTTATATCCGCCGGTATTGACCTCTATCCCTTTTCCGTCTTCTATGATGGTTTTTAAAATTTCTTCGATCAAATCGGCGTAATCCTGATAGACAAACTGATAATTTTTATCGGGACAATAGCGCACGGCATAGTCCAGGTGGCCATATACGCAGTAGTCATGATAGACTTTGACATTCTGGAGTATCACTTCTAAATATCTTAAAAGACCTTTCTTTCCAGGATATGTTTCAAAATATATGGGTTCATATGGATCCATTTGGTCAACAATATGAGTAGAACCGATGATGAAATCAAAATCATCAGAGTGGGCAAAGTCCCGGCACTTGTCATAGGTTGTGGGCATCAGTCCGACTTCGGCGCCAAATAAAATCTGTATCCGGTCATTGTATTTGTCTTTTAATGATAATAATTCAGATTTAAATGAGGGGAGATCCACCAGAAAATCTAAATTTTCTTTATTTTCAGGATAATCAAAATCCTGATGTTCCGTAAAACAGATTTTGTTGAGAGAGAGCTCTATGGCCCTCAATATCATAGATTCCATTGAAGCCTGGGAGTCAGATGAGTGACTGGTATGTAAATGAAAGTCTGAGTGAATCATGGCGTCTCCTTTATATTTTAAAAAATGATAGGTTTTAATCTTATTATATATAATTATTAAAAAAAATACATGAAAATCAGATAAGTTACAAAAGTTTTACTTTAAATAAACAATTACCTTATGTTAAACTAAAGATGTTTAATACAGGAGGAAAAAAAATGAATACATTAGATCATCTGGGAAACCTGTTTGCCTTTGCCGGCGGATTAGGTATGTTTCTCTATGGAATGAATGTGATGGCGGACGGACTGCAGAAGACTGCCGGTAATAAGATGCGGCAGCTGTTGGGATATCTGACCAACAACCGCTTTTTAGGAGTTTTAGTGGGAGCTTTGGTCACAGCCATCATCCAAAGCAGTTCGGCAACTACCGTTATGGTCGTAGGTTTTGTGAATGCAGGCATCATGAATCTTACCCAGGCAGCAGGCGTTATTATGGGTGCGAACGTCGGAACTACGATCACCGCATGGCTTGTGTCGGCAAATGAATGGGCAGGGGCACTGAAACCTGAATTTTTTGCACCGCTGATCTTAGCCATCGGAGCATTTATTGTAACTTTTTCAAATAAACAAAAGTTAAATCAGAAGGCAGAGATCGCCGTAGGTTTCGGTGTTCTTTTTATCGGACTCTCTTTTATGTCCAGTTCCATCGGAGTATATCAGAGCAGCCCTATTTTCGCAAAGGCTTTTGAAGTTCTCGGGGGGAATCCTATTTTGGGAATTCTTGTAGGAGCTGTCGTTACAGCGATCATTCAGAGTTCTTCTGCATCCGTCGGTATTCTTCAGACACTTGCCATGAAGGGCATTGTAAACTGGCGTTCCGCCGTTTTCATTACGCTGGGGCAGAACATCGGTACATGTATCACGGCTCTTTTATCCAGTGCGGGTGCAAACAAAACCGCAAAAAGGGCGGCGGTAATTCACTTATCTTTTAACATCATCGGAGCTGCTATTTATGGAATTATCATGACCATTTTCTTCGGAGTGTTTGACCATCTGGCCATGCAGCATATTTCGAGTACGGAGATCTCTATTTTCCATTCTATCTTCAATGTATCAGTCACTGTACTGCTGTTCCCGTTTGCCAATGTATTGGTGAAACTGTCAGGACTGATTATCCACGAAGAACCGGAAGATGAGGAAGACGAGGAAGTAGAAGAGATGGTGCTGCGTCACCTGGATCCGCGTATCCTGGAGACTCCTTCTTTTGCAGTGGAAAACGCAGTCAAAGAAGTAGTGCGCATGGGTGATATCGTTCTGAAAAATATGAAGCGTGTTACGAAGGAAGCCATGAATCCGCAGCCGAGTGAAAAACAGCTGGACAAGGTATTCAGGGATGAAAAGGTCATCAACCATTTAGAAACTATGATCACCGGGTATCTTGTAAAGATCAGCAATCTGGCACTGACGGAGAAACAGAGCAAAATTGTCACGGATTTATTCTACACAATTTCGGATATCGAGAGGGCAGGAGATCATGTCGAAAATATTGCTGAATTCATGCAGATAAAGCATGACGATAAAATTGCATTTTCTGATCTTGCAAAGGACGAATTGCACAAAATGACGGCTCAGGTCATTAAAACGTTTGATTATGCCATCAGGGCTATTGAGAAAGACGATGTGGAAATTGCAAAACAGGCAATTCAGGGAGAAGAAGAAGTCGACAGAATGGAGAAAAAGTACCGGAAACAGCATATTGAACGGCTGGAACGGGAGTCATGCATACCTGAAGCCGGAGTGATCTATATTGATATGATGACAAGTCTGGAGCGTATTTCGGACTATGCCGACAATATTGCCAATTATATCATCGATGAGAATGAAAAATAAAGCTTTTGGTAATCTTGTACAAAGATATGATTTTGTATACATGAGAGAAATGCTAAAATAGACTTGATATTTTTGGACATATTGTTTAAAATAAAAAGGAAGTTTGTCAATAGATTGACAATTGACAGACAACATTAAATTATTCATTCAAGACTTAGGAGGAATTGAGATGGCAGTAAAAGTAGCGATTAATGGATTTGGACGTATCGGACGTCTTGCATTCAGACAGATGTTCGGAGCTGAAGGTTATGAAGTTGTAGCAATCAACGATTTAACAAATCCTAAGATGTTAGCACACTTATTAAAGTATGATTCTGCACAGGGAAGATATGCATTAGCTGACAAAGTAGAAGCAAAAGAATCTTCAATCGTAGTAGACGGAAAAGAAATCGAAATCTATGCAGAAGCAGACGCAACAAAACTTCCTTGGGGAGAATTAGACGTAGACGTTGTATTAGAATGTACAGGATTCTACACATCTAAAGACAAAGCATCTGCACACATTCAGGCAGGAGCTAAAAAAGTTGTTATTTCTGCGCCAGCTGGAAACGATCTTCCAACTATCGTATACAATGTAAACCATGAAACATTGACAAAAGAAGACACAGTCATCTCAGCAGCATCTTGTACAACAAACTGCTTAGCACCTATGGCTGATGCTCTTAACAAGTACGCATCGGTTCAGTCTGGTATCATGTTGACAGTACATGCTTACACAGGAGATCAGATGACTCTTGACGGACCACAGAGAAAAGGTGATTTAAGAAGAGCACGTGCAGCAGCAGTCAATATCGTTCCTAACTCCACAGGAGCTGCAAAAGCTATCGGATTAGTTATTCCTGAATTAAACGGAAAATTAATCGGATCTGCTCAGCGTGTACCGGTTCCGACAGGTTCTACAACAATCTTAACAGCAGTCGTTAAGGGAGAGAACGTAACTGTTGATGGAATCAACGCAGCTATGAAAGCAGCAGCTACAGAATCTTTCGGATATACAGAAGAAGAATTAGTATCTTCTGACATCATCGGAATCAAATACGGTTCTTTATTTGATGCAACTCAGACAATGGTTACTGAAATTGGTGACGGATTATACGAAGTTCAGGTTGTATCTTGGTATGACAACGAAAACTCTTACACAAGCCAGATGGTAAGAACAATCAAATACTTTGCAGAATTAGCATAATCATCAGCGCTGTGGATGCGGACAGGCATCAATATTCAGTGTAGTATTCTGCAATACCATACCCACAGGGCACACTGTATTTTATGCCCTTCGGGCAGCGTGCTTTGCACGATAAGGTATAAAGACTCAAATGGGTCCGGTCTTTTTGGACCGGACCCGTTTTTTTATTTTGTTTGTTAAAGAAGGCAATCCGGCAGGATAGGCATTCGATTTAATCCTATAAGAAATCCCAGGAGGAAAGAACATGTTAAACAAAAAATCAGTAGATGATATCAACGTAAAAGGAAAGAAAGTCTTAGTGCGCTGTGATTTTAATGTACCGCTTCAGGATGGAAAAATCACAGATGAGAACCGCCTGGTTGCGGCACTTCCTACATTAAAGAAGCTAATCGCAGACGGCGGGAAACTGATCCTTTGCTCTCACTTAGGAAAACCGAAAGGAGAGCCGAAACCGGAATTATCTCTTGCACCGGTGGCGGCACGTTTGAGTGAGTTATTAGGTCAGGAAGTGAAGTTTGCAGCAGACGACAACGTTGTAGGACCGAATGCGAAGGCGGCGGCAGACGCAATGCAGGACGGAGATGTCATTTTACTTCAGAATACACGTTACAGAGCAGAAGAGACAAAGAACGGAGAAGAATTCAGCAAGGAACTTGCAAGCCTCTGTGATGTATTTGTAAATGATGCTTTTGGAACTGCTCACAGAGCTCACTGCTCTAACGTGGGAGTTACACAGTTCGTAGACACTGCAGTTGTAGGATACTTAATGCAGAAAGAGATTGATTTCTTAGGAAATGCAGTCAACAATCCGGAACGCCCTATGGTAGCCATCTTAGGAGGAGCAAAGGTTTCCTCTAAGATTTCTGTCATCAACAACCTGCTGGACAAAGTCGATACATTGATCATCGGCGGAGGTATGGCTTATACTTTCATGAAAGCACTGGGAGAAGAGGTTGGAGATTCCTTACTGGAAGCTGACTACTTAGACTATGCTAAGGAAATGATGGACAAAGCAAAGGAAAAAGGCGTGAACCTGCTGATCCCTGTTGATACAGTAGTTGCCGATGACTTCTCCAATGACGCCAACATCAAGACCGTAGAGAGAGGCGGAATTGAAGCAGGATGGCAGGGTCTTGACATCGGACCGAAGACAAGAGAATTATTTGCGGATGCCTTAAAAGATGCAAAGACAGTTGTATGGAACGGACCTATGGGATGTTTCGAGATGCCGAACTTTGCGGCAGGAACTATAGCAGTTGCAGAGGCACTGGCAGAGATTGATGCTACAACGATCATTGGTGGAGGAGATTCCGCAGCAGCTGTAAACCAGCTTGGTTTCGGTGATAAGATGACACATATTTCCACAGGAGGCGGAGCATCTCTGGAATTCCTGGAAGGCAAAGAATTACCGGGTGTTGCAGCTGCAAATGATAAATAAGCTTTTTAACTATCAAGGAAAGTAATCGGAGGGTATACCATTATGCGTAAAACAATCGTAGCAGGAAACTGGAAAATGAACAAAACACCTAGCGAGACCGTAGCTTTAGTAAATGAATTAAAGCCATTGGTAGCGACTGAAACATCTGATGTAGTATTCTGCGTACCGGCAATCTGTATTCCGGCAGCGATCGAAGCTGCAAAAGGAAGCAACATCAACATCGGTGCTGAGAACATGTACTATGAAGAGAGCGGTGCCTACACAGGTGAGATCGCTCCAAATATGCTGACTGACTTAGGTGTAAAATATGTCATCATCGGACATTCTGAGAGAAGAGAATATTTCGCTGAGACAGATGAGACAGTTAATAAAAAAGTTTTAAAAGCTTTTGAACATGGAATCACTCCGATCGTTTGCTGCGGAGAGACTCTTGCTCAGAGAGAACAGGGTGTGACCATTGACTTTGTACGCCAGCAGATCAAGATTGCATTTCAGGGTGTGACTGCAGATCAGGCAAAGACTGCTGTTATCGCTTACGAGCCAATCTGGGCGATTGGTACAGGAAAAGTTGCAACAACAGAGCAGGCTCAGGAAGTTTGTAAAGCGATCCGTGAGTGTATCGCAGAAGTCTATGATCAGGCAACCGCTGATGCCATCCGCATCCAGTATGGCGGTTCTGTATCTGCTGCAAGTGCACCGGAATTATTCGCACAGGAAGACATCGACGGAGGATTAGTCGGTGGAGCTTCTTTAAAACCAGACTTTGGTAAGATCGTAAACTACAAGTAGAGAGATAAAGCTGCTGCAGAAATTATTTGCAGCAGCTTTTTACTTAAAATCGGTTTAAAGGAAATGAGAGTAAGGATATGAAAAAGAGATATATAATAATGGCATTTTTTATGATTGCAGGCTTATTTAATTGTCCTTCAGTTTATGTCAAGAAAGTCGAAGCAAAGGGAAAGACTTATACAATCAGTCCAAATAAAATTCCTAAGTCCGTTAAGAAATCTTCTGCCTACAATAAAAACACTAAGAACTCACTTCAAATGCAATATTATCTAAAAAAACTGCAAAAAGGAGGTGGCAGACTGGTTCTGAAAAAGGGGACATATAAGATCTGTTCGACTCTTTTTGTACCTTCTAATACAACAATTGAACTTAAAGAAGGTGCAGTATTAAAGAAAATAAACAAAGGTAAAAGCAACTACAAGCCTACAAAAAATATGTTTTTGCTTTGTTCTTACAAAAACAGAAATAAAACAAATGTATATAAAAAGTATAACGGACCCCAAAATATTAAATTTATAGGCCACGGAAGTAAGTCAATTATCGATTTATCTTATATAAAGGGGGCACATGGAGTATCTGGTTCTCATAATCAGAATGTAACTTTTCAGAATATAACCTTCAAGGGACAGAATGGAGGGCATTATATTGAGATCGCCGGAGTGAAAAATGTAACTATAAAAGATAACAGATTTCTTTCTGCCAAATCCAGTACAAGGAGTTCAGCATATAATAAAGAAGCAATTAATATCGATACACCAGATAAAGCGACCGGTGGATTTACACTCAGGTGGAGCAGAAAAGACCAGACTCCGAATGTAAATGTCATGATCAATAATAATGTATTTGACGGAGTGAACCGCGCAATTGGAACGCATAAATACTCACAAAAGAAAGACAAAAAAGGGAAATATTCAAAGTCTTCAGTAAATGTTTATCATCAGAGGATTCAGATTAGAAATAATCAGTTTAAAAACATTTATGATAATGCTGTCTTTATGATGAATTGGGAAAATACGACGATTGATTCGAATCAGTTTTCAAAAATTGGTTTGAAAAATAAAAGAAATACTAATACGGCAAAACATGGTGTGGCAGGAGGCGGCATCAGAAAGCTGACACTCACAAATAATCGTTTTATACAAGTGAGAAGCAGCGTCGTATATTTGAGGAGAACTGCTAATAACGGTTCAGGAAGTAAATATTATCCTCTTCTTGTTTATGTAACAGGCGCTGAGCTGCAGAAAATGGGGAGCAATTCTGCCTTGAACTGCAGCAGAGATCCTGTTTATCCGTCTTATGACATTCTAATGTTTAAAGGGGACGGTAATCGTTCCAGAGACAATGCTTACGGAATGGATTTAAAGAGTGGAAAAATAATAGCCAGGATAAAATAGTCTACAGTCAGACTCAATCTGTTATTGAATTTATAAACAATAATCGTTATAATATTAACGGATTATAAATTGACAGCCAATGAAGATAAAGGAGATAATAATGAGCAAGAAACCTACCGTTTTAATGATTTTAGATGGTTACGGATTGAATGATAAGAAAGAAGGCAACGCGATCGCAGCGGCCAATACTCCAGTCATGGACGAACTGATGAAAACATGCCCGTTTGTTCCGGGAAATGCATCCGGTATGGCAGTAGGCCTTCCGGAAGGGCAGATGGGAAATTCTGAAGTAGGACACTTGAATATGGGTGCCGGAAGAATCGTATACCAGGAACTTACAAGGATCACGAAAGAGATCCAGGATGGAGACTTCTTTGAGAACGAAGCGCTGCTTCAGGCAGTAGAAAACTGCAAGAAGAATGGAAGTGCACTCCATGCAATGGGATTAGTATCTGATGGCGGGGTACATAGCCACAATACGCATCTGTATGGATTATTAGAACTCGCAAAGAGAAATAATATCGAAAAGGTCTATGTACATGCATTCTTAGACGGACGTGATACGGCACCTACTTCCGGAAAGGGATTCGTAGAAGAACTGGAAGCAAAGATGAAAGAGATCGGTGTAGGCAAGGTAGCCACTGTTTCCGGACGTTACTATGCAATGGACCGTGACAATCGCTGGGACCGTGTGGAGAAAGCATACAAAGCCCTTGTCATGGGAGAAGGAGTAATGAAAGATTCTGCCGTGGATGCAATTGCGGATTCCTACAAAGAGGAAGTAAATGATGAGTTCGTTCTGCCGACTGTTATCACGGAAAATGGAGAGCCGACTGCTGTGATCAAAGAAAATGATTCTGTCATCTTCTTCAACTTCCGTCCGGACAGGGCAAGAGAAATCACCAGGGCGATCTGTGATGATAAGTTTGACAGCTTTGAGCGTCCAAACGGTTACTTTAAGACAACTTATGTATGCTTTACAGAATACGATGCTACAGTTCCGAATAAGCTGGTGGCATTCCATAAAGTAGAGATTAAAAATACATTCGGAGAATTCCTGGCAGAACAGGGATTGAAACAGCTTCGTCTGGCCGAGACAGAGAAGTATGCACACGTTACCTTCTTTTTCAACGGAGGCGTAGAGGTTCCAAATGAAGGAGAGGAGAGAATCCTTGTGAAATCACCGTCTGTGGCAACTTATGACCTGCAGCCGGAGATGAGCGCCATGGAAGTGGGCAGCAAACTTGTAGAGGCTATTGAGTCCGATCAGTATGATGTGATCATCGTTAACTTTGCGAACCCGGATATGGTTGGACACACCGGCATTTGTGATGCGGCAGTAAAAGCTATTGAGACAGTGGACGGATGTGTGGGCAGAGCGGTGGAAGCCATCAAAAAAGCAGACGGACAGATGTTTATCTGTGCTGACCACGGCAATGCAGAGCAGCTGGTGGATTATGTGACAGGAGCTCCGTTTACGGCCCATACGATCAACCAGGTACCGTTTATCTTAGTAAATTATAAGGACCGTGTGAAATTAAGAGAGGGCGGATGTCTGGCAGATATCGCGCCGACTCTGATCGAAATGATGGGACTTGAACAGCCGGAAGACATGACCGGAAAGTCTTTGTTAGTAAAATAAATATCGATATGACAGAAAGCAGTGTGTGTTTAAAGCACACTGCTTTCTTTTTGTATTTCAATGTATGGATTTTCATCTATCTGGATAAAATACTACTAATTACTTGTAAAGGATGTGAATGTGTTGAAATATGGCTTGTCAATAGAAGATGTTATAGGAAGAGAAGTTTTGGACTCCAGGGGAAACCCTACGGTAGAAGTGGAGGTATTGCTGTCCAATGGACATTTTGGAACCGCACTGGTGCCGTCCGGAGCCTCCACGGGCAAATTTGAGGCGATAGAGCTTCGTGACCGCGAGAAACGCTACGGAGGGCTGGGAGTAGAAACAGCAGTAAACCATGTGAATCACCGGATCGCAGACCGGCTGGTGGGAAAAAATGCACTGAACCAGATTGAAATCGATCAGATTATGATTGAAGCGGATGGGACAGAAAACAAAGAAAAGTTTGGGGCGAATGCCATCCTCGGAGCATCACTAGCCACTGCCAGGGCTGCCGCAAACGGATTGGGACTTCCGCTGTATCAGTATTTAGGGGGAAGTTTCGCGTGTAAGCTGCCGGTGCCGATGATGAACATTTTAAACGGAGGAAAACATGCAGATAACACAGTGGATTTTCAGGAATTTATGATCGCTCCGGTTGGAGCCGAAACGTTCAAAGAAGCACTGATGATGGGGACAGAGATCTACCATAAGTTAAAGAGTATTCTGAAAGAAAACCATCTGAGCACCGGGGTTGGAGATGAGGGAGGATTTGCACCGAACCTGGAAAGCTCGGAGGCAGCATTGGACCTGCTGGTAAAAGCGATTGAAAATGCGGGCTATAAGGCAGGGGAACAGATCATGATTGCCATGGACTGTGCTGCGTCAGAAATTTATAATGAAGACGAGGATGTCTATTATTTCCCGGGTGAGAGCCAGATGACCGGAAAAGAGATACGGAGAAATTCTGAAGAAATGGTTCAATATTATGAGCAGCTCACCGATCATTACCCGATTTTTTCCATTGAAGACGGATTAAACGAGGAGGATGCGCCCGGGTGGAAAGTACTCACATATCGTCTGGGAGAAAAAATACTCCTGGTAGGCGACGACTTATTTGTTACAAATAAGAAACGTCTGACAGACGGTATCGAGAATGATATGGCAAACAGTATCCTGATCAAGCCGAATCAGATCGGGACACTGACAGAAACCCTGGATGCCATAGAGACTGCAAAAAGGGCAGGATATAAAACAATCATATCCCACCGGTCCGGAGAAACAGAGGATACAACGATCGCGGATATTGCGGTGGCGACAAACAGCGGACTGATTAAAACAGGAGCGCCCTGCCGTTCTGACCGGACAGCAAAATATAACCGGTTGCTGAGAATTGAAGAAGAATTGGGTGCCTGTAAGCGATATGGATTGTATTTATAGAACGATAATAGTATAAAGAAAGAAAAAATATTTCATTGTGGAAGGGGCGGAAGATGAGAAATTATAAAAAAGTTTTATCGTGGATCATGGCAGTCTGCCTGCTTCTCACTTGGAATATTTCTGTATATGGAGAACAGACCTCAGAGAAAACAGGACAGCGGAGCAACGTTGTCCTGTTTGTACAGTTTCCGGAGGATGAAACAGATGATTTTTTTAACACCCACCAGGAGAGACTAACTTATGACAAAGGCTCCGAGCCTCTGACAGGCTTTGCGGCATATGAGCGGATTTTAAATGGCAGAGGAGAACGTAACCGTTCCTCACTATCCATTTACATAGATGCAGTTTCAGAAGGAAAATTGAAAATTAAAAATGTGTTTCCTCAGTATAACGATGCCAAAATTGTTCCCATCACAATGGAACACAGCGTGGATTATTATGACAGCTATGCAGGAGAAGCCAGATTGTAAGACGAGGCGGTCAGTAAATCAGGGAAATATAAAAAAGTGAAGGAGACATCCCGAGAAGAAAAAAATCAATCCAGAAAAGAAGTAGCGGTTCCGTCTGAAAGGTTTTCGTAAAATCATAGGAAAGCGTATCTATACACAGATCCCTGTCAAGGAAAAGTAAGATTTGAACGTATCCTTGCATTTTATGGTAAGGTGTGCTAGAATAATCAGCAGTGAGCAGAAACATTAGGAGGAAGAAGCAATGAAGACGGCATTAACTATATTATTTTTAATATCGTGCGTTGTTCTAATCATATTAGTATTGATGCAAGAAGGAAAGGAAGCTGGATTGGGATCACTGACAGGATCCACAACCTCCGGCACATATTGGAGTAAAAACAAAGGCCGTTCCAGGGAAGGGAACATTATTAAAGCGACAACCCTGTTTACAGTCATCTTTTTTGTGACAGCAGCGCTCCTTTGTTCCAGATTTCTTTAGAATGGAAACACTTCTTTAAGCAGATAATGTTTAAGAAGTGTTTTTTTATTCCACAGGAAAGTTCTGCGAACCTTCCTGTAGAATGAAAAATGCTCCGGATAGTACAGCATTGTTGCAGAAAGTAAAGGAAAGATAATGGAAAAGGAATTGTTTGATAAAAGAAAAAAAAGAATCAGAGATCTGATTTATGATAAACACTATCATCCTATGAAACAAAAAGAGATCGGCTATTTATTGCAGGTAGAGCCGGAAGACAGAAAAGAGTTCGTCCAGATTCTTCATGAACTCGTTGATGAGGGAGTCGTGGAAGTCTCTAAGAGAGGAAAATACAGCCCGGTGTCAAAGAAGACACTGACCGGGACGTTTGTATGCACCCAGAAAGGATTTGGATTTGTTTCGGTGGAAGGAGAAGAAGACGATTTTTATATCAATGAAAATGATATGAACGGAGCTTTCCATGAGGATACTGTGCAGATCGAAGTGACTGAGGAACGGGCCAGGAACGGCAGGCGGAAAGAAGCCAGAATTGTAAAGGTTCTGGAACGGGGAATGACGGAAATAGTCGGCACATTTGAAAAATGTAAAAGCTATGGATTTGTCGTTCCGGACAACTTGAGATTTGACAGTGACATTTTCATTCCGAAAGAGGAATGCGGAAATCTTACCGATGGATTTAAGGTCCTGGTAAAGATTGTTGACTACGGAGATTTAGGAAAGAGTCCGGAAGGCAGGATACTGGAGGTTTTAGGCCACAGGGATGATCCCAGAGTGGACATTTTATCGATCGTAAAGGCATACAATATTCCCACGGAGTTCGGGGAAGAAGTCAAAAAAGAAGTGGGAGCAGTGCCTTCGGTCATAGAAAAATCTTCGCTGGAAGGGCGGCTGGATCTGAGAGACTGGCAGACGGTGACCATAGACGGAGAGGATGCCAAGGACCTTGATGATGCGATCACGCTGACCAAAACATCAGGCGGCTATCAGCTGGGAGTCCATATCGCAGATGTCTCCGATTATGTGAAGGAAAACTCTGCACTGGATAAGGAAGCGCTGAAAAGAGGTACCAGTGTCTATCTGGTGGACCGGGTCATACCGATGCTGCCTCATCAGCTTTCCAACGGTATTTGTTCTCTGAATGCAGGTACAGACCGACTGGCATTGAGCTGTATCATGGATCTTGACAAGGAAGGAATTTTAAAGGGACACCGCATTGCCGAAACCGTCATCCATGTGGATGAACGCATGACATACACAAGTGTGGCACTGATTCTGGACGGCGATGAAAAAGAGCGGAAGAGATATGAAAAACTTGTTCCGATGTTCGAGCAGATGAAAGAGCTTTCTGATATTCTGCGGGAGGTGAGACATGAACGGGGAAGTGTGGACTTTGATTTTCCTGAATCGAAGATTGTGCTGAACGAATACGGAAAGGCAGTCGACGTGATTCCATCCCAAAGGAATAAGGCAACTAAGATCATCGAGGATTTCATGCTTCTTGCAAATGAAACGGTTGCAGAGAATTTTTACTGGCAGGAAATACCGTTTGTGTACCGTACCCATGACAATCCGGACGGGGAAAAAGTCAAGAAACTCAGGACGTTTCTCGAGAATTTTGGAATCGTACTGAAGCTTAAAAAAGATGAAATCCATCCGAAAGAGATACAGAAACTTTTGACAAAGGTGGAAGGCACTCCGGAGGAGGCTCTGATCAGCAGGCTCACCCTGAGATCTATGAAACAGGCCAGGTATACAACCGAGAGTTCAGGACATTTCGGATTATCTACAAGCTATTACTGTCACTTTACCTCACCGATCCGAAGGTATCCGGACCTGCAGATTCACAGGATCATCAAAGAAACTCTTCGGGGAAAACTCGATGCCAAAAGAATCCGGCATTATGAGTCTATTCTTGCGAAAGTCTCAGAGCAGTCGTCTAAGATGGAGCGGCGTGCAGATGAAGTGGAGCGGGAAGTAGAAAAACTGAAAAAGGCGGAGTATATGGAACGACATATCGGACAGCAGTACAAAGGCGTGATTTCAGGAGTGACTGGCTGGGGGATCTATGTGGAACTTCCGAATACGATTGAAGGAATGGTCCATGTGTCCAAGCTGCCCGGGGATTATTACAATTATGATGAGTCGTCCTATTCTATGACAGGAGAGAGGACAGGGCGTAAGTGGAAGCTGGGACAACCGGTAGAGATCGTTGTGACCGGAGTCGATAAGATTTTGAAGAATATTGATTTTGAGATTATTGAGGAGGATGAACATGGCGAAGACGGGCGGAACAAAGCTGATTGCGAATAATAAAAAGGCACGTCATGATTATTTTGTTGAGGAGACGGTTGAGGCAGGCATCGTATTGTTTGGTACAGAAGTAAAATCTATGAGGCAGGGACACTGCAGTATTAAGGAAGCCTTTATAAGTATTGAAAATGGAGAAGTTTTTGTGAAACAGATGCATATCAGCCCTTATGAGAAGGGAAATATTTTCAACAAGGACCCTCTCAGAGAGAGGAAACTTTTAATGCACAGTTCCGAGATTACCAGGATGATGTCGGAAGTAAACAGAAAAGGTTATACATTGATCCCTCTGCGGGTTTATTTCAAAGGCAGTCTGGTAAAAGTTGAAATTGGACTGTGCCGCGGTAAGAAATTGTATGATAAACGGCAGGATATTGCCAAGAAAGATCAGCAGAGAGAAGCGATGAGAGACTTTAAGGTCAGAAATCTGGGTTAGGACAATGGAACGGCGCTTTCTTCCGAGCATACTATAATTACAAAAAGACAGGAGGACAGTATGCACAGAAGGAAGGGTATTGACGTAAGCTATGCCGACGGCCGGATTGACTGGAGAAGAGTCAGAGAAGACAGGATAGAATTTGCAATGGTCAGGGCCGGATTCGGCGATGGAAATATAGATCAGGAGTTTGAACGGAATGCAAGAGAATGCAATCGTGAGAGAATCCCACTCGGAATCTACTGGTTCAGTTATGCATATACAAGAGAGATGGCCAGAAGAGAGGCAAAACAATGTGTCGAGATCATCAGAAGGTATCGGGTTGAATATCCCGTGGCTTTTGATTTTGAAGAAGATTCCATTGATTATGCGAGGGAACAGGGTGTCACGATCACAAAAGATCTTGCAACAGACTTTACAAGAGAGTTCTGCGATGAGATCCGAAGAGCCGGATACAAACCCATGTTTTACACAAATCTTTCTGATTTAGAGGATTATTTTGATATCCGCCGCCTCAGGGAATATGAACTTTGGCTGGCGAAATATCAGCATGTTCTCGGAGTGGACGATGTTGACATGTGGCAGTATTCCGATTCCGGAAGAGTCAGAGGCATCCGGGGCGAAGTGGACATGAATTACAGCTTTAAAGACTATGAGAAGAGAAATCCAACGGATAGGCATAGGCTCTGTCCGGAGACAAGACGAGAGGAAGAATAAAAGCTCCCCATTCTGTATGTGCCGGAGACAGGTTTATACAGAATGGGTTTTTGTTCTCTTTTGATGAGTTGTCTGGCATCATTTTACCACAATCATTCAGAACCGTGATATAATATCACTGCTTGTTTTGGTCTACACAGTGGTTTAACATACAATCCATTTCTTTTTATTGACTTTTTCACAAAAAAAGGGTTATACTATATAAGGAAATATTCGGGCTAGTACTGGTTTCGACAGGGATTCTGAAGCTCGGGAAGCCATTCGGAGAGACCACGTTACGGTGTAAACTTAAATTAAACGCAGATAATAAATTAGCGTACGCTGCAGCCTAAGGGCAGCAGTAGTCTGTGACAGGTCATCTACAGCCTGTCATTAGGCTTCAAATAATGTAGAACCCTCGTCTGTTTAAGCTTTGCGGCAGATGAAGTATTTATGAAGCTACTGAAGTACTGATCCTGTCTCTGGGAGCAGTACGGAGGGAATGTCAATACAGAGACTGTAATGGGAGATGCCTGAGGGGATGGGTTTTTGGACGCGGGTTCGATTCCCGCCTAGTCCATCGCAAGGAGCGCGTGTTTACGTGCTCTTTTTTTGAATGATACTAGGAATGAATAATAAAAAAAGAATGGCTTAGATATGTTTGAAACACATAAATAAGCCATTTTTTTATTTTCTTCTTTTTGTTTGAGAAGCTGGTTAGTAGCAGACTTTGCAGGGCCTGCTCTTAGGACAGGAAGACAGGGAGCCGTGATAAATGGTCCGGGAACGGCCCAGGGTCGGGCAGTCTATGGTGCTGTGATATACAGACCCTCCGGGGGTCCAATAAACTGTTTCTGTATGTTTCTTTTTTGAAGACTTCTTTTTAGGAGAAACCTTAATCCTGCAGGTTGCTTTTTTGCCGGACTTCATAGTTACTGTGATTTTGGCAGTGCCTTTTCTTTTTGCTTTTACTTTTCCTTTCTTTGAGACAGTGACAATTTTTTTATTGCTGGATTTCCATTTCTTTACGGAGTCACCTTTTGCGTATTTTATTTTCAGTTTATAGGTTTTTGAGACTTTTAATTTTACGGTTTTCTTCGTAAACTTTACATACGGTTTTAATTTTGCAGTCTTCTTTGACTGTATTTTATAACATTCAAGACACTCGCGCTGTTTCAGCCCTGTTTTACGGATGGTTGGTTTTTTTACAGTATACCAGTCATCCCATAAGTGCTCACCCGTTGCAGGGACAGTTTTAGTCTGGTTTTCATAGCAAAGATAACACCAGCGCGATTTCTCTCCAGTATCACTGCATGTAGGTTCAGTCGTAGTATCCCATTCACTCCACTCATGGTGACAAGACTCGGCTGCCGGAATCGTAAGCGTTGGTATTATCATAGAGAATACCAGAATGATACAAAACAATTTCTTTTTCATAAATATAAACCACCTTTCTGCGAAAGGCACCGATGGGGTTATGAAACCCTGTCACTACTTTTCGCTTTTCAATTCTATTCCCCTTCTGATAAAATTTCTTTTATAAAACCGACACACTACAGAACACGTGGAGGTGAGTGGCGGGGCTGTATAGCGGTAACCTCGCATAAATATATGTCGTCGGTCATCCGTTAAGGCATCAATGAATGGCGCATTTCGTAGCCCGTAAACTTATCTCTTCCAAAGTCGACTCGATTTTGCCGGATGACCAGTCCCTGTCGGTTTTATCTCAATAAAATTCAGGAGGTTATTTTATTGTCTTTCTAAATTTTTCGTTTTAACTGCTGTGGACTTGATGTCCACAAAACCTGGATCTACGCATATTCGTCATTTAAGGGATTTAGCAAGATACCGGTTCAAACTCACCTGTATGATTACCGGCGAAAAGAACCGTGCGCAAAACTGTCTTACTGTTTCTAATCTTAAATTAGATGATGTATTCAGTGACGTGTTTGGGAAATCTTCTCGTTCCATCACAGAATATATGCTCGCTCATCCAGGGGAAATATTTGATGTGGCACCTTTTGTAGACAGTCGATGTAAAACACCTATGGAAGAAATCCAAGCCGCTGTTGACGGAGCTATTTCTCCTGAGCAGGCCAATAAACTTCGTCAGTGCCTCAATCATATCGACGAATCAGAAAAGCATCTGGAAGAAATAGAACGGGAAATCCTTCGTCTCTCTGATAAATACCAGGCCGCTCTTGATCTAATTCGTACAGTTCCCGGATTTGATAAAAATCCAATGACTGCCATTCAAATCCTTTCTGAAATCGGAGGTGACATGTCTGTTTTCCCCTCAGCTAAGCACCTCGTTTCATGGGCAGGATGTTGTCCGCGCAATGACCAAAGCAACAAAAGAATCAAATCAACTCGAATTTCCCGTGCTGGTAATTATATTAAACCCATTCTGGTACAAGTTGCAAATGGTTTATTGCGTTCTAAGAAACATCCTGAAATAACCGGCCGCTATAAGCGTATTAAATCGCACCGTGGTCACAAGAAAGCCATTATCGCAATCTGCCGTATGCTCCTGACCGCTATCTGGCACATACTTTCAGATTTAAAACCATATACAGCAGAAGGTTTTCTTGAATCACGTCCTGTGAATAAAGCAAAAGTATTGACTACTTCACAGGCACTTAATCTACTAAAGCAGCGTGGATACACCATTAAGGATGATATCGTTCCTGCCATGAATTAGGTGTTGTGTCTATATTTTCTTTTTGAAGCCACCGTAAGATGGCTTGTTTGCCATACAATTTACTTTTTTCTAACCACTATTACTTTGTTTCAAACTTACCTCCTCTTTGTTAAGTATAAAGTTACTTTCTACTTGTGCATACAATTGATGACAATATATATTAATATACCACAATTAATGACAAAAGTTATATATAACATACAAAATAACTAGGAACTTTACAAAACTTATATTATAATTACAGGATCAAAAGGCTTTGTAATATAATCATCCGCGCCGAGACGAAGCAGATCAATTTTATTCTGAGTCGTTCCCCGGGCAGAAATAACAATCACGGGAAGATCAGAGCAGGAACGTATTTCTTTCAGGAGCTGATCGCCGCTTTTATATGGAAGCATGAGATCCAGGAGTACCAGATCAATGTTTTGGTGTCTGATGATTTGAGAAATACAGCGGCCGTCAGTTTCTCAAACGGCTTCAAAACCGTATCCGGATAAAAAGTCTGACAGAATTTTCAGGATTTCTTTGTCGTCTTCGATGATTAATATTCTTGACATATACAGTACCTGTCCTTTCACTAAGTTTTTAAATAGTATATCATATTTTTAGGTTGCATATCTTTTGCCGTTTATTTAAAATATTCATAAGGAACAAATACCCGGGAGGATAAATATATGAAATTTACAAAGAGACTGCTTTCTCTGCTGCTCTCATTGCTGCTGGCATTTTCACTGAGCGGCTGCAAAACATCAACAGAGCAGGGAAAAAGCGGACAAACCAGTCAGAAGACCGGCCAGGAACAGTCAAAAACTGAGGAACAAAAACAGTTTGACAAATTTTTAGACCGACAGGTAAAAGAGACGTTGTCTCAAAATACGCTGAATCTTCATTATCAGCTGAAGGATCCTGAGAAGTATGGGATCAAACAGGAGAAGGTTTCCATCGGACATATTTCTCCCGGACAAGATAAGAAAGCACTGAAGGAAAATAAGAAGACAGCAGAAGAACTTTCCGGATTTAAAAGGAGCAGTCTGACAGAAAAACAGAAACTTACGTATGATATATTAGAAGATTATCTGGGTATGCTCATAGAAGAAAGCCGGTATCCATTATATGACAATATTATCGGGGAGATTTCCGGCATTCAGTCCAATCTTCCGGTGACACTCGCAGAATATCAATTCTACAGAAAGAAAGATATTGAAGATTATCTTAGCCTGCTGTCACAGGTTACAGGATATCTTCAAGAGGCTGGAGAGTATCTGAAAGCACAGTCTAAAGCAGGATTGTATGTAACCGATGTGGCAGCAGACACTGCGGCTAAGCAGATTGGTGACTTTTTAAAGGAAAGCGGAGAAAAAAATATTTTAAGCGCTACATTTAAAGAACGTGTTAATGCTGTTTCCGGCCTCAGCAAGGAACAGAAAACAATTTATAAAAAACAAAATAAGAAACTGCTGAATCAGTCTGTGTATCCTGCATTCCGCAGTTTTAAAAAGACAATTCTGTCACTGAAGGGAACCGGGAAAAACAGCGGAGGTGTCTGCAATTTAAAAAATGGGAAAAAATACTATCGGCTGGTCTTGAAGGAGCAGACGGGAACAAACAAAACAGTCAGCCAGCTGCTCTCAAGTGTGACAGGCCGTCTCCAGAGCTCAGTGAAACAGATGGTGAATCTGATCCAGGGCGATGAGAGCCTCCAGAAAAAGTTTTATAATTTTGATCCGGTGCTGACCAGTCCCAAAAAGGTATTGGCTGATCTGGAGAAAAAGGCAAAAACAGATTATCCTCCGTTAAAAAAAGTTCATTATAAGATCAAATATGTTCCAAAGGCGCTGGAAGATACTTTAAGTCCGGCATTTTATATGATTCCGCCGATCGATGATGAGACAGAAAATACCATCTATATCAACAAAGGCTCCACTGATAAGAGCGGAATTTACAATACTCTGGCTCATGAAGGGTATCCGGGGCATCTTTATCAAAACAATTATTTTCTCAGCACAGATCCGGACGATATCCGTTTGATCATGGATTTTCCTGGTTACTCGGAAGGCTGGGCCTCCTATGTGGAGATGCATGCCTTTGACTATGCTCCGTATGATAAGTCTGTGGCCAAATTGAAACGCATCAATGACGAGATCAATATGGCCATCGGAAGTGCTGTCGATATCAATGTCAACTACCGGGGATGGACCCTGGACCAGATTAAAGACATGCTGGAAGACATGGGATATGGAAGTTCTGCGGCAGAGCAGCTTTACAGGCTCGTATCTTCGGAACCGGGATACTATCTGAAATATTATTCCGGAGCCCTGGAATTTCAGGAATTGAGAAACAAGGCGTCCAAGGAGCTTGGCAAGAAGTTCCAGACGAAAGAGTTCCACAAGGTGATTCTTGAAAACGGCCCGAGCAATTTTTTACAAGTGAGAAAAGCCGTAGAGGCATATATCGAAGAAAACAAATAGGAAGGAATACAGTTTATTATGGAAGATATATTACAGGTAGGAGCGATCGCTTCCACCCACGGTGTCCGCGGAGAGGTCAAGGTGTATCCGATGACCGATGATGTGGAGCGCTTTAAGGATTTGAAGGAGGTACTGCTGGATACGGGCAGGGAAATGAAGCTTCTGCATGTGAAGTCCTGTAAGTTTTTTAAAAACCAGCCGATTCTTAAGTTTGAGGAGTTTGACAATATCAATGATATCGAACAGTATAAACGCTGCGGGCTGTTTGTCACAAGAGAGAATGCAGTTAAGCTTGAAGAGAATGAGTTTTTCATTGCCGATATCATCGGGTTCGATGTTTACCGGGAGACCGGAAAGAAGCTGGGAATATTGGATGACGTGCTTCAGACAGGGGCAAACGATGTGTATGTGGTAAAAATGGATGATGGAAAGGAAGTACTGCTTCCGGCCATAAGAGACTGTATCAAAAAGGTCTCTCTGGAAGAAAAGAGAATCGATGTTTTTGTAATGAAAGGACTGCTGGATGAATAAGTTTCACGTTTTGACTTTATTTCCCGAGATGATCGAGAGCGGATGCAGCACGAGTATTTTAGGCCGTGCGAAAGAGGCGGGACATATCGGTGTGGAAGCCGTAAACATCAGGGATTTTACGAGGGACAAGCATAAAAAAGTGGACGATTATCCATACGGCGGCGGTGCCGGAATGGTCATGCAGGCGGAGCCGATCTATCTGGCATATCAGCATATCGAGCAAAAGATGGAGAAGAAGCCCCGGGTGATTTATGTGACTCCTCAGGGAAAGGTGTTTCACCAGGAGATGGCTAAGGAGCTTGCAGAGGAAGAAGAACTTGTTTTTCTGTGCGGCCATTATGAGGGCGTGGATGAACGTGTCTTAGAAGAGATTGTCACGGATTATGTCTCCATTGGGGATTACGTTTTGACGGGAGGAGAGCTTCCGGCTATGGTGATGATCGACGCCATCTCCAGACTGGTTCCGGGAGTGCTGAATAACGGAGACTCGGCGGAGTACGAGTCTTTTGAAAACGGGATGCTGGAATATCCCCAGTACACAAGACCGCCGGAGTTTTTGGGGAGAAAAGTACCGGAGGTGCTGCTTTCAGGTCACCACGGAAGGATTGAAGAGTGGAGGAAAGAGCAGTCTTATTTGAGGACAAAGGAGAGAAGGCCGGATCTGCTCGATAAAAAGTAAATAATCCTTGCAAAAAAAAAGTTGTTGTGATATTATATAGCAGTTGTTATAGATAGGATGGTCCTCTGTTACGCAAGGTATTATGAACATCTAAAAAGTTTTAAGGAGGAACAACATGAACGATATCATTAAAAGTATTGAAGATGCACAGTTAAGAGAAGTTGCAGATTTCAGAACAGGTGACACTGTAAAAGTATACGGAAAAGTAAAAGAGGGAAACCGCGAGAGAATTCAGGTATTTGAAGGAACTGTCATCAAAAGACAGAACGGCGGAGCACGCGAGACATTTACCGTGCGCAAAAATTCCAACGGCATCGGCGTAGAAAAAACCTGGCCGGTACACTCTCCGATCATCGAGAAGATCGAAGTTGTGCGCAAAGGTAAGGTTAGACGCGCGAAATTATACTACTTACGTGACCGTGTAGGTAAGGCTGCGAAAGTGAAAGAAAGAGTATAATATTTTTCAAAAAAAAACAGGGACGAGCCGGAGCTTGTCCCTGTTTTGTTTAAAGAAAGGGTGTGAGATCTGTGAGCGGATATACGGTTACTTATCAGATGAGGAAGAAAAAAAGGCAGAGACGGGATAAGATCGCGGCATATGTGCTGACTTTTTTGGCCGTGATTTTTGCGGCTTTTATCATTGTCCGTTTTCTGTGTGCCGGTTATACGGTACAGGGAGATTCCATGCTTCCCACCTATGAGAGCGGAGAAAAGCGGCTGGTCAACCGGCTGATTTATAAAGTGAAAAGTCCGGCGCGATATGATATAATATTGTTCGAGTCAGAGGACGAGACGAACAAGCAGTATTATGTAAAGAGAGTGGTCGGACTCCCAGGAGAGACGGTTCAGGTCAGGGACGGGAACGTCTATGTAGACGGCAGGAAGGCCAAAAGCTTCGGAACAGAACAGATCCTGTCTCCCGGACTGGCAGCAGACGGCGTGAAACTTTCCAAGAATCAATATTTTGTCATGGGAGACAATTACAATAACAGCGAAGATTCCAGGAGTGCCGTAGTCGGCAATGTAAAAAAGACACAGATCATAGGCAAGGTAGGGATAAAATATTGGCCTTTTGGATAAAGAAGGAGGACACATGCAATTTCAATGGTACCCGGGTCACATGACCAAGGCAAAAAGAATGATGCAGGAAAATATAAAGCTGATCGATATTGTGATCGAACTGGTGGATGCGAGAATTCCATTCGGAAGCAGGAATCCCGATATCGACCAGCTGGCCCAGAACAAGTCCAGGCTGATTTTATTGAACAAGACGGATCTTGCAGACAGCAGGAAGACAGAACTCTGGGAACAGTATTTTAGAGACAGGGGATTCTTTGTCGGGAAGGTAAATTCCCAGAAGGGAACCGGAGTAAAAGCGGTGCAGGGCATTGTCATGGAGGCGTGCAGAGAAAAGATCGAGCGGGACCGGAAGAGGGGAATTAAGAACCGGCCGATCCGCGCCATGATCGCGGGAATCCCGAATGTAGGGAAATCTACATTTATCAACAGTCTGGCCGGAAAAGCCTGTACGAAAACCGGAAATAAACCGGGCGTGACAAAGGGAAAGCAGTGGATTAAGCTGAATAAAAATATCGAGTTATTAGATACGCCGGGAATTTTGTGGCCCAAATTTGAGGATCAGACAGTAGGCCTTCATCTGGCTCTGATCGGTTCTATCAAGGAAGAAATATTAAATCAGGAAGAGATGGCCATGGAGCTGATCCCGTTTCTGGTAAAAGAATATCCGGGTATCTTAGCGGCACGCTACCGGGTTGAAGAGGAGAAGAATACACTGAAAATCCTCGAACAGATCGCGGCTAACCGGAATTGTAAAGAAAAAGGCAATCAGCTGGATTATGAAAAGGCAGCACACATCCTGCTGGAGGAATACAGGAACGGAAAGCTTGGAAAGATTACGCTGGAAGTACCTGCTGACTTTGAGGGGTAATCAAACACATGTCGTTTCGAATAAGGCGCAGGGCGCATCGTTTTTATTCTGAATTATGTTTCTGGGGATCAACTGTTTTTATAGCAGTTTGTGTTTCCTTTCTCGTCATCACATTTTTAGGGGAGAGAACCGGGGTTTCCGGCTATTCCATGGAGCCGACGCTCCACCATATGGACAGCGTATTGGTCGACAAGCTGACTTACCGGTTCCGGGACCCGAAGCGCTTTGAAGTCGTGGTATTTCCAAATCCCGCGGACAGAAAAGAAAAGCTGGTAAAGAGAGTCATCGGAATGCCCGGGGAGACGGTGGAGATCCGTAGCGGCACAGTTTATATAAACGGCCGGATGATATCCAGGGATTATTCCAAAGATCATATGACATTTACCGTCAATGAGAAGGGCAGCATTACCTTAAAAAAAGATGAATATTTTGTACTGGGAGATAACCGGAATAACAGCATGGACAGCAGGGATATAAGAGTGGGTCCAATAAACAGGAAAGAGATACAGGGAAGAGTAGTTTTCAGGCTGTTTCCGCTCAAAGATGCGGGAAGGATCTTATAGAGAGGTACTTATGACAAAACAGGAAGAAAAACGGTTAGATAAACTGAAGAAAGAGAAGCAGCGCATGTATGAGATGTTTTCTTATGAGAGAGAATACGAAGGGTATTCCCATATATGCGGGATCGATGAGGTGGGCCGGGGGCCTTTTGCAGGACCTGTGGTAGCGGCAGCCGTCATTCTGCCGGGAGACTGTGATATTTTATATCTGAACGATTCCAAGAAAGTTTCGCCCAAAAAGAGAGAAACATTGTATGATGAAATTTATGAGAAAGCTCTGGCCGTCGGAATCGGAATGGCTTCGGAAAAAGTCATAGATGAGATCAATATTTTAAATGCTACCTATGAAGCGATGAGGACGGCGGTTTCAAATCTTCCGGTCGAGCCGGATCTGCTGCTCAATGATGCGGTGACGATCCCGGGGATCGGAACAGAGCAGGTTCCGATCATCAAAGGGGATGCAAAGAGCGCTTCGATTGCGGCGGCAAGCATTGTGGCAAAGGTGACCAGAGACCGGATGATGGAAGAATACGATCAGATCTATCCTCAATATCAGTTCGCCAAGAATAAAGGTTATGGGACAAAGGCTCATATCGAGGCGATCAAAGAGCACGGTATCTGTACACTTCACCGAAAGAGTTTTGTAAGGAAATACATATGAAAAATCATAGAAAGACCGGTATGGAGAAGGAAGAGACTGCGTGCCGGTTTTTATTGACTCAGGGGTATGAAGTCATCGAGAGAAATTTTTATTCCCGTTATGGGGAAATTGATATTATTGCCAGGGATGGACAGTATCTTGTGTTTGCCGAGGTGAAATACCGGCGGGATACAGCCTTCGGATATCCGAGAGAGGCTGTTGACCATAGGAAACAGCAAAAGATTCAAAAGACGGCAGAATATTATCTGTTTTGCCGCGGCATGTTCGACAGGCCGGCAAGATTTGATGTAGTAGAGATCATAGGAAAGAAGATCAGGGTGATAAAAAATGCATTTTAAGAGATCAAACGATAATCATTCTACGGTGCTGCACGAAGGGCAGGTGCCGTATCTAACGTTTAGAAAACTGGATCAGGCAGGAGTCCGCCATGGATTTTCCACCAGGATGGGAGGCGTCAGTAAAGGGATGTTTTCCTCTATGAATTTAAGCTATGCAAGGGGAGATGATGAAGCGTCTGTGGATGAAAATTTCCGCAGGATCGGGCAGGCCATAGGTTTTGACGAGAAAAAGCTTGTATTCTCCAATCAGATCCATGACACGAAGATCAAGACAGTCGGGAAAGAAGACTGCGGAAAAGTCATGACCGGAATGGACGGACTGGTGACCGATGTACCTGGAATCCCACTGTATACGGGGTATGCGGACTGTGTGCCTCTGTTCTTCTTTGACCCTGTCAAAAAAGTGGCGGCTCTGGCCCATTCCGGCTGGAAGGGAACGGTCGGAAGGATCGGAGAAAAGATGGTAATGCATATGAAAGACGGATATGAATGCCGTCCTGAGGATATTGTGGCGGCTGTCGGCCCGTCTATCTGCAGAGACTGCTATGAGGTCAGCGAAGATGTCGCAGAGCAGTTCATAAAGGAATTTTCAGCACACCCGGAAGAAGAGTTTCTGGACAGGAAAGAAAATGACAAGTATCAGCTGGACCTGTGGAAGGCCAACGAGATCATATTGACGGAGGCAGGTATTTTAAAGGAGAATCTGGACATCACCGATCTGTGTACCTGCTGCAACAGCGATGCTTTGTTTTCCCACCGGGCAACAAAAGGAAAACGGGGGAATTTGGGGGCATTCATTGTGCTTTGAATGTGATATAATCTTTACAATAGGGAAAGATTATCATATAATCAAACGGAAGTTTTAGGAAGAGAGATTCCATACAGAGAGGAAATAAAAATGAGTAAACCGATAGTAGCAATAGTGGGAAGGCCGAACGTGGGGAAATCCACGCTGTTCAACGCACTTGCGGGAGAGAATATTTCAATCGTAAAAGATACACCGGGAGTGACAAGGGACAGGATCTATGCGGATATTTCCTGGCTGAATTATAATTTTACGCTGATCGACACCGGCGGGATCGAGCCGGATTCGGGAGATGTGATTCTTTCCAGGATGAGAGAACAGGCACAGATCGCCATTGAGACTGCAGACGTGATCATTTTTCTTGTAGATGTGAGGCAGGGATTGGTGGATGCGGACTTCCAGGTGGCGGACATGCTGAGACGGTCTCAAAAGCCGGTGGTCCTGGCAGTGAATAAGGTGGACAACTATGACAAGTTCCTGGCAGATACCTATGAATTTTATAACCTGGGACTGGGCGATCCACACCCGGTTTCTGCAAATTCCAAGCTGGGATTCGGTGATCTGCTGGATGAGGTCGTGGAAAACTGTGATCCAAAGGCACTGGAAGAGGAAGAAGATGAAAGGCCCAAGATCGCCATCATCGGAAAGCCCAATGCAGGGAAGTCTTCTATCATCAACAAAATGCTCGGTGAGGAGAGAGTTATTGTATCGGACGTTGCGGGAACGACAAGGGATGCCATTGACACGGTCATCCAGAAAAACGGAAAGGAATACGTATTTATTGACACCGCAGGGCTCCGAAGGAAAAATAAAATCAAAGAAGATCTGGAACGTTACAGCGTCATCCGTACAGTTTCCGCAGTGGAACGGTGTGATGTGGCGGTTCTGGTCATCGACGCCACGGAAGGCATTACCGAGCAGGACGCAAAGATCGCAGGTATTGCTCACGAGAGGGGCAAGGGGATGATCATTGCGGTCAACAAATGGGACTTGGTGGAGAAGGATGACAAGACGATCTATAAGTTCACAAACAAGATCCGTGAAGTATTGGCGTACATGTCCTATGCAGAATTAATCTTTATCTCAGCAAAGACAGGCCAGCGTTTTCCGAAAATCTTTGATATGCTTGACGCAGTCATTGAAAATCATGCCATGCGTGTTCAGACAGGAGTGCTGAATGAGATTCTGGCTGAGGCAGTGGCGATGAAACAGCCGCCGTCTGACAAAGGAAAACGGCTGAAGCTCTACTACATGACACAAGTATCGGTAAAGCCGCCCACATTTGTTGTATTTATCAATGACAGGCAGCTGATGCACTTTTCATATACCAGATATATTGAAAATCAGATACGGAATACTTTTGGATTCCGGGGAACCCCGATCCACATCATTGCGCGGGAAAGGAAGGAGAAGTAATGGTCCTTTGTGTTTTTCTCTGCCTGGCCATGGGATATCTGCTGGGCTGCATTCAGACAGGATTTATCATTGGGAAAATCAATCATATCGACATCAGGGATTACGGAAGCGGTAATTCCGGAACGACGAATACACTGAGAACCCTCGGAAAGACAGCGGCACTGCTAACCTTCCTTGGGGACTCCTCAAAGGGGCTGATCGCAGTCAATATTGCCAGATACATATTAATTCCCCAGTTTGGAGGAATGGCCCATGAAGCCACGCTTTGGCTGGTGACCGGGTTTGCCGTGGTCATCGGGCACAATTTTCCTTTTTACCTGCATTTTAAAGGCGGGAAAGGAATTGCCACAACGGGCGGTGTGATCTTTGCATTCGACTGGAGACTCGGACTTCTCTGCTTGCTGATCTTTTCTGTTGTGACGGGGATCAGCAAATATGTATCACTGGGTTCCATCTGCATGGTGCTGGTGATCCCATTTATTTTATATTTCAGCAGTCCCCGCGACTGGCAGCTTGTAGCGGTGGGATGTGTGTTTACGGTCATGGCCGTATGGCGCCACAGGGCAAATATCGACCGGCTCATTCACGGGACGGAAAACAAACTCGGACAGAAAGTAAAACGTTAGGAGGAAACTATGAAAAAGGTTAGCGTAATCGGTGCAGGAAGCTGGGGAAGTGCTTTGGCAGTTTTGCTGGCGAACAATGGACATGAAGTGACACTTTGGTCTCACGATTCCCGGGAGATCGAGATGCTTCAGAAGGAAAGAGAGCAGAAAGACAAGCTTCCGGGAGTGAAGCTTCCGGAAAATATAAAGGTCAGCGCCGACCTTGAAGAAACACTCGCCGGCAGAGATGTCATCGTCATGGCCGTGCCGTCTCCGGTGGTTCGTTCAATGGCAAATCGTATGGCTCCATATATAAAAGAAGGCCAGGTCATCGTCAATGTGGCGAAAGGGATCGAGGATGAAACCTATAAGACGCTGACAGAGATCATCGAGGAGGAGATCCCGGGTGCTGTTGTCTGTGTACTCTCCGGCCCGAGCCACGCAGAGGAAGTGGGAAGAAAACTTCCGACCACCTGTGTTGTCGGCGCGAAAAAGGAAAGTGTAGCTGTCATGCTTCAGGATCTGTTTATGAATGAGGTGTTCCGTGTCTACACGAGTCCTGATATCATGGGAATTGAGCTCGGAGGAGCATTAAAGAACGTCATCGCCCTGGCTGCCGGCGTCACAGACGGTCTGGGATACGGCGACAATACAAAAGCGGCACTGATGACAAGAGGAATTGCAGAACTTACAAGACTGGGAGCGGCTCTCGGAGGACAGATCGAGACATTCACCGGTCTGACCGGCATCGGTGACCTGATCGTTACCTGTACGAGTGTTCACAGCCGGAACAGGAAAGCCGGACTCCTGATGGGGCAGGGATATACTCCGAAAGAGGCTATGGATGAAGTCAAGATGGTGGTGGAAGGCGTCTATTCCGCCAAAGCGGCTCTCGGACTTGCAAAGCGGAACAATGTCAGTGTTCCGATCATCGAAGAAGTAAACAAAGTGCTCTTTGAGGAAAAAGATCCGAAAGAGGCAGTGGCAGACCTGCTCTTAAGGGAGCGCAAGAAGGAACATACAAACCTTAAATGGGAAGAAGAATAAGAAAGGATAAAGCTATGACAGAATTCGCGGAAATGTCAAAGGAAGAATTGGAACAGGCAAAGGAAGCAGCAGACAAGGATTATGAGGAACTGAAGTCCAGGAATTTAAGTCTTGATATGTCAAGAGGAAAGCCTGCGCCGTCGCAGATTGATCACGCCAACGGCATGCTGAAAGAAATGACGGACTATCACACAAAGGCAGGAATGGATGTGAGAAACTACGGCGTTCTGGACGGGATTCCGGAAATGAAGGAACTTTTCAGTGAACTGCTCGATATTCCGGCCGGCCAGCTGATCGTCGGAGGAAATGCAAGCCTCAACTTAATGTTTGACGCAGTGATGCGTCTGTTTGTGTTCGGAACTATGGGAGAGAAGCCGTGGGGTCAGCTTGACAAGGTGAAGTTCCTCTGCCCAAGTCCCGGCTATGACCGTCATTTTACCATCTGCGAGATTCTGGATATCGAAATGATTCCGGTTGCTATGACGAAAGAAGGTCCGGATATGGATATGGTGGAAGAGCTTGTGGGAAGTGATGCGTCCATCAAAGGTATCTGGTGCGTTCCTAAGTATTCCAATCCACAGGGCATCTGTTACAGTGACGAAACAGTAGACCGACTGGCTTCCATGAAGACTGCCGCGAAAGACTTCAAAATATTTTGGGACAATGCCTATGGTGTGCATCCGGTCTTTGAGGATGTGAAAGTTAAGAATATCATTGACGCATGTGAAGAAGCCGGTACAAAGAACCGTCCGTATTATTTCTTCTCCACATCAAAAATTACTTTCCCCGGAGCCGGTGTCAGCCTGATCGCTTCCAGTGACGAGAATATAAATGAAATCAAAAAAGTCATGGGTGCGCAAACGATCGGATATGACAAAGTCAATCAGCTGCGTCACGTACAGTTCTTTAAAAATGCAGAGGGCCTGAGAGCACATATGCAGGTTTTGGCTGAGTGCATGAGGCCGAAGTTTGAAACGGTTCTCAAATATCTGAACAAAGAGCTTGCGGGAACAGGGCTCGCTGTATGGGAGGAGCCGAAAGGCGGATATTTTGTGTCTGTGGATGTATATCCGGGATGTGCAGAAGAGGTTGTGCGTCTGGCGAAAGAGGCGGGTGTTGTACTCACCGGTGCAGGAGCGACTTATCCATACAGGAAGGACCCGAAGGACAGCAATTTAAGGATTGCGCCTACATACCCTACAGTGGAAGAACTGGAACAGGCGATGGAACTGTTCTGTGTCTGTGTAAAGAAGGCAGCACTTCATAAACTGGTTAGAGAATAAAAAAAGAGGACTCCGGAAACGAGCATTTAAGCTTGTTCTCCGGAGTCTTTCAGTTTGCGGTAAACCGTGAGCAGCATTGTGACATAGCAGGCGATTCCTCCGATAAAATTGGAGACGGGTTCTGCGATAAAAACGCCGTTGACACCGAGACCGAACAGCATTGGCAGGCAGACGGTCAGAGGAAGGACAATGACGACCTTCCGGAAAATAGAAAAGAAGATGGCCTGTTTGGACCTGTTCAGAGCGATATAAGTGGACTGGCCTGAAAACTGCAGGGACATCATGAAGATCCCAAAGAAGTAAAGTTTCAGGGCAGGGACACCCTTTGCTATGATCTCAGGGCAGCTGTTGAAAATATGAATAAAAAAGTGAGGGGCGAGGAGCAGAATTCCCCATACGAAAAAGGTGTATACAATGCATGAAAATGTCATGAAGCGGATGGCCTGCCTGACTCTGCCGTACTGTTCTGCTCCGTAATTGTACCCTAAGACCGGCTGTGCGCCGTTAGTGATGCCGGTAACCGGCATCGTAATGACTTCCCGGATCGAATTTAAAATCGTCATGACTGTTACGTAGAGATCTCCTCCGTAGATCTGAAGAGTTGCATTGCAGGCAATCTGTACGATGCTGTTTGTGACCGACATCGTAAAACCGGAAAGACCGAGGGTTACGATCTGCCTGACCAGACTGAGCTTTAACCTGAAGTTTTCCCTTTTCAGTTTTAGTATTGTTTTTCTGCCGGCGAGAAACAGGAGCACCCATACAGAGGAAATAAACTGGGAAATGACAGTTGCGAGAGCCGCTCCCCTGACACCCAGATGCAGGACAAAGATGAAAACAGGATCTAATATAATATTTAAGACGGCGCCGATCAAAACCGTCAGCATGCCGGTTCTTGCAAAACCCTGAGAATTTATGAAGCTGTTCATGCCAAGGCCGATCATAACAAAAACAGACCCCAGAAGATAGATCGTGATGTAGCTGTCTGCATAGGGAAATGTGGCTTGGCTCGCTCCGAATGCATAAATAACAGGTTTTTTAAATATGAGTATTACAGCCGTGAGCAGAAGGCCCAGGAGAATCAGAAGGAAAAAAGAATTTCCCATGATCTCCTCGGCCTTTTTTTGATTCCCTTTTCCGCGTTCTATGGAACAAAGAGGGGCACCTCCCATACCGATCAGATTGGCAAATGCCATGATGATTGTGATAATCGGAAAGGTAATGCCCACACCTCCCAGGGCGAGAGCGGCATCTGTTCCCATTCTTCCGATATAGATACGGTCAACAATACTGTACAGTACGTTGATCAGCTGAGCCAGAGTCATAGGTACAGCAAGGTTTATGATGTTTTTTGTGACGCTTCCTTTTGTAAAATCATTCTTAGTTTTTTCCATACTCGGATACAGCCTCGTTTCTCCAAACAATCTTTGGTAAAAAGTATAGCATGTTTTCCGGATAAATAGAATCTTGAATAAAATAACATTTGGATATATTTATATAAAATATTTACCTATAAAAATAATTGAAAGAGAAATATAAATCACAACACTTGTATACAGAAATGCATAAATATAGGGGGGAAACAAAATATTCTTTTGTTAAAAGTGTCAAATAAATGACATTTGGACATATTCTGCACACAAAATTGGCTAGAAAAAGTATGTCCGAATGTTATAATTTAGATAACATCGATGGAAGAAAAAGAAATGATCAGGAGGTAAGAAAATGGCATTATTTTCAAAAGGGAAAGAAGTGTTTGGATGTCCGATGGACGGTGAAGTGAGACCTTTGGATGAAACACCGGACAGGGCATTCGCAGACGGACTCCTTGGAGATGGGGTGGTTATTTTTCCATCGGGAGATAAAGTGTTTGCACCGTCGGCAGCAAAAGTAAATTTTACATTCCCGACACGCCATGCAGTCGGGCTGGAGACAAAGTCTGGATATGAATATCTAATCCATGTAGGGATTAACACGAATCAACTAAAAGGAGAGGGATTTCATATATATGTGGAGCCAGGAGATTATGTGAATAAAGGACAGCTTTTGCTGGAATTTGATCAAAAACTATTAAAAGAAAAAAATTTATCAGAAGCAACCCCTATCGTATTTGCCAATGTAGAAAATGACAACATTGAAGTGCTGAAGGCAGGCCGGGTTAAAGCTAATGAAGATCTAATGGTCGTGAAAAAATAGGAGGATGAATAGAATGAAGCTATCAGTGCGTGAAAAATATAGCTATGGAATCGGTGCCTTAGGAAAAGATATGATCTGCGGAGTCATATTTACCTATGCAATGGTCTATTTTACAGATGTACTGAAAATTTCAGCAGCATTTGTAGGGACGCTCTTTTTCTTTGCAAAGTTCTGGGATGCAGTAAATGATCTCGGAATGGGGATGGTCGTTGACAATACGAAAACAAGATGGGGAAAATTCAGGCCATGGCTGGCTGTCGGAACATTGATCAATGCCGTTGTCTTTGCCTGTTTATTTACGGACTGGGGATTATCCGGAACTGCACTTTATGTGTTTGCTGCCGTTATGTATGTTTTGTGGGGGATGACTTATACCATTATGGATATCCCATACTGGTCTATGCTCCCTAATCTGACCAGTGACAAATCAGAGCGCGACCGGGTGGCTGTGATCCCCAGGATCTTCGCATCTGTCGGAGGATCCCTGATCGTCGGAGGATTTGGACTTCAGATTATGGATTTTCTGGGAAAAGGTGATGCACAGAAAGGATTTTCTTATTTTGCATACATAATTACGGCTGTATTTATTATCACCATTGCGATTACAGTAACAAATGTAAAATCGGCGGATCATGTAAGAGCAGTGAAAGAGGAGAAGACATCCTTTAAGAAGTTACTGCATATTATTTCTAAAAATGATCAGCTCCTAGTGGCCATTGCAGTAATTCTGACATTTAATTTTGCGATGCAGGTTATGACAGGGGTATCTCTATACTACTTCTTATATGTAGCAGGCAGCAAATCAATGTTTTCGATCTTTACTATGTTTGCAGGGATTGCAGAGATCTCCGGCTTGTTTCTGTTTCCATGGATCGCGAAACATCTGAACAGAAACCAGGTTTATCTTTTGGCAAGCCTGATACCCACAGTTGGACTGGGGCTTTTATTAGTCATCGGATATCTGGCGCCGACGAATTTTGTATTGACAGCTATCGCCGGCTATGGTGTTAAATTCGGTTCCGGACTTCAGCTTGGGATTGTGACGGTTGTGCTGGCAGATGTTGTCGACTACGGTGAGTATAAATTCGGAACAAGAAATGAATCTGTCACCTTTTCCATTCAAACGCTGCTCGTAAAGTTCACTTCGGCTATGGGCGCGCTTCTTACCGGATTTGCACTGAATGCCACGGGGTATATTCCAAATGCAGTACAGACAGCATCAACACAGAACGGTATCCGTTTTGTTATGATCGGGGTTCCAATTGTTTTTGTAGCTCTCAGTTTTATGATCTACAAGACAAAATTTAAACTTCATGGAGCATATTACGACAAAATCATGAATGTTCTGGCATTGAGAAAAGAGAAACTGGACGAGCGTCTGGTAAACAATTCATAATAATATAAAAAAGACGGAGGAATATATATGTCAATTATTTTTCATGAAAGATCTAAAACATTTCATTTATATAATGAAAAGATCAGTTATATTTTTAAAATCTTAAGAAACGGTCAGCTTGGTCAGCTTTACTGCGGAGCGGCAATACGGGACAGAGAAGAATATGAGCATTTATTTGAGGCAAGGCAGCGTCCCATGGCACCGTGTACCTATGAAGGGGATCTGACGTTTTCTATGGAGCATATCAAGCAGGAATATCCGGCCTATGGATCAGGAGATATGAGATACCCGGCTTTTCAGATCCTGCAGAGCAATGGAAGCAGAATCACAGATTTTACATATATATCCCATAAGATCACGGAAGGAAAACCAGAGCTTCCGGGACTCCCTGCAACCTATACAGAGGATCCGAAAGAGGCACAGACGCTGGAAATTCTTCTTAGGGATGAATTGATCCAGGTGGATCTGCTGTTGTCGTATTCCATATTTGCACATTATGGAGCGATTGCACGCAGCGTACGGTTTGTGAATCGGGGGACAGAGCCTGTGATCCTTGATCAGGCAATGAGCCTCTGTCTGGATCTTCCGGATTCAGACTACGAGATGATTGAACTGACCGGAGCGTGGTCCAGAGAGAGGCATATAAAGGAGCGCAGACTGTGTCATGGTATCCAGTCTGTGTACAGCATGAGAGGCTGCAGTTCTAATAATTATAATCCGTTTATTGCACTGAAACGGGAAAACACTACGGAACATGACGGAGAAGTTTATGGTTTTTCCTTTGTGTACAGCGGAAACTTTCTTGCGCAGGTGGAAGTGGATACTTACGATGTCTCACGGATCACTATGGGAATCAATCCTAACACGTTTACGTGGGAACTAAAGCCGGGAGAAAAGTTTCAGACACCGGAAGCGGTGATGGTCTACAGTGGTGATGGCCTAAACGGTATGAGCCAGACTTATCATGAGCTGTATCAGAAACGGCTGGCCAGAGGGGAGTGGAGGGATCAAGTCCGTCCGATCCTTGTGAACAACTGGGAAGCCACATATTTCGATTTTGATGAAGATAAAATTCTTTTAATTGCAGATACAGCGAAACGTCTCGGTATTGAATTATTTGTCCTGGATGACGGCTGGTTCGGCAAAAGAGATGACGATACAAGTTCTCTGGGAGACTGGTACCCGGACCTTAACAAACTTCCGGAAGGAATCAAGGGCATAGCGAAAAAGATTGAGAAGAAAGGTTTAAAATTCGGCCTTTGGTTTGAACCGGAGATGGTCAACAAGGACAGTGACCTGTACCGGACTCATCCGGACTGGATGCTTGCGGCACCGGGCAGAAACAGCTGTCACGGAAGAAATCAGTTTGTCCTGGATTTTTCCAGAAAAGAAGTGGTGGATTATATATACCGGCTTATGGAAAAAGTTTTGCTGGATGCTCCTGTGTCTTATATAAAATGGGATATGAACCGCTGCATGTCAGAGGTGTATTCAGCAGGATGCGGTGCGTCGGATCAAGGTAAAGTTACACATAAATATATCCTTGGGGTATATGATCTTTATGAACGGCTGACAAAGAAGTTTCCGTATATCCTGTTTGAATCCTGTGCCAGCGGAGGTGCCAGATTTGATCCCGGAATGATGTATTATGCGCCCCAGTGCTGGACCAGTGATGATACGGATGCAATAGAAAGAATTAAAATCCAGTATGGCACCAGTATGGTTTATCCGGTCAGCAGTATGGGGGCCCACGTATCAGCAGTGCCGAATCACCAGGTGCTGAGGAATACTCCGATTGAGACACGGGCAAATGTTGCCTGCTTCGGGACTTTTGGATATGAACTTGATTTGAATAAGTTGTCAGCAGAGGAACAGGAAAAAATAAAAGAACAGGTGGAATTCATGAAGACATACCGGGAGGTCCTTCAGTTTGGAACCTTCTACCGCCTTCAGAGCCCTTTTAAACACAATACAAGTGCATGGATGTCAGTCTCACAAGACAGACGGACGGCGGTCGTCGGATACTTCCGCACGCTGGAACCGGTGAATTCCGGATACACAAGACTGAAGCTCCGGGGACTCGATGAAAATTTATGCTACCATGTGACGATCAATGAAACCAGCCACTACGGCGATGAACTAATGAAAGCCGGATTGGTGACTTCGGATGCTTCCAGCGGTGAAAACCGTGAGACATATAACGGAGCCAACGGAGATTACCAGTCTCGCCTATATATCTTAACTGCGGAGGACGAATTGCGAGCGCCTTCCGTACGTTCCTGATTAAGGAAAGACTCCTGCTGTTTACAGTATGGAGCCTTTCCTTTTTATCTATTCAGAATGCTTTTGGTTTTCTGCTTTGTGAGGGTCGAAATCCCGTATTATATTCGGAACATTCCGGTTTTCTTTGCGGTAGGCGGTGGGACTTAAACCGGTAATCTTTTTAAATGCCTTGGAAAAGGCAAGCTGATTGGCATAACCGCAGGAGTAAGAGATATTCTTGACCGGAAGATCCGTATCTGAAAGAAGTTCTGTGGCTTTTGTAATGCGGAATCTTAAGAGAAACTGCTGGGGAGACATATGAAGGTTTTTCTGGAACATGCTGCAGAGATAACTCCGGTTTAAAGAAACATAATCAGCAATGTCCCTGACGGTAATGACATTCTGGTAATTTTTCTGTATAAATTCAATGGCCTTGCTGATATGTATGTTTTCACTTGTAAAATCAGACTTGTATTTAATATCGGCGGATCGGCTGAAGGAGGCAAAGATCAGAAAGAGGATGCCCTGAATATAAAGCTCATTGCTGTAGCTTAAGGTGTTATGTCTGAGAATATCTTCAATATAAGATACAAGAAGTTCTTTCTCTTCACAGTGACAGATCAAATGTTCACTGTCCAGACCGCAGCGCTGAAGATAGTCATTGACTTGATTTCCGGAAAAACCGACCCAGAGATAAGTCCAGGGATCTTGTTCGTCTGCCTGGTAAAAGGTCACTTCATCTGGGAGGATCAAAAAAGCATCTCCCGGCTCAATGGTGTACTGTTTGTCCCTGGCATAGTAATATCCTTTTCCTCTGACGCAGTAGTGAAGCAGGTGGTGGCTCCGGACAGCAGGCCCGAAGGAATAAAGAGGTGTGCACTCCTGTATGCCGCAGAAAAGGAGATAAAAGTCAGAAAACATCTGGTTCTTGATTTCCAAAAATGAATACATAGTCTCTCCTTTCCCTGTTTTTTACTTTTATTTTATAATAAAAAGCAGTAAAACACAACCAGGAAACGGCAGAAAACACTTTGTGTTTCCATATTGATTATGGTAAAATAAATAAACTAATAATAACACTATGAAAATAAGGAGTGATTCCATGAAATTTACAAAGATGCATGGCTGCGGCAATGATTATGTATATGTGAACTGTTTTAAAGAAACGATAGAAAATCCGAATGAGGCGGCGAAGTTTGTCAGTGACCGCCATTTTGGGATCGGGTCAGACGGCATGATCTGTATTCATCCTTCTGACAAAGCGGATTTCCGGATGGCCATGTACAACAGTGACGGTACAGAAGGAGCCATGTGCGGAAATGGAGTCCGCTGTATCGCAAAGTATGTATATGACTATGGATTGACGGATAAAACAACGATCACCATCGAGACCAAAGGCGGGATCAAAGAACTGGACCTGACGGTGGAAGACGGGAAGGTCACATGGGTCAATGTAGATATGGAGGCCCCTGTGCTGGATGCCGATAAAATACCGGTGATTTATGATGAGGAGAACAAAGTCATCGACAAGCCTGTCCTCGTAGACGGCAGAGAGTACAGAATCACCTGTGTATCTATGGGAAATCCCCATGGAGTCGTGTTTGTAGATTCTGTGGATGATCTTGATATTGAAAAGCTCGGGCCTATGTTTGAGAATCACCCGATGTTTCCGGACAGAGTCAACACAGAATTTATCCAGGTGGTCGACGACCATACGATCAAGATGCGTGTTTGGGAGCGCGGAGCAGGGGAGACTCTGGCCTGCGGAACCGGTGCATGTGCAAGCGCCTACGCAAGCTATCTGAATAAGAAGACCGGCAAAAAAGTCCTGGTCCACCTCTTGGGAGGAGACCTTCAGATTGAATATGACGAAGAGAAACATACCATCTTCATGAAAGGACCGGCCACAAAAGTATTTGATGGGGAGATTGACCTTTAAAAAGTTTTGGCTTAGGAGGAATCTATGAAATTATCAAAATTATTGGAACGCTCAGAATATACTCTCATACAGGGCACGGAAGATACAGAGATCACGGCTCTTGTCTATGATTCAAGAAAAGTGGAGGAGGGCAGTGTTTTTGTCTGTATTTCCGGGGCTGCCTTTGACGGACATAAGTTTGTCGGGCAGGTAATCGAAAAGGGTGCCAAAGTTGTCGCTGTACAACGGGATGTGGAAGTTCCGAACGGCGTGACGGTGATTCGTTTTGACGACACGAGAAAGGCTCTGGCAGAGATGTCCGCGGCTTACTTCGGATATCCTGCGGAAGAACTGACGACCATAGGAATTACCGGGACGAAAGGCAAGACAACGATCACTTACATGATCCAGTCTGTCCTTGAACACGCGGGACAGAAGACCGGACTGATCGGAACCATAGAGACAGTCATCGGGGAAGAGAGGATACCTTCGGTCAATACGACGCCGGAATCTTACGTGATCCAGGAATCCTTCCGGAAGATGGCGGATGCGGGATGCAAAAATGTCGTCATGGAAGTTTCTTCACAGGGACTGATGCTCCACAGGGTGAGCGGTTTTACCTTTGACTACGGTATCTTTACGAATCTGGCCGAAGATCATATCGGAGAAAACGAACACAAGGATATGGATGACTATATTCGCTGCAAATCTCTGCTGTTTCAGCAGTGCAGGCAGGGAATTGTAAACGGAGATGATGACTATGTAGAAAGAATCATTAAAGGACATACATGTTTTTTGGAGACCTTTGGGATGAATCCGGGCAACGATGTATATGCCGAACATATAGAGCGCATTCAGGAACCCGGATACCTTGGTGTTTCCTACGATTTAAAAGGGAAAGAAGAGTACAACGTCCATGTAGACATTCCGGGGGACTTTACGGTCTATAATTCTCTGGCAGCTATTTCTTTATGCCGCCATATGGGGATTCAAAAGAAAGATGTCCTGGACGCATTGAATACGATCCAGGTAAAAGGCCGGCTGGAAATTATGAAAACACCAGGCGAATACACTCTGATGATTGATTATGCCCACAACGCTATGAGTCTGGAAAGCCTGCTCACAACGATCCGAAAGTATGACCCGAAAAAGATCTACTGTCTGTTCGGCTGCGGAGGCAACCGGGCCAAAGCCAGACGGTATGAGATGGGCGAAGTATCTTCAAAACTTGCGGACCTTACGGTGGTGACATCGGACAATCCGAGAAATGAAGAACCGATGGATATCATCAACGATATTCTGGTGGGAGTCCATAAGGGACCGGGTGAGTATGTCACGATCCCTGACAGGAAAGAAGCCATCCGCTACTGCATGGAACATGCGGGGAAGGGAGATATTGTCATCCTGGCGGGCAAAGGCCATGAAGACTATCAGGAGATCAAAGGGGTGAAACATCACATGGATGAGAGAGATTTGATCCGGGAGATCATCACAGAATCCGTTTAAATTTAGAACAAAGTGGGCAAGCCCATTTTATCTCTCAGGCCTTCACCACTTTGCGTGCCAGATGCGATTTGACGCAGTCAAATGATTTCCTTACGCATCTATGCACAATCTGCGGAGCGTTTTTTGTTTCTTAGGATTAGGGTGTCAAAAGGTCATTGACCTTTGATATAAATTTGTACCTTGAAAATTTAACACGATATATCAATCCATCCGAACATTTGGTAAAATATAAATATCAAATATCGAGGTGATTCGCATGGCTTTTGTATCAAATAATAGTCAACAAATGTCGTTGACTGACAGCACATTTAACCTGACAGAAAGAGAACGTAGG
>NZ_NQOG01000018.1 GCF_002270485.1 Anaerostipes hominis (ex Lee et al. 2021) | reverse complement strand
TTTTTGTAATTTATTAAGTGTTAGCATACTAATATTTTACACCAACTGCCGGATTCTTTCGAGGTCTGGCAGTTATTTTTTGCATAGAAAAGGAGCTGCGCACTAATCACTTAGTGCGACAGCCCCATCTATAACATTTTTCCATTTGCCAAACAATGCACTGCACTACCCCTGGTACATTCTTCCTATTTCTTCGTAAAAAACCGCTTCTGCAGTATCTTCATCTGCAGATAAATAATCTTATCATGTACATTGTGCAGGAACCGGAACAGCTTTCTGGCCTTCACAAGACTTCCTGCGATCCTCACATCCTCGGGAGTTGTCACCTTAATATTGTCATAACTTCCTTCAATGAGCTTTACTTTAACTCTCTGGTCTCCATAATTTTCAAGCACCATACCGTCATCGGTTGCGGTAGTATCTCCGCTGTCCATCAGCTTTTGATAGGCATCATAGATCAGATCAAAATCAAAACATTGAGGAGTCTGGACCTGCCAAAGCTTTCTTCTCGGAGGCGTCGAAACCGCATAAGTGTCATTGTCCACAACCTTGATCGTATCTTTTGAAGGGATGCCAACCACACAAGCTTTATGCCTGCGCACATTGATAATACATTTTCGTATAATATCGGCATTCAGCATCGGCCTCGCTCCGTCGTGAATCAGAACATAGTCTGCCTCCTCAATGCTTCTCAGCCCAAGATAGACAGACTCGTACCGTTCCCGACCGCCGGCTACGATTCTGCTCACCTTTTCAAACTTATACTTGCCTACAATATATTTCTGACAATAGTCGATCTCATCCTCTCCGGTTACTAATATGACTTCATCCACTGGACTGTGTTCAAAGGCTTTCAGGGCATAGTAGATCAGAGGTCTTGACTTAATAATCATATACTGTTTGGGAATCCCGCTCCCCATGCGTTTTCCTTCTCCCGCGCCAAGTACTATGGCTACGATTTTCTCCTTCATGGCATCTCCTAATTGTTTATCTCTGGCCGATCTTCAATCCCGGAACCGCATTCAGATCCCAGCCGCTTCTGGCTCCGTTCATATATTCATAATACCCTGCGGCTCCGATCATTGCCGCATTGTCCGTACATAATATGGGTGATGGGTGATAAAATTCAATTCCTGCTTCTCGGCATCTGGCTTGAATCTTCTCCCTGAAAGCTCCGTTGGAAGCGACTCCTCCGGCAATCGCAAGTTTCCGGTATCCAAGATTCTTTGCCGCTTCTACGCCATGGGTACTGAGTACATCCACAACAGCTTCCTGAAAAGATGCCGCCACATCTGCCCGGTTCACTTCTTCCCCCTTCATCTCACACTTATTTAGATAATTTAGTACAGAGGACTTCAGTCCGCTGAAACTGAAGTCATTCGGCGCACCGTCCACTTTTGCCCTTGGAAATTTGATTGCTTCCTTATTTCCTTCTCTGGCCAGAGCTTCGATCTTTGGACCTCCCGGATAACCGAGACCGATGCATCTGGCTACCTTGTCGAATGCTTCTCCGGCAGCATCGTCCCTCGTACGCCCGATGATTTCATAGACTCCATAATCCTTTACATCCACCAGATGAGTATGTCCGCCGGATACAACAAGACATAAAAACGGAGGTTCCAGCTCGTGGTGTTCTATATAATTGGCACAAATATGTCCTTCGATGTGATGAACTCCTACCAGGGGTTTATCTTTCGCAAAAGCAATCGCCTTTGCCTCCGCAACTCCCACAAGCAAAGCTCCTACGAGTCCCGGACCATAGGTAACTGCCACTGCATCGATTGAATCCAGGGTCTCATCCGCTTCGTTCAATGCCTCTCTGATCACATAGTTAATCTTTTCGATATGCTTTCTCGATGCGATCTCAGGTACGACTCCTCCGTACAGCTTATGTAGTTCTATCTGTGATGAAATAATATTGGATTTAACACTTCTCCCGTTCTCCACTACTGCCGCGGCAGTCTCATCGCAGGAAGATTCAATTGCCAGTATTTTAATATTTTTATCCATTGTCTGCTCCCTATTCCTCACAAAAATCCAAAGTAACCGTTTTTCCGTCCTTTCCGGCCTTGGATCTCGGAAAGATCTCTCTGACCTTCCCCATAAATTCCTCTGGTCTTACCAAAGACGGGCTGTAATGGGTCAGCCAAAGCTGACCCACATCTGCCTGTTTCGCAAGCCTTGCAGCTTCATAAAATGTCATATGTTTATATTCTTTTGCCTTTTTCTCTTTGCCTTCTTCTCCATACATGCCCTCACAGATAAACAGATCTGCACCACGGGCATTTTCTGCTATGAAAGGAACAGGCCTTGTGTCCGTACAATAGGTCAGTTTGATCCCTTTTCTGGCTTCACCGAGAATCATATCACTGGTTAAGACACGTCCATCGGCTTCTATCGTCTCACCTTTCTGAAGACGGCTCCAGTACTTCATCGGGATGTCGTTCTGTCTTGCCTTTTCCGGATCGAATTTTCCGGCTCTCGGTATAATCATATTATATCCGTAGCACATAATGTTATGCTGTACACGGAACGCCTCGATCTGATATCCGTCCATAGGGATTATCTGCTGTTTCCCGGACAGTTCCAGAAATTCGATCTCAAATGGCAGATCCGGAGCAATGACCCTCAGAGACTGTACGACCCGCTCCACGCCTTTCGGCCCGATGATCAATAACGGCTCTGTCCGCTCGGCATTTCCAAGAGTCAGCAAAAGGCCCGGAAGCCCGCTGATATGATCTGCGTGAAAATGTGTAAAACAGATAGCATCCAGAGGCTTCACACTCCACCCCCGTTCTTTGATCGCCACCTGTGTCCCTTCGCCGCAGTCGATCAGCACATCATGACCATTGAATCTGGTCATGCATGCCGTCAATTTCCGATATGGAAGAGGCATCATGCCTCCGGTACCTAATAAACATACATCTAACATTTTTCATCCTTTTTCTAAGTCAAGACTTCTTTCTTTTCTTTCACAGAAACCGGTATTTTAAATTTTTTTACCAGTTCATCATAACAGTGTTCGCAAAGGAAAAATTCATGGCATTCCAGATCTTTGCCTGAAAAATATCCCCACTCCTTCTCACCTTTAAAAAAATCTTCCTTCTCTTTGATTGTTCGACCACATAAGTTGCACTTCATCTCATTCTCCTCCTTATAGGTCTCATTATAAGAAGGTTCTTCTTCCGATACTACTGGTAATGACTGGGCCGGCACGTCCCAGCGCATTAAAACAGCGTCTTCCATCGGATTCCGGTAATATTTGGGTCTTCGGCCCTGAACAATAAATCCCTGCTTTTTATACATGCGGATCGCCGGTTTGTTGGATTCTCTCACCTCCAGATAAACGGCGGAGACAAATCTTTTTGCGAGCTCCTCCTGCAAAACACGAACCAGCCGTGCTCCGATACCGAAATTCCGTATGAAAGGCAGGACACCGACTCTGAGCAGTTCTCCCTCGTCTGCCGCCAGCCGGCCTATGACATAACCGCTGACGCGTTTCATATCACGCCACACATATATAAAGTAATCCTTTTGTCTGAAGGCATCCTCGAGCGTGCGGAGAGACCATGGATCTGAAAAACACTGCTTTTCCAGTTCAGCAATCATTGCAAGATCTTTTTCTCTTACCTCAAATATTGGTTTCTTCATGTTTCAGTCGTTCTTCTCTTTCCCTTTCTGCTTGGGATTTCCGTAAATATTCAGGCTCAAAATCATCTGCCGTGACAAACTTTCCCTGTTGGTAATAGATGCCGGCCAGCGCTCCTACAGCACCGGCTCTCTGCCGTCCTGCAAAATCAGGAGCAAAAAAAGCCTTATCACCCATCTGCTTTGAGATCGCTTCCTTATGGACAGGAACCCCATCCCCCAGAAAAATTACCGTATCCTCAAAATCCGTCAGCTGATCCAGCGTATCCTGCATACTCTGGGCGCATTGTTCTTTTATCACAGTAAACTTTCCATGCTCAAAACGGTAAAATCCGGTATAAACCTGATTCCTTCTGGCATCCATAATGGGACAGATGATTCCATGTGCTCCGTACAGCTGAAAAGCCAGACCGTCCACGGACGGGACCGGAATGACCGGCTTGTCAAGAGCCAGACCGAGCCCTTTCACTGTGGCTGCCCCGATCCGAAGCCCGGTAAACGAACCCGGACCCATGGCTGCTGCAATGGCATCCAGTTCAGCCAGTTCAAATCCCACCTGTTTTCTCATCACATCCAGCATGGGAAGCAGTGTCTGTGAATGAGTCAGTTTATCGTTGACCGTATATTCAGCGACCATTACGCCGTCCACAAGGTAAGCAGCCGATGCTACAAGCCCTGAACTATCCAATGCTAAAATCTTCATCTATATCTCCTCAATCTTGATTTCCCGGTAATCAAATCCCCGTTCCAGGTTTTTGGAAATCGTAATCTTCGTATAATGCTCAGGCAGGATCTCCCCAATCAAGTTGGCCCACTCGATCAGGGAAACTCCCTGCCCGTAAATATAATCTTCATACCCGATTTCGTCCATCTCCTCAACGTCCCCGATGCGGTAGACATCGAAATGGTAAAAAGGCAGACGTCCTTCTTCATACTCCTGCACGATCGTAAAAGTAGGACTCTGCACGGGTTCCTCTATTCCGAGACCCTTTGCAAATCCCTGGGTAAAGACTGTCTTGCCTACTCCTAAATCTCCGCAGAGACAGTACACATCTCCAGGTTCGGCCTTTTCTCCCAGCAGAAAGCCTGTACGAAATGTATCCCCATAACTTAAGCTTTCTGTCATACTAAGACCTCTTTGCATACTTTGGAAGCTTTGTACTGGCCGGTACATGCTGGTAAATATAATTCATGATTTCGTTTTTCTGTTCTCCAAGCGCTACATCAGGATAAATAAATGCACTTTGTTTTCCTGTATATAAAATATACATTCCTCTGCTGTGTCTGATCTTAACGATCTGATTCCAAGGAATGACTCCCGTTTGATCTCCCATTGTCACATGAACTCCGTCTTCCTGAAGATCATATTCCGTTTCATTTTGATACATTGGATTCCCTGCAGCCTGTTTCTTTGCCTTCATATATAAAGTAAGCGGTGTGACGATCGTGAAAAGTGCGATCATTAATACTCCAAGCATTGCATAATACATTCCGCCTCCGGCCGCTGTGCCGCGGAATACCATCATAATTCCGACCAGAACACAGATGGCTGTAAAAATTCCCGACTGTCCATTATACGCATGGGTCATAGAGAACTGATACAGATCTTTTGCGGTTAATCTAATATTAAAATTCATCTCTTACTCCTTTATCTTTTATCATTGAATTTATGCTTTTCATCTCGCTCTAGTTTTTAATTATATCATAGTAAAAAGAGTTTTGGTATATTTTTTCTCCCGATGCAAACAATATCCACATGGGAAAATATATGTTTGTGAGAGGAGACGTAAACACATGAGAGCAACAGGAATAGTACGACGTATTGACGATTTGGGAAGGATCGTAATTCCGAAAGAAATCCGCAAGACAATGCATATCAGAGAAAGTGATCCTTTGGAGATATTTACAGAACATGACGGAAGTATCATTCTTAAAAAATATTCTCCGATCGGGGAAATGGGGCAGATAGCAAAACAGTATGCTGAGTCCATAGCTGCCACCCTTCCTCATACAATTTGTATCTGCGATCAGGATTCTGTTATCGCAGCGGCAGGTCCAAATGGAAAAAAGCTGTCCGGAAAGCTCCTGCATGAGCAGGCAGAACAGATCATCATTGACCGCGGACAGTTCAGTGCAGTCAAAGGAGATCAGAATTTTGTTCCAATCATCTCCGATTTCCCTGATGAGTTTACAAATCAGGCTGTGGCTACTATTATTGCCGAAGGAGATGCTATTGGACTGGTCTGTATACTTTCCAATGAAAACAAAATGAATGAACAGGATCTGACCATCGCAAAAATAGGTGCTTCTTTCCTGGGAAAACAAATGGAAGATTAATCGCACCGAAACCGCCGTGCAAAAACTGCCGGCATGCTCACCGCATGTCCGGCAGTTTATTATTAATCCAGGTATTTCTTAAGATATTTTCCAGTATAAGACTGTTTTGCATTACATATCTCCTCAGGAGTCCCCTGAGCAACGACAGTTCCTCCATTGCTGCCGCCTTCCGGTCCAATGTCAATAATATAATCGGCGGTTTTTATGACCTCCAGATTGTGTTCGATGACAATAACCGTATTGCCGCCTTTCGTCAGCTTGCCCAGGATATCTACCAGCTTATGGACGTCTGCAAAGTGAAGTCCTGTGGTCGGTTCATCCAGAATATAGATTGTCTTTCCTGTACTCCGTTTGCTCAGTTCCGTAGCCAGTTTGATTCTCTGGGCTTCTCCGCCTGAAAGCTGGGTGGAAGGCTGCCCCAGGCGGATATAGGAAAGACCCACGTCTCTCAGCGTCTCCATCTTCCGGCTGATGCTCGGAATATTCGAAAAGAATTCACAGGCTTCCTCAACCGTCATGTTCAGGACGTCATAAATGCTCTTTCCTTTGTAGAGAACTTCCAGTGTTTCCCTGTTGTATCTCTTTCCCTGACACACTTCACAGGGAACATAAACATCCGGAAGGAAATGCATCTCGATCTTAATGATACCGTCCCCGGCACATGCCTCACATCTTCCCCCCTTTTTATTGAAACTGAACCTTCCTTTATTGTATCCACGGCTCCTTGCGTCCTTTGTCATGGCAAATAAATCTCTGATCTGATCAAATACACCCGTGTAAGTCGCCGGATTTGATCTCGGCGTCCGTCCGATCGGAGACTGGTCAATATCTATGATCTTATCCAGCTGGTCAAAACCTTCGATGTCTGTGTGTTTCCCCGCCTTGATTTTTGCACGGTTCAGCTCTTTCGCCAGTCTCTTATAAACAATCTGATTGATCAGAGAGCTCTTCCCGGAACCGGACACACCGGTCACACAGGTAAAGACCCCAAGAGGGATATCTACATCAATATTTTTAAGGTTATTTTCTCTGGCACCAATCACCTTCATCCAGCCGGTAGGCTTTCTGCGCTCCTCTGGAACCGGGATCTTAATCCTTCCGCTCAAATATGCACCGGTGATGGACTTTTTATTCTTCATTATCTGCTGGGCAGTTCCCTGGGCTACGATCTCACCGCCGTACTCTCCGGCTCCGGGTCCTACGTCCACAATATGGTCCGCCGCCAGCATCGTATCCTCATCGTGTTCCACGACCAGCAGGGTATTTCCCAGATCTTTTAAATTTTTCAGGGCATTGATCAGCTTGTCATTATCTCTCTGGTGCAGACCGATGCTCGGTTCATCCAAAATATATGCCACACCCACAAGACCCGATCCGATCTGGGTTGCAAGACGTATCCTCTGGGCTTCTCCCCCGGAAAGTGTGCCGGTTGCCCTGGAGAGTGTCAGGTATTCAAGCCCCACATTGTTGAGGAACCCAACTCTGGCCTTAATTTCCTTTAGAATCTGGCTTCCGATAAACTGCTGGCGGTCTGTCAGTTCCATCTCGTCCAAAAAGGCAGAAATTTCTCCCACAGACATATCACACATTTCCGCAATATTTTTTCCGGCCACAGTCACAGCCAGCGACTCTGCCTTCAGTCTCTGTCCGTGACACTCCTCACATGGGGTAACTGTCATGTAATTTTCGTACTCCGCCTTCATAGATTCAGAGGATTCCCGGTATCTCCGGCCTACATTTCTGATCAGACCTTCAAAGGAGACATCATAGACACCCTGTCCCCTCTGCCCGGTATAATGAACCTTCACTTCTTTTCCATTTGTTCCGTAGAGAATCACATCTCTGATCTTTTTCGGATAGTCTTTAAAAGGTGTGTTCAGGTCGAATTTATATTCTTTTGCAAGAGCGTCGAGGATCGCCCGAGTGTAACTCTTCTTGTCTGTGCAGGACTGCCAGCCCATCACCTGGATTGCACCTTCCGCAATGCTCAGTTTCGGATCGGGAATCATAAGATCCACATCAAACTCCATCTTATATCCGAGACCGTGACAGACCGGGCAGGCTCCGAACGGATTGTTGAAAGAAAAGCTCCTCGGCTCGATCTCGTCAATGCTGATATCACAGTCGGGACAGGAGAAACTCTGGCTGAAATTCATCGGTTCTCCCCCGATGATGTCCACAGTCATCAATCCATCCGCCAGGTCCAGAGTCGTCTCAATAGAATCTGTAAGTCTCTTTTCAATCCCCGGACGCACTGCCAGCCGGTCCACAACGATCTCAATGTTGTGTTTTTTATTTTTGTCCAGTGTGATCTCTTCCTCCAGATCATAAATGTTTCCGTCCACCCTGACACGGACATAGCCGCTTCTCCTGGCATTTGAGAAAATCTTTTCATGCCTTCCCTTCCTTCCGCGGACAATCGGCGCCAGAAGCTGGAACTTTGTTCCCTCTTTAAACTCCATGATCCGGTCTGCCATCTGGTCTACAGTCTGCCTGCTGATCGGTTTCCCACACTTAGGGCAGTGCGGAATCCCGATCCTGGCGTACAGCAGACGGAAGTAGTCGTAAATTTCTGTCACCGTACCTACTGTGGATCTGGGATTTCGGTTGGTGGATTTCTGGTCGATGGAAATAGCGGGGGACAGACCTTCAATACTGTCTACATCCGGCTTTTCCATCTGTCCGAGAAACTGTCTTGCATAGGAGGACAAAGACTCCATGTATCTTCTCTGCCCTTCCGCATAAATTGTATCGAATGCCAGGGACGATTTCCCGGAACCGCTCAGTCCTGTGAGAACAACGAACTCGTTTCTGGGTATTACTAAATCTACATTTTTCAAATTATGTTCTTTCGCTCCTCTGATCCGAATAACATCCTTCTTCATAGTATCTCCTTACTTATCATAATCTCTGTAAGCAATCTTATATTCTTTCAGTTCATCCCGCAGCGTTGCGGCCTCCTCAAAATTCAGCTCTGCCGCCGCCCTGTTCATCTTCTTGGTGAGCCGTTCAATATTTTCCTTCAGTTCTTTCTTGTTCATAGACTCAATATCCTTTTCATTGGTCTGCTCTGCTTCTTCCTCCTCAGAAATCTTGATCAGATCACGTATATCCTTCTGAATCGTCTGCGGTGTGACGCCATGCTCTTTATTGTACTGATCCTGAATCGCTCGTCTCCGGTTTGTCTCACTGATGGCGGCTTCCATGGAATCTGTCATATTGTCGGCGTACATGATAACATGTCCTTCACTGTTTCGGGCCGCACGACCCACTGTCTGCACCAGAGAAGTCTCTGATCTTAAAAAGCCTTCTTTATCTGCATCCAGGATCGCGACAAGCGTGATCTCCGGAATATCCAGACCTTCTCTCAGCAGGTTGATGCCGACAAGCACATCAAATACGTCCATCCTCAAATCCCTGACGATCTCTGTTCGCTCAAGGGTATCAATATCAGAATGCAGGTATTTAACCCGGATTCCAACCTCCCTCATGTAATCGGTCAGCTCCTCCGCCATCCGCTTTGTAAGGGTGGTAACCAGAACCTTATGTCCCTGCTCTGTCTCTTTATGCACTTCAGATAAAAGGTCGTCAATCTGTCCTTTTACCGGACGCACATCAATCGGCGGATCTAAAAGTCCGGTCGGGCGTATGATCTGTTCTGCCCGGAGAAGTTCATGCTCTGCTTCATACTTGTTCGGCGTTGCGGAAACAAACAGCATCTGATCGATCTTACTCTCAAATTCGCTGAATTCCAGCGGGCGGTTATCCTTTGCCGATGGCAGACGGAATCCGAAATCCACCAGGGTAGACTTCCTGGACTGGTCTCCGGAATACATACCCCCGATCTGGGGCACTGTGATATGGGACTCGTCCACGATCACCAGAAAATCATCCCCAAAGAAATCGATCAGCGTACTCGGCGGTTCCCCTGGTTTACCCCCGGTCAGATGCCTGGAATAGTTCTCAATACCGGAACAGAACCCGGTCTCCCTCAGCATCTCAATATCAAAATTCGTTCGTTCCGCAATCCTCTGTGCCTCGATCAGCTGGTCATTTTCCTGAAAATACTTTACCCTCTCGGCCAGCTCCTGTTTGATATTAACAATCGCCTGCTCTATCTGTTCCTGCGGAACTACATAGTGGGATGCCGGAAATATGGCGAGAAAGTTAATGCTTCTCTTGACTTCTCCGGTGAGAACATCAAATTCCACGATCCTGTCAATCTCATCTCCGAAAAACTCTACCCGGACAGCCTCCTCAAATGTAGAGACCGGAAGGATCTCCAGGACATCACCTTTCACCCGGAAGGTTCCCCGTTTAAAATCCAGTTCGTTTCGGACATACTGGATATTGATCAGTTCATCGATAACCTGATCCCTGTCCTTCTGCATACCGGGTCTTAAGGAAATCATCATCTCAGAGTAATTTTCCTTGCTTCCTATCCCGTAAATGCAGGAAACACTGGATACCACGATCACATCCTTCCTCTCTATGAGGGCGGCTGTGGCGCTGTGCCTCAGTTTATCGATCTCATCGTTGACGGAAGAGTCTTTTTCAATATAGGTATCTGTGGACGGTACATAGGCCTCCGGCTGATAATAATCATAGTAGGAAACAAAATATTCCACGGCATTATGCGGAAAAAATGCTTTAAATTCACTGTAAAGCTGTGCTGCCAGGGTCTTGTTATGGGCAATGATCAATGTAGGTTTATTTAATTCTTGAATGACATTTGCCATTGTAAACGTTTTGCCTGACCCTGTAACCCCTAATAGCGTTTCAAACTGATTCCCCTGCTTAAATCCAGAAACCAGCTGTTTAATCGCTTCCGGCTGATCCCCAGTAGGCTCAAATTCAGATACCAATTCAAAATGATCCATAAATATACACCTCCGTATATCGTAAAACGGGATAGAAATTCCCATAATTATGATTCCCATTCTCTGAAATATCATACTCTGTGTATCAGCCTTGATTATATCAGACCCCACTAAAAAAGTACAGAACAAATTCGAATGTTTGTTCTGTACTTTAAAATGTGAATATTCTTCACCACCGTATATAAAATCAGACCGCGGATCTCCTGCATCTTCTGCTCCGTCTCATTTCTTCTCTGATTTTGTCGCCGTAGACCGGATCTGATGCTGCCTCCGTTCAATGACATATCGGCAAAATAAGTCAGCTCCTTCTCGTGCAATTCCCTGACTCTGTCCTGCAAAAGCTTTTCTTCCGTAATATCAACAAATACACAGTAAAAATGATGTTCCCCATCCTCTTCCGTGAACAGCTGCGCCTGGATCGAAATCCATACGATCTCACCGTCTTTTCGGATCAGCCTGTTCTCATTGTGGATCGTGTTGCCGCATTTCAGCTGTTCCTGCAGGTTCTCTTTCCTCACCACTATATCATCCGGATGGATCACTGCTGCCATATTATTTCCGTTTATAACCGATGAAGTCGAACAACACGTTATTCGCCGCTATGACAGAAAACTTTGTCTATACCCTGTCAGTGAAGGGATCAGCAAAATCACAATCAGTTCCACTAAGGTAAATCCATCCTTTTTCGCTCTCATGCTTTCGTTGCTTTTCCGGCTCCTGTAAAATTTTATTTCTTCAGCTTCTTCTTTAAAAGCTGCTGTGCTTTTAAAAGCTGCTCATCCACTTTTGTCTTGGTGTCATCTTTTATGTTTATATTAGGTTTTATCCCCTTCTTATGGATATTGGCTCCTGAAGGCGTATAATATGACGCATAGGTTAATTTGGCATAGGAACCGTCTCCCAATTTAAAGAATCCCTGCACAATCCCTTTTCCGAAGGTCTTTTCACCTACTAAGGTTCCCCTTTTATGATCTTTGACAGCTCCTGACAAGATTTCAGAAGCGCTGGCGCTCTCTCCGTTCACAAGGACACAGACCGGAACCTTTACCGACTGCTCTGCATCTGAACGGTATACCTTTTCCTTGCCCTGTTTATCCTTTATAGACACAATCCTGCCTTCACCAAGCAGTTCGTCGCAGATATCCACAACGGAATCCACCAGTCCGCCCGGATTATTCCGAACATCCAGAATCAAAGCCTTCATTCCTTTGTTCTGCAGCTGTTTTATACCTTTCTTAAATTGGCCAACGGTCACTTCATCAAATTCAGAGATAGACAAATAGCCAATACTGTTATCAAGCATTTTTGTCTCAACGGTCTGAGTCACAACTTTTTTTCTCGTAATTGTGTAGTTTTTTGCTTTCTTCTCTTTTCCGCGCAGAAAAGAAAGTTTTACCTTAGTGCCTTCTTCTCCTTTTACTTCTGCTACGACTTTATCCAAATCCTTGTCACCAACAGATTTGCCGTCCACCTTGATCAGAACGTCTCCGGCCTTGATTCCTCTTCCATCACTTGGACCTCCCTTGATGACCCTGATCACCTTTATCTCACCTGTGACAGTATCCTGGGAAAGATAAATTCCTACACCTGAAAATACACCGTTCGTCGCTTCCATCAGTTCTTTAAATTCACTCTCTGAATAATAAGTGGAATATGGGTCTCCCAGACCTGCCAGATATCCTTTATAAGCGTAATTTTCCAGCTGCTCCTGATCCACATCGCCGGTATAATATTGATCCACGGTCTTTTTAAGGCGCTGAAGTTTATTTGCTATCTCCACATTTTCCCCCGATACCGAATACGTCCTGTATAAAAGGAATCCCTCTCCGAGAGAGATCACAAGAAGAATTGCGATCAGGATTTTTGAGAATTGTTTTTTCATATCGACCTCCACGTCCGGATATCTCTTTATAAATAAAGAGCATCCTCCAAATATGTGTTCCATTATAACACTGAGAAAAAGCCGCTACAACCCTCAACTAATTAGCAATATATAAACTTAACCGCCGTATCCGGCTAATTTTCTCAAAAGAAAAACCATGATTTTTCATCATGGCTTTCTTAAACTCTGCATTTACTTTAATTTTTATTCCATGATTGCCTGCTTCGGGGACGTTACTTCTGTCTGCTGCCTCAGATTTACAGGCGGGACAGTACCGGCCCCTGTAACAGCCCTTACAATTTTCAATGTATGACCGTTGATTATTCTGGACTGCAGCGCGATACCCGCATCCGTCACAACTTCGTTCTGCCAAAAATTCATGTTATACCCTCCTTACTTCATAATTTTCATACTCTATGGAAACTATAACATGATGCAAACGGACAATGTGGGCAAATAAAGTATCGTTGCATAGCTTCTTTTGCTAAAGAAATACTTATCCGGCAGATATTACGTCCATTTTGTACATGATTGGAGTGAGGCATTCTAAGAGCCGAACGGAAATCACGTACAAAATGTCAAACTATGCCCATCATCCCCATCGCCACAACAACAATGGTTGCCACAATGGGAATCACACAAGTAACCATGCCGATATCTGCATAAGATTTTTTATGTGTCATTCCTGCTACGGCCAGCAGCGTGATGACAGCTCCGCAGTGGGGCAGAGAATCCAGTCCCCCGGATGCGATGGAAGCGACACGGTGGAAAGCGCCTGGATCAATGTTCAAAGATGCAGCCATTTCCATATATTTCGGCCCCAATGCTTCCAGCGCGATGCCCATGCCTCCGGAGGAAGATCCGGTAGCTCCTGCCAGAAGTGTTACAGCCAGCGCCTCCGAAATCAGAGGGCTTGCTTTGATGCCCAGGACAGCCTTTGTAAGTACGGCAAACCCGGGAGCAGCCTTTACCACTGCTCCGAATCCCACGGCTGCAGATGTGTTCATAATCGCCATGACAGATCCGTTGGCACCTTCACTGACAGCGCCGATGATATCCTTCAAATTTCGAAGATTTAACAGGATAGATGCGGCGATCCCCAAAAGCAGGGCGATGATGATAGCGTAAGTGGACTTCTTATCTTCCGGAAACGCTATCCACATTGGCAGGATATTCAGCGATGCGACGACGATCAGCAATGGCACGACCGACAGCAGTGGATTGGGCAGATCCTCTGAAGTACTCTCCTTTATATTGTCAGGTTCATCAAAGTGCTCTCCCGCGGCAGTCATTTTCTTTGCGCGGTAAGACAGCCACAGATATCCTCCCACGAGCATGACAAGTCCCCCTGCGATTCCCATGATAGGTCCTGACATTGCGTTGGTTCCGAAATACTTTGTGGGAATAATATTATTCAGCTGGGGATTCCCAGGAAATGCGGTCATGGAAAATGTGAATGCGCCGCAGGCAATGCAGCCTGGGATCAGCCTTCTCGGAAGGTCGGCCTCCCGAAATAAGGATACGGCAATCGGATAAATGGCAAACACAACTACAAACAGTGAAATGCCACCGTAGACCAAAATACCACAGCTGATAATAACAGCCAGGATTGCCCTCTGTGCTCCGATCATTGAGGATAATTTTTTCGCCACAGAATGGGCTGCCCCCGTAACTTCCATTGCCTTTCCGAAAATTGCTCCCAAAAGGAACATTGGGAACCAGGATTTGGCAAAGTCCACAAGCCCCTGCATATAAGTGTCTGTGTATGCAGGCAGCAGAGAAAGTCCCCCGGTCAGCGCCACAACCATGGCGGATACCGGAGCTACCCAGATAATTGAATATCCCTTGTACGCCAGGAACACAAGCAATGCGAGCCCTAAAACAATTCCAACCATACTATCTGCCTCCGATCTTTAATGGGGTGTTGTCAAAAATATCTGCATCCATCTCTTTTAGATTTCGGGAAATCAAAGGTTTGAAATCCATCTTGTCTAAAATGTGCTTTTCGAGATCTATTCCAGGTGCTATCTCAATCAATTCCAGGCCGCCTTCCGTCAGTCTGAACACCGCCCGTTCCGTCACATACAGCACATTCTGTCCTGTCTGCACACCATACTCTCCACTGAAGGTGATCTGCTCCACCTGGTCCACAAACTTGGTAAACTCTCCGTCCTGTACGATCTGAAGTCCCCGGTCTTTTACTTCGATCAGCGACTTTCCGGCCGTAAATGTACCGCAGAAAATGACGTTTTTCGTATTCTGTGAAATGTTTACGAATCCTCCGCAGCCAACCATCCTGCCGTTAAACTTGCTTACATTAATATTTCCTTTGGCATCTGCCTGTGCAAGCCCGAGGCAGGTCAGGTCAAGCCCGCCGCCGTCATAGAAGTCAAACAGATTGGGCTGGCCGATCAGTACTTCTACATTGGCTGCGGCTCCGAGGCTGTGTCCTCCCTGAGGCACTCCTCCGATCGCCCCGGCCTCGATGGTCATTGTCAGACGGTCTGCAATCCCTGCTTCCAGGGCGACGGAAGCGACACCCTCCGGCACTCCGATCCCCAGATTGATCGTAGTATCCAGCTGAATCTCTTTCGCACACCGCTTTGCGATGACCTTCCGTATTCCCATTTCCATAGGCGCAATGCTGTCAGACGGCACTTTCACTTCCCCCGTAAAAGAAGCATCATAGTCTAATATACAAGTCATCCGATGATTTTCCGGTTTGGCCTTTACCAATGTATCTACCATGATTCCCGGGACATATACATCTCTTGGGTCCAAAGTCCCCTCTTTTGCCACCTCTTTTACCTGACCGATCACGATCCCTCCGGAATTTTTAGCTGCCTCAGCGATATGGAGTGTTTCCAAAAGCACCCCTTCTTCCTCGACCGTCATATTGCCTTTCTCGTCTCCCACCGTCCCGCGGATAATGGCAGCGTCCACAGGAATGGAACGGTACAAAAGATATTCTCTCCCTGCTGCCTCCATAACCTCCACAAAGCTCTCGCTCCGGGCAGCCTGGTTCATCCGTCCGCCTTCCACTCTTGGATCTGCAAATGTCTTTAATCCCACCTGAGTCAGCACCCCGGGCTTGCCCCCTGCAATGGCCCTGAATAAATGTGCAACGACACCCTGCGGAAAATTATAAGCCGCGATCTTATTCTCATTGATCATTCTGCTCAGCTTCTTTGCCAGTCCCACATGCCCGGCAATGATCCGTTTGACCATTCCTTCTTTCGCCAGATGGTCCAGGCCGAAATCTTCTTTGAGGGCTCCTCCGTCTCCGCAGCCTGATCCAAACAGGAGCGTCAAATCTTTTGGATGTCCCTCCTCCTCGTAGCGTTTTCCCAAAGCCTTTGCTATTTCTTCAGCGAAACCGAACCCAAAGGCAAATCCGTTGAACGCTACCGTGTCGCCGTCTTTGATCTGTTTTACCGCCTCTTCTGCACTGCTTAATTTTGACATGCTGTATCCTCCTTATGCTCCGGTGGGATAACGGTTGCTTCCCCTTCCACGACAACCTTGCCTTCCTGGTTGACACAAGTAGTGGCGATCGTGGCGATCGTAAACTTGGGTTTTTCTTTTAATTCCTTTACCCTCAAATTGGCTGTGACTGTGTCTCCGATCTTCACAGGTCCCGTAAACTTCAGCGACTGGCCCAGATATGTGGTACCGGGTCCCGGAAGCTTCATGGCAATGGCCGCCGAGATGACTCCGGCACTGATCATCCCGTGTGCTATCCTTTCTTTAAATACCGTACCTTTCGCATAGTCATCATCCAGATGCAGCGGATTTTTATCCCCCGTCACCTCTGCAAATGCCAGGACATCCTCATTGCTAATTTGTTTACAAAAAGAACATCCATCTCCGACTTTTAATGAACAATTTCCCATTGATTACTCCTTCCCTGATGCAATTCATTGATTATCTTGTATAATTACTTCTATAAATCCATTATATATTTGGTTGATTCTCACAGTAAAATATATAAAATTCATAGACGGCATGAAAAAAAAGAACTAAGCCTGTATTCTATCTCAGGTTTAGTTCTTTGCAATTTCTTTATTTAATATTCCCGTGTTTTTTTACATACGTCTGAAAATGTCTGATAGGATTTGAAACGTATTTGTCCTTTCTTATAATCAATGCTATATCCCATGGAAACTCCGGTTCTGTCAGTGTAAGAATTTTTATTTTATCTGAATTAAAACGGGATAAAATCGGCCGCGGAAGGATGGCCACTCCCTGGTTCAGTGAAACCATCTCGGCTATGAAGTCCCATTGGGAGCTCTCCATGACGATGTTCGGTTCAAAACCCGACATATGGCACAGCTCCCTGGTCCGGCTGTGGAGCATAAACGTCTTGTCAAGCGAGATGAACTCTTCATTTCTCAATTCCCGGAAGGCTGCTTTCTCACGGCCTGCGAGAGGATGATCCGTGCTGACCGTCAGCACATTATCCGACTTAAATACAGGAAGGATATGAAAATCGTCCGAGGCAAAAGGAAGTATGACTACACCAATGTCAATCTCTCCGGACTGAACCTTCTCTTTCACAGTATTTGCTCCCTCTTCCGCAATAACAAGACGGATTCCCGGATAGGCTTTCCGGAACCCATGGATAATAGACGCAAAATAAATGGTACTGATCACTGGAGGTATCCCCACCGAAATTTCTCCGTTCTTTGCATTGATACAGTCTCTTAAATGCTCCATCTGGTTATTGATGTTCTCCAGCGCGTCCCTGCCTTCCTGGTAGAGCATCCTGCCCTCCGGCGTCAGGCAAAAACGCTTTGCAGTCCGGTCAACAAGCTGTACATCCAAATCCTCTTCCATGGCTTTTATCGTCTTGCTCAGCGCCGACTGGCATATGAACAATTCATTTGCGGCAGTGGTAAAATTTTGATTCTTTGCCAGTGCGACAAAATAAGTCAGCTGTTTTAAATTCATACTCCACTCCTTTCCCATGATATCCATTTAAATCAATTATACTATGAAATTTTCATATATTAAAAGAACAGGGGTATGACTTTTTTTCATACCCCTGATTCCACAGTTCCTGTCACATATAATTCATCGGATTCACATAGCTGCCGTTTTTCTTTACTGCAAAGTGAAGATGCGGCCCGGTGGACATGCCGGTGGAGCCGGATGATGCGATCTTCTGCCCCCTGCTGACCCTCTGTCCGGCTGAGACTTTCAGAGAAGAATTATGCAGATACAGCGTTTCCAATCCGTTTCCGTGGTCGATCTTCACCCAGTTTCCGTTATACGGGCTGTATCCTGCCACTTCCACAGTGCCGCTTCCCGCTGCTACTACCGTGGAACCCTTTGGCGCTCCGATATCAATGCCTTCATGGAATTTCGTTCCCCCCTGGACCGGATGTGTCCGGTTCCCAAACGGTGAAGTGACTGTATGGCAGGACGGGACCGGCCATGTCAGTGAAGAAGAACTGCCCCCGGGTTTGGAACTTCCGGACGAAGGACTGTTCCCTGCGTTTCCTCCGGACGGCTTGTTTGCGGCAGTATCGTAGTAATCTATGCGGTCCTGATACTTCCGCATCAGATCCTTGTTGGAAGCAATCTTCTGCTGGAACTGTATCAGCTTCGATTTCTTACTGTCGGCCAGGCTGACGATCTTGGCCTCTTCAGCCTTCGCCTCATTCGTCACAGTTTTAATCTCCTTGTAGCTTTCTTCCAGCTTTTTTGAAGCTAAAGCAATCTTGTCCTGAGTCTTTCTGAGCTTGTGAAACATGTTGTTGTCATAATTAGAGATCTTTGATACATAGTCAAGCCTTGTCAGAAACTCATTGAAAGATTTCGCCTGTACGATGACGTCAATATAACCTGTGTTCCCGTTTTCGTAGAGATACTTTATCCGTTTGCTCATAATCTTATATTGCTTCTCTTTAGATGCCTTTGCCTCACTGAGCTTTTCTTTTGTATCACTCACCTGCTTCTTCGTTTCGTTCAGCTTTTTTTCCAGCTTGTCCGCTTTATCGGAAGCCTTCTCGATCTTTTGATCCATGGCCTCGATTTCCTTTTCCATCCCGGAAACCTTCTTTTCCAGCTCCTTGTTTTCCTCTTCTTTTTTCTTTGCCTTATTCTTCAAGTCTTCTGTCTTGCTGTCAGCCTTCACTGCCAATCCCGGCATACTCCCAAAACAAAGACATACGGCCAAAAAAAATGCTATTACACCAAAATATTTTCTCTTCATAGGAATCCTCCTACACTCTAAGGTATTTGCGAATCGTAAAGCTGCTTCCGAGACAGCCGATGCCAAGCCCCACCAACAGAGACGCGGGAATCAGATAAATCATGATCTGATTTACGGGAACAAACTCCATAAAATTAGTCAGCACATGAAATTTGTCTATAATATAGTTGACAATCACCTTATATCCTATATAAATGACGCCCATCGGGATCAGGGAGCCGACGATCCCGATGACGGCTCCCTCCACAATAAATGGAGCCCTGATAAACCGGTTGGTGGCACCGATCAGTCTCATAATGGCGATCTCTTCTTTTCTCACCGCAATACCGATAGAGACGGTGTTGCTCACGAGGAAGACCGACACAAGCAAAAGAATCAGGATAATAGCCCCTGCTACATAGGCTCCGAGGAGATTTGCTTTGGAAATACCCTCTGCTGCTCCTTTCGCATACTCTACTTTTCTGACTCCGTCCAGGCCTTTAAACTGCTTGACCATTTTTCCGTGATACTTTACGTCTTTTAGCATGACTTCATAGGAGTCCGATTCATTTAACGGGTTCTTGCCCTCAAATCCCTCCAGAAGATCTTCATTATTCTTGAATACTTCTTTTTTATACTTTGCCCACGCTTCTTCCGCCGATACATACCGGACAGACTGGACTTCTTTGTAAGATTTGATTTTCTTTCCGATGGCATCCTTCCCGCCCTCCGGCAGCTTTTCATCGAAGAATACGGAAATGGTCACTGAATCTTCTGCCTGTTTTACCGTAGCCCTTACATTGAGGAGCACGGAAAATGTCACTCCCAGAAGGAAAATACAGGCCATGATCGTCCCTACCGTTGCCAAAGAAAATATTTTGTTTCTGAAAATGTTTTTCAGCCCTTCTTTAAATCCATAGGCCAGCCGTCTAAATATCATATGTACCGCCTTTCTCATCGTGATGGATTGCTCCCTCATTCAAGGCGATTACCCGTTTTCCCATCTGGTTTACAATTTCTTTATTATGAGTTACGACAATCACCGTCGTTCCTCTCTTCTGGATTTCCACCAGAAGATCCATAATTTCCTGTGCATTCTGCGGGTCCAGATTCCCCGTAGGTTCATCCGCCAGCAAAAGCGCCGGGTGATTGACCAAAGCTCTGGCAATGGCGACCCTCTGCTGCTCGCCTCCGGATAATTCGTCCGGCAGGGCCCTGAGCCTGTTCCCCAGCCCCACCAACTCAAGGACGTTCTGCACCTGCCGCTTCATGGCTCTTTTAGGCACCTCGATCACCTGCTGTGCAAACGCCACATTCTCATAGATACTCCGGTCCCTAAGCAGCCGGAAATCCTGAAAAACAACGCCGATCTGTCTCCTGAGATACGGGATCTGCCGCCGCTTCATCTTCTGGTAGTGATAACCGTTGACGACGATGTCCCCGGAGGTCGCTTCCAGTTCTTTTAGCAGCAGCTTGATCAGTGTCGTCTTGCCAGACCCGCTCTTACCCACTATGAAGGCAAATTCCCCTTTATTTACCTCCAGTGATACGTTGTACAGCCCTATGCTGCCTTTTTGGTACTCCTTCGTCACATTCTGCAGTGTAATCATAGAAATAACTCCCCTCTCACACGCTTATCCAAGTGTATTCATATGCTTCATATACTGTACGACCATCAGAGCAATTTTAAAAGCAATGGCATCCTCAAAATTCCTCAGGTCCAGGTTTGTGCTTTTCTGTATTTTATCCAGGCGGTACACAAGAGTATTTCTATGTATATACAACTGCCTGGACGTTTCGGAAACATTCAGATTGTTCTCAAAAAACTTATAGATCGTTGCCAATGTCTCATCGTCGATCTCCTCCGGAGAATAATCCCCAAACACCTCTTTTATGAACATTTTGCATAGCGGCAGGGGCAGCTGATAGATCAGCCTTCCGATGCCCAGCTGGTCATAGGCTACCACCTCTTTGTTTTCATAAAAAATCTTATCTACCTCAAGAGCGATCTGTGCCTCTTTGTAAGACCGGGACACATCCTTGATCCCCTTGGCTATGGTCCCGACAGCAATTCTTGCGTCATTGATCCCGACACTTTTCAGGTTTTTCAAAAGCTTCTCAGCCGTCTTGACAAATTGCTTTGACTGAGCATTTACACAGACTTCCTTCACCAAAACGATGCTTTTTTCATCGACAGCGGCAATAAAGTCATCATCTGTAGTATTCTCCAGCTGCTTCACTGTCTCCACCAGATTTTGATCTTTGCCGTAGGCAGCTTCGATCAGATAGGCAACTCTTGTGGCCTCAATATCGATATTCAGCTTCTTGGCCCGGTTATAAATATCCACCAGGAGAAGATTATCGAGAAGAAGATTTTTTATAAAATTATCCTTGTCAAACCTCTCTTTATAGGCGACAAGCAGGCTTTCAATCTGAAATACCGCCATCTTTGCCACCATATACATGCTCTCACTCTCTCCGTCAGCTAAAAGCACATACTCCAGACGTTTGTCGTCAAAGATTTTAAAATACTGCTTGCCGCCCACAACCTGGCTCTCGGCCACGGAATTGATGAAGCCCTTCAGTGTGTCTTCGTCCTCTGCCTCCGTCTCCTTTGTTTTCGCCAGAATCTTTCCGTTTAAATCTATCACATACAGATCCACGTTGGAAATACTGTGGATTCCATCTAATGTCTCCTGCAGGATTTGATTTGAAATCATATTTACACGCCCTTTCTTATTACCGACCTTTTCTAATACTATATAGCAAAATATACAAAAAAAAAAGAGAAAGATAGTAACTTTTTTATTTTATTGTGTATAATCCACAAACCCCTCCCCTATTGTCTCTCTTGTGTCAGATATAATCACAAATGCTTTCGGGTCTGTTTCCATGACGATTTTCTTTAACACAGGCACTTCCTTCTTTGATACGATGCACATCAGAGTCTCTTTACTCTGCCCGGTATAGGCTCCCATAGAAGAAAGCTTGGTCACTCCGCGGCCCATGTGGAACAAAATCTGTTCCGATATCTGTTCCTGATGCCGGCTGATCACAAACACCAGCTTGGAAACCTGGAAGCCTTCGATCACACTGTCTGTGATCTTCGTGATCCCATATATGACAAGAAGCGCAAAACTTGTTTTCTCGACTCCGAAAATAAAAGCGCCGAACAGTACGATCGCGCCGTCCAGCATACCAAGAAGCATGGGAATGCTCATATGCGGAAATACAACGTGCAGCAAAAACGCCAACAGATCCGTTCCCCCCGTGGACGTCCTTTCTTTCATCACCAGCCCCAGTCCGATCCCCATCAGGATGGCCCCCAGAATCAGATTGACATAAAAATCTTTCGGAAAAAATGAGAATCTGGGCAGCACGCCTAAAAAGACGGTCAGCATAATATCGCTGCATATAGTTCTCAGCATAAATTTTCTTGTCTTATAGCGGAATGCAAATATAAAAAGAGGAACATTCAGCGTAACGTTCGTCATCCACAGAGGGATGCCCCACAGCTTGTCAAAGATGATCCCAAGGCCGCCGAAACCGCCTGTGACGATCCCGAACGGCTGGAATACTGTATTGGTAGCTGCCGCCATGCAAAATGTTCCGATAATAATACTAAATGCTTCTTTTCGTTTCACCGGACGCCTCCTAACATAAACATCATCGTTAATGTTAGTATGGCCTCTTTTAAACCCTTTATTCTGCCCTGCTAAATATCATCGTTGGTTCCAAGGATGATGCAGATCTGTGCACCGCTGTCAACACTTCCGACCTCAATGATTGGATTTTTGAAATACTTTTTCAGGTCTTCGCCCATACCCTTTTTCGCAACTATGATCTTTGTGTCGGTCAGAGTTCCCTGTCGGTTCGTCTTGATGCTTCCAATCGTGAATCCGTCTCCCGAAAGCTTGTCTTTCCAGCTTCCGGCAAGACCGCTGATCCTTGTGGAGTTCTGGATCTCAATAGAGATTCCCTTTGAAGATACTTCTGTCTCTTCTTTCTTTTCCGTCGTTGTTGTTGTTTCCTTTTTTGTTGTTTTTTCTGAACCGGATGATTTCGGAACTCCCCCGTTTTCTGAGAGAAGCTCATCAAACATCTCTTTCGTTTTCTTTGTATCCAGCTTAAAGCTTTCCCCTTCGTCGGTACCGGTAAGGATCAGATAGGTAACGTCCTTGGCGCTGACCTCATGCATCCTGCTCAGATTGTCTTTGATGCTGTCATATGACACATTGCTCTTTGCATAGCTACCATAATAATCTTTCGCAAACTTTTTATAGTCGTTTAATGACTTCTTGTTGATACTCTGCGCTATTTTAACCGTCAGTTCCCCGACCAGAGCGATGTGCTCATTCTCGTCGCTGAACTGGCTGCTGTCAAGGATCATTCCCAGTGCCTGGTTCCCATTAATCGTGTTATTCCCCGCAGGAATATGGACCAGCATCTTGTTCTGGTCTTTGTAAGCCACTTCTTTTTCGAGATCCAGTTCTACTTCTCCGGCATTGTTCACTGCCTTTGTGAAGTTCTTCTGTGACAAGCTCTCATAGCTGCCAATGGTAATTCCCAGAGTCTTTTCCACCTGTGCCTTGATGACTTTGATGTCTTTGGCCTTCTCTGCCAGCTGCTCGACAGTCGCTGTCTTCGTGTCTCCGCCCATGGCTTTGACTCCGTCGTTGTCCAGAGTCAGTATGGTGTCCTTTCTGATCGGTACAAAAACCATCTGTTTATCCTTGTTATGATAGATGCGGATCGATAAGGCATCTTTTACTCTGATCAGAGAGATATCCACCCTTTCCTGGCTCTCTGCCTTTAACGCCTCCGCTATTTTATCTTTTTTGTCTTTTTTAAATCTATTCAGAAAAAATGCTTTACTCCCTGCAAAAGAACCGATACCTACCGCAGCTGATAATACGATGACTACCAATATGCGCAGGATGATCGCCCCGGCTCCTGCTTTTCTCCTTGCTCTTCTGGCCATTTCTCATGCTCCTTCCCTTGAAACTCCGTTCAGTATACCAAATAAATCGATTTATTTCAACAAAACTATATGCTATACTCTCCTTAAAGTTTTCTTAAATCCAGGAGGAGAAGCTATGAATACAGTACTCATCACAGGCAGTTCCAGAGGCATCGGCAGAGAAACAGCTCTGGTCTTTGCCCAAAACGGCTGGAATGTGGCAATCCACGGTTACCGTCATCCCGAATGCCTCGCATCCCTAGAACAAAACATCAAAAGGTTCGGCGTCCAATGCCTTTCTTTTACAGGTGATATATCCAGTTCCTCTTTCGTAGACCGGATGATCCGGGAGACAATCTCTCATTTTGGAAAACTGGACTGCCTTGTAAACAATGCAGGAATTTCCAGAGTGGGCCTGTTTACTGATACCACCGAAAAAGACTGGCAGGAAATATTCCACACCAATGTGATGCCAATGTTTGCCTCCTGCAAAAGTGTCCTCCCTCATATGATCCGCCGGCAATCCGGTACGATCCTCAACGTATCTTCCGTGTGGGGTGACACAGGCGCCTCCTGTGAGGTGCTGTACTCTGCCGCCAAAGGCGCCGTCAACACGTTTACGAAAGCCCTGGCCAAGGAGGTTGCACCCAGCAATATCTCCGTGAACGCAGTGGCGTTCGGCATGATCGACACAGAAATGAACTCCGGATTCACCGAAGAAGAAAAAGACATGATCCGGCAGGAGATACCGGCAGACCGGATTGCCGATCCCAGGGAAGCCGCAGAAATGATCTATCATACCTGCACCGCACCCCGGTATCTGACGGGAGAGGTCATCACCTTCTCCGGAGGCTGGTAAATTAAGACTCTCGCATGGAAAGCTGTATTCTCTTCTTCTCCTGATCCACACTCAGTACGGTCACTTCCACCACATCGCCCACGCTGACCACTTCCAGAGGATGTTTCACAAAATGGTCGGCCATCTGGGAGATGTGCACCAGCCCGTCCTGATGGACTCCGATGTCCACAAAGGCTCCGAAGTCGATGACATTTCTCACAGTGCCTTTCAGCTTCATCCCTTCCTTCAGGTCCTCCATCTCCATGACGTCCGTCCTTAAAATCGGTTTCGGCATATCCTCTCTCGGATCACGCCCCGGCTTCTCCAGTTCTTTCACAATATCCCGGAGTGTGATCTCTCCCACTCCCAATTCCCCGGAAAGTTTCCGATAATCCGTAATCTTTTTCCCTATGTCCTGAAATCCCTGGCTGGAAAGCTCTTTTACCGAGTATCCCAGCCTCTGTAACAGCTGGTCAGTTTCTTTATAAGTCTCAGGATGCACTCCGGTGGCATCCAGCGGATTCTTTCCTCCCGAAATCCTCAGAAAGCCCGCGCACTGCTCATAGGCTTTCGGTCCCAGCTTGGCAACTTTTAAAAGTTCTCTCCTGCTGGTAAATTTCCCGTTTTCCTCCCGGTAAGAAACAATATTTTTTGCCACCGTCCTGGAAACACCAGACACATATTCCAGCAGCGAAGCAGATGCCGTATTCAAATCCACGCCCACCTTGTTGACGGTTGACTCCACGACTCCTGCCAGAGCTCCGGAGAGCTGTTTCTGGTTCATATCATGCTGGTATTGTCCCACACCGATCGCTTTCGGCTCGATCTTTACCAGTTCCGAGAGCGGGTCCTGAACCCTTCTCGCAATGGAGGCTGCGCTTCTCTGACCCACATCGAAGTTCGGAAATTCCTCCGTCGCCAGTTTGCTCGCAGAATAGACCGAAGCACCGGCTTCATTGGTTATCACATACTGTACCGGTTCTTTTATCTCTTTTAAAAGTTCCACTACAATCTGTTCTGATTCCCTGGAGGCAGTCCCGTTACCTATCGAGATCAGCGTAATCCCATATTTTTTGATCAGGTTTTTTACTGTCTTTTTGGCCTCTTCCACTTTGTTCTGAGGCGCCGTCGGATAGATCACCACCGTGTCCAGGACTTTTCCTGTCGAATCCACCACAGCCAATTTACATCCCGTTCGGAACGCAGGGTCCCATCCGAGGACGACCTGTCCCGCGATGGGCGGCTGCATGAGGAGCTGCTCCAGATTTTTGCCGAAAAGCTTGATAGCCTCCGTCTCTGCCTGTTCCGTCAATTCATTTCTGATCTCCCTTTCGATGGAAGGTGCGATCAGCCTCTTATAACTGTCCTCGATCGCTTCCAGCAAATATTTTGTAGTGGGATGCTTCTGCTTCTTCACCACATTTCTGACCAAATAAGCCGCGATCTTTTCATTGTCAGGCTCGATCTTTACAGAAAGGAACCCTTCTTTCTCCCCGCGGTTCATAGCCAATATTCTGTATCCGGCGGCTTTTTTTACCGGTTCTTCAAAGTCATAGTACATCTCATAGACAGATTTCTTTCCATGCTTTTTAGCAGCGGACAAAATCCTTCCATGTTCTTTATAGGATCTTCTGATCCATTCACGGTATTTGGCATCATCCGAGATCATCTCCGCGAGAATATCTTTGGCTCCCTGGAGGGCATCTTCCGGTGTCTCTGTTCCTTTTTCCGGATCAATAAACTTTTCAGCCTCTCTGGCAGGATCGTCAGAAGCCTGTAAAAAGATCAGATCAGCCAGAGGTTTTAGTCCCTTTTCTCTTGCGATCATAGCTCTGGTCCGCTTCTTCTGCTTATACGGCCGGTACAGGTCCTCCACAGTGACTAAGGTCACCGCCTCCTCAATCTGCTTTTTCAGCTCCTCACTCAGCTTTCCCTGCTCCTCAATGCTCTTTAAAACCGCATCCTTTCTGTCCTGAAGATTTCTTAAATATTTCAGTCTCTCGTCCAGGTTCCTGAGTGTCTCGTCGTCCAAAGAGCCGGTCATCTCTTTTCGGTAGCGAGCAATGAACGGTATCGTATTTCCTTCGTCAATCAGCTTGACTGCCGTCTCCGCCTGTGCTCTTTTGATTCCCAGCTCGTCTTTTAAAATATTGATGATATCCATTTTTCCATTTCCTTATAAGTGCAGTTCTATTGTCTGGTCTTTTGGTTCAAATTTCCGGTACTTCACACCGGCCATATCAAACATCCTCTTGGACGCAACCGTCATGTCGTCATCGGCGTACTTGTCCTGCATATAAATCACTTCCTTCATTCCGCTCTGAATGATGGCCTTGGCACACTCATTGCACGGAAATAAAGTTACGTAGACTCTCGCTCCATAGAGAGAGCCTCCCCCGTAATTTAAAATGGCATTGAGTTCTGCATGACAGACATAAAAGTATTTTGTATCGAGAGGTTCTCCCTCCCGCTCCCACGGCATGTCATCGTCATGGCAGCCGGTCGGCATCCCGTTGTAGCCCACGGATAATATTTTATTCTGGTCATTGACAAGACATGCCCCGACCTGCGTGTGGTCATCCTTGCTCCTCTGGGCAGAAAGAAGCGCAACCCCCATGAAATACTGATCCCATGATAAATAATCTGTTCTCTTCATCCCGATCTCCTTTCCTTCCGGGTCAAAAAACACCGCCCGGACTGCAGGCGGTGTTCCCTTTCACCTTCTGTTATAATTCAAATGCTTCGTGTGCCGCATTCATAGCCTTCACCATATCAGCCCGGTCCACGATAACCGTCACACGGATCTCAGATGTTGAGATCATCCGGATATTGACTCCAACCTCATACAGTGCCTCAAACATGCGGGCAGCCATTCCAGAGTGTCCGATCAGTCCGCTTCCAATGATGGATACTTTGGCCACGTCGGTGGTAGCATCCACATCCGCATAGGACCCCAGCGGCAGATGCTCTTTGATCGTTTTGACTGCCAGATCCGCATCGTCTTCTTTCACCGTAAAAGAAATATCTTTCTTTGCGTTCTGTCCTACGGACTGGAGTATGATGTCGATATTGATATTCTTCTTTGCAAGGATATTGAACAGGCGGAATGCTACTCCCGGCTCATCCTCGAGTCCCGTCACAGAGATCCGTGCCGCATCATCGTCTCCGGCAACACCGCTGATCTCTGCCTGAGGCATCATGATCCTCTCTTTGACAACCGTTCCCTCTTCTTTCGTCAGGCTGGAACGGACAACCAGCTGTACTCCGTGCTTTTTGGCGAGTTCCACAGAACGGTTATGGAGAACTCCCGCACCGAGTGTGGCCATCTCCAGCATCTCATCGTAGGTGATCTCCTGGAGTTTCTTCGCCGTAGTGACTTTTCTTGGATCTGCGGTGTAAACACCGTCTACATCCGTATAGATCTCGCAGGCATCCGCATTCAGGGCCGCAGCCAAGGCAACGGCAGTAGTGTCTGAGCCGCCGCGGCCCAAAGTCGTATAGTTGTCGTAACGGTCCACACCCTGGAATCCTGTCACGATGACGATTTTTCTCTGTTCCAGCTCGTTAAAAATGCGGTCCGTATCGATTCTCTTGATCCTGGCGTTGCTGTAAGCGTGGCTCGTGTGCATGGCTACCTGGAATGCATTCAGGGAAACAGCCGGAATCCCCATGGAGTGCATCGCCATCGCCATCATGGCAACGGATGTCTGCTCTCCTGTAGTCAGAAGCATATCCATCTCCCGCTTCGGCGGATTTGGATTAATATCCTTCGCCATCGCGATCAGTTCATCTGTCATCTTGCCCATTGCAGACAAGACAACAACCACGTCATTTCCTTTCTGGTATTCTTCAATGCAGCGTTTTGCCACATTTAAAATCCTCTCTTTATTTCCTACGGATGTACCTCCGAATTTTTTAACAATTAACATTGCTGCCTCCTAAAATTTTCTCTTATTTTTGTAATAGCCGGCCCATCAGATCATGTCCGTGTTCCAGGACGAGTCCTGTACTTTTTGCTGCCTCTTCGCTGTATTCCTTCTGTCCCTTCATTTCCTTCGTGCTGTCATAGATCATAAACGGAATCGGGTCTTTGGAATGGGTCCGGATCGAAATGGGTGTCGGATGGTCCGGCCCGATGAGCATACGGAAATCTTCTCCGCGCTTCTTCAGCTCCTCTGCGACGACACGGATCACCTGGTTATCGAGAAATTCAATGGCCTTCACTTTATTTTCCACACTTCCCTGGTGCCCCATCTCGTCGGGAGCTTCCACATGAATATAAACCACATCCGCCCCGTCTTTCGTCAGAGAATCCACGGCTGCCATTGCTTTTCCTTTATAGTTGGTATCGAGTCCGCCTGTGGCTCCTTCCACATCTAAATTCAGCATGTGCGTACCGACCGCGATGCCTTTCAGCAGATCCACAGCGGATACCATAGCACCCTTCTTTCCTGTTTTTTCCTCAAAATCATCCAGCGCAGGACGGGTGCCCGCACCCCAGAACCAAATGCTGTTCGCCGGATTCAATCCCATCTCCCTGCGTTTTTCGTTGATTGGATGCCGGTCTAAAATATCAAAACTCTTCTCCATCATCTCCCGGAGCTTTGTCTCCTCAGGAAGATACTCCCCGATCCGCTTTCCTAATATATCATGGGGTGGCGTCAGTTCCACCGTCTCTCCGTGATCCCAGATCGTAAGATGGCGGTAGCTGACTCCCGGATAATACTGAAACTCATCTGTCTCTAATTCCTTTTTCACCGCATCGATCAGAACCCTTGCCTCTTCTGTTGTGATCTCCCCGGAGCTGTGATCGATGATAGTTTTTTCCTCATAGGTCTCATCTTCTGATAAGGTGACAATGTTGCAGCGCAGAGCAATGTCAGTATCCTTCATATCCACACCGATGGAAAGCGCCTCAAGAGGCGATCTCCCGGAATAATACTTCTGCGGGTCATAGCCGAGCATAGCAAGGTTTGCCACGTCACTTCCAGCCGGAAGGTTCTTTGGCACCGTGTAAGCAATTCCCTGTTCCGATACCTTTGCCATGGTATCCATGACCGGAGTCCTGGCCGCCTGAAGCGGTGTTCTGCCGCCCAGCTCACCGATCGGTTCATCGGCCATTCCGTCTCCCAACACAACAATATACTTCATAAACTAGTCCTCCAAATCTATTTAACATTCATACGAATCATGCCCAAAACGGAATTAAACGCTTTGATCTTATCCTGATAGTCTTTTTCTTTCATTGTCAGTGTAACAAATGCAAATTCATCTGTCACCCCTTCTGCTGAAACTTCTTCTACATCGCCAAAAACTTCTTTTACTTTTTCTCTGTCGCAGTCTTTCGGAAGACGCACAAAGAATTTATGTTCAAAATCGCCGATATCTGCGAGATGAAGCTTCTTTTCACTCCAGATCTGCATGATATTTCTCTCTTTATGCTTTGCCGCATCGATCACGTCTGCCACAACCGCGCTGGCTGTCGGAAGCTTTCCTGCCCCCGCTCCGTAAAACATCACGTCGCCGATGACATTTCCGTTTACAAAAATGCCGTTGAACACATCGTTGACGCCGATCAGCGGATGATCTCTGCCAATCATCATCGGGCATACCATGGCATATACATTGTCTCCGATTTTTTTGCTTGTTCCTAAAAGCTTAATGCTCTTATTCAGGGCTTTTGCATATTTCATGTCGGTTTCTGTGATCTTTGTGATGCCTTCGGTATGTACATCCTCATAATCTACCTGCATGCCGAATGCCAGTGAAGTCAGGATCGCAATCTTTCTGCACGCATCATATCCCTCCACATCCGCTTCCGGATGAAGTTCCGCATATCCTTTGTCCTGAGCGTCCTTTAACACCTCATCGAAGTCAGCCCCTTCATCGGCCATCCTTGTTAAGATATAGTTTGTAGTTCCGTTCAGTATGCCTGTTATTTCATTGATCTCATCGGCTGTCAGAGACTGGTTTAACGGACGGATGATCGGAATTCCGCCTCCCACACTCGCCTCAAACAGGAAATTTAGATTCTTGGACTTTGCCATGGCCAGTAGTTCCGCACCCTTTTCAGCCACCAATTCCTTATTGGAAGTGGCAACACTCTTCCCGTGCTCCAATGCCTGTTTTGCAAACGTGTATGCCGGCTCCACTCCGCCTAAGACTTCCACAACGATGCTCACTTCGTCGTCATTTAAAATAATATCATAGTCTGTGACTGCCTTTGACGCCACCGGTGTGTCGGATAAATCCCTCTTGTCCAAAACATATTTTACCCGGATCGGCTCCCCGATCTTATGGTTGATGCTCTCGTGATTTGTCTCGATTACCTCCACGACTCCTGATCCAATGGTTCCATATCCCAATACCGCAATGTTTATCATCTGTTTTACTCCTTTGCAATTATTTTTACATATGTAATGTTGTCAAGCTTTTCTACGCTCTCGATCATGGCAGAAACATCGGTCTCCATATCAACAATATCCACGCTGACTGTGAGCACTCCTTTTCCGTTGATCGGAATACTCTGATGGATCGTCAGGATATTGGCCTTGTAGTTTGCAAATACCTGAAGCACTGTCGCCATAACTCCCGGCTGGTCTTCCACCTCGATCACAAACGTGATATTTCGTCCCTTTTTGCTCGCGTGAAAAGGAAAAATATCATCTTTGTACTTATAATAAGAACTCCGGCTGATCCCCACAGTTTCTGTGGCCTCCTGAATGGACTTGGCCTGTTCTGCATCCAGAAGCTTCTGCACTTCCAGTACTTTTAATAGAACCTCCGGAACTGCTTTCTTTTTAATGACATAATACTTTGAATCTTCTAACATAGTCCACCTCTGTGCGTCTGCTGAACACATTTGTTTTTCCAGACGATACTATCATATTTTTATAAATTAAGCAACTGTTTAAATAAAAAACGGACATACAACCATGCAGATTGTATGTCCTGCAAATCTCTTACTCTATTTCTTCAGACATTTTAACATCAGCCATATAATACACAGCAGCGCGGCCGCGGACAGAGAAATGTATTTTGCCGGCAGTTATTGTCCGGCCGTATACCGCAGCGTCTTCTTAATCATTGCTCCATGCCAGGTATGCGTTCATGAAACCGTCCAGATCTCCGTCCAGGACAGCGGATGGATTGCCGCTTTCTTTATTTGTCCTGTGATCTTTCACCATAGTATACGGCTGCAGGACATAAGACCGAATCTGGCTTCCCCATCCATTGTCTCCCACGTCTCCCCGGATATCAGACAGCTTTTCCAGATGCTGCTGCTCTTTTAACAGATACAGCTTTGTCTTGAGCATCTTCATAGCCTGGTCTTTATTCTTATGCTGTGACCGTTCATTCTGGCACTGGACAACGATCCCTGTCGGGATATGCGTGATCCTTATGGCAGAATCCGTCTTATTGATATGCTGGCCTCCCGCGCCGCTGGCCCGGTAAGTATCGATCCTGATATCTTCATCGGCGATCTCCACATTCAGGTCTTCGTCAATCTCCGGCATCACGTCACAGGATGCAAAGGAGGTCTGCCTCTTTCCCGCCGCGTTAAACGGAGAAATTCTCACCAGCCGGTGAACGCCTCTCTCGGACCTTAAATACCCATAGGCGTTTTCACCTTTGATTTCTACCGTCACTGATTTAATTCCTGCCTCTTCCCCGTCCAAATAGTCAATGACTCTTGTCTCGAATCCTTTTTTCCCGGCCCAACGGGTATACATCCGGTACAGCATACCGGCCCAGTCACAGGACTCAGTTCCGCCAGCCCCTGCATGAAGGCTCAGGATTGCATTATTCTTGTCATATTCCCCGCTCAGGAGAGTAGAAATCCGCAGGCTTTCATAGGCTGTCTCAAACTCCGCAAATGCCTCCTGAGTTTCCGCAGCCAGTTCTTCGTCCTCTTCCTCCGACGCCATCTCGATCAAAGTCTCAATATCCTCAAACTGTCCTTTCAGCCCTTCATATCCTACCACCTGATCCTTCAGCCCTTTGACCTCTCTGACCACCTTCTGGGACTCCTCCAGGTCCTCCCAGAATCCCGGAGCTTCCATATCAAGCTCCAGCTGCTCGATCCGCTCTTTCTTTTCTTCCAAGCCAAGAGAACCGCTTAATTTCTCAAGTGGCTCCCGGTAGGAATTCAGGTTATATTTTAACTGATCTAATTCAATCACTCCAAAAACTCCTTAATTTCTTCCACAGCAGTTTTTATATTTCTTTCCGCTTCCGCATGGGCATGGATCATTTCTCCCGATCTTCTCCCCTTTTCTCTTATACGGAGTCTTTACACTGCTGTCGTCTTTATTAGTGCTTGTCACCTGGGCAACCTGCTCTTTCTCCACCTTCTGTTCAATCTCTACGTGGAACAGCGCTCCGGTGGTCTCCTCCTGGATTGCCTTCGTCATCACATTGAACATCTCAAAACCGGCCATGCGGTATTCTACTACCGGATCTCTCTGTCCGTATGCCTGCATACCGATGCCCTCCCGAAGCTGATCCATATCATCGATATGATCCATCCACTTGCGGTCAATGACCTTGAGAAGAATGATACGCTCTATCTCCCGGAGGTCATAGTCTTCAAATTCCTTTTCCTTCTCGGCATACAGCCGGGCAGCCTCATCCTGAAGACGCTTTGTGAGCATCTCAGGTTTCCCTGCCTGAATCTCTTCCTGAGTCAGTTCGATCTTTCCGAACGGAACGATTGGGCGCAGCTCTGCATTCAGTGTATCCATATCCCATTCTTCCGGTGCCGCATCTTCACTGGCACACTGGTTTACATAGTCTGCGATGGTTTCCTCCATCATATGAATCACAGAATCCTTCATGTTTTCCCCATCCAGAACACGGCGGCGTTCTTTGTACATGATCTCTCTCTGTTCGTTGTTTACCCTGTCATAATCCAGCAGATTTTTACGGATACCGAAGTTGTTATTCTCGATCTTCTTCTGGGCCTTTTCGATCGTCCTGCTGATGGATTTGTGCTGGATCTCTTCCCCTTCCGGTATGCCGAGGGCGTTGTATACAGAAATCATCCTCTCAGATCCAAACAGTCTCATCAGATCGTCTTCCAGGGACAGGTAAAACTTAGATTCACCAGGGTCTCCCTGCCGTCCGGCACGTCCTCGGAGCTGATTGTCAATACGCCTGGATTCATGACGCTCTGTACCGATGATCTTTAAACCGCCCAGAGCGGCCACACCGTCTGCCAGGACAATATCGGTACCACGGCCCGCCATGTTGGTAGCGATGGTGACAGCACCGATCTCGCCTGCATGGGAGATGATCTCCGCCTCCTTTTCATGGAACTTGGCATTCAGCACGTTGTGCTTGATCCCCTGTTTTTTGAGCATGCGGCTCAGTTCCTCGGACATATCAATGGTGATCGTACCTACGAGCACTGGCTGTCCCTTGGCGTGGGATGCCGCGATGTCCTCAACAACCGCCCTCATCTTCTCCTGCTTCGTCTTATAGATGGCATCTTCGTGGTCAACACGCACAACCGGTTTGTTGGTCGGGATGACTACAACGTCCATGCCGTAGATCTCACGGAATTCCTGTTCCTCGGTCTCGGCTGTACCGGTCATACCGGATTTCTTATTATATTTATTGAAGAAATTCTGGAATGTGATAGTAGCGAGGGTCTTGGACTCTCTCTTAACCTTCACGCCTTCTTTCGCCTCGATCGCCTGATGAAGTCCGTCTGAATACCGTCTGCCCGGCATGATACGTCCGGTGAACTCATCGACGATCAGCACTTCATCGTCCTTCACTACATAATCTTTGTCAATAAACATAAGATTATGAGCGCGCAGCGCCAGGATAATATTGTGCTGGATCGCAAGATTCTCAGGATCGGCAAGGTTATCTATATGGAAGAACTCCTCCACCTTTTTCACGCCCTGGGCGGTCAGAAGCACGTGCTTATCCTTTTCATTGACCAAAAAGTCGCCGTCTTCTTCAATGTCCTCGTTCATCAGGATATCCATCTTGGAAAGTTCCCCGTCGGAGCTTCCCCTCTCCATCTGCCTTGCAAGGATATCGCAGGCACGGTAGAGCTCGGTGGATTTCCCGCTCTGACCGGAAATGATCAATGGTGTTCTGGCCTCATCGATCAGTACAGAATCGACCTCATCGACAATGGCATAGTGCAGGTCGCGCTGAACCAGATCTTCTTTTTCGATGACCATGTTGTCCCTCAGGTAATCAAATCCCAGTTCATTGTTGGTGATATATGTGATATCACAGTTATAGGCTGCCCGCCGCTCGTCGTTTTCCATCTCATTGGTAACCACACCGACCGTAACGCCTAAGAAGTTGTGAACCTTTCCCATCCACTCCGCATCACGGGTTGCCAGGTAGTCATTCACCGTAACGATGTGCACGCCCTTCCCTTCCAGGGCGTTTAAGTAGGCAGGAAGAGTGGAGACCAGGGTCTTACCTTCACCGGTCCTCATCTCTGCGATCCTTCCCTGATGAAGGATAATACCGCCGATCAGCTGGACCCGATAGTGCTTGAGCCCAATAGTCCTGGCACTCGCTTCCCGGACAACCGCATAAGCTTCCGGCAAAAGGTCGTCCAGTGTGTCTCCGTTGCTCAGACGCTCCTTAAACTCAGCAGTTTTATTTCTCAGTTCCTCATCGGATAATTTCTGCATCGGTTCGTCAAAAGATTCAATTTTATTCACAATCCCACTGATCCGCTTCAGTTCTTTTTCACTGTGCGAACCAAAAATTTTTCCTAACAAACTCATAGTTTTACTCCCAAACAATTAAATTCACATGTAATCTATGATATTGTAACACTTCTATAAAATGTAGGCAAGAAAAAAGGCAGCCCCAGCGCTCATCATACCCCTCTTGCGGAAAAATACACGGAAATGCCGCAAACAACGTTATTTTTACCGTAAACAAAAAGGAGGCCGAAGCCTCCTGAAAAAATCCTTATTCCTAAAATTCCGGTTCGATCAGTCCGTATGTATTGCCCTTTCTTTTATATACTACGTTTACTTCAAAAGTATCGGCGTTACGGAATACGAAGAAATTGTGTCCCAAAAGATCCATCTGGATACATGCCTCTTCCACATCCATCGGCTTGATCGCAAACTTCTTGCTCCTGATGATGCGGATCTCATCATCGTCCACATCCTCGTCCTTGTCGATGAATTCCTGTTTCAGTCCTGCACCTTCATATTTTTTACTCATCAAACGGGTTTTATATCTTCTGATCTGACGTTCGAGAATATCAATTACCAAATCAATGGATACATACATATCCGCACTGTCTTGTTCTGCACGTATAATGTGCCCCTTCATAGGAATTGTTACTTCAATCTTTTGTCTCTCTTTTTGAACGCTCAAGGTAACGATGATGTCAATGTCATCAGCCAGGTACTTGTCAAGCCTGCCTAATTTCTCTTCTATTGCTGCCCTGATTCCTTCTGTTACTTCGATGTTCTTACCGCTAATAATGAAATTCATGGCTTCCAACTCCTTTACTATTTGATACTAATTATTATATCATATAGCTTTTCCATTGAAAACAAATCTTTTTATAAAATCTACACAAAACAAATGTTTCATTTTGTCGAATTTCATTTCCACAATTCGACCTTAATCGGCTGTGGATAATGTGGATAACTTTGTGTATAACTGTATTATGGCGGAGAACCGTGATTTTGTACTGTGGATAAAATGTGATGTTTTTTTTTCTGTATTTTTCGATTTGATACTTGAAAATACGACTCTTATACAAATATGACAAAACAGACTTTTACACTTGATTTTTAAGTTTTTTGCCTGTTTTGTTAATTGTCTGGCAATTCTAACTTTTGGAGGTAACTCTCCACTGACACCACACAATTTGCCCCATCTGCGGCAGCAGTCACCACTTGGCGCAGATTTTTGGTCCTCTGGTCCCCACCTACAAAAATTCCTGGAATATTCGTCACTCCGTCTTCCCCGGCTACAATGTAGCCTCTTTCGTCCGTTTTAAGCTCATCTTTTAAGAGCGTGCTCTGCGGAGCCGTGCCTACGGCGATAAAAATTCCATCGACTTTCAGCGACTTATCCACATCGTTATGCACATCTTTGATGGAAATAGATTCAACCCTCTCATTTCCGGCAATTCTCGTCACAACCGTATTCCAGATTACTTGTATTTTGTCGTTTCTCGTCACCTGATCCCGAAGAATCTTTGCGCCCCTGAATTCATCTCTCCTGTGAATCAGATATACTTTCTCACATATTCTGCTCAGGAACAATGCATCTTCCAGAGCGACATCACCGCCGCCTACGACTGCCACAGTTTTGTTCCTGAAAAACGCTCCGTCACAGGTTGCACAATAAGAAACTCCCAGACCGGTGAGTTCTTCCTCTCCCGGGACACCCAGCTTTCTGTGAGTAGCCCCTGTGGCAAGCATAACCGTTTTGGTCTTCAGAACTTCACCGTTTTTTAAAACAATCTCTTTGATCGGCTGATCATGCCTGATCTCTGAGACTTCTCCTGTCCTGACTTCTGCTCCCAGGTCAGATGCATGGTTATAGAACTGGTCTCCCAGATCCATTCCCGTCATCTTTGGAAGTCCGGGATAATTATCGACTTCATAGGTCTGTACGATCTGTCCTCCTGACATGGCTTCTTTTTCTAAAACCAAAACTTCAAGCATAGCTCTCTTGGCGTAAATGGCTGCGGACATTCCTGCAGGTCCTGCGCCGATGATAATCAAATCATAAATTTTCATAAGGAAAACCCCTTTCTTTTACTTTACTGTCTTTGCTTCTTATTATAACACATTCCCTCGGCATCTTATTCTGTCTCCTGCATTTTCAGAGCATCGACGATTTCTTTTTTATCCCTTGCTCCCACAAAGCTCTTTTCTATTTTTCCATTCTTAAAGATCAAAAGTGTAGGAATGGACATGACACGGAATCCTACGGCCAGTTCCTGTTCCTCATCCACATTGATCTTTCCGACCTTCACTCCGGAAAGTTCTTCCGCGATCTCATCCACAACCGGAGACATCATCCTGCACGGCCCGCACCAGGCTGCCCAAAAATCGATCAGAACCGGCTCCTTTGCGTTTAATACTTCCTCGTCAAAATTTGCTGTTGTTATTTTTAAAACTGACATAATGGTCACTCCTTTTCTAAATCATCATTAACTATCTGAGTCCATTATATCGCTTTTCTATAATACTTCTGTGAGTAAGTCACACTTTTCACTCTTTTTCTTCTTTTCCACTGATAAAAACAGGCCCGCGATCGTCAAAAAAGCACCGCACGCCGCCCTGACCGTCAGTTCTTCACCAAGGATCAGGACCGATGTAATGATGGTCACCACCGGAACCATATAGATATAAACAGTAGTTTTTACTGCACCCAGCCTTTTCACTGCCGTATTCCAGGTGACGAAGCAGATGGCTGAGGCGCCTATCCCAAGGAACAGAAGGTTCCCAAGATTTAAAGGATCAGCAAATCTCTGCCTCCCCAAGGAAATATCCGTAAACAGCAGAACCGGAGACATGAACAAAAGTCCCCATGCAAAGCAGCGCCTTGTGGACTGCATGATATTGTGTCCGAAGTTTCCGATTTTTTTTGTCAGCATGGAATAAGCCGCCCATACGAAGGCTGCAAGCACTGCCAGAAAATCCCCTTTTGGGCTCAGATGCAGCGCTGTGCCGCCGAAAGAGATCAGGCAAATACCGCACATGGCCAGCAAAAATCCAAGAAAAAAACGTCTTCCAAGAGACTTTTCTCCCGTCACCACTCTTGCCAGGAGTGCCGTAAAAAACGGCGATACGGAAATAATAACCCCCACATTGGAAGCCATCGTGTATGTGAGGGCAATATTTTCAAATAAATAGTACAGGGTGATCCCGCACAGGCCGGCTGCCATAAAATATTTTTCTTCCCTCCAGCCTTCTGTCTTCAGCCTCTTTGGATAAATAAGAATCAGCACCAAGAAGCCCAGAAGGAAACGGAAAAATAAAATCTCAATCGGCTGAAACTGCCTGAGCAGAATCTTCGTGGAGATAAACGTTGTGCCCCATAAAAAAATAGTAGCCAGTGCAAACAAATGACCCTGTATGTATTTTTTGTCTTCCATAGTTAATAACCTTTCTTTTCTGTAAAAATTCTCTGATATTGTGCCGGTGTCAGGCCAAACAGCCGCTTAAAGAAATTTGTAAAATGGCTCTGATCTGAGAATCCGGTCAGAGCCGCCGCCTCTGCCGGCTCTGTTCCCTCCTCCAAATATAATTTGGCCCGGTTTACCCTGATGGATTCCAGGTATTGGTACGGTGTAATCTTTTTATACTTTGTAAAATACCGGATCAGGCTGTATCTGCTGACGCCTGCAATCTTACAGAGCTGTTCCAGTGAAACGTTCTCACTGTAATGCCCCTTCATATAACTGCATACAGCATTGAGCCGTTCTGTGTCAGGCACCTGTACTTTCTTCTGTTCAAATACCGCATACTCGGAGAGCAGCTGCTCCATGAGAAGATAAAATAACTCCTCCTTTTCAAACTCCTGATTCCCCACTGCCACCATCCGGTACACTTCCCGGAGAAGCTCAGATTTTGAACACTTCCGGATCACCGGTCTTTCAAACTCGGGATATTCATACTTTCCCGTGATCTCTTCTGCAATTTCTTTCATCCTTTCTCTCTTGATATTAATAAATCTGCAGTTCAGAGGGTAATCCCCCACCTGCTCGCATGCATGGTTCTCCCTGTAATTAAAAAACAGCAGGTCTCCTGGTTCAATAAGAAATTCTTCTCCCCGGCAAGTCACTTTCCGCATACCGCTCTCAATGCATCCGATCACGTAATGATCGTGAAAATGATTAGGAAACTTCTGTTTGAGTCCGTAAAAGCCATAGGCTTCAATCTTTAATTGTTCGTCATAAAATATTTCTCTTATTTCTTTCATAATACCAAGTTTAACATAAATGTGCTGAGAAAATCTTGGATGATATTGCATACCTTATCGCGCGAAGCGCGCCAAGCCTGAAGGGCATAAAATACGGGGTACCCTGTGGGTATGACATCTGCCGGAAAGGTATTCCACCAATAAAAGGAACCATTCAACCATAGTTTTTTATCACTATTGGAGGAACGCATTTCAAAGCGTGACAAAAATAGTGGTAAAAAACTCATATTTATTTAGATAATCTTCTAAATGTTCTTGCTTTTGTATGAACAGAATGGTATAATACATTTAGATAAATTTCTAAATGTATCAGAAAGGAGGAACTGTGGGTTTTCAGGAAACATTCAAAGCATTGTCGGATTCCACCAGACGTGAAATTTTAGACTTGCTGAAAGACGGTTCCATGCCGGCCGGAGAAATATGCAGTCATTTCGATATGACAGGAGCATCGATTTCCCATCATCTGAACATTTTAAAACAGGCAAATCTCATAACCGACAAGAAACAAGGAAAATATATTTATTATGAATTGAATCTCTCTGTATTTGAAGAAGTGATTCACTGGTTTCAAAGCTTTAAGGAGGACATATAAATGAAACAATCCAGATCAAGTATTTTACTGACAGCGGTCTCCCTGCTGCTTTCTCTGGCAGTATTCTCTTCCCTGCCCGAACAGATCCCTGCCCATTGGAACACGCATGGAGCCATCGACCGTTACGCTCCCAAATTTACGATCTTTATATTTCCGGCTGTCATCTTTTTGATCACCATACTTTTTCAGTTTATGCGGCGTACAGATCCCAATTCTGAAAACTATGATAAATTTCAGAAAGAATATCACCGGTACACCTTCGTCATAGGCCTGGTATTCTTCGTTGTCCAGATCATGACGATTGCGTCAGCCTTTAAAATTGATTTTGATGTCAACCTGATCTTCTGTCTGGGCATGGGCAGCTTATTTATTTTTCTTGGAAACCTGCTGCCCAAAACAAAACATAATTATTTTATTGGCATACGAACCCCATGGACCCTGGCCGATGAACAAAACTGGTTTCTGACGCATCGGCTGGCCGCAAAAATATGGGTACTGGGAGGACTGACAGTCACACTCACCGCTCTTGCACCCGAATCGTTTCAGGTGCCTGTCTTTTTGACAGTCCTGGCGGTCATGGTCATCACACCGTTTGTATACTCATATACAGAATTCCGCAGGAAACGCTAAAATATTTTTCGTCAAAACAGCGTATAAAAGTAAAGCAAACTCACCGCACCTAAGAGATACATGAACGGATGTATCTCTTTTGTTTTCCCTCCCGCCGTTTTCATGACCAGATACGTCAGAATGGCGGTGCAGATCCCGTTTGCGATATTTCCGGCCAGAACTGTGAAAACCACGCACATAAAGGACGGCATACTCTCCGTCACATCATCATACTTAATATGGCTCATGGCCTCCAGCATGCTGATGCCGATATAGACCAGCACCGGGGCCGTAGCCGCAGAAGGTATGATGAGGGCCACCGGGGCAAAAAACAGTGCAAACAGAAAGCATATGCTCGTAAACACTACGGTCAGTCCCGTCTTTCCCCCGGACTCGATACCCGCAGAAGATTCCAGATAAGTGGTCATGCCCGGCATTCCAAACAGTGCTCCCAGACTCGTTGCAGCCGCATCTACCTGGAAACACTGATCAATGCCGTCAAAGTTCCCGTTCTCATCCAGGTAACCCGCGCGTGCACCAACCCCAAGGATTGTCCCCACGGTGGCAAAGAAATCCGGAACAAACAGGGCTAAAAGAAACGGAAGATAGAACACCTGAAGCGCTCCAAGGATATCAATCTGAAACAGCTGTCCCCCGACAGAAGCCGGCATGGAAATAATCTTTTCAGGCAGTTTCGTCACTCCCAGCGGTATTCCGGCTATGGCAGCCGCCAGTATAGACAGAACCATATCTCCAGGCACACGCTTTGCCCTCAGAATCAGGAGAATGACAAATCCAAACACTGCCGTAATCACCTCCGGCGATCCAGGGTTTTCAAATACAAGGCTGTTTTTTGCCTCATTCGCCGCAATAATACCCGCTCCCCTTGCTCCGATCAGAGCAATGAAAATACCGATACCAGCGCTGACCGCATATTTTAAACTGGCAGGGACAGCTCTTACGATCGCCTCCCTGAGACCCAAAAATGTAATGGCGAGAAACAGCAGACCACTCCAGAAAACAATGCCTCCTGCAATCCTTACCGGTACGTGATCGGCGCTTATCATAGCAGCCACAATCCCTGCACTGCTGAGTCCCGGTGCCAGGGCAAAGGGCCGGTTCGTATAAAGTGCCATCGCCAGTGTCGCAGCGGCGATGAGCAGTACCATAACCGTCATCATCACGTGCTTATCCACTCCCGTGGCTTCCAGCATGTTGGGCACCGTAGCCAGGGCATAGGCCATGGTAATAAAGACTGTGATACCTGCCAGGAATTCTGTTCTGATATCTGTATGATGCTCTCTTAATTTAAATTTTTTTTCTATCCAGCGAATCATAAAAGCCTCCTTCTCTTATGGAATTATTATTTCCATTTGAAGGAGGCTTCATTCTGAGCACTGTTTTATTGCATTAAAATTTCTTTTGTTTTAATCTGATTGCAGAATGCCAGGTCATGCTCCACAAATAAAAGGGTTATTCCGCTGTTTTTCAGCAATTCCTCAATCTGTATCCTGGAAAACACATCAATATAGTTCAAGGGTTCATCCCACAAATACAGATGTGCCTGCTCACACAGACTTCCTGCGATCAGCACCTTCTTTTTCTGTCCCTCGCTGAATTCCTCTATTTTTTTCTCAAACTGAATCCTGGAAAAATCCAGCTTTCTCAAGATGGTCTTAAACAGACTCTCATCAATACCGCAGTTATATGCATACTCTCTGAGATCCCCCTTCAATCCGTCCGTGTTCTGGGGCACATAAGATATTCTCAGACCATTGGCTTTATAAAGATAACCTTCGTGATCCACCGCCTTTCCAAGCAAAAGTTTCAGCACACTGGATTTTCCGCAGCCATTTTTCCCAACCAGGGCAATCCTGTCCCCTTTCTCAATGTCAAAGGACAGATTTTCGGTTACAATTTTGCTTCCATAGGAAATTGACACATCCTCCAATACTGCCAGCCGTTTCGCATGGTGTTCCAGAGGAGATATTTTTAAGGCTTCCGAAGTCTCGATATTCTTTAACAGCTTTGATTTCTCTTTGACTGCATCTTCCTTTCTTGTCTCTGCCGCCTTTGACCGCTTCATCATTTTTGCCGCCTTATGGCCGATGAATCCCCTGTCCGGACGAAGGCCGGAGTTTCTGGTGCCCCTTTTTGTCTTTTCCACCTGATCTGACCATCCCTCAGTCCTTCTCTGAGATTTTAAAAGCCTTCCGATCTCCTTTTTCAGTTTCTCATTTTCCGAGAGTTCATACTGGTCTCTGAGAAGCTTATTTTCATACCAGGAAGAAAAATTTCCCTTCTGCACCTCGATCTCCGTTCTGTTCACAGATAAAACGTGATCCGTACACTCATCCAGAAACGCCCGGTCATGGGATACAAGAATAAATCCTTTCTTGGAGTTTAAATACGCTCCTACCTTTCTTCTGGCCTCGGCATCCAGGTGATTGGTAGGCTCATCGATCAGCAGAAAATTGTTTTCTTTGCCAAACAAAACAGCCAGCAGCACTTTCGTCTGCTCTCCGTTTGATAACGTTTGGAATGGACGGTACAGGACTTCATCCGGAACACCCAGCTGTGACATCTCTTTCATGACCTTCCAAAGTTCATATTGCGGGTCCACAGACTCCAGCACATCCACTGTGAGCGCCGTCGGGTCCTTTACCGGATACGGAAAATAATCAAATTTTACACTCGCCGCAATAGAGCCCCTATACTCATACTCTCCCATCAATAATTTTAAAAATGTGGTTTTCCCCCTTCCATTTCTTCCCGTAAATCCAAGCTTCCAGTCCGTATCAATTTGAAATGAGACATGCTCAAAGATATAATCAAAACTGGTATCATATGAAAACGTTAAATCTGAAATTTGAATCATAGACATAAATGTACCTCCTGACCGTGATAAGATCTTTAACAAAACAAAAAACCCGCAGGAAAGACTCTCCCCGCAGGTTCGCATACAAAAATATCACTCACGCCAAGCGTACACTAATATCAATCTATATAGAAGCAGTTCGGATGATCTTTCTTGCAGAGCGCATAAAACCAGAAGGAAACCTCCTTCTCATCTTATGCCGTTTTAATTTTAGCAAGAAATAATCATCATCCTTCCACACCTCATTTCTTTTTCTTATTTAGAGTATAAAATATCTTTTATATCTTGTAAAGCCTTAATTAAAGGCAATAAGCAAGCCTGTAAGAACTGCGGTGATCATTCCGACCACGGCCGCAATACAGGCAATCACAGTCTTTGCCTTCTCTTCCTTTCCCATGCAGACAAAAAGCAGAACTTTATAGCATATAACTCCCAAAATTCCTCCGGCACAGTTTAAAATAATATCGTCAATATCTGTGGCTCCGATGGCTGCTGCATACTGAAAAGCTTCAAAGAACAAACTGATGCCAAAGACTGCCAGCAGACTTTTGACCGCTTTTCTTCTTTTTATAAAGAACATCAGATAAATTCCCAGCGGGACAAATAAAATGATATTCCCATAAATATTCAGGTCACCGATTCCTGAAGAACCAATGATTTGCCGAAACGGAACTAAATTTAAAGATCTTGAAAAGTATCTTCCATGCTGAAATAGCTGCCACGGCTGTACATATTTAAACAGAATATTTTCCAGCAGAAATGCCAGATAAAAAATAAAGACGCCGTTAAATATTCCATCCCGAAGCTTCCTGTTCCTATGGTTTCTCATAAAACCACCCCCTTTTCTTTCTATTAGGGTATCATACAATATAGAAAAAAAAGCTTCAAATTTCTTATAAATTTCTGACAATCAGCAGATAAATACTCCTGTAAAATGACTTTTTATCCCTTTCCGGCCCTTTCTCCTTCAAATATCAATAGATTCAATATTTTCATTTTCAAGCAGCCGCTGGATCGCATCGTACATATCAAAGCTGTCCGTCAGTTTCACATCCAGTCTGACCTTGATGCTCTCATTCCCTATCTTCTGAACTGAGATGTTCAGGATCTCTATGGATTCCTCCCTGATCGTTTCCTGGATCATCTTCACGGCATCAGGACCGTTGGGCAGCTTCAGGGTAATTACTTCCACCGTAGGCGTCCTGATCCATTTGAAATCCCTGTGCAGGACCCACTGTACGATGATCAGAAGGATCGTGCTGAAAATCCCGATCAAATACTGCCCGCCTCCTACGGACATACCGACTCCTACAGTAGCCCAGATGCCCGCTGCTGTGGTCAGTCCGCTGACACTCTGATTATGCACAAAGATAATTCCTGCACCCAGAAAACCGATGGCGGTTACGACACCTGCCGCAATCCTTGACGGATCCAGTCCTACGTTGTGGACAGCGAGAATGTCACTGAATCCATACTTGGAGATGATCATCATCAGTGCGGCGGCCAATGATACGATTACATGAGTCCTGATACCTGCTGTTTTCAGCCTGTTGGTCCGCTCATAACCAATACAGGCTCCGCAGACTGCTGCAAGAAGGATCCTTGCACTGTATTCCAGCTGTAATATAAGGCCTGTCATATGCACCACATTTCCCGCCGCTTCTCCTTTCTGTTATTCAGACAGCATCCGAATAATTTTGCATGGATTTCCGGCCGCCAGCACCCCGGCGGGCAGATCCTTGGTCACAACACTTCCGGCAGCAATAACCGTGCCGTCACCGACAGACACCCCGGGAAGCACTGTCACATTTCCTCCGATCCAGACATTGCTGCCTATATGGATCGGATAAGCGTATTCAAGCCCCTCATTTCTCTGTTTAATATCAAAGGGGTGTCCCGCTGTATAAAAGGAACAATTAGGCGCAACGAAGACATCGTGTCCAAATGTAACTTTGGCTCCGTCTAAAATAGTACAGTTATAGTTCAGAAAACACCTCTCACCAACTTCAATATTATAGCCGTAGTCACAAAAAAACGGCTGCTCCACTGTGAATTCTCCCTCTGTTTTTCCCAGAATCCTCTTCATGAGTTCTGTCCTTTTTTCCAATTCCTTCGGCATTAGCCGGTTATATTCTGCACACAGCTCCTGACAATCAAGTCTCTCTTCCTTTAAATCAGTATCATAGTTTGCATTATAAAGCATTCCCAAAGCCGCTTTTTCCTTCTCTGTCATTCTCAATTCCTCCTGTTCTTTTCTCTATTCGTCTGTCTTTATGACCAGGCCCTCCCGAAAGCCTTTCCCCATTTTATGTCTTGCCTTTCTGTTTTCTACTGTATCAAAAATAATGGAAAAATCATAGTCCTCGGGATATAGTTCTGTTGCTGCTACTTTTAGTTTCAGGCGTTTATGGCTGCAGAACTTCTTTTCTTTCTTAATCTGTACCAACACCTGACCGTTTTCATCGGCAGGCTTCACTACAATCCCGATCTCTCCTTCCGGCAGGACTGTCACACTGTCCCCGGTAACAAATTTTCTTATTTTAGTTTCCTTTTTCTTCTCTGTCTTTTGAATGGACGGGGCTTTTTCCCTCCGCAGTCTCTCCTGTGTATCTGTTAGCTGCAAACTGTCTATGACAGCCTCGCTTTTATCTCCGTACGCCTCTCTGGCTGCAGCACTGAGCATTTTCCCCGGGAAACCAAGCCGCTTTGCAATGTAGAGGGCGCAGCTCTCTCCCGCCTCGCCTACCTTCAGCCGGTACAAGGGCTTCAGAGTTTCCCTGTCAAACTCCATTCTTGCATTCACCACTTCCGGATACCGGTCAGCGTATTCTTTTACTTCCGGATAATGAGTAGTCACCAGGAATAATGCCCCGCTGTTCCTCAATTCTTCAAGGATCGCCACAGCAATTCCCATCCCTTCCGCCGGGTCGGTCCCAGAACCGAGTTCATCCAATATTACAAGACTGTCTTTCTGACTTCTTTTTAATATTTCCAGAACATTCTTGATGTGGGCTGAAAAGGTAGACAGGTTATCAGAAATATTCTGTCCGTCCCCAATATCACAGAGGATTTCATTTTGCATGCAGATCTCTGCACGCTCACAGGGAACATGAAGCCCGGAGCATGCCATCGCGCTCATTAAGGCGACAGTCTTAATTGCAACCGTTTTTCCTCCTGTATTTGGTCCTGTTATGATGACTCCACGGTTTTCTCTGCCTATTTCAAAGTCTAATGGCACGCAGGTATCTCCTGACAGCATTGGATGCCTGGCTTTCTTCAGCCTGATATAATGCTCTGTATTGATTTCAGGTTCAACTGCATCCATGTGAAGACTCAGGCGTCCCTTGGCAAATATAAAGTCAAGCTTTTCGATCACGCGAATATCTTCTTTCAAAGCTTCCTCGTTCTGGGCTGCCAGGCTCGTCAGGCTGTAAAGGATTCTTCTTTCTTCCGAATCCTCCTCAATCTGATAAAGTTCCAGTTCCTCTCTGAGCCCTGCAACCGAAGCAGGCTCCACAAATATAGTGGCACCGGTGGAAGACTGGTCAACTGCGCTTCCCAAAACCATATTTCTGCATTTTTTACGTACAGGAATACAATACCTTCCGTTTCTCTTCACAACAAATGCATCGCTTATATAAGCTTTATTTGCCTTCAGTGCTTTTTCAGCTTTCTCTCCGATTTTCTCACTGAGCAAAACAATCTGCTTTCGGATGTCTTTCAGGTACGGTGATGCATAGTCATCTACTCTTCCATTCCTGATACATCGCCTGATCTCTTCTTTCAAGTCATCCAGGGATTCTAAATTCTGATTATAAAAGGCCAGGCTGATTTTTTCATCCTCCCCTTTTCCAAGGTAGATCTTCAGCCGTCCGACAGAATTTAAAAACATACACAATTCTTCCAGTTCTTCCGGCAGGAGCAATGCCCCCGCAGCTGCTTTTTTAATATATTCATCCATATGGTCCATGGCCGGAAGAGGTGGTGTTCCATACGCCTCCACCATTCCTTTGGCCTGGGATGTGTCATTTATATACTTCCTCAGTTTCAGTTCAGACAGTAAAGGCCGCATCCGGCCGATCCGTTCCTTTGCACCCGCAGAAAATGCATAGTCTTTGAGCTGCTCTAATATCTGATAATAACCTAATGTCTTTAATGATTCATTTTTCATAATAGATTCCTTTCTCAGTCAAGACAGAATTATGCCTATAATATCAAAATTACATTTTCTTGAAATAAAATAAAGATCACAGATACATTGCCCGGAAACCGGTACATTCCCTGTGATCTTCTGACGAAAGAAGTCTAAATTAAAATAATAAAAAAACACAGCATTACAGCTATGTTCCAACATCTCTTTCCATCTATATAAAGCGTATGAAACGGGTTCGTAAGGCAAAATATCAGATCAGACTGCAGTTATAGGCAGGCTGACAAAAGACAGACCGGCATATCCATACCTGTCCTTCCTGATCAATATTTTATTTTTCTGCAATGCTCATTCCAGAAACCCGTAACACCAAGACACCTCATTTCATTTCTCATTTTTATTTATTATAGTCTCTGACATTGATATTGTCAACATCCATTTTTATCCTGACACACGTTGTCAGGGTTTTTCTGATATAATAGGGGACAAGGAGGTGAAACGATTGCACGAAAGCCGCTTATTCAAAATTATTTACTATCTGTTGGAAAAAGGACAGGCAACTGCACCTGAACTGGCCTCAAAGTTTGAAGTATCTGTGAGAACCATTTACCGCGATATTGATGTAATGAGCAGTGCAGGAATCCCAGTATATGCCGCTGCCGGAAGGGACGGCGGTATTAAACTGTATGATGATTTTATAATCAGCAAAGCCTTGCTGTCTGAGTCTGATATTCAGGATATCTTAATCGGTCTGCAAAGCTTATCCGCTGCCCGGTATTCCGATCATGAAAGTACATTAGAAAAATTACGTGCTCTTTTTAAGCAGACAAATACAGACTGGATTGAAATTGATTTTTCTCGCTGGGGAGCCTGCGTTCAAAAAGAAAGCGAAATATTTTCTCTGCTGAAAACCTCTGTTTTAAAAAGACAGGAAATTATATTTTGTTATTATAACTCCAAAGGAGATATCAGTGAAAGGCGGTGCCGTCCGATAAAATTATTGTATAAAGACAGGTCGTGGTATTTGTTTGGATTTTGCTGCAAAAGAAAAGATTACAGATTATTCCGTATCTCAAGAATGAGAAAGCTAGAGCTCACAGAAATTATGTTTGATGAAATTTCTGATGACAGTTCAAGAATTTTGCCGCTGCCTGAGGATATGGAAGTATTATGCGAAATAGAACTTCGCTTTCCACTGAACATGGGGCATAGAGTTTTAGATATTTTCAGTGAAGAGGCGATAATACAAAACGATAAACAGATTGTTGTAAAGGCGTCGCTGCCCCGGAACGAATGGCTGTACGAAATGTTATTATCTTTCGGAGAGAATGTTGAAATTGTACACCCGATAAGCTTAAAAGAAGAAATCATAGAGCGGTGTGAAAAAGCTCTAAACCATCACAAAGGAGCGGGATTATGAATATAAAAAAAAGTTTGCAAACCATAGATGCTTCGGGCAGTAATTTTTATTTCAATGACGTTGATGTTGTCCCGGAGAATATCAAAGCTGTACTTATTAATGAAGTCGTTCCCCAAGATCCTGATAACGATTTTTATGGAAAACAGGAGGGAGAATATCTTTCTGCCGCTATTTCTCTTTTCCACAACGCAGGGATAGCAGTGAAAACAGCAAAAGAGCTGCTGGACTTGGGGATCTATATTACAAATGCAGTAAAGAAACCAAAATCTCACACTTCCGTTGAAAGAAGCATGATCGAAGAAAGCCTGCCCTTTCTTGAGAAGGAGCTGTCCTTATTTCCTAATGTCCAGGTAGTCATGCTGATGGGGGATGTGGCAAAAAAAGCAATGAACATGATCGCTAAAAAAACAACGAAAAGGAATGCAATTCCTGCTGTTTCAACATACAAACTGCGCCACAGCGAAATTTACTATAAAAATATACGACTGATGCCCTCCTATATTATGACAGGGACAAACATCCTAATTGAAAAGTCGAAGTTTCAGATGGCTTCTGAAGATATTTCTAACATGATTTATATGATCAATTAAGGTATTGTGTTTCATCTTCATCAAAAATGAATTCTTTACAAACTTTCAAATTAGTGGTATATTTTAAGCCGAAAAAGGAACAACCGTTCAAAGCGGTTTGACCTAATAATAAAGGCAGAAAATCCACCCTATTACTTGCCAAAGTTCTCAAGGGTGGTTTTTCTATGCATAGCTAATGACTGATCAAATGTATGAAGGTCAAACCACCCTGTAACACGGTTGTTCCATAACCAAATTTTATCATACTATATCATAGGTAAACAAAAATACCTTTTGCTTATATCAAAGTCGCAACAACAATTGAACATATTGCACTCAACAAAGTACCCAGCAAGTAGTATTCTGCAAATATCTGATCTTTAGATATTTTATCATAACGAGCAATGGATTTTGCTGTAAGAACTAATCCTACAGCTGAATACTGATCTACCGAAATTAAAATTGTCATAATAATTCTTTCATTATCTTATATATTCTCCTAACACTTCACTCGTACTTCTGACTGCTTTATCATATACGTAATAATTTCCTTTCGATAACATCTTATTAACAGATGGCTGTGTAACTCCATTGCGTATAGCAATATTTTTCTGTGTATCTTTATTTTCAATCATATCACAAATAATAACTCTTTGTTTTTCTGTCCAATCTTGTTCAATAACCTTTATTAATTCAAAAATTGTATTTATCAGCATCACTTCTTTTTTATTTTCGGCTTCAATATATATATCTGAAATCACTTTCTTATTTTTCTTTTCGTTTTCTTTTAACAGATTTATTGCATTTCTGGCATAATAATATGCCGGTCCATCTGCTCCCAATGCCATATCCGTATTTATCTCTGTCGTTATATACCAATACCAAACCGAATTTCTACAGGATACAGTCTCATTTTTATTTCCTGAACAATATTTACAAGATTTTTTCCGTGTGATAAAAGCCCTTGAAATTCATCTCTTAAAGTAATTCTTGATCCTAATTTTCTCGACTCCCTAATATCACCAATTACCGCCACAAACTAATAAGTTTCTATATATCAGATAACAGAAGAAGGAGTAATGAAATATAAACAGTATTATAATGATGTGTGTAATCATCTATGAAGCCGGAATATTCCGTGGCGGTGGGCGGGCTTTTTCTGATAAAAATGTTGTCGGATTATGTCGATACAAAAGCATCATGGCGATACCCCCTTGATACCGCCGTATCCTTAAACAAGGGCGACTTTAACACACCCTCCATATTCCTATTTTTGAAAAAGAAAACGGCGGCTTTGATTGTTATGTCAAAACCGCCGTTAGGCTCGCTTTATTTTGTTTGGGCGTTCCGTTGTATTCCGTTTCAAATTTTCACTTAAATAACTAGTCCTCAATCAGAGTAACTTTGAAAACAACATACCCATTATCAGGACAAGCCAAATTTCCTTTTGACTTTGGGTTTTCTTCAAAATTAAAGGTAGCTCCATTGTGTAGGGCGACTTGAATAGGAAACAAAGCCATGTAAGCACCTCCACAAAATGGAGTACAGGGAGTATTCATACCCTCACATTGAAATACGTCCCCTACCTTATATCCACATGAACAATGCCCTGTTACCTTTTCAATTTGATATTCAAACTTTTTCACTTTTTTATCCCCATTTTTTCATTTGTGGTAATATGCTCATTTTGACACTTGCAGCGTCAAGTGCTTTTACAAAAGGGGCTGCTCCCTCATCTTGAAACATTTTATCAGAAGCAGCCTTGAGTTCTTCCATTGAAGCCCAATGCTGTATCATAGTCCATTCCCTGTTTTCTTCGTTGTAGAGAAGCTCCGTGTCAATAAAACCCTGTTGCTTTGAATGATAGTCCTTTTCAAGCGAGTCCACAATGCTGATGAAGCTGTCTTTTGTTACCTCCTGTGAAGCTTTCATTGTTACGATTTCCGTTGTAATAGACATAAAAAATACCTCCTGTTTTTTTCATAGTCTACATGAAATAAAACAAGAGATATAGTAGAAAATCGACTGGTCATAGGTATTTGTATTTAACATTCTCTTTTACAGTAGCTTTCTCTGTCTGAAAGGTGCGTGGTGCTGTTCCCGAAAATCGTGTAAACTCTTTTATAAAATATGATTGGTCAGTAAAATTATTATCGTAAGTAATATCGGTTAAACTAATATGTTGATGTACTAATTGATTACATGTATTCTGGAAACGTTTTATACGACGCAAAATTTTCGGAGTATAGCCCGTATAATTTAAAAACATTCTCTCAAAAGTTTTTATGTTTATTGACCGTTCATAACAAAAGGATTTGATAGATATATCATCGCTAATTGTTATAAAATCTGATATTAGCTGTGCTTTATCCACAAAATCTTGCTTTATAGATAACTCCTGAATCAAAGTATTTTCGATTTCAGCTATTATTTTTTCAGTAGTATCATTACTGACTGCTTTTTTTAACTTTTCTCCTAAACTGTATGAAAGCCCATTTAGATCAACCACTTTGTTTTGAACTTCCTTAAGTGATTTATGCACAAAGGGATATAGCCCATGAGGATAAAATGATATACCAAAAATACTAATGGTTTTTTCTTGATGGATAAAACTGTACTTGCTACGTAGTCCATTGATATGAAAAGGGGGTGCTATTATTTTATTACATTCTGTTTCATATACCACATCATCAGCCAAATTCAATATAACATCAATACAATCCGTTGGAAGAAGTTTATAGTGTATGTCTGCATTCGCGGCTTCAATGTGCCAAAAAAATTTCACCCACGGAATAAGACATTCATTTTTAATTGCATAACGGGTAATATTTAAAATGTTAATCACCTCTAATCGAAACTTTCTATGTATCATTATAAATGTTTGACCTCAAAATATCAACATATTACCTGCAAATACCATGTTCTATTCTAATCAGCACTATGATATGTGTAATCATATTCAAAAAGGAAAGGTGAACGGTAAAATGTAGTAGGGTGAAAAATATGAAGCAGGACAAAGTGAAGTATGATTTTAAGGCTTTCGGGCAAGCCATAAAAGAAGCACGAAAGGCAAAGGGTATCTCGCGCAACCAGTTAACGGACAGACTGAACATTGCGCCGCGCTATATCGCGTCCATTGAGAACAGCGGACAGCACCCAAGCCTACAAATCTTTTATGAGCTTGTCACCTTTTTAGATGTGTCGGTGGACCAGTTCTTTTTCCCAAATGAGGAAACGGAAAAATCTACCGGGCGGCGGCAGCTCGACAGTCTGCTTGCCGATGGGGGGGGTGTCACGCGGTAGGACGGTGTTTTTGTGGGGTTAATTTCCCTTGCCCGGTCAAAACCGCGCCCGCAAAGCCCCATGATACAAGGGTTAATAGTGATAAGGAAGTATTATAACAACTTATCCATAACGCTGACAGACAGGGTGCAAACAAAAGCAGAGAATATATCACTTTCTTTAGTGGTCGGTTCTCTGCTTTTTTGTTACGCCATAGAAAGCCGTTTTTGAGGGCAGACATATAAAACCTTTGCCCCGTCATTTTAACACTCGCAAATCCGCATAAATCAAGGACAAAATAACTCCTATTGCGTAACAACCCCCATAATAAATTGAGGGCGAAAGCAGTTTACTGATTTCGTCCTCTTGACAGCTTTTCCTGTCTTTGCTACTTCCTAACGGTCGAAGCGAAATTTCAATATAGCTTCAACCAGTTTTGCCTTTAGCCTGTCCTGCGTGTCGTCATTGATATGTCCCTTATACATAGACAGATACTTGATGTATCCTGTGTAATACCGTAATACTGCGTCTACTGCTTCCGGTTCTCCGGCAACCGCTTTTTCGATTATTTCAAAAGGTATCAGTTTTTTGTTTCTCATGTTCCAGTTTCTCCCATTCTTTTCGTAACTGTTTAAGCGCAATATTTCGCCTGCTGTTTATCGTGCTTCTGCAACGCCCGTACAGTCTGCCGATTGCTTCATCACGATAGCCGACAAAGTAATAAAGCAACAGGACTTCACGCCGTAATTTCGGTAATCTTGACAATGCCGTCGCTAACTGTTCATTATCAACGATAATTTCTTTCCCAAACACAAGAAATGCGGTCGGCTTGTCCAGCTTTTCAAAGTAACTATCCATAGCAGACGGTTCAAAAAATCTTTCCGACATCAGATAGTTAAGGGATATTTCCTTTGCTTCTTTCCGCTTCAAATCCCGCCAGCGTTAATTGCTTCATGGCACAGGACAATTTTACAGAATCCGCTAAAAGCATATTAGATATGCTCTATAAATTGTTCAGAGTATTTCATATTACCTACCTTTCTCCCTATATAAAAGGACAAAAAAATCCCATGCAGGATAAATTGCATGGGTATCTGATACAACATAGAGTTATGATAACATATTAAATGAATTGACAGTTCATATTCATAAGCAAAATACTCCCCGGCGGTGGACGAGATTTTTTTAACAGCTTAAAGATTGTGGGATTCTGTATATATAGTGCATGTTTCATAGTGGTTACCTCTATCCGCCGCTATCATTGTAAGAAATAGCACAGCCCTATTGGAGATATAAAGAAATGGCGGTTTTGATTTCTCAAATACTGCCACAAAAGAATGGAAGCGCACTAATACTCCTGCTGACAACGGCTTTTTTTCTTTTGCCATTTATGGCAATACCATTGTGTGGCAGGTATGTGAAAACAGATTTTTTATTTTTCTGATACAATATCATGCAGTCTGCTATCGGCAATAAATTTTTTCTTTCTTGGGTCACCCTCTGCCCGGAAAATAACCAGACTTCTTAAATCAAATATGGAACTCCAGACCGTTTCAAAATCCGGCTCATTGTCATACTGACACATAAATCCATATTCCCCTTTTAAAAGCAGTTTGGTTGTTTCAATGACATCATCCGTAATGCAATGCGAAAAGCTGTCCATAACTACTCCATAACGTTTTGCAGAATCATAATCATTTCCATTCGCATCATCATATTGTTTCATTTCATCAGAGGTAAAACTGTTTACTGTGCAAACAATTTTGCCATTTTTAAACATCTCTGGTTTTCTGATTCTTTTAGCAGTAGGAGTACACTCAACAACTACCATATTGCCGCTTCTATCTGCAAGCAGGATATTACAGTTTGAAGCAATCGGTAATGGCATAAGCAAAGAAATTGCCGCTTCCGTGCTGTCCGCTTTTTCAAGTAAATACCGAACAACAAAACACGAGTTAAATCCCGCCTGTATTTTTTCAAGCCCAGTCATAACAAACGTCATGGCAACAGCTAACCCATGCTCGTTCAGCCCCTCTTCTCCATTGACAAACGAAGATGTGGTAATGTTAAAGCGGTTTCCGTCTGCCGGAGCATAGATTTCGCTCTTGCTCCCGTCGCGCAGATATGGCGGCAAATCATTATTTCGCCCATATATGATTCTGCCATTTTTTGAAAAAGCAAATGCTGTGCATCCACGGATTTCAACAGGTATGTTTTCTTCTAAATTATACATACAGCACCCCATACACAGCATCCATGAAGCAAATGGTAAATAATCTATTCCCATCGTATCGCTGATTCCCAGTATTTCTTCGCATACTTCAGGGAAAAACTCTTTTAGAATTTTTTCACTTGCTTTTCCATGTTCTATCTGAAACTTGTCAAGGTGAAGTGGGAAAGCCATTTTTGCTTTTTGAAAAATCAATCCTCTTTTTACTCCCATTTGGTAATGTTCGCCCTTTAACCTTAAATGATACATTTCTCTCTCCTTCTACTTCTTTATTGCAATCCATACTTCCGAATGACCGCAGACTGGCGCTTCTGCAACAATCGGATATACTTCAATATCGGGAAGCCCTGCATATTCATATCCCGAAAACGGAAGCCATTCAGAGTAAAAACGCCGGAATACGCTCTGCACATTTTCTTTAAAACGTCCGGTGTTTTCAAAAACAACCCATGTTGCTGCCGGGATTTCAAATTCTGCCATTCCATAAGGAACAGCGGTATCCGTTGAAACCGCGATATAGTAAAAAATATTGTCCGGGTCTTGATATGCTGTAACGCCTAAAATACCCTTTGGTTCATTTTGGTGAAAACTGCATAATTGTTTAAAATGCTCTGTGTATAATGTCTGTTTCCAGAATCCGGGAATATTCTGCATATTGACTTCTACATCATCAACTAAAGGCATCCGAACCCCAATCATACGCATAGGACATTTTTCCTCAATGTGGTATGGCATAGCATCTCCTCCTGTAACTGCTACAGAGAACCTTATGGGTGGGTATGAATTTAGGGTAATTCCATTATTCTTAGCCGCAGCCGGTGCAATTCCATGAACGTTTTGAAATGCCCGGTTAAACGATGTCGGGGAATTGTACCCATATTTTAGCGCAATATCTATTACCTTTCTGTCTGTCCTCTGCAATTCAAAAGCCGCCTGTGACATCCTGCGCTTACGGATATATTCTGCCAATGAGATACCCGCAACATAGGAAAACATACGTTGAAAGTAATAGGTTGAGCAACACGCGATACTGGCGGCGGTGTCTACAGAAATTTCTTTATCAAGATTTTCCTCTATATACTCTATAGCATTGCTTAAATTTTTCAACCACTCCATTTTTAACCTCCTCGTGAAAATCATACCCGAAGATAAGATTTTTTTCCTCGCTTTTTCTGTCCTCTTTTGTAAACTCTACCGCATTAAAAATTTTCTTTCAACTCATAAAAATTTTGTTTTCATTTGGCATTTTCCAAACTTTCCCGTAGTAGGGCATAAGGAAAACTTTTTGAAAAATTTCTCTCAAAACTCCGTCATTTTCGCTCTGTGCGGTGTTGTAGGTAGTGAGAGGATTTTCAAGAGGGTTTGGGATTCTTCCCAACAAGCAGAATCTGTCCGCAAGACGCAGGCGAAAACGGGCAGATTTACGGAAAAGGGTACCCTTTTCCTATGCTTGCTCCGAAACTTCTCACTTTAATAAATACGGAAGGGAAGGGAAAAGAATGGAATGGGATATTGAAATCAAGGACAGTGAATTTGTACCGCAGAACAGGAAACCGACAGAGGAAACCGTCTGCTACAAAATCGGCGGCACATACTATGAAGTGTCTACCTCCTGCGGCGGCTCGGAACGGCTACGGGATAAGATGATACGGCTCATAAAATCGGAAACCGTCAAAACGCCCAATGACAAACAGGGATAGGCGATGTATAATAAGTACAGCACTACTGTTTGTCGGGCGTTCATTACAGGAGGAATGAACACATGACAGCAAATACAAATAAGCCCGGACAGACAACAGCATTATACGCCCGTCTTTCGCAGGAAGATACGTTAGAGGGCGACAGCAACAGCATTGTGAACCAGAAAGCAGTCCTTTCCAAATATGCGGCGGACAACGGCTTTTCCAATCCCGTTTTCTTCATTGACGATGGAGTATCGGGAGTGACGTTTGACAGACCAAATTTTAACCGTATGATTGCGGAAATTGAAGCCGGAAACGTGGCAACGGTCATTGTCAAGGATATGTCAAGATGGTGTGGTATAAAAAAAGTTGACAGTTTATTCTCAAGGATTTCATAATAAAACCAAGAGAATAAGGAGGTATTCAAAGTGGCACGTAAATATGACCATGAATACAAAGTACAGGCAGTAAAACTTG